>NZ_WJBU01000002.1 GCF_009646335.1 Caenimonas koreensis DSM 17982 | reverse complement strand
CCCGCCAAACTGCACGGGCTGCTGCGCGGGCGCAATGCCCGACACAACAAACATCACAAGCGCGATGACGCAGCGCCACGCGGTGGCCGCTGCCACACTCACGGTTTTCTTCACCGTCCACTCCCTGAACACTTTTTTTGGAATGCGGACTATAACGGCTCTTGCAGAGCTGGCTCAAGCCAGAGGCTGCGCGCGCTATCTCACAAACCCGCCCCATCACCTGCTCCATCTGTTGGCATGATCTATGGACTTGCTTTGACGCTGCCGAAGGACCACCCAAATGAATGAATGCGAATTGCGCGACCTGATTGCTGACGTGCGTGGCGGCCGGCTTGCGCGCCGTGCCTTCATCACCCGCATGGCCGCATTGGGGCTGGCTGCGCCGCTCGCGGCGCAACTGCTCATGCACTCAGGCGGGGCACAAGCGCAGAGCACAGCCATCCCCTACAAGCCCACCCGGCGCGGCGGTGGCGGCCCGCTCAAGCTGCTGTTCTGGCAGGGCCCGACTTTGCTCAACCCGCACTTCGCCACGGGGACCAAAGACATCGAGGCATGCCAGATCTTTTATGAAGCGCTGGTCGTGTTCGACCCGGAGGGCAACATGGTTCCGGTGCTCGCCGCACAGGTGCCAACGCAGGCGAACGGCGGCGTGTCCAAAGATGGCCGCACGGTCACGTGGCAGCTCAAGCAAGGCGTGCAATGGCATGACGGCAAGCCCTTCACCGCCGATGACGTCGTCTTCAACTGGGAATACGGGCGCGACCCCGCCACCGCAGCCGTCACCAGCGGCACGATGACCAACATCAAGATGGAAAAGGTCGATGACTACACCGTGCGCGTGACCTTTCCTGCGCCGACACCGTTCTGGGCCTTGCATGGCACCGCGGGCCTCATACCTAAACACCTGTTCGCCCCCTACATCGGCGCAAAGTCGCGCGAGGCGCCAGCCAATCTCAAGCCGGTGGGCACGGGCCCCTTCAAGTTCGTGGACTTCAAGCCGGGCGATCTCGTGCGCGCTGAGATCAACATGAACTACCACATGCCCAACCGGCCGCACTTCGACACGCTGGAGCTCAAGGGCGGCGGCGACGCTTCGTCGGCTGCGCGTGCCGTGCTGCAAACGGGCGAATTCGATTTCGCGTGGAACCTGCAGGTGGAAGACGAGGTGCTCAAACGAATGGAAGATGGCGGCAAGGGCCGCGCGCACATCGTGCCCACGGGCGACCTCGAGTTCGTGCAGATCAACCTGAGCGACCCGTGGACGGATGTCGATGGCGAGCGCTCGAGCGTGAAGACGCGCCACTTTGCCTTTGCCGACGTGAATGTGCGGCGCGCCTTTGCACTGCTGGTGGACCGCAAAGGCATCCAGGAATTCATTTATGGCCGCACGGGCACCGCCACGGCCAACTTCGTCAATGCGCCAGCGCGCTTTCGCTCACCGAACTCGAAGCACGAGTTCAATATCGACAAGGCCAATGCATTGCTCGACGGGGCGGGCTGGAAGAAAGGCGCTGACGGCATTCGCGCGAAGAATGGAAGGCGCCTCAAACTCGTGTTTCAAACGTCGGTGAATGGCTTGCGGCAGAAAGAGCAAGCCGTGATCAAGCAGGCCTGCCAGAAGGCGGGTATCGAGATGGAACTCAAGGCCGTGACAGGCGCCGTGTTCTTCTCAACCGATGTGGCCAACCCGGACACCAACGGCAAGTTCATCGCGGACTTGCAGATGTATGCGGTGACGATGGGCGCGGCTGACCCGCTGCGCATGCTCGACCGGTTTGTTTCGTGGGAAGTCGCGTCGAAGGCGAACAAATGGCAAGGCCGCAATGGCTCGCGCTATGTCAGCCCCGAGTTCGACAAGCTCTACCGCGCAGCAGAAGTCGAGATGGACCCGGTCAAGCGCGCGGCCACGATCATCGCGATGAACGACCTGATAGCGCGCGACGTGCCCGCCGTGCCGCTGATCAGCCGCACGCGGGTCGTGGGCGTTGCCAACAAGCTGTCCGTGTGGACCAGCCCGTGGGACAACGACCTCGCGGGGCTTCACAGCTGGTACCGCGTGGCTTGAGCGTCACGGCCGTTACTGGTTCAGAATCAGGCTCGCGATGATGCCTGTCGCAATGGCAATCAGCACGTAGTCGCTGCCGACCTGCACCCACTGGTAGCCGCGTGGCGGCGCGTTCAGGTGATGGCCGCGCCAGTCATTCACGTAGTACTGGCGATTGAGGTATTGGTGGGGGATGTGGCCACCGCGGCGCCACTCGGGGCCGCGCGCGCCGTAGGTCTCGTAGCGCTGGTTGGTGCGTGCGTCCCAGCCGCTGTTGCCCCTGTAGTCACCCCGATAGTCACCCCTGTAGTCACCCCGGTACTCATCACGGCGGTCGCCGCGGTAGTCACCCCGGTAGTTGCCACGGTCGTCCACGCGGGCGTTCCAGCGGTTGTCGCGTCGCTGGTCGGCGCGTGGCTCACTGCGCTGCTCACCGCGTTGACTGGCGCGCAGGTCGCGGCCCTGGACGACGCCCTGCCGGTCGGCGTCGATGCCGCTGCCTTGCGCGAAGGAAGGCACCGAGGCAAGACCCATGACGGCAGCGACGGCGACGGACATGGCTTTCATGTTTTTCATATGGATGGCTCCGGTTGAAATGAGCTTGCATATTGCACCTGCGGTTGTGCACCTGACGCAAAGCGCATGCAAAGCTGATGCAAAGCGGCAGACACTTCTGGCAACTCGGGCTCACGTCCGTCACGGCGGCGGCATCCGGGCCTACAGATGGGCTGGCAACGCCGACGCCCATCGCCGGAAACTGCGGGCTGTCGCGCATTTGCAGCGCTCCATCGCAAGCCGCTCGCAGCCGCCACGAGGGGCCCCTAAATTCCGCTCCATCAGCACGACCGGCCTTGAAAGGACTTCACCATGCATAGCCCCCACATCACACCGCGCAGCCACCGCGTCGTCGCAGCTGGCCTTGCGATCGTCTTGAGCTGCGCCAGCGCCAGCGCTTTCGCAGGCTGGTTTGGCGGCGACACCGTCAAGGGCAACGGCATCGTCAAGATGCAGGAGCGGGCGCTCGGCCACTTCACGGGCGTCGAGCTGTCGCTGCCCGCACAGGTCGAAGTGCGCATCGGCAATGTCGAGAGCGTCGTGATCGAAGGCGACGAGAACATCCTGCCGCTGGTCGCCAGCGTGATCGAAGATGGCGCGTTGCAACTTCGCGCTTCTCGCCGCCACCTCGACATCGAGTCGAAGAAGCTGGAGATCATCGTCAACGCCAAGGAGATATCGGACCTGGGCATTGGCGGCTCGGGCTCCATCACCGCGGATTCGCTTCGCTCACCCAAGCTGCATCTGGGCATTGGCGGCGGCGGCTCGATCGAGGTGAAGCAGCTGCAGAGCGACGCCGTGGAAGCGGCGATTGGTGGCAGCGGCGCCATCAAGCTCGGCGGCGGCTCGACGCGCAAGCTCTCCATCTCCATCGGCGGGTCCGGCGATGTGCGGGCGCGCGGGCTCAAGGCAGAGGACGCCAGCGTGAGCATTGGCGGCTCCGGCTCGGCCACGCTCTGGACGACGGGCACGCTGCAAACATCCATCGCGGGTTCGGGCGACGTGAGTTACTACGGCGACCCGAAGACCAGCAGCAGCGTGGTCGGCTCGGGGCGCATCAAGCGCATGGGTGCTGCACCGCAGTAATTTCCAGCGCGGCAATGGCGCAAAATCCCCAATCGCACAGCGTTTGGGGACATCGCCATGAACCATCTCAGCGGAATCGACGCCGCCTTCCTGCATCTCGAATCGCCCGAGATGCCCATGCACGTAGGCTCGCTGAACATCCTTGAGCTGCCGCCGGGGTACTCAGGCGACTTCTTCGAGAACGTCAAGAAGTACCTGGCCGAGCGGCTGCACACCGCTGATGTGTTCACGCGCAAGCTGGCGTTGATGCCTTTCGACCTGGCCGACCCGGTGTGGGTGGAAGACGACGACATCGACCTGGACCATCACATCCGCCACATCACGCTGCCCAAGCCGGGCAGCAACGCGCAGTTGCAGCAGTACGTGGCGCGCCTGCATTCGACACTGCTTGACCGCAGCCGCCCGCTGTGGGAGTTCTTCATCATCGACGGCCTGCGCAGCGGCGAAGTCGCGCTGTACACCAAGGTGCACCATGCGCGCCTGGACGGCCAGGCCGGTGTTGCACTGGGCCGCGCGATTCTCGACACCGAGCCGTCGGGCCGCCGCGTCAAGCCGCCGCGCCCGAAACTGCGGCGTAACGACTACCAGCTGGGCGTGGCCGAGCTTCTGAGTGCAGCTGCCACCAACACGGCGCGGCAGGTCGTGAAGCTGGTCAAGGCATTGCCTTCGCTCGCCGCGGCCGCGAAGACCACCTTGCTGCCGGAAAAAGACGAGAACGGCAGGCGCAACTGGTCGCTGCCGAACAGCGCTGACTTCTTCGCGCCGCGCACGTCGATCAACGTGGCCATCACCAACCAGCGCCGGTTTGCAGCGCGCACGGTGCCGTTGGCCGAAGTCAAGGAGATCGCCAAGCGCACGGGCACTTCCCTCAATGACGTCGTGATGGCGACCGTGGCCGGCGCCTTGCGCGACTACTTCAACAGCCATCGCGAGCTGCCCGAAAAGCCCCTGCTGGCTGCTGTGCCCGTCAGCCTGCGCACGGCGGGCGACGAGTCGGCCAACAACCAGGTGAGCATGGTGCGCATGACGCTCGCCACCGATCTGCCCGAGCCGCTGCAGCGGCTCAAGCGCATCGCCGAAGCATCGGTGGAGATGAAGGCGATGATGGGCAAGGTGAAGTCGGCCATTCCGACGGACTTCCCGATGCTGGCCGCGCCCTGGCTGCTGTCGGGGCTGGCATCGCTGTACGGGCGCTCGCGCCTGGCCAATGTCATTCCGCCGATTGCGAACGTGATCATCTCGAATGTGCCCGGCGTGCAGACGCAGCTGTATTTCGCGGGCGCGAAGATCATCAGCTACTACCCAGTGAGCATTCCCGCGCACGGCATGGCGCTGAACGTCACCGTGCAAAGCTACAACGGCCGGCTCGACTACGGCCTGATCGGCTGCCGCCGCGCGCTGCCGGACATCGCCGATCTCGCCGATTCCTTGCTCGCCGAGCATCGCAAGCTGCTGGAGGTGGCGCGCTCGCTGGAAGCAGCGCCTGCTGCCATCGCCGCGCCCGTCGCATCGGCTGCGACTGCAGCGCCCGCCGCAGCAAAGCCGCGCGCGCCGCGCAGCAAGGCCAAGCTGAGTGTGGTTGCCAGCAGCAAGGCACCTGCTGCCAAACCTGCGCGCAAACGCGCGCCGCGTGCGGCAAAGGCTGCTTAGCAGCACGGCGTCATGCAGTGACCGGCGGCTCTGGCCGTATGCCCCGGTCGCTTCGCACCTTTTGCCCCGGCATGAAGATCGTGCGGTCTATCCATGTGCGAAAGCGCAACGCCGTCGCATCAGTTTGCCTCGCCAGGAGTTCGATCATCGCGTCGTCGCGCAAATAGGCGTCGCGCGCATTGCCGAACGACTTGACGCGATCGGGGAACGAGATGGCCAGCACACGCTCGGTCGCGGAAATCGGGAACACCTTTCGCGCATCGGCCAGGCGCAGCCAGCGGCAATAGTCATCGTCTTCGATCACATTGATGGTCACACCGCGAAACACATAGTGCTTGCCATGCACTGGCAGCCACGTGGCCGCCCGCGCGCGGTGGCGAAGACCGCAGGCGAGGTTGATCAGTGGCAACGCAATCGCCGCGCCCAGCAGCGGACTGCTGATCACCATGGCTGTCGGCCCCATGCGCCACGTCACCGCCAGATAGGCCGCCACGCACAGGACGATCTGCACAAGGGGCGAGGCCAGCAATCGCTTGAACATGCGCCTGATTAGACCCGGCTTACACTGCGGCGACAACACAGCGGGGCTGATTGCACGATGAAGATCACCAAGGCAAAAGTGGCCGCCATCACGGGCGCAGGTTCAGGCATTGGCCGGGCGCTCGCGCTCGAACTCGCGCGCCGGGGCTGCGCGCTGGCGCTGGCGGACATCAACGCAGCGCGTGTGCAGGAGACGGCCTCGATGGCGCAAGCGCTGGGTGCGAAGGCCGCAGCCGATGTGCTCGATGTTGCTGACCGTGCAGCGTTCATTGCCTGGGCATCGAAGACACGCGATGCGTTCGGCAACGTCCACATGATTTTCAACAACGCGGGCGTCGCACTCAGCGCGTCAGCCGAACACACGACGCCCGCCGACTTCGAATGGTTGATGGGCATCAACTTCTGGGGCGTGATCAACGGCACGCAAGCTTTTCTGCCGCACTTGCGCGCAAGCGGGCAGGGGCACATCGTGAACATCTCCAGCCTCTTCGGGATCATGGCGATGCCAGGCTCTTCTGCCTACAACGCGAGCAAGTTCGCCGTGCGCGGCTATACCGAGGCGCTGCGCATGGAGCTTGAGCTCGAAGGCGCGCCCGTGAGCGTGACGTGCGTGCACCCCGGCGGCGTGGGCACCAACATTGCGCGAGCCGCCCGCATGGACCCGGCCATGGTGGCGAAAAACGGCGGCGACGAGCAACGCCAGCGCGAATTCATGTCGAAGCTGCTGCAAGTCACCACGCCTGAATCGGCGGCGCTACAGATTTTGCGCGGCGTCGAGCGCAACGCGCCACGTGTGCTCGTCGGGCCGGATGCCCGCTTCATGGACATCGTCACGCGACTGCTCGGCCCCGGCTACCGCAAGCTCGTGATGCACAAGGTGCGACGCATCCGTGCGCAGATGTCATCGCCTGCAAGCGCCGCCCAGTGAGCAATACGACTGATTTCGTGGATGTCGTCGTTGTCGGCGCCGGCCTGTCAGGCATCGCCGCGGGCCACTACCTGCAGACGCTCTGCGCATCGCGCAGCTACACCATCCTCGAAAGCCGAAGCGCCATCGGCGGCACTTGGGACTTGTTCCGCTACCCGGGCGTGCGCTCCGATTCGGACATGTCCACGCTGGGCTATAGCTTCAGGCCCTGGGCTGACAACGCCATGTTCGCGTCGGCCACCACGATTCGCGACTATGTTGCAGCCACCGCGCGCGAAGAAGGCATCGAGCGCCACATCCGGTTTGGTATACGCGTCACGGGCGCTGACTGGGATTCGCAGCGTGCCCGCTGGTGTGTGAGCACGCTCAGCAGCCAGGGCGTGACTGCGCGCATCGAATGCCGCTTCGTGTTTTTTTGCAGCGGTTATTACGACTATGAATCGGGTTACGAGCCGCAGTGGCAAGGCCGCGATGAATTCAAGGGCACGATCGTGCATCCGCAGCAGTGGCCGGCAAGCCTCGACTACACCGGCAAGCGCGTCGTGGTCATCGGCAGTGGTGCCACGGCCATCACGCTCGTGCCCGCGATGGCCACGCGCGCAGCCCACGTCACGATGCTGCAACGCTCGCCGAGCTACATCATTGCGCTGCCTGCGCACGATGCGATAGGCGCGAAGCTGCGCCAATGGTTGCCGCCGCTTGCCGCACACCGGATGGTGCGCTGGAAGAACATTGTGGGCGCGACGCTGCTCTTCCAGTTCTCGCGGCGCTGGCCCGAGGCCATGAAGCGGTTGATCAGCAAAGGCGCGCGGCGCTACCTCGGCGCGGATTTCGATGTCGCCCGGCACCTGTCGCCGCGCTACGACCCATGGGACCAGCGCTTGTGCATCGCGCCCGATGGCGACTTCTTCCAGGCGGTGCGCAGCGGCAAGGCAGACATCGTCACGGGGGACATCGAGCGCTTCACACCGGACGGATTGAAGCTTGCGTCCGGCGAAGCGCTGGACGCCGATGTGGTGGTCACGGCGACGGGCCTGCGGCTGAAGATGCTGGGCGGCGCGGCCATCACGATCGATGGCGCTGCTGTTGATGCATCGAAGTCATTTGTCTATCGCGGCACGATGTACAGCGGCGTGCCCAACCTGGCCGTCGCCACCGGCTACACGAATGCGTCGTGGACGCTGAAGTGCGAGCTGTCGGCGCGCTATGTGTGCCGCCTGCTCAATGAGATGCAGGCAACGGGCCTCGACACGTGCGTGCCCGTTCATGATGATTCGCTGGCGGCAAGCGGCCCGGCCATCGATCTGTCGTCAGGCTACATCCAGCGCGCGGCCGCAACGCTGCCACGGCAGGGGGACCGCACGCCGTGGCGCATGTACCAGAACTATTTCCTCGACCTGCTCACGCTGAAATTTGCGCGCCTGCGCGACGGCGTGCTGCGGCTGGCTCGTGGGGCTTCCCGCTGACGCTGCATTCGGCGCCAGGCTGGTGCTTCACCACCTGTTGCGCAGTTCCCGCAACTTCGAAAACACCGTCTTCGCGTCCGGCTGGGCCGGCAGGTCGGGGAAGTCTTCGCGCAGCCGTGTGATCACGCCCGCGCTGTCCAGACGCATGAATGTGTTGATGCGCTTTTCGTCGGCGAGCGTGGTGACGAGCGCATGCGCCGGGTCCTGCCCTGTCACCTGGGCGAGCAATGCCTGCGCGGCTTCATTGCCCGGCTCGCGTGCGAGCGTGAACTTCAGGTTGTTCTCGATGTAGTCGTGGCCCGGGTAGATGCGCGTGTTCGCGGGCAGCTTGTCGATCTGGTCCACAAAGGTGGCGTACAGGTCGGCCACGTTGCCGCCGTTGTGCACATTGCCCGCCCCGGCGTTGAACAGCGTGTCGCCCGAGAACAGCGCCGGCTCATCGGTGTGCGAGCGCAGGCAGATGTGGCACATGGTGTGGCCCGGCGTGTCCATGCATTCGAGCTCGACGCGCTTGCCCACCTTGATCACGTCGCCGGCGCCGACACCGCGGTCAACGCCTGGGATGAGTTTGGCAGCGCGGTGGTGGGCGATGACCTTCGCGCCCGTGGCAGCCACGACAGCGGCGTTACCGCCAATGTGATCGTGGTGCTCGTGCGTGTTGAGCACCTGGGTGATCTGCCAGCCCTTGGCGCGCGCGGTTGCGAGCGTTTTTTCATGATCGAGCGGATCGATCGCCAGGGCTTCACCCGTGTCAGGGCAGGCGACCAGGTAGTTGAAGTTGCGAAACGAATTCGCGGTCCAGATTCTTTCGACGATCATGCGGCCAGTTTACGCGCCGCCCGCGCGGCAGCCACAGGGGGCAACGCGAAGTCCTCGGCCAGCATGGCCGGTATGGCCAGCACATCCTTGATGGAACGCACGCCGGCAATGGTGCGCTTGTGCAGCGCAGGGTTGCTGCCGCCCGCCCAGAGCCGCACCTGCGGCGGCAGCATGCCGCGCAACTCTTCCAGGCTGCGCAGAACATGCGCCGTGCCCAGCGCCCCCGTGAAGCTCAACCCGACCAGGTCCGACTTGTAGGCCTGCGCTGCAGCCGCAATCTGGTCAAGCGGAAGTCGCACGCCCAGCGAGACAACCTGGCAGCCCTGCAACGCGAACATGGCATGTGCCATCAACAACCCCAGCCCGTGATATTCCTGCGGCACCGTCGTGAGCAGGACCAGCGGGGCTTCGTCACGCACGGGCTGGGCCACGGCAGCGATGGCCTCCCGGACAACGTCGTACACCACATGCGAATACAGGTGCTCCTCATGCACCTGCAGCTCGCCCGATGACCAGGCATCCCCGATCAGTGCGTTGAACGCAGGCAGCTGCGCAGCGACGAATTGCTCAAGCCCGACCCGCCGCAGACACGCCAGCAGCTGCAACTTGAGCTGGTCCACGTCATGCTGCTTGACCACACGCAACAGCGCTGCGGCTTGCGGGCTCGCGGCACGGGAGCGGGCGGCGGGGGCCGGCGCGGCCAGCTCGCGAATGCCCTGCGCTCCAGCGGCGACCAGCTTGGCAGGGCGGTGGCCCTGCTGGACCAGCCGCTGCATCAGCCGCAACTGGGCCACTTGCGCCGCGTCGTAACTGCGCTCGCCGCGCTCGTCGCGCGCAGGCGCCGGAAATCCGTAGCGCCGCTCCCACATGCGCACGGTGGCGCGCGGCAGGCCGGTTTCCCGCTCAACCTCGGCGATCGACATCCATTTGCCGTCGGGTTGCGTACTGGTATTCATCGGATGGGACACATGGGCGAGCGGTGTTATTGTAGTATGACAAACAGAAATTCTGATTCAACCAAGATGCACTCACAGCTCAAGATTGCCGTGATCGGCAGCGGTATTTCCGGCCTGTCGGCAGCGCATTTGCTGCGCTGGAATGCGTCCGTCACGCTGTTTGAAGCTGATGCGCGCTTCGGCGGCCATGCGCACACGGTGGACCTCACGCTCGACGGCGTGACGCACGGCGTGGACACAGGCTTTCTCGTCTACAACGAGCGCACCTACCCCGGCTTGATCCGCCTGTTCGCCGAACTCGGCGTTACCACCGTCAAATCCGACATGTCGTTCTCGGTGCAGGTGCCCGGCGCGATGGACGGCGATGACCTGGAGTGGAGCGGCACCGACCTGGCCAGTGTCTTCAGCCAGAAACGCAATCTGCTGCGCCCGCGGTTCTGGGCCATGCTGCGCGACCTGCTGCGCTTCAATTCGCTCGCCACGCGGCTGGTGCGCGCTGATCTGCCCGACAACGACCAGCCCCTGGGCGATTTCCTGCGAGCCAACCGCTTTGGCGACGAGTTGCGCGACTGGTATCTCCTGCCGATGGTCGGCTGCATCTGGAGCAGCCCCATGAGCGAAGTGCTCAAGTTTCCCGTCGGCCCGCTGCTTCGCTTTTGCGACAACCACGGCTTGCTGCAGATCGCCAACCGTCCCCAGTGGTTCACTGTGCAAGGGGGCTCGCGCCAGTATGTCGAGAAGATCATCGCGGGCTTGCCGCAGGCGCGCCGCAGTGCCGCCGTTCGCGAAGTCGTGCGCGAACCGGGGCGCGTGCTCGTCAAGACAGACGCGGGCTGCGAGTCGTTCGACCGTGTGGTGATTGCGACGCACCCCGACCAGGCGCTCGGCCTGCTGGCTGACCCGACGAAGCAGGAGGCTGAGTTGCTCGGCGCGATCCGCTACCAGGGCAACCGCGCGGTGCTGCACACCGATGCGAGCGTGCTGCCATCCAACCCCCGCGCATGGGCGGCATGGAACTACGAGAGTGCAGCCCACTCGCCGGGCGATGTGTGCGTGCACTACCTGATCAACAAGCTGCAGCCGTTGCCGTGGAGCAAACCCGTCATCGTGTCGCTCAATCCGCTGCGCCCGATCGATCCGCGCTGCATCGTGCGCGAATTCGATTACGCCCACCCCATCCTCGATGGGGCGGCCGTGCGCGCACAGGCTCAGCTGCAGAGCCTCCAGGGGTTGCACAACACCTGGTATTGCGGCGCGTGGACGGGCTTTGGCTTTCACGAAGACGGGCTTGTTTCGGGCCAGGCCGCCGCCAAGTCGCTACTGCTTCGAAGCCGGATGCAAGAAGCTGCCGAGGCCAGCTTGTGAATGCACCGCTGATCGGATTTGGCCAGGTGCGGCACAAGCGGCTCAAGCCCGTCGAGCACGCGTTCGCCTATCCCACATTCTTCCTGCTGCTGCCGATGCGGGCGATGCATGCGTTGAAGGCCGCGGGGGATGGTCCGTCGGCGCTTGCACACAACCGGCGCGGCATTATCAGTTTTCACGACAGCGACCACGGCGACGGGCGCGCCAATTCGCTCGGCTGGCTGGACGAGCTGCTCGCCCTGCACAACATCCATGACGCCGACGGCGAAGCGTGGCTGCACTGCTATCCGCGCATGCTGGGCTACGCATTCAAGCCCGTGAGCTTCTGGTATTGCCACCGCGCCGACGACTCCTTGCGCGCCATCGTGGTCGAGGTGAACAACACGCACGGCGAACGCCACTGCTATGTGCTGGATGAACCCGCTTGGGGCCGCGAAATCGCCGCGCCCAAGGCGTTCTTCGTGTCGCCGTTCTGCAAGGTGGAGGGCTCGTACCGCTTCCGCTTCTGGCTGACGGGCCAGCGCGAAAACACGATCGTGCGCATCGACCATGACGACGAAACCGGCCCGCTGCTGCAGACCAGCGTCAGCGGCGAGCTCGAGCCGGTCACGGCACGCGCGCTGCGCCGGGCCGTCTGGCAGCACCCGATCCTCACGCTTGCCATCACGGCGCGCATCCACTGGCAGGCCGCCCGCCTGTGGATGGCGCGCGTCCCCTTTGTCCGCCATTTGCCCCAGAGCCGATGAACACAACGACCTCCTCCGACTACAAGCAAGGCGCCATACCGCCAACGCCGCCCACTGCGGCGCGCCTCGTGCTGCATCAGCTGGCTGGCCTGGAAGGCGGCACGCTCACGCTGCGACTGCCCAATGGTGAGACGCGCGTCTTCGGCGAAGGCGATGCCCATGCGTTCGCCACGCTGCACAACTGGAACGTGTTCGGCGCGGCGCTTGCCAGCGGGGATATCGGCATGGCCGAAACCTTCCTGGCCGGCGACTGGACGACACCATCGCTGGCCGACCTGATGCGCCTGCTGGTGCGCAACCGGCAGGCCATCGAGCGCGTGGTGTACGGCAGCTGGTGGGGGCGCTTTGCGTACCGCATGCGGCACCTGTTCAACCGCAACAGCCGCAGCGGCAGCCGCCGCAACATCGAGGCGCATTACGACCTGGGCAACAACTTCTACCGGCTCTGGCTCGACGACACGATGAACTATTCGTCGGCGCTCTTCGCCGGCGATACGACGCTCACCATGAGCCAGGCGCAGGAGGCGAAGGTCCGGCGCGCGCTCACCGCCGCAGGCGTGCAGCCGGGCGACCGTGTGCTGGAGATCGGCTGCGGATGGGGCGCGCTGGCCGAGATGGGCGCTCGCGACTTCGGCGCACACGTCACGGGCGTGACGCTGTCGCACGAGCAACTGGCATTCGCCAACCAGCGCCTGACAGACGCCGGCTTGTCGCAGCGCGCCGACCTGCGCCTGCAGGACTACCGCGACATCAGCGACGGCCCTTACGACGCGGTCTGCTCCATTGAAATGGTGGAAGCCGTCGGCCGCGAATACTGGCCGAGCTACTTCGGCAAGATCGCATCGGCACTCAAGCCCGGCGGCTTTGCGTGCATCCAGTCGATCGTGATGGACGACGCGCTCTGGCCGCGCTACATCGCGGGCACCGACTTCATCCAGCAATACATTTTTCCAGGCGGCTGCCTGCCGTGCCCCGCGGAGTTCGAGCGTCATGCACGCGAGGCCGGCCTTGAAGTGGTCGAGCAGTTCTCGTTCGGCCAGGACTACGCGTTGACGCTCAAATACTGGCGCGAGCGCTTCATGCACCAGCAGCAGGAAGTGCATCAGCTTGGCTTCGACGAAAGGTTCATACGACTATGGGAGTTCTATCTCGCCTATTGCGAAGCGGCCTTTGCCGAGGGCAACACGGACGTCGTGCAATACACGCTGCGCAAGCGTTCCTGATCTGCTCGGTGCTGGGCATTGCCCCTGCATCGCCCGCCGTGGCATCAGCGTCGGAGCGCGTGTGGGCATTGCCATCGGCCCTCACCTCGACCATGCCTTCCGCGCGGTTCGCCGGCGAGGGGCGGCTGACGTGGTTCGGCATTTCCGCGTACGACGCGCGGCTGTGGGTGGCGCCTGACTTCACGCAGCGCCACTTCGACCGGCATGCCTTCGCGCTTGAACTGACTTACCAGCGCAGCTTTCGCGCTGACGACATCGTGCGTACGTCGCTCGAGCAGATGCGCCGCGTGGGACCGATCGCGCCGGAGACAGCTGCGCGATGGGAGGCCCAGTTCAGGCCGCTGCTGCACGACTTCGTGGCCGGCGACCGCATCGTGGGCGTGAACCAGCCAGGGCGCGGCGCGAGCTTTCTCATCAACGGCAAACCCGTTGGGGAAGTGGCCGATCCGCAGTTCGCCAGGATGTTCTTCGCCATCTGGCTCGGCACCGCGACATCGCAGCCCAAGCTGCGCGCGGCCTTGCTCGCAGACACGCCGCCGTGAACCTGCCCAGCGCCGGCTGGCGCTACGGCCTGCTAGGGCTGCCGCTCGCCTTTGTAGCGTTGCCGCTGTATGTGCAGCTGCCGAACTTTTATGCGCGCGAGTTCGGTGTTTCGCTGGCGGCGTTGGGTGCTGTGCTGCTGGTGGTGCGCCTGCTTGACGCCGTGGTGGACCCATGGATTGGCGCGTGGATCGACAAGCTCTTCGCGCGCTCGGCGCAGGCGGTGCTCGCCACATCGGCCGCAGCCGCTGTAGCGCTCGCGGCGGGCTTCGCGTGGCTCTTCTTTCCGCCCCGGCTCGGCGCGTCTGCCCTGCTCGGGTGGATCGCAGCGGGGCTTGTGCTGACGTATGCGGCCTACAGCATCCTCACCGTTGCGCACCAGTCGTGGGGTGCGATGCTCGGCGGCGACGACAGCGAGCGCAGCCGCGTGTTTGCCTGGCGGGAAGGGCTCGGCCTGGTCGGCGTGCTGCTCGCTTCCGTGTTGCCAGTGCTCGCGGGCCTGCCAGTGACCACAGGCGTGCTCTGCGCAGCGCTTGCAGCGGGCTGGTGGGCATGGTCGCGGTCCGCACGGCCACAGGCGCAACCACAACAGCGCGAGCGCGTGGACTGGCGCACGCCGTTTCGCCACGCGCCATTTCGCCAGCTGCTGGCGGTGTTCCTGCTCAACGGCATCGCCAGCGCGGTGCCTGCGACGCTCGTGCTGTTCTTCGTGCAGGACCGCCTGCAGGCGCCGCCTTCGCAAGAGCCGCTGTTTCTAGGCAGCTATTTTTTGTGCGCGGCTTTGTCGATACCGCTGTGGGTGCGGCTGGTGACGCGCATCGGGCTTGCGCGCACGTGGCTCGCCGGCATGGCGCTGGCAGTGTGCGTGTTCATCGGTGCCAGCACGCTCGGCCAGGGAGACGGCGCGGCCTTTATCGCGATCTGCGCGTTGTCCGGCATCGCGCTGGGCACCGACCTGGCGCTGCCGAGTGCGTTGCTCGCGAGCGTGATCGAGAAGGCGGGCCTGCGCGGCAGTGGCGAAGGCATCTTCTTCGGCTGGTGGAACTTCGCGACCAAGCTGAACCTGGCGCTGGCCGCCGGCGTTGCCCTGCCGGTGCTCGGCTTCGCTGGCTACGCACCTGGCGTGCGTACGCCTGAAGCACTCACCGCGCTCACACTCGCCTATTGCCTGCTGCCCTGCCTGCTCAAGTGCGCGGCGGGCGCCCTTCTTTACTTCAACCTGATACGCCCTGGAGGCTCCTCATGACTCATCACTTCTCGCGGCGGCGCATGCTTGTGGCCGCATCGGCACTGTCCGTCGCAGCCATTTCCGGCTGCGCTTCACCCGAAATCTCCGACTACGCGGCCGAGCGTCCGGCGCTCGACTTGCAGACGTACTTCAACGGCACCATCGATGCGTGGGGCATGTTCACCGACCGGTCAGGCAAGGTCGTCAAGCGATTCACCGTCGTGCTCGACTGCAAGTGGCAAGGCAACACGGGCACGCTCGATGAAGACTTCACGTACTCGGACGGCACCAAGCAGCGCCGCGTATGGACCATCACGAAACTGGCCGACGGCCGCTACAGCGGCCGCGCTGACGACGTGGTGGGCGAAGCGCAGGGCCAGGCGCGCGGCAACGCGCTGCGCTGGAACTACACGCTGGCGCTGCCTGTGGACGGCAAAGTCTGGAACGTGCAGATGGACGACTGGATGTACCTGATGAGCGACCGCGTGCTGCTCAACAAGACCGTGATGACCAAGTTCGGCATCACGCTCGGCGAAGTAACGCTCTCCTTCACACGCCGGTCATGAGCTGGTGGAACCGCATTGTGGGCACCGCCAATCCATGCCTGGTGGACTGGCGTGGCCAGCGCGTGTGGATCGTGGGCGCCTCCACGGGCATCGGCCTGGCAACAGCGGCGGCGCTTCACGCTGCGGGTGCCACGGTGCATGTCTCTGCGCGCAAAGCCGACGCGCTTGCGAGCTTTGTCGCCGCGCATCCCGGCGCCATGGCATGGCCGCTCGATGTCGCCGAAGCCGCGCAGGTGCGCGCTGCAGCAGACGCGATCTTTGCGTTGGGGCCGCTCGACATGGTCGTGCTCGCGGCGGGCTACTACAAGGCCCTCGAAGCCACGCACTTCGACTTGCAAGAGGCACTGCGCCACCAGAGCGTGAACTATGTCGGTGCGCTGAACGTGCTGGATGCGGTGCTCGCGCCGATGCTGCGCGCGGGCTCGGGCCACATCAGTTTGCTGGGCAGCGTTGCGGGCTTTCGCGGCCTGCCGCTGAGCCTGGGGTACGGCCCCACCAAGGCGGCGCTCATTCACCTGGCTGAAGTGCTCTATCTCGATTTGCATCCGAAGGGCCTGGGCGTGAGCATCGTCAACCCCGGCTTTGTCGAAACACCGTTAACTGCGCAAAATGAATTCAAGATGCCCGCGCTGATGACGCCTGAGCAAGCCGCGCAAGAGATGCTCGATGGGTGGCGCAATGGCCGTTTTGAAATTCACTACCCTTATCGATTTACCTGGCCCATGAAGCTGCTGGCACTGTTGCCGTTTCGCATTTACCAGGCCATCGTGCGCCGGGGGACGGGCAAATGACGATGCGCATTTCCGACGCTGATCGCATTGCAGAATTCTTCGAGCGCTTCTCGCGTGCCGATCTGGTGCGCTTGCAAGATGCCTACGTGCCCGATGCCTTGTTCAAGGATCCGTTCAATGAGGTGCGCGGCCTGCCCGCAATCGAAAAGATTTTTCGCCACATGTTCGACACGCTCGACGACCCGAAGTTTGTCGTGCGGCATCGCATGTCGCAGGGCCGTGAGTGCTGGCTGGCGTGGGACATGGTGTTTCGTTTCAAGTCATCAAAGCCAGGCCAACAGGAAGTGATTCGCGGTGCGTCGCATCTCATGCTGGCGGATGACGGCCGCATTGCCGAGCACCGCGACTACTGGGACGCTGCGGAAGAGCTTTATGAGAAGCTGCCTGTGCTGGGCGCGCTGATGCGGTGGTTGAAGCGGAAGATTGCTACGTAGTTTTTTGCATGTTGCCGTTCGGGGGTGGGCCACGGCCGTCCGGTGGCCGATTCACTCCGTGTCCCCCGCCGGCCCTAGGGGCCGAGCTCCTCCTTTACCTGCGTGAATCGGCCACCGGACGTCCGAGGCCTGGACACAGCGGCTAAATATCTACTCGGTGATCACCGCTGCGCTCGATACAACGCGCAGAGGTTTTCACTGAGTTGATCACCAACCGCACTGCTTAGGCTGTGGACGTTGGGCGGACTTTTCCCGCAGGTAAAGAAGGGAGCCCGGCCCCGTGGCCGGCGGAATGACACGGAGGGAAAAGGCCGCCCGACGGCCGCAGCCCACCCTGAACAAAAGGGGGGCGCACTGCGGAGAAAAAACCGGAATCAGCTCCGCTGCATCTTCGCGCGCAAAGCCTCGTCCAACGTCCCCAGACTCTCCGCCAGGTGCGCTCGCGACTCGACAGACCGGCCGCCCTTGGCGACGGCGCTTCGCAATTGCGCTTCCAGCTTCGTTGCGTTGAAGCGCAACAGGCTGAGTGCATCGGCCGGCATGCCCGGCGCGCCGCGCGTGAGCATCGCTTGCAAACGCCTGATGTGCTCGCGCTGCAGGTTGCGGCGAATACGGTCGATATCGGCAGACGTGGAAAGCTCGCTCCAGATGGCGCGCTGCAACGTCTCGTACACCTCGTTCAATGAGATCAGGTTCTTGCGCTTGGCCGGTGGGACGTAGGCGGGCAGGTCGAGCAGGCGGTTCGCCGTGCCAGGGCTCAGGAGGCGATCGAGCGCGGCGAGCTGCACGCGCACTGCGGCCGTCGTGATGTCGGCCGGGCCGCCCCGCTCCCACTCGTTGTAGTCAACGGTGACCGACGACAACACCTGCGGCTTGAAGCGGAAACTGTCGGCGCTGAACAGGCCCGTGGCCAGGAACTGCAAGGCCTCGCGCTGCTTCGCGGGATCGACGGGCCTGAACGCCGGGCGGGCATTGGGGCCGGGCAAATCACGCTCGGTGTGCATGCCGCCCACATACTTCGCTGCCAGCTCGGCCACCGTTGCCAACGGGCCGAAACCGGCCATCAATGAGCGGCGCAAGCGCAGCGGATCGTCGGTGGCAACCGGCGGGCGCTCCTGCACGCGCGCCCACAACTCCTTGGACAACTGCAAGCGCTTGCGATACCAGGCGAGCGGGTTGTCGCCCAGGTCGAAGCGGCTGCTCAACGGGTCCATGCCATCCGCACCTGCAACGCCACCCGCATCAGCGTCGTCGCCATAGGCCAGCTGCGGCTCGGTGCTGCGGGCCGCGATCTTGCCGAGCTCTTCGCTTTCGCGGCCTGCGGCAATCGGCTTGTACGCGTATTCGATCGCCCAGTAGTCGTAAGGGCCGAGCGCCTGCCGGTGATAGCTCGCCTGCTTCTCGCCCTTGGCGGCGATGTTGACGGGCACGTATTCCATCACCGAGTTCGAGATACCGTTCGCCTCGGTATAGGTGCGATCCTGCAGCTGCGCGGCTGTCACTGTCGTGGAGCCGCGGAAGTTGTGTTTGAGGCCCAGCACATGGCCGACCTCATGCATGATCGTGCCCTTGATCGCGCCGAGCACGAATGCCTCTGCTGCCGCACTGTCGGGCGCGATTTCGTCGCGCGCTTCGAGCAGCTCAAGCGCGAAGTCCGACTCCTGCGCACTGAGATGCGCGTCTTCGCAGAAGTAAGCCGCGTCAGCAGCCGGCATGCTGCGGCGGCCCACATCGTCCACAAACTGGCGGCGCGAGCCGCGCGCGAACACGTCGCTCATGCCGATGTCGGCGTCGAGGATTTCGCCCGTGCGCGGGTCCGCGTGGCTCGGCCCGATGGCAAAGCCCACATCGGCGCCGACAAACCAGCGGATCGACGCGTGGCCCGCATCCATGTTGTCCCAGTCAGCGTCGTCGGGCTGCTGCTTCACCACGATGGCATTCTTGAAGCCGATGCGCTCGAAAGCCTTGTTCCATTCCAGGATGCCTTCCTGCACGGTGGGGCGGTAACGAGTCGGTATGTTCTTGTCGAGCCAGAACACGATGGGCGTCACCGGCTCGGAGATGGCTGCTGCCGGGTCCTTCTTGTCGAGCCGCCAGCGCTTGACGTAGTGCGTGCGCGGATTGGCCTTCGCATCGCCACCCAGGTCGGTGAACGACTCAGCGAAGTGGCCCAGGCGCGGGTCTGCATTGCGCGGTGCCATCGGTGCCTCGGGCAGCGCGAGGAAGCTGTAAACGTAATCGACAAACAGGCTGCGCGGATCAGGCGTGGCCGTGGGCGGGTTAGCGCCCGGCGCGCCGGGTGTGATCGGCGGCGCGGGGATGCGCGGCGTGGCAAAGTGGATGCGCGCTGTGAGTGCCGATAGCTTCGCATCGGCGCGCACGCGCTCGAACGATGAATTCGCACGATCCACGCCGAACGGCAGGCGATACGCCATTTCAAGCCGCGTCGAATAGCCGGGAATGTCCGACAGCAAAAAGCCTGCATCCACCAGCACCGAGCCGCGCTCGGGATGCTCCAGGCTCAACACGGGGCCGCTGCCCAGCAGGCTTGGCGAGAACGCCTGGTCGATCGCGCGTTTGCTGCCCTGGTCTGACACGGCGCGAAACTGCGTGTTGAGCGCGAGCAGCTGGAACTGCCGGCCGATCACACGCACTTCGGCCATGCGTGACAAGCCCATCTGGCTCGCGTACAGGCCACGCTCACCCACGGAATTTGCGATGTTGGCCGTGAACAGGAAGGGCTTGCCGATCATCGCCTTGGGCACTTCGAGCCAGACTTTTTCGTCTTTGCGCCAGACCGGGAAGAGCCCGTCGCTGCGCGATGCGCCGCGAATCACTTCAGCGAACGGCTTGGGCGCCGCCGGATCGGGTGCCGGGCGCGAAGCAGCCGACGCAGGCGGTGTGGCAGCGGCCACGGGCGCCACAGGCGCGGTGTCCTGGCGAACCGGTGTTTGCGCGCATGCAGACACGGCGGCAACCGCCATGACCAGCACCGCAGCCTGCCAATGCAGCTGGGCTTTCATTGCTCTGTCACTCCTCTTGCCTCTATCGGCTTGCTGTTATCGAACGCGTTCTGCTTCCACCCACTCGCCGATCACGTCTTCGAGCACGTCGAGCGGCAGCGCGCCCTGGTCGATCACCGCGTTGTGGAACCGGCGCAGGTCGAACTTCGTGCCCAGTTGGAGCTTTGCCTTGTCGCGCAGTTCCTCGATTTTCAGCGCGCCGATCATGTAACCGAGCGCCTGGCCCGGCCACGACACATAGCGATCGACTTCCGAGGTGAGAAAGCCCTTGTCCATGCCCGTCTGCGTGACCATGTAGTCGATGGCCTGCTGGCGCGACCAGCCCATGCTGTGCATGCCCGTGTCCACCACGAGGCGGGCGGCACGCAGCGCGCGCCACTGCAGGTGGCCGAACAGGTCATAGGGGTCGTCATAAAGGCCGATGCCGCGCCCCAGCGTCTCCGCATACACGCCCCACCCTTCCTGGAACGCCACATAGCCCGACGAGCGGCGGAACGCCGGCAGCGCCTTCAATTCCACGGCGCGCGCGATCTGCAGGTGATGCCCCGGCACGGCCTCATGTGCGGTGAGCGTGGCCATACGCCATGTCGGGCGTGTGCGCCAGCCCAGCGTGTTGGCGTTGAACCAGCCGGGCTTGGTGCCGTCGAGTGCCGGGCCGTCGTAGTACTCGGCGGCGTCGGGGCCCTGATGGTCCGGCATGGCTCGCACACCGTACGGCGCGCGCGGCAGCTCGGCGAACAGGCGCGGCAGCTCGGGCTCGATGCGCTTGGCCAGCGCGCGATAGCCATCGAGCAGTGCCTCGGGCCTCTTGTGGAAGAACTTCGGGTCGGTGTTCAGGTAGGTGATGAACTGCTCGAAGCTGCCTTCGAACTTCACCTGCCGCATGACGCCCGCCATCTCGGCGCGGATAGCCGCCATCTCGCGCAGGCCAATGGCGTGGATCTGCGCGGCGCTCAGGCGCGTGGTGGTGCTGCTGCGCACCTGCATCTCGTACACCTTCACGCCATCGGGGTAATTGAGCATGGCGCCGCTGGCAGGTGCGCGCGGGCCATATTCATCAACGATGAAAGCGCGCAGCTTGCGCATGGCAGGCAGCACATCGCTCTCGATGACGGTGCGGGCCAGCGTGCGCAAAGCAGCCTGGTCCGCAGCTGCGATGCCGCTGTGGGTTCGCTTGAACGGCGCGAAATACGGGCCCGCTTCCACGTCACCATTGATCTGCGTGTCGATCTGCGCGACGGCGCGCGCCACGATGTCCTTCGATGCGACCCAGCCCAGCGACATGCTGCGGCGCAGGCACGCGATCGACTGGTCCATCCACTTCGGCGAGGCGCGCATCCGCGCGATGAGCTGCTCGCCCTGCAACCTCGTCGAAAACGGCGCGTTCGTTGCCAGGTCAGCCAGCTCGGTCTGCGTGCCGCCGAGTGCGCCAATCGTCATGCAGCGATAGCCGGGAAATGCCTTGCCTTCAAGGTAGCGCTGCTGCTCGCTGATGAACATGCGCAGCGACACGCGGTCTTGCTCGCTGAGCCTGTCAGCGCGGATGGCTTTGGCCTCGGCGAGCCATGCGGCGGTCTGCCTGTCTTGCGCGTCCATCGCTTCGATAGACGCATCGGTGAGCTGGTCGTTGTAGCGCAGGTCACCGCGCGCCGATGCCCACTCGGGGTAACGCTTGGCGATCGCTTCCCAGTGGCGGTCGAACAGCGCGTGCAACGCTGCGGTTTCCTGCGGGTCGGTTGCTGCAATGGCGTTCAGCTCGCCTGAAACGGGATGGGTAGCGCGCGGCAAGTTCGCCGCGCGTTCGACGCGTTGTGACACCTTCGCCGGCGTTTGCGTTTGCGTTTGCGTTTGCGTTTGCGTTTGCGTTTGCGTTTGCGTTTGCGTTTGCGTTTGCGCAAAACCAGCGCCTGCAGCCGCGACCATCACGGCCGCGGCAATCCAGTCAAACCTCATGATGCGTTTCCTTCAGGCGGGTTGCGACTGCGGCGCAGCAGCGCCATCGTAGCCACGCGGTATCGCCGCGAGCAACTGCTGCGTGTACGGATGGCGCGGGTTCGAGTAGATCTCTTCCGACGTGCCGCGCTCGACGATCTCGCCCTTGTTCATCACCAGGATGTCGTCAGCCATGTACTTCACCACTGCCAGGTCGTGGCTGATGAACACATACGTCAGGCCGAACTCTTCCTGCAGGTCGAGCAGCAGGTTCAGCACCGTGGCCTGCACGCTTACGTCGAGCGCGCTGACGCTCTCGTCGCAGATGATGATTTCCGGCTGCATCGTCAGGCAGCGCGCGATGGCGATGCGCTGGCGCTGGCCGCCCGAAAATTCATGCGGATACTTGCCGAACGCAGCAGCGGGCAGGCCGACTTTTTCGAGCCAGCCGAGTGCCAGGCGTGCACGTGCGTCATCGTTCTCGCCGATGCTGTGGATACGCATCGGCTCCATCAGGATCTGGCCGACGGTAAAGCGTGGGTTCAGGCTCGCGTACGGGTTCTGGAAAATGATCTGGATGCGCCGGCGATACGGCCGCATCGAAGCCGCCGTGAGCGCCGCGAGGTCTTCGCCCTCGAACATGATGCGCCCGCCCGTGGCATCGGTCAGGCGCGTGAGCATCATGCCGATCGTCGTCTTGCCCGAGCCGGATTCGCCCACCACACCCAGCGTGCGGCCCTTGTGCAGCACGAAGTCGGATGTCTTCACCGCGTTGATCACCTTGTGGCTGAACAGGCCCGACTTCAGCCGGTATTCCTTGCGCAGCCCCGTCACTTCAATCAGCGCCGGGCCTTCGACCGCGACAGCCTTGCGCTGCTCGGTGACGATGGGCCGGTTGTTCACGATGTCGTCGATCACCGGCAGGCGGCGCGGGCGCGAGTCGAGGCGCGGGCGGCATGCCAGCAGCGCGCGTGTGTACGAGTCTTTCGGCGCCGCGAAGATCTGGCCCACGGGGCCTGCTTCACGCACTTCGCCGTGACGCATCACGACGACTTCCTTCGCGATCTCACCCACCAGGCCGAGGTCGTGGCTGATGAACAGCACGCTCATGCGGTGCTTTTCCTGCAGCTTGGCGAGCAGGTCCACCACTTGCCGCTGCACCGTCACGTCGAGTGCCGTCGTCGGCTCGTCGGCGATCAGCAGCTTGGGTTCGCAGGCAATCGCAATCGCGATCATCACGCGCTGCTGCTGGCCGCCCGAAAGCTCATGCGGATACGCGTTCAGGCGCGACTTCGCTTCCGGAATGCCCACTTCATCGAGCAGCGCCAACGCGCGGTCACGCGCCTGCCGCGGCGACATGTTCATGTGGATGCGCAGCACTTCAGCGATCTGCTCGCCGACGGTGAAAACCGGGTTGAGCGAGCTCATCGGCTCCTGGAACACGACAGAGATTTCCTTGCCGCGCAGCGTGCGCATGTCGTCTTGCGGCAGCTTGAGCAGGTCACGGCCGTTGTAGAGGATGCGGCTGTCCGCGCCCAGAATCGCGTTCTCGGGCAGCAGGCGCACGATGCTCATCGCGCTCACGCTCTTGCCGCTGCCGGATTCGCCGACGAGGGCCACCGTGGTGTTCTCGGGGATGTTGAAACTGATGCCGCGCACGGCATCGAAAATGTCGTTCTTGCCGATACGGAACGACACGCGCAGGTCGCGCACTTCGATCAGATTGTTCATGTGTGCCTCAGCGCCGGGTCAGCGAAGTTTGGGGTCGAGCGCGTCACGCAACGCGTCGGTCAGCAGCGCGAACGCTGTGACAAACACCGCCATGAACAGCGTGGCGGCTGCAAGCTGCCACCAGTAACCCAGCACGAGTTCGGTTTGTGCGTCGGACAGCATCGTGCCCCAGCTCACCATGTCGATCGGCACGCCCAGCCCGAGGAACGACAGGATGACTTCCGCCTTGATGAAGCTCACCACGTGCAGGCTCAGCTGCACCAGCACCACGTGCGAGATGTTCGGCAGGATGTGGCCGAACATGCGCAGGCCGTGGCCCGCACCAATCGCTTCGGCGGCGCGCACATATTCGCGGCCGCGGTGCTTGATGTATTCGGCACGCACGAGCCGGTAGATGCTCGTCCAGCCCACGGCGGCAAGGATGATAACCACCGCCGCTATTCCGTTGGTAAAGGTCTTGGCCAGCGGCCCCGACTTGAACACCGCCGCCAGCGCAAAGATGAGCAGGATGTACGGCATGGCCGTGAACACGTTGTAAACCCACTCGAGCACGTCATCGACCCAGCCGCCGAAGTAGCCGGCAAGCGCACCGAGGAAAGTGCCCAGGAGTGTTGCCATGAAGGCTGCAGCGATACCGACAAGAATCGATATCTGCGCGCCCTTGATCGCCTTGGCGAGCACGTCGCGGCCGAGCCGGTCCGCGCCGAAGGCACGCGTTTCGGATTTCTCGACGATCACGTTCTTGACTTGTGCGGCGCGGTCAGCCCATTCCTGGTAGCGCGGCGCGAGCGGGTCGATGTCGCTCAGGTCCACATTGGGCAGCTTTGCAGCGACTTCATCGGCGGCCTGCTTCTCCGCCGGGCCCAGAACGGTGGGCGGCGCGAAAGGCTCGGCCACTTCGCGCTGCCAGTCGGCGGCCACAAAGCCTGCCTGCGCCAGCAAAACGAGGATGAGGAACACGGAGACGATCCACAGCGAGATGAGGCCCACCTTGTCTTGCCGCAGGCGCTTCCAGGCTTGCGCCCACACGCCGGGGGACTGGGGCAATGCCGCCAGCACGGGAGCCTCTGCGGGCAGCGCGGGCTGGACCGGATGCACCTGCTGGACCGGATGCACCTGCTGGACCGGATGCACCTGCTGGACCGGATGCACCTGCGATGCAGCACCGAGTTGTTCAGGCACGGCGCTCATTTGAATACCACCCGTGGATCGACCACTTTGTAGAGAACATCCGTCAGCAGGTTGATCACCATCGTGATCACCGCGAGGTAGATCGTGACCGCCTGGATCACCGGGTAGTCGCTGCGGTTCACGGCGTTGTACACCTCGCGCCCAAGGCCTGGCACCGAGAAGAAGATTTCGAGCAGGAACGAGCCGATGAAGATGCCGGGCAGCTGCGTGGCCACGTTCGTGAGGATGGGGATCATCGCGTTGCGCAGCACGTGCTTGAAGAGGATGGTGTTTTCGCCCACGCCCTTCGCGCGCGCCGTGCGCACGTATTCGTTGCCCATTTCATCGAGGAAGAACGTGCGGTAAAGCCGCGTGGCGGGCGCCAGGCCGACCAGCACCGCGAGCAGCACGGGCAGCGGCGTGTACACCGAAAGGTTCGTCCACAGGCTGTTGCTCCAGCCCTGCACCGGGAACCAGCCCAGGCGGAACGCGAACACGTATTGCGCAACGATCACGTAAACCAGAAAGCTGATGGACAGCGCCAGCGTGGTGATCACCATCACCGCGCGGTCGGTCAGGCTGCCGCGCACATAGGCCACGGCCATCCCGCAAATGGTGCCAAGCACCACATCGAGGATCAGGATGGGCACCATGATCGTGAGCGTGGCCGGCAGGCGCGTGGCGAAGATGTTCGATATTTCTTCGTTGGTGGTCCAGCTGCGGCCCCAGTCGAAGACGAGTACCTTGCGCACAAAAATCCACAACTGCTCAGTCACGGATTTGTCCAGGCCCAGCTGCTGGCGCAGCGATGCAATCTGCTGGGGCGAGGCCTTCAGTCCCGCAAGAATTTCAGCGGGATCGCCGCCGAAGTATTTGAAGAGGAAGAACACCAGCAGAATGACCCCGGCAAGGGTAGGGATCATCTGCCAGATCCGTCGGATGAGGTATGAGGCCATATCGGGGGAATGACTCGGGAAAAACAGCGCCTGAGGATGGGAACGCTGTAACTTTAGGGAAACCGCTCGTGGCGGCCAACTGCGCGGGCATTATGCTTGCCGTCTCGTTTCTCCCGAATAGGTGTTTCCAAGCATGAACATCAAGAACTGGGCCCAGGCCATCAGCCTGTGCCTGGCACTGGGCGCCGCTTCATACCCAGCAAGCGCGCAGAGCCCGACCAACAGCCCCCAAAAGGTCTTCCGCTACGCATTTCCGATTGCCGAGACGGGTTTCGATCCGCCGCAGCTGTCCGATCTGTATTCACGCATTGTCACCGCGAACATCTTCGAGGCGCTTTACGGCTACGACTATCTCGCACGCCCCGCAAAGGTCGTGCCCGTCATTGCCGAAAGCCTGCCGGAGATATCGCCGGACTTCCGCACCTACACGATCAAGCTCAAGCGCGGCGTGCACTTCTCTGACGACCCCGCTTTCGGCGGCAAGAAGCGCGAAGTCACAGCCAACGATGTGGTCTATTCGTTCAAGCGCTTCTATGACCCGGTGACCAAGAGCCAGCAGCTGTCGAGCATGCTCGAAGAAGGCATTGCGGGGCTCGAAGAAGCAAACAAGCGCGCCATCGAAACAGGCAAGTTCGACTACGACGCGCCGGTGGAAGGCATCAAGGTGCTCGACAAGTACACGGTGCAGTTCAACCTGAATCGCCCGCGGCCGCGCTTCATCTACACACTGGCCGACGCCGGCGGCACGAGCATCGTCGCGCGCGAAGTGGTCGAGAAGTACGGCCCCTCGATCATGGAGCACCCGGTTGGCACAGGCGCCTTCATGCTGTCGGAGTGGCGGCGCGCCTCGAAGATCACGCTCGTGAAGAACCCCAACTATCACGAGACGTACTACACGGCCGATCCGCCTGCCAACGACGCAAAGGCGCAAGCAATTTACGCCCGGCTCAAGGGCAAGCGCCTGCCGCTCGTGGACAAGGTCGAGGTGTCAATCATCGAAGAGCCGCAACCGCGCTGGCTCGCGTTCCTCAACGACGAGCACGAGTTCGTCGAACGGCTGCCGTATGCGTACGCGCCTGAAGTGGTGCCGCAAAACAAGCTCGCACCCAAGCTCGCCAAGCGCGGCATGCAGCTCGAACGTGTGCCGCTGTCGGACGTGACGTTCATGTACTGGAACATGACGCACAAGGTCACGGGCGGCTACACACCCGAGAAGGTGGCGTTGCGCCGCGCGATGGCGCTTGCCTATGAAGGCAGCGCCGAAGTGAAGATGCCCCGGCGCGGACAGGCCATCGTGGCGCAGGGCCCAATCATGCCGCGCACCGGCAGCTACGACCCGAACTTCCGCAGCGAAATGGGCACGTACGACCGTGCGCGCGCCATCGCCCTGCTCGACATGTACGGCTACAAGGACCGTGATGGCGACGGCTGGCGCGAGCAACCCAATGGCGAGCCGCTCGTCATCGAGTACTACTCGCTCAGCTCGGCCGACTACCGCGAGCTCGACGAGATCTTCAAGAAGAACATGGACGCGATCGGCGTGAAGGTGGTGCTCAAGATCGGCAAGTGGCCGGACCATTTGAAGAACGCGCGTTCGGGCAAGCTGCAGATGTGGGCGCTGGGCCTGTCGGCCAGCACGCCGGACAGCGGCCCTTCATTCGCGTATGGCTACGGCAAGTCGTGGGGCGAAGACAACCTGGCCTACTTCAAGAACGCGAAGTACGACGAGCTCTACGAAAAGCAGAGCGTGCTGCCGAACGGGCCTGAGCGCGACGCCATGCTGCGCGAGATGGTGCGCATCCTGGTGGCGTACATGCCCTACAAATACCGCACGCACCGCATCGGCATCGACCTCACGCAGCCCTGGGTTGTGGGCTACATGCGCCACCCGTTCGCGCGTGACTTCTGGCGCTACATCGATATCGACACCGACAAGCTCCCCAAGAAATGATTTCCATGAACAAGACACTTTTTGCAGCTGCCATCGCGCTGGTGATGGCGGGCACTTCCTTCGCCGCCGTCATTCCGCCTGGCGTGCAATTGCATGCCACGCAAACGCTGATCCGCAACAACGGCTCCGAGCCTGAAACACTGGACCCGGCCACGGCCGAAACCGTGGGCGCGAACAACATCACGCGCGATTTGTTCGAAGGCCTCACGGCCAACGACGGCGACGGAAAGATCATTCCCGGTGTTGCCGAAAGCTGGAAGCAGACCAACGCGACGACGTGGGTTTTCAAACTTCGGCAAAACGCCAAGTGGTCGAATGGTGACCCTGTGACTGCACAGGATTGCGTGTATGGCATCCGCCGCTTCCTCGACCCGAAAACCGCGTCGAAGTACGCCACCACCTACGGCGTTTTCCTGCTCAACGGCAAGGAAGTGGCCATGGGCAAGAAGCCGCCCAGCGAAGTGGGCGTGAAGGCGCTCGACAAGTTCACCGTCGAGATCAAGACGGCATTCCCGGTGACGTTCCTGCCGCAGCTCGTGTCGAACAACAACCTGGGGCCGCTGCACCAGGCGTCGGTTGAAAAGGGCGGCAAGGACTGGACCAAGCCCGGCAACATGGTGAGCAACGGCGCGTTCATGCTCAAGGACTGGCAGGTCAACAGCAAGGTCGTGATCGAGAAAAATCCGCACTACTGGGACGCCGCCAATGTGCAACTCACACGCGTGACTTATCTGGGCGTGGAAGATGGCAACGCAGACGTGAAACTGTTCGAATCGGGCCAGAACGAAATGGTGTACCAGCTGCCGCCCGGCACCTACGAGCAGGCGAAAAAGCAGTTCCCGAAAGATGTGCGCAACGCGCCCATGCTGGGCCTGCGCTTCTACACGTTGCAGACCAAGAGCCCGGCGATGAAGGACGTGCGCGTTCGCAAGGCGTTGTCGATGGTGATCGACCGCGACATCCTCGCGAACAAGATCACGGCTGATGGACAAACGCCTGCCTACGGCCTGATCGTCAAGGGCATGGAAGGCGCCGACATGACCGAATACGACTGGGCGAAGTGGCCCATGGCGAAGAAGGTCGAGGAAGCGAAGAAGCTGCTCGCTGAAGCGGGCGTGAAGCCCGGCACGAAGTACACCTTCACGTACAACACGAGCGAATACCACAAGAAGATGGCGATCTTTGCGCAGTCGGAGTGGAAGACCAAGCTGGGCATCAACATCGAACTCGAAGCGATGGAATTCAAGGTGCTGGTCAAAAAGCGCCACGACGGCGCATTCGAGATTGCGCGCGACGGCTTCATCGCCGACTACAACGACGCAACCAACTTCCTCGCGCTTGTGCGTTGCGACTCGGACCAGAACAACAACTTCAACTGCAATCGCAAAGCCGAAGAGATGATCAACCAGGCCGAGCAGAGCGATGACCCGGGCAAGCGCAAGCAGCTCCTCACGCAGGCCACGAAGCTGATCATGGAGGACTACCCGAACATTCCGCTGGTGCAGTATTCGCTGCCCCGGCTGGTGAAGTCGTACATTGGCGGGTACTCGCTGCTGAATTCGCAGGATCGGTTCCGCAGCAAAGACCTGTACATCATCAAGCACTAGGCCCACCCCGAAGCGCCTGCGGCGCCTCCCCTCAAGGGGCGCCACCAGCGGCCCGGCGAAGCCGGTTCCGCGGTGGCCCCGACGAATACTGCGAGCTTCTCTAAATGTGGTCGTATACGTTACGTCGCTTGTTGGCGACCATCCCCACCCTGCTGGCCGTCATCACGGTCTGCTACATCCTCGTGCACGCCGCGCCGGGCGGGCCGTTCGACAGCGACAAGCAAGTCTCTGAGGCCGTGCTGGCCAACCTGCAGGCCAAGTACCACCTGGACCAGCCGGTGTGGAAGCAATATCTGCTGTATCTCAACAACCTGCTGCACGGCGACCTGGGCGCATCGTTCCGCTACGCAGACTGGTCGGTGAATGATCTCGTGGCGGCTGCGCTGCCGGTGTCGCTGTCGATCGGCGGCATCTCGATGGTGATTTCATTCGTCATCGGCACGGGGCTGGGCATTGCCGCCGCACTGCGCCAGAACAGCGTCGCCGATTACAGCGTGATGCTCGTCGGCAACCTTGGCAGCGTGTTCCCTTCCTTCGTGATCGGGCCTGTGCTGGTGCTCGTGTTTGCACTCACGCTGAAGTGGCTGCCTGCTGGCGGCTGGGACGCGTTTGCGCCGCAATTCATGATCATGCCGATCGCGCTGCTCACCTTCATCAACGTCGCGACGATTGCGCGTGTGATGCGCGGCAGCCTGATCGAGGTGATGCACAGCAACTTCATCCGCACCGCGCGTGCCAAGGGCCTGCCTACGCGCATCGTCGTGCTGCGCCACGCGCTCAAGCCCGCGCTGCTGCCGGTGATTTCGGTGATGGGGCCGCTGGCCATTTCATCGATCACCGCGGCGCTCGTCACCGAGACTGTGTTTTCGCTGCCCGGCATCGGCAAGCTGATCGTCAATGGCGCCGGCAACCGCGACTACACGCTGGTGCTGGGGCTGGTCGTGCTGATCACGCTGCTGGCTGTGTTGATGAACTTCCTTGTCGATCTGGCATACGCCGCGCTCGACCCGAAGATCCGTTACTGAACAAGGCGCAACCATGCTGTTTTCCCTGCGCCGAAAAGCACTGATGGACCAGGCCGCCGCGGCTGTGTCCGCGCCAGCTGGCCGCAGCCCGTGGGCCGATGCGCGCACGCGCTTCATGCGCAACAAGGCGGCCGTCGCCAGCCTCGTCGCGCTGTTGATCATTGGCCTGCTCTGCGTCGCCGGACCCTTCGTGCTGCCCTACCAGTTCGATACGACCGACTGGGACTCGATGAGCCTGCCGCCTTCGATGAAGGGCATGCACTTCTGGGGCACCGATGAGTCGGGCCGTGACTTGCTGGTGCGTTGCCTCATCGGCGGCCGCATCTCGCTGATGGTGGGCTTGCTGGCAACGATCGCCTCTGTCACAATTGGCATCGCGTGGGGCGCCACGGCGGGCTTCATGGGCGGCAAGGTGGACGCCATCATGATGCGCATCGTCGACATGATGTATGCCATTCCGTACCTGCTCATCGCGATCCTGCTCGTCACGATCCTGGGCCGCGAGTTCTACCTGGTGGTCGTCGCGATCACGGCGTTCTCGTGGATGGACATGGCGCGTGTCGTGCGCGGCCAGACGCTGTCGCTGCGCAGCATGGAATTCATCGAGGCCGCGCGTTCCATCGGCGTGCCCACGCGCAAGATCATCTTCTCGCACATCGTGCCGAACCTGCTGGGCGTTGTCGTGATCTACACGACGGTGACGGTGCCTTCGGTGATCCTCACCGAGTCCGTGCTGTCATTCCTCGGCCTCGGGATCCAGGAGCCGATGACGAGCTGGGGCGTGCTCATCGAAGACGGCACCAAGGTGATGGAAGTCGCGCCGTGGATGCTGCTCTTCCCGGGTGCGCTGCTGTCGATCACGCTGTATTGCTTCAACTTCATCGGCGACGGCTTGCGCGATGCTTTGGACCCGAAAGAGCGTTGATGACGAACACCCACAAACTGCTCGAGGTCGATGACCTCAGCGTGAAATTCAAGACGCCTGATGGCGATGTCACGGCTGTGAACGGCCTGTCGTTCGACCTGGAGCGCGGCCAGACCTTCGGCATCGTCGGCGAATCGGGTTCGGGCAAGAGCCAGTCGATGCTCGCGATCATGGGCCTGCTCGCATCCAACGGCTATGCCACAGGCCGCGTGCGCTTCAACGGGCAGGACCTGCTTGCGATGAAGCCCGACGCGCTCAATCGCATTCGCGGCAACCGCGTCGCGATGATCTTCCAGGACCCGATGACGTCGCTCAACCCGTACCTCACGGTCGAGCGGCAAATGACGGAAGTGCTGGAGCTGCACAAGGGCCTGACGCGCAAGAGCGCTTTGTCGCTCGCGATTGCCACGCTCGAGCAAGTGCGCATCCCTGATGCGGCACGGCGAATCCGCATGTATCCGCATGAGTTTTCAGGCGGCATGCGACAGCGCATCATGATCGCGATGGCGCTGCTGTGCCAGCCCGACTTGCTCATTGCCGACGAGCCGACCACGGCGCTCGACGTGACGGTGCAGGCGCAGACGATGACGCTGCTGCGCGACCTGCAGCGTGATTTCGGCACGGCGATCGTGCTGATCACGCACGACCTCGGCGTGGTCGCGGGCATCTGCGACAAGGTGATGGTGCTGTATGGCGGCCGCATCATGGAGCAAGGCACGGCAGAAAATATCTTCTACGAGCCCACACATCCGTACACGCTGGGTTTGCTCGGCGCCGTGCCCAAGCTCGATCACGAAGGCGAGCGGCTGGTGGCGATCCCCGGTGTGCCGCCCAACATGGCGCGCTTGCCGGCGGGTTGCCCGTTCAGCGAGCGCTGCACGTTTGCGATGGAGCGGTGCACGACTGACAGGCCGCCGCTGGAGCTGGCAGCGGGGCATCCGGGGGTGCTGCGGGCTTGTCACAAGGCGCCGGGTGAGATCGAGGCGAAGGCGCAGGAGGTGCTGCCGTGAGCGCACAAAGCCAACAACCGTTGTTGTCGGTGCGTGACCTGCACGTGCACTTCAACATTCGCGGCACCGGCTTCATGTCGCCCAAGCGCACGTTGAAGGCCGTCAATGGCGTGAGCCTCGACATTTATCCCGGCGAGACGCTCGGCATCGTCGGTGAATCGGGCTGCGGCAAATCGACGCTCGCGCGCGCCATCCTCAACCTCGTGCCGCGCACGTCGGGACAAGTGGTGTGGATGGGCAAGGACATGACGGGTGCGGGCGCTGCCGACTGGCAGAACGTGCGCCGCAGCGTGCAGATGGTCTTCCAGGACCCGCTTGCGTCGCTCAACCCGCGCATGAACGTGCTGCAGATCATTGGCGAGCCGCTGCGCACGCACCAGCCGCAACTGTCGGCTGATGAAGTGCTCGAGCGCGTGAAGGAAATGATGAAGCGCGTCGGCTTGATGGAAAGCCAGCTCTATCGCTACCCGCATGAATTTTCCGGCGGGCAGTGCCAGCGCATCGGCATTGCGCGTGCGCTGATCCTGAAGCCCAAGCTCATCGTGTGCGACGAGCCCGTGTCTGCGCTCGACGTGTCGATCCAGGCGCAGATCATCAACCTGCTCAAAGACCTGCAGGAAGAGATGCAGCTCGCGCTCGTGTTCATTGCGCACGACCTGGCCGTGGTCAAGCACGTGAGCCAGCGCATCCTCGTGATGTACCTGGGCCGCGAGATGGAGCTGGCCGACAAGCACGAGCTGTATGCCACGCCCAAGCATCCGTACACGCGCGCTTTGTTGTCTGCCGTTCCGCTGGCTGACCCGCGGCGCGAACGCGGCAAAGTCATCGAGCTGCTGCAGGGCGACCTGCCCTCGCCTATCAGCCCGCCCTCGGGCTGCGTGTTTCGCACGCGCTGCCCGCAGGCGTTCGAGCAGTGCGCCCAGGCGGTGCCGCCGCTGAAGGCAGTCAATGCCCACTCACAGGCAGCCTGCTGGCTGTACTGAGCACAGACAGCAATGAGAGCAGCATTGCGCCCGGTGCTTCGTCACGTGACGCTCGCGTCGGACGACTTGCTGCGCGACAAGCTGTACCGCAGGCTGTGGCTGTCGATCCTGATCAGCGCGTTTGGCGGCCAGATCACGATGCTGGCGATCCCGCTCACGGCCGCCGTGCTGCTGCATGCCACGCCATCGCAGATGGGCCTGCTCACGGCGGCGGAGATTGCGCCATTCATTCTCTTCTCGCTGCCGTCAGGCGTCTGGCTTGACCGCGTGCGCAAGTTGCCCGTGTACGTCGCGGGCGAGCTCACGATTGCGCTGGTGCTCATCACCGTGCCCGCCGCGTGGGCGCTCGACATGCTCGATGTGCGCTATCTCTACGTCGTCGGCTTTGTGATCGGCACGGTGGCCGCAGTGGCAGGCACCGCAGCGCAGATCGTGCTGACGCAGATCGTGCCGCGCGCGCGGCTGGTCGAAGCGCATGCCAAGAATGCACTCGCCAATTCAACGGCCGAAGTCGCCGGCCCAGGCATCGCCGGCGCGCTCATCCGCCTGGTGGGTGCACCTTTCGCGCTGCTGGCCGATGCGGTGATGCTGCTGGCAAGCGTGGTCATCCTGCGCGGGCTGAAGATCGACGAGAAGCCCGGCACGAAGATCCATCCGCACTTCCTGCCCGCGTTGAAGGAGGGCCTGGGCTTTGTGTGGCGCATGCGCCTGCTGGTGACGATGGCGGCGCTGGTCGGCATGTGGCAGTTGTTCCACCACGCAGCGATGGTCGTGCAGATCCTGTTCGCCACGCGTGAGCTGGGCTTGAACGAGCGGCAGATCGGGCTTTGCTACGTCGGCCTGGGCGTGGGCACAGTGGGCGCGGGTGCGTTTGGCAGCCGCATCTCGCGCCGGCTCGGTGTAGGGCCGTGCCTGCTCATTGGCATTGCGATCTGCGGCGTCGGCTGGCTGCAGCTTGCGCTGGCTCCGGCCAACAGCAACTGGGGGGTTGCGTCGTTCGTGCTGATGCTGCTTTGCTTTGGCCTGGGTGCGGTGCTGATCTTCATCAACTTCCTGGCGCTGCGCCAGGCCGTGACGCCAGAGCCGCTGCTCGGCCGCATGACCAGCACGATGCGCTGGCTGATTTTGATCCCGGCGCTTCCGGGTGCGCTGCTGGGCGGCTATCTGGGCGAACACCTGGGCTTGCGTGCGTCGCTGGGGCTGGGTGGCGCCGGCGCGCTTTTGCTGGCCCTGGTGGGGTGGAAATTCACGATGCTCGCGTCGCAGCGTGAGCTGGCGGCGCAGCACGTCGAGGCGGCGTAGCGCGCACGGGGCAACAGGAGCCGCCCCGGGGGCCGGCTAGTCGCGCGCGATGGCAGCGCCCAGCACGTCGGGCGCGCAAGGTTTGGGCAGCACTTCGAACCCCTCGCCCGCGATGGCATCGATATGCTGGGCGTAGCCGGTCATGAGAATGACCCGCAGCTTCGGCTGGCGCTGGCGCAGGAATCGTGCAAGGCCGAGGCCATCGATCTCGCCAGGCATGACCACGTCGCTCAGCACCAGGTCGGGCTGCCTGTCCTGCGCTTCCAGCCAGTCACGCGCCTCGACGGCGCTGGCCACGCGCGTCACCGTGCAGCCGAATGCTTCCAGCAAGGGCAGGAGCGCTCCGGCGACCTCGCTGTTGTCTTCGACCAGCAGGATGCGCTTGCGCAGGTCGCGCGCGATCGGTGTTGCACTGGCGATCGCATCGCCTTCGCTCGCCGCTTTCGCGGGAAAGAACAGCCGCACCGTCGTGCCTGCCCCGGGCGTGCTCTCAATCGTCGCGAAGCCGCCCGCCCGCTGGCACAGGCCATAGACCTGGCTCAGGCCCAGGCCCGTGCCATGGCCGACGGGCTTGGTGGTGAAGAATGGCTCGAACACTTTGGCGATCACCGCCGGATCAATACCCGTGCCTGTGTCGATGGCATCGATGACCACGAGCGGCCGGTTCGAGCCTTGCGATTCGTCGGGCCGGGCATTGCGCGCTTCGATCATGAAGACGCCGCCGCTGGGCATGGCATCGCGCGCGTTGATGCCCAGGTTGAGCAGCGCGAGTTCGAGTTCGGCGGGATCGACTTCGATCGCCGCCGTATCGTCCGCGACCGTGATGGAGAGCTTGATCTGTCCGCCAAGCACCGGGCCTATCAGTTCAGCAAGCGATGGCAGCCGCGCCTGCAACTGCACGCGCTCGGGCAGCAGCGGCTGCCTGCGTGAGAAAGCCAGCAGCTGCCGGGTGAGTTTGGTCGCCGAGTCGACGGCACGGCCAATCGAGTCGAGCCGCGTGATGCCCGCCTCGTTGACGATGCGACGCAGCAGGAACGCATTGTTGCTGATGACCATCAGCGCGTTGTTGAAGTCGTGCGCGACGCCGCCCGTGAGCCGCCCCATTGCTTCGAGCTTTTGCGCCTGGAACAGCGCCTCCTCGGCGCGTTGGCGCGTGAGCGTCTCCGACTCGAGGCTGCGCGCCGCATCGATGGACTCACGGGTGCGGCGCAGCGCCACGCGCGAGGTGAAAAACAGCGCGGCAAAGGGAGGAATTCCGAGTGCCAGCATGATGGCCAGCTCTTTGAGCAGTTCGCCTCGAAGGGTGCTGAGGTTCATGCCCGTTCCTGCAAAGAGCGGGTAGGCCGCAACCTGGCGGAATGCGATGAGCCTGTCCTGCCCGTCAACGCTGGACCATCCGCGCGTCTGCCCTGCCTGGTTGCCGGCACGCACCAGTGTCATTGCAGGACTGTTCGCGCCGAGCTTGTCGGGCGCGCCCGGTACAGGTGGCCAGCGCGTGTAGATCGACCCGTCACGACGAAACAGGTTCACGGCCAGGCCCGGTTCATCGTCGACGAGGTCGCTGTAGAACTGCTCGAAGTAAGCCGTGCGAAGGCTGATGTTGATGACGCCGCCGAACTTGCCGCCGACACTGTCGAAGCGCCGGCTGATGTCCAACACGCGCTCGTTCGTTGTGCGTGTGTTGAAGGGTGGCGAGACGAACCGCCCGGGCTGCCCGTCGCGATGGAACTGGAAGTACTCGCGGTCATTGAAGTCGAGCGCGGGCACCGGCATGAACCGGCTGCTGGCCACCGGCTTGCCGTCGGCGCCAATGATCCACACCGACTGAATCTGCGGTTGGTCCTTGGTGGCGGCTTGCAGCAGTTCGTGCAGCGAGGCCTGGTCGGCACGCAGCTGCTCCAGGCTCTTGCCATTCACTGCGTCGTACAGCCTGTCCTGCAGTGCTTCCGCCGTGCCCAGCACCTTGGTCGCATGTTCATGCGCGACGCGCAGCGAACGAGTTACCCGCTATTCGGCGACCTGGTTGAATTCATTGAGGCGGAAGACCGCGAACAGCACGTAAAGAAAGAGCGGCACCGCAATGCTGAGCACACCCAGGATCTGCAATGAGCGCAGGGGGGAAAGCTTGTCGCTGTCTGGCATTGGTCGAGGCTATCACGCAGGTCAAAAAAAAATCCACCGGCAAAGCGGTGGATTTCCTGTCTCTCGCCAATGACCCGGATTGCTCCGGGTCATTCGCTCGAAGCGATCAGCGGAAGCTGTGCTTCAGGCTCAGGCGATAGAAGCGGCCGATAGCGCCCGAGTAGTCGAGCGGGTTGTAGCCGATAGCGCCGTACGTTTCGAAGTCAGCCGGCGGCTTCTTGTCGAACAGGTTCTGGATCGACAGACCCAGCTCCGTGCCCGGACGAATCTTCCACACGCCATTGACGTCAACCGTCGTGAACGACTTCACCTTGCAACCCGACGGGAAGTCAGCATTGTTGAGCAGCGTCTGGGCGCAGGTCGTGTCCGACTGCTCGAACGTGTTCTTCATGCTGCCACGGTAGTTGACGTTCGTGCCGAAGCGGTACGGACCCATTTCCCAGGTGCCGTTGAACGAGATGCGGTCACGCGGCGAGCCGATGCAGTTCGTGATGTTGCAGTCACCATGGGTGCCAGCGTAGTCATGAACCGTACCGAACTGGTCAACCACGCGCTGGACCAACAGGTGCGTCCAGGTGAAGCCGGCCGTGATCTTGCCCATGCCACCGCCCAAGTCCCAGCGATGCTTGGCTTCCAGGTCGATACCGCGCGTCAGCGACTGGGCCGAGTTGCGGAAGACCACGAAGCCGGACAAGATGCCGCCCGGGTCGCCAGCTTGCACTGCCGTTGCCGGGTCACGCGTGAAGCGGCCAGCGTCGATAGCTTCTTGCGGATCTTCGATGACCGGCAGGCCCTTGCGCTTGATCTGCCAGGCATCCAGCGTCAGGCTCGTCTTGGGCGTGATGTCCCAAACCGTACCGAACGTCCAGCTTTCCGACTTTTCCGGCTCCAGGGCGGGGTTACCGCGCTGCACGAACGTCGGGGCGATACCCTTGCAGAGGCCTTCGGCCGTCTGTTGGTTCATCCCGCCAGCGATCAGTGCTGCGCAACGTGCGTTGTCGTCCACCACGGCCCCACCAAAGGCAGCCACGGAGCTCAGGCTGTTTTCCGTCGAAGACGGAGCACGGAAGCCGCGCGAGTACGTCGAGCGGAAGGCCAGGTTCGGCAGGGCCTTGAGCTTGGCACCGATCTTCGGCGTGAAGGAGTTGCCGGCGTCAGAGTAGTGGTCATAGCGCAGGGCAGCGCTGATTTCCAATGCCTTCGTGACCGGGAACAGCATTTCGCCGTAGGTCGCCCACAGGTTGCGCTCGCCACCGTAGGCGGTCAGCGACACGCCGAGGTAGTTGCCCAGGCCGTTGTACAGCGGCAGGCCGTTGGCTTCGTGGCGAACTTCAGCGCCGATGGCCAGGCCGATCGGGCCGCCGTCCATCTTGCCGAGTTCACGCGACACCTTGATGTCGGCACCGTAGATGCGCGAGAAGCCCGAACGCTGCTGGTCCGACAACAGGGCGTTGTACAGGGCCGGCGAGTTCAGGTTCGCGTTTTCGCCGATGCGCCAGAACGGGGGCGTGCCACCGTTGGCAGCAACCAGCGCTGCGTACTGGGGGCTCCAGCGCGTGGCGTTGGTCACGTTCGCAGCCGTCGGGTTCAACAGCGCGTCAGCAACGCGGTAGTCGATGAGCTTTTGCGAAACGTCGGTCTGCTTGGCTTCCGAGTAGTGAACAGCCGTGTCGTAGTCCCATGCGTCCCACGTGCCACGCAGGCCTGCGACCAGGCGCAGCGAATGGCCGCTGGAAGCGGTATTCGACGGGCCCGTGTCGAACAGGGGCATGTAGCGCAGGCGAGCGGTGCTGCCGAAGTACGGGTTGTCCGGGTGCGTGGCGCCGAGCAGCGTGGTGGCTGCGCGGGAAACGACGTCGCCGTTCGGGCGGAAGAAGCCGCCGTTCGGTGCCACCGGCAGGCCGGTCACGTCGGATTGGGTCTGGTAGTAGCCCAGCTCGACGAAGCCTTCCATGTTGGCGTTGATCGTCTTGGTGAAGCGGCCGAAGAAGCTGGCCGTCTTCGAGTCAGGCTGGACCTGGTTCACAGCTTGACGCAGGTCAACAATACAGCCGCCGGCCGTGTTGTTCTGCGGCAGGTTCGCGTTGGCCAGGCAGTACGCCTGAGCAGCCGGGAACGTACGGGTGAAGCCCACGCCAGCTGCGTCGCCGCGGCTGTAGTAAGAGTTGTTCAGCGGGTCCGGGTTGCGCACGTTACCGATGATGGACTGGCCGGCGCTATTAGCGATGCGCGTGCCACCAAACGGTGCCGACGTCGGGATCCAGCCCATGCCGCCTGCGAACGAGATGTTGTTCGTCGGGCCGGAATTGGGGTCAAAGCCCCATTGCGGCTGGCCGATGGCCGACACGCCGACGGAACCACGGCCTGCGCGGTCGCGGTACAGGATCTGTGCGCGCTTGCCGAATTCGGCGTTGAGCAGCAGGTTGTAGCCGTCTTTGTCGAGGTCGCCCATACCGTGGGTAATGGCAACGCGGGGCTCAGCGCCATCGCCTTGTTCGGCAACGCCGTACGTCAGCTTGGCAACCGTGCCCTGGTAGTTCTTCTTCAGGATGATGTTCACAACGCCTGCGACGGCGTCAGAGCCGTACACCGACGATGCGCCGTCCTTCAGCACTTCAACGCGCTCGACAGCTTCCAGCGGAATCTGGTTCAAGTCAACGTAGGTGCGTTGTGCGTCGTCAGCCAGCACAGCCGAGGTAACGCGGCGGCCGTTGATCAGCACGAGGGTGGCGTTGGCGCCCAGGCCGCGCAGCGAGATGCCGGACGACGTAGCACCAGAGAAGCCGCGACCATACGTGAACGGAACGGAGCCTTGACCGTCGGACGTGAGCGTCTGGAGGTATTCAGCGACCGTGCCCTTGCCGGATTGGTCGATTTCGTCCTTGGTGATGACCTGGACGGGGGACGCCGTTTCAGTGTCGGTGCGACGGATGTTCGAACCCGTCACTTCGACGCGTTGCAGTGATGAGCCGGTTTGTGCAAGGGTCTCTTGCGCAAACATCATCGTGGCGGTGCCACAGAACGCCGTGATTAGTGCGTTCGTGACAACCGTTTTCTTAAACCTTTGTGTACCGGTTTTCATGTGTTCTCCAGACCTGTTCCTGTCGAGAAAGAGTTTGGGCAATTGCCCATAACCCGCATATCAGACCGGACGCGTTTCATAAATTAGACACACGTCGCGTTCCAGCCCACGGTTTTACACAAGCGGCCCTCTGTAGTCACTCCGCATTCACAGTGTTTGGGGTGTTCTGTTGCCCAAATACATCAGGGCAACAAAGGCGTGTTCCAAAGAACAACAGCCCTCGCAAAGAGGGCTGTTGAAGACTTGTGTCGCCGCAGGATTTACCCGTCGGATTCGATCGAATTAACCGCGATAAATCATTCGATCTTGAAGTCGAATTCCTGCGTGGCAGTGATGTCGCCGCCGGACGAAATGCACTTGTATTGCATCATCGCGTTGCGCACCGCCGAATGGAACACGCGCGGGCCCGACAGGATTGTGACGTCGCGAACAGCACCGTCGCGAATGATCACCTGGGCTTTCACCGTTCCCTGCGCGCCTTCCTTGATGGCCTGGCGCGGCATTTCAGGCCTGACCTGCGTCGGGCAGGCAACGCTGATCTCCTGTTTGCCCGACGTGGCCGGTGGCGCTGCGGGCGGCGGCGGCGGTGCGATCACGGCCGGGCTCGTGGGCGCAACGGTCGTCGCCTGGATCGCAGGCGCTGACGTCTGAGGCGGCGCCACTTCGGGCGGCGGAATGAACGGCGGCGGTGCGTCGACCTTGGGCGGAGCCTTCTGGATTTCCTTGGGCGGCGGCGGCGGCGGGGGCGGCGGCGGAATGATCACTTCCTGGATCACTGCTGCTTCGAGCGGCTTCTTGATGAGCTCGAGCCCCTTGCGTGCGGTACCGGAGATCAGTGCCCAGAGCACGATCACGTGCACCAGGACCACGACGATCCAGCCGATGGTGCGCCGGCGCGGATCGCTGCCCTGGTACTTGGGCATGTGCATGGTGGTTGCGGTCATGACTTGCCTTTACTGCACGAACTGTTCGCTGCCGGTGACGGCAATCTTGGTGAGGCCCTTGCGCTTGGAGGTCGACAGCACGTTGGCAAACACCGCATAGCCGGCGTCCTTGCTGGGGTGCACGTTGACGACGGGCTGCGGGTTCATGGTCGCAATCGCTTCCATCTTCTGCTCCAGCTCCGCACTGGACACGGGCAGGCCCTGCCAGTACACAACGCTTGCGGGATCGATGTCGATGCGGACCTTGTCAGGCTCGACGGTGGTCGGCGGGGTGCCGACCGGCATCTCCAGGTTCACGGCGTGAAACTGGATCGGGATGGTGATGATGAGCATCACGAGCAGCACGAGCATGACGTCGATCAACGGGGTCGTGTTGATGTCCATCATCGGCTCGGGATCGCCGCCCTGGTTGCGAAAACGGCTTCGTTTCATGGACATGACCTCAGTTGAGCGCGGGCGGCTCGGTAATGAAGGCAACCTTCACGATACCGGCCACCTGGCACGCATAAAGAACCTTGCCAACGCCATCGTACTTCGCAGCCATGTCGCCGCGGATCTGCACCTCAGGCTGGGGCTGGATGCTCGACACGCGCTTGAGCCGCTCGATCAGGTCGCGCGGCGTAGCCATCTTCTGGTCGTACCAGAAGACATTGCCCTGCGTGTCCACCGAGATGATCACGTTTTCGGGCTTGGTTTCACGAATCTCGACGCGCTCTTTGGGAAGCGAGACGGGGATCGACGTGGTAACCACGGGGATCGTGATCAGGAAGATGATGAGCAGCACCAGCATCACGTCCACAAGGGGCGTGGTGTTGATGTTGGACATGACTTCGTCATCGTCTCCGCTGGACGGGCCGACTGCCATTGCCATGGCGTTCTTTCGGTAAGTTGCCGGGAAGACCGCTTACGCGGCCTTGCCGGCGGAGCCCACGATCACGGCGTTCAGTTCATCGCTGAATTCGCGCACTTCATCCATCACCGCCTTGTTGCGGCGTGCCAGCCAGTTGTAGCCGAGCACCGCGGGAATCGCGACTGCCAGGCCCAGGGCCGTCATGATGAGTGCTTCACCCACGGGACCCGCGACCTTGTCGATCGAGGCCTGGCCGGAAATTCCGATGGCGGTGAGTGCGTGATAGATGCCCCACACCGTGCCGAACAGGCCGACGAAGGGAGAGGTCGAGCCGACCGTTGCGAGGAAGGCCAGGCCGCCCTGCATGGTCGCGTTGATGCGGTCAACGGCGGACGTGACGGACATGGGGATCCAGTCGTGCATCGGGATGTGGCTCTTGAGGCCGCCATGATCGTTCGTCGCTGCGACGCCCGACTCGGCGATGAAGCGGTAGGCGCTGTTCTTCTCGAGTGCGCCAGCACCTTCACTCACCGACTTGGCTTGCCAGAAATTCTTGTCGACGGTGCGCGCATGGCGGTTCATCTTCGACTGCTCAAGGAGCTTGACGATCATGATGTACCAGCTGCCAATACTCATGATCGCGAGGATGACGAGCACGGCGCGTGCAATGTTATCGGAACCTTTCCACAGCGCTTCGATACCGTACGGGTTTTCGAGGGCAGCTTCCGGCTTCTTGGCCGCGGCGGGCGCGGCCGGCATGGCAGGCGCTGCAGCGGCAGCAGCAGTTGCCTCAGGCGCGGGCGCCGAAGCAGCGGGCGCCTGGGCGCTGGCCGTCATGGTGGAGAAAGAGAAAATGATCGGCAGCACAGCGGCGGCAACGATGCGAAGGGTGGAGGCCAGGGATCGCAAGATAAGTTCCTTTTGTCTTTTGGGGTTCAAAAGCGCTTTTTTTGGGCACATTACGTGTACCCGGTAGGGCTCGGTGTTTGTCCAAAGCCCGCGAGTATAAATCGGCAAGAGGTTCTGGCGGTGCTGCCTGTGACAGTCGCTTCTATCGTTTTCCCGATGTTCAACCCCATGCAAAAAGTTGGCCAGCTCACCAATGCACTGTTTGCACGCACAGGACAGCACCAAAAACCTCGCGCAGACTCACGCTATAATCGCAGGCTGCACAACAAAGCCGGTGTAGCTCAGTCGGTAGAGCAGCTCATTCGTAATGAGAAGGTCGGGTGTTCGATTCATCTCTCCGGCACCACAATGCTTCAAGGGCGCCTGGCGGCAAGCCGGGCGCCCTTTTCTTTTGTGCGCTCCACGCTGCGTCTTCACGTCAGGTGACTGAACCATGATCGGCTCCATCGTTTCAATCTCGCTGGGCGCCGCCCTCGGGGCGTTGCTGCGCTGGACGCTGGCCCTCAAGTTCAATCCGATGTTTCCGGCGCTGCCGCTGGGCACCTTGGCCGCCAACCTGGCCGGCGGCTACCTGGTAGGAGTCGCCATTGCATTCTTCGCGACATCGCCACAGTTGCCACCGCACATCCGCCTCTTCGTCATTACCGGGTTTCTGGGCGGCCTCACGACTTTTTCCACGTTTTCGGCAGAAGTCGTGACGCAGTTGCAGAACGGTGAAACGGCTTCTGCGCTGGCAATCGCATTTGCACACATGCTTGGCTCGTTTGCCGCCACGGCACTTGGCATCGCCACGGTGTCCCTGCTGCGCCAACCCGGTGCCTGACTCTCAATGCAGAGCTAGGCGAAATCCTTAAGGGACCACGGGCACAGCACCTAGGGCGCCAACGCGGCGCGCCTCCACACTTGCATCACACACAAGGGATGCAATCCATGCCCACCGCATTCGACACCTTCTCCAGCTGGGCTCGCAGAACCACCACGTCATTCGGCGAACTCATCGCCTTGCATACCCATCGAGAGGCGGCCAACGACACCAGCGGCCTCGCCTACCGCCTCAAGCACTGGCCGGACCTGCCTTGCAGGGCACGGACGGCTCCGGTGTTGCGCACGCTGTCGGTGATGAGTCATCGGGCCGTGAATCGGCGCTGGATCGCCGTCACCTCAAAACTCTCGCGCACTGAAGTCGATTCACTGCTGGCCCGCCTGGTCGCACAGGACGCCGTCACGATCACGGACCTGTCGCACTTCCCCGCGGTACCCGGCGCGCGTGCGCTGGGGTGATCAGCCGGGCTTGGGCGCCGGTTGCAGCGGGCTTTGGCGCTCGGCCATGCGGTCCACCAGTTTTTTCATGTTCGACAGCGAAGCCAGGTGCATCGAGACCAGGTGAAGCTCGCCCACACGGAACAGCGATAGCACCGTTGCGTCGGGCAATGCCATGAGCCGGGCCTCGTCAACGACCAGCAGGCCGCTGACCATGAAGCTGCGACCGTCGACGAGATCGGCCTTGGCGCTCATCTCAACCAGCACATCCGCCTGTTCGAGCCGCTGGCAGAAAGCCTCTGTGCGCTGGTATTCGTTCTGGTAGCGGTTGAGGAAATCGAGCGCGTTGCGCAGGAACGGTGTGTCGGTGCCGTCTGCCTCGAACAGTGCCTCACCTTCGTTATCGTTCAGCCCGGAAAACGCTTCGTCGATGCACACACCCATGGTCTTGGACCCCAGATCAGCCAGCACGAACGGGTAGCGCCGCACGAAGGCAGGTACATACGCCGCGAGCCAGCGGCCTTCGCTGTCCACGAACAGGTTTTCCCGGGCGCGCAAGCCGAGCATCGCGACCGGCACGATGTGGCCGTTGCCACCACGCGTGAACACAACCGGATATTCCTTGAACGCTTCTGAAAATTCCACTGCGGCGAGGTACAGGGAATTGGCCTTGCGCGCAAAGCCGAAGTCCGTGCTGGGCAGCACCCGGCGCGCGCGATGCTTGTCGCGGTCCAGCAGCACCGGCTTTTCGTAGTACACCGAATCCGACATCCTCATGCCCTCCTGTTTTCCCGAACCATCACTTGCTACCTGGATGTGTCGCCGCTCTCACGCGGCGGCTGCAACACGGCAAGCACCTTGTCGATGCGCTTGCCATCCAGGTCAACCACCTCGAACTTCCAGTCGCCACACTCGATGACTTCGCCCGTCGCGGGCAGGTGGCCCGACACCGACATCAGCAGACCGGCCAGCGTGTTGTAGCGGCCGCGGTCTTCTTCCGGAAGCTCGCGGATGTCCAGGCGCGCTTTCAACTCTGACACGGGCATCAAGCCATCGAGCAGCCACGAACCGTCCGCGCGTTTGGTGGCCCAGGCGTCGGCCTGCGCGCCCGGCTGCAACTCGCCCGTGATCGCTTCGAGCAGGTCGTGCGGCGTCATCAGGCCCTGCACCACGCCGTATTCGTCGACGACGAACACCATGCGCCCCGACCGCTCGCGAAACTGCTCGAGCAATTCCATGCCCGAGAGAGTTTCCGGCACGAAGAGCGCCGGCGACACCAGCGATTCGATGCTGCCAGCCGCCTCCTGCTGGGACGCGGCGAGCAGGCGCGCGACGCTCACCAGGCCCACGACATCGTCGAGCGAGCCCCGGCACACCGGATACCACGAGTGCGCATCGCCCTGCCCCACTTCGCGCAGGCACTGCTTGAGATCCCAGCCGGCGTCGAGCCATTCAATTTCCGAGCGCGGCACCATGAACGACGTGAGCGGCCGGTCGTCAAGGTGGAATACGTTTTGCACCATCTGCCGCTCGTGCTGTTCGATCACGCCCGCATCCACACCTTCTTCCAGGCTGTGCGCGATTTCTTCTTCGGTCATGCCGCGCTCACGCGTGCTGTCGATGTGCAGCAGTTTGAGGATGGCTTGGGTGGTGGACGTGAGCAGCACGACGAATGGCCGGGCCGCGCGAGCCAGCCACGCCATGGGGCGCGACATGATGCGAGACACCGGCTCCGGATACAGCTGGCCGATGCGCTTGGGCACCAGCTCGCCGAAGATGATCGTGGTGAACGTGATGGCCGTGACTACCAGCGCAGTGGCCGCGATCTCCGATACGCGTGCGCGAACGCCGAAGGTCTGCAACCACGTCGCCACGCCGCTGCTGAAAGCAGCTTCTCCAACAATACCGTTGAGCATGCCCGTTGCCGTGATGCCGACTTGCACAGTCGATAAAAACTGCGTGGGCTGCTCAAGCAGCTTCAGGGCCGCTTTTGCGCCTGGATCCCCCGATTCAGCCATCGCCAGCAGCAACGCTTTGCGGCTTGACGCCAACGCCAGCTCCGACATGGCGAAAAGGCCATTGAGCAGCGTCAGCACAACGATGAGCAGGACATCCATGAAAGCGGGCGAGAATTGAGCAAATGGCACTGTACTTGATCGGTGATGTGCAGGGCTGCGACAGTGCCCTGGGCAACCTCCTTACAACGCTCGATTTCTCGGCGAGCCGCGACACGCTCTACCTGCTGGGTGACCTCGTCAACCGTGGCCCCGACTCCGCGGGGGTGCTCCGGCGGCTGATGCGCCTGGGCCACTCGGCGCGCTGCCTGCTGGGCAACCACGACCTCAGCCTGCTTGCCGTCGCAAGCCAGCTGCGCGCGCCTCACCGCGGCGACACGATGGACGGGGTGCTGCAAGCCGATGATCGCGCTGCGATGCTCGACTGGCTGCGCCACCAGCGCATGGCAATGCATGAACATGGCGTCCTCATGGTGCACGCCGGCGTGCTGCCGCAATGGGACGTGAGCGCCACACTTGCACTGGCAACTGAAGTTGAAAGCGCCCTGCGCGGGCCTGGCATGACCGACTTTCTTGCGCACATGTACGGCAACGAGCCCGCGCAATGGAGCGATTCGCTCGTGGGCAACGACCGGCTGCGGGTGATCGTGAATGCACTGACGCGGCTGCGCTTTTGCACGGCAGAAGGTGTGATGGACCTGAAGACCTCGGGCGGCCCGGAAGCCGCGCCGGCAGGCTTCTTGCCGTGGTTCGACGTGCCAGGGCGCAAGACCGCTGGTGCGGTGGTTGCGTTTGGCCATTGGTCAACGCTGGGGTTGCTCAGGCGGCCCGACATCATTTCCCTCGACACGGGGTGCGTGTGGGGCGGCTGCCTCAGTGCAATACGCCTGGGCGCGACGCGCGACGCAGATGAATTGATCCAGGTGAAATGCGTCCAGGCGCAGGCGCCCGGTCAAGTCACTCGGACTTGAACAGCGCCGCGACCTTGCGCTTCGGCTTGATATTGGCCGATACGCGCGACGCTGGCCTGGCGGCCGTCTCCCACGCCGGCGGCGTATCGACAGCAGGCGTCTCGTAAGGCTGGTCGAAGAACGGATCGCGTGGCGCGGCGGGCTGCCGTGAATCGCGATACGACTCCCGTTGTGGTGCGCGGCGGTCGCGCTCACGTTCGCGGTCGAGGCCCGCTGGAGCGTCGAGCGCGTCGCGCGGGTCGCCAGTCTCACCGGCTTCACGCCAGGCGCGGCGGCCATCATTGATGCGGCCACGTGGCTTGTCTTCATCGAACTCGATGGCTTCGAGCTCGATCTTGCGCTTGAGCAGCTTCTCGATATCGCCCACCAGCCGGGCATCGGTGCCCGAGACAAACGTCACGGCCAGCCCTGATGCGCCAGCACGACCGGTGCGGCCGATGCGGTGCACATAGTCTTCTGCGTTGAACGGCACGTCGAAGTTGAACACCGCGGGCACATCCTTGATGTCAAGGCCGCGTGCCGCAACGTCGGTTGCCACGAGCAGGTCGACCTCGCCCGCCTTGAACGCGGCCAGCGCCTTCAGGCGCTCGTCCTGGCTCTTGTCGCCGTGCAGCGCCGTGGTCTTCAGGCCTTCGCGCTCGAGTGAGCGTGCGAGCCTCGCGCAGCCCAGCTTGCTGTTGACGAAAACGAACGCCTGCGTCAAACCGCGCTGGCGCACGATCTGCTTGAGGGCGTGGCGCTTTTCTTCGTCGGGTACGCTGTAGAAGTGCTGCTCGACAGTGGAGGCCGTCTCATTGGGCCGCGCCACTTCAATCGTCACCGGGTCCTGCAGGTAGCTGCCGGCAAGACGCTTGATGTCGGTCGAGAACGTCGCCGAGAACAACAGCGTTGTGCGCTGCTTCGGCAGGAAGGACAGGATGCGCTGCAGGTCGGGCAGGAAGCCGATGTCGAGCATGCGGTCCGCCTCGTCGAGCACGACGTACTCGACCTGGTTGAGCACGGCATTCTTGGCTTCGATGTGGTCGAGCAGGCGGCCTGGCGTCGCCACGAGCACCTCAACGCCCTTTTTCAACTCCAGCGTCTGCGGCTTCATGTCGATGCCGCCGAACACCACGGCGCTGCGCAGGTTGGTGTATTTGGCGTAGAGCTTGATCTGCTGCGCCACCTGGTCTGCCAGTTCGCGCGTGGGAAGCAGCACGAGCGCGCGCACCGGGTGCCGAGCGGGTGATGTGGATGCGTTCTCGTGCTTGAGCATGCGCTGCAGCAGGGGGAGCGCAAACGCGGCTGTCTTGCCGGTGCCCGTCTGGGCCGCCCCCATCACATCCCTGCCGGAAATCACGACAGGAATGGCCTGCGCCTGGATGGGCGTCATGGTCTCGTAGCCCATTTCAGCTACGGCACGGGCCAATGGTTCGGCGAGGTTGAGTTCGGAAAAGGAGGCTGTCATCAGTGGGTTGTCCAACCCGCTATTGTCGCATCGACCGCCGGGCCGGGTGGCGCCGGGGGTCGGGCAGCCCCTGCAATGGCATCAAAGGCTGTTGGAACTGAAGGTATCGCACGCCTTGACGCTGCCCGTCGTGTAACCGTTGTTGAACCACCTTTGCCGCTGCGCGCTGCTGCCGTGGGTGAAGCTCTCCGGCACGACAGAGCGGCCCGATGCGCTTTGCAGCGCGTCGTCGCCGATCTTCGCGGCGGCATTCATGGCCGACTCGATGTCGCCCGGGTCGAGCCAGCGCTTGCCCTGGTCCGAGTGGTGGGCCCACACGCCTGCAAAACAGTCGGCCTGCAATTCGACGCGCACGCTCATTGCATTGTTTTGCGCCTGGCTCTGGCGTGAGCGCAGCGAATCGACCTTCCGGGTGATACCCAGCTCGTCCTGCACGTGATGCCCCACTTCATGCGCAATGACGTAGGCCTGCGCAAATTCGCCGGGAGCGCCGAGCTTCTTCTGAAGCACGTCGTAGAAGCTCAGGTCGATGTACACCTTCTGGTCGCCAGGGCAATAAAACGGCCCCATCGCCGCCTGGCCGGCACCGCAGCCCGTACCAATGCTGCCGCGAAACAGGACGAGCTTCGGCGCGTGATAGGTCGCTCCGCCCGCCGTGAACAACTTTGCCCAGACATCTTCGGTATCGGCCAGCACGGTAGAGACGAACTTCGCCTGCCTGTCGCCCGCAGGCGGCGCATGCGCCGGAGCTTGCTGCTGTGAAGGCGCAGGACCGCCACCGCCGCTGATCACACCGAGGATAGTGAGCGGGTTGATGCCGAAGATAGCGCCACCGATCAGGGCGATCACGATGGTGCCAATGCCGATGCTGCGGCCACCCAGGCCGAAGCCACCGCCGCCGCCACCGCCGTCACGCGCGTCTTCGACGTTGCTCGATTCCCGATTGCCTTCCCAACGCATAGTGTGTCTCCCGGCCGCGAAGCCTCAACGGTAAAGTCAAACGATGGTATCCGTATTGGATGTAGGCGTGCGCCGCATCGCGCGTGCGCTGGTAACCGGATTCGCGCCGGGAATCACTTCAGGATCGTGTATTCCCCACCCTTGTCGATAGCGCGCTTGTAGGCTGGCCGCGCGTGAATGCGCTCTAGAAAGGCCATCAGCTTCGGCCGCTTCGCGTCGAGCCCGCCCCTGGCCTGCGCTGCTTCCAGCGGAAAGCTCATCTGCACATCGGCCGCAGAAAACTCCTTGCCCGCGAACCATTCGCTCTTGCCCAGCTCGCCCTCCATGAAGCTCAAGTGCCGCTCGATGTTCGGCATCACGAACGAGCTGCGCGCGCGTTCGGCGATCGCCTTGACGATCGGCTTCACGAAAAACGGCACCTTGGTCGTCTCCAGCTTGTCGAACACGAGCTTCATCAACAGGGGCGGCATGAGCGAGCCTTCCGCGTAGTGCATCCAGTACCGATAGCGAAGGCGCTCGGGCGAGCCGGCTGGCGGCTCGAAGCGGCCCTCGCCGTAGGTCTCGACGAGGTATTCGATGATCGCGCCCGACTCTGCAATCACCATGCCGCGGTCCGTGATCACAGGCGACTTGCCCAGCGGGTGCACCTTCATGAGTTCGGGCGGCGCGAGCATCGTCTTGGCATCGCGCTCGTAGCGCTTGACTTCATAGGGCACGCCCAGCTCTTCGAGCATCCACAGCACGCGCTGTGACCGGGAATTGTTGAGGTGATGGACGACGATCATGGGTAGGGCCTGTTAACACAATTCATGGCTGCGCGAACGCGGCCACAGCCGCGCCAATCAAGGCGCGGGACGACGGCAAGGCTGGTGCCTTGCCTGGGAGCGCAACGCGGAGTGGCGCGGCTGTGGCCACGTTCCCTCCGGGTTGCCACCAAAAAGGTCCATCCGCGTTGTTGCGAAACACGAACGGGGTTGACCCCTGTCCGTGTTTCGCGCCTAGCGGCTGAACCCTTTTGGTGGCAACGCGCAGTCATGAATTGTGTTAACAGGCCCTAGCCTTTTGCGGTTTTCTGTCAGGACACACTGTCGCACGTGCGGGGTTATCGCCGTGTTAGCGCACGCTTTCAAACTGCCCCACCTAAAATCAGGGCGTGTCTATTCTGAACGCTGATCTGCATTGCCACTCGGTGGTGTCCGACGGCACATTGACGCCCGAAGCACTCGCAGCGCGCGCTGCGGCCAATGGCGTCGAGCTGTGGTCCCTGACTGATCACGACGAAATCGGCGGCCAGGAACGTGCCGCCGCCGCCGCGCGCTCGCACGGCATGAAGTACCTCACCGGCACTGAAATCTCCGTCACATTCGCTGACCACACGGTCCACATCGTCGGCCTTGGTTTCGACCCGCGCAACGACGACCTGGTGCAGGGCCTCTCACGCATGCGCGGCGGCCGCGACCAGCGCGCGCGCCTGATGTCAGACGGCCTGGCCCGTGCGGGCATTCACGGCGCCTACGAAGGCGCCCTGAAATACGTAGGCAACCCCGACCTCATCTCCCGCACGCACTTCGCGCGCTTCCTGGTGGAAAGCGGCGTTTGCTCTGACACCAATGAAGTTTTTCGCCGCTTCCTCACTGAAGGCAAGCCGGGCTTCGTGACGCATCGCTGGGCGCCCCTGCGCGACGCGGTGCAGTGGATCACGCGGGCCGGCGGCATGGCGGTGATCGCGCATCCGGCCCGCTATGGATTCACGCCCAACGAAGAATATGCACTGTTCCTCGAATTCAAGGCGCATGGCGGGCGCGGTGTCGAAGTCGTCACGGGCAGCCACACCACTGCTGAATACGTGACGTACGGCGAGACAGCGCGTGAGTTCGGGCTCGCATCGTCCAGGGGCAGCGACTTCCACAGCCCCGAAGAAAGCCGCACCGACCTCGGCGGCCTTGCCTTCCTGCCCGGCGAGCTCACGCCAGTGTGGGAAGTGCTGGCCGACCGCATCCAGTGACAAGGCGTCCGCATGTGCTGGCGGGCGTCGCGCTCGCCGTGGCGGCGGTGGCGTGCTTCTCGGCACTCGACACCACCACCAAGTTCGTCAGCGCTTCCGTACCGTTGTTGATGGCGCTGTGGTTTCGCTATGCGTTCCAGGCGATTGCCACCACCATCGTGGTGCTGCCGTGGCGCGGCACCCGCGTGCTGCGCACGCTGCATCCGAAGTTCCAGGTCCTGCGCGGCGTGCTGCTCCTCACGTCGAGCCTGTTCGCATTCGCGAGCCTGCGCTACATCCCCGTCGGTGAATTTACCGCCATCGTGATGATTGCGCCGCTGGCCATCACGCTGCTTGCTGCCACCGTGCTGAAAGAGCACGTCTCAGCCATGCGGTGGACACTGGTGGTGGGCGGCTTCGCGGGCACGCTCATCATCATCCGGCCCGGCGGCGAGACGTTCCACTGGGCGAGCCTGCTGCCGCTCGGCCTGGTGGGCACGAACGCGTGGTTCCAGGTGCTCACGAGCCGCCTTGCACGCACCGAAGACCCCGTGACCATGCACCTGTGGACGGGCTGGGTCGGCACGATCCTCTCGTCGCTTGCCCTGCCCTTCGTCTGGACACAGCTGCACGACTACAGCCTGTGGGCGCTGCTGTGCTTCATGGGTTTGACAGCCACGGTGGGCCACTTCTTTCTGATCCTCGCTTACCAGCGAGCACCTGCGGCCACACTCACGCCCTACCTCTACGCGCAGATCGGCTTTGCGATGCTCGGCGGCTGGCTCGTGTTCGCGCACGTGCCGGACAATTGGTCGATGATCGGCATGGTGACGATTGCGGTGTGCGGCGCGGCTGGCGCGTGGCTGACCGTTCGCGAGAGCCGCGTACACATGGAACCCGTGGAACCCTGAGAACGCATGGCACAGTATTTCGACGTCCACCCGGACAACCCGCAGGCACGCCTGCTCAAGCAAGCCGTTGGCCTGCTTGAAAAAGGCGGCGTGCTGGCCGTGCCCACCGACTCCAGCTACGCCATTGCCTGCCACCTGGACGACAAAGCGGCCGCTGACAGGCTGCGCCAAATCCGCGGCGTTGACGACAAGCACCTTCTCACGCTGCTGTGCCGAGACCTGAGTGAGCTGGCGAACTATGCGCGCGTCGACAACCGCCAGTACCGCCTGCTCAAGCTCGCAACGCCCGGCCCTTACACCTTCATCCTTGAAGCCACGAAGGAAGTGCCGCGCCGCGTGAGCCATCCCCAGCGCAAGACCATCGGGCTGCGCGTGCCCGAGCACACGGTGCTGCAGGAGCTGCTCGCCCTGCACGGTGCGCCGCTGCTCGCATCAACGCTCTTCGCGCCGCACGAGAGCGAGCCGCTGAACGACGGCGAAGAAATCCGGCAGCGCTTTGAACGCCAGCTGGCCGGGGTCATTGGTGCGGGCGCCTGCCCTTCAGAGCCCACCACGGTGATTGACCTGGTGCCGATGGCAACAGGCGGCGATGCAGTGGTGGTGCGGCAAGGGCGCGGCAGCGTGGCAGCGCTGGGGCTTTAAGGCGCGGACTCCACATAAGCCGCATGGGCGCGCGGGTTGCGATGCTCTCGCAGGCCGAGCGCTGCATAGGCCGCATCGAACTTCAGGCCCAGCGCGTTGCGCGGGAAGCTGGCATCGGTACGGCTGCCCAGCGGGATGTTGAGCGTGATCACCGCCCATTCCAGCCGCCGCAGTGTGGCCTCGTCGAGCGTGCCAAGGTCCAGCTCGTCGACCAGGTCGTGCAGCGGCACATTCGTTTGCGACCGCGCGCGCTCCACCAGCTCGTCGATGAGCTGGGCGGGCAAGCCGCGCTCATGGGGTGCAGGCAGCCTGAAAGACGGAAAGTGCGGTTCCTCGCCCGGCACCCGGTCATACGGCTCACCGTGGTCTTTGTAAGCCTTCATCAGCCGTTCAGCGCCCGACTCAGACGCCTCCTTGCGTACGCCCCGGTACATGTCGAGCCGCTCCGCCGCCGTGATGACGTGCTGGGCCGCCTGAAGCGGAGTCGACACTTCACCGTCTGCGTCGAAAGCAACGCCTCTCGTGAACGACGCGATGGCGTAGAGAAAGCCGTGGCCGGCCGTCTCAAGCCGCTCACGCGCCCGGTCAACGCGGTCGCGGTGGCCATGGCTGGCGCGTGGAAGATTGGCAAACGCCTCACGCAACGCCAGGCGCTGCACACACAGCTCCAGCCGCCCTGCGGCGGTCAGCGGCGGCGGTGGTGGCGGCTCGTCTGCTTCGACCGCCTGCGCGCCCGTGCGCGGCCCAACCGCTTGCTGGTGAGTCAGCCGATGGCCCAATCCCGGTTCATGCTCCGCAGCCCGGCCTTGCGGCGTATGCAACCTGGGGCGGCGCGCACCTTCAACAAGGGCAACCGACCTTTGGAGCTGGCTCGGCGCTTCGCCTTGTTGATTCAACAGCGGGTCACTGCTTGTGCGCGGAACGAACTGCACTGGCAACTTGCCGCTGGAGCGGGACTGCGGACTGGGAGCACTCAACATTGGACATACCTTTCATCTGTTGGCTGTGAGTGACCAAGCAGGCGATGTAGTTCCAAGCGCGGCCCGGCCATTCACGGGCTGTGCCGGCGCTGTCTGCGCTGGTGTCTGCGATGGTGTGTGCGTCTGAGACAATTCACCGGGTGAATACCAACCTCCTGATCCAGACGATCCTGATCTACGCACTGCCGGTGCTGTTCGCGATCACGATCCACGAAGCAGCACACGGCTACGTAGCCCGCCACCTGGGCGACAACACGGCGTACATGCTCGGCCGCGTGTCGCTCAACCCGCTCAAGCACATCGACCCGATCGGCACCATTGCGATGCCGCTGCTGCTCCTGTTCTCTACAGCGGGGATTCCCGGCGGTCCTTACCTGCTCGGCTACGCCAAGCCGGTGCCCGTGGCGTTCGGCAAGCTGCGTCACCCCAAACGCGACATGGTGTGGGTTGCACTGGCCGGACCGGTGTCCAACTTCATCCAGGCGCTTGCGTGGGGCTTGTTGCTGGTGGCGCTTGTCGGCCTGCAAATCGAGGAATCGTTCTTCCTGCGCGTGGCACAGGCCGGCATCAAGGTCAACGTGATCCTGGCGGTGTTCAACCTGTTTCCGATTCCGCCGCTGGACGGCGGGCGCGTGCTCGTGGGCCTGCTGCCATGGAAGGCCGCGATGCAGTTCTCGCGCATCGAGCCGTACGGATTTTTCATCGTGCTGTTGCTGGCCGTTGCGCCACTTGCCAACGGTGCCCCCATCCTCAACCGCATCTGGATGTCGCCGCTGGTCGGCGCGTCCTTCTCGGTACTGAACTTCGTGCTCGAACCGCTGCTTGCACTTGTCCGCTGAAAACCTTGTCCGCTGAAATGAAACCAGTCCGTTACCTCACCGGCATCACCACCACCGGCACACCGCACCTGGGCAACTACGTCGGCGCGCTGCGGCCCGCCGTCGAAGCCAGCCGCCGCGCCGGCACCGAGAACTTCTACTTCCTGGCCGACTACCACGCGCTGATCAAGTGCGACGACCCGGCGCGCATGCAGCGCTCCACGCTCGAGATTGCCGCGTGCTGGCTCGCCATCGGCCTTGATCCCGAGCATGTGTTCTTCTATCGCCAGTCCGACATTCCCGAGATCCCCGAGCTCACCTGGCTGCTGACCTGCGTCACTGGCAAGGGGCTGCTCAATCGCGCGCACGCCTACAAGGCGTCGGTGGACAAGAACGCAGCAGCGGGCATCGATGCCGATGACGGCGTCACTGCAGGCCTGTTCATGTACCCGGTGCTCATGGCCGCCGACATCCTGATGTTCAAGGCGCACAAGATTCCCGTGGGCCGCGACCAGGCGCAACACATCGAGATGGCGCGCGACATCGCCTCCAGCTTCAACCATCTCTACGGCGAGCTGCTGGTGCTGCCCGAAGCCGCCATCGACGACAACGTCGCACTGCTGCCCGGCACCGATGGCCGCAAGATGAGCAAGAGCTACGACAACGCCATCCCGCTTTTCCAGCCGCGCGAGCAGCTGCGCAAGCAGATCGCCGGCATCGTGACGGATTCGCGCGCGCCCGGCGAGCCCAAGCAGGCCGAAGGCTCTGCCCTCTTCCAGATCTACGAAGCATTTGCATCGCCCGCCGAAACGCAGCAGCTGCTGCAGGCCTATGCCGACGGGATTTCATGGGCGGACGCCAAGCAGATGCTGTTCGAGCGCATCGAGCGCGAAGTTGCCCCCATGCGCGAGCGCTACGACGCGCTCATGACCAACCCGGCCGAGATTGAAAAGACGTTGCAGCGCGGCGCCGAGAAAGCGCGTGCATTGGCAACTCCGTATATCGGCGAGTTGCGCCATGCCGTGGGCCTGCGCAACCTCGCTGCGCAGGCCGCGCCTGTAAAGAAGGACAAGGCGGCCAAAGCCGCGCTGCCATCGTTCAAGCAGTACCGGGAGGCGGACGGCCTGCACTACTTCAAGCTTGTCGATGCGCAAGGCCGGCTGCTGGCGCAAAGCAGCGGGTTCGCATCACCGCAGGACGCAGGCCGCACGATCGCGCAGCTCAAACGCAACGAGTTGACGGGTGTGAGTTTGCAGCTGGCTGACGGCATCACCGACGCCGATGTCGCGAATGCCCTCTCAGCACTGGACGCGGCTGCGTGACTGATGGCATGCTAAAAGCGCACAGCGCGCAGAACCTGCGTATTCGAGGTTATCCTTAAGTCTATGCCCGTCGATTCGATCAAAACCCCCGCTCCCAAGCCGATGAACCTGTATGTCATTGACGACCATCCGCTCATGCGAGAAGCCGTGGTCATGCTGCTGCGCCGGCTGCGCCCCGGCTCGAATGTCATTGAACTCGACCGCCTTGGCGGCATCGAGTCTGCGGTACGCCAGCACGGCACGCCGGACCTGATCTGCCTCGACCTGAAACTGCCCGACACCACAGGCACCTCCGGCATCCATGAAATCAAGAAGCGCTATGGCGACGCACCGCTGGCCGTGCTCTCCGCCTCACCTGCGGCCGACGCGGAAGAAAGCTGCATCGACGCGGGCGCTGACATTTACATCGAGAAGTCGTCCGGCGCCCAGGAAATCGGCAGTGCGCTTCGTGCGCTGCTCAACGCCGATGGCGGCTTCGAGGAACTCAGCCCGAGCGACAACAAGCTGTCAAAGCGCCAGAAGCAGTTGATCGTCATGCTGGACCGCGGCTTGTCCAACCGCGATATCGCTGACGAACTCGGCATCAGCGAGCACACCGTGAAGGTCCACCTCTGGCGCCTGTTCCGCCGCCTGGGCGTCAAGAGCCGCACGCAGACGATTCACTACGCGCGCACTCACGGCATGTTGACCAGCTGAGCGACCGACGCGGCCGCCCTGTCGGCTGCGTCTTGCGGGTTAGTGGGCTTGAGCAACAGCCTGAACACCGTACCCTTGCCCACGCGTGAGGCCAGGCCCACAGGATGTCCAAGAATCGTCGCCAGCCGCGCGACGATATACAGGCCCAGTCCGAAACCGTCTTCGGTTCCTGCGTGGCCAGGCACCTTGTAGAACTCCCGGAAGATTTCGCGCTGGTGCACGGGTGCAATGCCCAGGCCGGTGTCCCACACCTCGATGCGGCAGCCGCGTGCGGACGATCGCGAGGCCAGCAGCACGCCGCCGTGCGGCGTGTACTTCACGGCGTTCGACACGAGGTTGCCCACGATCCGGCTGAGCAAAATCGGATCCGACATGACGGTGCCGGGGGTAGCGTGAACGCGAAATTGCAGTCCGCGCGCTTCAGCCAGCGGCCGGTACTGCAGTTCCAGGTCGTGCAGCAGCCGGGGCAAATCAACAGGCTCGATGTTGAGTTTGATCTTGCCGGAGTCCAGCCGCACCATGTCAAAGAGCGAGTCGAACAGCGCGTTGACTGCCTTTGTCGATTCAACAATCTTGGGCGCGAGCTGATGCACAAGCTCGGGCTCGGAACCCAGCCAGTCTGCGTAGAGCCCCAGCGCGTGCACGGGCTGCCTCAAGTCATGCGCGGCACTGGCGAGAAAGCGGTTCTTGATCTCGACCGCATCGAGCGCAGCCTGCGTCTGGCGGGTGAGCGAGTCGATCAGCTGGCTGTTGCGAAACTGCAGCTCGAAATTCTTGCGATGCGTGATGTGCAGGCGCAGCCCCGCCTGACGCAGCACCTGCCAGAAAATCCCGAGCAGCGCGATGATCCAGTAGTGATAGGCGGGCCCGCCGAATTGCAGCTCGACGCCGATGCGCCAGAGCATCACCGCGAGCGCCGTGCCTGCCAGCACATCGAGATAGCGCCTGACGGTGCGCAGGTGGCTCGACAGGCTGTTGATCGAGAACATCGCCAGGCCCGCCAGCACCAGCCAGCACACGAACTGGTCGTCCAGCGACGCGCGGTCGAAGTACAGCAGCGTGGACAATCCCCACACCATGGCGCTGGCCGGCCAGAGCAGCTGGTAGCGCTCGAAGAACGCAAGATGGGCGTCGGCCCCTGCAGCCATCACGTGCTGCACGTAGCGGCGAATCACCCAGAAGCGCGCGCCGACGATGGCAAGTGCGGCAAGGCTCCACAGCACCAGCGAGCCGAGCGGCGCGTCGTTCCACAGCACCGACAGAAAAACCGGGATCAGCACCAGGCTGGCGACCTGCGTGTTGCGCGCTGTTCGCATCAGGCTGCGAATGAGCTCGGACTCTACCCACCGTGATTCGGCAGGCGTGGCGATGGCGGGCGGTATCTCTGGCTTCACGGGGCAGGCGCCAGTTGCCAGACGGCCAGAGCGCGCGGGTTTGTGTTCAGGGCTTGATATATGCGAAATGCTCGCGCGACTGCAGCTGGCCAATGCGCACCACGCCGGAAGGAACAAACTCGGCATCAAGAATGAATTTGTCCTTGGAGATATTGCGGCTGCGCAGCGTGATCTCGCACACCTCGAACACAACGCCGCGCGCCTTGAGCGCGCTCACGAGCGAGGCGTAGTCGATGTCGGGGTTCTTTGCGTCTTTGGCGCCTTCCATCAGGAAGTCGATACCTTCCGCGTGCGTCACGACGACGATCTTCGTGGCAGGCGCCACGTCCAGGTGATTGCGGATGTTGCGCAGCCCCTTGGTCGCCTGGGTCGCTGCGCTGTCGATGTGATAGACGACCTTGTCCTGCGCAACGGCGAAGCCCGCGAGGCCGAATGCAAGTGCGAGAGCCACCCAGATGCGAATTGCCAGCTTCATCTTCTGTCTCCTGATGATCGGCGCTTAGATTACCACCAACTGATGTATTTCACGCCAAGGCAGAATCTCGTGTCATGACATCCCTCTCCTCCCCGCAAGCCATCACCCAATTCGTCCTGTGGGGCGGCCTTGTGCTCGGGCTCCTGTTTGGCGCCGTCGGCCAGTGGTCACGATTTTGTGTGCGCGGAGCCATCGCCGACTGGGTCGTGTTCCGCGGCACGTCGCGCTTCGTCTCGTGGATGCTGGCCATTGCGGTGGCGGCCATTGGCACACAGTTGCTGGTAAGCCTGAACCTGTTCGACGCCACACGCGCGCTCGCGTGGAGCAACCGGCTCACCTGGGTGTCATGCCTCGTGGGTGGAGCAATCTTCGGCTACGGCATGGTGCTGGCTGGTGGCTGCCCGCAGCGCAGCCTGGTCAAGACCGGTGCGGGCGACCTCAAGGCACTCATCACCTTGATCGTGACGGCGATCGCTGCGCTCATGACACTGCGCGGGCTCTTTGCTTCACCACGTGTAGACGCACTCGACGTGTGGAGCATCACGCTGGCATCGCCGCAAGACATGGGCTCGCTCGCTGCGCTCGCGGGCGCGCCTGCACCGGTGGTGAGGTGGTTGCTGGTGGCCGCGCTTGCTGCCTTTGCGCTCGCGCTGTGGTGGCGGCACCGTGCCACGCTCGACAAGAGTCACTGGGTTGGCGGCATCGCTGTCGGCCTGCTGGTGCCCGCAGCGTGGCTGATCACGGGTCACTGGGGCTTCCTGGCGGAGCACCCTGAAACGCTAGAGCCTGCCTGGCTGGGCACCCAATCGCGGCGGCCCGAAGGCCTGTCGTTCGTGGCGCCCATGGGGCAGGCGCTCGACCTGCTGACGCTGTGGTCCGACAAGAACACCAACGCCACCTTCGGCATCACTGCGGCGCTCGGCGTGCTGATCGGCAGCTTCGTCATGGCCAAACTGCGCGGCGACTTCCGGCTTGAGTCGTTCCAGAACGCGAAGATGCTCGTGTCGCACCTGGCAGGCGGCATGCTGATGGGCTTTGGCGGGGTCACCGCACTGGGCTGCACGATCGGCCAGGGGCTCACCGGGCTCGCGATGCTGTCGCTGGGATCGGTGCTGACTGTGGGCGGCATCGTTGCAGGCGCCGTCGCGGCCCTGCGCGTCGCGGCCCGTCATGTCGAGAGCGAAGCAGCAGCCTGAAAAACACGCGATAGACGCCGATCACCTCCGCGCACATCAGTGTGCGACTTAGGTATGAAGCTGGCCAGAACTCCGGTCTGTAGCATCAAGCCGCGTTTAAGCACCTCAGCACGGGTGCGAGCAGGCTGCGCGCATTTGACGATGGCTCGGATGGCGCCCCAGGGAGATGAAAACAATGAGTGGCATTCGGCAATTTGTAGAGATCCGCGAAGATGGCAGGCTCAAACCCGAAACAATGACGGTTGATGAATTCGTCGCGCAGGGCGTATCTCCCAAAAGGGTGGTCCAGGCACGATGGGAGTTTGACGGCCGCACGGTGCTGATCGCCAACAGGTTCGGGATGCACGCACAGGTCTTGCCGGAGCGCGACGGTGTTGTCGCGCTCTATGACCATGGCAACAACCCGCCGACGTGCGAGCTCAGGGTGGTCAACGGCGACGGCTCGCTGCGAATGGTGATCAACAATCGCGTACACATCAACGGAAGTGACTGCCCAGGCATATTCAGCTGGTTCTCGCCACCGCTGCTGAGTGCACCCGGCGCGTTCGGCGCAATTTTCAGTGCAGACAGCGGCTCGATGTGGCACCTCGACATCGACGCGAACGATGGCCGCGTGCTGGCCGCGCGCCAATCAAAGTAGTTCAGCGAGCACTTGCGCCAGCTGTGGCGCGCAGAAGTCAGCGCTTCTCTTTCAAAGTCACCGCCCCGCTCCCGTTTGAGTTTCTGATCGGCGCCGTGCTCACGCCGATGGAGCCCAACGCCGCAATCTCGCGCGGGGAAGGGCAGAAGAACATGCGAGCCCGTGCGGCCGCCCTGGGCGCCGGACTCGAGTGGCAGACGGGAGCAGGCGGCACAGTCCCGCGGCTGCGGACTCCGGATCGCAGCGGCGCCTAGAAGTGAAGCGACTGCGTCCCCACTACACTGGCCCGTCTGTTCCAGTCCAGTGAGGGTTTCATGAGGCTTTCCGTCCACGGCGTCGTTGCCGCGCTGGTGTTCGCGTCTGCCGGCCTCGTTGCTTGCGGCCACGCAAATGCGGCCGCTGACGCAGACGCACCCGCGCTCGCTGGAATTCATCGCGTTGCGGAATTCAAGAATCTGTTCGAATTCGACCAGGCGCGCGGCAGCGCACCCCATTCGGCTCCCGTGCGCGTCTCGCGCCGCGATAGCGAGGTCTACTGGGGCGTCACTCGCGATGGCGGTGCTTACGGCACCGGTGCGCTGTACCAGCTGTCGCTCGCGGGCCAGATGACGCTGGTGCACTCCTTCATCCAGGACGGGCAAGACGGCTTCTGGCCAGAGGCAAGTCTCACGCGCGCCTCGGACGGCAGCCTGTGGGGCACCACAGTCGGCGGAGGGCGTCACTACGGCGGCACGATCTTTCGCATTTCGCGTGCGGGGGTTTACAGCGTAGTGCACAGCTTCGGCGATGCAACCAATGACGGACGCTACGGCTCTAGCGCGCTCGTCGAGGCGCCTGACGGCAGCATGTTTGGCACCACAGCATTTGGCGGCCAGTACGGGCAAGGCACGATCTACCGCATCACGCCGGACGGCACGTACAGCGTGGCCTACGCACTCAAAGGACTTGACGGCACTGCTCCTCAATTCGGCCTGGTGCGCGCGCGCGATGGCAACTTCTACGGCGGCACGAACGTTGGCGGCGAACATGGCAACGGCACGCTCTTTCGATTCGAGCGGTCGGGCCGGTTCACCCGCCTGGTCTCGTTGCAGGGCCCCACGACTGGCGTTTACCCCTCGCGCCTTGTTGAGGGCCCCGATGGTTTGCTCTATGGGGCCATGGCCAGCTCCGGACCGGCCTATGGCGGCGCCTTGTTCCGCATGACGCTGAACGGCGACATCACCCTGATGCATCTCTTCGCGCCGACGACACTGGAAAGCCACTGGCCAACCGGCCTGATCTTCGCGAGTGACGGCAACTTTTACGGCACCAATGCCGGCTACAACGTCAATGCGGGTGCGCTGTTCAAAATGTCGATCACCGGACACGTCACGATCCTGCACAGCTTTTCGCCTGCCAGCCCGTACTTCCCCATGGACGGTGGCACACCCGTGTCACCACCTGTCGAGGTTCACCGCGGCTTGCTCGTCGGCACGACAAGTGTCGGCGGGAGTTCGCCGGGTCACGGCGCGGTGTACAGCTACACCCTGGCGCCGCACCACTGGCCGCGCTGAAGCCACGGGACGCATCGCCCATGACTGCGCACATCGACTCGCCCTCCAGCCTCGCTGGCGCACCACCCACACAAGCTGTCGTGCGCCACACCGCCATCTTCCTGCCGCTGTTCGCGCCTTTCGGCATCAGCAGCGGGTATGTGAGCGTGACACTGGCGTTCCTGCTGGGCCGCGCGGGTTTGAGCACACTGGAGATCACCACCATCATCGCGGCGACGATCTGGGTGCAGACGTGGAAGATCCTCTGGGCGCCCATCGTCGATACGGTCGGCAATCCAAAGCTCTGGTACGGCCTGGGCGCCGTGGGTGTCGGCGGGACGATTCTGGCGATGAGCGTGCTGCCGGCCACCGCGCAGCAAGTGCCACTGATCACTGTGCTTGCCGTCATTTCATCTGCCGCATCCACGCTGGTGAGCATGTCGTCCGAAATTTTTCTGGCGCAGTGCGTGCCCGCGCCAACGCAGGGCCGCGCGAGCGGCTGGTCGCAGGCAGGCAACCTCGGCGGCGCGGGCCTCGGCGGTGGCCTCGGCCTGCTGCTGGCCGAGCACGTGTCGCAGGCCTGGGTTTCGGGTGGCGTACTCGCCATCATCTGCGTTGCGTGCTGGGGCTGCCTTTACTTTGTGCCCGCCGCAATGCGAACACACTCTGCGCCGTCGTACTTCGACGAACTCAAAGGCGTTGCGACCGACGTGTGGGAAGTCGCGCGCTCGCGCGTGGGCTACCTCGCGCTGATCCTGATGGTGCTGCCTATCGCATCCGGTGCCGCGCCATGGTCCGCAATCGCCGGTGAGTGGAATGCCGGTGCCGACCTCGTCGCGTGGGTCAATGGCGTTGCAGGCGGGCTCGCTGCAGCGGCAGGTGCGATGGTGGGCGGCTACCTGTGCGACCGCATGAGTCCCGGCCGCGCGTATTGCGTGTTTGGCATGGGAGCTGGGGCTGTGGCAGTAGTCATGGCGTGGTCCGCACGCACGCCCACATCGTTTGTCGTTTTCACCATGGCTTATTCGGCAGTGGTCGGGTGCGGCTACGCGGCGTATTCGGCCATCGTGCTGCAAGCCATCGGGCAGCGATCAGCGGCGACCAACTTCAATCTGATGTCGGCGCTGGCGAATGTGCCGATTGCGGTGATGACAAGCTTTGACGGATGGGTGCATGACCGCTTCGGCACCAACGCCATGCTGTACGGCGAGCTTGCGCTGCCCGCGGCCACGATTGCCGCGTTCGTGGTGTTTACGTGGCTGACTCGGCCACGCGAGCCTGCTGGTACTGTCCGCACGTGAAGTTGGCGATGGGTGCGGCGCCCGTCACCCCAACACTCGCCCGAACAGCTCGCGCCAAATAAGCGCGTGCACACGCGCAGGAGTTGCTCGCGGGTGATGGGCGGCGCGTCACTCATGGGTTGGCTCGCCTCAAGCTCAGGCGGCAGGCGGAATCTGGAACCCCGGCGTGGACTTCGACAGCGCCTCTTCCTGCGGGGTCATCTCGGTGGCGACGCCATCGAACAGCGGTGTCGACAAGTAGCGCTCGCCAGTGTCGGGCAGCATGCAGCACAGCACCGAGCCTTCAGGTGCTTTCTGCGCCACCTGGATCGCCACCGCGAGCGTCGCACCGCCCGAGATGCCGGTGAAGATCCCCTCCTCAGCAGCCAGCCGCTTGGACCAGGCGATTGCGTCAGGACCCGCCACCGGGATCAGCTCGTCGTAGTACTGCTTGTCGACTGCTTCCTGCAGCACGTAGGGAATGAAGTCCGGCGTCCAGCCCTGGATCGGGTGCGGGGTGAAGGCCGGATGGCTGCTGGCGGGCGCATTGCCCTCACCGCGCTGCTGCGCAACACCACTGGCCAGCAGCGGCGCCATCGCCGGTTCGCTCAGCACAATGCGCGTTTGCGGGCGCTCCCTGCGCAGCACGCGGGCCACGCCCGTCACCGTGCCGCCAGTGCCGTAACCGCTGACCCAATAGTCGAGGCGCTCGTCCTTGAAATCTGCCAACAGTTCGCGCGCGGTGGTGTTCTCGTGAATCTTGGCGTTGTCCTGCGTCTCGAACTGGCGCGCATAAAACCACCCGTTGGCCTGCGCCAGCTCCTGCGCCTTCTGGTACATGCCCAGGGCTTTGGACGCGCGAGGCGTCAGCACGACCTTGGCGCCCAGAAATCGCATCAGCTTCCTGCGCTCAACAGAGAACGAGTCCGCCATGGTGATCACCAGCGGGTAGCCCTTGGCCGCGCAGACCATGGCCAGGCCGATGCCGGTATTGCCGCTGGTTGCCTCCACCACGGTCTGCCCCGGCTTCAAGTCGCCGCGGCGCTCGGCCTCTTCAATGATGCTGGCTGCCAGCCTGTCTTTGACGGAGCCTGCCGGGTTGAAGAATTCGGCTTTCACATACAGGCGCACATGCTTGGGCGCAATGTGATTCAGCCGGATGCAAGGGGTGTCGCCGACTGTGTCGACGACGCTGTCGTACAAGCGGCCGCGGCCTTGGGTCGATCGGGATTGCTGCATGGCCATGTAGAGCTCCTGCGTGGTTGCGGGCGCCTTGCGACGCGGAAACGTCCACAGGCTGCAGCCGCCGCACATGAGCCAAGACCGAGCCGCCGGACGATGAACCGCGATGGTAGCGGTTCATTGCTGCGAGCGCTTCACGGCCACGCATTGCATCTGGCGCCACTCACGCGCCATTTCGTCGCAGGGCTGGCGACACGGCATCGGCGCGCGGGAACACTTCGCCGGTGCGCTGCCTGTAGCGCTCGCCACAACCCGAAAGAACACCCGCCATGTCGACCCGCTCCCTCACCAGCTTCAGCGCCCTTCCATTGGTCATTGCAGCAGCCTGCCTTGGGGCACAGCCTGCAGCGAACGCCAGCGAGGCGGGCTATCGCCAGATGACCGTCACCGCCAGGGCCGCGGCCGACAAGCCGGCCCACTTCGCCCTTTACTACCCGGCGACCAGCGCGGCGCGCGTGATTCCCATGGGGCCGTTCCCGCAGACCGTGGCCATCAACGGCACACCGGAGCCGAAGTTCAAAGGCCTGGTCGTGATCAGTCATGGCACGGCCTCGACTGAACTGGGCTTTGCCACGCTGGCTACTGCGCTGGCGCGCAGTGGCTACCTGGTTGCCAGCGTGGAGCAAGTGGGTGACACTTGGCAGGACCAGTCGATGCGTGCCACGCTCGGGCGCTACTTTGCCGAGCGGCCGCGCCAGGTCTCGCGCGTGATCGACACACTGCTGGCCGACCCGCAGTGGCGCGCCGGCATTGCCAACAGTGCAGACGGGCGCCCGCTCATCGGCGCCGTAGGCCATTCAGCCGGCGGCTACACCGTGCTCGCGCTGGCAGGCGGCAAGCCGGTGATGTCGCAACTGCGCAAGCACTGCGAGACCGAAGCAAAGCTGGACCCGGTGCTGTGCGGCATGACGCACGAGATCGCCAGTGCATCAGCGCAGAACAGCGCTGCCGCTGACGGCCAGGAAGAGCCCGTGCAAGCCGACACACGCGTGCGCGCCGTGATGGCCCTCGCGCCGCTGGGCGCTGCATTCAGCGCGCGGTCGCTGGCAGCGATCAGCGTGCCCGTGGCCATCTACGCGGGTGAGAAAGACACGTTCCTCGTGCCGCGCTTTCACGCGCAATGGGTCATGCAGAACATGCCAGGCGCCACCACCACCTTCCAGCTCGTGCCCAATGCAGGCCACTACGCCTTCATGAACACGCCGACGATGGATTTGCCTTCACCGGACGGCAGTGTGGCCCGTGACCCGCAAGGCTTCGACCGCGCTGCTTTCCTGGACCGGCTGGCGCAAGAGTCTGTCGCGTTTTTCGACAAGACGCTGCGATAAGTTTGACGCGTTTGATAGGGGCTTCGCGTCAAGCCCCTATCAGCGCCTGCACATCCTGGCGGCCCTGCGGCGTCGTCATCAGGATCAGGGCCGAGCCCGGTTGCACCACATGGTCGTCACCCGGGTTGAAGACCCACTCGCCCTTCTCATGCGTTGCCATCAGCATGTAGCGGCGAGACCTGGGCAGCAATGCGCCGAGTGATCGGGCCGGCAGGTGGGCCGGCACGGTGACCTCCTCGACGCGCAGGCCTTCATCGGCACGCAGCATCTGGTCCATGAAGTTCACCACGTGTGGCCGCACCATGGCAGAGGCAATGCGCATGCCGCCGGTGAAGTCCGGTGAGACGATCTCATCAGCCCCGGCCTTGCGTGCCTTGTCTGAATTGCGGATGTCGTGCAGCCGTGCGACCACGCGCGTCGCCGGGTTGAGCAGCTTGACCGACAGCGCAATCATCAGGTTGTGGCTGTCGTCGCCTGTCACGGCGAACACGCCGGCAGCACGCATGACGCCTGCACGCAAAAGCGCGTCGTCGCTCGCGCCGTCGTCATGCAGGTAGAGCGTGTCAGGCGAGCGCTCGAGCCACTGCTCGATCGTGCCCACATCACGTTCGATCACCACGAATTCGCGCTGCGTCTTGAGCAGCTCAGCAGCAACGTTGCTGCCCACGCGCCCCACGCCGCAGATGATGTAGTGACCTTTCATGTCGGATATCTGGCGTTGCATGTGGCGTTTCCTCAAAACAGAATTCAGGTCGGATTCGAGCAGCAGGGCCACGAACGTGGAGAACAGGTAGCTCCAGGTGCCAATGCCGACGATCGCAATGGCGACCGTGAAGAGCCGGCCGAATGGATGAGCACTGAGATCAACCGTCTCGCCGTAGCCGATGGTGGCCACGGTGATGAACGTCATGTAGAAACTGTCGATCCACGTCGCGACTGGCCGGCCGATGAAGTGATAGCCCACCGTGCCCACCAGGTGGACCAGCGCCATGAGCAGGCCGCCCGTGACGAGGCCGCGGATGTGGCGGCTGCGGGCGATCTTCTTCAAGGGCGTTATCTCGAGCATGGGGGGGCAGGCTGACATTAGACCGGCAGCGGGCATGGCAGTTTGACCGATATCAAGACTGGCTGAGTTTGGGGGCGGGGCCGGTCGTGTATAAAACCAGCCAATCGCTGAGGATCCCATGAAGCAATCCGCCGCCGAACGCCCCGATCCCACCACCCAGCGCAAGGCCGCCATCGCCCGCGGCGCCGCGCTGGAGCACACTGGCAAGGTCCGTGTCGAGCCGATCCCGGATTTCGATCTTGATCGCACCATCTTCAAGACGCTCGAAGGCAGTGCCGCGCGCTTTGTGGTTACCACGCGCGTAGGCAAGGAGGCGCACTGGGACGCCGCGGCTGCCCAGGCCGTGCAGGCTGAATACGAGGGCGCCCGCGCGGCGCATCCGCTTCCGGCTGTGAGCGCGGAGCTGATGCAGTTCCTGGTGAGCGAGTGCGACTTCGATGTGGAGCACGCCGACGGGTCGTTCCTCGACCACCTCTACTTCTGCTTCGAGTACACCGTCCAGCACTATCCCCAACAGTCCGCGCTGGTCATGTTCCTGCACTCGATCCTCGGCACGGGCACCAACACCTTTGCAATGACTGCCGACAAGATACCGGCGTTGCGCAAGCTGATGTCGCCATCGGACTGGACGCAGGTCGAGGCCTTTCCCTCAGTGCTGCGGCTGCTCTACGCGGGCCCGCTGCGCCGCGAGCTGCGCGACAACGCCCACCGCGCCGACGCCATCGACACGATCTCCTTCCACCGGGTGATGGACAACGAGCCCATCACGATCAGCGGCAAGGATCTGTGGGTCGCGCTGAACTACCAGCTCATCCACCTGGTGGACTTCCTTCCCGTGGCGAACTGGGCCACGCACCAGAACGACACGTCGTTCATCCTGTTTCGCGACCTCTACGACCTGCTGGAGAAGGCCGGCAAACGCGAGGCGCATGTGGACTACACGCCGGGCCCCACCACTCGAAAGATGGAGGGCGAGCCGCAGGGTGTCGGCGCCTGGCTGACGACGCTGATCCCGGTGAGCGTGAGTGAACGGATGGCGGCCAAGTCAGTCACACGTTTCTCCGAGCGCATCGGGCATTCGCTCGACTACAAGATCGTCTGGGCCGCAGCCTGATGTTTAACTTGATCTCAATAAGGTGAACCAACCATGTGCGATTTGAGAGACCAGGACGACCTTCAGAAATACACCCACCGCGATTTCGCGGCATGGGCCGCCTCCGCCGGCCTGATCACGGCACTGCCTGCCGTCGCCAACGCTGCGGCCGTGTCCGAACGTGAAGTGACCATCACCACGCCCGACGGTGTTTGCGACGCGTACTTCGTCGCGCCGACGTCGGGCACCGCGCCCGGCGTGCTGGTGTGGCCCGACATCTTCGGCCTTCGCCCTGCCTTCAGGCAGATGGGCCGGCGCCTGGCCGAGTCAGGCTACAGCGTGCTGGTGGTCAACCCGTTCTACCGGCAAAAGAAGGCACCCACTGCACCGCAGGGCGGCAAGACGCCGATTGCCGAAGTGTTGCCGCTGATGCAGGCGCTGACACCGGCCATGCACCTGAGCGACGGCAAAACATTTGTGGCGTGGCTCGACGCACAACCCGAAGTGGACAAGGTGCGCAAGATCGGCACGACTGGCTATTGCATGGGCGGGCCGATTGCGGTGCGTACGGCGGTGGCCGCGCCGGGCCGCGTGGGCGCCATAGGAAGCTTTCACGGCGCCGCTATGGTCACTGCCGCGCCCGACAGCCCGCACCGGCTGGTCGCGCAGACGAAGGCGCACTACCTGATCGCCGTGGCCGAGAACGACGACCAGCGAGACCCTGAAGCCAAGAACGCACTGCGTACTGCGCTGCAGGCTGCAAAGCTGCCGGGTGAGGTGGAGGTGTATGCGGCCGCGCACGGCTGGTGCCCGCCTGATTCGCAGGTCTACGATGCGGCGCAGGCTGAACGCGCGTGGGGAAGGTTGCTGGCTACGTTCAAGCAAGGGTTGGTGTAGGCGGCAAAGAGCATGCTCAAGCTCTACGGCTTCTCGAAAGTCAACGCAATCGCGACCGGTGTCTGGGCCGCGATGCGTGGAAGCGGGTGATGCAGGCGTATTGCGACAGGGTGGTGGCGGGTTAGCTCAAGATCGCCAGTGCGAAAACCCACGCCGGGACCATGCGCCGGGCGCGCTGTGCACATAAGCCGGCCGGGGAAAGCGGCTCAACGCGCTGCAGGGACGGCGGGGAGCATGGCAGCGGCAGCAAGTCCGTGAAAGCCACCTTTGCCTCGGTCATCCTGCAAATCATGCTGGTCTACCTGGTGTTCTCGCTGGACTCCATCATCACCGCGGTGGGCGACAATCATGTGCCGAAAGGAAATGTGTACTTCGGAATGGCGTTTTCGCTCGCAGTGGAAATGCTGAACATCCGCATGCGCAAAAAAGGCGCGCGCACCGTTCAACTGAATCCGCCGCACATTCCTGGGGACTGATCCGGCACTGACCGGGCGATCAGGTCACTCGAAGTCCGTGCGCTTGAAGCGCGCAATTTGCCGCACATGCTCGCGTTGGCGCGCGCATATGGCCAGCACGACTTCCTTGAATCGATGCGCCACGGCTTCGGGAACGTGCTGTCCGATCATGTCTGACAGAAACCCGTCCATCACCGCGCTCACCTGCCCGCACAAGCTCTCAAGCTCATGCGCCACCAAGCGGAACGGCAGCTTGCACAGATGCGCGAAATGCGCCCACTCGTAGGGTTTCAGTTCGTCTTCGCTGAATGCATCGCCGATTGCCATCGCGTAGGTGTGCGAGAAACCAGCATCGAGCGCCTCCATGCAGACCAGGTCATAGGCCGGTGCCAGCCGCAACCCGCGTGCATCGCAGAAGAAAGACACGTTCTTGCCGTGCGCGTCGGTATTGCCGATCAACACCTGGAAAATCACCCATCGCAGCAAGCGCAGCCGGTCCACCGCGGGCAGCGGGCTTTGGTCGAGCAACGCGAACAGCTTTGGCAAGCTCGCACCATCACGCAGGTGCGCGACCTCGGCGGCGTCGCCATAGGCACGCTCGTACTTCATTGACACTGCCAGGCCCAGCGCCTGGCAGCCATCAACGATGTGAAGGCGCGTGACACCAGCGTCAGTTTCGACACGGTCAAAGCGGCGCACCAGCAGCACCGGTTCCGGCACATGCACAAGCCTCGTGTCTGCGGCTTCCATGCCGATGCGACGCGCCAGCTGCATGCACAGGTGCTCGTTGGCCGGCAAGGTGTCGAGCTGCTTGCGCATCGGCAGCGGCTTGACGATTTGCGTGGACGCGAGCCGGCCGCCTTCTGTCAGGTACCAACGCCCTTCGCTTTCATATACCGCGATCTTGTCCTGGTAGCCCGCAATCGAAAGCCGCACCTTGCCGTCCCACACGGAGAACGGCAGGCTCTCGCGCTCGCGAATCCGGCGTGAGAGTTGCTCAGGGGTGACTTCCCGCAGGCGCTGCGTATCAACAGCCGCGCGTTGAACCGGGTTGTCATCGGCAAGCGTGACGCGCAAGGCGCCAGCGGTCTCCCGGCCGATGGCGATCAGCAGGCCCACCAGATTGGAACGGGTCGTGCCAGCCGTCTGTGCGGCGTGGTCCAGCGCCTCGCCTTCGGGCAGCAGGTTCTCGAAAAACTGCCGTACCTGCGCGCTGTGCTGCTCAGGTGTTTCGCTGGCCGGGCGCTCCAGCGGCAGCAACGGGCTGAGCGGAAAACGCCCGTCAGCCCTAAGCCATTCGCGGGCGTAGTCGAAGGTGAAGCGATTGGCTTGTGAATCGTGTCCCAGCACACCCACCAGCTCATCACCTGACCACACGTTCAGCGTCGCCATGGCGCGTTACTTGTCTGGCGACGGCGCGTTCTGCGCGTCGTCTGGCGCGGTCATGCTGGCCAATGCACGACGCACGCCCTCGCGCTGGCCGCCGGGCACGGCCAGGATCGAGACGCCGAATTCACGGGCAGCACGCAAGGCGGTGTCGAGGCTGACGCTGCTCTTGGCGGTTTCGAGGTTGGTGAGTGTCTGCCGCGCCACGCCCAGCAAGAGCGACGCCTCGGTGAGCGTCATGTGGGCCCCGCGCCGCGCGGCGCGGATCGAAGCGCCGAACGCCTTGGTGTCGGACGCGATCAGGTCCGGGGGCGGCGGGAGTGGTTTGAGGCGGCTCATAATGACTAGATTTCTAGATTTTATGGCCCTTGGCACGCCATTGAAAGCAATTTGTCTAGAAAATTAGTCTTTTTATGTTTCTTTGGGTTTTTCAGGCAATTTGCCTAGTTTTCTAGACAAAACCTTCAAGCTTCGCCCCAGCAACTTAGGCGCCCCCATGCGCTTCGTCCACTCCGCAAAGCTGGCCGTCGGCCCCATCCACCGCAGTTGCTCGACGTCGCCAAACAGCTTCGCATCCGTCCTCAACGTAGCCAGCCGCTTGAACAACAGCGCGGCTTCGCGCTGCTCGCCGAGCACGCTCGCCGGAAAGTCTTCGATGGCGCCGTGCTCGTTCAGCAACCGCGCCGCACCCACAGCCCCTATCCCCTTGATACCCGGATACCCATCGGCTGCATCACCGACCAGCGCGAGATAGTCGGGGATCAACTGCGGCACCACGCCGAACTTTTCGCGCACTTCAACAGCGCCGCGCACCTTCTTTGTTTTCCGATCGACCTGCAGCACGCGGTTGTCGCGCACGCACTGGGCCAGGTCTTTGTCGGGCGTCCAGATGCGCACGAGTTCAACCCGCTCGTCTTCATCGGCGAGTCGCGCTGCGGTCGCGAGCGCATCGTCTGCTTCAAGCTCAACCATCGGCCACACAGCAACGCCCATCGCCGCCAGGCTTTCTTCCAGCGGATGGAACTGGGCGAGCAGTGCCGGCTCGATGCCCTCACCCGTCTTGTAGCCGGGCCACAGGTCATTGCGGAATGATTCGATCACGTGGTCGGTCGCAACGCCCACATGCGTCACGTCGCGCTCGATCATCTCGAGCACGGTGTTCAGCACGCCAACGACAGCGCCATACGGGCGGTCTTCGCCCTGGTTGAAGCGGCGCAGTCCATAGAAGTGCCGGTAGAGCTCGTAGGTGCCGTCGATGAGGTCGATGTTCATGATTCGGGATTGTCGCGCTGCCCTTTGTGGATCCCGTCAGCGTTGTTGGCGACTTGAGGCTTGCGGCAAGCAAAGTGACTACAGTCGCGCCATGACCTATGAACTCCACTACTGGCCGACGATCCCCGGTCGCGGCGAATTCGTCCGCCTCGCACTCGAAGCGGCTGGCGCGCCTTACATCGACATCGCGCGGGGCGCAGAGGACGCGGGCCGCGGTGTGCCTGCCATGCTTCGAACACTCGGCGACCGCAGCCTGCGCCAGCCGCCCTTCGCGCCGCCCTTTCTCAAAGACGGCGACTTCGTCATTGGCCAGACCGCCGCCATCCTGCAATACCTCGCACCGGTGCTCAAGCTGGTAGCGCGCAGCGAGCAGGCGCGCGCCTGGACGATGCAGATCCAGCTCACCATCGCCGACATGGTGACCGAGGCGCACGACACGCATCACCCCATCGCGACGAGCCTGTACTACGAAGACCAGAAGGCCGAGGCGCTGCGGCGTGCTGGCAACTTCTGCAGCGAGCGCATGCCGAAATTCCTGCAGTGGTTCGAGCGCATTCTTTCGCAGAACCCGGCGGGCGATCGCTGGCTGGTCGGCAATCGCATGAGCTATGCCGACTTGTCGCTGTTCCAGCTCGTCGAAGGCCTGCGCTATGCATTCCCGCTGGCGGCCGAGCGTGTGCTGTCGCGCACACCGCGGGTGGTGGGCACGCACAACCGCGTCGCCGCGCAGCCGCGCGTGGCGGCGTACCTGCGAAGCGAGCGGCGCATTGCGTTCAACGAGCAAGGCATCTTCCGGCGGTATCCGGAGCTGGATGTGCCGGCGGGCTAGCACGGCGCGCGGACACAGATGGCACCCGCCACCCGACCCGCAACCTCAATCGGCGAGCTGCCACTTGCCCTTGACCCAACGCAGCATCACGAGCGGCTGCGAACTCGCATCGAACCCGCCAGGGTCGGTCGCTGGGCAGCATCATGAAGAGTTGACTGGGTGAGCCAAGCGATACGGCCGCCGGAAAGAGAAAAGCCCTGATTGGTCAGGGCTTTTTTCTGGTGTGTTGGCGGAGCAGGTGGGATTCGAACCCACGGTACGGCATAACCGTACACCGGATTTCGAGTCCGGCGCATTCGACCACTCTGCCACCGCTCCTGATTCGGGTTCGCTGTGGTGCGAAGCCGCAAATTCTAACCGATCAAATGCCAGTGGCTGGCGTCAGGGTTTCCACACCGCCCATGTACGGCCGCAGCGCCTCTGGCACGGTGACTGAGCCGTCGGCGTTCTGGTAGTTCTCCAGCACGGCCACCAGCGTGCGGCCCACGGCCAGGCCCGAGCCATTGAGTGTGTGCACCAGCTCGTTCTTGCCTTGCGCATTCTTGAATCGCGCTTGCAGCCGGCGCGACTGGAACGCCTCGCAATTGGAGATCGAGCTGATCTCGCGATACGTGTTCTGCGCCGGCAGCCACACTTCCAGGTCGTACGTCTTGCTCGCACCAAAACCCATGTCGCCGGTGCACAGCAGCACCACGCGGTAGGGCAGGCCCAGCCGCTGCAGCACGGCTTCGGCGTTGCTCACCATCTGCTCGTGCGCTTCATAGCTCTTGTCGGGGTGAACGATCTGCACCATCTCGACCTTGTCGAACTGGTGCTGGCGGATCATGCCCTTCGTGTCGCGGCCGCCGCTGCCCGCTTCAGAGCGGAAGCAAGGCGTGTGGGCCGTGAGTTTGATCGGCAAGTCAGACTCAGCAACGATTTCGTCGCGCACAAAATTCGTGAGCGTGACTTCGCTGGTCGGGATGAGGTACAGCGCCGAGTTGTCGGGTGCAGCTTCGCCTTCCTGGCCGCCTTTTTTCGCAGCGAACAGGTCGCCCTCGAACTTCGGCAGCTGGCCCGTGCCGCGCAGGGTTTCCGCGTTGACGATGTACGGCGTGTAGCACTCGGTGTAGCCGTTTTCCTGCGTCTGGATGTCGAGCATCAGTTGCGCCAGCGCCCGATGCATGCGGGCGATCGCGCCGCGCATCACCGTGAAGCGCGAGCCCGCGAGTTTCACGCCCGTCGCAAAGTCGAGGCCGAGTTTTTCACCGAGGTCGGCGTGGTCTTTGACTTCGAAGTCGAACTGGCGCGGCTTGCCCCAGTCGCGAACTTTCTGGTTGCCGTGTTCGTCTTCGCCGATGGGCACGCTTTCATGCGGCAGGTTGGGCACCGACAGCAGCAGGGCCTGCATCTCGGGCTGGATCTGTTCAAGCCGCGCGGCGGAATCATCGAGCTCGCCCTTGAGCGCGGCGACTTGCGCCATCACGGCATCAACCGATTCGCCCTTGGCCTTGAGCTGGCCGATTTGTTTGGAGAGCGCATTGCGTTGCGATTGCAGTTCTTCTGTGCGCGTCTGTATCGACTTGCGCTCTGCTTCGAGGGCCGTGAATGCATCCACGTCGAGGAAGGCCTGCGGTTTCTTGCGCGTTTCCAGGCGCGCGATGACCGAGGGCAGGTCTTTGCGGAGATAGGTGATGTCGAGCATGTTGCGATTTTATGGGACGCTTCGGTTGTGCCACTTCACGGTGCTGCTGTTCGGGGTGGGCCGCGGACAGAGCGGTTCAGTAGTTACTCAGTGAGAACCGCTGCGCACACATCTACGGCGCAGCGGTTTTCACCGAGTTGATCGCCAACCACCCTGCTCAGGCTGTGGACGTTGGGCGGCCTTTTCCCGCAGGTAAAGAAGAGAGCTCGCCCCCGCGCCAGTAGGGCGCGCTTCGCGCTTTGTGCGGCGGAATGACACGGAGGGAAAAGGCCGCCCGACGGCCGCAGCCCACCCCCGAACAGTGAACGACCCAAAGAGCTCAAGAGCTCAAGAAAGCGTAGAAGGATCCAGATTCGCGCCGCAGATCACAAGGCACACAGTCTCGTCACGACGCGGGATGTACGCACCCGTTTGCAAAGCAGCAAGACCCAACGCAGCGGAAGGCTCCACCGCCAGCTTCATCTCTTTCCACAACCACAACTGCGCAGCGCGAATCGCGTCGTCGGGCAACACCAATGAATCTTTGACGTGCTGCTGCGTGATGTCCCACGCGATCGCGCCTATGCGCTTGGCGCCGAGAGCATCAGCGGCTACACCGCTGACAGCAACATCAACCGGCTCGCCTGCACGCCGTGCGTCGAACAACGTGGGGGCGAGCACGGGCTCGAGCGCGACGACACGCGAGCGTTGCTCGAACCACGCCGCGATGCCGGCGATCAAGCCGCCACCGCCGACACTCACGAGCACGTTGTCGGGCAAGCCGCCGTCCGCCTCGATCTCTTGTGCCAGCGTGCCTGCGCCTGCGACGACTTCAGCCTGGTCATACGCGTGCGTGAGGAGTGCGCCGGTTTCCTGCTGGCGCGCAAGGCACGCTTCGAGCGCTTCGGCATAAACCGCGCCGGTGACAACCACCTTCGCACCGAGCTCGCGCAGCTTGGCCTGCTTCATCGCGCTCGACACTGTTGGCACGAACACTTCGCATTTCACGCCGAGTGCCTTCGCGGCAGCTGCCGTCGCAATACCGGCATTGCCACCGGAAGCGACGATCACGCCGCTGGCCGGAATGTCGTTCGCAAGCAAGCGATTCAACATGCCGCGCGCCTTGAAGCTGCCGCCCACCTGCATGTGTTCGAGCTTCAACCACACTTGCGCGGCATTGATGCCAAAGGCGCTTGCGGGCAGCCTCCACAACGGCGTGCGTCGAATGAGGCCGGGCGTGCGCGCGGCGGCGCGACGAGTCGCGTCGATGATCTGCTGGCGGTTCAAATCCGAAGGCCCTTGGGTAGCGGAAACTTCACGGTCTCCTGGATGCCGTCCATCTTGCGCACGGACACTGCACCTAACGACTTCACGCGGTCGATCACCTGCTTGACCAGCACTTCGGGCGCGGATGCACCTGCCGTCAGCCCCACCCGCGACTTGCCCTCCAGCCACTCAGGCTGCAGCTCTTGCGCGCTATCGACCATATAGCTCGGCACGCCGAGCTTGCGCGCGAGTTCGGCGAGGCGATTGCTGTTCGAGCTGGTCGGGCTGCCGACGACGATCAGCACCTCGATTTGCGGCGACATGATCTTCACCGCGTCCTGCCGGTTCTGCGTGGCATAGCAGATGTCCTGCTGCTTTGGCTCGCGAATGCTCGGGAAGCGTTTGCGCACGGCGGCGCTGATTTCGGCTGCGTCGTCGACCGACAGCGTGGTCTGCGTGACAACGGCAAGCTTTTTCGTCTGCGCGGGCTGCACGTGCGCGACGTCTTCCACGTCTTCGACCAGGTGGATGCCGTGGTCGAGCTGGCCCATCGTGCCTTCGACTTCGGGATGGCCCTTGTGGCCGATCATGATGAACTCGTAGCCTTCCTTGGCGAGCTTGGCGACCTCGACGTGCACCTTCGTCACGAGCGGGCATGTCGCATCGAAGATGTCGAAGCCGCGTGCGCGCGCTTCCTGTTCCACCGCTTTGCTCACACCGTGTGCGGAGAAAACAAGTGTGGAGCCCGGCGGCACTTCAGCGAGGTCTTCAATGAAGATCGCGCCCTTGGCTTTCAAGTCGTTCACGACGTAGGTGTTGTGAACGATCTCGTGGCGCACGTAGATGGGCGCGCCAAACTTCTTGAGTGCGTGCTCAACGATGTCGATGGCACGGTCGACGCCTGCGCAAAAGCCGCGCGGCTCGGCCAGAAAGATTTCCACAGCTGCCTCAGTCATTGCAGGTGCATTTCATAGGACACCTACCACTTTCACTTCGAACGTGACGCCGTGCCCCGCGAGCGGGTGGTTGAAGTCGAACAGCACGGCATCGGCCTTGCCATCACCATCACCGTCTTTGCCCACCTGCACCACCGAGCCCGCATAGCTGGCCATGCCGTCGGGTGTGGGGAACTGCACCACCTCGCCCACCTGGTAATTCTCCAGCGGATCGCCCATTTGATTGAGCAGCTTGCGCGCTACCCACTGCTGCATCTCGGGATTGCGGTCGCCGAATGCTTCGCCGGGCGGTATCTCGAATGTGCAGTGCGCGCCCTCTTCCAGGCCGATCAGTCGCTTCTCGACTGCAGGCGACAGCTCCCCACTGCCCAGCGTGAGCGTGGCGGGTTTGTCGTTGAACGTGTTGATGATGTCGCCGCCCGGGCCAGCCAGGCGGTAGTGCAGCGTCAAAAAGGAGCCCGGCTGTATCCGGGGCGTGGGAGAAGGCATTCGGGTCACCAGTGATGTAGCGCCCATTGTAGGAACAGTTGTTGGCTGTCTGCGGTTCGGGGCGCCCATAGGGCCGGCGGGGGACACGGAGGGAAAAGGCCGCCCAACGTCCGCAGCCCACCCCCAAACCGTTGCCAGCAGCCAAAACACAAAAGACACCAAACCGCTGTAACCAACCACACAAGCAGCGGCACAAAACACGAACACAGCAATGACAAGCTCAGCAGCACATGATCAAACACATACCTTCCGATTCGCAGCCGCGCGAAAAACTGCTGGAGCGCGGACCCGCCGCGTTGAGCGACACCGAAATGCTCGCCATCCTGCTCAACACAGGCACCGCCGGCCGCGGCGTGATGCAGATGGCGTCGGAGCTGCTGGAGCGCTATGGCGGGCTGGCCGGCTTGCTGCATGCGACCGCTGACGACCTCAAAAACTTCAAAGGACTGGGCGGCAAGGCCAAGCGCGCATCGCTCATCGCCGTGCTCGAACTCGCGCGGCGGGCCATGGCCGAGCAACTCAAGGCGCGCGAAGTGCTGGCGTCGGAGTCCACCGTCAAGCAGTACCTGCAGATGCAGCTGGCCATGAAAAGCCACGAAGTGTTTGCCGTGCTGTTCCTCGATGCAAGGAGCCGCATGATCGAGTTGCGCGAACTCTTTCGCGGGACATTGACGCAAACCAGCGTCTACCCACGCGAGGTGGTCAAGCATGCGCTGGCACTCGACGCTGCGGCAGTCGTCCTCGCGCACAATCACCCCAGCGGCAACGTGCAGCCCTCGCGGGCGGACGAGGCCATCACGCAGACGCTGAAGGCAGCGCTCGCGCTGATCGATGTGCGCGTGCTCGATCACGTCATCGTCGCTCGCGGCGAGGCGTTGTCGATGGCCGAGCAGGGCCTTGTTTGATGGTGTTGTACTTACTTCAGGAGCCGGGCGTTTGCAGTCATGAAAGCGAAATCGCTCCAGGACCTTCACCACATCCAGAAGCTGCTGGCCGCGCAGCAGCGCGTTGCAGCCGCACAGGAAGCGGCGCGGCGTGAGGCCGAGCGCCGGGCCCAGGCTGATGCCAACCTTTTTGCGCGTGCCGCCGGCAAGGTCGAACCCCTGAAGCATCGCCAGCGCGTGAACCTCTCACCCGGGCAGCCGCCGCCAGTCGCGGTGCAAAAGCAGCTCGACGAGCAGCGTGTGCTGCAAGAAGCCATCAGCGACGAATTCGACGCGACGACACTGCTCGATGTGGATGATGCGTTGAGTTTTCGCAGGCCCGGTGTCGGCACCGATGTCACTCGCAAATTGCGCAAGGGCGGCTGGAGCATTCAGGGCGAGATCGACCTGCACGGCCTGCGCCGTGAAGAAGCACGCGAGGCGCTGGCTGGCTTCATCCGCGAGGCGCACAAGCGCGGCTGGCGCTGCGTGCGGGTCGTGCATGGCAAAGGGCTAGGCTCACCGGGCAAGACACCCGTGCTCAAGGGCCGCGTGCACAGCTGGCTGGTGCAGAAGAACGAAGTGCTCGCCTTTGTTCAGGCGCGCGGCGATGAAGGCGGCGCGGGTGCGCTGGTTGTGCTGCTCAAAGGTTGAGCTGCCGCAGCGCCACGCCGAGTGCAACGAGCTGCGTGACGTTCAGCGCAATCGCGCCGACATGCAGCTTGCGGAATCTGGAAATCTGCGCGGGGTCACCGCCGTTGTCGTGCATCGTGACGCGCAATGCGTCCATGCGCGTGAGCAGCCATTCGTGCATGAACAGCGCCAGCGCGGCGATACAGCCGACGCTGATGGCCAGCGCGAATCGCCCCGACCAGCTGTAGCCGATCGCGGCGCCCACACCGGCAACGGTGACCAGCCGGTAGCAGTAGTGAAAAACCTGCCGCACCACCCGCGAATCCATCGGCACGTCATGCTTGAGCACCAGCAGCGGCGTCGAGCTCAACACGAAAAAACCAAGAAAGACGAGCAGCAACACCGTCGAAATCATGGAAATGGCGATAGGCAGCATGTGGTCCCTCAGGGTGTGTTGCGCATCCAGTCAGCCGTTTGGAAAAACGATTCTCGCAGGCGGGCACGCAGTTTGTCATCCACGCCGGTCTCGCCCATGGCCTGGTCCATGCAGGCCAGCCACTGGTCACGCTCCTTGATGCCGATGGCAAAAGGCATGTGGCGCATGCGCAGCCGGGGGTGGCCGAATTTATCGGTGTAGTACTGCGGGCCGCCCAGCCAGCCGCACAAAAACCAGAACAGGTGCTGGCGCGCGCGGTCCAGGTGCGAGCCGTGTGTGGCGCGCAAGTCGGCGTAGGCTGGCTCGAGGTCCATCAGGTCGTAAAAGCGCGTGACCAGCGCCTGGACTTTGTCTTCACCGCCCATCCACTCAAAGGGCGTGTCAAAAGGCGGTTTGTCCTGGATTTGCATCGCCATATTGTCGGCGATGGGCGCCGGGCGCCAGCCGCCAAGACTACTCGGCCGCCCGCCGCAGCGTCTCGACGACAGGCCGGTTCAACACCTCGCGCAGGCCCCACCAGCCGGCGGCCAGAGCCAGGAATGCGCCGGCGACAGCGCCAAACAACGGCACCCAGGCCGAGGCCGTCCAGTCGAAGTCGAACACGTACTTCGCCATCGCCCAGCCGATCGCACTCGCCACGATGCTCGCCAGAAAACCGGCGAGCAAGCCCACGCCCGCCAGCTCCGCGCGTTGCACCTGCCGCAGCAGCCGGCTGCTTGCGCCCACGGCCCGCATGATCGCGAATTCACGCGCGCGTTCTTCACGCGTGGCCTGCACCGCCGCGAACAGCACGACGATGCCCGCCGCGAGCGTGAAGCCGAACAGGAACTCCACCGCGCGAATCACCTTGTCGAGCACGCCCTGCACCTGGTTGATGGCCGTGGTCATGTCCACATTCGTGATGTTCGGAAACGCGCGCACGAGCTCGCTGTCGAAGCCCTTGCGGTCGGGCGCGCGAAAGGCGCTGAGGTACGTCACCGGCACGTCCTGCAGGGTCGTCACCGGGTAGATCACGAAGAAGTTCGCGCGCATCGAGCCCCAGTCCACCTTGCGCAGTGAGGTGATCTTCGAGCTGGTCTGGATGCCGCCAATGTCAAAGCGCAGTTCGTCACCCAGCTTCAGGCCCAGCGTGGTCGCGATGCCTTCTTCGACACTCACGGCGCCGCGCTCCTCCTGCTGCCACTTGCCCGCCACGATCTGGTTGTGCTCGGGCTGCGCCGCAGAGGTCGACAGATTGAACTCGCGATCAACCAGCCGCTTGGCACGGTCTTCAACGTAGTCGTCGGGCGTCACTGTCTTGCCGTTCACGGCCACAAGGCGGCCGCGGATCATCGGGAACCAGTCGAACCGCGTCACGCCGGCATCGCGCAACTTCTGCTGGAACGCGTTGCCCTGCTCGGGCATGACGTTGATCACGAACCGATTGGGCGCATCGGCAGGCGTCGCGCGCCGCCAGCTGGAAATCAAATCGGTGCGCAACAAGACGAGCAAGACGAGCGCGAGCAAGCCGACGGCCAGCGCACTCACCTGCACCACGGCATACGCGGGCCGCGCAGAGATCTGCCGCGTGGCCATCACCAGCCAGCGCGGCGCTGTGGCTTCGTTCACCAGCGGTCGCAGCATCTTGACTGCAAGCCAGCTCAGGCACGCAAAGAGCACGACGGCGCCGGCAAAGCCCCCAACCGCCATCGCTCCGAGCTTCAGGTCGCTGCTCGCGCCGATCAAAAGCGCAGCAAAGCCGGCAACACCAATGCCCAGCACGGCGAGCGACGCCGGCTTGAGGTTGCCCACGTCGCGGCGGATCACGCGCAGCGGCGGCACTTGCGCGAGCTGCAGCACAGGCGGCAGGCCGAACGCCATCAACAGTGTGAGCCCCATGCCAACGCCGAATGCAGCCGGCCACAGGCTCGCGGCAGGCAGCGCTGTATCGACAAGGCCAGACAGCAGCAGGATGAACACGAAGTGCACGCCGAACCCGATCGCCACACCGAGCAAGCTTGCAGCGAGCCCCACGACGGCGAATTCGAAGGTGTAGCTCCAGGCAATCGTTCTCTGGCTCTGCCCGAGCACTCGCAGCATCGCGCAGTCGTCCAGGTGGGCCGCGGCAAATCCACGTGCGGCGAGCGCCACTGCCACAGCGCTGAGGAGCGCCGAGAGCAACGCAACAAGATTCAGAAATTTCTCGGCGCGGTCCAGCGTCTGGCGCATTTCGGGCCGGCCGCCTTCAAGCGACTCCACGCGCACGCCGCGAATCTCGGGCTTCTTGACTTCCTGCAGCGACCACTTGACGAACTCGCTCACCTTCGCGTCGGTGCCGGCCAGGGCAAAGCGGTAGGTCACGCGGCTGGCGGGCTGCACCAGCTGCGTCGCAGCCAGGTCGGCCTGGTTGATCATCATGCGCGGCGCAAAGCTCATGAAGCCGGCACCGCGGTCGGGCTCGAGCACGATCACGCGCGCCAGCTTGAGTTTTGCATCGCCCAGCAGCACGGTATCGCCCAGCTTCAACGCGAGCGCCTCCAGCAGCGGCGCATCGATCCATGCTTCACCGCGGGCCGGCACGTCGCGCGTGGCCGCACCTTCGCCGTCTGCCTGCGTCGCGACTTTGAGGCTGCCGCGCAGCGGATAGCCCGGCGACACGGCCTTGAGCGCTACCAGCCGCGTGCCGCCGCCCTGCTCGTCGCTGGCGCGCGCCATTGTTGGAAAGCCCAGCGTCGTGACACCTTCAAGGCCCAGCTCACGGGCTTTGGCAATGAACGAGGCTGGCGTCGGGTTGTCACTGGAGACGACGGCGTCGCCACCCAGCAACTGCCGCGCATCGCGCGTCAGGCCGCCCTGCAGACGGTCCGCAAAGAAACCGACTGCAGTGAGCGCGGCAACGGCAAGCGTCACGGCAACGATCAACAGACGCAGTTCGCCCGCGCGCAAATCGCGCCAGAGCGTGCGCCAGCCGAGCTGCCAGGGCGAGGGATGGTTCATGGGGAGACGTTAACCTGCAAGTCTCATTGCCGAATTAGGAGGTGGCCTGAATGGTGCTTGCCGCATGGGCCTAGCCGGGCCGGGTGCCCAGCCGCTGCTCCAGCTCATGCAGCACGGGCCGGATGCGGTCGCCCACGCTGATCTGCGGATTCGAAAAGCCGTCGGGCTTGTTGCCTTCGATCTCGCGCTGCTTGATCACCGGCACCGCCTGCGCAAAGGCCTGCTCGAACGAATGCGTCTTGCGCAACTGCTCATCAAACACCGCGCGGCCAAAGAACGTGAGTTTGGAACGGCTGCCGCAGCCATACGAGGTGTGGTCCGCATCTGCGGCGGTCATCACTAGCGTGGACTCGCTCGACAGCGGCCCGATCCAGCCGCCCGAATAGCAGGCCGACACGGCGATCACCCGGTTGCGGATGCCGGCCTTGTCGAGCGCACGGCGCAAGTCGCCCGGGCTCAGCGGCTCGACTTCCAGCGGCGGGTTCGCCGCGGCAAGCTTGAAGTCACGCGCGCCATGCGACGTGAGGTACACCACGAGCACATCGTTCTCACGGTCCATCTTCGCCGCTATCGCATCCACAGCGCGATCGAGGTTGTCGGGTGTGGCCCACGCAATGCTCTCGGGCGTCGCGGCGTTGTTGGCAAGGTGGATGACATGGCCCTGCGCGTCGAAGCGTTCGGCAAGCAGGTCAGCAACCATCCGGCTTTCACGCATGAACACTTCACCTTCTGCATAGGGCGAGAACACGATGCCATACACATCGACGATCCCCTCACGATGTGGCGCAACGCCTTGCAGCGTGCGCTCCAGCGTTGCCTGCTGTGCCTCGATCACCGGCTGGCTCAGCTGCATACGGTTGGCGGCTTCCGGCTCGGCCTGCGCCATCACAGGCTGCCACGGCCGGTCGGGAAACTGCCATGCACTCAACGCAAAAATGCCGATCATGCAGGCGCTCACCACCGCGAGGCGCAGCGGTGGTACGGCGAAGGAATGGAGAAGCCGGACCACTGCAGCGACGGTCCACAGCCACAGTCCGCCATAGAGCAGCCAGCCCTCCCACTCGAATTCGGACAGGAACGCGGGCAGCGCCTCATGCAGTTGAGCCAGCGTCAGCACCTGCGCAACCAGGCTCGGCAGGATGACGGCGCCCATCCACAGCGCAAACCACGCGGGCAGGCCCGAGGGGCGCTGCAGATGCTCGTCACGGCGCGGCAGGCCCCACCAGGCGATGAGCAGCATGGCAGCGGTGCTCCACCAGGGCGCGAGTGCACCGCGCAAGTCGAAGGCAGCTTCGCCCATCACTTCGAAACGGCCGAGTGCGATGTCGATCAGCGCGACGATCAATACAAGTGCACCGACTTGCAGCGGATTCGGCTCGCTGCCGCCGACGCGCGGCCTCAGCAGCAGGCCCGCGCGCAAGCCTTCCCGCAGCCATTGCGCCAGCGTGAGGCGGCGCGGTTTGAGCAGGCCGTTGGGGTCGATTTCGAAGCCGGGTTCCATCGGGCCATCATGCCACTGCGCCCTGGCAGCGTGTGCGCCTCAGGTGTCTTTGGAGATCGTGATCGAAGGGAACTTCGACGAAAAATCCTTGGCCTTGGCGGCGATCTTGATCGCGACCTGGCGCGCCAGCGCTTTGTAAATGCCGGCGACTTCACCTTCAGGATCGGCGACAACCGTGGGCTTGCCGCTGTCGGCCTGCACGCGGATGGCGATGTCGAGCGGCAGCGCGCCGAGGTAGTCCATGCCGTACTGCGCGGCCATCTTCTTGCCGCCACCCTCGCCAAAGATGTGTTCGACATGGCCACAGTTGCTGCATACATGCACCGCCATGTTCTCGACGATGCCCAGAATCGGCACGCCGACCTTCTCGAACATTTTGATGCCCTTCTTTGCATCGAGCAGCGCGATGTCCTGCGGCGTCGTCACGATCACCGCGCCTGTGAGCGGCACGCGCTGCGCGAGTGTGAGCTGGATGTCGCCGGTGCCAGGCGGCAGATCGACGATGAGGTAGTCCAGGCCCGACCAGTTGGTCTGCCGCAGCAATTGGTCAAGCGCCTGCGTGGCCATGGGGCCGCGCCAGATCATCGCTTCGTCCTGGTTGACCAGAAAGCCGATCGACATGACCTCGACGCCGTAGTTCTTCAGCGGGTCCATCGTCTTGCCGTCGCTTGACTCAGGGCGGCCTTCGATGCCCATCATCATGGGCTGGCTCGGGCCGTAGATGTCGGCGTCGAGCAGGCCGACCTTCGCGCCTTCGGCAGCGAGCGCGAGTGCAAGGTTCACGGCCGTGGTGCTCTTGCCAACGCCGCCCTTGCCGGACGCGACTGCAACGATGTTCTTGATGTTCGGCAGCAGCGCGACACCGCGTTGTGCTGCGTGGGCAACGATGTTGCTGCTGATCGAGACGGACACGTTTGCTACGCCCGGCACCGCCTTGGCTGCGGCGACCAGCAACGAGCGCAAGGCAGTGAACTGGCTCTTGGCGGGGTAGCCAAGCTCGATGTCGAAAGCCACATCGCCGCCATCGCTGACCGTGAGGTTGCGCAGCGCGCGCGTGCTGACGAAATCTTTGCCGGTGTTGGGATCGGTCACGGCCGCAAGGGCCTGCGACAGCTGGTCGGTGGTGACTGCCATGGGGAATGCCTCGTGTTTGGCGGTGAGTGTAGCGACTCGGCCCATCGCGCGTGAGCACACGCTGAGCTACGCGGTAGCACCCGCCTGCTGCAGCACCCGCTCAAATTCCAGCTCGACCGCTTGCGCATCGAATTGCGCCTCTATCTCTTCAAGATCGATCCGCGAGGGCGGATCAGTCTCGCGCAGATGTACCAGCACTTGCGGCGACCAACCGTCACCAACCATCAAGTCAGCCAGCACCTCGCGGAACTGCGCGAACACTGCGTATTTGCCCTGCGCCACCATGGCCGACGCTTCGATGGAAAAACCTTGCGTTCGCATGAACACATAGGTGGCGGTTCGCGCCGCCATCAACAGCGAACGCACCGCCCAGCGATCGACGATGGTGGCAGCGCGGCCCAGCATCGTCTTGGGTTCGGCTTGATAGTCAATCGGGTTGTCTGGCAGGCCGTCGCGCTTGCCGCCGTCCCACGTATGGATCACCACCGTGGCATTGACGCCGTTGCGCAGCACGTTGGTCAGGCAGGTGACGAGCACAGCGGCGACGAGGTCTTCGAAAACGACATCCTGGCTGACTCCATCGCCATTGGCCAACAGCGCCGGGGCGGCCATGCCGTTGATGAGAACGCAGGCGGCGATGTACGGCAGCAACCCTTGCGCGGCCGCCTTGATCCGGTCGTCAAAGGTCAAGCCGCGGCGATCAACCGATGGGCCGCAGCCACTCAGGAGCTCTTTGCCGATCTCGACCGCGAGCGCCTCGACGAGCGAGCCGGCCTGGCGCGCCAGAAGAAATCCGTCGGGCCCGCCTCCCATGTGGATCGCGCGGGATCCGCGTGGCACCGCGATGGTGAATGCACAAAAGGCCATAACGCCTGCGGCCACAGCTGCCAATACACAGCCCGCATTGATCCACGGCGGCACTTCCTCGCGGCTTCGGACGGCAACAACACGCGCTGCGCACAAGGCAATCGCGCTCACTGCCACCATGGACTCTGTCGCCATCACGGCCGCTTCGTTGCCAATTGCGCAAGCGGCGGCGAGCCCACCGCCCGCAGCTGCTGACAGCGCCACGGCTGCTTTGCTACGCGCTGTCGTCGTGCCGAACTGGTGGCAGGCGATGCGGCCCACCACCAGCACGCCCGCGCCTGCCGTCGCGCCGATCAAAAGACCGGTTGCAATCGTTTCGTCGCCGGACGACCACGCCCCTGCAGTAGCGCACAAGGTTGCCAGCCCCGCCAGTTTTGCAGGTGGCTGGGCGATGACTTCTCGCAGGCAGTGCGCCCCCACTGTGCGCAGCGAGCGCAAACGCTCAGACGTGCAGTGCATGGCGCATCCCAAACATGCCACCTTGCGCGCGAGCAGGTGGCGTCTCGTCAATAAAGAAACTCTCGCGCCATTCGCTCGCCTGCCCGGCCGCCTGCTCGATGCCAGCGAGCAGCGCCTGCGCGGTGAGCCCATGCAGGGCGCTCGAATAGGTGAAGACGACGCGGTCCGTCACGGGGTCAAGCGCGAGGCGCGGGCTGCCCTGGGCGCCGAGCAGCAGGTTGACTTCGAGCAATCGCTTGTAGACAGGCAGGGCCTTTTCCGTGGGGCAGGCGCCGAAGTCGATGAACACTTGAACAAGTTGGCCCTCGCGCGAATCGAGCGCAATCGTCAGTGCCACGCCGTTGAATTTGAAGTTGCCCGTGTGGTGAAGGCTGCCGGGCCGGCTGCGCAAGCCGACGAGCTGCGCCAAGTCTTCCATGAGACTGCGATAGGCATCCTCGAGCGGGGGAAGTGGGGGTTCCATGGGTGAATCCGTACTGCAAAAGAGCTGCGGATTCTAGGAATCAAATAAGTCAGTTCTGTGTATCTTTTTCTTATATGCACATGCAAAGCGCATTCGCGAGACCGAAGCATAGAATTCCCGGCTCCCCATCTGACAACCCACATGACACAGCGCCAGCTCTTCGTTACCACCGCCTTGCCGTACGCCAACGGCAAGTTCCACATCGGCCACATCATGGAATACATCCAGGCCGACATCTGGGTGCGGCACCAGCGAATGCAGGGCAGCCAGGTGCACTTTGTGTGCGCCGACGACGCGCATGGCGCGCCGATCATGATTGCCGCCGAAAAGGCGGGCAAGACGCCGCAGCAGTTCGTCGCTGAAATCGCAGCGGGCCGCAAGCCGTACCTCGAAGGCTTTCACATCGCCTTCGACAACTGGCACAGCACCGACGCGCCTGAAAACCATGAGCTCGCGCAGCAGATCTATCGCGACCTGAAGGCCAACAACCTCATCTCGAGCAAGACCATCGAACAGTTCTTCGACCCACAGAAGAACATGTTCCTGCCCGACCGCTTCATCAAGGGCGAGTGCCCCAACTGCCACGCGAAGGACCAGTACGGCGACAACTGCGAGGTGTGCAGCAAGGTCTACAGCCCGACGGACCTGATCAACCCCTACTCCGCCCTCTCAGGCGCGACGCCGGTGCTCAAGACATCGGAGCACTTCTTCTTCAAGCTGTCCGATGCGCGTTGCATGGCGTTCCTCAAAGAGTGGACGACCAGCGGCGCGGTTCAACCCGAAGTGCTGAACAAGATCAGCGAGTGGCTCGAGCCTGATGCCGACGGCAAGACGGCCATGGGCGACTGGGACATCAGCCGCGATGCGCCGTACTTCGGCATTGAGATTCCTGATGCACCGGGCAAGTACTTCTACGTGTGGCTCGATGCGCCGGTGGGCTATCTCGCTTCGCTGAAGAACTACCTTGGGAAGATCGGTGTGGACTACGACAAGTTCATCGCCGACCCGACCGTGGAGCAGTACCACTTCATCGGCAAGGACATCATCACGTTCCACACGCTGTTCTGGCCCGCGATGCTGCACTTCAGCGGCCGCAAGGTGCCCAACAAGGTGTTCGTGCACGGCTTTCTCACGGTGAACAACGGCGAGAAGATGAGCAAGAGCCGCGGCACGGGGCTTGACCCGCTGAAGTACCTGTCGCTGGGCATGAACCCCGAGTGGCTGCGCTACTACCTGGCCGCCAAGCTGAACGGCCGCAACGAAGACATCGACTTCAACCCCGATGACTTCATGGCGCGCGTGAACAGCGACTTGATTGGCAAGTACGTGAACATTGCCAGCCGGGCGGTGAAGTTCATTCCGCAAGGCCAGCTGGTCGCGTCGCCCGTTGATGAAGAAGCGCAGGCCCTGGTGCGCAACACGCAGGCGCTGTATGAAGGTCGCGACTACGCGCGCGCACTGCGCGAAATCATGGCGTATGCCGACAAGGTCAATCTGCGCTTCGATGCTGCTGCACCGTGGAAGCTGGTGAAGGAAGGCAAGGCTGATGAGGCGGCTGCTATTTGCTCTGCGTGCATCGAGAGCTTCAAGGTGATGACGGCGTGCTTGAAGCCCGTGCTGCCGACGCTCGCTGCGCAAGCGGAGAAGTTTCTCGCCTGCGCGCCGCTGGATTGGAGCAACGCTGCTGCGCCGCTGGGTGCGGGGCATAGCGTGGGCAAGTACGAGCACTTGATGCAGCGCGTTGACGTGAAGCAGCTGGATGCGCTGTTTGAGGTAGCGGGGGAAGAGCCCCCACCCCAACCCTCCCCCAACGGGGGAGGGAGTGAACTGCCAGTGGGCGAAGAAATCGCCCCCACCATCACCATCGACGACTTCGTGAAGATCGACCTGCGCATCGCGAAGATCGTCGAGTGCAAGGCCGTCGAGGGTTCGACCAAGCTGCTGCAACTGACGCTCGACGCTGGCGAAGGCCGCATGCGCAACGTGTTCTCCGGCATCGCATCGGCTTACAAGCCGGAGCAACTCGTCGGCAAGCTCACCGTGCTCGTGGCCAACCTGGCGCCGCGCAAGATGAAGTTCGGCGTGAGCGAAGGCATGGTGCTGGCGGCGAGCCACGGCGACGAGAAGGCGAACCCGGGCATCTACGTGCTCGAGCCCTCGCCGGGTGCAATGCCGGGCATGCGCGTTCGATAGCAACTCGGCTTCAAGGGCAGGCGTAAACTGGCTCCATGGGCCGTACCCCCTTTCTGCCCCTCTCGCGCCGCAAGCGTTTCATCACGCGACTGCATCACTGCGGCCCCCCGGAATTGAACTGACTTTTCTGGTCCGTTCAACTCCGGGAGCATTCATTGAAATTTCCGTTCGTTTTCCGTCCGCGGCTGCTGGACGCGTTGCCTGGTTACGACCGTGACCGCTTCCTGCGCGACCTGGGCGCCGGCATCACCGTAGGCATCGTCGCCCTGCCGCTGGCCATGGCGTTTGCCATCGCGTCAGGCCTCAAACCCGAAGCCGGCCTGTGGACCGCCATCCTCGCGGGTTTCATCATCGCCGCGCTCGGTGGCTCCAACGTGCAGATCGGCGGGCCTGCCGGCGCATTCATCGTGATCGTGTACGGCATCGTCGAGCGCTACGGCCTGGCCAACCTGCTCATCGCTACCTCGTGCGCGGGTGTGCTGCTCTTCCTGCTGGGCGTGCTGCGGCTGGGCCGCCTGGTGCGATTCGTGCCGGTGAGCATCGTCATCGGCTTTACCAACGGCATCGCCGTGCTCATTGCCAGCTCGCAGATCAAAGACTGGCTCGGCTTGAGCATCGCGAAGATGCCTGCGGATTTTTTCGCGCAGCTCACGCTCATCAGCCGCCACATCGACACGTTCAATCCGTATTCCTTCGCGCTGGGTGTGACCTGCGTGTTGGGCCTGTTCTTATGGCCGCGCCTGTGGGGCAGCAATTCGCCGATCAAGGGCGCGATGAATCTGCCGGGGATGAGCAGCACCGCTGCAATTTCGGCGCGTGTGCCCAGCCCTATCGTCGCGCTCGTCACGCTCACGCTCTTTGCGTGGTACTTCAAATTGCCCGTGGAGACAATCGGCTCGAAGTTCGGCTCCATCCCGCGCGGGCTTCCGGCGTTCGCACTGCCCGCCTTTTCGTGGGAGACCGTCAAGCTGCTGGTCACGCCCACGATCACGATCGCACTGCTAGGCGCCATCGAGTCACTGCTCTGTGCACGTGTGGCAGACCAGGCCTCGACGCTGCGGCGGCACGACCCGAACCAGGAACTGATGGCGCAAGGCATCGCGAATTTCGTGGTGCCGTTCTTTGGTGGCATGCCAGCCACCGGCACGATCGCGCGCACGGTGACCAACGTGCGCGCAGGTGCCACCACACCTGTCGCAGGCATCACGCACGCCATCACCATCGCCGTGATCGTGATGGCTGCGGCGCCGCTGGCGCTGCATGTGCCCCTCGCCGTGCTGGCCGGCATCTTGCTGTTTGTGGCTTTCAACATGGGCGAGTGGCATGAGTTCGCCAAGCTGAAAACCTACAGCGCGCACTACCGCATCCTGATGCTCGGCACGTTCTTCCTCACGATCGTGTTCGACCTGACGGTCGCCATGGAAGTGGGCCTGGTCACCGCCTGCGCGCTGTTCATCCGGCGCATGAGCGGCGTCTTCACCGTGGAGCGCGTCCCGGCAGACGGCACCGTGCTGCAGTTCAAGCTGTACGGCTCGCTTTTCTTTGGTGCCGTGGCGAAAGTGGACGAGGTGGTGGAAGCGATCGAGCAAGGCCCTGACCAGCCTGTCGTCGTGCTCGACTGCCTGCAGCTCGTGCACATCGACACCAGCGGCCTCGATGCGTTGCGCGGCGTCCAGAAGGCGGCACTGCAAAGAACGGGAACGCTTCGCCTGGACAACCTGCAGCCAGAGGTGCGGGAAGTGATCGTGCGCGCGGGGTTCGATGCTGGCAGGTAAAATCGCCCGACTATGTCTTTCTCGTCCCTGATGATCCGCATCTTCCGCCGTCCCGACTATGAGTCGGACGTTTCGCAGTTCATCGGCCAGCTCAAGTCCGAACAGCCCAATCTCGAAGCGCAGCAGCGCGCCGGAAGGGCCTTGCTGTGGGACAAACAGGTCAACCGGCAAGCGCAGGCCGAATGGCGCGACGCACGCGTGGCGCAGACACCGTACGTGTACGGCGGCAACGGCACCGGCCACTAAAAGCAGCCCCGCGCGATGTCGGCATCTGTCGATACAACGACCCTGCCCGACGCGCCCGTGGCGGACGTGCCCGGCATCCCGCAGGTGATCGACCAGGTCGCATTGGCCCGGCTCTACGGCGAGCCGCTGTTCGCCATGCCGACCGACCTGTACATCCCGCCGGATGCACTCGAAGTCTTTCTGGAGGCGTTCGAAGGCCCGCTGGACTTGCTGCTGTACCTCATCCGCAAGCAGAACTTCAACATCCTCGACATCCCGATGGCCGCTGTGACGCGGCAGTACTTGGTGTATGTCGATGAAATCCGCACGCGCAACCTCGAACTCGCTGCCGAATACCTGCTGATGGCGGCGATGCTGATCGAGATCAAGTCGCGCATGTTGCTGCCACCCAAGAAGGTGGCCGAAGGGCAAGAGCCTGAAGACCCGCGCGCCGAACTCGTTCGCCGCCTGCTCGAATACGAGCAGATGAAACTTGCCGCCGCCCGCCTGAACGAGATGCCGCAGATCGGGCGCGACGTGCTGCGCGCGCAGGTGTTCATCGAGCAGGCGCTGCAGCCGCGCTTTCCGGATGTGAACGTGGTCGACCTGCAGGAAGCCTGGCGCGATATCGTCAAGCGCGCCAAGCTCGTGCAGCATCACAAGATCACGCGTGAAGAGCTCTCGGTGCGCGAGCACATGTCGATCGTGCTGCGCCGCCTGCAGGGGCACAAGTTTGTCGAATTCGAAGATCTGTTCGATGTCTCGCGCGGCATGTCGGTGCTCATCGTCACGTTCATCGCGATGCTCGAACTCGCGAAGGAATCGCTGATCGACCTCACGCAAGCCGAGGCCTACGCCCCCATTTATGTGCGGCTGGCTTACCAGCCCGCCTGAACGCAGGAAACCTGATGCCTGAATCATCCGCCGCGCGCGACTTCGACGTATTGATCGTCGGCAGCGGCCTCGCGGGACTGACCGCCGCCCTTCACCTCGCACCCAACTATCGCGTCGCGATCCTGACCAAACGGTCGATGGCAGATGGCTCATCCGGTTGGGCGCAAGGCGGCATCGCGGCTGTGTTCAGCAAAGACGACTCGTTCGAATCGCATGTCGATGACACGCTGGTTGCTGGCGCTGGCCTGTCGGACATCGACGCAACGCGCTACGTGGTCGAGCACGCGCCTGAAGCAGTGGACTGGCTGCGCGAACTCGGTGTGCCGTTCACGCAGGAAGAAGGCCACCTGCATCTCACGCGCGAAGGCGGCCACAGCGCGCGCCGCATCGTCCATGCGACAGACGCCACGGGCGCTGCCGTCCAGCGCACGCTGATCGAAGTAGTGCGCCGCACGCCCAACATCACCGTGCTCGAAAACCACATGCTGGTGGACCTGATCACCAGCACCAAGCTCGGTGCTGGCTCGACGAACGGGCCGACCTGCCTGGGCCTGTACGCGCTCGACGAAACCACTGACGAAGTCATCACCTATCGCGCGCCGCACACCATCCTGGCGACAGGCGGCGCGGGCAAGGTGTACCTGTACACGACCAACCCCGACACCTCCACCGGCGACGGCATTGCGGCTGCGTGGCGCGCGGGCTGCCGCGTGACGAACATGGAGTTCATCCAGTTCCACCCGACGTGCCTGTACCACCCGCACGTCAAGTCGTTCCTGATCACCGAGGCCGTGCGTGGCGAAGGCGGCAGGCTGCTGCTGCCGCAATCGGCTGGCGGCACGCGCTTCATGCCGCAGCACGATCCGCGCGCCGAACTCGCGCCGCGCGATGTGGTGGCCCGGGCCATCGACTTCGAGATGAAGAAACACGGCGTCGATTGCGTGTACCTCGACATCTCGCACCAGCCGCCCGAGTTCGTGAAGGAACACTTCCCGAACATCTACGCGCGCTGCCTGGAGCTGGGCATCGACATCACGCGCGAGCCGATTCCCGTCGTGCCCGCAGCGCACTACACCTGCGGCGGCGTGCACACCGACCTGGCGGGCCGTGCGGACCTCAAGGGCCTGCAGGCCATCGGCGAGTGCGCCTACACGGGCTTGCATGGCGCGAATCGCCTGGCGAGCAACTCGCTTGTCGAATGCATGGTGTTCGCCCGCGCGGCGGCCAAGGACATCCAGGAGCATTCGCTGCCCATGCCACCCGTGCTGCCGCCCTGGGACGAGAGCCGTGTCACCGATGCGGATGAGACGGTGGTCATCTCGCACAACTGGGACGAACTGCGCCGCTTCATGTGGGACTACGTGGGTATCGTGCGCACGAACAAGCGGCTCGAACGCGCGTCGCACCGCATTGCCTTGCTGCAGGAAGAGATCCAGGAGTTCTACGCGAACTTCCACGTGACTCGAGACTTGCTGGAGCTGCGCAACCTGGTGACGGTGGCCGAGCTGATCGTGCGCAGCGCGCAGGCGCGGCATGAAAGCCGTGGCGGCCACTTCATCAAGGACTATCCGCAGCTCGAAGACGTCGCGCACCCGACGATCCTGGTGCCGGCCTGAAACTTCGCGGGCGCAAGGCGTTGCAATGAGCCCCCTGGTCATTCGTGCAGCCACCGCCGAAGACGCGCTGTGCATCAGCGTGCTGGCAACGCAGGTCTTCCTCGACACCTATGCGCCGCGTGGCGTCTCGGCGCAGATTGCGCGCGAAGTGCAAGGCGTTGTCGGGCTCGATGCGGTGACGCGCGAATTAAGCGATGCATCGGTGAAGGTGCTCGTTGCCACGCGCGATGAATTCCTGCTCGGGTTTGCCAAGTGGACGCCCGGCGCACGCCATGAACTGCTCGACGCAACTACGCCGGCCGCTGAGCTGGACAGGCTCTACGTGCAGGAAGCGTCAACAGGCCAAGGCATTGGCTCAGCGCTGATGCGCGAGGTGGAGGCGCAAGCCGCCCGCGCGGGTGCCGCAACCCTCTGGCTCACGGCGTGGGTACACAACGAACGGGCGCTGCGCTTCTATCCGCGCCAGGGCTACACCGATGCGGGCGGCACGCTCTATACCTACGAAGGCGTCTCGCACGACAACCGGCTTTTCGTCAAAACGCTTTGAGGCCGCCAGCGATGCAACTCGTTCGACCTGCACTCGATCACCTACCCAGCTACATCGCCGCGCTCGAGCGCGTCTGGTCCGCTGATTCGATTCGCCCGGAAGCGGGCGCCGAGGAGCTCGCGCGCATTCGCGATGACGCGCAGGCATTCATCGCGAGCATGGAAGACCGCGAAGGCAATGGGCCCAAAGTCAAATTGCCGGACGGCACGCTGGTGAACCGCATCCCCGGCTATACGCGCTGGATGTGGGACGGCGAGTTTGCCGGCAGCATCAACTTTCGCTGGCAGCCGGGCACATCGGAATTGCCGGCGCGCGTGCTTGGGCACATCGGCTACGCGGTGGTGCCGTGGAAGCAGCGGCTGGGCTATGCAACGTCGGCCTTGCGCCAGTTGCTCGATGAAGCGCGCGCAGAAGGACTGCCCTACGCCATCATCACGTGCGATCAGACGAACATCGCCTCGCAGCGCGTGATTGAAGCCAATGGCGGCGTGATGATCGAGCGGTTTCTCAAGCTGCCGCAGTTCGGCAGCAAGCCGAGCTTTCGCTACCGGATCGCGTTCAACTAGGACACAGCGAACGCCAGCGCTGCCTCAGGCCGCGCCGATGTTCGGCACCAGCGAGCCCGCAGGCTGACCCGCCTTCAATGCCGCCGTGAAAGCCAGCATCCGGTCGATCGGCAAGCGCGCACGAAAACCCAATGCCGGGTCGACGTGAACTTCATTGGCGCCCGTCTCCAGCACATGTGCCAGACCTGCCAGGCCATTCATCGCCATCCACGGGCAGTGCGCGCAGCTCTTGCACGTCGCGCTGTTGCCGGCAGTCGGCGCTTCGATGAACACCTTGCCGGGGTTCAACGTGCGCAGCTTGTGCATCATGCCGTTGTCCGTCGCTACGATGAACTCCTGCGCGTCCAGCTCTTTCGCAGCGCGCAGGATGCCCGAGGTCGAACCCACTGCATCGGCCAGTGCAATCACGTCAGCCGGTGACTCCGGGTGCACAAGCACTTTCGCCTTCGGATGCTGCTTCTTCAGCTCCACCAGCTCGAACGCCTTGAACTCGTCGTGCACGATGCATGCGCCGTTCCAGAACACCATGTCCGCGCCAGTCTCGCGCTGGATGTACGAGCCGAGGTGTTTGTCTGGCGCCCACAGCAGCTTGTGGCCTTTGTCTTTGAGGGCGCGCGCAATGTCGAGCGCGCAGCTGGACGTGACGAGCCAGTCAGACCGCGCTTTGACGGCGGCGCTCGTGTTCGCATAGACCACGACAGTGCGGTCCGGATGCTGGTCGCAAAACGCGGAGAACTCGTCGGCAGGGCAGCCGAGATCGAGCGAGCAGGTCGCATCCAGATCAGGCATGAGCACGCGCTTTTCAGGCGAAAGAATCTTCGATGTCTCGCCCATGAACCGCACACCCGAGACCACCAGCGTCGTCGCCGGGTGATCACGGCCAAAGCGCGCCATCTCGAGCGAGTCGCTCACGATGCCGCCAGTCTCTTCAGCCAGGTCCTGCAGGTCCGGGTGAACGTAGTAGTGCGACACCATCACGGCGTTGCGCTCTTTCAAAAGGCGCTTGATGCGCTCCTTGAGTTCGGCGCGCTCGTGCGGCAGCGGCTCCACAGGTACGCGCGCCCACGCATGACGTGTGTCGCACGCGTTGGCCGCGGGCTCGGGGTGGTCGTACTCGACGTCGAAGATCGGAATGACTGCGCTCATCACAGCTCCTTCAGGCGCATGGAAAAATCGGTGGCCTTCACGTCTTTGGTGAGCGCGCCGATGGAGATGCGATCCACGCCCGTCTCAGCCAGCGCCCGCACCGAATCAAGCGTCACGCCGCCGGAGATTTCGAGAATGGCGCGACCATTGTTGATGCGAACGGCTTCACGCAAAGTGGGCAGCGGCATGTTGTCGAGCAGGATCATCTTCGCGCCGGCACCCAGGGCTTCTTCCAGCTGCGCGAGCGTCTCGACTTCGATCTCGATGAATGTCGCGCTCGCCGCAGCTTGCGCCGCTGCCTTCAGCACTTGCGTCACGCCGCCGGCGGCAGCAATGTGGTTTTCCTTGATGAGCACGGCGTCGTACAGGCCGATGCGGTGATTGGTGCCGCCGCCCGCGCGCACGGCGTACTTCTGCGCAAGCCGCAATCCCGGCAGGGTCTTGCGCGTATCGACGATGCTGGCGCGCGTGCCTCGAACGGCATCGACATACGTTGCCGTCTTGGTGGCAACGGCGCTCATCATCTGCAGGAAATTGAGCGCGGTGCGCTCGGACGTGAGAAGCCCGCGTGCGGTGCCTTCTATCTCAACAACGATTTGGTCTGCGGTGCACCTTGCGCCTTCACGCACGAGCCAATGAACAGTCGCGTGCGGCTCAACGAGTTTGACGGCGGCATCGAACCACGGCTGGCCGCAAATCACCGCCGCTTCGCGGGCCAGAACGCGCGCGCGCGCACGGCGTGCGGGGTCCACCAGGCTGGCTGTCAGGTCACCATCGCCAACATCCTCTGCAATGGCGCGAGCGGCATCGTCGCGGGCCAGCCGCTCGATGGAAGCAGTAGAAAAATCAAAGGGCAGACTCATGCCGCCAAGCATAGCCGCATGCCGGAATCCGCGTGGATCAGAGACAATGTTCGGCATGGAATCCGCCTACATGACGCAGGCGCCAACGCGCACGGAAATCGACAGTGCGACGGGCGCCATGGTGCTCAACTTCGGCACCGACTGGTGCGGCCACTGCAAGGCCGCCGCGCCGCTTGTGCAGCAAATGCTGCAGGGGCACGGCGATGTGCAGCACGTCAAGGTGGAAGACGGCAGCGGCCGGGAACTGGGGCGCTCCTTTCACGTCACGTTGTGGCCAACGCTGGTGTTCCTGCGCGATGGTGTTGAGCAGGCGCGCGTCGTGCGGCCGCGCAGTGTGGATGTGATCCGTGAGGCGCTCGCGAAGATCGCCTGAGCAAAGATCGCTTGAGAACGGCGCGTTACGCCTCCGCCGCCGGGCCGCGGCCCATCAAAGCAGCCAGCGCCTGTGCGGGCGTGACAGCGCCATCAAGCAGGGCCACCACACCCGACGCTATCGGCATGTCCACGCCCAGGGCCAGAGCGCGTGCAACCACCGTGCGTGCGCTGTTAACGCCTTCTGCCACATGCCCGAGTGAGGCCACGGCCTGGTCCAGCGTCTGGCCTTTTGCGAGCGCCAGGCCCACCTGCCGGTTGCGGCTGAGGTCACCGGTGGCTGTGAGCACCAGGTCACCCAGCCCCGACAAGCCCATGAACGTTTCAGCGCGCGCGCCCAGCGCGATGCCCAGCCGCGTCATCTCGGCCAGGCCGCGCGTGATCAGCGCAGCGCGCGCGTTCAAACCAAGGCCCAGGCCATCGCACAAGCCCGTTGCAATCGCCAGCACGTTCTTGACGGCGCCGCCCACTTCAACGCCAACGAGATCGTCGTTGGCATACACGCGCACGTTCGCACCATGGAAAGCGCGCACGAGCGCTTCACGCACGGCGCGCTCTGAACTGGCGGCCACAAGCGCCGTGGGCTGGCCGCGCGCCACCTCCAGCGCAAAGCTGGGCCCGCTCAGCACGCCAGCCTGCAAGCGCGGTGCGACTTGCGCGCGAATCTCGTGGCCCAGCAGGCCGTCATGCCCCTGCTGTGGCAGCTCGAAGCCTTTGCACAGCCAGGCCACCGTCGCGGGGCAGTCTTGCAACTCGATGAGTTTCTGGCGCAAACCAGCCATGGGGGTGGCGATGACGGCCAGCTCGCAGCTGCCCGCCAGCTCAGGCATGAGGGCAGTGCTTTGCGCAACGACGTTCAGCTGCGGTGCCAGCGCAACGCCAGCGAGGTAGCGTTGGTTCTCGCGCGACGACTGCATGGCCTGCGCCTGCTGCGCGTCACGCGCGACAAGCGTCACGTCGTGCCGCGCAGCCGCGGCGCTGGCAAGTGCTGTGCCCCAGGCGCCAGCGCCGAAGATCGCGATCTTCATTGGCGGGCCCGGGGGTCGCTTCAGGCGGTCGTGATGATCTGCGACGGCGCGGCTGCCTGCGCCAGTTCGGCCTGCTGGCGCTCGTACATGGCCTGGAAGTTGATCTCAGCCAGGTGCACCGGCGGAAAGCCCGCGCGCGTGACCAGGTCGGCCACGTTGCCGCGCAGGTACGGGTACACGATTTGCGGGCACGCAATGCCCAGGATCGGGTTCATCTGCTCGGCCGACAGGTTGCGGATTTCGAAGATGCCGGCTTGCTTGGCTTCAACGAGGAACACCGTCTTGTCCTTGATGGTGGTCGTCACTGTGGCCGTGACGCTCACTTCGAAAACGCCGTCGGCCACGTTGCCGGCCTCGACACCCAGCTGGATGTCGACGGAGGGCTGTTCCTGCTCCAGCAGGATGGCGGGGGAATTCGGCTGCTCGAGCGAAGCTTCCTTCAGGTAGACGCGCTGGATCTGGAAAACGGGTTCGGTGGAAGGTTGCTGCTGTTCGTCGGCCATGGTTGTCTTTGAGGTTCGGGGAAAACGGGGATTATCTCAGCTGGGTTTTGGCAGCCGCTCAGGTGGCGGTGGCCGCGCCCTGCAGCAGCGGCATCAAGCCGCCGCGGCTGTCGAGCGCCATGAGGTCGTCGCAGCCGCCCACGTGGGTGTTGCCAATGAAGATCTGCGGCACGGTGCGCCGGCCGGTGATTTCCATCATCTTCATGCGCTCATCGGGTTGCATGTCGACACGGATCTCGTCGATCGATTCGACGCCGCGCGCCTTGAGGATTTGCTTGGCGCGAATGCAGTATGGGCAGACGGCCGTGGTGTACATCGTGACGGATTGCATGTGCGTCTCTCAGGCCGGGCGTCAGGCTTTTTCGACCGGCAGGTTGGCCTCGCGCCAGGCCTTGAGCCCGCCCGTGAGGACCTGTGCCTGCTCGTAGCCCAGCTTCCTGGCCGTAGCCAGCGCCCGGTTGGCGCGAGCGCCGGTGGCGCAGACCAGAATCAGCGGTACGGTCTTGTTCTTGACGACTTCCGGCAACCGCTTTTCAAGCTCGCCGACGGGCACGTTCTTGGCGCCGCCCACATGGCCAGCGGCAAACTCGTCAGCCTCGCACACATCAACAACGATGGCGCGTTCGCGGTTGATGAGTTGCACGGCACCTGCCGTGGAAATGCCACCGGCAGTTGCCCCCTGAATGACGGGCCACATCAGCATGCCGCCAGAGGCGAGCGCAACCGCGATGAGCTGCCAGTTGTCGAGAATGAATTTCACTTGTTTCCTTGGGCGCGGGTTGGGGGTCAGCCCTCGATTCTAAAATGCCGGGTTACGCCACGCATTCACTCCATCCAAAACCCATGTTCAAGCTCGTGCTCATCCGCCACGGCCAGTCCACCTGGAACCTCGAAAACCGATTCACGGGCTGGGTCGATGTGCCCCTGACACCCCAGGGCGTGAACGAAGCCAAGTCCTGCGGGCGCGTGCTGCGCGAAGAAGGCTACGACTTCGATGTCTGCTACACGAGCGTCCTCAAGCGAGCGACGCATACCCTGTGGCACTGCCTCGACGAAATGGATCGCACCTGGCTGCCCGTGCTGCATACCTGGCGGCTCAACGAGCGTCACTATGGTGCGCTGCAGGGGCTCAACAAGGCCGAAACCGCCAGGCAGTACGGCGACGAGCAGGTCCTGATCTGGCGCCGCAGCTACGACGTGCCGCCGCCCGCCCTCGACGCGAATGACATCCGCAGCGAACGCGGCGACGTGCGCTACGCCAAGCTCGAACCCGGCCAGCTGCCGCTGACCGAGTGCCTGATGGACACGGTCGAGCGCGTGATGCCCGTGTGGAACGAAAGCATTGCGCCGGCCATCAAGGCGGGCAAGCGCGTGCTAATCACGGCGCACGGCAATTCGATCCGCGCGCTGGTCAAATACCTGGACAACATCAGCGACAGCGCCATCGTCGGCCTGAACATCCCGAACGGCGTCCCGCTGGTCTACGAGCTCGACGAGCACCTCAAGCCGATTCGCAGCTACTACCTGGGGCTGCCCCAGCAGTAAAGTTCAGGTAAACAAAGACTTTTTCACAGAGTCACAGCAACACCCGCGGGAACTGCGGGCATGCGATTTGCCTCTTACTCCACTCGCAGGTGTATATTTTCGACACTAGAGGACTGGATTGAGTCGCATGAGCCACAAACTGAAGATTGCCGGCTGGGTTACTGTTGGCGCACTCGCTGGCGCGCTGACCACGGTGTCGCTGCAAACGGTTGCACGAGGAGCGCTCGCCCCCTTGCCACTGGAGGAGCTGCAGCAGCTGGCCGCCGTATTTGGCATGGTCAAGAGCGACTACGTCGAGCCCGTCGACGAGAAAAAGCTGATCCAGGATGCGATTGCCGGCATGGTGGCCAGCCTCGATCCTCACTCGCAGTACTTCGACAAGAAGTCCTTCAAGGAATTCAAGGAAGGCACGACGGGCCGTTTTGTGGGCGTCGGCATCGAGATTTCCCAGGAAGACGGCCTCGTCAAGGTTGTCTCGCCGATCGAAGGCTCGCCGGCCTTCCGCGCAGGCCTCAAGCCCAACGACCTCATCACCAAGATCGACGACACGGCCGTCAAGGGCCTGTCGCTCAATGAAGCCGTCAAGAAGATGCGCGGTGAGCCCAACACCAAGGTGATGCTCACGATCTATCGCAAGGACGAAAGCCGCAGCTTCCCCGTCACGATCAACCGCGAAGAAATCAGGACGCAGTCCGTCAAGGGCAAGGTGCTGGAGCCGGGTTACGCCTGGATCCGCTTGTCGCAGTTCCAGGAGCGCACGGTTGACGACTTTGCGCGCAAGCTCGAAGAGATCTACAAGGCTGAGCCCAACCTCAAGGGCCTGGTGCTCGACCTGCGCAACGACCCGGGTGGCCTGCTCGACGCAGCGGTCGCCGTCTCTGCGGCTTTCCTGCCGGAAAACGTCACCGTGGTTTCGACCAACGGCCAGCTGGCCGAATCGAAGTTCACTTACAAGGCCGCGCCGGAGTACTACCAGCGCCGCGCCGGCAACGACCCGCTGCGCCGCCTGCCCGCGTCGATCAAGACAGTGCCGCTGGTGGTGCTCGTGAATGAAGGCTCTGCGTCCGCCAGCGAGATCGTCGCTGGCGCCCTGCAGGACCATCGCCGCGCCACCGTGATCGGCAGCCAGACGTTCGGCAAGGGTTCGGTGCAGACGGTGCGCCCCCTCGGCCCCGATACGGGCCTGAAGCTCACAACAGCCCGCTACTACACGCCCAGCGGCAAGTCGATCCAGGCCAAGGGCATCGTGCCCGACGTGATGGTGGACGAGTCTGAAGAAGGCAACGTGTTCTCGGTGCTGCGCACCCGCGAGGCTGACCTTGAAAAGCACCTGGGCAGCGGCCAAGGCGCAGAAGTGAAGGACGCGGCTCGCGAAAAGGCCCGCGACGAAGCGCGCAAGAAGGCCGAGGAACAGGCCAGCAAGGCGCCGAGCGAGCGGCCCAAGGTGCCCGAGTTCGGCAGCGACAAGGACTTCCAGCTGGTTCAGGCACTCAACCAGCTCAAGGGTCGCCCGGTGCTCATCTCCAAGACGATGGTCGAGCGCAAGGAAGAGAAGAAGGAAAATTGATCCTGGCCCTTGGGTCCTGAACAAAGCCGGCGCCAGCCGGCTTTTTCTTTTGCGGCCATGCCCTTTCCTCCACAATCCGCCACATGACCGACGACCAGTTGCTGCGTTACTCGCGCCATATCCTGCTCGATGAGATCGGCGTGGAAGGCCAGCAGCGCATCGCCGCGGCCCACGTGCTCGTGATCGGCGCGGGCGGCCTGGGCTCACCGGTCGCGCTCTACCTCGGAACGGCAGGCGTTGGCCGCATCACGCTGGTGGACCACGACACGGTGGACCTCACGAACCTGCAGCGCCAGATTGCCCACAGCATGGCGCGCGTGGGCCAGCCAAAGGCGCAGTCCGCACGTGAGGCCATTGGCGCCATCAACCCGGAACCCATCGTGGACGCGATTACGCAACGCGCCGATACCGCGCTGCTGGATCGCCTCGTGCCGCGGGCCGACGTGGTGATCGACTGCACGGACAACTTCAAGACCCGGCATGCAGTGAATGCAGCCTGCGTGGCGCACGCCAAACCGCTCGTGTCGGGCGCTGCCATACGGTTCGACGCGCAGATCTCGGTCTATGACACACGCTACACCACTGCACCTTGCTACGCATGCGTGTTTCCGTTCGACCCCGACTTCGAAGAAACGCTGTGCGCAACGATGGGTGTGTTCGCGCCAATCGTGGGAATCATCGGCGCGATGCAGGCGGCCGAGGCACTCAAGCTCATCGCCGGCGTCGGGCAATCGCTGGCCGGACGGCTGCAAATGCTGGACGCGCGAACGATGGAATGGAATGAAGTGCAGGTCGCGCGCGATGGGGCGTGCGCGGTGTGCGGGCATCGGGGGTAACAACTAGCGGCGGGGAGTGCCCCCACCCTAACCCTCCCCCGGGAGGGGAGGAAACCATACGAACTACAGGCGCAGCTGCGCATACAGCGCATCGGAAATCGCGAGGCCTTCTGCGCGCGCCTTGCGCTCCAGCGCGAGCCGCCTGGCACCGGCCAGCCGCACGCCGTCGTCGGAGAGCATCTCTGCGATCACTGTCTCCATCCGCTCGTAGTAAACCGCCGGGCCGGCCAGCGACGCAGGGTCGATCAGGATGAACGCCTGGCCGATCCGCGGCGCATTGCCTTCATCCACAAAAAACGACGACGCCTCGAAGCCGAAGTTCGCGCCAGTCAGCGTCGTGACGAGCAGCTCGACGATCAGCGCCAGCATCGCGCCTTTGCTGCTGGTCGCCGCACCCATCGGCAGCATGGAGCCTTCCATCGCGAGCCACGGATCTGTCGTCGGGTTGCCGTCCTTGTCGAGCGCCCAGCCTTGCGGAATGGCGCGGCCGTCACGCGCTGCCGCCATGACTTTGCCGCGTGCCACTTCAGACAGCGCGAGGTCAATAAGCAGCGGGTCATCACTGCGCCGCGGAAAGATCGCGGCAATCGGGTTCGTGCCGAACATCGCATGGCGCCCGCCTGCCGCTGGCATGGCCGCGGGCGAATTGGCGAACGCCAGGCCAACAAACCCCGCCGCACCCGCAGGACGCAGGTGATCGACCAGCACGCCGGCGTGATGGCTGTTCGTCACAGCGGCGATGCAGATGCCCGTGTCGCGCGCCATGCCAATCGCCTCTTGCACAGCGAAGTCGCATGCAGGAAAGGCCAGGCCCTGCTTTGCATCAACCAGCACCGCCGTTCCCTTGCGCCGCAGCAGCGATGGTTCTGCATCGCCCTTCACGCGGCCATTGAGCAAGTGCACGCAGTACTGCTGCACCCGCACGAGGCCGTGCGAAGAAATGCCCTGGGCTTCAGCAAGCACGAGCGCACGCGCGGTGCTGGCGGCCATGTCGTGGCTTGCGCCAGCCTTGTGCAGCTGCGCATAAGCGAGCTGCACGGCCTCGTCAAAGCCCAGGACAGGCATTACGCCGACTCGTAAAGACGCGTGAGCACAAACTCGCGGTGGCCCAGTGCCTCGGCCGCTGTCAGGCGCCCGTTCGCCGTGCGCAGCATGCATTCGAGCAGCTGGTCGCCCGCCTGGTCGAGCGTGATCTCGCGCTGCAGCAGGCCCGAGGTATCGACGTCGATGTGCTCGCTCATGAGCCGCACCGTGCGCGGGTTCGCGCAGATCTTGATCACCGGCAGGATAGGGTTGCCAATGACGTTGCCCTGCCCCGTCGGGAAGAAATGCACCGCGTAGCCTGACGCGGCGCACAGCGTCACCATCTCCGCCGCTGCACTCGACGAATCCATGAACCACAGGCCCGGATGCGTCGGCATCTCGGCCTTGTCGATCACGCCGTCCACCGTGCAGGTCTTGCCGATCTTCTGGATGTTGCCCAGCGCTTTTTCTTCGATCGTCGTCAAGCCGCCCGCGATGTTGCCCTTGGTGGGCTGCGAGTCCGACAGGTCGCTCGTCTTGTGGCGGTTGATCACGTCCTGGTAGCGGTTGAACATGAACATGAACTGCTCGCGCACCGCGTCGTTCGCGCAGCGCGCCGCGACGATCTGCTCGCCGCCCGTGAGCTCGGTCGTCTCGCCGAAGCACAGGTAGGTGCCCAGCTTGTGCAGCTTGTCGAACGCATTGCCCACCGTGGGGTTCGCACCGCAGCCCGATGTTGTGTCCGACTCGCCGCATTTGGTGGACACCCACAGATCGCTGATGGGGCACGGCTCGCGCTGCTTCTCGCTCGCCCACTGCACGTATTCGCGCGCGGCCTTGCTTGCACGCATGATCGTGTCGTGATCGCCGTGGCCTTCAATGCCGAAGCCCGTCACGGGCTTGCCGGTGGCGGCGATCCCATCGACGACTTTCTTCGTCCAGCCGTCCTCGATGCCGATGACGACAACCGCCGCCACATTCGGGTTGCAGCCCGTGCCGATCAGCGTGCGGAAATGCAGCTCGAGGTCAGCGCCGAATTGCAGCCGGCCGTACGGATGGGCAATCGCCATCGCGCCCTTGATGTTGTGCGCGACGGCTTCGGCAGCTGCATTCGACAGATCGTCGAGCGGCAGGATGATGACGTGGTTGCGCACGCCCACACGGCCGTTCTCGCGCCGGTAGCCGAGAAACGTGGTGTCACTCTGGATAACTGCCATGTGATTCACCACCGTTTCGTTTTGATGTTGTGGACGTGGGCATGTTCGCCCGCGTGGATGGGCGCGACGACCCGGCCCATGTCGATGCCGTACTTGACGACGGTGTCGCCCACGGCCATGTCCTTGAGCGCGATCTTGTGACCGATGGGGATGTCCTGGCGGGCCTGCAAGTCAACCATGCGGTCGTCGTCCATGACCCAGCCCGTGAGGCCTGCGCCCGCCTTGACGCCTTCGACGACCACCACCGCCACGGTGTCGTGTGCATCGTGCAATACGAAGTGAATCAACTGCTTGTCTCCATCGAATAGTGGAGCGGCCAGTTTACGGGCCGGTCACTGCCCTGCCAAGCAACGTTTCTACCGTGTCGCGGCGGCTGCGGCAGCGGGTTTGCCCGCACCGAAGATGCGCTGCCAGAACGTGGGCTTGCGCTGGTCCGCAGGCGCTGCCGCGCCGTTGTTCGCGTCAGCGCCCTCCTGCGCCATGATCGCCACCTTGGCCTGCATGTCGGTGGAGGCGGCATCGCGCAGCACTGTGCGGCAATTCGCATCCTTGCCCGGGCCTGTCTCGACCGTCGAAGCAAGCGCGAGCAGCGGATTGAGCGCGCCGAGCGCGAGCGCGAAGCCGGCCCGCTGCGCAAGTGCGCCCTTGTCCACGCCAGCCTTTGGCGCGTCGAACGTACCGGAAAGTGTGAGCGGCGAACGCAGCGACAGGATGCTCATGTCCTTGGGGTAGGGCCGCAATGTCAGGTCCAGCGACTCCCTGGCCAGGCTGATGCCGCCGCTGCCGTAGATGATCGTGTCTTCGGTATCGAGCACGAATGCGCGGCTCGTCATCAGGCCGTCTTTCACATCGAAGGAGGCCGCACCGCACCGCAGCACCACGTTCTTGTCGCCCCGGATCAGGAACTTGATGATCTCGCCGCCGTCCAGCCCGGCGAACTCCATCAGCAGGTTGCTGATCTCGCCACGACCCATCAGCATCGACACACTGCCCGACGATGTGCCGAGCATCGTCGCCACTGAGTTGCCGCGGCCCTTGAGGTCGATGTCGCCGTGCAACTTGCCGAAGCTCGCCTGCGTGATCTTCAACCTCGGAAAGAGTTTGTTCAGCTCCAGGGCACGCGCATCCAGGTGCGCCTCGGCCAGCGCAGGGTTGGTGTTGCCGTTGATGATGATCGAGCCGGCAAGCGAGCCGCTGGCAACGCCCAGCTTCATCGGGCCCAGCCGCAGGAAGCCATCTGCCATCACCACCCGCAAGCTCATTCGCTCCAGCGGCAGGCCACGCGCATTCACCACGCGTGCCGCGCTGTAGTCCACTTCGGCGGTCATCGCCTTCAGGCGCGCAAGATCGAGTTGCGCGGTTGGCAGCACCTTGTGCCCCTTGTCGTGCACGACCTTCTCGACCTTGCCACCCGGCGCGACTGCGGGCATTGCAGCTGCACTGCGCGGCTGCTCAGGCAAACCGACCAGCGGCGCAAGATCATCAAAGTCCAGCGATTGCGAATGCAGCCTGCCCGCCAGGTGGGGCACATCCTTTGAACGGTCGAAGTCCAGTTCACCCACCAGGTCGGAGTTGCCGAGTTTTCCGTTCAACCCGCGCGCATGCCACACATCGCCTTGCCTGAGCAGGTGGCCACGCAACGCGTAGCGCGGCGTCGCAGGCAGGACCACGCCGAGCAGCTTGTAGAGCGTCGACAGATCCTGGCCACGCAAGTTGAAGCTCAGGTCGGCGCCGTCAAAAGTGGCCAGACTCGCCACAGCGCCGTTGGCCTGCATGGCCGTCGTGCCCGACGCGGCGCTCACCTCCAGCGGGAACGGCTCGCGGCTGGCGCTGTTGATAGTCAATACGCTGCCTGTCCGGCCTTGTGCGGTGAATGGCTCCTTGCACCAGGTGCCTTTGGACTTGAATGTCATTGGCATCGGATGCGCCGCCGCCGAGGCTGCCGTGTCGATCGCGAATTCGGTCAGGATGTCCGCACCGTGCTCGCTTGCCACGAAGTGCGCCGAGCCGTTGTCGACAACCAGCAGCCCGATGTGCGGAATATTCTGCGGATCGCCTTCGTCGCGGCCCAATGCCCAGGTTCGCCTGCCGTCCGGCTCGATCTGCAGGCCCAGCACCGGCTTGCGCAATGCGATGCGCGCAATCTCGATCCGGCGGTGGAACAGCGCAGACAGCTCGATGTCCAGCTCCGCGCTTTCAGCGGTGACCAGGTTCCTGTCTTGCGCCCAGGCCGGATTCGCGAACTCCAGGCCATCGGCGAACACGCGCGTCGTGCGACCGAGTTTGACATCAAGCTTGCGCGTGATCTCGAAGTGCCGGCCAGTGCGCTCGCTCACGTAACGATTGAGCGGGCCGCGCAGCACATCCCACGGGAAGAAGATCACCAGCAGGGCGAGCAGCGTGATGGCGGCCACCACTGCCACGAGCCACTTGACCCAGGGTGTGCGACGCAGTTGCGCAAAAGAAGGGGGCGTGGCATTGCTCATCGGGTGAGTGTGGAGGGCATGCGCCGCTTTCGCAGTCAGTGCTCTGCGTCAGCACCTGTCGTCCTGCGACTACGGCGTACATGGGGCAGACATGGGTGCGGGTATGGGTGCGGGTATGGGTGCGGGTATGGGTGCGGGTATGGGTGCGGGTATGGGTGCGGGTATGGGTGCGGGTATGGGTGCGGGTATGGGTGCGGGTATGGGTGCGGGTATGGGTGCGGGTATGGTCGCAACGGTGACAGCGTCATGGCTGTAGGAAACTTCCTACCGCCCATCCGCGGCGTGACTGGCAGAATCAGCACCACACGTCAGTGACCGACATTTCGCCCCTGCAGCTCCACCCAACAACCGTGCAACTGCGTACCTATATCGTCGAAGACAACCCCACCATCCGTGAGAACCTGGTCGGCACGCTGGAGGAACTCGCGTCCGTGCAGGCCCTTGGCTGGGCCGAGACTGAATCGGACGCGAGGTCGTGGCTGTCGGCCAACCAGTCGACATGGGACCTGACCATCGTCGACCTGTTCCTCAAGAAGGGCAGCGGGCTGGGTGTGCTCGAAGCGTGCATGCAGCGGCGCCCCGGCCAGCGCGTGGTGGTCCTGAGCAACTACGCCACGCCCGACATGCGCAAGCGCTGCAGCCAGTTGGGCGCCGACGCCGTGTTCGACAAGTCCAACGAGATCGACGCACTGGTGGACTACTGCATCGGGCAGGCGAGGGCTGGCGCGTGAGCGTGCAGGCAACCGTGCTTGCAACCCGCGAGAATTCCATGCACAACAGGTGCAGACATTGACACCAACGCGCCCGGCGACACCTGCGCCCTCTTCCCTGCCTTCGCGCACGCTGCCCAGGATAGCCATCAGCCTCGTGCTCGCGCTCGTGGCGGCGACTTTCCTGATCGGCATCAACGAGACGGGCTACAACCAGTCGGCCAGCGCACTCAACGACATTGCTGAAGCGTCGAAGACGCGCGCCTCGCTCAATCGCGTACTGCAGCACGTGCTCGATGCAGAAACAGGCTCGCGCGGCTACCTGCTCACCGGCGATCCGCGCTACCTCGAGCCGTACAACGCCGCACTCGCTCAGCTCACAGAACAGCTTGACGCGCTTCGGCTCGTGTACACAAACAACGCCGACGAATATGCGACGCTCGCGCAACTGTCGCGCAACGTGCAGCGCAAGCTCGCCGAGATGGACTTGTCCGTGCGCATGCGCAAGCAGGGCAACGAAGACGCGTGGAAGTTCGTGCTGATGACCGACGTCGGCAAGGAGCACATGGATGCGATCCGTGAACAGGCCGCCAAGCTGATCGAGAGTTCGACCGCGCGCATGGACGTGAGCCAGCGCCAGGTGCGCCGCACGCTCATGCTCTCGCGCCTGGGCATCGGAGGCGTGACGGTGCTGGGCCTGCTGGCCTTCTACCTGTACCTGCGCCAGACGACGAAGCTCAAGCTCGCGGGAGATCGCCAGCAGGAAGCGCTGGAGCGCGAGCGCGACTTGCTCGAGCGCCAGGTCCGCGAACGCACGGCCTCGCTCGCGCAACTGGCCACGCACCTGCAGAACGTGCGCGAAGAAGAGCGCGGCCATCTCGCGCGCGAGCTGCACGATGAACTCGGCGCGCTGCTCACGGCAGCCAAGCTCGATGTCGCGCGCCTGAAATCGCGCCTGGGCCCGCAGGCCGGGCCGGAGATTGCCGAGCGCCTGCAACACTTGACCGGCGCGCTCAATAGCGGCATTGCGCTCAAGCGCCGCATCATCGAAGACTTGCGCCCCTCGTCGCTGTCCAACCTGGGGTTGACGGCGTCCCTCGAAATCCTGGCGCGCGAATTCTCGGATCGCGCAGCGCTGGAGGTCACGTGCGAGCTCGAGCCCGTCGATCTTGACGAAGGGCAACAGCTCACGGTGTACCGGCTGGTGCAGGAGTCGCTGACCAACGTCGGCAAGTATGCCGAGGCCGCACAGGTGGAGATCAGCGTGCGCGACTACGACAGCTTTGTGGAAGTTGACATCAAGGACAACGGCAAGGGCTTCGATGTGTCGCAGATCCGCCCCTCGACGCACGGCATTGCCGGCATGCGTCACCGCGTCGAAGCCGCCGGCGGCAAGCTGATGGTGACCTCCGCGCCCGGCAAAGGCACGCGCATCGCGGCCGTCATGCCCAAGGTGGCTGCCGCTGCTTGCGCATAGGCAGGCAAGCGCCGCGCGCCAGTCGGCGCTCTCCTACACCACTCCAACGCGAATGCCCACAGCCGATCACGCCTGCCGCTGATCAGGCAGACCCGGCTGCTGCGCTGACACTTGCTGCAGGCGACTTGCAGGGTTTGCAAGACGCATTCAAAACACGCGGGCCTGCCCCGCCATGGAGATACAGATGCTGCACTACGCCGTCGTGTTCCTCGTGATCGCGCTGATCGCTGCCGTTTTCGGCTTTGGTGGCATTGCCGCCGGCGCCGTTTCGATCGCCAAGATCCTGTTCTTCGTCTTCGTGATCATGGCCGTCGTCGCATTCGTGATCGGCCTGGGTCGCAAGAGCTGATTCATCCACCTAACGGAACTCCCACATGACCAACACCAAAGAACTCGCCAGCACGGCCCTGGATGCGGCAAGCGACAAGATTCGCGACCTTCGTGTCGGCGCGCGTGACCTCGCACACCGCGGCGCGAACAACCTGGGCAACTACACCCAGGCCACGACCCGCTACGTGAGCGAGCGTCCCCTGCAGTCTGCATTGATCGCCGCCGCCGTAGGCGCCGCAATCGCAGGCCTGGTGATCGCGCTGCGCCGCAGCGAGAACCGCTACTACTGATCGCACAAGAGAGCATCCGCGCGTGCCAATGGTCCATCCGGTCTTCACAGTCCTGATCACTCGCCCCGAGCTGGTGATGGACCACGTCGCTGCCTATACCGCGCTTGCACAGGAAGAGGCGTCGAGTGTCGGCCTGCATGTGGCCCGCCGGGTACTGGCCTGGGGCGTTGCGGTCATGGCGCTGCTGGTGTTCCTGATCCTGTGTGGTGTGGCCGTGATGCTCGGTGCGATGCACGACGACTTCAGCTGGGCCCTGGTGGTCACACCCGGGGTCGCGCTGGTAATGGCCGTCGTTGCGGTAGTGGTCGCCAGGCAAAAATTGCCTTCCAAAGGCTTTACGCAGTTGCGGGCTCAGCTGGAAGCAGATTCTCAGGCGCTGCGCACGATTGGGGCGAACTCATGAGCGACGCGACAGACAAGCTCGCGCTCACGCGGCTCGCCATCATCGAATACGTGTGGCGTCGCGAGCCTGGCAACGAATTGCCAGGCTCGAGGCCATCAGGCTCCACCGGTCGTGCGAAGGCCAGCAATGGCAGCCGCAACCCGGATGCGGCGGCCGCCGACGCGCACAAAGAGTATGCAGATGCCAGGCGCCACGGCGCGGGCTGGGCCGGCGCTTTCAGGCGTGCGGCGGGCACCTGGTGGCGTCGTCACCCTGCGCGCACTGGGCTCGATCTGGTGACGCCGATGTTGTCCTCGTACGCAGCCAGGCGTCCTGTGGTGTACCTCGGAGCGGCCGTCGCGCTGGGCGGGCTCGTCGTCGTCACACGTCCGTGGCGGCTGATATCGGTCACGGGGCTGGTCATCGCGGTGCTGAAGTCATCGCAGCTGTCAGGCATGGTCATGTCGGCCATTTCGGCAGCGAGCTACGACGGTGAATATTCGCCGTAGCGCAGAAAAGAAAAAACAAACCTGCGAGGCGTGGTGCCACACGCGGGTGAGTCTGAGAGTGAAGCTGGGGCACCGCTAGCCAATTTTTTGTCAACTGAAGGAGAAACTCATGAACTACACAACCCGAGCCATCGCTATCGCCCTCGTCGCCGGCGCCACCCTCGTGTCCACTGGCTGCGCCGTTGTGCGCAACCAGGAAACCGTCGGCGCTTATGTCGATGACGCAGCCATCACCACCGCGGTGAAGGCCAAGTTCGTCGAAGACAAGACCGTGGATGCCGGCGCGATCAAGGTCGAAACGCTCAACGGCGCCGTGTCGCTGTCCGGCTTCGCCAAGTCGTCAACGGAGAAGGCACAAGCCGAATACATCGCGCGCAACACCAAGGGTGTTCGCCAGGTGCTCAACAACCTGTCGGTTCGTCCGTAAGGACTTGCGGGCAGCGGCCGGCTTGCCCGCCCCTCAAAGGCAGGCGAGTGACATCGCCTGCCTTTGTCGTTCTGGTTTGCGCTTTTTGCATTGAGGCTTGCAATGAGAACCTTCCGCTGCGATCACTGCGGGCATGCACTGTTCTTCGAAAACGTCCAGTGCCTGCTCTGCGGAAGTGACCTCGCGTTCCTTGCCCACAGGCTGGCGCTGTGTTCGATCGAGCCGGCACCGGGCAAACCTGCGGGCTGCTGGCAGCGCAAGTCGTCCAGCCGGCGCAGCGGCGCCAAACGCTTCTACAGGCTGTGCGCCAACCACACAGCGCACCAGGCATGCAACTTTGCCGTGCCCGTTGACGACCCGAACGAGCTGTGCGTGTCGTGCCGCCAGACCCGCCTGTTGCCAGACCTGACGCTTGGCGACAACCACCAGCGCTGGTACCGCATCGAAGTCGCGAAGCGGCGCCTTTTCTATACGCTCGCCAAGCTGCGGCTTGCCTCCGTGGACATTCCCAGTGGCCTGAGTGACGGACCCATCTTCGAATTCCTGGCAGACCAGCCCGGGCAGGCGGTGATCACGGGTCACGTCAATGGCGTCATCACGCTGAATATTGCAGAGGCCGACGACGCCGAACGCGTGCGCCGCCGCGTCGAGTTGCGCGAGCCTTATCGCACCCTGCTCGGGCACTTGCGTCACGAGTCCGGCCACTACTACTGGGACAAGCTGATTCGTGATGGCGGCCGCCTCGAGTCGTTCCGCGAGATCTTCGGCGACGAGTCGGTGCTGTACCGCGAAGCACTCGACACGTACTACCGCAGCGGCGCGCCAGCCGGCTGGCAAGACAACTATGTGAGCGCGTACGCCACCGCGCACCCATGGGAAGACTGGGCCGAGACCTGGGCACACTACCTGCACATGGTCGACCTGCTGGAGACGGCATCGTCGTACAACACCAAGGTCGTCGTCCCTGGCGACGACAACGAGGAAGAAGTCACCAATCCGTTTGAGACAGACAAGGCCGAGTTCATGCAGCTCGTCGATCAATGGGTGCCACTGACCCTGCTCGTGAACAGCCTCAATCGCAGCCTCGGACAAGACGACGCGTATCCGTTCGCGCTGTCAGCGCACGCGCTCGAGAAGTTGAAGTACGTCCACGACGTGATTCATGCGCCGCCGCAGCCGGACAGCAGGGCCTGAGCGTCAGCCGGGATCGTTCTCCATATCGCGAATGATCCGGTCGAGCCGGGTGGAGAGCTGCTCCGTGGTGAGCTGCTCGCGGAAACGCTCGACCATCAGCGGCAGGCTCATGGGGCTGGGGTGGCGCAGCTGCACGTAGTCCACACGCAGCTTGCTCATTTTCTTGAGCGTGGCGCGCAGGCGCGAGATCTCCAGCTCCTGGCTCAGCACTTCTTTCTGTGCCTGCGTGAGCAACAGGTTGCCCTCGTCGTACTTGCGAAATACCTCGAAGAACAGGCCACTCGACGCCTGCAGCTGCCTGGTGCTCTTGGGCTGCCCCGGATAGCCTGAAAACACAAGACCCGCCACCCGGGCGATCTCGCGAAAGCGCCTTTGCGCCAGCTCGGTGGAGTTCAGCGATGCGAGCACGTCATGCAATAGCTGCGCCGTATCGAAAACGGATGTGTCCACGACGGGCGTGACATTGAACGGCTGCGCGCTCACCAGCTCGAAGCCGTAGTCGTTCACGGACATGCTGAACGTGTTGGGCTGCTGGCGCGCGAGGCGCCACCCCAGCAAGCTCGCCAGGCCCAGATGCACGTGCCGCCCTGCGAAGGGGTAGACATACAAGTGATGCCCTTCACGCGACGTGAATGCCTCGACCAGCAGCGTGTCAGGTGTGGGAATGCGCGACAGGCGCGCCTGGGTCTGCAGCATGGGCCGCGACGCCTGCAGCTCCGGCTCGAAGAAGTCGCCCTGCGCGGCGCGCTGCATCATCTCAAGCACGGCATCGCCCAGCTCGGTGGACAGTGCCATCTTGCTGCCTTGCCACGAGGGCACCGTCCCCTTGTTCTTCGCGGCCTTCTTCACATACGCAGCCATCTCCCGCACGCGCACGAATTCAAGCAGCTTGCCCGCGAAGAAGAAGCAGTCGCCCTGCCGCAGGCGCGCAATGAAGCCCTCTTCGATCGTGCCGATGTTCGCGCCGCTCATGTACTTCACCTGCATCGACGCATCGCTCACGATGGTGCCGATGCCCAGCCGGTGACGCTTGGCGATGCCCCGGTCGGGCACGTGATAGACGCCCTCTTCGTTCATCACGATGCGGTGGTAGTCGGGGTAAGCCGTGAGGCTCGCGCCGCCCCGCTCGCAAAACGCCAGCGCCCAGTCAAACTCCTGCTGCGTCAGGCTGCGATAGGCCCAGGCCGTGCGCACTTCGGCATACAGCTGCGCCGCCACGAAGCCGCCACCGAGCGCGATCGTCACGAGATGCTGCACAAGCACATCGAGCGGCTTGTCGGGCGACTGCCTCTCCTCGACCCGCCCTGCGTACGCGGCACGACGCGCTGCGGCCGCCTCGATCAATTCCATCGTGTTGGTCGGCACGAGCGTCAGGCGGCTGGAGCGGCCGGGCGCATGACCGCTGCGGCCCGCGCGCTGCATGATGCGTGCGACGCCCTTGGCCGAGCCGATTTGCAGCACGCGTTCCACCGGCAGGAAGTCCACGCCCAGGTCGAGCGAGGAGGTCGCCACGACCGCGCGCAATGTGCCCGCTTTCAGGCCCTGCTCCACCCAGTCGCGCGTGGCTTTGTCCATCGAGCCGTGGTGCAACGCAATCTCGCCCGCCCACTCGGGCCTGGCTTCGAGCAGCAGCTGGTACCAGATCTCCGCCTGCGAGCGCACATTGGTGAACACGAGTGTGGTGCCCGACTTCGCGATCTCATCGACCACGGGTTGCTGCATGCGCGCGCCCAGGTGCCCCGCCCACGAATACTTGCCAGGCTCCGGTGGAATCAACGTGTCGATCACCAGGCTCTTGTCGATGCGCCCGCGCACCAGCGCAGGTTCAGGCGCGGTGCCTTGTGCAATGGCAGGCTGGCACAGAACCTCCATGGCCTCACGCAGGTTGCCCAGCGTCGCGCTCAGGCCCCACGCGACGAGCCTGGTGTTGAACTGCCACAGCCGCGCCATGGCAAGCTGGACCTGCACACCCCGCTTGCTGCCAATCAGCTCGTGCCATTCATCGACGACCACGTATTCAACCGATCGCAGCTCTTCGCGCGCATTCGCACGCGTGAGCATCAGGCTGAGCGATTCAGGCGTGGTGACCAGCACCGTGGGAAAGCGCCTGTCCTGCCTCGCACGCTCGGAAGCGGGTGTGTCACCGGTGCGCTGGCCGATGGTCCACTGCGGCGCAAGCGCATGCAGCGGCTGCGACAGGGCGCGCGTGGTGTCGGCGGCAAGCGCCCGCATGGGTGTGAGCCAGATCGCTCGCAATGGCTCGGCACCACGGTCCGGCGGGTGGTCATGCAGCAGGCGATCGAGTATGCCCAGCCACACGGCATACGTTTTGCCGCTCCCCGTGGTGGCATGCAGCATGCCGCTGCGGCCCTGCGCAATGGCCTGCCACACCTCCTGCTGGAACTCGAAGGCTGCCCAGCCACGCCCCGCAAGCCACTGCTGCACGGGCGACTCAATACGGGAGGAAGGATCAATAGGGGGCGGCACCGTTGGCGTACGCATTGCCCGCACAGTATGCTTCGAAGCAAACACCCACAAGTCGATGAACCACAGCTTTTCACCGCGGCGGCGCGCTACCGCTGCATTGATCGCCTCCGGCCTCCTGCCATGGGGCATCCGCGCGCAAACCTCAGCCACAGCATTTCCGACCAAACCCATCCACGTGCTGATCGGCGTGCCTGCCGGTGGCACGCAAGACGTGCTCACGCGCGCCATCGGCGAATATGTGCGGCCCACCCTCGGGCCGCTGGTGCTCGACAACCGCGGCGGCGCGGCGGGCCGCATCGCCATCGAAGTCGCGAAGAACGCCGAGCCAGACGGGCACACCATCATGCTGGGCACTGCTGGCACCATGACGATGTTCCCGAATGCGTACAAGAGCCTGAACTACGACCCGTTCAAGGACTTCGCGCCCATCGTCAACGCGGCGAGCTTCGAGCTGGCGTTGACGGTGCACAAGGACGTGCCCGCGAACACGCTGGCCGAGTTCATCACCTGGGCGAAGTCGCAAGGCAACAAGGTCAGCTTTGCATCCTATGGTGCGGGCACGCCCTCGCACTTCCTGGGCGAAATGCTCAATCGTTCAGCGGGCCTGCAGATGCTGCACATCCCCTACCGTGGCTCCACGCCCGCACGGCAGGACATACTGGGCGGCACGGTCCCGGTGTTCTTCGACACGGTAGGCGGCGCGATCACGTCGCTGCAGACGGGCCGCGTCAAAGTGCTGGCGACCAGCGGCTCGAAACGCTCGCCGCCCATGCCCGCCATCCCCACGTTTGCGGAGCAGGGCTATCCGGACGTGGTCGCCAATTCGTGGTTCTCTTTTTACGCACCCGCCAAAACGCCGCAGCCGGTGCTCGACAAATTGCGCGCCGAGTTCACCAAAGCCGTCAATTCGCGCGAGGTGCGCCAGCAGTTGCTCGTCAACGGCATGTACCCCGTGGGCGATGGCCCCGAGGCACTGCTCAAGACAATGCGTGAAGACACGGCGCGGTGGGGGCGCATCATGCGTGCGGTGAACTTCGTGACCACGGACTGAATCGCTGTGAAACAGCCCAACATCAAGCCCAACATCATCTTCATCGTTGCAGACGACCTTGGCTTTGCTGATCTTGGCTGCTATGGCGGGCGCGCGCCGGTATCGCCCGTGCTTGATGGGCTGGCGGCCAACGGCCTGAAATTCACCCAGGGCTACTCGAATTCGCCCGTCTGTTCGCCCACCCGCTTTGCCTTGATGACGGCGCGCTACCAGTACCGGCTGCGCGGCGCGGCCGAAGAGCCGATCAACAGCAAGAGCCGCGGCAGCACCACATTGGGCCTGCCGCCCGAACACCCCACGCTGCCGTCGTTGTTGAGGGACGCGGGCTATCGCACGGCGTTGATCGGCAAGTGGCACATGGGCTATCCGCCTTCGTTCGGCCCGCTGCGCTCGGGCTACGACGAATTCTTCGGGCCCATGTCGGGCGGGGTGGACTACTTCACGCACTGCGGCTGGACGGGCGCGCATGACTTGTGGGAGGGCGAGGAAGAAAAGCACGAGCCGGGCTACCTCACGGACCTGATCTCGCGCCGCGCGGTTGACTACATCGGGCGTGCGGGCGCGGGCGATGCGCCCTTCTTCCTCAGCCTGCACTACACCGCGCCGCACTGGCCGTGGGAGACGCGCGACGACGAAGCGCTGGCGCAGGAGGTGAAGGACAACCTCTTTCACCTGCACGGCGGCAACATACACAGCTACCGCAAGATGATCCATCACATGGACGAAGGCATCGGCTGGGTGATGCAGGCACTGCGCGCAAAAGGCATTGCCGACAACACGCTGGTCGTGTTCACGAGCGACAACGGCGGCGAGCGCTTCTCGGACAACTGGCCACTCGTGGGCGGCAAGATGGACTTGACGGAGGGCGGCATCCGCGTGCCGTGGATTGCGCACTGGCCAGCGGTGATACAGGCTGGCGGCCTCAGCGAGCAGTTGTGCATGACGATGGACTGGTCGGCCACCATGCTCGAAGCAGGTGGCGCGAAGGCGCATCCTGACTACCCGCTCGACGGTGTGTCGTTGATGAAGGTGCTGCGCGACTCTTCAGTCTCTTTCGACCGCCCGCTGCATTGGCGCATGAACCACCGCGGCCAACGCGCGCTGCGCGACGGCAACTGGAAATACCTGCGCGTGGATGGCAACGACTACCTCTTCGACATTCCGGCTGACGAGCGCGAACGCGCCAACCTGGCCACGCGCCAGCCGCAGCGCCTTGCCGACATGCGCGACGCGTGGCAGGCGTGGAACGCGACCATGCCGCCGATACCGCCAGACGCCACCGTGAGCCTCGGCTTCTCGGTGAAGGACATGCCCCAGCGTTGAAAACCGATCTCTCCCGCTGGCTGCCCTTCCTGCGCTGGCCGCGGCTGGATGCGGCGCTGCTGCGCAGTGAGACCGTCGCCGCCATCACCGTGGCGGTGGTGATGATTCCGCAGTCAGTCGCGTACGCGAGTCTGGCTGGCATGCCGCTTGTCACCGGGCTGTACGCCGCGTTTTTGCCAGCGCTCATTTCGGTGTTGTTCAGTGGCTCGACACGGCTGTCCGTCGGGCCGTCGGCGTTGACGAGCGTGCTGGTCGGCACCTCACTCATCGGCCTGGCCGAGCCGATGAGCGGCAACTGGATTGCACTGGTCGCGTGGCTCGCGCTGCTCTCGGGCGGCATCCAGCTGGCCATCGGTGCGATGCGTGCCGACTGGGTGCTGAACCTGGTGAGCTCGCCCGTGCTTGCGGGCTTCAGCCAGGCGGCAGCGCTGCTGATCATTGCGTCGCAAGTGCCCGCGCTGATCGGGTTGCACGGCGGCCTTGCGGAACTGTTGAACGCGCCTTCACTCGACGCGATGGCGCTCGCCTTCGGCATCGCGAATGTCGTGTTCTTTCTTGCAGCCAAGCGATGGTTGCCAAGCCTGCCCGCGGTGCTGATTGGCATTGCGGTGTCTGGCCTTGTGGCCTGGCTGTCGGGCTACTCGGCGCACGGCGCAGTCGTCGGCGCATTGCCTGCGGGCTTGCCCTCACCGTACTGGCCGGCATGGCCCGGCTGGACGCAGATGGGCGCGCTGGTGGTGCCTGCGCTGGTGATTGCGCTGGTGAGCTCGCTGGAGATGGCATCGAGCGCCAAGATCGAAAGCCAGCACGATGGCAAGCGCTGGGATGCGGGGCAGGACTTGATCGGCCAGGGCGCGGGCAAGATCGCCGCTGCGTTGTCGGGCAGCTTTCCCACGAGCACGTCGTTCTCGCGGTCAGCGATCACGCTGTATTCGGGCGCGCGCACCGGCTGGGCGACGGTGTTGAGCACGGCGATTGTGGTGGTGGTGCTGCTGGTGCTGACGCCCGCGTTGCAGCATGTGCCGCGCGCTGCGCTGGCCGCCGTTGTGGTCGTCGCGGTGGCGGGGCTTGTGAAGCCCCGTACGCTGCAACAGTTGTGGCGCATTGACCGTGTCGAGGCATCGACAGCGCTGGTGACTTTCGCCGTCACGATCATCACGGCGCCGCGAATTTACTGGGGTGTGATGACGGGCGTGCTGATCGGGCTCGCGCACTTTCTGTACTTGCGGCTGCATCCCCGCATCATCGAAACGGGCCTGCATCCTGATGGCAGTTTGCGCGATCGACACTTGTGGTCGTTGCCGCTGCTCGCGCCGCATTTGTACGCACTGCGGATGGACGGCGAGCTGGACTTCGCGTCGGCGAGTTCATTCGAGCGCGCAATTGTCGATCACCTGGCCGCGCATCCGGATGTGCGGCATGTGTGCCTGTTCGCGCAGCCGATCAACCGCATCGACACCACGGGGGTGGAGGTATTTTTGCGGCTGCGCAAGATGTTCGAGTCGCAGGGCATCAAGCTGCACATCAGCGGCATCAAGTTGCCTGTGGAGCGGGTGCTGGAGCGCTCAGGTGCGCTCTATGCGAGCCCGCTGCTGGCGATGTACCGCACGGATGCGGAGGCGCTGGTGGCGCTGGCTCACGTGGGCGAGCACTGAACGCTCTCAGCTGGCAGAGCCTGCCGCGAGGGCCCGGACCCACGGCCTACGCGCTGAGAATCCACCCCTCCAGCGGATCAGCCCTCGCAGGCAACCCGAAGCGCGGCCCGCCCTGCCCCGCACCCCAAGCCGCCTGCATGAGGCACAGCACGGCATCCAGGCAATCACCACTTGCATCGTCAACCAGCATGTCGCGCTGGGCATGCGTGAGCTTCAGGCGCAACTTCAAACGGGTCTGGCCGTGTTCGAGCGCGGTGATCAGGTCTTTGCGCGCAATCAGGCGCTCGGGCGTCTGCTTGGCCTTGTCGTCGTTCTTGTAGCTGCGGTTGCCGATCAACTCACGCGCGAGCAGGCCCGGGTACGCCTCCAGCGCAACACGCGTTTCGTCGCCTTGACGCAACCCGGGCAAATGAACACCGGCATCGAGCAACAGCGGAACACCCGCGTGCAACATGTACGCCACTGGCGGGTTCACCCACTTCATCGACGGGCTCGAACCCGCCAGGTGGTCGCAGGCGCGATGCGCAAACTTGGAGCCGACAGGCCGCGCGTTGCAGAACGCTGCAAACGTGTCGCGAATCTGCGGGCGCGACAGGCTCGCGTAATGGAGCATGCACTCGTGCCAGTCAAGCGGCCATTGCAGCTGCTCCACCAGTTCGCGCGGCAAGCCGAAAGGGAAATCAAAAGCGCCTGTCCACTCACCCGGTTGCGCGAGCCATTCGCCAAACGCCTGCAGCGTCGCAAACTTCTCCAGCTTCGACAGCACGACGCGGCCACTGCGTTGCGTGCCCAGTGCCATCACGACCGGCTTGCGCTTGGTCGGGCTGCTGGAGAAATCGCAGCCGAGCAACAGGGGCGCATGCATCGCTTCGTTCGTCATCATCAGATCAACCCAGCGCGAGCGCCATCACGCCTGAGCCGATCAGCACGGCGCCGGCAACACGCATCAGCCTGTCGCCCTCACCGAGCAACTGGCCGCCGATGAGCGCTGCGAACAGCATCGACACTTCACGCGCAGGCGCGACGTGCGACAGCGGCGCGACTTGCATCGCGTACAGCACCAGCACGTACGACACGGGGCTGATGATGCCGACGAACACCGCGTACTTCCATTGCCGCTGCCACATCAGCGCAGCCGTCTGCACGTCGCGCAAAAACGCCGGCGCCAATACAGCGAGGCGGAAAACAGCACCCGCATAGTCGAGCAGGATCGGCGACATCAGCAGGTACTTCACGCCGTAGCCATCCACCACGGTGTAGCTCGCGATGAAGGCACCACTGAGCACGCCGTAGAACATGCCCTTGTTCACGCGCGCACGGCGCTCTGCGCCCGGCGTTGCGCGCCACAGGCCCGGCCCGCCTGCGATGAGAAAAACACCGACGACTACGCCTGCAATGCCCGCCACCCCCAGCGCCGAGATGCTTTCGCCCAGCAGCATGATTGCCGCCAGCGACGAGAGCAACGGACCCGACCCACGCGCCAGTGGATACACCACGGTGAGATCGGCCTTGCGATAGCCGCGCAGCAGCACGATGTAGTACATCGTATGGAAGACCGCGCTTGCGGCAACAAGCAGCCACTCGTTGCGCCCCCATGCGGGCATTTGCTTCACACCAAGCCAGATGCCGAGCGGCGCCCAGAAGACGATCATCACGACGGTGGTGAAAACAGCAAAGCGCGAGTCACCACCGGCCTTCTTGGCGGCGATGTTCCAGCTGGCGTGAATCAGTCCGGCGAGAAGGACGAGAGCGAGTGCGCTCGCGGGCACAAGTGATTAGGCGCGGCCGCAGATGTTGGCCGTGGCCATCAGGTCTTCAAGCAGTGCGAACGACACTTTGCCCGACACCGAGTACGGATCGAGCTCCGGCTTTTCAGAATACTTCAGCAAGATCGCGTGATTGAGCTTGGACAGGTTGACTTGCCCCATCGTCCAGCCGCCAAAGCGACGCTCGGAGATTTCTTCATAGTGCAGCAGCGCGACGTCCTTGTGGCGCACATCGCGCTGGATGTGGCCGAACAGCTCGCTGACCTGCATGCGGCCGCCTTCGATGGCCTGCAGGAAGATCCCGCCGCCATAACAAAGGATGCCGGTGATGCCGGTCACCGGGTTGTGCTGGCGCGACTGGTTGAGGATCGACTCGATGGCCTCGGGGCTCGTGTCCACCGCGCGGCTGGCGTAAAGCAGTCGTACGAGCATGGTGTTGGTTTCCTAGTTCTTTCCGGGGATGAGGGCGAGGAATTCGCGGCGCAGTGCGGGATCTTTCAGGAAGGCTCCACGCATGACCGAGTTGATCATCTTCGCGTCCATGTCTTTCACGCCGCGCCAGGCCATGCAGAAGTGGCTGGCTTCCATCACGATGGCCAGGCCATCGGGCTGTGTCTTTTCCATGATCAGGTCCGCCAGCTGCACAACCGCTTCTTCCTGGATCTGCGGCCGGCTCATGACCCATTCAGCCAGGCGCGCGTATTTCGACAGGCCGATCACGTTGGTGTGCTCGTTGGGCATGACGCCGATCCAGACCTTGCCGATCACGGGGCAGAAGTGGTGGCTGCAGGCGCTGCGCACGGTGATCGGGCCGACGATCATCAGCTCGTTCAGGTGCTCGGCATTCGGGAATTCGGTTATGGCGGGTTGCTTGAGATAGCGGCCCTTGAACACCTCGTTGAGGTACATCTTGGCCACGCGCCGCGCGGTGTCGCCCGTGTTGTGGTCGTTCGATGTGTCGATGACCATGCTCTCGAGCACGCCCTTCATCTTCTCCTCGACTTCGTCAAGGAGCTTTTCAAGCTCGCCCGGCTCGATAAAGGCTGCAATGTTGTCGTTCGAGTGGAAGCGCTTGCGCGCCGCGACAACACGCTCGCGAATCTTGACGGACACAGGCGTGCCGTCGTCATCGGGCGTGAGGGTGGAGGACGGGTCGGCCTTCATAAGCATCGCAAATCCTAACACTGCTATTGAAGGCCGGGTTCGGCAAGGGGTTACAGCAGCCGCTCCAGATCTTCAAGCGTGTTTGCCTCGTGTAGCGGCTTGTCGAAGCGTATGCGCAGCATGCGCGGAAAGCGCACCGCAATGCCGCTTTTGTGGCGCGGGCTGCGGTTGATGCCTTCAAAGCCGAGCTCGAACACGAGCGAAGGCTTCACGCTGCGCACCGGCCCGAATTTCTCGATGGTCGACTTGCGGATGATCGCATCGACCTGCCTGAACTCCTCGTCGGTCAGGCCCGAATACGCCTTCGCAAACGCAACGAGCTGCAAGGCATCGGGCTGCGCGGGCACCTTGCCGGCGATCGCTTCAATCACAGCATCGGCTTCGGCCTGGTCTCGCGGCTCGCGGTTCCAGACGGCGAAGGTGTAGTCGGTGTAGACCGAGGCGCGCCTGCCATGGCCGGCTTGTGCGTAGATCAGCACGCAGTCGATCGTCATCGGCTCGATCTTCCACTTCCACCACAGGCCTTCGGCCTTGGTGCGGCCTGTGCCGTACGCCGCATCATTGCGCTTGAGCATGAAGCCTTCCATGCCGAGTTCGCGCGATTGCTCGCGGCGCTGCGCAAACTCTGCCCACGAGCTCGCCGACTCGACCGGCGACATCATCAGGCGCGTGGTGGCCAGCAGCAATTCGAGGCGCTGGCGGCGTTCATGCTGCGGGGCGGCACGCACATCCACACCGCTTTCTTCCAGCAGGTCGTAGGCCATGAATGACACGGGCGCGTCGGCAAGGATTTTTTTGGTGAGCGTCTTCCTGCCGATGCGCTGCTGCAGCAACGAAAACGGCGCGGGACGGCCATCGAGCCACACCAGGATCTCGCCGTCCAGCACGGTGCCATCGGGCAGGTCATTCGCAAGCGCAACAATTTCCGGAAAGCGCTCCGTGACCAGTTCCTCGCCGCGCGACCAGACCCACACCTGGCCCGCACGCTTGACCACCTGGCCGCGGATGCCGTCGTACTTCCATTCCACTTGCCAATCGGTGACCGGGCCGAGCTTGCTCGCGAACACTTCAACCGGCGCGTCGAGCTGGTGCGCAAGAAAGAACGGATACGGTTGCCCCGCGTCCTGAGGTGCGGCCTCGCCCTCGGGCGTGTTGGCAATAAGCGCCAGAAAGCGTTGCGCTGTCGGGGCGACCTTGATGTCGGTGTAGCCCATCATCCGCTGCGCAATGCGCTTGGCGTCGACGCCTGAGTGCGCGGCCAGCGCGCGTTGCACGAGCAGCTTGCTCACGCCGACGCGAAAGCCTCCGCCCACGAGCTTGGACAGCAGGAACCGGCCTTGCGGGTCGAGCTCGCGCCAGTAGCTGCGAATGCGCGCCACGATTTCTTCTTCGGGCAGGCCACGCAAAGGCAACAGCCGCTCTTCCACCCAGGTTGCCAGCCCCACATCCGAAGGCTGCGCGTCACGCGGCAGGATGTGGGCAATGGTCTCCGCAAGATCGCCGACGGCCTGGTAGCACTCATCGAACAACCACGGCGCTAATGCTGCGATGTCGCAGGCAAGGCCAGCGAGGATCGACATCGACACGACCTGCCGCGGCTTGCCGCCGGACAGAAAGTAAACAGCCCACGCCGCGTCGCGTGCGTCCGCCTGGTCGAAGTAGCGCTGGAGCGCTTCCACCTTGGCGTTGGTGGAGGTTGTCGCATCGAGTTCGGTGAACAGTTGCGCGAACTGCCTCATGGCGCGCTCTCCTGGGGCGGTTCAGCCGGTAGTTCAGCGCTCCCGCCTTTCTCAACAGCGGCTTCCAGGTCGTCGCTGCCATATTCGGTGTCGAACGATTCAGCCTCCAGCCCCTGCTCGCGCAGGTAGCGCACCATCGCGGCAATGCTGCCGTGCGTGACGATCACGCGCTGCGCGCCCGTCGCGCCGATGGCACCCATCAGCCCCGGCCAGTCGGCGTGGTCCGACAGCACAAACCCGCGGTCATAGCCGCCGCGCCTTCTCGCGCCGCGAAGCTGCATCCAGCCACTGGCAAATGCGGTGCTTGCCTCACCGAAGCGGCGCAGCCACGTGCTCGCCACTGCGCTCGGCGGGCATACGACCAGCGCGCGCCTGAGCTCACTCCTGTCGGCGACGTCGGTCACCAGCCGCGTGGGCGGCAGGGCGACGCCAGCTTCGCGATAGGCGGCATTGAGCGGCTCGACGGCGCCGTGCACGATGATGGGCCCGATCGACGCATCAACACCCGCCAGCACGCGTTGCGCCTTGCCGAAGCTGTAGCACGCCAGCACACTCGCACGCCCGGCTGCGGCATTGCGGCTCCACCAGTCATTGATGCCGGTGAAGAGCTCTTCATCGGGAATCCAGCGATAGATCGGCATGCCGAATGTCGATTCGGTGATGAACACATCGCACTTCACCGGCTCGAACGCTGCGCACGTCGGGTCGGGCGCGACCTTGTAGTCGCCGCTGGCCACCCATACCTGGCCGCCATGTTCAAGCCTGACCTGCGCCGAGCCCAGCACATGGCCCGCCGGATGAAGCGACAGCGTCACACCGTTGTGCGAGATGCGCTCGCCATAAGGCAGCGTCTGCAAGTCGATCGAACCGAGCCGCACACGCAGCACGCCCTGCGCATCGCTGGACGCGAGGTAGTGGCCGTGCCCATAGCGGGCATGATCGGCATGTGCATGCGTGATCACGGCCCGTGCCACGGGTCGCCACGGGTCGATATAGAAGTCACCCGGCGGGCAATACAGGCCTTCGGGTCGCTGCACGACGAGGTCGTTCGGCTTCACAGGTAATGCTTGCCCTGGACGAGCAGCAGCACGCGCATCACGACGAGAGCAACGCGCTCGAACACGCGCTGGCGAAACGGCCGGTTGGCATAGTCAAGCGCGCTCATCGCGCCGCCCACCGTGTCGATGGCGTGCACGAGTTGCGAGCGCAGTTGCACGGCGAACTCAGCGTCTTCGACGACCAGGTTCGCCTCGCGCGCCAGCAGCAGGCTGAGCGGATCGAGGTTCGATGAGCCCACTGTCGCCCACCGGCTGTCGATCACCGCCACCTTGGCGTGCAGGAAGCTCGCCGAGTACTCGTGGATCTCGACGCCGGCTTCCAGCAACGCACCGTACACAGGGCGCGCGGCGTAGTACTGCATGAAATATTCGTAGCGGCCCTGCAGCAGCAGCCTGACCTTCACGCCGCGGCCAGCGGCCTCGATCAGCGCGCGGCGTAGCTTGCGACCCGGCACGAAGTAGGCATTGGCAATGATGATTTCATCGCGCGCGGTGGCAATGGCACGGCGGTAGCTGCGCTCGATGCTGGATCGGTTGCGCACGTTGTCGCGCAGCACGAACGCAGCGCGGGCCAGGTGTGCACTGTCCGGTGCTGCCACTTGTGGCAAGGGCGCCTGCGCACCTGCAGCGCGCAGCGATGTGATGGCACCTGCCAGGCGTGCGTGGCGCATGTCCTGCACGGCCTGCATGCGCATCCACAGGCGATTCATCGTGGTTTCGATCTGTGCAACCAGCGGGCCAGCCACGCGAACCGCGAAGTCGAATCGCGGCGATTCGAGCACGCCATGGTTCGGGTCGAACAGGTCGTCGAGCAGGTTGATGCCGCCGCAGAACCCGGTGACACCGTCCACCACGCACAGCTTGCGGTGCAGGCGGCTCCAGTTGCCCGGCCACGCCATGCCCAGCCAGCCGAGCCGGCGAAACACGCGCAACTGCACACCGGTTTGCAGGAATCGCTCCTGCCAGTGCCCGGGAATGTCAGCGGTGCCAAAGCCATCGACGGCGATGCGCACGATGACGCCGCGCCGTGCGGCACGCTCCAGCGCATACGCCACCTCAAGGCTCATGCGGGTGAAGTCGAAGATGTACGTTTCCAGCAGCACGGTGTGCACGGCCGCATCGATCGCCTCGACCAGCGCGGGGCAGTACTGCGTAGCGCCGCACAACAGCTCGAGCCGGTGACCGGGGCGCGGTGTGGAATCTGCCTGCGCCATCCAAGCCCTAGAGGTGAAACTCCGCGATCAGCGGCAGGTGGTCTGACATGCGCCCCCAGATGGGTCCACGCGGCACTTCAACGCCGGTGGGCCTGAGGCCGCGGGCATAGACGAAGTCGAGTTGCGCGAGCGGCAGGCGCGACGGAAAGGTGAACTGCCCCGCGCCGATGAAGTCCAGGAAGCCGGCGGCTTTCATGGCAGGGCGCAACTTCGCGCCGAAGTCGTTGAGGTCACCTGCGACAACGACAGGCTCGCCCTTGGGAATTTCACGCTCGATGAACGCAAGGACTTTCAGGATCTGCCGCGCGCGACTCGATGCGATCAGGCCCAGGTGCAACACGACAACATGAATCGGGTGGTCGTGCACGACCACGTGCGCGTGCAGCAAGCCCCGCTGCTCAAAGCGATGATCCGACACATCTTCATGCGCGTTGTGCAGGATCGGCCAGCGGCTGAGCAGCGCATTGCCATGCTCACCGTGCTTGGTCGTCGCGTTGGTCTGGTAGATGGAGTCGTAGCCCTCGGGTGCGAGGAATTCGGCCTGGGGCAATTGCGGCCACCGCGTGAAATGCTTTTCCTCGCGCCGGTGCAGCTTGCGCACTTCCTGCAGGCAGATGATGTCGGCATCGAGCTGCTCGACTGCGTGGCCGATGTTATGGATTTCAAGGCGGCGCACAGGCCCGACGCCCTGGACGCCTTTGTGGATGTTGTAAGTCGCAATCCTGACTAGTGATCCACTCATCGCACAAATTGTGGCAGCAACAGGATGGCTTCGGCGTTGCTGGGCGAATAACACTTGTCAGCGGCCTCGCGCCAGGGCAGCCAGCAGAAGGCCGTGTGCTCGCGCGGGTTGAGCGTGACGGGTGTTCCGTCGGGCACGCAAAGCCCGAACACGTGCTCGGTGTTGCGCGTCACGCCGGGTGCGTAACGATGTGCCCAGCGTGGGTAAATGTCGTAGATGTTCTCGAGCTGCCAGTCGGTGAGCACGCCGAGCTGCGCGCCGATGCCGGTCTCTTCGAAGGCTTCACGCGCCGCAGTCGCTTCAAATGGCTCATCGATGAAGTCTTTGGCGCCGGTGACGGACTGCCAGAAGTCCGGTGCGTCGGCGCGCTGGATGAGCAGGACGTCGAGCGCCGGCGTGTGAATGACGACGAGGACGGACTCGGGGATTTTGAAGGGGCGTGGGTCAGACACCGGAGACAACCGCATCCAACGCGTGAACGAGCAGACTGGCCTCGTGCTTCAGTGACGCAACAGGCCCATCCAGATCCCGAACCGCGTCAAGGCGCTTACCAGGTACGAATTCCTCAAGGGGAATGCCGTACTTCTCGACCAACGCGTTCTGTTCGGCGAACCAGTCCTTGTAGGTCTCATCGAGCTCCTTCTTGCGCTGGGCGAAAGACTTCTTCTCGCCAGCAGACGTCAAGGCCATACGCTTGCGTCAGGCTGCCGCTGCCGTATTGCGCAGCCGAATATGCAGCTCGCGCAGCTGCTTCTCGTCAACCGGCCCGGGCGCTTGCGTGAGCAGGTCTTGCGCGCGCTGCGTCTTGGGGAAGGCGATCACGTCGCGCAGGCTTTCGGCGCCCGTCATCAGCATCACGAAGCGGTCCAGGCCGATCGCAATGCCGCCGTGCGGCGGCGCGCCGTATTGCAGTGCGTCGAGCAGGAAGCCGAACTTCAGCTGTGCCTCTTCAGCGTCGATCTTGAGCGCGCGGAATACCTTGCTCTGCACGTCTTCACGATGGATACGAACGGAGCCACCGCCGAGTTCGATGCCGTTGAGCACGGCGTCGTACGCCTTGGCAACAGCCTTGCCCGGATCGGTTTCCAGCAAGTCTTCGTGACCATCCTTGGGCGAAGTGAACGGGTGGTGAACGGCGTTCCAGCGTTGTGCGTCTTCGTCGAACTCGAACATCGGGAAGTCGATGACCCACAGCGGGCGCCACTCGCCTTCGACCAGGCCGTGCGCCTTGCCGAACGGGCTGTGACCGACCTTCACGCGCAGCGCGCCGATGGCGTCGTTCACGACCTTGGCCTTGTCGGCGCCGAAGAAGATCAGGTCGCCATTGGCCGCGCCCGTGCGCTTGAGAATCTCGGCGATGGCTGCGTCGTGCAGGTTCTTCACGATGGGCGACTGCAGGCCTTCGCGGCCGGCTGCTGCATCGTTGACCTTGATCCACGCCAGGCCCTTGGCACCGTAGATCTTCACGAACTCGGTGTAGCCGTCGATCTCGCTGCGGCTCATGTCGGAGCCGCCGGGCACGCGCAACGCCACCACGCGGCCGTCTTCCGCATTGGCAGGGCCGGAGAACACCTTGAAATCAACGTCTTTCATCACGTCGGTGATTTCGGTGAATTCCATCTTCACGCGCAGGTCAGGCTTGTCGGAGCCGTACAGGCGCATTGCGTCGGCGTGCTTCATCACGGGGAAGGCGCCGATATCGATGCCCTTCACGTTCATGAAGGTGCTGCGAATCATGCCTTCGAACATCGTGCGGATTTCCTCTTCCGTGAGGAACGATGTCTCGACGTCGATCTGCGTGAACTCAGGCTGGCGGTCAGCGCGCAGGTCTTCGTCGCGGAAGCATTTGGTGATCTGGTAGTAGCGGTCGTAGCCGGCCACCATCAGCAGCTGCTTGAACAGCTGCGGCGACTGCGGCAGCGCGAAGAACATGCCGTCGTGCACGCGTGAAGGCACGAGGTAGTCGCGCGCGCCCTCGGGCGTGCTCTTGGTGAGCATCGGCGTTTCGATGTCGATGAAGCCGTTGGCATCGAGGAACTTGCGCACCTCCATCGTCACCTTGTAGCGCAGCATCAGGTTGTTCTGCATGTACGGGCGGCGCAGGTCGAGCACGCGGTGCACAAGGCGCGTCGTCTCGGACAGGTTTTCGTCGTCGAGCTGGAACGGCGGTGTGACGGACGGGTTGAGCACCGTCAGCTCGTGGCACAGCACTTCGATCTTGCCGCTCTTGATGTTGTCGTTGGTCGTGCCGTCGGGGCGTGAGCGCACGAGGCCCTTGACCTGCACGCAGAACTCGTTGCGCAGGCCTTCGGCCGTCTTGAACATGTCGGCGCGGTCGGGGTCGCAGACGACTTGCACGTAGCCTTCGCGGTCACGCACGTCCACGAAGATCACGCCGCCGTGATCGCGCCGGCGATTGACCCAGCCGCACAGGGTGACGGTTTGGCCCAACAGCGCCTCGGTCACGAGGCCGCAGTAGGTGGTGCGCATTTGGGAAGACATAGGAGCAGACTTTCTTGACAAAGGAGCGGCAGGCGCTGGAGGCGGGCCTGCCTTAACGAACGCTGCCGGGTACGACGACGCCCATCGAGATGACGTACTTGAGCGCTTCATCCACGCTCATCTTCAGCTCGACGCAGTCGCTCTTGGGGAGCATCACGAAATAGCCGCCCGTGGGATTGGGCGTGGTGGGAACATAAACACTGAGGTAGTCGCTATCGAGGTGCGCGGCGACTTCACCGCCCGGCGCGCCAGTGACGAACGCAATCGTCCAGACGCCTTCACGCGGCCACTGCACGAGCACTGCCGTGCGAAAGGCGTTGCCGCCTTCGGAAAACAGGGTGTCGGAGACTTGCTTGACGCTCGAATAGATCGAACGCACGACAGGGATGCGGCTGACGACTTTGTCACCCCAGCCCACGAGCTTCTTGCCGATGAAGTTGCTCACCACAGCGCCTGTGAGCAGCAGGATGCCCAGCGTGAGCAGCACGCCAAAGCCCGGGATGTGCACGCCGATCAGTTTGTCGGGCCGCCACGCCTCAGGCAGGATGAGCAGCGTCTGGTCGAGGGTGCCGATGATCCACTGCAGCACGGCAATGGTGATCGCCACGGGGACGATCACCAGCAAGCCGGAGAGGAGCCATTTGCGAAGCGGGGCCACGTCGTGCCCTTTCAGTCTTTGCTGGCCGACGGCGCGGGTGCGCTCACGGCTGGCTTCGGTGTGGAATCGGCGGGCTTGGCGTCGGCGGCTTTCGACTCAGCAGGCTTGGCGCCTTCAGCAGGTGCTGCGCCATCGCCTGACTTGTCTGATTTGTCTGAGGGTGCGGCAACGGTTGCGCCCGATCCGTTCTTGAAGTCTGTTGCGTACCAGCCCGAGCCCTTGAGCTGGAAGCCGGCCGCCGTGACTTGCTTGACGAAGGTTTCCGCGCCACACGCAGGGCAGGTCGTCAGCGGGGGATCGCTGATTTTCCGAAGCACGTCTTTGGCATGGCCGCAGGTGGCGCACTTGTAGGCGTAGATAGGCATGGGTTGGACGGGTTGGCGGCACGCGCGGCGCGGCCAGTTGCAAAGCCTTCAATTATAGGCGGCAGGGTGAAAACTCAACCGTTTTGGCCTTGGTGGTGCGAGACTTTGGCGGTTGTCTGCTCTGTTCAGGGCGCTCTCTTTGTTTCGGGGGGGGGCTCTGGTTGTTCAGGGCGCTCTGTCTGTCCAGGGCAGCTCGCGTCAGGCGGACTCTGGCGCGGCCTCCTGCTGTGACGGTTTGCGCTAGTCGCGCAAACTTCGCTTTGAAATTTGTCTTCAGGCCGGCGCAAAAGAACTCCCTGCGAGTTTGCAAGCAAACTCTCCGGTCAAACAGCTTTTGCGAGTCAGTTCACGCGTCGCGCAAGCGCGATCCGGCCTGAAGACAAATTTCAAAGCCGCTCACAAAAGTCGGCCGCGCCAGAGTCCGCCTGCCACGAGCCAACAGCTGCGCTTGATCAACGAGATACCGACCGCTCTGCTTCTTGCCGGTGAGTGCACGCAGCAATTGGCCGCAAACACCGTCTCGCTCTACCGCACTGTCCCTCATTCCAGGCAATGCGAAGCGAGCCGAGACTTTGTCACCACCCCCAGTTGGTGAACTCGCGGCAGGTGGACTCTGGTGGGGCCGATTTCTTTTGTGGCTTCAAGAATTGGCTCGAAGCCGGATCGCGCTTTAGCGCGACACGTCATCTAGCTGCGAAAGTTGTCTGAGCGGAGAGTCCGCTTGCGAACGCGCAGCGAGTTTCTTTCGCACCGGCTTCGAGCCAATTCTTGAAGCGACGTTTGCGCGACAGCGCAAACCACAAAAGCATGAGGCCCCGCCAGAGTCCACCTGCCGCGAGCGCCCTGAACAGACGACCCCGAACAGACAGCCAGAGTCCCCCTGACGCGAGCGCCCCGAAACTAAACCGAAGCCCCCGGCACCAGGTGACTCGTATGCTCATGCCGGTTCTTCAGCACCTGCGGCAACAGCGAGCCGGCAATCATGCCAACGAACGCAGCGGCCAGCCCCGCCAGCTGCCCCGGGAACAACTTGCTCAACTCCTCGCCACCGACTTGCGGAAAGAAGGCCACCCAGACAGCGATGCCGGCTGCAACGGACAAGATCGCGCCCTGGGTCGTCGCGCGCTTCCAGTAGAGCCCCATCACCAGCGGCACGAACGCGCCGACCAGCGTGACCTGGTAGGCCGACGACACGAGGTCATAGATCGACGTGCCCTTCATCGCAATCGCATAGGCCAGCACGACACCGGTGAAGACAACGATGGTGGCGCGCATCGCGAACAGCTGCTCCTTGTCTTTCATGCCGGGGCGCAGGTTCTTCAGGATGTTTTCCACGAAGCTGGTCGAAGGCGCGAGCAGCGTTGCCGACGACGTGCTCTTGATCGCCGAGAGCAGCGCACCGAAGAACAGGATCTGCATGATCAGCGGCATCTTGGTCAGCACGAACGTGGGCAGCAGCCGCTGGTAGTCGTCCTTGGCGAGCGACAGCGCGCTTTCGCCCATCACGACCACGGCGCTCGCCACGATGAACATGGGCACGAACGCAAACAGGATGTAGCTCACACCGCCAATCACGGCGCCATTGCGTGCCGTGTTCTGGTCCTTCGCGGACATGACCCGCTGGAAGACGTCCTGTTGCGGGATGCTGCCAAGCATCATGGTCAGGGCCGCGCCAACGAAGAAGGCGATCTCAGTGAAGGTGGGTGCGGGCAGGAACTTGAACAGCTCCTTGTTCTGCGCCAGCGCGATGACGTTGCTCGCGCCGCCCGCAAGGTCGCTCGCAAAGATCGCAATGATCGACATACCCACGACCAGCACGATCATCTGGATGAAGTCCGTCCAGGCGACAGCGAGGAAGCCGCCAATCACCACATACACCAGCACGGCGAGCGTGCCGACGACCATGCCCGTCACTTCCGACATCGCACCATTGGTGAGCACCGAGAAGACAACACCCAGCGCCGTGATCTGCGCAGCCACCCAGCCGAGGTAGCTCAGGATGATCGCCATCGAGCAGAACACTTCGATGCCGCGGCCGAATCGCTGGCGGTAGAAGTCGCCAATCGTCAGCAGGTTCATCTTGTAGAGCTTGGTCGCGAAGAACAGGCCGACCAGGATCAGGCAGGTGCCGGCGCCAAACGGGTCTTCGACCACGGCATTCAAACCGCTCTGCACGAACTTCGCCGGAATGCCCATCACGGTCTCGGCGCCAAACCAGGTGGCGAACGTGGTGGTCACCACCATGATCAGTGGCAAGCGCCGCCCGGCGATGGCGAAGTCGGTCGTGTTCTTGATGCGTGTTCCGGCCCAGACGCCAATGGCGAGCGTGCCGAGCAGATACAGGACGACGAACGTGATCAGCGTGTTATTCATGCGAGCCCCAATCGTTTTGCGGCAGTTTCGTTTGCGCCACTTGCTGGGTGCGCATTATGCGAAAAATCCGGACGCAGTCCTAAAACATCGGAATGCGCAGGAAGAACTGCATCACCAGCAGCCCCAGAGCAAAACCCACGCCACCTGCCACCAGTGTCTGCAGCAGCCGGTTGGTGCGCTTTTGCTCGGCAAGCAGCTCGATCAGCTCGTTGCGCTCACCGTCCTGGCGCTGCCGCAGGAACTGGTGCACCAGCCTCGGCAGCTCGGGCAGGAGCTTGGCGTAGCGCGGCGCCTGGTCGCGCAGCTCCTGCAACAGTTTCTGGGGGCCGACCTGCTCGATCATCCATTTCTCGAGGAACGGCTTGGCCGTGGCCCACAGGTCGAGCTCCGGGTCGAGGTCGCGCCCCAGCCCTTCGATATTCAGCAGTGTCTTTTGCAGCAGCACGAGCTGCGGCTGGATCTCGACGTTGAAGCGGCGCGAGGTCTGGAACAGGCGCATCAGCACGAGGCCGAGCGATATTTCCTTGAGCGGCCTGTCGAAGTAAGGCTCACACACGCTGCGGATCGCGGACTCGAGTTCGTCCACGCGCGTGTCGCCAGGCACCCAGCCGGACTCGATGTGCAGTTCCGCCACCCGCTTGTAGTCGCGCCGGAAGAACGCGGTGAAGTTCTGGGCGAGATATTCCTTGTCGTGCTCCGTGAGCGTGCCGATGATCCCGAAGTCCAGCGAGATGTAGCGCCCGAACGTGGCCGGCGCCAGGCTCACCTGGATGTTGCCGGGGTGCATGTCGGCGTGAAAGAAACCGTCGCGAAACACCTGCGTGAAAAAGATGGTGACGCCGTCGCGTGCCAGTTGCCTGTGATCGACGCCCGCCTCGCGCAGCTTGTCGATCTGGTTGATCGGCAGGCCGTACATGCGCTCCATCACCATCACTTCCGGATGGCAATAGTCCCAGTACATCTCGGGGATGAGCACGAGGTCGAGGCCGGCCATATTGCGGCGCAACTGCGCAGCGTTGGCTGCCTCGCGCATGAGGTCGAGTTCGTCGTGCAGGTACTTGTCGAATTCGGCGACAACTTCACGCGGTTTCAGGCGCTTGCCATCGTCTGAAATTCGCTCGATCCAGCCGGCCATCATTCGCATGAGGGCGATGTCTTTGTCGATGACGGGGAGCATCCCCGGTCGAAGCACTTTCACAGCGGCCTGGCGCGTCTGCCCGTCGCGGGTGATCAGCGTTGCAAAGTGAACCTGCGCGATCGAGGCGCTGGCCACCGGCTCACGTTCAAAGCTGGTGAAGATGGTGTCGATGGGTTTGCGAAATGCGCGCTCGATCGTCGCGATGGCGATCGACGAGTCGAATGGCGGCACGCGGTCTTGCAGCAGCGCGAGCTCGTCTGCGACGTCGGGGGGCAGCAAGTCACGGCGCGTGGACAGCACTTGCCCGAATTTCACGAAGATGGGGCCTAGATGCTCCAGTGCTTCGCGCAGCCGCTGGCCCCGTGGTGCGCGCAAGTTCCGGCCGAAGGCCATGACGCGGGCAAAGGCCGTGAGGCCTGGCCGCTTGAAGCTCTGCAAAAGAAGCTCGTCCAGCCCGTAGCGCCACGCCACCCAGACGATGAAGATACCGCGCAGGTAGCGCGTCATGAACCGGCCTGGGGACTCGTGGTTGGCTCAGGCGTCGCCACGGTCACCGGGCCCGGCTTGTCCGGCGCGCCCGGCGAGCGAGCGACAAATTGCCGCAGCGCCTGCGTCGCGCGGCGCGCCGCTTCGCCGATGGCGTGAGCAGGTGCGTCGCCGATGACGCGCGAGAGGTCTTCCTCCAGATCCCAGCGCACGTTCTCCACCAGCCAGTTGATCTCTGCGGCGAATTGCACGTCGCCCGCAATGCGCACCGGCGGTTTGTCGCCACGCAAGGCGGCCTGCGCCAAACCCCAGGGGGACTCTTCAGTGAGGGTGAGCGTGAGATCGGGTGCGACCGCCGCAGAGGCGATGTCAAACAGACCCGCGGGCGTGATGGCCAGGCGCATCGTGAATACACGCCAGCGCGCCTCGACCACGCGGCCCGCCTGTTTCGCGAGACGGGAAGTCGCTTCACTCTCTTGCATGAGCACGTGGTTGACAACAAGAACGATGCGGCGCTGGACTTCCTCGACCACCCATGCCGGTGGCTGCAACCCGCGGGTCACCTTGGAAACGAAGTCGTCCAGAAATGCAAAGGGGGATGGTGTGGCCATCCCCCTATTATGGGTTGAGCGCTCGGCGTTCAGCGTTTTGCGAAGTCACGCCCCACGCTCAACGCCCAACGCCAAACCTCATTGCAGCGCCTGGACTCCAGCGACCAGCCATCCGCTTGTGCCGCTCTTGGGTTTGGTCATGTTCCACACCTCGCGAAATGGGCTCGGGCCACTCGACGGGTCTTCGCGGATCATCCCGGAGAATTCAATGCTGGCCATGTAGTCGTTGCCCAGGTCTTCAATACCGAGCAACTGCGCCTCGAGCATGACGACGTCCGTCTTGTTCGGCTGGCCCGCCGTGTGGTTCTCCCGCTCGGCCAGCTGCGACTTGATCTCGACCAGCATGTCGTCGGTCATCATCGAGCGCAGCGACACCATGTCGGAGCGGTCCCAGGCGTCTTGCAGGGTGATGAAGTTGCGCTTGGCCGCCGTCACGAAGCCTCGGGTGTCGAAGCCCGCAGGCACGCCCCACGACTGCGGCCCCGCAAGGGCCGAGCCGATCTGCACGCCACTGCCCTGCCCGTTGTACTTGGACGAATCGAATGCCATGCTGCTGCGCTCCCAGGGGCGCGCCGAGGCATCGTTGCCGACCTTGTCAGGGCTGTACTGCGGCGGCGATGCGGCGACATCAGCCGGTCCGCCAGCGCCTTCAAACGCGTACGTGCGCTGCCGCGCAGGTGGTCCGCGGCGCGAGCGCATCACGAAGCCGATCACCATCATGACGACCAGCACGAGCAGCGCAATCATCAGGAACTGGCCGAACTCAGCGCCCAGCCCAAGCGAATGGGCAAGCCAGGCGAGGCCCAGGCCAGCGGCCAGGCCGCCCAGCATGGCGCCCCATGGCCTCCTGGGTGGTTGCGCCGCGGCAGCAGCACCGGGGGCGGCGGGCGCGGGGGTGGCCTGGTTCTGGTTGGCGGGCGCGGCAGGCTTGGCGGCCTCGCGCTGCGTGACGTTGTTTGACTGCCGGCCCATCGAGCTGCCACCACCCAGTCGACGCGCGGCCTCGGCGTCAAGACTGCCGAAGGTCAGCATGGCGACGAGCGCCCAAGTCCACATCTTCATTTTCTTGTCTCCTGTAGAACGAAACGTCCTGCTAGCACTTGATTCCAACATGCAGGGCGACGACGCCGCCCGTCAGGTTATGAAAGTCCACATGCCCAAAGCCGCCTTTCTTCATCATGGACTTGAGTTCTTCCTGCCCCGGATGCACGCGGATCGACTCGGCAAGGTACTTGTAGCTTGCCGCATCGCCGGCGACGAGGCGGCCCAGCTGTGGCAACACATTGAACGAGTACCAGTCGTACACCTTCGACAGGGGCTGGGCGACCTTCGAGAATTCGAGCACGAGCAGTTTGCCGCCGGCTTTGAGGACGCGATTCATTTCAGCCAGCGCCTCGTCCTTGTGGGTCATGTTGCGCAGGCCGAAGGCCACAGTCACCGTATCGAAGCTCCCGCTTGCAAATGGCAGTTTCTCTGCGTCGCAGACCAGCGTTGGCAGCACGACGCCGGCGTCCAGCAGCCGGTCCCGGCCGGTGCGCAACATGGCCTCGTTGATGTCGGTGTGCACCACCATACCGGTCGTGCCGACCTTCCTGGCAAATGCCAGCGCGAGGTCGCCAGTGCCGCCTGCAATGTCGAGGACACGATCACCGGGCCTGGCATTCGCAACGAGCATCGTGAAGGCCTTCCACGCGCGGTGCAGGCCCATGGACATGAGGTCGTTCATCACGTCGTATTTCGGCGCGACAGAATCAAACACGCCGCGAACGCGCTTGGCCTTCTCGCGTTCATCAACGGACTCAAAGCCGAAATGGGTCTTGCTCATCGTGGGGTCCAGGGTGAATGGGTTGCATGCTAGGCCCTATCTGGCCCTGCGTGGACACAACCCTCAGGTGGTGCCGGGTATGCATTGAATCAATGGCTGCAGCCGTGGCCGGCTTTTTCGGGCATCGGCGAGTCGCGCCCGAGCCCTGCCTCACCAAGGCGGCGCTCATAGTCAGACCACAGCCTGGCTTCTTGCGAGCCCAGGAAATACAGGTAGTCCCACGAGAAGATGCCGGTGTCGTGGCCGTCGGAGAACCTCGGCTGCACAGCGTAGTTGCCGACGGGCTCGAGTGCCAGCAGCCCTACGTCGCGCTTGCCGGTCTGCAGTACTTCCTGGCCTGGTCCGTGCCCCTGCACTTCGGCCGATGGCGAATACACGCGCATCAACTCGAACGGGATACGGAAATGCGCGCCATCCGAAAAGACGACTTCAATGACGCGCGATTTGCCGTGAACCGTGAGTGACGACGGAGTTGGAGAGTCGGAGCGTAAACCTGCCATGCGCAGATTCTAGGCTGCGCAGGCCTGCTTGAAGACGCGTCAGAACCGTACGGACAAGCTCAGGTAGAAGCGGTCGTCCCCGCGCTTGGGCGCGGCGGAGTTCAGGATCAATGGCACTTTGCTGCCATGAATCAGGCGGCCGTAATCCATGGAGAGCGCAAACGGCTCTGCGGAATAACGCAGGCCCAGGCCCACGCTGCTCAGCCAGTCAGATGTGGGCTTGTCGGCCAGGCCATTCGACTTGTTGTTGCTCAGGTAGCCGGCATCGAAGAAACCGATGAAGCGCAAGCCGGGAGAGACCTCGGGCGAAGTCACTTCGAAGGTGCCCGACAGACCACTGTCGCCCGTAATGGGCCTGTCGATGTCCGTGCCGCGCACAGAACCCAGACCGCCCAGGCCGAACTGCTCGCCAGCAATCAATACATCGGGGCTGTACTGATACTGACCACGAACAGCCCAGACCCATTCCTTGTTGGCGAACGGTGCAACGTAGCTGAAGGCACCGCGCAGGGCCTTCCAGTGAACAGTGTCGATGCGCGCGTTTTCGTTCTGGTAGGAGAAGAGGTCGTTGTTGTTGCCGCTGCCCGTGTTCATGGCCAGATCGGCATTCCACGACCAGGATGCCGTGTCAGTGTCGGTGCGCGAGCTGTAGCCCACGGTCAGGGGACGGCTGCGCCTGTCGACGAGGCCGGGCGCGACGACGCCGTTGATCACGGTGGCGTCGAACACCTTGTCGTCCAGGCCGAAGGTCCAGTAGGTGCGCTGACCACCATCGGGCGGCATGTGCAGCGTGTAGTTGACGCCCAGGGTATGGCCAGCGCCGGTGCTCGAGAAGGTACCGAAATTACCCACCACGTCGGAGCGCGTGTAGGTGGCACCGAGCACGCCGCCGTACGCATACAGCGGAACGCGATAGGTCAGGCCGAGCTGCTTGACGTCGCCCGTCTTCTGCAGGGACGTCGTGTAGGCGGCGGCAAAGCTGTGGTCGCGGTTGAACAGGTTGGAGTGGCCACCCGAAATCGTGAACCGGTCACGCCCGGACGATGGCGAGCCGCCGTTGGACAGGCTGGCCGCAAAATTCCATGGCTTCTTTTCGCTGACGGTGATCGTGGCGTCGATCTTGTCGGCCTCGTCACCTTCTTTCAACCCCAGCTGAATCAGCTTGTTGGGGTTTTCGTTGGCGATCGCAGTCTGGATGGCCAGCGTCTTGAAGTTCGGACTCTCGCCTTCGCGCAGCTCGGGCAGCGTGCCGCGGACATTGGCCTCGTCGTAGATCGAACGGCCCTCGATCACGACCTTGCCGATCGTGAACTTGACGATATTCAGTGTGACGGTGTCGCCGACTTCCTGCGGTGGCAAGGCAACGCGATGCAGGCCGAAGCCCCTGTCGCGCAAGGCGGTTTCAAGCGCTGCGGTGGCTTTCTGGAGCGTATCGATCGTTGCGTCGCTGCGCAGGAAGGGGGCGAGGACGCTGGAGGTGTCGCCATCACCGAGCGGGTTGTCGCCGGTGATTTTGAAACCCTTGATGGCAAACACCGGCGTTGGGGCCGCGGAGGCCATCGGCGCGTTGGTGGGTGCCTGGGCCAGTACAGAACCGGTTGCGCAAAACGCGACCGCGACTGCCCAGCTCAGGCGGTTCAGGCCGCCGCGTGAACGGGGCGCAAAAAGCCCTGTGACCATAGGATTCTCGCCCTCTTATTGGTAACCGATGAGCGGGAATTGTCTCATCGGCGTTACGTTCTTGTCACCCCGCCAAATGCTATTTGCACTGGCCCCCGGTCTTGACGCCCGACTCGTTCAGAACGCTCACAAGCAGCGGGTTCTTGGAATTGGGCAGGGGAATCTTGTCGAAATCGAGGAATCGCGGCACCGTGTTCGGCCGACGCGTCTCACCGCCGAGCCCCGCAAAACCGGCTTCGCCCTTGCCCAGCTGCAAGATGTCATTCGCAGTGGCGATCTCGATGTGGCCGTCGCGAACGAAGACAAAAAGCCCTTCACTGTTTTCCGGAACGTTGTCGCCAGAAAACAACTTCGGCGGAACGACGACGCCATCCGGGCGCGGCGCGTCGATCGTCGGCTGATTCGCAATGAACTGCATCGGGCCTGTGGGCGGGATATAGAGGCCCTGGCCCGCTTGAAGCACTTGAAGCGCCGTTGCATTGCAGGAGCCGCCTTGAGTCAATGGCTGGCTGCCTGCCGCGCAAGGCGACACGGTGAACGAGTCGAGCCATGCATACACAGTCAGGCCAGTGCCTGGCGCGCCCGGCTCGCCTGCGCAGGCGCCGGTGCAGACGATGTCGCCGCCGCTGCCGCGGATACCGATGGTGGCCGTGGCGGTCGCGTAGCCGACGTTGCGCGTGTTGGCCTTGCCGATCAACCCCGTCAATGCGCGCACGGAGCCCTTGAGCAACGAGACCAGGAAGCGGCCTTCGCCGGCGTTCTTTTCGTCGTACACGAAGTTGTCGACACGGAAGCGCGTCGTGGAGCCCAGCGTGACCTTGCTTTCGTCGCGGAACGCGAGCACGGCATTCGTGCCTGCGCCCGTTTCGACCAGGTCGCCCGGGTAGATGCTGCCGCCATCGACAACGCGGCGGCGCGTGCCGCTCGCGTCGGTCGCATTGACTTCACCGCGCGAGTTCACGACCTTGGCGCTGGCCAGCACGGCGTTCGGCCGGGCCTTTTCCTCGACCTTGGCCGACTCGGCCCCGCACTCGCGCGCGCACACGCGCGCATCAAAGTCAGTGCCACGGATGCCGATCGTTGCCGTGTTGGTCTGCACCTTCGCCGCATTCGGCGCGTTCTTGGAGATGAGCCCGGTCACTGCGCGAAAACCGCCCCGCACCAGCTGCATCAGCATGCTGTTGTCGGGCGCGTTTTCCTTGAAGTGATATTGCGTCAGGACCAGTTCGGAATTGGGCCGCACCGTCATGCGGGTGCCGTCTTCGAGTTTGATGATGGCAGAGGCGCCATCTGACGTTGTGAGCCGGTCGCCTTCGCGAAGGGGCAAGCCCTTGCCAAGCGTGCGGGGGGTCTGCCCCGGCGTCTGGGCGAAACCAACGCCGCGGGAGAACTCCACCTCGCCGGCGGTCTGTGCGTGCGATTGCGCCGCTACAACCAGCAGACACAGGCCGATGGCGAGACCGGTCAGCGCACCTGGCGCGAACGCCGGTTTTTCAATTTGTCGGGCCAGCATGATCAAACACCTCCGGAGAGCTCACGTTACCTCTGATAACCACTTCTCATCGGCGGTTATACACGCTTGTGCTTGCCGCCACTACCGCTGCATCCCCCTATGCAGGGGGATGCGTGCAGAAGTCACAAGCCCGTGCAATTTCCGGACCCGGCCCTCAAGCGCTGCGAAATCAGCGCATCGAGCGCTTCGAGTTTCGCTTCGACTGCCTGAAGACTGGCAGCGTCGGGTGCGCGCAGCACGGGCGACCACACCGATGCGGGAAATCGCTCGTCCCAGCGGTAGCGCGCGACAACATGCCAATGAAGATGCGGTACGGCGTTGCCCAATGCGGCGAGGTTGATCTTGTCGGGCTGGAGCACCTCGCGCAGCGCTTGCTCGACCACAACGGCCGCGCTCATGACGACGGATCGATCGGCGGGCGACAGGTCCGAAAATTCCGCGACATGTTCTTGCCACACCACCCGGTAGAACGCGGGAAATCCGGCCTCATTCGCGCGGATGACGCGAAAGGCAGCACATTCGAAAACAAGACTGCCGCCCGGCCCCTCGCACAACGGGCAGCCGGCGGCGCGACTCACACCAGCACCCGCTCGATGCCGCCGCTGTTGGCCACATGCACGTAATCAGCCATCCAGTTGTCGCCCAGGATGCGGTTGGCCATCTCGACCACGATGTAGTCCGCCTCCAGCAGGCCGTTCTGCAGGTCGTTGCCGTATCGCGACAGGCCCTGCAGGCAGCTCGGGCAGCTCGTGAGGATCTTGATGTTGCCTTTGTCGCCAGGCCCGTTGGGCGCGTCCTTCATGGACGAACGAAGTGCCACCTCGTCTTTGCGCAGTTCCTCTTCCTTGCGGAATCTCACCTGCGTGGAAATGTCCGGCCGCGTGACGCCGAACGTGCCGGACTCACCGCAACAACGCTCGGACTTGCGAATGTTGTCGCCCATCAGCGCTTTCACCGTCTTCATCGGCTCCTGCAGCTTCATGGGCGAATGGCAAGGGTCGTGGAACAGGTAGCCGCTGGCCGCTGCAGGGTCGGACAAGTCGAGCGTGATCCCCTTTTCAAGCAGGTACTCGTGGATGTCGATGATGCGGCAGCCCGGAAAGATCTTGTCGAACTCGTAGCCCTGCAGCTGGTCGTAGCAAGTGCCGCAACTGACCACAACGGTCTTGATGTCGAGGTAGTTCAGCGTGTTGGCCACGCGGTGGAAGAGCACCCGGTTGTCCGTGATGATCTTCTCGGCCTTGTCGAACTGCCCGGAGCCGCGCTGCGGATAACCGCAGCACAGATAGCCCGGTGGCAGCACCGTCTGCACACCCGCGTGCCAGAGCATCGCCTGCGTGGCAAGCCCGACCTGCGAGAAGAGGCGCTCAGAGCCGCAGCCCGGGAAGTAGAAGACCGCCTCCGTCTCGGCCGTCGTTGCCTTCGGGTTGCGAATGATAGGGACGTAGTCCTTGTCCTCGATGTCCAGCAAGGCACGCGCAGTTTTCTTGGGCAAACCACCAGGCAACTTCTTGTTGATGAAGTGGATGACCTGCTCTTTGACAGGCGCGCGGTCGTGCGTGGACGGCGGTCTTGCGGCCTGCTTGCGCGCAAGCCCGCGCAGCAGGTCATTGGCCAGCCGCTGCACCTTGAAGGCCACATCGACCATCGCCGATCGCATGACCTTGATCGTCTCGGGATTCGTCGCGTTCAGCATGAGCATGGCCGCCGCATTGCCGGGGCGGAAGCTCTTTTGCCCCATCTTGCGCAGCAGGTTGCGCATGTTCATCGACACATCGCCGAAGTCAATCTTCACCGGGCAAGGCGACTCGCACTTGTGGCACACGGTGCAGTGATCGGAGACATCTTCGAATTCCTGCCAGTGCTTGATCGAAACACCGCGCCGCGTCTGCTCTTCATAGAGAAACGCCTCGACCAGCAGCGAGGTCGCCAGGATCTTGTTGCGCGGGCTGTAGAGCAGGTTCGCGCGCGGCACGTGCGTGGCACACACCGGCTTGCACTTGCCGCAACGCAGGCAGTCCTTGATGCTTTCGGCGATGGCGCCGATATCGGACTGCTGCATGATCAGCGACTCGTGGCCCATCAGCCCGAAAGACGGCGTGTAGGCGTTCGTCAAGTCGGCATACACGGATGTCGCCGAGTCAACTTGCGCGTGACGCAGCAGCTTGCCACGATTGAAACGCCCCTGCGGATCGACTCGCTGCTTGTAGTCGGCAAACGGCTTGAGCTCGTCGTCAGTCAGGAACTCCAGCTTGGTGATGCCGATGCCATGCTCGCCCGAGATCACGCCATTGAGCGCGCGCGCCAGCACCATGATGCGTTTCACGGCCCCATGCGCCGTCTGCAGCATCTCGTAGTTGTCGCTGTTGACCGGGATGTTGGTGTGCACATTGCCGTCGCCCGCGTGCATGTGCAGCGCCACCCAGACGCGCCCTTTAAGTACGCGTTGGTGAATGGCCGCGCACTCGGCCAGGATCGCGGCAAACGGGTCGCCGCTGAATATCGTCTGCAGCGGCGCGCGAATCTGCGTCTTCCAGCTCGCGCGCAGCGAATGCTCTTGCAGCTGGGCAAACAGTGGATCAACGTTGTCCAGCCAGTCCTGCCACTGCGCGCGCACCGCGCGCAGCAAGTCCAGCGCCTGCGTCACGCGGTCTTCGAGCAGTTCGGCCGACGGAATTTCGCTCGCGTCATCCTGCTTGCCCAAAGGAAGCGAGCCGCGGCTGAAGAAAGCAATCAGCTCATCAGCCAGCTTGAGCTTGTTAGCCAGCGACAGCTCGATGTTGATGCGCTCGATGCCATCGGTGTACTCGGCCATGCGCGGCAACGGAATGACGACGTCTTCGTTGATCTTGAAGGCGTTGGTGTGTTTGCTGATCGCAGCGGTGCGCTTGCGGTCCAGCCAGAACTTCTTGCGCGCTTCGGGGCTGATCGCCACAAAGCCTTCGCCGCTACGCGAATTGGCGATGCGCACAACCTCGGAAGTAGCCCGCGCCACGTCATCGGCGTTGTCGCCAGCGATGTCGCCCACCAGCACCATCTTCGGCAAGACGGCGCGCTTGGACTTCGTCGCATAGCCCACAGCCTTCAGGTAGCGGTCGTCGAGGTGCTCGAGCCCGGCCAGCAGCACGCCTGTGCGCACCTGCTCGGCAAACATGAAGTCCTTGATTTCCACAATGCTTGGCACCGCATCGCGTGCGTTGCCGAAGAATTCGAGGCACACAGTGCGCGTGTGCTTGGGCATGCGGTGCACCACCCAGCGCGCACTCGTGATGAGGCCGTCACAGCCTTCCTTCTGGATGCCCGGCAGGCCCGACAGGAACTTGTCGGTCACGTCCTTGCCCAGCCCTTCCTTGCGGAAAGTGCTTCCGGGGATCACCAGGGTTTCGGTGCGCACCGGCGTCTTGCCGTCGGCCTCGAAATAACGGCATTCAAAGGTGGCAACCTCGGCGTCATGGATCTTGCCCAGGTTGTGGTCCATGCGCGTGACTTCGAGCCACTGCGCCTGCGGCGTGACCATGCGCCAGGAGGCCAGGTTGTCGAGCGCTGTGCCCCACAACACGGCTTTCTTGCCGCCCGCGTTCATGGCGATGTTGCCGCCAATGCACGATGCTTCGGCCGATGTCGGATCAACTGCAAAGACGAAACCGCCGCGCTCAGCTGCATCGGCAACGCGTTGCGTCACCACGCCCGCTTCAGTCCAGATGGTCGGCAGCGGCTGCGCATGGCCCGGCAGCGACACCATCTCGACCTCGGTCATCGCTTCGAGCTTTTCGGTGTTGATCACCGCGCTCTTCCACGTCAGCGGGATTGCGCCGCCCGTGTAGCCCGTGCCGCCCCCGCGCGGAATGATCGTCAGGCCCAGGTCGATACACCCCTTGACCAGGCCCGCCATCTCGGCCTCGGTGTCGGGCGTGAGGACCACAAACGGATATTCCACCCGCCAGTCGGTCGCATCGGTCACGTGCGACACGCGCGACAGGCCGTCGAACTTGATGTTGTCCCGGGCCGTGTAGCGGCGCAGCGCACGCTGCGTCTGCCTGCGCAGCTGCGCCATGTCACGAAAGCTCGTGTCGAAGGCGCGCACCGCTTCGCGGGCGTCCTTGAGGAGTTCACCGACCAGGGCATCGCGTTCGGCATCGGCGCCGGGTGTGCGCCGCTTTTCGACCTCACCGAGCCTGTGGTTCAACGCATCGACCAGCTGGCCGCGGCGACGCGGGTTGTCGAGCAGGTCGTCTTGCAGGTACGGGTTGCGCTGCACGACCCAGATATCGCCCAGCACCTCGTACAGCATGCGCGCCGAGCGGCCCGTGCGCCTTTCCTCGCGCAACTGGTTCAGCAGCGCCCAGGCGCGCATGCCCAGCAGGCGAATGACGATCTCGCGGTCGGAAAACGAGGTGTAGTTGTACGGAATCTCGCGCAGGCGCGGGGCGTCGCTGTCGGCCGAGGCGACCAGCTGTTGGAGCGAAATCGGAGCGTTCAAAGTGGCTGCTTTCCTGTCAGCCAAACGAATGCATCGCGGCTGGAAAAGGATGTTACCGCAGTGCAGCAACGCACAGTGACCGTAGGGCCTGCCTCGCCGTCTGGCCGCCACCTTATGGAAACCCCGCTTGTGGCGCCCGCCAAGGCGTCAGTACATTGACTGTCACAAATAGTCCTTAAATTCGGCGCTACCGCCTGACAGTTGTCCGGCAGGACCCGTATCCGAAGTCATCCAGGAGCATCAATGAAGCTGAAACTCTCCCTCGCGGCCGTCGCGCTTGCAATCTCTGCCGGCGCGCAGGCACAGACCGAAATCCAGTGGTGGCACTCGATGACCGCCGTCAATGGCGAGACCGTCAACGCGCTCGCCGCTGACTTCAATTCCAAGCAGAAGGACTACAAGGTCGTGCCCGTCTACAAGGGCGGCTATGACGAGTCCATGACTGCTGCCATTGCCGCGTTCCGCGCGGGCAATGCTCCCACCATCCTGCAGGTGTTCGAAGTGGGTACCGCCACGATGATGGCCTCCAAGGGCGCTATCGTCCCGGTGAGCAAGGTCATGGCAGACGCCGGCAAGAAGTTCGACACCGCCGCCTACGTGCCCGCCGTTGCGGGCTACTACACGGCACCGAACGGCCAGATGCTGAGCTTCCCGTTCAACAGCTCGACCACGGTTTTCTACATCAACAAGGACGCGTTCGACAAAGCCGGTATCGACTCCTCGAAGCCGCCGTCGAGCTGGCCCGAAGTGGTGTCGGCAGCAGCCAAGCTCAAGGCGAGCGGCCACAAGTGCCCGATCACGCTGGCCTGGCAAGGCTGGACCCAGCTGGAGAGCTTCTCTGCCTGGCACAACACGTTGCTGGCCACCAAGCGTAACGGCCTCGACGGCATGGACGCGCGCCTGGTCGCGAACTCGCCGCTGCACGTTCGTCATATCGAGAACCTGGCTAACATGGCCAAGCAGGGCCTGTTTGTTTACAAGGGCCGCGCCAACGTCCCCGAAGCTACGTTCGTTTCCGGCGAGTGCGCCATGATCACGACATCGTCCGGCTTCTACGGCAACGTGTCCAAGAACGCCAAGTTCAAGTTCGCCGTGGCACCCCTGCCCTACTACCCAGACGTTCCGGGCGCTCCGCAGAACACCGTGATCGGTGGCGCCAGCCTGTGGGTCATGGCCGGCAAGAAGCCTGAAGAGTACAAGGGTGTCGCCACCTTCTTCGAATACCTGTCGCGCCCCGAAGTGCAATCGGAATTCCACAAGAAGACGGGCTACCTGCCGATCACGCTGGCGTCGTACAAGTTGACGGAGAGTTCCGGCTTTTACAAGCAGAACCCCGGCACCGACACAGCCGTGAACCAGATGATCCGCAAGACGACCGACAAGTCGCGTGGCATCCGCCTGGGCAACTACGTGCAGATCCGCACTATCGAGGACGAAGAACTCGAACAAGTGTGGTCCAGCAAGAAGACTGCAAAAGAAGCACTGGATTCCATCGTCAAGCGTGGTAACGAACTGCTCGAGCGCTTTGAGAAAGCCAACAAGGGCTGAGCCCTTTACGCCTGTTGACTTGAGTACAACAACGGCCGGCCCTTCAAGGGGCTGGCCGTCTCTTTTGTGAGTCGCTCGCCAAGAGCGCGCTAATAATCCGGGCAGATGGAAAAAAGCGTCACCTTCCGTTCGTCGTTGCTGCCTTGGGTGCTTATTGCGCCGCAGGTACTCATCATCTCGGTGTTCTTCTTCTGGCCGGCAGCGCAGACCCTGATCCAGTCGTTCCAGCAGCAGGACGCGTTCGGCACGTCGGTGCAATGGATCGGCCTGGAGAACTTCCGCAATCTCTTTAACGACGAGACCTATCCGCAGGCGTTCAAAGTCACAGCCAAGTTCTCGCTGCTCGTCGCGTTCTTCGGCCTGACACTCTCACTGATCCTGGCCTACTTCGCCGACCGCGTCGTGCGCGGCATGACGTTCTACCGCACGCTGCTGATCTGGCCCTACGCCGTGGCGCCGGCTGTCGCTGGTGTCGTCTGGCTGTTCCTTTTCTCGCCGAGCATTGGCGTCATCGCGTACTGGATGCGCAGGGTGGGCATCCACTGGGATCCGCTGCTCGACGGTGACCACGCCATGACGCTGGTGGTCATGGCTGCCGTGTGGAAGCAGATCTCGTACAACTTCCTGTTCTTCGTCGCGGGCCTGCAGAGCATCCCGAAGTCACTGATCGAGGCTGCTGCCATTGACGGCGCTGGCCCGTGGCGCCGCTTCTGGACGATCCAGTTCCCGCTGCTGTCGCCCACCACCTTCTTCCTGCTGGTGATCAACATCGTGTACGCGTTCTTCGACACGTTCGGCATCATCGACGCGGCCACGCACGGCGGCCCGGGCAAGGACACCTCCATCCTCGTCTACAAGGTGTACTTCGATGGCTTCAAGGCGCTCGACCTCGGCGGCTCCGCGGCGCAGTCTGCGATTCTCATGACCATCGTGGTCGTGCTCACGGTCGTGCAGTTCCGCTTTGTCGAAAAGAAAGTGAATTACTGATGGTCGAGCGCAACCGGTTTCTCTCGATCGTCACGCACCTCGTGCTGATCCTGGGTGTGCTCGTCGTCGCATTCCCTGTGTACCTGACGTTCATCGCATCCACCCACACGACGCAGGATGTGGTGCAGGTGCCCATGCCGATGACGCCGGGCTCGGCCATGATCGACAACTACCGCACCGCACTCTTCGGCGGGCGCACGGGCGGTGGCTCACACGCGCCCGTGGGCAACATGCTGATGGTCAGCCTGATCATGGCGCTCGTCATCACGGTGGGCAAGATCACGATTTCGCTGCTATCGGCCTTTGCGATCGTGTACTTCCGCTTTCCGTTTCGCATGGGATTTTTCTGGGCGATCTTCATCACACTGATGCTGCCCGTCGAAGTGCGCATCCTGCCCACGTACAAAGTGGTGTCCGACCTCGGCATGCTCAACACGTATGCGGGCCTGACTATCCCGCTCATCGCCTCAGCAACCGCCACGTTTTTGTACCGGCAGTTCTTCCTGACGGTGCCCGATGAACTCGCAGAGGCAGCCCGCATGGATGGCGCCGGCCCGATGCGATTCTTCAAGGACGTGCTGCTGCCGCTTTCAGCCACAAGCACGGCGGCGCTCTTCGTGATCCAGTTCATCTACGGCTGGAACCAGTACCTCTGGCCGCTGCTGGTCACGACGAATGAAAACATGTACCCGGTCGTCATGGGCATCAAGCAGATGATCTCGGGCGGCGACGCGCAGATTGAATGGAACATCGTCATGGCCACTGCCGTGCTCGCAATGATTCCACCGGCGCTCGTCGTGATGCTCATGCAGAAGTGGTTCGTCAAAGGCCTGGTGGATACCGAGAAATAAGAAAGAAACGCAGATGGCTGGAATCACGTTACGCAACGTCACCAAGACGTACGGCAAAGGCAAGCAGGCGCTGCAGGTAATCCACGGCGTGAACGCCGAGATCGCCGATCATGAATTCGTGGTGATCGTCGGGCCGTCGGGTTGCGGCAAGTCCACCTTGCTGCGCATGGTGGCGGGCCTGGAAGAAATCACGGGCGGCGAGATCGACATTGGCGGGCGCGTCGTCAACGACCTGGAACCCGCCGAGCGCGACATCGCGATGGTGTTCCAGAACTACGCGCTCTATCCGCACATGAGCGTCTTCCAGAACATGGCCTACGGGCTGAAGATCAAGAAGGTGCCCGAGGCAGAAATCAAGGCGCGCGTTGACAAGGCCGCTGCAATCCTGGAACTGGGCCAGCTGCTCGAGCGCAAGCCGCGCCAGCTGTCGGGCGGGCAGCGCCAGCGCGTGGCGATGGGCCGCGCGATCGTGCGCCAGCCGCAGGTGTTTTTGTTTGACGAGCCGTTGTCGAACCTCGACGCGAAGCTGCGCGCGCAAACACGTATCGAAATCCAGAAGCTGCATCGCGAGCTGGGCATCACATCGCTCTTCGTCACGCACGACCAGGTCGAGGCGATGACGCTGGCCGAGCGCATGATCGTGATGAACGCGGGCCGCATGGAACAGTTCGGCACACCCGAAGAGGTGTATCACCGCCCTGCCTCCACGTTCGTGGCCAGCTTCATCGGATCGCCGCCCATGAACTTGCTCAAAGCCGCGCCAGGTGCGCGTGACGGCTCGATCATGGGTATCCGCCCAGAGCATCTCGACATCAGGCCCACCGGCTGGGAAGTCAAAGTCGAGACGACTGAATTGCTGGGCGCCGAACGGCTCGTCTACGGGCGGCTGCACGGCGCGTCGAGCGGGCCGGGCGAACAACTCATCGTGCGCTGCGAAGAAAACCAGCCCGTGCCCGCGCCTGATTCGATCATTCACGTGGCACCGCGCGAAGACCGCGTGCACTGGTTCGACGCTGCAAGTGGCAAGCGCATCTGACTCGATGGCCGAGTGGCCTTATCCGCGCTGGATCGCCCATCGGGGCGCCGGCAAGCTCGCACCCGAGAACACGCTGGCAGCGTTTCGCGTTGGCGCGTCGTATGGGTATCGCATGTTCGAGTGCGATGCAAAGTTGTCGGCCGATGGCGTGCCCTTCCTGATGCACGACGCGACGCTGGAGCGCACGACCAACGGCCACGGCACAGGCGGCGACAAGCCGTGGAGCGAGCTGTCGCAGCTCGATGCCGGTAGCTGGCACTCACGCACGTATGCGGGCGAGCCGCTGCCGACGATGGCGGCGCTGGCCCGGTACTGCATTCACAACGGCTGGTTCCTGAACATCGAAATCAAGCCGACGCCCGGCGTGGAAGCGCGCACCGGTGCAGTCGTTGCCGCCGAAGCCCAACGCTTGTGGGCAGGCCAAGCCGTGCAGCCGTTACTCACTTCATTCCGACCTGACGCGCTGGAAGGCGCACAACGCGCAGCGCCTGCATTGCCTCGCGGCCTGCTGCTCGACACGCTGTGGAAGGGCTGGCTCGAAACCGCGCTGACGCTCGATTGCGTCGCGATCGTGTGCAACCAGAACCTGTGGGATGTTTCGACCGTGACGCAGGCCAAGAGCGCAGGCTTTCGCTGCCTGAGCTACACCGTGAATGATGAATGGGCTGCTGAGAGGCTCATCGAGCTGGGCACCGACGGCATCATCACGGACCGCGTCGACCTGTTCTCGCCAGCCTGACCTATTTCAAATCGCCTGCCAGCGAAGCCAGCGCCTCCGCCGGAATCGTCATGTGCGCGGGATAGTTGGTGTGATCGCAACCGAGCTTCACCGCCGCACCCGCCTTGATCGCCGACACCATTGCAGGCGTGAACTCGAAGCGCACGAAGTGCACGGCTGACGTCTTCTCGTCGTTCTCGCGGTCGAGGTCTTCATCGGCAATGGCGTACACGCGGCCATGCCCTTCCACCTCGACAAACATCCTGTCTTCCACACCGATGAGCCGCGCGAGCTCGCGCTTGCGCTCGTTTTCGTCGGGGTATTCGATCAGCATCGTCGCCTTCCAGTTGGCGCCATCGGGCATGAGCGGTGCATAAGCCTCGATCTCTTGCTGGATGCCCTCTTCCTCGAAGATTTTTTCGATGCGCAGCATCTCCTGGATCTGGTAGCGGATGCTCGTCTCGCTCTCGAACTGCAGCGTGACGTGATCGCCCAGGTGCACGCTGCGCAGCTTGCGATGCGCGATCACATCGGCCTTGTGCGCCTTGCGATATTTGGCGTACGCCTCCAGCGTCATGAGGCTTTCGCGCGTGATGCTTCCAGTCAGTTGCATGTGTTCAATCCAGGCCGTACGCCATGCGCACGAGCGTCAAAGGATGTTCGAGTTTCGGCGCGCCCAACTCGTTGCGCTCAAAACCCTGTTCGATGTGATGACCGCCCAGCGGGCAGTCAGAGCTGATGTAGTCGGGCGTGCCACCCTGCGGGTGTTCGGCCATCTTCTTGAAGAGCGGCTTGCCGATCTTCATCGCCTGCTCGTGATACGGCACCTTCACGCCGAACGTGCCCGCGTGGCCTGAGCAACGCTCATTCGTCTGCACATACGTCTCGGGCACCATCTTGAGCATCTCTTCGGTTTTCTTGCCGATGTTCTGCACGCGTGAATGGCAAGGCACCTGGTAGCTGATCTTGCCGAGCGGCCTGCTGAAATCCGTCTTGAGCAAGCCGTCGCGCTTGCGCTGCATGAGGTATTCGAACGGGTCCCACATGGCTTCTTTGACGGCCTGCACATCGGCATCGCCGGGGTACATCAGCGGAATTTCCTGCTTGAACATCAGCGTGCAGCTGGGCACAGCCGTGATGATCGCGTAGCCATCGCGCGCGTACTTTGCGAGCACCGGAATATTCGCCTCTTTGCTCTCATTCACCGACTCAAGATCGCCGAGTTCGAGCTTGGGCATGCCGCAGCACTTCTCCTTGTTCACCAGCACATACGGCACTTCGTTGTGCTGCAGCACCTTGAGCAAGTCGTGGCCGATGCCCGGCTCGTTGTAGTTGATGTAGCAAGTCGAAAAGATCACGACCTTGCCGGGCGTCTTCGCGCCATCCTTGATCGAAAAATCAGGCGACTTGGGCGCGCTGGAGCGGAACTTGCGTGTGGCGAGTTCCGGCAGCCACGCGTTGCGGTCCACATTGAGCACCTTCTCCATCGCCGCGCGCGCGGGCTTCGTGTGGTTCACCGCATTGGCAAGCTGCACGACGATAGGGATGCCCGCGAACTGGCCGTGCACGTCGGTCGATGAGAGGAATTTTTCGCCCAGCGAGACATCGCCCTTCTTGAACTTGATCGCCTTGGCGCGCAGCATCGTGTGCGGGAAATCCAGGTTCCATTCGTGCGGCGGCACGTAAGGGCACTTGGTCATGTAGCACAGGTCGCACAGGTAGCACTGGTCCACCACCTTCCAGTAGTCCTTGCGGTCCACACCATCGACCTCGCCGGTCTTGCTCTCATCGACAAGATCAAAGAGCGTCGGGAACGAGCCGCACAGGCTCACACAGCGGCGGCAGCCATGGCAAATGTCGAAGATGCGTTCGAGCTCGTCGAACGTCTTCTTCTCGTCGTAGTACTCGGGATTTTTCCAGTCGATCGGGTGGCGTGTGGGCGCCTCCAGATTGCCTTCACGTGCTGCGGCCATGGACATGCTCTGTTGAGGACTGAGGTGAAGGCGCGAATAACGCCCTCAGCTCAGACCTCTCCTGGCGGGGAGAGGTCAACGCACTGGTCAACGCACCGGTCAGTCAACCAGTTCGTTCAGCGCCTTGGTGTAGCGGTTGGCGTGCGAGCGCTCGGCCTTGGCCAGCGTCTCGAACCAGTCGGCCACTTCGTCATGGCCTTCTTCGCGCGCCGTCTTGGCCATGCCCGGGTACATGTCGGTGTACTCGTGCGTTTCGCCGGCAACGGCGGCCTTGAGGTTGTCGCGCGTCGGGCCGATCGGCAGGCCGGTAGCCGGGTCGCCGCATTGCTCCAGCCACTCGAGGTGGCCGTGGGCATGGCCCGTTTCGCCTTCAGCGGTGGAGCGGAAAAGCGCCGCCACATCGTTCTGGCCTTCCACGTCCGCCTTGTTTGCGAAGTAGAGATAGCGGCGGTTGGCCTGAGATTCGCCCGCGAATGCGGCCTTCAGGTTCTCTTCGGTCTTCGACCCTTTGAGTGCTGGCATGGTGTTCTCCGGTGATGAATGGAAACGTTGAACGCGTTGCTAGTGTAGTGCGCTGCTGTGATGCGCCCGGGTTCAACCACGACGTGTTTGGGGGAGTGATGTGCGAAGGATCGGTTGGGCGCAGACCCTCTAGCTTTGTAGTTTTTTAGATACTGATCCTTGAATACTTTGTAGTACCAAGGTAGCCTCTGCATACTTTTGGCTATAAAGCCTATGCTGATGCACCTGACTTCTGACCCACCTGATTTGTTACCGCCGCCAGTCCTGGCCTCTGACGCGGCACCCGTCCTGCAAGCCCCTCCCCTGGTGTTCATCCTGAGCTCTGTCCGGTCAGGCTCAACACTGCTGAAGGCGATGCTCGACTCCCATTCCAGGATCTTTGCGCCGGCGGAGCTGCATCTCTTGCCGTTCGACCACCTGGGTGATGCGCAAAGGCAGCTCAACGGCACCGTGCTTGGCCGCGGGCTTCATGAGGCGGCGGCCCGGCTCGTCGGCGAAGAGCAAGCACAGCAGATCGTCGAGTCGTTCTACGCAAACAACACGCCGGTTGCGCAGATTTACCAGTGGCTGCAAGCGCAGCTCGATGGCCGCATTCTTGTTGACAAGTCGCCGTCGTACCTGGGCAACCCGCGCATCCTGCAAAGGGCGGAAACCGTTTGCGACACGCAGCCGCTCTACATCTTCCTCACGCGACACCCATTCGATGTATTCGACTCTTTCATGAGCAATGGGTTCGACCGCCTCATGCGGCGCCTGCGGCTGAACTACGAGCGCATTCGCAAACAGGCGCAGCCCGGCTCCTCAGACTGGGTGATTCCGTATCACCCCTCGCCTGACAACCGGTGCAAAACCTCATTCGAGATCGCCGAAGCAACTTATGTGAATGCCAATCGCACTGCACTTGAATTCCTGAAAACCATTCCGGCTGAACGCCAGGTCACGGTCACGTATGAAAACCTGGTGCACGCGCCTGAAGCCGAGCTCGAAAAGATCTGCCGCCTGCTGAAGATCGATTTCGAGAGCGCGATGCTGTCGCCCTACAAGGGCACGCTCCCGCAGGAAACCGTGGTTGACCCGAAGTTCTACCTGCATCAGAACGTGTCCACCCAGCGCGCAATGAAGTGGCAAGAGCGGGCGGACGACTGGCTCAGTCATACCTATGCCGCAGACACCGTGGACCTGGCAGCTCAGATGGGCTACGACTTGTCGCACGCGCCTTCGCGCATACCTTTGACGCCTGCCCAGGCCGTGTTCTTCAAGGCAAATGGTGCGGTCGCGCACTTCTGCCTCGTCATGACAACCACGCGGCGCGATTCAGCCGGGCTCGTCGAGCAAATGCGGGCGCGCCTGCCGGCGCTATTGCAGGCCTTTCCCGGCTTGCGTCATTGCTTCGTGCAGCATGAGGGCCGCTGGACGCAAAAATGCTTACCCGTGCGCAGCTTCGAGGTGCCGCTGCTTCATGAAACGTTTGAGTCAGGCACTGCGGGCGAACAGGCGTTTGCCGAACGCGTGGGCGCGCTGGCGCAAAGCATCAGCCTTGAGCAAGCCCCGCTGTTTCGCGTGCTGGTAGGCCAGTTTGGCGCGCACGACTATCGCGTCGCCTATGGGTTTCATCACCTGCTGCTCGATGGCAAGGCGCTGCTGGCATTTCATGAGGCGTTGTGGTCAATGGCTGCGTTGCCCGCGCAATCCGTCATGGCTTACACGGCTGCCATGCAGCAGCTGCGCAAGAACTACCCGCTTGCACCGGCGCAGGCAGCACTCGCGGCCTTGATTGCGCCTTGCGCACCCCTGCCTGTTCATGAACGCAGCGAGCAAGGCGTGATCACGCGCCAGATCGCCTACGCAGGCGGCAAAGGCTATCGCTTCCATGAATGCACGCTCGCGCTGGAGCACGCCTATCGTGCGGTTTACCCGGGCGACAGCGCAGTCGTTGCCCATCGCATTCACCGGCGGCGGTTTGACAGCGAGCACGACTACACAGGCCTGGTTGCCTGGCTCGCAGGCGATGTGCCGCTGGCATGCACGGCTGAAGTGAGTGTCTCCAGGCACAGCCGCCGCATGAAGCACGCAGTGAAAGACTGGACAGCGTTGTCGCTCGCTTACGACTGGCTGTATCTCGACAACCAGCTGCCAGCGCTGCCTGAACGGGTGCGCCTGCGCCTGAACTACTTCCCCGTGCCTGAGGGCGACATGCACGACACGCGCGTCGACCTGCATCAATCAAGCAGCGGCCTGCGGGGTGACTACCTCATCGACTTCATCGTGCGCGACCACCAGACGCACGCAGAAATCATCGTGCGCTTCTTGCAGCCCGCCGTGGCGCCGGCCGAAGTGCACGAACTACTCGACCAATGGGCCACCGCCCTCGAAGGAATGCACTGATGGCCGACCCTATCTACCACCCATTTGCAGGCGTGACCTTCGCGCAGTGGTGGTCCATCCTGGCGCAAAACAAGTTCCGCATTCATGAAGCGCGGAAGTTCGCCTTCCTCACCGCCAAGAGCATCAAGAACTCATTTGAAGCGCTTGATGAAGCGCGCCAGTACGGCGAACAAATCGCCAGCCACCAGATCAAGCAGCCACCGATCTTTATCGTGGGCCATTGGCGCAGCGGCACCACGCACCTGGAAAACATCCTGTGCAAAGACCCGGCGTTCGGCTACCTGAACGTCATCCAGTCGATCTACCCCTATTCATTCCTGACGCAAGGCGACACCTACGCGCGGCGCTTTGTGCAGACCAAACGCTACATGGACAACGTGGCGCTGGCCGCGCAATCGCCCTCTGAAGAAGAAGTGGCGCTTGCCGTGCTCGCACCCGGCAGCTTCTGGCACGGCTACTACTTCCCCGGGAGGATGGATGACTACTTCGACAGGTACGTCCTGTTCAAAGACATCGACAACGCCGAGTTGACGCGCTGGAGAAATTCCTACGACTATCTCCTGCGCAAGCTCTCGTTTGCGCAGCACGGCAAGCCGCTGATTCTGAAGAACCCGCCCAATACCAGCCGCATTGCCGTGCTGAAGGCGATGTATCCCGATGCCAAATTCATTCACATCCATCGCAACCCCTACGAGGTGTTTGTCTCGCGCATGGCGCAGTTCGACAAGGCGGTGCTCAAGAAAGCACTGCAGCCGATCACGCAGGGCGAGTGGCAAGCGCGCAGCCTGCGCTACTACGTGGACATGATGGCCGCCCACCTCGAGCAGCGGCAAGGCCTGCCCGCGCACCAGTACGTGGAAGTGTCGTTCGATGAGTTGCGCCGCGCGCCGATGGCCACCATCGACAGGATCTACAGCCAGCTGCAGATCCAGAGCTTCAACACGGCGCAAGAGCCCATCAAGGCGTACCTCGACACCCTGGGTGGCTACGAACAGAACCAGTATCAGATGGACAAGGCACTGACTGACCGCATCTATCAGCACTGGCACCGGACCATTGACCTGTGGGGCTACCAACCATGATTTTTCCTGAAACATTCGGCGCGCAAATCTCGCCGCAGACCGGCACGCTCGAGCCTGCCCTTGCGCATGACCTGCTGCAGGACAGGAAAGCCCTGCTCTTTCGCGGATTCGGCTTAACTGCCGACACCTTTTGCGAATTCTCGGAAAGCCTGGGCGAGGGCTTCATGGACTACCAGGGCGGCGCATTCGAGCGCAAGGCCATCAACCAGAACCCCACACTGCTGTCCGTGACAGGCGAAGGCCAGAGTTTTGCCGTGCCCTTTCATGGCGAGATGTATTACCGCCGCCATAAGCCGCAGCTACTCTGGTTTTACTGCGCGGTGGCGCCGTCGAAAGGCGGCGAGACCACCTTGTGCGACGGCGCAGAGTTCTTCAAGCGGCTGTCACGCCGCACACGTGACCTGTTCCTGAAGCGACGCATTGCGTACATACGCAGATACACACCGCAGCAGTGGCACGTGATCTATCAAACCAGCGATGAAGCTGAAGTCCGCGCGGTTTGTGAACGCAATGGGCTCGAATGCCGCCTGTCGCCTTCGGGCGAGCTTGAAACGCGCTACGAAACCTCTGCGGTCGTTCATGACGCCAGCGGCCAGCCGATGTTCATCAACAACGTACTGCCCATCCTGATGCAAGAGCGTGTGTGGCTGCTCGACAGCAACCTGGTGCGCTTTACCGGCAATGAAAGCATTTCAGATGACATCTTCCAGGAATTGCTGGAGGTGTCTGCTGCGCTGGAAGTAGCGATCCCCTGGCAGACGGGCGATGTGGTGCTGGTGGACAACCGGCGCCTGATGCATGGGCGCCGCGAAATCGAGGACCTCAAGAGAAAAGTGCTGGTTCGCATGTCGAATTTGAAACAACTCGAACAAACATCCAACGCTTCCAGGGAACTGTCATGTGGGCCAACCGCCACGGTGATGTCTTAAATTCAGATTACCTTGATTGCGCGAGCGGTCCGCACCTGGACTTGCAGTGGCGCGCACTCAAGAACATACCGGCAGCCACAGTGGCCTGCTACAACGCGAGCGGCCACATATTTGTTTCCACGCTGAATGCACCTACCGAAGATGCCGGGTGCCTGTGGTGCTTCAACGGTGACGGGCAGGTGTTGTGGCACAGCGGAACGCGAGTGCGTGCCAGCCTCACGTCGCCCGCCGTGACGCAAAGCGGCAGTGTCGTGGTTGCCGATGGCACGCACGTTTTTCATTGGGCAGCCAACGGCGAATTGCTGTGGCAGGTGCCGTTTGCACACGAGACGTCGGGCGTGATGATTGCGCCGCAAGGGCAGATCGTGGTGCTGGGGATCGACGGTGTGCTGGCTGTATTTGACGCCGGGCACGGCACGCAACTTCATACGCTGCGCCTTGAAAGCGTGGCGATGGCGCAAGGCGTGGGGCATTCGCACATGCGCGGTCGCGCGGGTGAGGGCATGTGGGCGCGACTGCAGCAACGAGGCGTCGATGCTTCGTATGTGGACACGGCGATACGGCGCTTTCTGGGAATCGGCGTGGCGGCCAAGAACGTGCCGGCGCTGCACCCGCACAGTGGCCGCATCTTCATTGCTGCGGCTGGCGAAACGGCTGGCGAAACGGCTGGCGCCGGCATCCTGTGCGGCATCGATTTGATGAACCTGGAGCGCGCCTTCAAAGTCGCGATGGGGCCAGGCTGCGACACCAGCCCGGCCCTGTCGTTCGACCTGACGCAGGTGTTCTGCGCCGACCAGCGCGGATGCATCACATCCCACGCCACAGACGATGGAGGCGTGCTGTGGGAAACACCTTTGCCCGGCACGTCGTCAGCGTCACCCAACCCAACGCCGGATGGCAGGCTCTATATCTCGATCAAGTCAGACGTCGTCTGTTTGTCTGCCACCGGCGAGATTCTGTGGACGTCTGAATTGAAGAAGCAGACCGGCGCCGACGTGCAGATCAATTCCGTGCTGTGCGTGAACCAGCAGTTCATTTATTGCGTCGCCGCATTGGGACAAGCGTCGGCGGCGCAGTGGTTTGCGGCGAGGGCACATGTGCTGCTGACGCTCGATCGCTTCACGGGGCAGATTGCATCCCACGCACCGTTGGCCCATGAGAGCGTGTGCACCTTGTCGATGTGGCCCGACGGCAGCGTGCTGGTGCCGAGCAAACCGTTCCTTTATGAGGCGCAGGGCGATGAGTTTTTTGGGCTGGCGAAGTACCGGGTGAGCGCTGCATCCCGGGGTCCATGGGAAAGATAGAACCGCGATCCCTGGCGGCAAGGCCGCGAAGGATCAGTTGCCTACTAGGCTTTTCGTAGGCCTGCGATGAGCCTGTCCAGCGAGGCAGTGATGGGTGCCACGTATTCCCGGCTGAGCAAGTTTCGCCGTTGCAAACGGTTGAGCCCCCTTTGATAGGCCTCAAGTGCATCGGCTATTGCGGGCTTCTTATCGGCACGAGGGGCAAGTTTGCGCGGTAGGCAGACTCCTTCGACGATTTGGGCCACTTGCTGCGGACCGAGGCCCGCTCGTTCCAGGCCCGTCATCAACTCTGTCACTGCTGCTGCACGCCCGCCGAAAAGTGCGTAGAACAGCCCAGGGCACCCACGAGAATCCTTCTCGGCGACGATATTGGCAACTTGCTGCCCGCTCAGGCCCGCTCCTGCCAGACCGTCCATGAACGCCGTCACCGCGGCCGCATGTTCGTTGAAAAGCGCCCAGTGCAGGCCGGTGTGCCCATCATGAAATTTGGCGGTGACGATGTCGGCAATTTGCTGCGGGCGCAGGCCTGCCTTTGTCAGCGCTTCCAGAAACGCCGTCACGGCACGTGCGTGCCCCTCGCGAAGCGCACTGGCCAACCCAGGGAGCGCATCCGAACTTTTGGCGGTGACGATTTCGGCAATTTGCTGCGGGCCGAGGCCTGCTCTTTTCAAGCCTTCAACGAAAGCTGTCACTGCTGCAGCGTGTCCGCTTTTCAGCGCAATCACCAAAGTGGAGTGCTGACCATGGATTTTGGCGGCGGCGATTTGGGCCACTTGCTGCGCACTCAGGCCTGCGCCTGTCAGGCCGTCCATCAACGCGGTGATCGCTGCCGCGTGGCCATTGCCAAGCGCGCCGCTCAAACAAGGGGTGTTCTCAGGGCCTTCTTGACCAGCAGCAATTGCGGCCACTTGATGCGGGCTTAGCCCTGCCTCTTTCAAACCTTCCAGAAACGCAGTCACTGTAGCGGCGTGTCCGTTCAGAAGCGCAAGACACAAGCCAACGTGTCCAGGCGAATCGTCTTCGCCGGTCACGATTTCGGCGATTCGCTGCGGGCAGAGGCCGGCCCTTACCAGCTTGTCCAATACGGCAGTCACCCCAGCGGCGTCACCTGCAGCCAGCGCGTCGGCAAGGTCCGTCTTGACGTCCCTGCCCGGGCCCACCCGTCGCGCTCCCTCGGCTTGCGCAGGCGCGCCAGCCACGTCCGGTCCTACCACCTCACGGTCATCGTTATCCTCATCGTCATCCTCATCGTCATTCGCCGGTCCGACCACGCCATCGTCTGGCGGCGGCCGCTTCATCTGCGTTGCATGAAGATGAAACGAGACGCGGGGCTGCTGCGACGCCTGATGGTCGACAACGGTGAGACCCACGCCGCAAAGTGCGTCCGTGAGGACGCGCCTGACAGGCGCGCTGAGATCAACGGCCAGCGCGAGCGCGCCGGCGTCATCGGTACACAACGGCGCCAGTCGGTCCCGCTCGCGCCGCAAGGCCGTCAACTCTTGATGCGTGAGCCCGTTTGAGGGGTCTTCTTCTTTGAGCGCCGTATCGTCGCCGATAGCCCGGTTGATGCTGGCGACAAAGCGCTTCTGCGCATCGATGCTGACACTCGCGCCCAGTTGTGCACCCGCAATGCCGGACGCATTGAATGGATAGGAAGCAGGCTTGGACTGCTGGACGCTGGAAGCTGGATTCATAGTGAAGAGACGTTCTTGCAGTACCGGCTCTCGCGGGCTACGGGTTGGGACACGCTCCGTACTGCAAGCGGGAGCGGGAGATCAGCGCGCGCCGATCATATTTGCAAACCAATGCATTACGCGGCTTGTTGCCTGACGCGAGGCTTAACGCGTGACGCTCCCCGCCCTCCAACGGCTCTTGGCCGCGACGCCATGCATTACGGTATAGTAAATGCGTTACGCATTAGTAAACGGAAGAGACATGAACGCCGTCCTCAAATCTTCTCCCCAGGCTGTGGGTTCCACGCTGCCCGCACCAGCGCCTATTCACCAGCTGCACCACTATGCCTACCGCGCGAAAGACGCAGAGGAAACGCGGCACTTCTATGAAGACATCCTGGGCTTGCCGCTGTATCACATCATCCAGAGCGATGTGGTGCCAAGCACGGGTGAATACTGCCCGTACACGCACTTTTTCTTCCGGCTGCAAGACGGCTCGTTCATCGCGTTTTTCGATCTCGGCAACGACGAGGCGGCCCTGCCCTCACCCAACACGCCAGCGTGGGTCAATCACATTTCATTTCGCGTGGATTCGCAGCAAGACTTGCGCGACATGAAGGCGCGGCTTGAAGCGCACGGTATTGACGTGCTGGGCATCACCGACCATCACATCTTCCACAGCATCTACTTCTTCGACCCCAACGGCGTGCGCCTGGAGCTCACCGCGCAATTCGCCGATGAATTCCAGATGCTGCAAGAGAGCAAGACTGCGCATGCGCGGCTTGCCGAATGGACGGCCCGCAAGGAGCAGTGGCGCGCCGACCGCGCTGCCGGCCGCGCCGCAGGCGCGCTGAAGCCGCAGCAAAACGACAGGCCGGAGTTCGTGAAGAAGGACTAGGCATGGCCACGCACTACGCGCCCACAAGCTTCTCAAACAGCTACGAGTTCACCGCGGGCAGCGGCTACCAGCTGCCTGAATACCCTTTCGTCGCGCCGCCTGAAATCGCAAGCGGTGAGACGGCGCATCACCCCATCGTGATCGTCGGTGGCGGACTGGCGGGCCTGACGCTCGCTGGCCTGCTCGCACGCCACGGCATCCGCTGCGTGCTGCTCGACGAAGACAACACCGTGGGCGTCAAAGGCGCTTCGTCGCGCGGCATCTGCTACACGCAGCGCTCGCTTGAAATCTTCGAGCGCCTGGGCATTTATGAACGCATCGCCGCCAAGGGCATCCAGTGGAGCGTGGGCCGCACGTTCGCGGGCAACGATGAGGTGTATTCGTTCGACCTGCGCCAGCAAGGCGCATTCAACCTCTCGTCGCAGCCGCCCTTCATCAACATCCAGCAGTTCTACATCGAGGGCTACCTTGTCGAGCGCATCCACGATCTCGGCCACGCTGAGATCCGCTGGAGTAACCGCGTGATCGGCTTCGAGCAGGACGACGCGGGCGCGACGCTCACCGTCACGACGCCTGCGGGCGACTACCGCATTCGCGCCGAGCATGTGATCGACGCGACGGGCTCGCGCAGCCCGTTTCGCGCATGGGCGGGTGCATCGGTCACAGCCAGGAAGGGCGACGACAGGTGGTGCATTGCCGATGTGCGTTTCAGCAAGCATCCGCCCGTGGAGCGGCACACGTGGATCGAAGCACCGTTCAATGAAAACCGCGCGGTGTGGCAGCACCTGATGGGCGATAACGTCTGGCGCATCGACTACCAGATGGCGCCGCACGCTGACCCCGAGCAAGTCAGCCGCGAAGACGTGGTGCGCGAGCGGCTCACGCGGCAGTTCGGCGCGGACTGCGAGATCGAGATTGTCTGGGTTGGCCCCTATGCCTATCGCAGCGAATGCATCGACAAGATGCGTTGCGGCCGCGTGTTCTTCATGGGCGATGCAGCCAAAGTCGTGAGCCCCTTCGGCGCGCGTGGCGGCAACACCGGCATTGCCGATGCAGACAACCTGGCGTGGAAGCTCGCGGCGGTCATGAGCGGCCACGCGGCACCCGCCTTGCTCGACAGCTATCACGACGAGCGGCATGAAGCGGCGACGCAGAACGTGCTGGTGACCAACCGCACGGCGCGCTTCCTGCGGCCTGCCGATGGGGTTGAAAAGCTGTTTCGCACAGCGGCGCTCAGCCTCGCGCGGCAACACGTGTTTGCGCGGCAGTTCGTCAACACGGGGCGCATGGCGATTGCCAATCCGTACACACGCTCCAGCGCGTGCTGCGACACGGGCGGCCTGCCGGTGCAGAACGTTTCGTTCCAGTGGGCAGACGGCTCGGCGGGCACGGTGAACGACCTGCTCGCATGGGCCGGCAGCCGCATGCTGTTGCTGCTGTTTGGTGACGTGAGCGACGCCTGCATCGAACGCACAAAAGCCTTGGCCGCGAGCGCGCCGCTGTTGTGCGTGCAGGTGCTCGGCGCCGACGAGCCGGCCCGCGTGAAGGAACATGTGCGCGACCCCAAAGGCCACCTGCAGGGCGCGTGCCATGTCTTCGGCCACGCATGGGCGCTGCTGCGGCCTGACAGCTATATCGCGGCGACTGGTGAAGTAGTGGATGCATCGCTGATCGACGCGCTGGCCAGGGCGCTTGGCGCAGTGGGAGGTGACAAATGAAAACAGCGCTGAACCTGCAGGACGCCGATGGCTTTTACGAGCAGCTGCTCGACTCGCACGAGGGGCTGTCTGCCGACGAATCGCAACTGCTCAATGCCCGGCTGATCCTGCTGCTGGCCAACCAGATCGGCGACGCGAAGCTGCTCAAGGAATGCATCGACGCAGCGCGGCAGTTGCCAACGTAAAATCTGGCCTCCACCACGAAGAGCCAGGTACCTGAAGAGTCGCACCAGCGATTTTTCAGGTGACACCATCTATGAGCGATACGCGCGAGCAACCCGGGCTGAAGAGCCTGTCCAAATCATTCGAACCCGCCGCCATCGAGGCGCGCTGGGGTCCGCTGTGGGAACAGCGCGGCTACGGGCGCGCAGGCTATCGCGGAACGGGCGTCGCCAACGACGAGGCCGGCGCCTTCTCGATCCAGCTGCCGCCACCGAACGTTACCGGCACGCTGCACATGGGCCATGCGTTCAACCAGACGATCATGGATTCGCTCACGCGCTACCACCGCATGCGCGGCTTGAACACGCTGTGGGTACCGGGCACCGACCACGCGGGTATCGCAACGCAGATCGTGGTCGAGCGCCAGTTGCAAGAGCAAGGCCAGTCGCGCCATGACCTCGGCCGCAAGAATTTCGTCTCGCGCGTGTGGGAGTGGAAGGAGCAAAGCGGCAACACCATCACCACGCAGATGCGCCGCATGGGCGACAGCGTTGACTGGTCGCACGAGTACTTCACGATGGACGAGGGCCTGTCGAAGATCGTGACCGAAACGTTTGTGCAGTTGTACGAACAGGGCCTGATCTATCGCGGCAAGCGGCTCGTGAACTGGGACCCTGAGCTCAAGACGGCGGTGAGCGACCTCGAAGTGGAAAGCGAAGAGGAAGACGGCTTTCTCTGGCACATCCGCTATCCGTTGGTGGATCCGGATGGCAGCCTTGCGGCTGCGGCCTCAGACTCACTCACCGTGGCGACAACGCGCCCTGAAACGATGCTGGGCGACACGGCCGTGATGGTCCACCCCGATGACGATCGCTACCAGCACCTGATCGGCAAGCAGGTGACGCTGCCGCTGTGCGGCCGCAGCATTCCCGTCATCGCCGATGAATACGTCGACAAGGAATTCGGCACAGGCGTCGTGAAGGTCACCCCTGCGCACGACCAGAACGACTATGCCGTCGGCCTGCGCCACAAGCTGCCGATGATCGGCGTGCTCACGCTCGACGCCAAGATCAACGACAACGCGCCCGCTGCGTATCGCGGCCTTGACCGCTTCGATGCGCGCAAGAAGGTGGTGGCCGATCTTGAAGCGCTCGGCCTGCTCGTGGAAAAGCGCAAGCACAAGCTGATGGTGCCGCGCTGCGCCCGCACCGGCCAGATTGTCGAGCCGATGCTCACCGATCAGTGGTGGGTGGCGATGTCGAAAGTCAGCGACAAGGACCCGACGGGCAAGTCGATCGCGCAAAAAGCCATCGACGCCGTGGACTCCGGCGCCGTGAAGTTCGTGCCCGAGAACTGGGTCAACACTTACAACCAGTGGATGAACAACATCCAGGACTGGTGCATTTCGCGCCAGCTGTGGTGGGGCCACCAGATCCCGGCCTGGTACGACGGCGAAGGCAATGTGTACGTCGCTCGCAGTGAGGCTGAAGCACAGGCGAAGGCGCCCGGCAAAACGCTGCGCCGCGACGAGGACGTGCTCGACACGTGGTATTCATCGGCCCTCGTGCCCTTCTCGACCCTCGGCTGGCCCGAGAAGACGAAGGACATGGATCTGTACCTGCCTTCCACAGTACTCGTTACCGGCTACGACATCATCTTCTTCTGGGTCGCCCGGATGATCATGATGACGACGCACTTCACGGGGCAGGTGCCCTTCCGCCACGTGTACATCCACGGCCTGGTGCGTGATTCGCATGGGCACAAGATGAGCAAATCGGAAGGCAACGTGCTCGACCCGGTCGACCTGATCGACGGCATTGCGCTCGCGCCGCTGCTCGACAAGCGCGCCACTGGCCTGCGCAAGCCCGAGACAGCGCCTGCCGTGCGCAAGAACACCGAGAAGGAATTTCCTGAAGGGATTCCGGCGTTTGGCGCGGATGCCTTGCGCTTCACGATGGCGAGCTACGCCACGCTCGGGCGCAACATCAACTTCGACACGAAGCGATGCGAGGGCTATCGCAACTTCTGCAACAAGCTCTGGAACGCAACGGCTTTCGTGCTGATGAATTGCGAGGGCGAAGACTGCGGGCTGAAGGAACACACCAAGCAGGAATGCCAGCCCGGCGGCCCCGCACACGGCTACATGAACTTCAGCCAGGCCGACCGCTGGATCAGCTCGGTGCTGCAGAAGGTCGAGGCCGAAGTGGCGCAAGGCTTTGCCGACTACCGGCTCGACAACGTCGCGAACACGATCTACGACTTCGCATGGAACGAGTACTGCGACTGGTACCTTGAGATTGCCAAGGTGCAGCTGCGTGAAGCCGCCAAGGTCAATGACGAGAGCAGGCAGCGCGCCACGCGCCGCACACTGATCCGCACGCTCGAAGCGATCTTGCGGCTGGCGCACCCGGTCATTCCGTTCATCACGGAAGAGCTGTGGCAAAAGGTCGCGCCAGTGGCTGGCATCGCGGGTGAGTCCGTGAGCATTGCGCCCTATCCGCAATCGCAACCCGCAAAGATCGACCCGGTTGCCATCGCGCATGTCGACCGGCTGAAGTCGATGGTCGAGAGCTGCCGCCAGCTGCGTGGCGAATTGAATGTGTCACCGGGTACGCGGCTGCCGCTCTACGCAGTGGGCGATTCGGCCTTTTTGCAGCAAGCTGCACCCGTGTTGCAAGCGCTGGCACGACTGAGCGAAGTGAAAGTGTTCGACGATGAATCGGCGTGGGCTGCAGCAGCGCAGTCCGCTCCCGTAGCCGTGGTCGGTGAGACGCGCCTGTGCCTGTTCATGCAGATCGATGTTGCCGCTGAGAAAGCGCGTATCGGCAAGGAAGTCGCGCGGCTGCAGGCAGAGCTCACCAAAGCCACCACCAAGCTGTCGAATGAGGCTTTCGTGGCGAAGGCACCGCCAGCGGTGATCGAGCAGGAACGCACGCGGATCGCTGACTTCACGGTGACGCTGGCCAAGCTGCAGGAGCAGCTGGCGCGCCTGGGCTGACCTGGCCCGTGGCCCGGAGACCGCGGGCCTGGCCGCGACCGGCTGTTAGCGAATGATGAACTGGGGCGTGGGCTCGGGGCCCGGCAGCTCCAGGTCCATGTGCTGGCTGCTCAACGCGTCCATTCCGGTTGGTCGCACGGCCGTGAGCGTTTCGTGAATGCGATGCGCGACGTACCAGCTGGCACGCAGCCTCGACTCGCGCGTGTGCGAACCCAGGCGCGGCGTGATGAACAGGTTTTCCAGCTCATGCAACGGCGAGCCCTTGGAGGCAAAGCCCGCCTCGGCGCCGTCAAGCATGCAGGCTTCGATACGGCCATCAGACAAAGCGGCCGCCAGGCCATGCGGGTCAAACAACTGCGAGCGGCTGATGCTCACCCACAGTTGGCCCGGCTTGCAGTGGGCCAGCAGCTTGTCGTTGATGAAGCGCTGGTAGCGCGATGCATAGATCATCTGCACGGAAATCGAATCTGATTGCGTCAACAGCTCCTGCAGGCTCACAGGCTGGATCTGCAAACGGCTCCAGATCGGCGCCGTGTGGTGCACGGCCGGGTCGTAGCCAATGAGCTTGGCGCCCAGTGCGCTGAGCATCATGGCCAGCGCGTGGGCGGTAGGCGCCAGGCCCATGATGCCGACCGTACTGCCATGGAGTTCACGGCCCAGGCGAATGTCCGCATGACGGTCACCGATCAGCGATGAGCCGATACCGCGCCTGTAGAGCAGCAACAGCGCTGCCAGCAGGTATTCAGCGTTGGAGCGCACGTTGGCGGTGGTGGCCTGGATGACGCGCACGTTGCGTTCGCGGCAGGCTTCAAGATCGGTGTTGTCGCTGCTGACATGCATGCGCGCAACGGCTTTGAGCACGGGTGCGAAGTCGAGGAATTCTTTGGTGACAACCACCTTGCGCGGCAGCACCATGGCCTGTGCGTTGTAGGCGGCTTTGCGAAGCGCGCTCGCGTCCAGCGCGAGGTCGGGGCGGCACTCAACCGTGTGGCGAGCCTCGAGCCATTCAAGTGCTTCTGGCACCAGCCGCTCGAGAAGTAAGATGTCCACCGGGTTGCGTCCTTGTCTGACAGATACAGCTGAACTTCGATCCGAAACTACGATGCCCGGCCCAAAAAAAGTGGGCAAACTTTAGCGGTAATCATTTTCCCAGTCCATGAACAAAGTCACAGAAATTCGCAAGGCCGTCTTCCCGGTGGCAGGCCTGGGAACCCGGTTCCTGCCGGCAACCAAGGCCCAGCCCAAAGAGATGCTGCCCATTGTGGACAAGCCGCTCATTCAATACGCGGTTGAGGAGGCTTACGCCGCCGGCATCCGCCACATGATTTTCGTGACAGGACGCAATAAGCGCGCCATCGAAGATCATTTCGATACTGCCTACGAACTTGAGAACGAATTGCAGGCCGGCCAGAAAGACGAGCTGCTCGCGCTGTTGCGCAGTCTCACGCCTGAGGACATGGACTGCTCCTATATCAGGCAGCCCCGCGCACTCGGTCTTGGCCATGCGGTGTTGTGCGCGCAGCCCCTGGTGGGCGATGAGCCGTTTGCGGTGCTCCTGGCTGACGACCTGATGTGCGGCCCCGACAACGGGCCATCGGTTCTGACACAAATGGTCAACGTATTTCGCAAAGTGCCGACATCTTTGTTAGCCGTGCAGGAGGTTCCTGTCGACCACGTGCAGCGGTACGGCATCGTCGCCGGCATCCACGCTGGCGACAGGCTCATCAAAGTCGACAGGATGGTCGAAAAGCCCAAGCCCGAAGTCGCACCTTCGCGAATGGGCGTCGCGGGGCGCTACATCCTCACGCCGGCCGTCTTCGAGCAGATCCGCAACAACCCGCGCGGCGCGGGTGGCGAGATCCAGCTCACGGATGGCATCGCCAAGCTGATGGCGACCGAAGGTGTGCACGCGTACGAATACGAAGGCAAGCGCTACGACTGCGGCAGCAAGCAGGGCTTTCTGGAAGCGACGGTGGAATTTGCCCTCAAGCACCCCGAAGTTGGCGCGGGCTTCCAGCAATACCTGCGCGCGTTGAAAAGCCCCTGAGCTCAGCGCCTGCGCAAGACGTGGATGAATTCGTCGCCCAGTGTTTCCTGCTCGACGAGTTCATTGCCCGTTTGCTTGGCAAACGCCTGGAAGTCACGCACCGATCCGGCATCGGTCGCGATGACGCGCAGCAGCTGGCCCGACACCATGTCCGTCAGCGCCTTCTTGGCCTTCAGAATGGGCAGTGGGCAGTTCAGCCCGCGCGTGTCGACTTCTTTGTGAATTTCCATGATGACTGTCCTTACACGCGTTTCGCAAATTCGATGAACTCGGGGTTGTAGCCGCGGCCTTTGAGCCAGTCGGCCAGCGCATACCCGGTGCCCGCTGGCCAGCACTTGATCGCGTCGTACTCATAGAGCTTGTAGTCAACGAGCTCGGGTGACAAGCGCACTTCCCCTTGCGCGAGCGCATGGTAGGCGATGATGACCTGGTTCATCCGCTGGAAGTCATACACGCCGATCAGGTTCAGCTCGGTCGCATCAAGATTTGTTTCTTCCTTGATCTCGCGGGCAATACCTTCTTGCGGTGTTTCGCCCGCTTCCATGAAGCCGGTGATCAGCGCGTACATCTTGCTGTTGGCCCATGCCGCGTTGCGTGCGAGCAGGATGCGATCCTGGTACTGGATCACCGCCGCGAGCACGGGCGTCGGATTGTTCCAGTGCGTCCATGCGCACTCTGGGCAGCGCAGGCGCTGCTTCTCGCCGCCGTCTTCGGCCTGTGTGATCCACTGCAGATCGCTCGCGCAGTTGGGGCAGAACTTGTATTCGTGCTGCATGGTGCTGGCCATCAGGCGGGGAACACGCCCGTGGAAAGATAGCGATCACCGCGGTCGCACACGATGAACACGATGGTCGCGTTCTCGACCTGGCTGGCCACCTGCTGCGCCACCCAGCAGGCTCCGGCTGCGGAAATTCCCGCGAAGATGCCTTCATCGCGTGCGAGACGCCGGCACGTTTCTTCGGCATCGTCCTGGCTCACGTAGACCAGCTCGTCAACGGTGCTCGCGTCATAGATTTTGGGCATGTAGGCCTGCGGCCACTTGCGAATGCCCGGAATGCGCGAACCCTCGCTCGGCTGCGCGCCAATGATGCGGATCGCGGGGTTCTTCTCCTTGAGAAAGCGCGAGACGCCGGTAATGGTGCCTGTCGTGCCCATGGCGCTCACGAAATGCGTGATGCGGCCTTGCGTCTGCGCCCAAAGCTCGGGGCCGGTGGTCTCGTAATGGATGCGCGGATTGTCTGCATTGGCGAACTGGTCGAGCACCACGCCCTTGCCTTCGCGCTGCATGTTTTCGGCGAGGTCACGCGCGTATTCCATGCCGCCGCTCTTGGGCGTGAGCACGAGTTCGGCGCCGAACGCCTTCATCGTTTGCGCGCGTTCAATCGACAGGTCCTCCGGCATGATCAACACCATGCGATAGCCCTTGATGGCAGCAGCCATCGCGAGTGCAATGCCAGTGTTGCCCGACGTTGCCTCGATGAGCGTGTCGCCGGGCTTGATGTCGCCGCGCTCTTGCGCGCGCTTGATCATCGACAGTGCGGGCCGGTCTTTCACGGAGCCCGCAGGGTTGTTGCCTTCGAGCTTGCCAAGGATGACATTGCCGCGCTGGCGGTTGTCGTCGGCGCTCAGGCGTTGCAGCGCGACGAGCGGCGTATTGCCGATCGCGTCTTCGATCGTCGGGTACTGAATCGGGGAATGCATGCGCACCACTGTGCCATAATTTCAGGCTTCGCTCTCTCAGTCGCCGGAGTGGTGAAATTGGTAGACGCAGGGGACTCAAAATCCCCCGAGGTAAAACTCGTGCCGGTTCGATTCCGGCCTCCGGCACCAAAACAGTTAACCCCAAAAACGCTGCGCGTTTTTGGGGTTGTTTTTTATCAGTTGGTCGGGACCGGCAAAGCCGGATCCCTCGCAAATGGCACTCGCCCTGCGCGTTGCTGCGGGCTCGCGGTGTCGCTAGCGGGATCGCAGCGCAATTCCCTCAATGCGCCGACATCAGCAGCTTGTAGCCGGTGAATAGCAGGATCGCCGCCAGCGCGCCACGCAGCCATTTTTGCGGCAGCTTGCTCGACAGCAAGGCACCCAGCACCACGCAAGGCAAAGAGCCGATCAGCAAGTTGCCCAGCAGGCTGACGTCCACATTGCCGATGAGCAAATGCCCCATGCCGGCAAACACCGCGAGCGGTATCGCGTGCGCAATGTCCGTTGCGATCAATCGCGATGGCGTCAGCCGCAACGGATAGAGGTACGCGAGCAGCACAACACCGATGGCGCCTGCGCCAATCGACGTGAGCGTGACCAGCGCGCCGAGCAGTGCGCCTGCTGCAATGGTCAGCGGCGGCTGCCAGTGCTTGAATGTCTCGACCGACTGCACGCGAAAGCGGCGCCCCAGCTCATGCAACTGCTTCTGGAACACCATCGCTGTCGCCGTGAACAGCACTGCGCACGCCACCATCACTTTGAGCAGTGAAGCTGTGTCGGCGCCGATGGGCACCATCGTCATCCACAACAAGGTCAGGGCTGATGCAGGCAAGCTTCCGTACCAAAGCCGCCGCACCACCTGCCAGTCGATCAGGCCTGCGCCGTGGTGCACGCGTGTGGCCGCCGTCTTGGTGATGGCAGCAAACCACAGATCCGTTCCGATCGCAGAATGCGGCGCGACGCCGAAGACCAGCAGCAGCAACGGCGTCATCACCGAGCCGCCGCCCACGCCCGTCAAGCCGACGAGCAGGCCCGTCACGGCACCAGCAGTCACCAACATCCAGTCAAGCGCGAACATGCTCACCCGTCAAACAGTCAAACAGTCAAACCGTCGAGCATACGATGCGCGAGCCGCTTGGCATGCAGCCGCAGTTCCGGCACTGCCGTGGCCTCCCAATGCTGCGCCTTGAGCAGCGGGCCAACATAGCGAATTGCGGGCAACGGCTGGCCTTGCCCGTCGACCACACGGTAGTGGTCGTCAACGTGCAGGCCCAACGCGAGTTCGTCGACGCGCAGGCAGCCGCCCTCACGCAACTGCGCGATGAGCGGGTCTTTCACGCGACGCAGGTCGCTCGATGGGCCTGTGCAGTTCACGACAGCGTGGAATGTGGCGCTGCTCGTCGTGTCGGCACCGCGCGGCTTCCACGTCACGCTGGCACTCGCCTCGCCTGGCGTGACATCAACGAGCCGCCCCTGCATCACCGACAACTGCCCGCTTTCCATTGCCGCCTGGATGCGCCGGTAAATCGCCGGCGCGGCGCGATGCCGATGTGTGTCCCAATGCGGCCCCAGGTGACGCACGAACTGCGCGCGGCTGCGGCCAGTCATCTGCTGCCACAGGCGCGGCGTGTGGCTGCGCAGGCCGCCGATCACATCGCGCCAGTCATGGCCGTGGGCAGCTGCGTCTTTCAGCAGTTGCCGCACGGCGCGCAACTGGATGCGCAGGCTCGTCTCATTCGCAAGGAAGTCGCCCGGCACGAGGCCTGCGGCAGGCGCAGTTTCCTGTTCACGATGGGGCTGCGGTAGCAGCGCGCGGCGCGACAGCATCGTGATCGGGCCTGTGTGTCCCTGATCGAGCAAGCGCAACACTGCGTCGTAAGCCGTCAGGCCTGTGCCCACTAACAGCACACGCGCGTTGCGATCGAGGCCGTCGAGCACGCCTTGCGACCACACGTCGTTGACCAGCGGCGCGCAGGTCCAGTCCACCGCAGATGCCGTCGCTGGCGGGCGTGGCGTGAAGTTGCCCAGCGCCAGGATCACTTGCGTCGCTTCGATGGTGCGGCCGTCGTTCAAATGAAGTACAGGTTTGTCCGTGTGCGCGCCGTCCACACGCAGCACCTCAGCTTCAACCAGTTCCAGCTTCACGCCATCGGCAGCGGCGGACTGCGCGCGCAGCAGGCAACGCTCCAGATAGTCGCCATACAGGCTGCGCGGCACGAAGTCGCCTGCGCGCCAGTGCAGGCCCCGGCTCTTCAGGTAGTCGATGAAGCCGCTTTCCTGGTCCGGGTCGATCGACATGCGGCCAGCCGGCACGTTCAGCAGGTGGCTCGGCGAATTCGTCCCATAGGCCATGCCCCGGCCAAACGACAGGCTGCGGTTGATCAGGCAGATGCGAGCGGGCACTTTCAAGCCCTGCAGCAACTGCACTGCCACGGCCATGCCGGAAAAGCCGGCGCCGACGATCGCGTAGGTGAGGGGTTTGGCCATGGCACAAGTCCTGAATCATCGCAAATATATCTTTTACATATACTTCTGATTTAATGTTTAATACACAAAAATCCGCAGAGCCATCCCACCATTGAACGGCAATCAACTCACCGTCGAAGCGCTCAATGCCAGCCGCCGGCAGGCGGTGCGACTGCGGCTGCAAGGCGAGAAGCTGTCAGTCGTCACGGCCGCAACAGGCCTGAGCGCGCCGACGGTGATCGCTGCGGTCAAGGCCTATCGCCGTGCCGGCTGGGGCGCTGTTGAAGTCAGTCCTCGGCGCGGGCGCCCGGCCAAAGACAACACCAGGCAGGACACGCCCACTGTCGAAGCGCTGGCGCACGCCATGCTCGCAGGGCCACCCGGTGAAAGCGCCCTGAATGAGCCGCTCTGGAGCCGCACCGCAGTCGCGTCATGGCTCAGGCACCACGGCCACGCGCACCAAAGCGCGGGCGCCGCGCTGCGGTTGTGCGCCCTGCTGCAGCTCGACTTCGATGAGCAGGCAGTGGCTCCAGCATTGCGCCAAGGCGCCGCCCAGCAGATGCATGCAATTGAGACGCACGTGTCGCACTGGCCGGGCCACGCGGCTACGCGCATCGGCATCTTGTGCCTGCGCGGCGTGCGCGGGCAGTTGCGCTGGCTGGCCTTTCGCGGCGCGCTCCAGGCGCAGCACTACCTGCAGTTCCTGGAGGGTGCGCTGCCGGCACGCGGATCACTCAAACTGAGCCTGCCCGGCTCCGCTCGGCTGCAGCGCATTCCCGAAATCAAGCAGTGGCTGGACGAGCACGCAGCACGCCTGCAACTGACCGACCCGCAGGTCGGCGCTCGCAGCACAATCTTCGCCAAGCCCGCGGGCCTGGCTGCCAAACCCACCGGCGTCGAAAGGAACCCGATGACCCTGACCCACTTGCAACGCCTGGAAGCCGAGAGCATCCACATCATGCGGGAGGTGGTGGCCGAGACCGACAACCCCGTGATGCTCTACTCCGTCGGCAAGGACAGCGCGGTGATGCTGCACTTGGCGATGAAGGCGTTCTATCCGTCCAAGCCGCCCTTCAAGCTGCTGCACGTCGACACGCGATGGAAATTCCGCGAGATGTACGCGTTTCGTGATCGCATGGTCAAAGACCTGGGGCTGGAACTGCTGGTGCACATCAACCCCGAAGGCGTCGCGAAGAACATCAACCCGTTCACGCACGGCTCGGCGATCCACACCGACATCATGAAGACTGAGGGGCTGAAGCAGGCCCTGGACAAATACAAGTTCGACGCGGCCTTTGGCGGCGCGCGGCGCGACGAAGAAAAGTCGCGCGCCAAAGAGCGCATCTTCTCGTTCCGCTCCGAGCAGCACCGCTGGGACCCGAAGAACCAGCGGCCCGAACTCTGGAAGGTTTACAACACACGCAAGCACAAGGGCGAATCGCTGCGCGTGTTTCCTCTGTCGAACTGGACAGAACTCGACATCTGGCAATACATCTACCTGCAGAACATACCGATCGTGCCGCTCTACTACTCGGCCGAGCGCCCTGTGGTCGAGCGCAACGGCACGTTGATCATGGTCGATGACGACCGCATGCCGCTCGCCAAAGGTGAAGTGCCGATGATGCGCAAAGTGCGCTTTCGCACGCTGGGCTGCTACCCGCTCACAGGCGCGGTCGAATCAGAAGCGGCGACGCTGCCGGAAATCATCCAGGAGATGCTGCTCACCAAGACCTCCGAACGGCAAGGCCGCGTGATCGACCACGACAGCGCCGCCTCCATGGAAAAGAAGAAACAAGAGGGGTACTTCTGATGAGCCACGTCAGCGACCTGATCGCCAGCGACATCGCCGGCTACCTCAAGGCCCACGAGAACAAGAGCCTGCTGCGTTTCATCACGTGCGGCAGTGTGGACGACGGCAAGAGCACACTCATTGGCCGCCTGCTCTACGACAGCAAGATGCTGTTTGAAGACACGCTCGCCTCCATTGAAGCCGACTCGCGCAAGTGGGGCACGCAAGGCGACAACATCGACTTCGCGCTGCTGGTAGATGGCCTGGCCGCCGAGCGCGAGCAAGGCATCACGATCGACGTGGCCTATCGCTTCTTCTCGACGGAGCGCCGCAAGTTCATCGTGGCCGACACACCGGGCCACGAGCAATACACACGCAACATGGTCACAGGCGCTTCGACAGCTGATGCCGCCGTGCTGATGGTCGATGCGCGCAAGGGCATCCTCACGCAGACCAAGCGCCATAGCTATCTGGTGAACCTGCTGGGCATCCGTCACTTCCTCGTGGCCATCAACAAGATGGACCTCGTGGACTACAGCGAGAAGGTGTTCAACACCATCGTCGATGACTACCGCGCTTTTGCGAAGCAGCTCGGCATCGAGAACGTGACGTTCGTGCCGGTGTCTGCCTTCAAGGGCGACAACATCACGGCGCCGAGCGAGAAGATGCCGTGGTATCGCGGCACGACATTGATGGGCTATCTCGAAACCGTCGAGGTAGACGAAGAGCGCACGCAGCGCGCGCCGTTCCGCCTGCCGGTGCAATGGGTGAATCGCCCTGACCTCGATTTCCGCGGCTTCTCCGGCACGATTGCCGGTGGCACCGTCAAGCCCGGCGACCGCATTCGCGTGCAGCCTTCGGGCAAGGAGAGCACGGTGTCGCGCATCGTGACGTTTGATGGCGACCTCGACCAGGCCGTGGCCGGACAGTCAGTGACCATCACGCTTGCCGATGAAGTCGATATCTCGCGCGGCAACCTCATCTCACAAGCCGATACACCCGCAGGCACCGCCGACCAGTTCGAAACCACGATCGTGTGGATGCACGAAGAGCCGCTGCTGCCCGGCCGCTTCTATTTGCTGAAGATGGGCGCGCAGACCGTGACCGCATCGGTGATGGAGGTGAAGTACCAGGTGAACGTGAACACGCTCGAACACGTCGCCGCGAAAACGCTAGGGCTGAACGGCATCGGCGTGTGCACGCTGAACCTCGACCGCGCGATCGGCTTCGATCCGTATACCGAGAACCGCGACACGGGCGGCTACATCCTCGTGGACCGCCTGTCGAATGCGACGGTGGGCGCGGGCATGATCCACTTTGCGCTGCGCCGCAGCCAGAACATCCACGTGCAGCACGTTGATGTGAACAAGGCCGCGCGCAACCGGCTGAACGGCCAGAAGTCGTGCGTCGTGTGGTTCACCGGCTTGTCGGGTTCGGGCAAATCAACCATTGCGAACCTGCTGGAAAAGCGCCTGCACGCGATGGGCCACCGTACGTACCTGCTCGATGGCGACAACGTGCGCCATGGCCTGAACAAAGACCTGGGTTTCACCGACGCAGACCGCATCGAGAACATCCGCCGCGTGGCAGAGGTGGCCAAGCTGATGGTCGATGCAGGCGTGATCGTGATGACGGCATTCATCTCGCCATTCCAGGCTGAACGGCGCATGGCACGGTCACTGGTCGAGCCCGGCGAGTTCTTCGAGATCCACATGGACGTGCCGTTGGCCGTTGCAGAAGAGCGCGACGTGAAGGGCCTGTACAAAAAGGCACGGCGTGGCGAGCTGAAGAACTTCACGGGCATCGACTCGCGCTACGAAACACCCGAGGCGCCCGAGCTGCGGCTTGCGGCGGACAAGATGACACCCGAAGAATCGGTCGACCAGATCGTTGCACTGCTGCGCGAGCGCGGCTGCCTGCCCTGAGGATTCAGGGCACCCGCTTCGACGCTGCCCTTACTGCGGTGAGGGCAGCAGCCCCGTCTGCGCCGTGGGGTGTGTGAGCTTCAAGCGCAGCTCGGTCTTCATGCGGGCGTTGAGCAAGCGCCGTGACTCCGACATGAAGCTCAACAGCATGAGTGGCATTTCCGCTTGCGCTGCGGATCGCGGCACACGCGGCGGCCGCGGCAAGCCGTACAGGTCGGCTGCCAGGTCGAAGTAGTCGCCCATCTTCAGCACCGTGTCGTCGTTGACGTTGTAGACGCGTTGCGGCCGGCCACGCCAGAGCGCGGCGATCACCGCTCGCGCCAGGTCGTCGGCATGGATGTGGTTCGTGTACACGTCGTCTTCAGCGCGCAGGACGGGTGTGCCTTTGAGCAGGCGCCCACGTGGCGTGCCACCCACGCGATCGGGCGCGTAAATGCCCGGGATGCGCAGGATGCTGGCGCGCACATGTGCGGCGCGGCCGAAATGGCGAATGGCACTTTCTGCATCGGCGCGGCGCTGGGCACGCGGCGTCGAGGGCTTGGACAGGACGGCTTCAGACACCCATGCGCCGCCGCAGTCGCCATACACGCCACTCGTCGATCCGTACACGAGCGACACGGGCGTTGTGCGGCGCCGCAGCGCCCGCAGCAGCGCAACAGTTCGCATATCGCGCCACCATAAATCGCCCGGCTCCGATGTGGGCGGTGCCAGGTGGACCACGCGTGTGGCGATGCCCGCGAGCCGCGTGAGCGATGCCTGCTCGTCGAGGTTGCCAATCAGTGGCGTGACACCTGCCGCACGCAACTCACCCACGCGAGCCACGGATGAAGTCAGCGCCATCACGCGGGTTGGCCTGCCGATGCGCCGCACGACGCGCATGCCGACGTCGCCGCAGCCGACGATCAGCAGGCGCTCACGGCGAAAGCGCGCAGGCAGGGCGCCGAGGGGGCTTTGGTTTGAGGGCAAAATCGACAGTTCGATTGATTGGCCCCGAGGATACTCAAAACATGACGAGCGCCACCGCCCCTGCAGGCCCGTTCAACATCACGGTGCAGCCCAGCGGCCGCTCGTTCACCGCAGAAACAGGCGAAGCCATCCTGCAAGCCGCCATCCGGCAAGGTGTCGGCATGCCCTACGGCTGCAAAGACGGCGCCTGCGGCTCCTGCAAGTGCAAGAAGCTCGAAGGCACCGTGGTCCATGGCCCGCACCAGACCAAGGCGCTCAGCCCCGAAGAAGAGGCGGCCGGCTACATCCTCACGTGCTGCGGCGTGCCGCAGACGGATGTGTTGCTTGAGTCGCGGCAGGTAACTGACGAAAGCGCCTTCCCCATCCGCAAGATGCCGTCGCGCGTGCTGGCGCTCGAAAAAAAGTCACCCGATGTGATGCTCGTTCGCCTGCAACTGCCGGCCAACGACACGATGCGTTACCACGCGGGGCAGTACGTCGAATTCATCCTGCGCGATGGCGCGCGCCGCAGTTATTCCATGGCCAACGCGCCGCACATGCTCCTGAAAGACGAGGCCGGTGTCGCGCCGGCTGCCGGTGTCGAATTGCATATCCGGCACATGCCCGGCGGCAAGTTCACCGATCACGTCTTCACGGCGATGAAGGAAAAGGAAATCCTGCGGGTCGAAGGCCCGTTCGGCAGCTTCTTCCTGCGTGAAGACTCCGCCAAACCCATCGTGCTGCTCGCCTCTGGCACCGGCTTCGCGCCGATCAAGGCCGTGATCGAGCACATGCAGTTCAAGGGCATCACTCGCCCCGCCACGCTGTACTGGGGTGGCCGCCGGCCGTCCGATCTCTATCTCGACGACTGGGTGCGCCAGCAACTGGCGCTGATGCCGAACCTGCAATACGTGCCCGTGATTTCCAACGCCCTGCCCGAAGACAACTGGACGGGCCGCACGGGCTTCGTGCACAAGGCTGTGATGGATGACTTGCCTGACATGTCAGGCTACCAGGTGTACGCCTGCGGCGCGCCCATCGTGGTCGATTCAGCGCGCAGCGAATTCAGTGCGCAATGCAAGCTGCCGCCCGATGAGTTCTACGCAGACGCCTTCACCACCGAAGCCGACAAGCACGTTGGCTGAACACGAAAGACATCCACGCCATGAACCGCAGACCGTTCCTTCTCGCCGCCACCGCAGCTGCCGTGTCGCCGGTTGCCTTTGCGCAGGTGCAGCGTCCGATCCGCATCATCGTGCCCTATGCGGCGGGCGGGCCCATCGACATCACGGCGCGCCTGCTGGCAGAGCGCGTCAAAGATTCGCTGGGCACCGTGATCATCGAGAACAGGCCCGGTGGCGGCGGCAACATCGGTGCCGATGTGGTGGCCAAGGCCGCGCCTGACGGCACGACGATCGGTATCTCTGCCGTTGCCACTCACGCGATCAATCCGTGGCTCTTCTCGAAGATGCCGTATGACGCGGCGAAAGACTTCGCTCCCATCACGCAGATGGTCCGCGTGCCGAACGTGCTGGTCATGAACGCCGACACCGCGGCGCGCCTGAAGATCAACACGCTGCGCGACCTCATCGCCTACGCCAAGGCCAACCCCGCCAAGCTCAACTACGGCAGCGGCGGCAACGGCAGCGCAGGCCATCTTGCGGGCGAGCTGTTCAAGCAGGGGGCGGGCATCTTCGCGGTACACATTCCGTACAACGGCGGCAATCCGGCGCAGCTCGCGCTGCTTTCCGGCCAGGTGGATTTCAATATCGACAACCTGGCCACGGCAGCGCCGAACATCAAGGCCGGCAAGCTGAAGGCGCTCGCGGTGACCACGCTGGCTCGCTCGCCTGCGCTACCCGATGTGCCGCCGATTGCGGACACGATCAAAGGCTTTTCGATCGACACCTGGTGGGGGCTCGTTGCGCCTGCCGGCACGCCGCAGGACATCATCGCCAGGCTGAACCATGCATTTGTTTCTGCGCTGCAGTCGCCGGAAGCGAAAACGCGATTCGCATTGCTGATGGCTGAGCCCGTGACAAGCACCCCCGAGGAGTTCGGTGCCTTCATGAGAAGCGAGTTGGCCAAGTACGAAAAGGTCGTGAAGCTGTCCGGGGCCAAGGTCGACTGACACAAGGCGTTACCGCCACGACGGCTTGACGGCTCATCTGCAAAAGTAATAGCCTGCTGTGGAGTGTCCTACGCCGCGAGTGCGGTGCATCCCACAGGCAGCCCGGTTACGGGTCGGTACAGTGGCTCTTCCGGAACGTCTGCAGGAGTAAATGCCATGAAAGCGTCGCAAGTTTCTGTATGCCTTGGCGTCCTGGCGGCTGCGCTTGTGGCCTTGCCCGTGTCGGCGCAGACGTTCCAGACCCAATCGTCCGTCGGGTTGCCTGCCCAGCCTTTGACGGCGGCTTCATCGCCATGGGGTCGCAGCTACCTTGGCATCAACGTCGGGCGGCCACGCAACACAGCAGCGTGCACCACTGCGTCACTTCTGTGCGAAGACCCGGATCGCACGACCACGCTGTATGCCGGCACGATGATTGGCAGCTTCTGGGGTGCAGAGGTGGCGTACGTCAACTCGGCAAGGCTCGTGCAGGGCGGCATCGAGGGCCGTGCACAAGGTTTGAACCTCAGCCTGATCGGCAAGACTCGTCTCGGTCCGTCGCTCGGTCTGTTCGGCAAGGTCGGCACGATGTACAGCCGGTCGGACACATCCGTGATCGGCGCTCGCGGTGTACCGCTTGGTGCAGACCAGGGATTTGGCCTGTCATATGGCGCGGGCGTGAGCTACGACTTCACGCCCCGCCTGTCAGGCCGCATCGAGTTCGACAGCCAGGACCTGCGCTTCCACGGCGCCCGCGACACGGTGCGCTCGACCAACCTCGGCCTGCAGTACCGCTACTGAGGTTGCCGACTCACTCGCCCAGGTAGGCAGCGCGCACTTTCGGGTCGCTCAGCATCTGCTTGGCCTCACCACTCATGGTGATCAGGCCCGACTCCATCACGTAGCCGCGATCGGCGATCTGCAATGCGCGGCTGGCGTTCTGCTCGACCAGCAGCACCGTCACGCCTTGCGCGTACACCTCGCGCACGACTTCGAAGATCTTGTCGACCATGATGGGCGACAGACCCATCGACGGCTCATCGAGCAGCAACACCTTGGGGCGGCTCATCAGCGCGCGGCCCATGGCCAGCATCTGCTGCTCGCCGCCGGACATCGTGCCTGCGAGCTGGTCTTTGCGCTCTTTCAGGCGCGGGAAGATGCCGAAGATCTTGTCGATGTCGGCAGCAATCTCGGGCTTGTCGGTGCGGATGTAGGCGCCCATCTGCAGGTTCTCGGTGATGGTCATGCGCGTGAACACGCCACGGCCTTCCGGCACCATCGCAAGGCCCTGGCGAACCAGGTCCCAGGCGCCCTTGCCCCGGATGCTCTGGCCAAGGTATTCGATGTCGCCACCGCTGAGCGGCAGCGTGCCGGTGATGGCCTTCATCGTCGTGGTTTTGCCGGCGCCGTTGGAGCCGATCAATGTGACGAGCTCGCCCTCACGCACCTCGAAATCGACGCCCTTCACAGCCTGGATACCGCCATAGGCAACCTTCAGGCCGGTGACTTTCAGCAGCGTGGCGCTCATTGTTCTTCTCCACTCGTGGCCGTTGCGGTGTTGCCTGTGGCCTCATGGTTCTGACCGAGGTAAGCCTCGATCACCTTTTCGTTCTTCTGCACATCGGCAGGCGTGCCTTCAGCGATCTGCTTGCCGTAGTCGAGCACAGTGACGCGGTCGCACAGGCCCATCACCAGCTTCACGTCGTGCTCGATGAGCAGGATGGTGCGGTTGTCCTTGCGGATCTGGTCGATCAGCTCACGCAGCAACACCTTCTCGGTCGCGTTCATGCCGGCAGCCGGCTCGTCGAGCGCAATGAGCTGCGGATCGGTCGCGAGTGCACGAGCAATTTCAAGCCGGCGCTGGTCACCATAGGACAAGGTGCGCGCCTTGTAGTCGGCGTATTTGGAAATGCCGACGTATTCCAGCAGTTCACGCGAGCGCTTCTCAATCGAAGCTTCCTCGTTCTTGAAGCCGGGTGTGCGAAAGATCGCGCCAAGCAAACCGGAGCCGGTTCGGATGTGGCGGCCGACCATCACGTTTTCCAGCGCGGTCATCTCGGCAAACAGCCGGATGTTCTGGAACGTGCGTGCAATGCCTGCCTTGGCCACCTCATGCACGGCCGTGGGCACATAGGGCTTGCCCGCTAGCTCGAAGGTGCCGCTGTCGGGCGTGTACAGGCCCGTGATGACGTTGAAGAACGTTGTCTTGCCGGCACCGTTGGGGCCGATCAGGCCGTACACCTGGCCACGCTCGATGGTGATGCCGACGTCCGACAGGGCCTGCAGCCCGCCGAAGCGCTTGGAAATGCCCGCTACGCGAAGAACAGTGTCTGTCATGTGCTGTTCTCCCTATTTCGCTGCCGCGGCTGCGGCTTTCGCGTCTGCTTTGGCCGCAGCTTTGTCGGCCGCTTTTTCTGCGTCCATCGTGGCCTGGAGCGACTTGCCGTGCTCGGGCGTTGGCCACAGGCCGCGCGGGCGCCACAGCATGACGATGATCATGGCCAGGGCAATCAACAGCTGGCGCAGGATCGATGCATCGAGGCGCCCACCGGTGAGCAGTTGAAGGTCGAACACGCCCGACACCCAGCGCAGTACTTCCGGCAAGGCGGACAAGAGCACCGCGCCAAGAATCACGCCGGGCAAATGGCCGATGCCGCCGAGCACGACCATCGCGACGATCATCACCGACTCCATCAGGCTGAACGACTCAGGTGACACGAACTGCTGGAACGCGGCAAACATCGAACCCGACACGCCACCGAACGTCGCGCCCATGCCGAACGCAAGCAGCTTCATGTTGCGTGTGTTGATGCCCATGGCCTTGGCCGCGATCTCGTCTTCACGAATGGCCATCCATGCGCGGCCGATGCGCGAGAACTCCAGGCGGTGACAGATGATCACGCTCACCACCACCAGCGCCAGGAACATGTAGTAGTAGAAGGTGACGGAAGAAATCTCCACACCCATCACCATCTGCGGCTTGCCCATGTTCAGGCCGAAGAACGTGATCGGGTCGATCTGGTTCAGCCCCTTGGGCCCGTTGGTGATATTGATCGGGTGGTCCAGGTTGTTCAGGAACACGCGGATGATTTCGCCAAAGCCCAGCGTGACGATGGCCAGGTAGTCGCCGCGCAGCTTGAGCGTCGGCGCGCCGAGCAGGATGCCGAACGTGCCCGCCAGCAAGGCGGCGATCGGGATCACGGCATAGATCGGGATGTGCAGACCGTCCGGGAACATCATCGCCATCCACGCGAAACTCTCGGTCAGGTGCGGTGAAGCGAGCAGGCCGTACATGTAGGCGCCGAGCGCAAAGAAAGCGACAAAGCCCAGGTCGAGCAGGCCCGCATAGCCCACAACGATGTTCAGGCCCAGTGCGAGCAGCACATAGAGCAGCGCCATGTCGGCGATGCGCACCCAGAAGTTGCCCATGTACTGCAGCAGCACGGGCAGCAGCAGCAGGATGGCTGCCGAGATCACGAAGTTGAGTGTCTTGTTGTTCTTGATGAACATGGTCTTCCCCTAGGCCCGGTCCGCGACGCGTTCGCCGAGCAGGCCCGATGGCCGCAGCGTGAGCATGATGATCAGCACGATGAACGCGAAGATGTCGGAGTAGTGGCTGCCCAGCACGCCACCTGTGAGCGTGCCGATGTAGCCCGAGCCGATCGACTCGATCAGGCCCAGCAGGATGCCGCCTACGACAGCGCCCGCCAGGTTGCCGATGCCGCCGAACACGGCTGCTGTGAACGCCTTCAGGCCAGGCAGGAAGCCCATCGTGTGCTGCACGGTGCCGTAGTTCGATGCGTACATCACGCCAGCAATCGTCGCGAGGATGGCGCCGATGATGAAGGTGGCAGAGATCACCATGTCAGGCTTCACACCCATCAAAGCAGCCACGCGCGGATTCTCGGCAGTGGCACGCATGGCCCGGCCCAGCTTGGTGTAGTTCACCAGATACATCAGCACGGCGAGTGATACAGCCGTCAGGCCCAGGATCATGATCTGCGTCGGTGTGATCACCGCACCGCCGATCGCGATAGGCGCTGAGGGCAGCAGCGTGGGGTACGGCTTGTAGTTCGGCTTGAAGATGATCATCGCCAGCGTCTGCAGCAGGATCGACATGCCGATCGCGGTGATCAGTGGCGCCAGTTTGGGGCTGTTGCGCAAGGGCCGGTAAGCGACTTTCTCGATGATGAAATTCAACGTCGCGGCGACGAAGCACGAGATCACCAGCACGATGATCAGCACGCCCCAGCCAGGCAGCCAGGGCATGGCCTCCTGCACGGTGCCGATCAGCGCCCAGCTGGTGAGCGCGCCCACCATCAGTACTTCACCGTGTGCAAAGTTGATCAGGTTGATGATGCCGTACACCATGGTGTAGCCAAGGGCCACCAAGGCATACATGCTGCCGAGAACCAGACCGTTGATGATCTGCTGCAGCAGGATTTCCATAGGGTTCTCCGTTTCTTGTCCGGGCTTTGCGCCGTTCTTCTGAGAGTAAGCAGGCGTTTTGCGCCATCGTCGCTACTGGCCAAACTACTAGCAAAAAACCCGCCAAGACAAGCATGGGCGGGTTTGTCGTCGCGATTGTAGCCAAGCACATTGCCTGACCAATCGTATGAGCTGCGGGGTTTACCCTCGTCACTTTTGCCTCAGGTTCAGCTCTCGCAGCTGGCGCAGTCGCTCGCCAATTTTTATCTCGAGGCCGCGTTCCACCGGGCGATAAAGCGCAAGTGGCTCCATGCCTTGCGGAAAGTAGCTCTCGCCAGCAGCAAACCCGCCTGCCTCGTCGTGCGCATACCGGTAGTCCTTGCCGTAGTCGAGGTCTTTCATCAGCTTGGTCGGTGCATTGCGCAAGTGCAAGGGAACGGGGCGTGTTCCCTCTTTTGCGATCAGTGCCTTCGCTTCGTTGAACGCCACATACACAGCGTTTGACTTGGGCGCCATCGCAAGATAAATCACGCACTGCGCCAGTGCCAGTTCGCCCTCGGGCGAGCCCAGGCGTTCGTACACATCGGCCGCGTCCAGCGCCAGCCGCAGCGCGCGCGGGTCCGCCAGGCCGATGTCTTCAGCGGCCACGCGAATCAGGCGCCGCGCCATGTAGCGAGGGTCCGCGCCGCCATCGAGCATGCGCATGAACCAGTAAAGCGATGCGTCGGGGTCAGAGCCGCGCACGGACTTGTGCAGCGCGCTGATCGTGTCGTAGAACTGCTCGCCGCCCTTGTCGTAGCGGCGCATGCGCTCGCCCAACACGCGAAGCAGCCAGGCGTCGGTGATGTGGTCGAGCCCCTCGGTGGTGGCGGCGACTGCCAGCGTCTCGAGCGTGTTCAGCATGCGGCGGGCATCGCCGTCTGCATAGGCCAGCAACCTGTCCTCAGCGGTCTTCTCGATAGCGGGCACGGCATTGATCGACTGTGCGCGCTGCACGATCTGCCGCAGGTCTTCTTCGCCAAGGGACTGCAGCACGTACACAGCAGCACGCGAGAGCAAAGCGGAATTGACTTCGAACGACGGGTTCTCGGTGGTCGCGCCGATGAACGTGAACAGGCCAGACTCCACATGCGGCAAAAACGCGTCCTGCTGGCTCTTGTTGAAGCGATGCACTTCATCGACAAACACGATGGTGCGCCGGCCGCCGGCACCTGTCGCCTGCTCGAGCGCAGTGCCTTGCGCCATCTGCGCTTGCTCCACTGCTTCTCGGATGTCCTTCACGCCACCGAGCACCGCGCTGATGGTGATGAACTGCGCGTCGAACGCATCGGCCATCAACCGCGCAATCGTCGTCTTGCCGGTGCCGGGAGGTCCCCACAGGATGCAGCTGTGCGGCTGGCCGGACTCAAATGCGATGCGCAATGGCATGCCTTCACCCAGCAGGTGCTGCTGGCCGATCACTTGCGCGAGGGTCTTGGGACGCAGACGTTCAGCCAGCGGTTGATGAGCGGGAGATACGTTCTTGGCAGCCACGGCGGACAGTGTAAAGTGCCCGCGCTGAGCGCTACCGCCATCAACGATCAGGTGGCCAGCTTTGAGCCGGGCTAGCCTTACTGCTTGATCACGTCCGCGTTTTGCGGCGGCTTGAAGTCGAACACTTCGGTGCCGACTTTGGCGTTTGTGTCCATCTTGCTGAACGTCATCACCGAGCGCTGGCCGAATCCGTCGAGGATATCGAGCACGGCCAGCTCATTGCCGCGAAAGCCGACCTTGATGCTGTGCACCTGGCCTTCCTTGGTTTTAGGCGTGGCCTGCACCCAGTCGATGCCGTCCTTCTCGCCGGCTGCTTCGACGTTGAAATCCTTGCGCAAGGTGGCGAGATCGGGGGCTGCGGCAATGATGGCAGCGGGTGTTTGCGCGAGCACTTGCGCCTGCGCACGCTTGGTCACCTGTCGAAGATCGGCGTCATAGAGCCACAGCGTCTGGCCGTCAGCCACGATCGTCTGCTCGAAGGGCCGCTTGTAGTTGAAACGAAAGCGGTTGGGCCGCGCAAATTCAAAGGTGCCGGAAGATGTTTTGCTCTTGCTCACCTGCCCCTCACGCGCGGGCGCGGTGACTACCTGCGTGAAGTCGGCGCGGCCGGACTTGGCCGTCTTCATGAAGTTCTCCAGCGACTCAACGCCGCCAGCGTGCGCGCCGCACATGCACGCGATGAGCGAAAGGGTGGCAACGATTCTTTTCATGGCAGCAATTGTCGCGCGCGACGATGCAGGCCCCGTGTAGGCCTTGTCCGCGTCAGGTTGACTTCGTTACAGGATGTTCACTCGCGATTGGGCACCAGAATCTCGCGCTGGCCCGAGCCGCTCATGGCACTGACAAGCCCCGCCTTTTCCATCTCTTCCACGAGACGCGCGGCGCGGTTGTAGCCGATCTTCAAGTGCCGCTGCACGAGCGAGATACTCGCCTTGCGGTTCTTCAGGACGACCTCGACGGCCTGGTCGTACATCGGATCCTTCTCGCCGCTACCGCCACCCTCGCCGTTGAGATCGCCGTCTTCATCGACAGTGCCGCCCTCAAGAACGCCCTCGATGTAGTTCGGCTCGCCGCCCTGCTCCTTCAGGTAGGCCACGACGCGGTGCACTTCCTCGTCGCTCACGAAGGCGCCGTGCACGCGGATCGGAAAGCCCGTGCCGCTGGGCATGTAAAGCATGTCGCCCATGCCCAGCAATGCCTCGGCGCCCATCTGGTCGAGGATGGTGCGGCTGTCGATCTTGCTGGAGACCTGGAAAGAGATGCGAGTCGGGATGTTTGCCTTGATCAGGCCCGTGATCACGTCCACGCTGGGGCGCTGCGTTGCAAGAATCAGGTGGATGCCGGCCGCACGCGCCTTTTGCGCCAGGCGCGCGATCAGCTCTTCGATTTTCTTGCCGACGACCATCATCAAGTCGGCGAGCTCGTCGATGATCACCACGATATGCGGCAGGCGCTCGAGTGGCTCGGGGCTGTCCGGCGTAAGGCTGAAAGGGTTGTAGATGAATTGCTCTTTGGCCTTCGCCTCGTCGATCTTGACGTTGTAGCCGGCGAGGTTGCGCACACCCAGCTTGCTCATCAGCTTGTAGCGCCGCTCCATTTCACCCACACACCAGTTCAGGCCGTGGGCGGCCTGCCGCATGTCGGTGACAACCGGTGCGAGCAAGTGCGGGATGCCTTCATACACCGACAGCTCGAGCATCTTCGGGTCGATCATGAGCAGGCGTACATCGCGCGCTTCTGCCTTGTACAGCAGCGACAGGATCATTGAGTTGATGCCCACCGATTTACCCGAACCTGTCGTTCCTGCAACCAGCACGTGCGGCATCTTGGCAAGGTCTGCGACGACAGGGTTGCCGATGATGTCCTTGCCCAGGCCCATCGTCAGCATCGACTTCGCTTCGTTATAGACCTGCGAGCCGAGAATCTCCGACAGCCGGATCGACTGGCGCTTGGCATTGGGCAACTCCAGCGCCATGTAGTTCTTGCCCGGAATCGTCTCGATCACGCGGATCGACACGAGGCTGAGCGAGCGAGCAAGGTCTTTGGCGAGGTTGACGATCTGCGAGCCCTTCACGCCAGTGGCAGGCTCGATTTCATAGCGGGTGATCACCGGGCCGGGTTGGGCCAGCACCACGCGCACTTCGACGCCAAAGTCCTTCAGCTTTTTCTCGATGAGGCGGCTGGTCATCTCCAGTGTCTCGTGCGACACGGTTTCCTGCCGGCCGGTCGGCCCATCAAGCAGGTCGACCTGGGGCAATTTCGAATCAGGCAGCTCCATGAAGAGCGGCTTCTGCCTTTCCTTGGCCACGCGCTCGCTCTTGGGCACATCGACCATGATGGGCTCGATCAGCACCGGCACAGGGTGGTGCTCCTCGATTTCAACGCGCTCTTCGTGCAGCACTTCCTCGCGCAGGCGCGCGGCCTGCTGGCCGAGCGCGACGTCTTCGGCGATCTCGCGCTTCTCGCGGCGCGCCTCGACCAGGCCATAGAGCTGAGCGCCCAGCCGCTCTGCCACCTGGCTCCACGAAAAGCGGAAGACCACTGCCGCACCCACAACCACCAGCGCAACGAACACCAGCCCCGAGCCAGTGAAGCCGAGCCATTTCATCCCGAGCGGGCCGGTGATGAAACCCAGCGCACCGCCCGCATGGTCAGGCAGCTTGCCTTCGAAGCGATAGAGCCGCGTCCATTCGAGCGCCGTGCTGGCGCACAGCAGCACCGCCAGGCCGAGCCAGAACGCGGTGCGTGTGCGCGAGAAATGGCCTTGCGCATCAGGGCGTCCTTCGCCGCGCATCCATTGCGCGAGCGCCGTGAGCCACGCGCGAACCGCAGCGGCGAATGCCCACCACGCGGAGAAGCCGAAGAGGAAATAGCTGGCATCCGCCAGCAGTGCGCCGAGCCGGCCACCCCAGTTCGCGATGGGCGCGCCAGTGCCAGACGTAGAGAAGGCCGGGTCTTGTGCCGAGTAACTCAGCAAGGCCAGCAGCCAGAACAGGATGGCCACGAAACCAGCGACGATGGCAGTTTCGTGGGCGAAGCGGGCCAGGCCGGTGCGCGGCGCTGTGGGAGCCCCGCCGGAGGTAGTCAGGGTGTCGAGCGAATACGTCATGAGGCGAGCGCCGAGCTTAACTCAGCGTGCCTGCACGAGCTGTTAACCGAGCGTGGAAAGCCTGTCCTTGATCCACATCGAGCCGTCGTCGCGTGTCTCGATGAAGCCGCGGTCTTCCAGGTCTTTCATCACCCGGCTCACCATTTCACGCGAGGCGCCAACCATCTTGGCGATGTCCTGGCGGGAAATTCGTTCGCGGATGGTCATCAGCCCCTCGCGGTCGGGCGTGGCGAACTCAAGCAGGGCGCGCGCCACACGGCCGTAGACGTCCATCAAGGCCAGAGATTCGATCTTGCGGTCAGCCTGGCGCAGGCGCTGCACCAGGCCCTTCATGATGGCGTAGGCCATCGAGCTGTTTTCGGGCAGGCAGCGTGCGAACTCGGTGCGGCCCAGGGCCAGCATGTCGGTTTGTACTTCTGCGCGCACAGTGGCCGAATGGGCCTCGTTGTCGATCAGGCTCATCTCGCCGATGTAGTCACCCGGCTGCAGCGTGGCGAGAATGACTTCACGGCCACGTTTGTCGGCTGTGACGACTCGCACGCGCCCCGTCAAAATGATGAAAAGCGTGTTGGACTTCTCGCCCTGCTCGACGATGATTTCGCCGCGCTTGAAACGGCGCTTGCTCACCGCATCCGCGACCGACTCCGCCTGGGAAGCCGTGAGCAGGGCAAACAGCGGCACCCTGCGAATCAGTTCCAGATTGGACAGCATCGACATTCTTCAATCCCTTCGGGCGACGACACAAATGATCGGTTCTTACAATCGGCACTATTAATCACGGCAACGACCTTGCTATCCAAGTCGGGTTGATACTTGCCGCTTTGCCCCGAAATGTACATCCAGCTGTGGCCTTATCCACACAGGTTTCTACCATGCCTTCCCCCACGCACTCTCCCAAGCACTCCAAAGTTCTGATCCTCGGCTCCGGCCCTGCGGGCTATACCGCTGCGGTCTATGCAGCGCGCGCCAACCTCAATCCGGTCCTCGTCACCGGCATTGCGCAAGGCGGCCAGCTCATGACAACGACCGAGGTCGACAACTGGCCCGCCGACGTGAATGGCGTGCAAGGCCCTGAATTAATGCAACGCTTTCTGGAGCACGCCGAGCGATTCAAGACCGAGATCGTGTTCGACCACATCAACAGCGTCGATTTCAGCAAGCGCCCGTTCGCACTCAAGGGCGACAGCGGCGAATACACGACTGACGCATTGATCATCGCCACGGGTGCGTCCGCCAAATACCTGGGCCTGCCGTCCGAGCAGGCGTTCATGGGCAAGGGTGTTTCGGGTTGCGCAACATGCGACGGCTTTTTCTATCGCGGGCAAGTCACCTGCGTGATCGGCGGCGGCAACACCGCTGTCGAAGAGGCGCTGTACCTGTCGAACATTGCAAGCAAGGTGTACCTGGTCCATCGCCGCGACAAGTTCAAGGCTGAACCAATCCTTGTCGACAAGGTGATGGAAAAGGTAGCGGCCGGCAAGATCGAGCTGAAGTTGTTCAAGACGCTCGACGAAGTGCTTGGCGATGCATCGGGCGTGACAGGCGTGCGCCTGAAGGACACCGGCAGCGGCGAGACAGAAGACGTCATGCTGCACGGCTGCTTCATCGCGATCGGACACCAGCCGAACACCGAGATCTTCAAGGGCCAGCTTGAGATGAAAGACGGCTACATCGTCACGAAGTCCGGCTTGCAGGGATTTGCCACGATGACCAGCGTGCCGGGCGTCTTCGCTGCCGGCGACGTGCAGGACCACATCTATCGCCAGGCCATCACCAGCGCTGGTACGGGCTGCATGGCAGCGCTGGACGCACAACGCTTCCTGGAGCAGTCACAAAGCTAGCAGGCTATAATCCAAGGCTTCGCTGAATTCGCCTGGGAAGGCGCGTTCGGCGTTCAGGGTTACCGCCACCCTTCTGGCGAGGTCAAGCGCTCCCCTCACGGGACCGCTGTTTCAAGTTCATGGAGTGCTTATGGCACGCGTCTGCGACGTAACGGGCAAAGGCCCGATGGTCGGAAACAATGTTTCCCACGCCAACAACAAAACCAAGCGCCGGTTCATGCCGAACCTGCAATACCGCCGTTTCTGGGTTGAGACCGAAAACCGTTGGGTGCGCCTTCGCATCAGCAACGCTGGCCTGCGCCTTATCGACAAGAACGGCATCGATTCCGTGCTCGCAGACCTGCGTGCACGCGGTCAAGCCTAAACCCCAGGAGCACCATCATGGCAAGCAAAGGCGGACGCGAAAAAATCAAGCTGGAATCCACTGCGGGTACCGGCCATTTCTACACCACGAGCAAGAACAAGAAGACGATGCCTGAAAAGATGTCGATCATGAAGTTCGACCCGAAAGCTCGCAAGCACGTCGAGTACAAGGAAATCAAGCTGAAGTAATGGGTCCATCGACCTGTTGACGACAGTCTTCCAAACAAAAAGGGCCCCGCGGGGCCCTTTTTGTTTGGCTGCGGCGCATTGCGCCGCCCCGGATCACACGTGCGCCGCGCGCAGCTTCCGGCTGAACTGCTGCAAGGCAACGATGCCGCTTTCTTCAGCGCGGCGGCACCACGCTTGCAAGTCAAGCGCGAGTTGTTCGCGCGACTGCGAGGTGTTCAGCCACATCTGGCGAAGCTCTTCGCGCATCGTGACCATCTTGTCGAGCACGGGATAGGCTGCGCGGGCTTGCGCCAGCTGCGGGCGGGCGGCTGCCGGCACGCGGTCGTCGTCGCGATGCATCCAGCGATTCGCGGCCTTCATGATCGACAGGTCGGCGCCCTTGGCCTTCAGCAAGGCGATCTCGCTCCTGCAGGCGTTGCGCATTTCAGCGGCGTAGCCGGCCATCACTTCATAGCGATTGGCGATCAGGGCCTCAAGCGTCTTCTCGTCGGCCACAGGGCGGATCTCGCCGAGCTGCAGCTTGGGCGGAACCTTCTTGACCGTGGCCCAGCCGATCTTGCTCATCATCGTGATGTAGACCCAGCCAATGTCGAACTCATACGGCTTGACCGAAAACTTGGCCGACGTGGGATAGGTGTGATGGTTGTTGTGCAGCTCTTCGCCGCCGATCACGATGCCCCACGGGGAGATGTTGGTGCTGGCATCCGGCGCTTCGAAGTTGCGGTAGCCCCAGTAGTGGCCAATGCCATTGATGATGCCGGCCGCCGTGATCGGAATCCACAACATCTGCACGGCCCACACAGCCAGGCCGATCGCGCCGAACAGCGCGACGTTGAGGATCAGCATCAGGCCGACGCCCTGCCAGCTGAAGCGCGTGTACAGGTTGCGCTCGATCCAGTCGTCGGGCGTGCCCAGGCCGAACTTGGCGATCGTTTCCTTGTTCTTGGCTTCTGCGCGATACATCTCGGCACCCGTCCACAGGACAGCTTCGATCCCGCGGGTCTGCGGGCTGTGCGGATCGTCAACCGTTTCGCACTTGGCGTGGTGCTTGCGGTGAATCGCGACCCATTCCTTGGTGACCATGCCCGTGCCCAGCCAGAGCCAGAAACGGAAGAAGTGCGACGGGATCGGGCCCAGATCCATGGCGCGGTGTGCCTGGGTGCGGTGCAGGAAGATGGTGACGGCAGCGATGGTGATGTGAGTCGTCACCAGCGTGTAAAGAATGATCTGCCACCAGGAGAGGTTCAACAGGCCGTGGGCAAATAGCTCGATGGTTGAGTTCAGAACAGCCCAGTCGGGGAGCAACATGGAGGGGAATCTCTCTCGTTAAAAAACGTTGTGTGGCGTAGCGCTCTGTAGTGGAGTGATTTTACGGGCCAAGGTTCAAAAGCAAGCTGTGGTTATCCACAGGAAAGCCTCTTCTGTTTGATCCACATCAATTTTTCACCCACATAGCGGCGAAGAAGCCATCCGTGTGGTGCCGGTGGGGCCACAGGCGCAGGAAGTCGCCACCGGTCTCGCCGCCGCTGCACAAGGTGGCAGCGCCGTCGACCTTCAGATTGGACAGCACTTCCAGTGCAGCAAGTGGGCTGAACTCCTTATTGGCCGCAGTGAATGCAGCTGCAATCTGCTCGTTTTCATCGGGCAGCACACTGCAGGTGGCGTAAACCAGCCGTCCGCCCGGCTTCAGAAGCCGGGCTGCGCTCTGCAAAATGGCCGCCTGCTTGACAGTCATCTCCTGCACCGACTGCGGCGTCTGGCGCCACTTCAGGTCCGGGTTGCGGCGCAGCGTGCCAAGGCCGGAACAAGGCGCATCGACGATCACGCGGTCGATCTTGCCGGCAAGCCGCTTGATACGCTCATCACGCTCGTGGGCAATGCCTGCCGGGTGCACGTTCGACAGCTTGCTTCGCGCCAGCCGCGGCTTCATGGCATCGAGCCTGTGGGTCGACGTGTCGAAGGCGTAGAGCCTGCCTGTGTTGCGCATTGCCGCGCCGATTGCCAGCGTCTTGCCACCGGCACCAGCGCAGAAGTCCACGACCATCTCGCCGCGCTTGGCATCGAGCAGCAGCGACAACAGCTGCGAGCCTTCGTCCTGCACTTCGATCGCGCCGCGCGCAAACGCATCCATCTTCGCAAGCACCGGCTTGCTCTCCAGCCGCAGGCCCCACGGCGAATACGGGGTGGGTGTTGAGGGCAAGCCTGCAAGCTTCAGTTCCTTTTGCACGTCAGCACGCTTGTCGTTGAGCGTGTTCACACGCAGGTCGAGCGGCGCGGGCTGGTTGAGGCTGTCTGTCAACGCCCAGAACTCGCTGCCCAGCTGGTCTTTGAGCGGCTGCACCAGCCACTCGGGCAGGTTGTGGCGATGCCGCTCCAGCAGGTCTTCCTTGCGGATCGAGTCGCAATTGGCCAGCCACTGCTTTTCCTGGTCGCTCAGTGCGCTCAGCAGGAAGTCGCGCGGCCCATGAAAGCCAAGGATAGCCATGCGCCGCTCTTTCGGCCCGCTGCCCGAAGGCGAGAGATGGTCGAACAGCAGCTTCTTGCGCAGCACGGTATAGACCGTCTCGGCGAGCGTGGCTCGCTCGCGCGGCCCCAGCGAGCGGTGCTCGCGGAAGTAGCGCGACACGATCGTGTCTGCAGGGTGGTCGAACTTCAGGGTGAGCTTGACGAGCTCGGCAGTGGCGTCGAGCAGGGCTTTGGGATGCATGGGTGGATTGTCCGCCTCAAACGGCGTATTGAAAGGGGGCGTTACCGGGCCGTCGCAAGCGTCGGCAACAGGGCCGCGATGGCGCGGGGGTAGATCAGGTGTTCCTGCGTGAGTACGCGTGCGGCCAGGGATGCAGCCGTGTCGTCAGGCAGCACAGGAACGACGGCCTGATCGAGGATAGGCCCGAAGTCGAGTTCAGCGGTGACTTGGTGCACGGTCACACCCGCAAATTTGCAACCGGCGTCAATCGCCCGCTGGTGCGTGTGCAACCCCGGGAACGCGGGCAGCAACGACGGATGGATATTGATGAGCCGGCCCTCGTATCGCGCAACAAAAGCCGGCGTGAGGATGCGCATGAAGCCCGCCAGCACCACGAGCGAAGGGTTGTGCCGGTCGATGACGCCTGCCAGCTCGGCATCGAACGCCTCGCGCGACGGGAAGTTCTTATGGTCGACCACATCGGTCGCCACGAGCTGCTCGCGTGCAATCGCGAGTCCACCAGCGTCCGGCCGGTTGCTGATCACGGCCGACACCTGCGCGTCGAGTGACTTGCGCCAGCCCTCGCGCTGCGCCGCCCGGATGATCGCCGCCATGTTCGAGCCGCCGCCGGAGATCAGAATCACGATGTTCTTCATTTCCCGATTATCCCAACCATGCACCTGCGTCCCCTGACCGAAGCCGAAGCCCGCGTGCTGGCCACCCTGATGGAGAAGGCGCGCACCGTGCCTGACAGCTATCCACTCACACTCAACTCGCTGGTGGCTGGCTGCAACCAGAAGTCCAGCCGTGACCCGGTGATGAACATGACCGAGGCCCAGGCGCAGGAAGCGCTCGACAGCCTCAAGCTGCTCTCGCTCGCCTTCGCCACCAGCGGCAGCCGTGTGGCGCGCTGGGAGCACAACTTCCAGCGTGGTGTCGGCGTGCCGGAGCAGTCGGCGGTGCTGCTGGGCCTGTTGATGCTGCGCGGCCCGCAGACGGCCGGCGAGCTGCGCATCAACAGCGAGCGCTGGTATCGCTTCGCCGACATCTCATCGGTCGAGGCATTTCTCGATGAGTTGCAGGAGCGACCTGAAGAAAAGGGCGGCCCACTGGTCATCAAGCTCGACCGACAGCCCGGCGCGCGCGAGCAGCGATGGGCGCATCTGCTGTGCGGCCCTGTGGCCGCGTCTGCCTACGCAGCGGCACCTCCGGGCAACTCACACGCCACGAGCGGTCTGGCCGAACGCGTTGAAACGCTCGAAGGTGAAGTCGCCCGCTTGCGCCGCACACTGGAAGACCTCTGCGCCCAGCTGGGGATGTCACCGCCCGGACAACACGATTAGCACGACCGTGCTGATAATGCCGCTTGCTTTGGAGACACGTATGGATTTGGCTTTCACACCTGAAGAACAGAAATTCCGCGAAGACGTCCGGGCCTGGGTTCACGCCAACCTGCCCCAGGACATTTCGCACAAGGTGCACAACTCGCTGCACCTGTCGCGCGAAGACATGCAGAAGTGGGCGCGCATCCTGGGCAAGAAAGGCTGGCTGGGTTATGGCTGGCCCACGGAGTTCGGCGGCCCGGGCTGGAATGCCATCCAGAAACACCTCTTCGAAGAAGAAACTGCACTGGCAGGCGCGCCCCGCATCGTGCCGTTCGGGCCGGTGATGGTGGCGCCCGTGATCATGGCTTTCGGCAATGCCGAGCAGCAGCAGCGCTTCCTGCCGGGCATCGCGAGCGGCGAAGTGTGGTGGAGCCAGGGCTACAGCGAACCGGGCTCGGGCTCAGACCTCGCATCGCTGAAGACGCGCGCCGAACGCAAGGGCGACAAATACATCGTCAATGGCCAGAAGACCTGGACGACGCTCGCACAACACGGCGACTGGATCTTCTGCCTCGTGCGCACCAGCACCGAAGGCAAGCCGCAAACCGGCATCTCGTTCCTGCTTATCGACATGAAGTCGCCCGGCGTCACCGTGCGCCCGATCATCATGCTCGACGGCGGCCATGAAGTGAACGAAGTGTTCTTCGACAACGTCGAAGTGCCCGCCGAGAACCTGATCGGCGAAGAAAACAAGGGCTGGACGTACGCCAAGCACCTGCTCTCGCACGAGCGCACCAACATCGCCGACGTGAACCGCGCCAAGCGCGAGCTGGAGCGCCTCAAGCGCATCGCGAAGGCCGAAGGCGTTTATACCGACACGCGCTTTCGCGACGAGATCGCCAAACTCGAAGTCGATGTGGTCGCGCTTGAAATGCTCGTGCTGCGCGTGCTCTCCGCAGAGAAGTCGGGCAAGAACTCGCTCGATATCGCAGGCCTGCTGAAGATCAAGGGCAGCGAAATCCAGCAGCGCTACAGCGAACTGATGATGCTGGCGGCCGGGCCCTTTGCCGTGCCGTTCATCAAGGAAGCGATGGAGGCCGGCTGGCAGGGTGATTACGTGGGCGCTGCCCATGCCGCACCACTGGCCGCGACCTACTTCAACATGCGCAAGACCACGATTTACGGCGGCTCGAACGAAGTGCAGCGCAACATCGTCGCGCAAACCGTTCTCGGCTAACCCGCTGCCCCAGGAGCATTCAATGGATTTCGATTTTTCTGACGACCAGCAGCAACTGCGCGACGCCGTTCGCAAGTGGGTGGACAAGGGCTATGACTTCGACCGCCGCCGCGCGATCGTGAAGGCAGGCGGGTTCGACCGCAGCGTCTATGCACAACTCGCCGAGCTGGGTCTTGCAGGCCTCTATATCTCGGAAGACGACGGCGGTATGGGCATGGGCCCGATCGAGGGCATGGTCGTGATGGAAGAGCTCGGCCGCGGCATCGTGATGGAGCCGCTGGCACAAACGTTGATTGCAGGCGGCGTCATCAGCGGCTATGCACCCGATGCCGTGAAGGCGGCGTGGCTGCCGAAGATCGCCGGCGGCGAGTCGCTCGTGGTCCTCGCGTACCAGGAGCAGAAGGCGCGCTACCGCCTGGACACCTGCGAAGCAACAGCAACGCAGTCGGGTGACAGCTGGAGCGTGACGGGCTACAAGAGCATCGTGCCTGCCGGTGACCAGGCTGACGCGTTCCTCGTCCCCGCGAACGCCAACGGCAAGATGGCGCTGTTCCTCGTCGAGAAATCCGCCAGCGGCGTCGCGGCACGCGGCTATGGCACACAAGATGGTTCGCGCGCGGCAGAAGTCGCCTTCAAGTCGTCGCCGGCAACGCTGGTCACCAGCGAAGGCCAGACTGCACTTGGACATGCAGTGGACATCGGCATTGCAGCCCTGTGCGCAGAAGCAGTGGGCGTGCTCGACAAGACGATGGACGTCACGGTCGAGTACATGAACACGCGCAAGCAGTTCGGTGCAACGCTCTCGAGCTTCCAGGCGCTCAAGCATCGTGTGGCCGACATGAAGATGCAGCTCGAACTCGCACGTTCGATGAGCTACTACGCATCGCTCAAGCTGAACGCACCGACCGACGAGCGCCGCCGCGCACTGGCTCGCGCCAAATACCAGCTGGGCGTGTCGATGCGCTTCATTGGCCAGCAATCGGTTCAGCTGCACGGCGGCATTGGCGTGACAGAGGAATACATCGTCAGCCATTACTTCAAGAAGCTCACGCAGCTGGAGATGACGTTCGGGGATACCCTGGACCACCTGGGCGAAGTCTCCGAAAGAATGCAGGACACAGCCGGGGTCTTCGCTTGAGGAAAGCCGCGCGTTTTTCAGCGGTCTGACCCGATGGAGGAGCCCGGCAATGCCGGGCTTTCTTTCATGTCCGTTCACGCTGCACGATGTTCCGCGCGAACGGTGCCCCGCTGGGGAACAAAAGCAGATTGGAGACAAACATGATTTCACGCCGCCTCTTATTGGCTCTCGGTGCGGGCTTGCTGGCCCTGGCCGGCTGCGCCACTGCGCCATCTGCGCAGGACGCACCGCCCATCGTCTTCGTCCACGGCAATGGCGATACCGCCTCGATCTGGCAGACCACGATGTGGCGCTTCGAATCGAATGGCTGGCCGCGCTCGCGGCTCTACGCCATCGACGTCCCCTACCCAATCGCGCGTGACGACGACGCCAGGCCGCAAGCCGGCCGCACATCGGCGGCCGAAAACGCAGCTCATGTCAAAGCGGCGGTCGAGCAGGTGCTGCAGTCCACCGGCGCAAAGCAGGTCGTCCTGTTCGGCAATTCGCGCGGCGGCATCGCGATTCGCAGCTATGTCGAATCGGGCGGCGGCGACAAGACCGTGAGCCATGCGATTCTTGGCGGCACGCCTAACCATGGCGTGTGGGCCGTGCCCATTGAAGGGCTGCCGAACACCAGCGAATTCGCAGGCCACGGGCCCATCCTCACCGCGCTGAACCGACCAAAGAACGCGCAAGGCGATGAAGTGACCGGCCCCGTGAAGTGGATGACCATCCGCTCGGACAACAACGACAAGTTCGCGCAGCCCGACGGCCTGTGGGTCGGCAAGCGCGGCGTCGCCACTGGCGTGACGAACGCAGGCCCCGAACTCAAGGGCGCGACCAACGTCGTCATCCCGCGCATTGATCATCGCGAGACTGCCTACTCGCCTGCCGCATTCGCTGCGGCCTACCAGTTCATCACGGGCAAAGCACCGGCAACGTCCGCGGTCACGGCTGAAGACAAGATCGTGCTGCGCGGCAAGATCAGCGGCCTGGGCGTTTCGTCCACCGATCCGGCGAGCGGTGCCTTCTCCAACAACCTGCCGCTGCCAGGCGCGAAGCTGCAGGTCTTTGCCGTCGACTCGAACACCGGCGAGCGTCGCGGCGCGCCGGCTTACGAATCGACCACCGGTGCCGACGGCATGTGGGGCCCCTTCAACGCTGCGGCAGACACGCGCTACGAGTTCGTGCTTTCAGCGCCAGGCTACGCAACATCGCACATCTATCGCAGCGCATTCGCGCGTTCCAGCGACGTCGTGAACATCCGCGCCGAACGCATTGCCGATGCCGACAAGAACGCACCGACCATCGTGCGAATGACCCGCCCGCGCGGCTATCTCGACCCGGGGCGCGACAAGATGGTGTTCGACAGCATCAGCCCGCCGCCGGGCGCGGTGCTTGGAGCGGGCGTTGCCACTTCGACGTTGAAGCCTGCCTATGACTCGCCACGCGCCATCACGGCTGAGTTCAATGGGGAACGCATCATTGGCCGCACCTGGCCCGCAGCACAGGGCCACATCACGACGCTGGAGCTGACGTACTGAAGCCTGTTCGCAGGCTACGTATATAGCCGCGACGTCTTCGGCAGGTGCGCCATCAAAAACTCCATCTGGTCCGCCAGGATGCGGCGGTTGCGAAGGATGAAGTCTTCCCACAGGCTGGGAATGTAGGGCGCGAACAGCAGCGGCATGCGCGCCTGCTCGGGCGTGCGGTTGCTCTTGCGGTGGTTGCAGGCGCGGCACGCGGTGACCACATTCATCCAGTGGTCCTTGCCGTTTTGCGCGAACGGGATGATGTGCTCGCGGGTGAGCTCTTCTTCGTAGTGCACCAGGCCGCAATAGGCGCACACATTGCGGTCGCGCGCGAAGAGCTTGGTGTTGGTGAGGCCCGGCTTGAGGTCGAACGGGTTGATGTTCGGCACGCCCTTGGTGCCGATGATGCTCGACACGCTGATCTGCGATTGAAGGCCCGTCTCGGCGTTGTGGCCGCCACGAAAGAGCGCCACTTGCGCGCCGACTTCCCAGCGCACCTCATCGGCAGCGTAGTGCAGCACCGCCTGCTCCAGCGAAATCCACGACTGGGGCAAGCCTTGGGCGGACAGCTTCAGAACCTTCAAAACAGGACTCCTTGATTGAACAGGAAACCAGGCACGAGGTCAGGCGGCGCAGCAAAGCGCGGCTACAGCACAATATACCTTGTTTTGATGAACCGTCCGCTACAGCGGACAACCCTGCGACGCTTGCCAGATCGGCTTAAGTTGCTATCAAAAAGATAACACCGGAACGCGATGCGCATTTTCAGAGGCTTCCATCACCCGGGCATTGCGCCGGCCTGCGCGCTCACGATCGGCAACTTCGACGGCGTGCATCGCGGCCACCAGGCCATGCTCGCGCTGCTCAATAGCGAAGCCAGGCATCGCGGTGTGCCCAGCTGCGTGATGACATTCGAGCCGCATCCGCGCGACTACTTTGCGGCACTGGCGCGCAAGCCTGAGCTGGCGCCCGCGCGCATCGCGACCCTGCGCGACAAGCTCACTGAACTCGCCAGCTGCGGCGTCGACCAATGCGTGGTGCTCCCGTTCGACGCACGCTTGTCCGCCCAAGTGCCGCAAGCGTTCATCGACGACGTGCTCGTCAAAGGCCTGGGCGCGAAATATGTGCTGGTGGGTGACGACTTCCGCTTTGGCGCCAAGCGCGCTGGCGACTACGCCATGCTCGACGCGGCCGGCGCCGCGCGCGGCTTCGACGTGGCGCGCATGAACAGCTACGAAGTGCGCGGCCTGCGCGTGTCCAGCTCGGCGGTGCGCGATGCGCTGACGCGTGGCGACATGACGGCTGCCGCCGCATTGCTGGGCAGGCCGTACAGCATCAGCGGGCACGTGGTGCATGGCCGCAAGCTCGGCCGCGAACTCGGATTCAAGACGCTGAACCTGCGCTTTTCACACTGGAAGCCAGCGGCCAGCGGCATCTTCGCCGTGCAGGTCGCAGGGCTCGGCGAGCAGCTGGTACCCGGCGTTGCCAATCTGGGCATCCGGCCGTCCATCGACCCGGGCGACGTCAACGGTGGCCGGGTGCTGCTGGAGACGCATTGCCTCGAATGGCCCGACGAGCTGGGCCCTGAGGGGGCCTACGGTAAGATCATCCGCGTGGACCTGCTGCACAAATTGCACGACGAGTTGAAGTACGACAGTCTGGAAGCCCTCACACAGGGCATTCGCAAAGACTGCGACGACGCTCGCACCTTCTTTGCGTCCACGCGCCGGCAAACGACGCGCGACCGAATTTAGCGATTCGAATTTCCGGGCCCCTTGCCTGGACGACACATGGATCCCGGCCCACTCCCGGGATGACAAACCCACGAATCGCCGAAAGACTTTCATGACCGACAAGACCGCCGACAAGACTGATTACCGCGCCACGCTCAACCTCACCGAAACCCCCTTCCCCATGCGCGGCGACTTGCCCAAGCGCGAGCCGGGCTGGGTCAAGCAGTGGGAAGACGAGGGCCTTTACAAGAAGCTGCGCGCCGCACGCTGCGGCCACGAAAAATTCGTGCTGCACGACGGCCCGCCCTACGCCAACGGCCAGATCCACATGGGTCACGCCGTCAACAAGATCCTCAAAGACATGATCGTCAAGGCGCGCCAGCTCAAGGGCATGGACGCCGCCTACATCCCCGGCTGGGACTGCCACGGCCTGCCGATCGAGAACGCCATCGAAAAGCTGCATGGCCGCAACCTGCCGCGCGATGAGATGCAGGCCAAGAGCCGCGCTTACGCCACCGAGCAGATCGCGCTGCAGATGGGCGACTTCAAGCGCCTGGGCGTGCTGGGCGACTGGGACCACCCCTACCGCACGATGGACTTCGTGAACGAGGCGCAGGAAATCCGCGCATTCAAGCGCGTGATCGAACGCGGCTTTGTGTATCGGGGCTTGAAGCCCGTGTACTGGTGCTTCGACTGCGGCTCGTCGCTCGCCGAATTCGAAATCGAATACGCCGACAAGAAGTCGCAAACGCTCGACGTGGGCTTTGCCGCCGACGAGCCGTGGAAGGTCGTCACAGCCTTCGGCCTCACGACCGAGGCACCGCCCAAGCCGATCTACGCCGTGATCTGGACGACCACCGCATGGACCATCCCCGCCAACCAGGCGCTCAACCTCAATCCCGAGCTTGAGTATTCGCTGGTGGACACGCCACGCGGCATGCTGATCCTCGCGGCGACGCTCGTCGAAAAATGCCTGGAGCGCTACAAGCTCGAAGGGCGCGTGCTCGCCACCGTGAAGGGCCAGGCGCTGGGCGGCATCAACTTCCGCCACCCGCTGTACGACGTCGATCCCGGCTACAAGCGCCTGTCACCCGTGTACCTGGCTGACTACGCCACCGCTGATGACGGCACCGGTATCGTCCACTCGTCGCCTGCCTACGGCCTGGATGACTTCAACTCATGCGTGTCGAACGGCATGGCCTACGACGACATCCTCAACCCGGTGCAGGGCAACGGCTCTTACGCGGCGGACTTCCCGCTGTTCGGCGGCCTGAACATCTGGAAGGCCGTGCCGCGCATCATCGAAGTGCTCAGCCAATCCGACCGCCTGTTCGCCACCGAAACCATCACGCACAGCTACCCACACTGCTGGCGCCACAAGTCGCCCGTGATCTACCGTGCAGCAGCGCAGTGGTTCATCCGCATGGATGAAGGCGTGGGCGTGTTCACCAAAGACAAGGCACCGAAGACGCTGCGCCAGACAGCACTTGAAGCGATCGAGGAAACGAACTTCTATCCGGAAAACGGCCGTGCCCGCCTGCGCGACATGATCGCAGGCCGGCCCGACTGGTGCATCTCGCGCCAGCGCAGCTGGGGCGTGCCGCTGCCCTTCTTCCTGCACAAGGATTCGGGCGAGCTGCACCCGAAGACGATGGAAATCCTCGACATCGCCGCTGACATGGTTGAAGCCGGCGGCATCGAGGCATGGAGCAAGGCCTCGACCGAGGAAATCTTTGCCAGGGCCGGCGTCGCCGCTGATGCGCCGCAATACACCAAGAGCACCGACATCCTCGAAGTGTGGTTCGACTCGGGCACGACGCACACCACCGTGCTCAAGCACTCGCATGCCGGCTCGGGCCATGAGAACGGCCCGGAAGCCGACCTGTACCTCGAAGGCCACGACCAGCATCGCGGCTGGTTCCACTCATCGCTGCTCACTGCCTGCGCGATGTATGGCCGCGCGCCCTATCGCAGCTTGCTCACCCACGGCTTCACCGTGGACAGCAAGGGCATCAAGATGAGCAAGTCGCTCGGCAACGGCATCGAGCCGCAGGAAATCAACAAGAAGCTCGGCGCGGAAATCGTGCGCTTGTGGGTTGCTGCGTCCGACTACTCAGGAGACATCGCAGGTGACGACAAGATCCTCGCGCGCGTCGTCGATGCCTACCGCCGCATCCGCAACACGCTGCGCTTCCTGATGGCGAACGTGAGCGACTTCGACCCTGCGAAAGACGCCGTGCCGCTGGAGCAGATGCTCGAAATTGATCGCTACGCACTCTCGCGCGCCGCGCAGTTCCAGGCGGAAGTGCTGGCGCACTACGAGGTGTACGAGTTCCATCCCGTGGTCGCGAAGCTGCAGGTGTATTGCTCCGAAGACCTCGGCGCGTTCTACCTCGACATCCTCAAAGACCGCCTCTACACCACCGCTCCCAAGTCGCTCGCCCGCCGCAGTGCGCAAACGGCCTTGTGGACGATCACGCACGCCATGCTGCGCTGGATGGCACCGTTCCTGAGCTTCACCGCAGAAGAGGCATGGAAGATCTTCGGCACGTCCGAGTCGATCTTCTTCGAGACCTACAGCGAACTCGGCGCGCCCGATGCAGCGCTGATGGAGAAGTGGGCCAAGATCCGCACCGCGCGCGAACTCGTCAACAAAGAAATCGAGTCGCTGCGTGAAGGCGGCCAGGTCGGCTCGTCGCTGCAGGCGAACGTCGAACTCACGGTGCCGCTGCAAGCGCATGGCGACTTGTGGGAAGCACTGGTGAGCCTGGGCGACGACGCGAAGTTCGTCTTCATCACGTCGAAGTTCGCTATCGACGCCGGCGATACGCTGGCCGTCAAAGTCACGCCGTCTGAAGCGACGAAGTGCGAGCGTTGCTGGCACTGGCGCGACGACGTCGGCAGCGACGACGCGCACCCCGCCATTTGCGGCCGCTGCACGAGCAACCTGTTCGGCGCGGGTGAAGACAGGAAGTTCGCCTGATGGCCTCGCGTTCGTCTTCATCTTCAGGTTCGGCGTGGCTGCCCTGGCTGGGCTTGTCGCTGGTGGTGTTCATCGCGGACCAGTTCACCAAAGTGCTGATCCTTGGGTACTACCAGCTCGGCGACTCGACTTACGTCACCAGCTTCTTCAACGTGGTTCGTGCGCACAACACGGGCGCTGCCTTCTCGTTCCTCGCATCGGCATCGGGCTGGCAGCGCTGGCTCTTCACCGGCATTGGCATCGCCGCCGCGATCTTCATTGTGTGGATGCTGCGCTCGCATGCCGGGCAGAAGCTCTTCTCGTTCGCCATGGCGCTGATCCTCGGCGGCGCCATCGGCAATGTCGTCGATCGCATGCTGCACGGCTACGTGGTGGACTTCATCCAGGTGCACTGGGCCGGCTGGTTCTTCCCGGCGTTCAACGTGGCGGACAGCGCCATCACCATCGGTGCCGTCTGCATGGTGCTTGACGAGCTGCTTCGAGTGCGCCGTTCTCGTTAAGCGTTGAGCGGGGATGCGATGACGCCGAACGCCGAACGCCGAACGCCGAACGCCGAACGCCGAACGCCGAACGCCGAACGCTCAACCTCTCCCCGGCGTATAGTCGTCGCAGACGATGAAGCATTTGTTGAATTTGCTTGCAGCTATTGCGCTGCTGGTGTGGGGCACGCACCTTGTACGCACCGAAATCCTGCGGGTCTTCGGTGCCAACTTGCGCAACGTTCTCTCGCACAGCGTCTCCAACCGCGCCGCCGCGGCCATCTCGGGCCTGGGCGTCACGGCACTGATCCAGTCCAGCACCGCCACCGCTTTGATTGTGTCCGCCTTCGTGGGCCAGGGCCTTGTCACGCTGCCCATGGCGCTCGCCGTGATGCTCGGCGCCGATGTGGGCACAAGCCTGATGGCGGTCGTCTTCTCGTTCGACCTGTCGTGGTTGTCCCCCCTGTTCATCTTCACGGGCGTGGTGATGTTCCTGTCGAGACAGGCCACGACCGCCGGCCACATCGGCCGGATTTTTGTCGGCCTGGGGCTGATGCTGCTGGCCCTGCACCTGATCTCGGACTCGACGCGAATCATGATCAGCTCGCCCGCCGTCAAGGCGCTGCTGGCTTCGGTCACGTCCGAGCTGATGCTCGAGATCACGGTGGGCGCATTCATCTCGGTCATCGCGTATTCGAGCCTGGCCACCGTGCTGCTGATCGCGACACTTGCGGCCTCAGGGCTCGTTTCCCTGGAGTCAGCGCTGGGCATCGTGCTGGGCGCCAATCTCGGCAGCGGGCTGCTGGCAGTCATCACGACGGCGCGCTCGTCAGTTGAAGTGCGGCAGGTGCCACTTGGCAACTTTGTCTTCAAGGCCATGGGCGTCGTCGTGACTGCACCTCTCATCGGCCTGTGGCTGAAGTACGTGCGGCCCTATGTCGCCGATGCCGCAACCATGGTTGTGCTCTTTCACCTCAGCTTCAACCTGGTGGTAATGGCAACGTTCATCGGCCTGACGGACGTGGTGGCGAAGTGGGTCGGCCGGTGGTTGCCCAAGCCAGAGAAGACACTGGCCTCCGGGCGGCCCCATCACCTCGATCCCTCGGCGCTCGCCACACCCTCACTGGCGATCTCGTGCGCGGCGCGCGAGGCGCTTCACCAGGCGGATGTCGTCGAGACGATGCTGATGGGCATGCTGACCGTCATCAAGACAAATGACCTGCGGCTCGCGCAGGAGCTGCGCAAGCAGGACGACATCGTCGACGAGCTTTACTCCGCCATCAAGTACTACCTGACCAAGATCTCCCGCGAGGCGCTGGCCGAAGAAGAGGGCCGCCGCTGGACGGACATCATCAGCTTCACGATCAACATGGAACAGGTGGGCGACATCATCGAGCGCATCCTGATCGACGTCGAAGACAAGAAGATCAGCAAGGGCCGCAGTTTTTCGGATGCCGGCATGGCCGAGATCTGCGAGCTGCACCAGCGCCTGGTCGACAACCTGCGGCTGGGCATGAGCGTGTTCCTCAATGGATCGGTGCGCGACGCGCAGAAACTGCTCGAAGAAAAGGCGCGCTTTCGCGACCTGGAGCGCGCCTACGCGTCGACCCACCTGACGCGCCTGTCCGGCAACACGCTGCAAAGCGTGGAAACCAGTTCACTGCATATCGACCTGATCAGCGACTTGAAGCGCATCAATTCGCACATCTGCTCGATTGCGTATCCCATCCTCGATACAGCCGGCGCCCTCGCGCCGAACCGCCTGCGACAGGCGTCCCTGCCGGAAAACCAGGCTGGTACGCTGAGCTAGATACCGGCAATGCCAGTCATGGCGGCGAAGATCAAGGCCGCCTCGGTGGTGAATTCACCTTGCAGCAAACGCTGGTGCAATTGCGCTTGCGGCAACAAAGCAAACTGCGCAACCTCCCCATCCTGGTTGCTCGGCGCCACGCCGTCGGGCACGACGCAGCGGTACCAGTCAATGTCTTCCACCACATAGCCCGCGACCTGGTCATGCGCCGGGCGGCTCGTCGCGATGCGGCCTCCCAGCTCGATCTCGCGCAGCTGGTCGATGCGCAGGCCCGCTTCCTCCCATGTCTCACGCTCCAGCGACTGCATGACCGTATCGCTCGCCGGCACCATGCCGCCCATGAGCGTGTCCCACAGGCCGGGGTCGTTGGCCTTGGTGAGCGATCGCTGCTGGATCCAGTGCCTGCCGTCGGGCGTCACACCGGCCAGGTGCACGGCGTGCGTGGTAATGCCCAACTGGCGCACCACCCCACGCTCGACCGTTCCCAGGCGCGTGCCGTGCTCATCGCAAACGGCAAGCTGCTCGTCGCGCCAGGTGTGCGCGAAGCCTGAGTGACGCAGCGCATTGGCGATGAGGGCCAGCGTGCTCGTCAACTCGCCGGCAAGCGCCCATCCGCCCTGGCCATCGCGCACTGAATACTCGACCCAGCCCTGCACACCGATAGCCTGCGCCGGCAACGCCTTCGCAAAGAAGTCCGGCTCGACCGATCCGATCACGGCAGTGCCCCACCACAGAGGCACACGCGGCGCAGCAGGCGGCAGCTGCGCACTGGCGCGCAACCGGTCCAGCCACGCGCTGTGCTCGCTCACAGAGTCAGGATCGTGCAGCCGGTGGTCTTGCGCCCTTCGAGGTCGCGGTGGGCCTGTTGCACGTCGGCAAGTGGGTAACGCTGGTCGATACGGATCTTCACCTTGCCGCTGCCCACGACATCGAACAGGTCGTCGGCCATGGCCTGCGTGCTCTCGCGCGTGGCGATGTGCGAAAACAGCGTCTGCCGCGTCACATAGAGCGAGCCCTTCGCGCCAAGGGCGCCCGGCGCAAACGGCGCCGGCGGACCCGACGATGCGCCAAAGCTCGCCATCAGCCCGAAGGGCATCAGGCACTCCAGCGATTTGTCCCAGGTGTCTTTGCCCACCGAGTCATAGACAACCTTCAGGCCGCGGCCGCCGGTGATCTCCTTCACGCGCGCCACGAAGTCTTCCTTGGTGTAGTCGATGACATGCGACGCGCCGTATTCCTTGGCCAGCGCGCACTTCGCAGCCGAGCCCGCCGTGCCGATCAATTGCAGGCCCATCGCACGCGCCCATTGGCACGCGATCAAGCCAACGCCGCCGGCTGCTGCGTGAAACAGCACGAAGTCGCCTTCTTTCAGGCGGTCTTGCGGCTGCGTCTTCTTCAACAGGTATTGCGCAGTAAGGCCCTTGAGCATCATGGCCGCGCCGGTGTCGAAGTCGATCGAGTCAGGCAGCTTGCACACCGTCTTGGCGGGCATCACGCGCGCCTCGCAGTAGCTGCCCGGTGGCTGGCTGGCGTACGCTGCGCGGTCACCCGCTTTCAAGTGCGTGACGCCCTCGCCCACCGCTTCGACAATGCCCGATGCTTCCATACCGATCGTCGCGGGCAGCGGCAGCGGATACATGCCGGTGCGGTGATACACGTCGATGAAGTTCAGGCCCACCGCCTTGTGCCGGATGCGGATCTCGCCGGGGCCGGGCTCGCCGACTTCAACGTCCACCAACACCATTTGTTCGGGCCCGCCGGGCTGCTTGATCTGTACGGCTTTCATGCTGTGTTGCCTCTTGCAAATGAAACGGCGGTCATCCTGCCACGAATCGGCGTGACTTGCTGCGCGAGTGCATTTCGCCGCACACGATAGAGTCACGGGTTCGCAATGAACCAACGCCTGACTTTCCAAACCGCTGTTTACCTCACCATCCCGCCGCTGCTGTGGGCTGGCAACGCCGTGGTCGGCCGCATGATGGCGGGCATCGCGCCGCCGATCACGCTCAATTTTTTGCGATGGGCGCTCGCCTTCATCTTCCTGCTGCCGTTCGCAGCGTGGGTGCTCAAGCGCGACAGCGCACTCTGGCCGAACTGGAAGCGCTTTGCGTTGCTCGGCCTGCTGGGCGTGGGCTGCTACAACGCGCTGCAGTACCTGGCGCTGAAGACTTCGACGCCGGTGAACGTGACGTTGATCGCAGCGAGCATGCCGGTGTGGATGATTGGTGTGGGCGCGCTCTTTTTCGGCCAGCGCATCACGACGCGGCAAGTCCTGGGTGCGCTGCTCTCGATTGCGGGCGTGCTGGTGGTGCTCAGCCGGGGAGATCTCGCCGTGCTGGCTGCCGTGCATCTCGTGCCGGGTGATCTGTACGTGCTGCTGGCCTCACTCGCCTGGGCTTTCTACAGCTGGCTACTCACGCAGTCCGCCAAGGACCCGCCGTCGATCCGCCAGGACTGGGCTGCCTTCCTGATGGCGCAGATCGTGATGGGCATGGCGTGGTCAGGTTTGTTCGCTGCGGGCGAATGGACGCTGACGGATCCGCAAATCGTCATCGGCTGGCCGCTCGCGGCTGCGCTTGTCTATATCGCGATCGGCCCGGCGATCCTGGCGTATCGCTACTGGGGGCTGGGCGTGCAGCGCGCCGGCCCGAACATGGCGGCGTTCTTCTCGAATCTCACGCCGTTGTTTGCGGCGGTGATGTCAGCGGCGTTCCTCTCCGAGTTGCCGCATGTCTATCACGCGGTGGCGTTCGCGATGATTGTTGGCGGCATTGTCGTGTCGTCGAGGCGGTAGCTTCGCCGTCGGGCGCGCCGGCCCGCTCACCCCGCCAACGCCTTACCCCGCCAACGCCTCTTCCCGCAACTGCGGCGGCCCGCTCCAGTTGCGCGTCGACATGCCAATCAGCACGATGCCGCCAATGAACGGCACAAGATACATCGCCATTTCGGCGGCCGAGTGCAGTGTGGGATTGCCGAGCTTGTCGAGCTGGTAGCGCAAGTGCATCGCCAGCAACAGCGGGGCCGTCCACAACGACAACACGCGCCAGTGCCCCGCCTCGGTGCCCTGCACCTCGCGCCCCGCGAGCAAAAACAGCGCGGATGCAATGAACACCAGCGTGAACAACGTATTGACGATCGGCTGGCCGCTGCCCAGCGCCGCACGGTTGGGCCAGTAGAGCAGCCACGACAGGCAGCACAGCCCCAACACCACCGCCGTGTTGCGGGCGCGGCTGTTGGCAAATGCATCGGTGAAGCCACCCGTGGTCCGCTTCATGTATGGCAGCAACAGGCAACACAGCGGGCCAATGATGGCGTCGATCAGCAAGGTTGTCGGGTAACCCCACGCCTCGATCGCCACACCCTGCCAGCCGGCTGCCATCGAGATGGCAAGATTCATCATCGCCATGTATGCAGTGAACTGCGTCGCGGCCACACGCGGGTTGGTCACGTCCATCATGATGGCGGACCGGGTGCCGTACATCAGGCCCTGGAACACGGCGTACGCCATCGTGGCAATCCACAGCGTGGTGAGCAAGTCGCGCATCGGCGCACCACCCGGTGCGCGCGGCATCACGTAGCCAGCTTGCTGCAGCACGAACATCAGGTACAGCACGGGCAGGCTCATCGTGGCCAGATAGAAGAACAGCGTGATGCGGCGCCCGAGCTTGTCCGAAATCCAGCCGCCGATCACCATCGCCGCAGCCGACACGATCGACGACCACAGGTTGAGCATGGCCACCTCGTCGTCGTCCATGCCCAGCTCGACGGCCAGGTTGGATTGCAGCGCCAGGCCAAGTGACATGGCGCCTGCGGGCAGCAGTGCAAAGAACACACCCGAGTACGCGCCGCGCGTGCCGATGAAGGCGCGGAACGACTGCACGGCGAACACCTTCATTTCAGCAGCGGCGGTGCGCATGCGGCTCATGCCGGGCAGCAGCGCAACGGCCTGCGCAGTGACTTCCTTCATCGGCAGCACCACGAAGGCAGTGACGAGCCCGATGGCCGCGGCGACAAACACAAAGCTCGACTGAAAGCCGATGTACGGCATGAGAAACAGCACGCCGCTGCCACCGACCGCCTGGCCGACCGACGCGCCGGCAAACATCAGGCCGTTGGCCAGGCCCCGCTCATCCTCGCTGAGTGTGTTCACCGCCAGCGAGTCGATCGCCACGTCCTGGATGGCGCCGAAGGTGTTGTGCACCAGCAAGATTGCCGTGAAGATGCCCAGCCCCGCCGGCATGGGCACGGCAATGAGCGACAGCAGCGTGGCCACCATCATGACCTGCGTGACGAGGATCCATGCGCGCCGGTGGCCCCAGCGCTGGGAGCGAAACACGTCCACCAGCGGCCCGAACGCCCACTTGAATGCCCATGGCAGATAGAACGAAGCGACAAACGCGCCGATCTCCGCCGGCCCCACACCTTGCCTGCGCAGTTGCGTCGCAATGGCAGTGGCCGCGAAGCCAAGGGGAATACCCTCGGTCACGTAGAGCAGGAAAAACGCGGCCAGGCGGCCTTTACGTGTACCGAGCAAGTTGGGCAGCATGAATGCCTCTTTGTGATTTGTTCTTGGGGCGCATTATGCGAGAGCTTGGTAGGCTTTTTGCTTGTAAGCCTGAAGTGCCTGAAAGTCGGGTGGCCGTGCATCAGTGTTTGCACGGTATCGGTGCGGGCCACTTGCGCACATCCTTCCGTTCTCATCCCGAGGAGCACGTCATGCTTGAACACGAAATACGAGAGTCGATCGAAGAAGTCCGCACAGGTACGCTGCCGCGCCGCGAGTTCATCCAGCGAATGGTGGCCGTGGGCCTGAGTGCCCCGACGGCATCGATGCTGCTGATGCATGCAGGCATTGCACAGGCGCAGCCGACTCCGGCCTACAAGCCGACCAAGCGTGGCGGCGGCGGGCCGCTCAAGGTCTTGTGGTGGCAAGGTGCAACGCTGCTGCAGCCGCACTTCGCCAACGGCACGAAAGACCAGGAAGGCTCGCGCATCTTCTACGAGCCGCTGGCTGTGTGGGACAACGATGGCAACCTCGTGCCCATCCTGGCCGCAGAAATCCCGTCGCGTGAGAACGGCGGGCTCACAGCCGACGGCAAGTCAGTCACCTGGAAGCTCAAGCGCGGCGTGACCTGGCATGACGGCCAGCCGTTCACCGCCGACGACTGCCTCTTCACCTGGGAATATGCAAAAGACCCCGCCACGGCCGCGGTCACTTCGGGTGTCTACAAAGACGTGGTCGTCACCAAAGTCGATTCGCACACCATCAAGGTGGCATTCGCCAAGGCAACGCCCTTCTGGGCCACGGCATTCGTCGCGGCCGAAGGCATGATCATTCCCAAGCACGTGTTCGGCCCCTATGCCGGCGCCAAGTCGCGCGAGGCACCGGGCAACCTCAAGCCCGTGGGCACGGGCCCCTACAAGTTCGTCGATTTCAAGCCGGGCGACATGGTGCGCGGCGAGATCAACAACAACTACCACATGCCCAACCGGCCTTATTTCGATTCGATCGAAATGAAGGGCGGCGGCGATGCGACATCGGCCGCACGCGCTGTGCTGCAGACAGGTGAATACGACTACGCGTGGAACCTGCAAGTCGAAGACGAAGTGCTCAAGCGCATGGAAGATGGCGGCAAGGGCCGCGCGCACATCATCCCCAGCGGCGACATCGAGTTCATGCAACTGAGCCTCACGGACCCGTGGACCGAAGTCGATGGCGAGCGCTCCAGCCTCAAGAGCAAGCACTTCGCCTTCACCGAGCCGCAGGTGCGTGAAGCGATGGCCTTGCTGGCTGATCGCAACGCGATCCAGCAGTTCATCTACGGCCGCACCGGCGTGGCCACATCGAACTTCCTGAACAACCCGGCGAAGTACCGCTCGCCCAACACGAAGTTCGAATTCAACATCGACAAGGCCAGTGCATTGCTTGACGCAGCGGGCTGGAAGAAAGGCGCTGACGGCATCCGAGAGAAGGGCGGCAAGAAGATGAAGTTCGTCTTCCAGACGTCCGTCAACGGCATCCGCCAGAAGGAGCAGGCCGTGATCAAGCAGGCCTGCCAGAAGGCCGGTATCGATCTCGAGCTGAAGTCAGTCACGGCCTCCGTGTTCTTCTCGTCCGACGTGGCCAACCCCGACACGTATGGCAAGTTCTGGTGCGACATGCAGATGTACACCACCACGATGACGCAGCCTGACCCCGAGCGCTTCATGGACCAGTACACCATCAAGGAGTGCTCGACCAAGGCGAACAAATGGCAGGGCCGCAACATCGCGCGCTGGCGCAATGAGGAATACGACAAGCTCTTCGCACAAGGCGAGGCCGAGCTCGATCCGGTCAAGCGCGCGGCGCTGTTCATTCGCATGAACGACATGGTCGTCAAGGACAACGCGATCATTCCGCTGATCAGCCGCCCGCGTGTGCGTGGTGCGAACACGAAGCTGGTGACATCCCTGTCCGGATGGGACCTCGACTTCTCGGTGCTCCAAAACTGGTACAGAGAAGCTTGAACTTCACGTTCGTTCTCGCTAGCTGACCGCCGTGGGTTCGTACCTCCTGCGGCGGTTACTCATCGCCCTGCCCAGCCTGCTGGGCATCAGCATCGTGCTCTTCACGGTGCTGGCGCTCGCGCCCGGCGATCCGTTTGCCGAGATGGCGCTCAACCCGAATGTGCCGCCTGAAGTGCAGGCGAACCTGCGCAAGCAGTTCGGGCTGGACGACCCGATCTGGCAGCGGTACTTCCGCTGGATCTTTGCCATGCTGCAGGGCGACTGGGGCTTCTCGTTCATCAGCCGCGTCAACGTCGACCAGCTGATCCTGCAACGCGTGCCCGTGACGCTCGCCGTGATCGGCGCGTCGCAAATCCTGGCGCTGCTCGTCGCGCTGCCGGTGGGCATCTACTCGGCGATGAAGCCCTATTCGTGGTTCGACCGCATTGCCAGCGCACTGGCTTTCGTGGGCTTTTCGCTGCCGACTTTTTTCACCGGCCTGCTGCTGATCCTGCTGTTCTCGATCAAGCTCGACTGGCTGCCCTTCGTGTACCGCGCCGACATCTCCGCCACAGGCTGGCAATGGTGGTGGGAACACGTGAAGCAATCGCTGATGCCCGTGATGGTGCTAGGCCTGTTCCAGGGCGCAAGCTGGACGCGCTATGTGCGCTCCGCCATGCTCGACGTGATCCGGCTCGACCACGTGACCACTGCACGCAGCAAAGGCCTGGGCGAATGGGACGTGATCATGAAGCACGTCGTGCGCAATGCGTTGATTCCGGTGGTGACGCTCGTCGCGTTGCAGATGCCCGCCATCTTCGGCGGTGCAATCGTCACCGAGCAGATCTTCCGCATCCCCGGCATCGGCTCGCTGCTGATCGACGCCATCCTGCGCAACGACACACCGGTGATCATGGGTGTGACGTTCGTGTTCTCGTGTCTCGTGCTGATTTTTAACCTGATTGCCGATCTGCTCTATGGCTGGCTCGACCCCCGCATCAGCTACCGCTAGCGCGGCGCCGCTCGCCGCTGGCGGCGAAGTGATCCGGCGCAAGCGCACGTCGCTGCTGTCCGACGCATGGCGGCGCTTTCGCCGTCACAAGCTGGCCGTGGCCAGCCTCGTCGTGCTCGGCTTGATGATCCTGCTGGTGCTGCTTGGGCCGCTGGTGTGGAAAGTCGCGATCAATGAAATCGACTTCTCTGCCCGCCTGAAAGGGCCGATGCCCAATCACCCGTTCGGCACGGACGATCTCGGGCAGGACATCTTTGCGCGCATGTTGTACGGCGGGCGCATCTCACTCGCCGTAGGCCTGGCTGCGATGGCGATGGCGATCACGGTAGGCGTGACCATCGGCGCAATCGCCGGCATCTCTCGCGGCCCGGTGGACGCTGCGCTGATGTGGCTCACCGACTTGTTCCTGTCGCTGCCGCAACTGCCGCTGTTGCTGCTGCTGATCTACTTGTTCCGCGATGCGCTCAAGGGCGTGTTCGGGCCGGAAGTCGGCGTGTTCTTGCTGATCGTGTTCGTGATCGGCTGCTTCCGCTGGATGCCGGTGGCGCGGCTGGTTCGCGCGCAGTTCTTCTCACTGCGCGAAAAAGAATTTGTGGAAGCGGCGCGTGCATTGGGCGCGAGCACCACGCGGCAAGTCGTGCGGCACATCCTGCCGAATGCGCTGGGGCCAGTGATCGTCGCCGGCACCATCGACGTGGCCGCCGCCATCATTGCGGAGTCCACCCTGTCATTCCTGGGCCTCGGCTTTCCGCCGGACATCCCGACGTGGGGACGCATCTTGTACGACAGCAAGGAATACCTCGACATCGCAACGTACTGGGCGCTGTTCCCCGGCGCCGCGATTTTCCTGACGGTGCTGGCCATCAACTTCATTGGCGATGGCTTGCGTGATGCACTGGACCCACGAGACGTGCTCTGACCCCAACTAACTCAATGGCACTCCTCGAAATCAAGGGCCTCAAAACCCATTTCAAGACCGAAGACGGCTGGCTGCACGCTGTCGATGGCGTGGACATCAGCGTCGAGCGCGGCGAGACGGTGTGCGTCGTCGGTGAATCGGGTTGCGGCAAGACCGTCACAGCCATGACGGTGCTCAAGCTCATCCCGATGCCGCCCGGCAAGATCGTGGCCGGTGAAGTGCTGTGGCAAGGCCGCGACCTGGTGAAGCTCGATGCGGCTGGCATGCGCAAGGTGCGCTCCAAGGAAATCGCGATCATCTTCCAGGAGCCGATGACGTCGCTCAACCCGGTGTACACCGTGGGTGAGCAGATCGCGGAGAGCGTGCGCATCCACGGCGGCTTCAGCCGCAAGTCGGCAATGGACCAGGCTGTGGAAATGCTCAAGCTTGTTCACATTCCGCAAGCGGCGCGGCGCGTGAACGACTATCCGCACCAGTTCTCCGGCGGCATGCGCCAGCGCGTGATGATTGCGATGGCGCTGTCGTGCAACCCGAAACTCGTGATCGCCGACGAGCCGACCACCGCGCTCGACGTCACGATACAGGCGCAGATTCTTGAGCTGCTGAATGAATTGAAAGAGCGCATGGGCATGTCGATCATGCTCATCACGCACGCGATGGGCGTCGTCGCGGAAATGGCGCAGAAGGTCGTCGTGATGTATGCGGGCAAGGTCGTTGAAGAAGCGCCTGCTGCAGAGCTCTTTGCGAATCCGCGCCATCCGTACACGCAGGGCCTGATCCGTTCGATTCCTCGCGTGGATCGCGCAGCCACACACCGTGTGCGGCTGGAGTCGATTGGCGGTAGCGTGCCCAAGCTGATCAATCCGCCCGAAGGCTGCCGCTTCGCGCCGCGATGCAAACATGCCATCCCCGAGTGCAGCGCCGCGACGCCGGCCTTGCGGGCGATCAGCACCGGCCACAAGGCCGCTTGCATTCGTGCAGAGGAGATTGGGCTGTGACTGAACCTCTGCTGCGGGTCAAGGATTTGGTCAAACACTTCCCGATCAAGGGCGGCGTGTTCCAGCGCCAGGTCGACAAGGTGCATGCCGTCGATGGCGTGAGCTTCGACATTGCGCAAGGCGAGACGCTGGGCGTGGTGGGTGAATCCGGCTGCGGCAAGAGCACGACGGGCCGCTGCATCCTGCGCCTGATTGAGCCGACGGCCGGTGAAGTGTGGTTCGAAGGCAAGAACGTCACGGCCATGGGCAAGGACGAACTGCGTTCGCTCGCGCGCGACATGCAGATCATCTTTCAAGACCCGTATGCGTCGCTCAATCCGCGCATGACGGTGGGCACGATCATTGGCGAGGCCTTGACGATCCACAAGCTGACGAAGGACGCGAACGAGTATCGCGACCGCATCGCTGAGTTATTGACACTCGTGGGCCTGAGCCCCGACCACATGAAGCGCTATCCGCACGAGTTCTCGGGCGGGCAGCGACAGCGCATCGGTATCGCGCGTGCACTCGCAGTGAATCCGAAGATCGTCGTCTGCGACGAGCCCGTCTCTGCGCTCGACGTATCGGTGCAGGCGCAGGTGATCAACTTACTCGAAGACTTGCAAGACAAGCTGCAGCTGACCTACATGTTCATCGCACACGACCTCTCCGTGGTCGAGCACTTCAGCGATCGCGTGGCGGTGATGTACCTGGGCAAGGTCGCGGAGATTGCGCCGTCAACCGAGCTGTATACGAATCCGCTGCATCCGTACACCGAGGCGCTGCTGTCGGCAGTGCCTATTCCTGATCCGACGGTCAAGCGCCAGCGCATCATGTTGCAAGGCGATGTGCCGAGTCCTATCCGGCCGCCGACGGGATGCCGCTTTCATACGCGCTGCCCGATTGCCCAGCTGCCGCTGTGCAGTCATGAAGAGCCAGCGCTGGAAGAGAAGGCGCCCGGGCATTGGGCGGCTTGCCACTTGCGGTGAGGTCTTGCTGGCGCTAGCCCTTCAACTGCCGCATCAAGGTCCACGCCACCCCGCCAAGCAGCAGCACACCGCCAAGCAGCACCGCCCACAACAGCGCGGCCCGTTGCGAGACACCTTCTGGCCGCAGGCGATCCAGAAAACCGCCGCTTGCTTCGCTGGGGCTGCTGACGACAGCCGTCCCAAGCGTGGCGAGCGCTACCTCGTCCAGCCGCTTGCCCCCCAAGGTGCCAGCGAGCATGCCCGCTGGCAGGGCCGCAGCAGGCGTTGCAGCGCGACCGACCGCGAGCTCGAAGGGTGGGCTGCCCGTGGCAACGAACACCAGTTGCACCGGATCAAATTGCACCGTGGCACTCAAAGGTGATGCAGACAGATCGACACCGTTGGCCGATTCGACGCGCAGCCAGCGTGCACTCACCCCATTGAGCGGCAAGGCGGAGTTGGTGGCTTCCTTGCCCGCCTCGCCGACGCGATAGACCACCGTTTGCCCGATCACGCGCCAGGGCTGCGACACCTCGTTGCGCGCGAGCACGCGCACGGGCAGCAACGTGTTGGCGCGCGGTGTGGCAAGCGCGAGCGCGGCGACTGGTGTTGCGAAGCCGAGTTGAAACTCAAGGCCCTTGTTCTCCACGCGCGCGGCCGGCAAGTCGCCGTGCGCGCGCTCAGGCGCCGGCACTCCCGACGCAATCACGCCTTCAATTGACGTGACAGCAACGCCTTCCTGGCTGGCCCAGTCCAGCCGCAGGTAGCGGCGCTCCAGCGTTGCGGCGGACTCGAATTCAAGCGTGTCGTTCGATGGCGCACCCGCAGGCTCGAACCGGTACAGGCGCCCGCGCACGGGCAGGTCAGTCCAGCTCGCCAGATCCGCACTTGTGGACGCCTTGACTTGTACCGGCGCATTGAGCGGCAGCGTGCCATGCACGACGATGGCCGACAGCGGCTTCGCCTGCGCACGCAGATCGACGATGACGGAGTTGATCTTGCTGGCGTTCGGGTCGAGCGGCAGCTGGCCGTCGATCTGCACCCACACCGACCGGTCAGCGTCCGCGATGCGCACTTTCACCGCACCTTTGCGCGGTCTGTCGTTGGCCCCCGCTGCTGCGCTGAACAACGGCATCGCCGGCAGCATGCCGGTGCGCACGGCAGGCGCTGCTGCCGCCGGGCCTGCACCGATCACTGCAAAAGCTACGGCTTCACCCGCCGCGTTGAACACGCGCACATCGCGCGCGTCGGCACTTTGCATGCGCATGAGTGCAGGTGCGGGCAGCGCGACACGCGCCAGGCTCGCATTGGCGGGCAGTTCAACCGGTGCACGCCACGCGAACTGCGAGGGCTGCGGCGGCTGTGCATTCGACTGCGCATGCGACTGGCCGGCCAAGCACAGTGCAGCCAGCGCGAAGGCGAGCCGGAACAACGGATGCGTCATGCTTGCGCCCCTTCTGGATCAACCCGCAACGGCGCTTTCGCCTGCGGCGGCAGCGGCGCGAAATAGCCGACCACCAGCATCATCACACCCACTGCGATGAACACGAAGATGCGCTCGGACCCGCCGCGATTCGACAGGTCGATCACGAACAGTTTCAGCACCGTCATGCCCAGCAACCCGGCGCCGAGCATCCACGCACTGCGCAGGCCGCGCCGGTGCGCACTCACCATCAATGCCAATGCAAGCAGCGTCCACAGAATCGAGTAGCCCGCCTGCACGAGGAACGACGCGAACATGCTGTGCGCGTTCCAGTCCACACCGAAGAAGTGATGCGCAACACGCAGCCACACGGTGTTGAGCGCGACGAAGCCGATGGCGAGCAGGCCATACACCCATCGCGTGTCGCGTGCGGTGGCGGGCACTTGCAACGCGCTTTGCCGCACGCGCAGCAGCCACAGCGCGCAAGCCGCCAGGCCTATGCCGACGGACAGATCGGTCGGGTTGAGCAACGGCACATAGGGCAACGGCTTTGCGTTGCCATCGGAGTGCACCGCGACAACGAGCGCACCGAGCGCAACACCCACTGCCACCGGCGCTGCCGCCAGCCACAGGTAAGCGCGCTGGAAGCGGTCGAGCGGCCAATGGCCCTGTGCCTTGCCGAACCACGCCCGGCGCGAGAGGAGCAGCAGCACAAGCGTGCCCGCCACCAGCAGGATGACGGTGGCCCACGCGGTGTGCCAGAGCGATCCCTTGCCGATGGCGTGCACGAGCAAGTTGCCCACCAGGTACACAAGCAGCCACACGCTTGCTGCATGCACCCACGGCCACCAGGCTTGCGGCCGGCCGCGGTCGAGCTGCGAGAGCATGCGGTAGTGCATGGCCAGAAGCAGCGGCCATGCGATCCATCCACCGCCTTCGAAAACATGGTTCATCTCCGATGCGCCGTGCAGCGCGCCGGCAAACAACACCGGCAGCACGAACCATGCAGGCGTGAGCGCAATGGCCCATCCGCCCTCTTTCTCCGGCTGGCGCTTGCGGCTCGCCACGGCAAAGAACAGGTAAGCGCTCGCGACCCACGCGATGATGCGAAGGTGGACCTGCGGGCCATAGTCGAACACGCGCGTGGCCGCGCCCGCGAGATCAGGCACCGTGCGACCGATCTCGGCATTGAGTGCGAATTGCCACCACAGGAAGCCGAGCCAGAAGAAGGCCGGTGCCAATGCGTTCTCTGCTCTTTGCACGGCGCGCGACATCGCGGATTCGCTCACTGGCGCAGACACACGCGTCCACCACGCAATCGCGAGTGCCGATGCAGCAAGCATGAACGCACCGAGGAACACCGGGTTCGCAAAGGGCAGCGCCGCCACATTGCCGTTCGGCAGGCCCGACAGGAATGACGCTGCCGCGAACGCCTGCAGCGCAAGGCCGGTGGCGCGTGCGAGCCACTTGTCTTGCCTGCGCCCCATCCAGAACACGGCAGCGCCCTCGACAGCCCACACCGCCGAAGTCCAGCGTGCGTCGAGTGCGAGTGGCACCGCCAGCGTGACGAAGCCCAGGCCCAGCGCGAGATAGCACTCGGCCAGCCACCGGCTTGCTTCGTGCGTGCCACCCTTGCGCCGCGCCATCCACCAGCCCAGCGCGAGGTAGAAAGCCCCGAGCGCGAGCGATGAGAAAGCCGCGCCCAATTCGATGTCGCGCACGAGTGCAACTTGCAACCCGAACGAGACGATGGGCACGCCAAAGGCCAGCGTGCCATCGACTGCACGCTTGGCCGCCAGCGAATGTCGCGTGGCGTACATCACGCTGGCAGCCACGTACACGATGAAGAACGCGATGAGGAAGGGCTCGGTCGTCGCGAAGTTCTCAGGTTGATATTTGAGCGCGCCCCATGCTGTCGCCACGCCGAACGTGGCGAAAAAACCAAGCAGGTTGAGCGGCCGCCACGCCTTGAGCCACGCGATGGCTGCGATGGCGACGCCCAGCAGCAGGTAGTAACTGAACAGGCTGACGTGATTGCCCTGTCCCGTGGAGACGAGGATGGGCGCTGCAAAGCCGCCCGCGAACCCGATGAAGGCCATCACCTGCGCGTTCTGCGCGAGCGCGATCACGGCAGAGAAAGCGCAGATCAGGCCAAGCGCCGCGAAAGCCGCGCCTGCCGGCAGGAACTGATAGAGCCTGAACGCCGCAAACACGGTGAGGTAGAGCACCGCAACGCCTGCGCCTTGCAGCGACAAGGCGTAGCTCAGCTTCTCCGGTGCCTTGTTTCGCAGGCGCAGGCCCACAACGAACAGGGCGATGCCCGTTGCCGCAATACCTGCCAGGCGCAATTCGGGCGGCAGCAGCGAGTTGTCGATGGCGTACTTGGCGAGGAAAGCCAGGCCGACGAACAGCACGACGACGCCCATTCGCAGCACGGTGTTGCCGCCGAACAGCCACTCGCGCAACTTGAAGAACAGCACCGAGACAGGATCGGGTTTGGCCAGCGCAGGCGCGGGCGCGGGCCGGGGCCGTGGGGCCGCGGCGGGCAATGGTGTGGCCTGGGTGGGTGCAGCAGGCCCGGAGGCAGGCATCGACGCTGGTGCCGGTGCGGGCGTGGACGCACCCGTGACCGCACTCCCGGCCGCCACCGGCACCGCACGAGTTGCCGCACCGGCTGCCGCCGCATTCGCAACCACGGCACTGGCGCGAATCTGCTTCATGCGCGCATCGACTTCCTTGCGCACCGCGCCGCGCAGCGCGAGGCCCGCCAGCGCGCCCAGCACCGCACCCGCCATCGCGCGCCACTCCCCGTCGTGCCCGCCCGCCAGCATCGCGAACAGCGCGCCCCAGATCGCACTCCAGACCACCATCTTGACCCCCTCGATTTGATTGCCAGCCACGGGCCGTGACTGTGCTCGTCATGGCATGCATGGCCGGCATGTTTGCGCAGCGAGTATAGGAAAGTCGTACCAACAAGCGCTTACAGTGATGCGATACCGCTGAGCTACAGTGTCCGCAGAATTTCCCAACGGACAACAAGCAAATGGCACTCGCTTCCTGGACCAACCAGCAGATCATCGACCAGCTCGACAGCGGCTATGAATGGGTGGGCCTGACGATCACCTATCGTTTCCCTGCCACCACGGCTGGCCTCTACAGCGCATTCGGCGACGAGCTTGTCGGATTCCGCGCCGTGGGCGCGACCACCGCAACCCAGGTCCGGCTGGCCCTGCAGACCTGGGACGACCTGATCCCGCAGACCTTCAGTGAAACCTCGGCGACCAACTCGAACATCGAGATCGCCGCATCGTCCACCGGCATCGACTACGCACACGCCTACCAGCCCGACGAAGGCACGGTGTGGTTCGGCAGTGCGTACACGAGCGGCCTCAACAACCTCGTTGGTGCGGCGGTGGGCTCCTACGGCTTTGAGACATACATCCACGAGCTCGGGCACGCCATCGGCCTGGACCACATGGGCGACTACAACGGCGGCGGCGCCTGGACGCCTTCGAGCTACCAGGACTCGACGGTGTATTCGGTCATGTCGTACTTCGGGCCGACAGGCCCGCTGCGCTCGGGCGAGGTCGCTTCTGCCGACTGGACGAGCGCCTCGAGCGTCGAATACAACCCGCAGACGCCGATGCTCAACGACATCATGGCCATCCAGTCCATGTATGGCGTCTCGCTCACAACGCGCACCACCGACACGGTGTACGGCTTCAACAGCAACGTCGTGGGCAACACGGCGCAGCTCTACAACTTCAGCCTGAATGCAAACCCGATCCTCACGCTGTTCGACTCGGGCGGCACCGACACGCTCGACGTGAGTGGCTGGTCTGTTCCTGCGGTGCTGAGCCTGATCTCGGGCACCTACTCGTCTGCCAACAGCATGACGAACAACATCGCCATTGCCTACACGGCAACGATAGAGAACGCCGTGGGCGGTGGTGGCAACGACAACATCACGGGCAACGGTGGCGCGAATGTGCTGCAAGGCGGTGGCGGCAACGATACGCTCGCCGGCGGCGAAGGCGACGACACGCTCACGGGCGGCGCCGGCAGCGATTCGATCAATGGTGGCGGCGGCAACGACACGGCCGTGTTCACCGGCACCTACGCAAGCTATTCGATCAGCGTCAACGGCGCGACAGGCGCATTCCAGATCGTCGATGCGAGTGGCACTGACACGGTCGTTGCCGTCGAGCTGTTCCAGTTCTCCGACCAGCTGCGCGCCGCGGGGCAACTGCTCAACAGCGACACCACGGCGCCCACACTCACCACCGCGAGCCCCGCCGACAACGCAACCAACGTCAGCGTCGGCACAAACCTCGTGCTCACATTCAGCGAGCAGGTGCAGGCGGGCAGCGGCTCGATCCAGATCTTCAATGCAAACGGCACACTCGCGCGTTCGATTGCGGTCGCCGACGCAACGCAGGTCACCTTCTCGGGCGACCACATCACGATCAATCCGCAGCTCGACCTGACGCCGGGCGCCGGCTACTACGTGATCATCCCGTCCACGGCCATCACCGATCTGTCCGGGAATGCGTATGCCGGCATCTCTGCGGCGGGGACGCTGAATTTTTCAACGGCGTCCACCAGCGACACGACAGCGCCGACGCTCACGCTGACAGCACCGGCCGACAACGCCATCGGCGTGGCGGTCAGCAGCAACTTCGCGCTCACCTTCAGCGAAGCCGTGCAGGCGGGCGTGGGCAACATCGAAATCCACAACACCGCGGGCGGTGCGATCGCGCGCACCATCGCCATCACCGATCTCACGCAAGTCACGATCTCGGGCAACCAGGTCATCATCAACCCGGGCGTGGACCTGGCCTACAACACGGGTTACTACATCACCATGGCCGCTGGCGTTGTGCGCGACGCGGCAAGCAATCCGTTCGCGGGCATCTCGGGCGCGGCCACCTACAACTTCACGACCGTTGCATCCAGTGGTGCTGACGACTACCCATCGACCTCCAACACCAGCGGCGTGGTGATCGTCGACGGCGCTGTGTCGGCCGGCACGATCGGCACCGTGGGCGATGAGGACTGGTTCCAGGTGTCACTCACGGCCGGGGTGCCCTACACGTTCGATCTGATCTCCACAGGACTGACCGACCCGTTCCTCTATCTCTACAACGCGCAGAGCGTGCAGGTGGCGAGCGACGACGACAGCGGCGACGGCACCAATTCGCGCATCACGTTCACGCCATCGTCCACCGGCATCTACTACCTCGACGCGAGGGGGCTCGGCTCGGCAGTCGGCACCTACACATTGAGCGCGCGCTCGGGGGACGACTACCCGTTCAACACCTCCACAACAGGCGTCGTGCCGGTGGGCGGCTCGGTCGCGGGCTCGATCAGTTTTGTCGACGACCTCGACTTGCTCAAGGTCTCGCTCGTTGCCGGGCAGTCGTACCTGTTTGCGCTCAACAGCACCGGCCTGCCCGATCCGTATTTGCAGTTGTACGACCCTGCTCTCGACCTGGTGGAGTTCGACGACGACAGCGGCGACGGCCTCAATTCACGCATCGCCTACACCGCAACGACAACCGGCACGTATTACCTGGGCGCGTTCGACGTTGGCACGGGCACCGGCAGCTACAGCCTGTCGGCCACGCTCGTCACCGACGACTTCCCCTGGACCACCGCGACCACGGGCGTCGTCACGGTCGGCGGCGCGGCGACTGCGGGCACGATCAATTACGCGGGCGACCTCGATTTGCTGAAGGTCACGCTCGCGGCAGGTGCCACCTACACGTTCGAGCTCACGCATACGCAAGGCAACGCACTCGATCCGTACCTGCGCCTGTTCGATGGCGACACCACGCTGGTTTCGTATGACGACGACAGCGCGGGCAGCAACAACGCGCGAATCACTTACACGGCCACCGTGGGCGGCACGTATTACCTCGGCGCATCCGACTACGCATCCAGCACAGGTGGCTACACCCTGAGCGCCGCGCTGGTGGACAAGACGGCGCCCGTGCTGCAGTCGACCACGCCGGTGGATAACGCGGCGTCGGTGGCGGTTGCCAGCAACCTGACATTCACCTTCAACGAACCGGTGCACGCCGGCTCGGGCAGCATCGTCATCCACAACAGCAATGGCACGATTGCGCGCTCTGTCGTCGCCAGCGACACAACGCAGGTCACGTTCAGTGGCAACACGCTGACGCTGAACCCCACGGCAGACCTGAGCTATGGCACGGCGTACTACGTCACCATCGACGCAGGTGCGGTGGTGGACACAGCCGGCAACGCGCATGCAGGCATTGCCAGCACGACGGCATTCAACTTCACCACCCTTGCTGCGCCGGTGGACGACTACCCGATGTCGACAGCGACCACCGGTGTGGTGAGCATCGGCCTCGGTAGCGCCTCGGGCACCATCAACTCCGCCAACGACGGCGACATGTTCAAGGTGAACCTCGTTGCGGGAACGACCTACCGGTTCGATCTCACGCGCACGTTCTCGGGCCTGGCCGATCCGTACCTGCAACTGTTCACACCGGGCCAGGTGCTCGCCGCCTACAACGACGACGGCGGCGTGAACGGCAACGCGCGCATCGACTACACCGCGACCATCAGCGGCACTTATTACCTGGCCGCGTGGGACTACGCCACCGGCACGGGCGGCTACCAGTTGTCTGCCCAGGTCATCCAGGACGACCACCCGTGGCTGGTGTCGTCCGCGCCAAAGATCCAGATCGGCCAGGGCGATGGCGGCGTGATCAACTTTGCCGGCGACGGTGACCTGTTTTCGGTGGACCTGAATGCGGGCGTGGTGTATCGCATCGACCTGACGAGCGGCTCTGGCAACAACGGCCTGGCCGACCCGTTCCTCTACCTGCTCGACAGCAACCTGGCGACCATTGCGGTGGACGACGACAGCGGCGACGGCGTGAACGCGAGCATGCTGTTTTCACCCACCGAATCAGCGACGTATTTCCTGGGCGCGTTCGACTACGGCGCGGGCACGGGCTCGTACTCCATCAATGCGGTTGTCACGCAAACGGCGCAGGCCACGAACGGCAACGACACGCTCACGGGCACCGTTGGCGGCGACACGATCCACGCGCTGCTGGGCAACGATGTGCTGCGCGGCGATCCAGGCAATGACGTGCTCGATGGCGGCGGCGGTATCGACATGGCCGTGTATGCAGGCCCGCGCGCGCAGTACACGGTTGGCGCGGGTGCTTCATCGGTGGTGGACCAGTCGGGCTGGGACGGCACGGACACGCTCACCAACATCGAGCGACTGCAGTTCACGGACGAGAACCTGGCCTTCGACATGAATGGCAATGCGGGCGCCGTTGCAAAGATTCTTGGCGCTGTGTTTGGTTCGTCGTTCGTCACCAACCCGGTGTATGCAGGCATCGGCCTGGCTGCGATGGATGCGGGGATGAGCTATGTGCAATTGATGCAGGCCGCCATCGACGTGCTGCCCTCGCACACCAACGCGGACGTGGTCAACACGCTTTACTACAACCTCGTGGGGTTCTACCCGGATGCCGCTTCGTTCGCGACATTCAAGGGCTACCTTGACAGCGGCCTGTTCACGCAGGGCCAGCTCGGCGTGCTGGCAGCAGACACGAGCTACAACGCAGCGAACATCGACCTCGCCGGTCTTGCGCAGCACGGGCTGGCGTACTACTAGCGGCCACTGCCGGCCAGTGGCTCAAGCGAAGATGCGCTGCTGCTTGTCCGCCAGCTCCTGCCTGCGCATCATGATGCGGGGCAGGTCCGGGTGCATGGGGTTGATCTCGCGTAGCGCCCAGCTGTAGAACGCCTGCGCGCACATGACATGGATGAGGTCGAGAACTTTCATGCGTTGACTATCGCCGGGGCGCTCGGCTGGCCATGTCGGCATGGGGCGCGTCAGCGCAGCAAGAATTGGCGCCAGCGCCTGTCGGCGAAATGCCCATGCGGCGTAAGCATGGGCGCGCGCTGATCAGGCCTTCTGCGCTTCGAGCCGTGCCTTGAGATTGAGCACTTCGCGCCGCGCGGTGATCCGCTCGGTGTCGTCGCGAATGCAGAACGTGAGGCCCTGCTCGGTGGGCCATACCTTGAAGTAGACCCACATGCCCAGCGGCGGGTAGAACTTGGTGAATTCGACTGTGTGGCCGTCGCGGATGGCGTCCTGGCACTTCTCCAGAAACTTGCCCGATGCCGTCTCCGGAAACTGCGTCAGCATGCACTTGCCGAGCACGTCGTCGCGCTTGCGCCGCAGGATGCGTTCTGCCTCGGGGTTCATGTACAGGAAGCACCAGTCGTGGTCGAGCAGCACGAAGCCGTCCGAGAGGCTCTCCAGCGTGCGCGTGAAGCGCTCGGCCATGCGCTTGACCTCGTCGCTCGCTTCGCGGGCCTTGGTGATGTCCTGGATGGCGCCGCGCAGATGCGTGATGTTGCCCTCTGCATCGACTTCGGCATCGCCAATGCAGCGAATCCACACGGAGCGACCGCGGGCCGTGCGCATCTGCAGTTCAAGATCAAACGGCGTGCCGTGCTTGCCGCACTGCTCGAACGCGCTGACGGCGAGCTCCTGGTAGTGCGGCTCGTAGAACGCGAGTGCGTTTTCGGTGTTGGGTTCGAAGTCGTCGCCTACTTCATGGATGGCCTTGACTTCATCCGACCAGACCCAGTGATTGCCGGACAGCTCGACCGACCAGGCGCCCAGCCGCCCGGCAGCGGCGGCCATGCGCAGCAAAGCCTGTGTCTCGCGCAACTGGTGCTCGGTGACCCAGGCGGACGACACGCCGCCGGACACGCCCAGATAGCCCCGGTAAGTGACGCCGGAAGTCCAGAATGGACTATCCCCGGCAGGCGTGCGTGCACCGCGTTTGGGAAAAACGCGCCGAAATGCAGCGGCCACGCTGTCGCCAAGGCCAGATTGCTGCTTCATGGGGAATGCATTCGCCTGATCCACACGGTTTCTTTCGAGTGCGCAGATGCAGTGCAATTGGCATGCCATGCCTGGTGGCCCTGGGCGCGAGCATGCGCCTGCTGCCACCGCAAGAATTCGCGGCCGCCGGACGACCTCTCAACGCCCCGACGACCGGTCAGATGCCTTTGCTAGGTGGTGTGGCGGCAAATGAGTCGGGGGCAACCGGAGAGCCTTCAGGCGTCACGACAGTAGACGTCAAGAACGCATCGCGGGTTTTGAATGTTCCACCTGGATTCATGTTGGGTTTGACGTTCTTTTTCGACTTGCGCCTGAACGAATCCAGTTTCGCGGCCTCCAGATCATCGTTCAACCCCAGATTTTCCAAAGCTCGCCTCAGGAAGAAGCTCATCTCAATGCGGTGCTTCCACGCGGCGTTGTCCTTGATGTCAATCAACATGCCGCGAAGCTTCTTCATTTGCTCATTCAGAGCCTCTGGCAACTCATCGCCTTCGTTGAGGAGTTCGTGGTAGTTGACAAGGATCTTGACCGATCGAACCACCGCGTGGTCCAGTGCCATGGCCCTGTTTGTTGGATCCGCAATTGCGTCTTCGACTTGCTTCAAAAAGACAGGGAACTCGTCAGCGAGTTTTGCAGCCTTGGCAAGCTCTCTTGCCTTCGCTGCGCGCAATCGCATGGCCTTTTGCTCAGGCGCTGGGGTCGCCTTCTTTGACTTCGCGCTAGAAGGACTCTCTTTCTTCTTGAGAAAGGCGCGGTTTGCTTCACGCGCCCGTAGGCTGTCGATGTGGCTGGCGCGTTCTGCAAGGCCCAGCGCATGCAGGGCAAAGCCGAGCTGCTGGCTTTGCGGCTCGGTCATGGCCAAAAGCAGCACGCCTGCCTTCGAGTCAAGTTGAAAATACACCAAGTCCCACAGACGGTCGCGGTCTTGCTCTGACAGACCCTCACTCCAGCGCTGGGCAATGGCCGCCATAGCCCGCACAAAATCGGCTGGTGTGCCTGCCTCTCGCAATTCACCATAAGTGCGCCGCGTGCGTTCCATCCGGATGGCCTCGAGGGCTGCGCTCGCTTCGGGCGCCAGCCAGCTCACCGCGGCTTCGAGTTTCAGCAGGTCCGGCTCGCTCGGCTCGTGGAACGGGAACTTGCCAGGCACAAGCGCGGGCACAAGCGCAGTCGCAAGCGTTTCGCGCAACACATAGGTGGCAAGTGCAATGTCCTGGAGTTCATCCAGAGCGCTGCTCGCCCCTAAAACACCCTTGAGCTCCTGGTAGTTCTGCATGTGCCCGGCTGCTTCGCACACGGCGGCAGCCAACGCACGAGCATCCAGAGGCTTCTGGCCCGCGCAGGTCTCGACACCGTTTGCCGCTACGCAAAATGCCCTGGCCATACGCTGCCTGTGTAGCGTCATGAATGCTTGCGCGAGGCTTGCCTGGTCTTGCGCCATGCTCGGGTTGGCTTGCAAGTCGGCCGCAAGGGTTTCGAAGTCTTGTTCGGCCCAACCGCGTGTGGCAACCTCCAGTTGCGCAGGGCTGATCGAGCCGTCCGGCGCGTCTTTCAACGCACTGACTAAAGCGTCCTTGATCGTCTGTGCGGTAACAGGCACTGCCGGCGCAGGCTCGTCCGGCAAGGCGACCTCAGCACTGCGGTCCATGTTGCAGATTGCGGCAACAGCATGGCGCTCCTCGTCGGGCAACTGCGCGATCATTGCCAGCACGGCCTCTTCGCCAAGCTCACCGCGAACAATCGCGCGTCCCAGCACATCCACAACAAGGCCGCGTCTGGCGACGATGCTGGGGTCTGCCTGCCCGCAGGCAACCAGCAACTGGTGTGCGCGATCTATCATGTTCGCGTAGATCCCTCGCACACTCGCTGGATCACGCTCCTTCACGGCCACGATCAAACCGGGCAGCAGGGCGCTGTCGGCCGACGCGTCAAGGCGCTTTGAGTTTTCAGCCCTCAACGCATCCAGGATGGGGCCGTAGAAGTTTTTGTCGGTAGGCGATATCGCAGGCTCGGCGTGGTCAAAGCCTTGTGTGAGCGCGACAAGCTGGTCGCGGCTCATCTGGGTCAGCAGAACTTTCAGGCAGGCGTGGAACTCGGCGTCGAAGGTGCTCGTATGCGACCTCATCAGCGGCTTCATTGTGTGGGGCAAGGTCAGCAGCAGGTGGTGCACCGCAAGCCGGTTGGCAGTGCGGCTGCCAGATGTGTCGGCGATTGCCGCCAGCAGTTCACCCACCTGTGCATTTGCCTCACGCTGCGCCTGCCGGGCCTTGGCCTCGACGCGCACGAAGCGCGGCGTCATCGCGTTGACCAGTCGGCCAGCAACGCGCCCTGCCTTTTGGCTGACCGTTTCAACGGTTGCAGGCGACGCGTAGTGGCCGCGCCGGCGAATCTCGGTTTCGATGGTTTCGCGCACAGGGCTCGCGCCATGACGCTCGGCCGCTGCGCTGGCTGCGCGCAGCTGAAAGTCACTCAGTGTTTCAACAGCGAGCTCGCCTGAGGCAAGCGCCGCCTCCACGGGGCTGAGGGGTTCAGCCCTTTGCACGACTCGGGGGGCTTGGGGGGTTTGAGGGGCTTGGGTTGGGGCAACCCGACGGTTGGGAACGACCCGGATGATGAGGGGGGTCGCACCGTACCGGCCATCGCGCATAGGGGGGGCGTGCGGTCGAATGTTCATGGAGTTCTGCGTTGCCAGACTGTTTGCCGGAAATATCGGGTTGCGTGGAGTCAGTTCCAGCAGCAGGCGAATGGTTCCATACAACGGCAGGTACAAGGGCCAATACCGCACCGCACTAGACGAACGAATGGTGAAAGCAGCCGGGAATTACTTCAGCGCCGCGAGAACGTTCTGCGCTGTGGCCGGTGCGTGCATGACGACGGGTGCTTGCACGCCCTTGCCCGCCGCTACCGCTTCGCGAATGGCTTCCCACACGCTGATGGCCAGCATGAAGGGCGGCTCGCCCACGGCCTTGCTGCCGCCCACGTTGTCTTCGCGGTTGGCCTCGTGCCAGAGATCAACCTTGAAGTGGGCCGGTATGTCGCCCGTGGCGGGAATCTTGTAGGTGCTTGGCGCGTGCGTGGTGAGCAGGCCCTTGTCGTTCCAGACCAGCTGCTCGGTCGTGAGCCAGCCCATGCCCTGCACGAAGCCGCCTTCGATCTGGCCGATGTCGATGGCCGGGTTGATGGGCGTGCCGACGTCGTGAAGGATGTCGACCTTCAACACGCGGCTTTCGCCCGTGAGGATGTCGATGGCGACTTCGCTGCAGGCCGCGCCATACGCGAAATAGTAGAACGGCCGGCCCGTGAGCGTGACCTTGTCGTAGTGGATCTTCGGCGTGCGGTAGAAGCCGTCGCTCCAGAGCTGGATGCGGTTGGCGTAGGCGGCTTTGACCACGTCGTCGAAGCTGCGCGTGGTCTTCGGTGTTTTCACCTGGCCGTCTGCAAAGCTCACCGCGCCTGCGCCGCAGCCATCGAGCCCGCCCACGAACGCTGCGAGGTTGTCGCGCACATTGCGTGCGGCAAACTGCGCGGCGCGCCCATTGAGGTCAGTGCCGCTCGACGCAGCAGTGGCCGATGCATTCGGCACTTTGCTCGTGTCGGCTGCGGTGGAGCGCACGCGCTCGAAGAGCACGCCGAGTTCATCGGCGACGACCTGCGCGATCTTGGTGTTCAGGCCCTGGCCCATCTCGGTGCCGCCATGGTTCACCTGCACACTGCCGTCGGTGTACACATGCACCAGCGCGCCCGCCTGGTTGAAGAGCGTGGCCGTGAAGCTGATGCCGAACTTCACCGGCGTGATCGCGATGCCGCGCTTGATCACCGGGTTGTCCGCGTTCCACTGGTCGATGGCTGCGCGCCGTTCGCGATAGCGCGACGTTGCTTCCAGCTGCGAGACGAGCGGCTCGAGGATGTTGTCCTCCACCTTCATCTGGTAGTGCGTGACGTTGCGCTCATCGATGCCGTAGAGGTTGCGCTTGCGTACATCGAGCGAGTCGAGCGCCAGGTGCCGCGCGATGTCGCCCAGGATCGCCTCGATCGCGATCACGCCCTGCGGCCCGCCGAACCCGCGAAAGGCCGTGTGGCTCTGCACATTCGTCTTGCAGCGATAAGAAACGATTTCCACATCCGAAAGGAAATACGCGTTGTCGCTATGGAAAATCGCCCGGTCTGCCACAGGCCCCGACAAGTCCGCCGAGAAGCCGCAGTTGGCGTACATCCTGAGCTGCAACGCCGTGATGAGGCCTGTGTCGTCAAAACCCACGGTGTAGTCATACGCAAACGGATGGCGCTTGCCGGTGATGAGGAAGTCGTCGTCGCGATCGAGCCGCATCTTCACTGCGCGCTTGAACTTGTTGGCCGCCAACGCAGCCCACACCGCGACGTGGCCCGCCTGCGTTTCCTTGCCGCCGAAGCCGCCACCCATGCGCCGGCATTCAACCGTCACAGCATTGTTTTCCAGCCCCAGCGCATGCGACACCCAGTGCTGCACCTCCCCCGGATGCTGCGTGCTGGAGTAGATGTGCCACTGGCCCTGCTCAAGCGGCAGCGCATACGCAACCTGGCCTTCGAGATAAAAATGCTCCTGGCCGCCGACTTCGAGTTGGCCTTCGATCACGTGCCGTGATGCCTGCATCGCCCCCGTGGCATCGCCGCGCTTTACGGTAACGGGCGGCAGCACATAGCTTTGCGCTGCATGCGCCTCGCGCGGCGAGAGGATGGCAGGCAGCGGCGCAATATCTACTTTGACTTTGCGTGCGGCGCGGCGGGCTTGCATCACCGTATCGGCCACGATGATCGCGATGACCTGGCCGATATGCTCGACTCTGCCCAGTGCCAGCACAGGCTCGTCGTGAACGAAGGTGGCGAGGAGCTTGTCGGCGGGAATATCTGCTGCCAGCACGATGCCGTGCACGCCGGGCATCGCAAGTGCCTCGGTGGCATCGACGCCGCGCAGCATGCCATGCGCGACTTGCGAGAGCACCGGCGCTGCATGCAGCGTGCCCCTGACTTCGGGCACGTCGTCGATGTAAGTTGCGCTGCCCGCGACCTGTGCGCGCGCGCTTTCGTGCGGGCGGGATTTACCGACGGCGGCGGTCACGATGCGCTCTCCTGCGGCAGCACGAAGCTCTCGAGGTTGATGTTGGTTGCGCCCTGGCTTTCAAGCCAGTAGCGCTCCATCAGGTTGCCCAGCACTTCGCTGCGGTATGCGGCGCCCGCCCGCATGTCGCTGATCGGCTGGAATTCATAGCGCAATGCTTCGGCGGCTGTGGCGGCGGCTTCGGCTGTCCAGCGCTGGCCGCGCAGGGCGGTTTCAGTTTTTGCGGCTCGCGCCGGTGTTGCTGCAACGCCGCCTGCGCCGATGGAGATTCGATCCACAACGCCATCGACCAGCGTCATGCTGATCGCCAGGCAGATGGCGGAGATGTCGTCGTCGTAGCGTTTGCTGATCTTGTAGGCGCGCACGAGCTCCTGCCCCCACCCCAGCCCTCCCCCAGAGGGGGAGGGAGTAAGAGCAGGTAGCGGGACTTTGATCCACGCGAGCACTTCATCGCTCGCCAGCACGTTCTTGCGATAGCCCGTGTAGAACGCCTCCACCGGCATCTCGCGATGGCCGCGCTGACTCATGAGCACGATGTTGGCGCCCAGCGCAATCAAGAGCGGCATCGAGTCGCCGATGGGTGAGCCGTTCGCGACGTTGCCGCCCAGCGTGCCCGACTGGCGGACCGGCAAGCCAGCGAACCGGTTGGCGAAAGTTTTGAGTTGCGGCCGGTCTGCGACGAGCGCAGCAAACGCATCGTTCAACGACACGGCAGCGCCAATTGCAATGTGATGCTTGTATCGCTCGATGCGTTTGAGCTCGCGCACCTGCGTCACGTCGAGCACCTGCGCAAACTGCATGTGCATCTTGGTCACCCACAGCCCCACGTCTGTGCAGCCCGCGACGAGTTGCGCGGTGGGGTGAGCCGCGCGTGCGGCGAGCAAATCGGCCAGTGTGCGCGGCGCGAGGTAGGTTGGATCAACCGAGGGCTTGAGCGCCTTCAGCTGTGCCAGCAGCTTTTTCTCGTCCACATCCACGCGCGGGTACTGCGACATCTGCTGCGCCGCATCAAGGATAGGCCGGTAGCCCGTGCAGCGGCACAGGTTGCCCGAGAGTTCTTCCTGCGCCAGCTCACGCGTGATGACTTCGCCGTGACACGTATGCGACTGGTACATGCCAAACAGGCTCATCACGAAGCCGGGCGTGCAGAAGCCGCATTGCGAGCCGTGGCACTGCACCATCGCTTCCTGCGCCGGGTGCAGCGTGCCGTCTTCAGCGGCCAGGTCTTCCACCGTCCACAGCGCCATGCCATCGATGGAATGGGCCAGGCGGATGCAACTGTTGATCGCGCGATAACGCACGCGGTTGCCCTCAGCTTCGCCCAGCACCACGGTGCAGGCGCCGCAGTCGCCTTCGCCGCAGCCTTCCTTGGTGCCGGTGGCTCCCAAGTCTTCGCGAAGAACTTCGAGCAGCGTGCGCTCGGGTGGTACATTGCCCAGCGACACTTGCTGGCCGCGGCGGATGAATCGGATTGCGCTGCTGGTAGGCATAAAACTTAGTATGCACGCAAGATTGCAGCCACGGAAATGAGACAACGGCCACTTTTCGTCATGTTGGGTATCTGCTGCGCGCCAGTGAAGGCGGGGTCGGCATTTTCATGACTACGCCTCGCCTGCAGCTGTCGCACATCACCAAGCGCTACCCGTCGGTGGTTGCCAATAGCGACGTGTCGCTGGCTGTTTTGCCAGGCGAGACGCACGCGGTGCTCGGCGAAAACGGCGCGGGCAAATCCACGCTGATGAAGATCATCTACGGCTCGGTCAAGCCCGACGAAGGCAGCGTGCTGTGGAACGGCCAGCCCGTGCACGTGCGCAACCCGCAAGAGGCGCGGGCGCTGGGCATCAGCATGGTGTTCCAGCACTTCAGCCTGTTCGACACGCTCACCGTGGCCGAGAACGTCTGGCTCGGGCTCGACAAGGGCTTGTCGCTCGCGCAGGTCACGCAGAGCATCACCGCCAAGGCGGCTGAATACGGGCTCGACATCGATCCGCGCCGCCACGTGCACACGCTCTCCGTGGGCGAGATGCAGCGCGTTGAAATCATCCGCGCGCTGCTCACCAACCCCAAGCTGCTGATCCTCGATGAGCCCACGTCGGTGCTCACACCGCAGGCGGTTGAAAAACTGTTCGTCGTTTTGAAGAAGCTCGCCAGCGAAGGCTGCAGCATTCTCTACATCAGCCACAAGCTGCATGAGATTCGTGAGCTGTGCAACGCATGCACCGTGCTGCGCGGCGGCAAGGTCACGGGCGTTTGCAACCCGCAGGATGAAAGCAACGCGTCGCTCTCCAAAATGATGATCGGCGCCGAGCCGCCGGCACTGGAGCACCAGGACCGCAAGGCGGGCGATGTGGTGCTGCAGGTCAATGGCCTGAAGCTGCCGCGCGAAGACCAGTTCGGCGTCGATATCGATGGCGTGAGCTTCGAAGTGCGCGCCGGTGAGGTCGTCGGCATTGCGGGTGTTTCAGGCAACGGCCAGCAGGAGCTGCTGCTGGCGCTGTCGGGTGAAGACCAGCGCGCCACAGCCTCGTCGATCAACGTATTCGGCCAGGGCGTGGGGCGCATGGGGCCAGCGCCGCGCCGTGCGATGGGCGTGCACTTCGTGCCGGAAGAGCGCCTCGGGCGCGGCGCTGTGCCGACGCTGGGGCTCGCCCACAACCTGATGCTCACGCGCAATGACGCCATTCGCGCGGGCGGCTGGATCGATACCAAGGCGCTCGATGCGCAGGCGCGCAGCATCATCACCAAATTCAACGTGAAGGCGGGCGGGCCGCATGCGGCAGCCAAGTCGCTCTCGGGCGGCAACCTGCAGAAGTTCATCGTGGGCCGCGAGATCGACGCGAACCCGAAATTGCTCATCGTGTCGCAACCCACCTGGGGTGTTGATGTGGGTGCCGCCGCGCAAATCCGCGGCGAGTTGCTGGCCCTGCGCGATGAAGGTTGCGCCGTGCTCGTGGTGAGCGAAGAACTGGAAGAACTGTTTGAGGTTTGCGACCGCCTCCACGTGATTGCCAAGGGCCGCCTTTCGCCTTCCGTGGACCGTCGCGACGCGACCGTCACGCAGATCGGCGAGTGGATGAGTGGCCTGTGGGACGCGCAGCCCGTGGAGTCCGCCGCGTGATCAAGCTCGAAGCGCGGCCACAGCCGTCGAAGGTGTGGGGCATCGCGTCCCCGCTGCTCGCACTTGCTCTCACGGTGGTCATCGGTGTGCTGCTGTTCATGGCGCTCGGCAAAGACCCGGTCAAGGGCTTGCAGGTGTTCTTCTGGGAGCCGGTCAAGTCGCCCTATGCGTTGGGCGAGTTGATGGTCAAGGCCACGCCGCTGTTGATCATCGCACTGGGCCTGGCGGTGTGCTTTCGCTCGAACGTGTGGAACATCGGTGCGGAAGGCCAGTTCGTCGTCGGCGCGATATTCGCGGGCGGCGTGGCCCTGCTCGCCGACAAGGACACGGGCCGCTGGATCGTCATTGCCATCGTGCTCGCAGGCATCGTCGGCGGCATGGCGTGGGCGTCGATCACGGCCGTGCTGCGCGACAGGTTCAACGCCAATGAAATTCTCGTGAGCCTGATGCTCGTGTACGTGGCGGACCAGCTGCTGTTCTACATGGTGTTCGGCCCCTGGAAAGACCCGGGCGGCTACAACTTTCCACAGTCCAAAACCTTTGAAGCCGTCACGCAGATTCCGCGCTTGCTGACCGGCTCGCGCGTGAGTGTCGGGCTGCTCGTGGCGCTGGCGAGCGTGGCGGCGCTGTGGGTGTTCCTCTTTCGCACACGCGCGGGTTTTGCGCAGCAAGTCGGCGGGCTCGCGCCAGCGGCGGCTCGCTATGCGGGCTTCTCATCGCGCAGGGCCTTGTGGACAGCGCTGATGGTGTCGGGCGGCGCGGCGGGCCTGGCGGGCGCGCTCGAAGTCGCGGGGCCCATTGGCCAGCTCACGCCGTATGTGCCCGCGGGCTACGGCTTCGCGGCGATCATCGTTGCGTTTGTGGGGCGGCTGCACCCGGTGGGGATGGTGTTCTCTGCCGTGCTCATGAGCATGTTCTATATCGGCGGCGAGCTGGCGCAGTCGCGGCTTGGCCTGCCGAAGTCACTCACCGGCGTGTTCCAGGGGCTGCTGCTGTTCACGCTGCTGGCCTGCGACACGCTCATTGCCTATCGCGTGCGGTTCACCGCTGTGCGCCGGTTGAAGGAGGCCAGCTGATGGACGCATGGTCGCTCCTGCTGGCTGCCACGCTCAATGGCGGCACCGTGCTGGCGCTGGCGGCGCTGGGCCTGTTGATCAACGAGAAAGCGGGCATCGTCAACCTCGGCGCGGAAGGACTCATGCTCTGCGCCGCGATTGCGGGCTTCGCCACCGTGATCCACACGGGCAACGACTGGCTGGGCTTTGCCGCCGGCATGGGTGCGGGCGCCCTGCTCGCTGCGGTCTTCGGCGTGCTGGTGATCTGGCTCAACACGAACCAGTACGCAACGGGGCTCGCGCTGAGCCTGTTCGGCACGGGCTTCTCGGCCTTTGCGGGCATCAAATACGTGCAGGAGAAGTTGCCCGAACGGCCGAACTTCGCCATCCCGCTCCTGTCGGACATTCCGCTCGTGGGGCCGGCGCTGTTTCGCCAGCATCCCATCGTGTACGTCACGATTGCGTTTGCGGCGTGGCTGATCTGGTTTTTGTACCGCTCGCGCTCGGGCCTGGTCCTGCGCTCCGTGGGCGAGTCACCCGAGTCGGCGCATGCGCTGGGTTACCCGGTGCGGCGCATCCGGCTGATGGCCGTGGTGGCCGGCGGCATGCTGTGCGGGCTGGCGGGCGCGTACCTGGCGATCATCTACACCTCGCTCTGGGTCGAGGGCATGGTGGCGGGCCGTGGCTGGATCGCACTGGCGCTGACGACTTTCGCCACCTGGCGCCCGGCGCGCGTGCTGTTTGGCGCCTACCTGTTCGGCGGCGTGACCATGCTGCAGTTCCAGCTGCAAGGCGCAGGCGTTGAAGTGCCCAGCCAGTTCCTCACGATGCTGCCGTACGTGGCCACCATCGTCGTGCTGGCACTGATTTCGCGTAACCCCGCCTGGATACGGGTCAACATGCCCGCTTCGCTTGGAAAACCGTTTTATCCCGGCTCATAATCATTTTTTCAGCTCCCTGGCTTCGCTACCCCCTCGTTAGAAGGACTCTCATGACTGACTTGAAGAAACGTTCCCTGATCAAGGTTGCGGCACTGTCCGCGCTGGTGACAGCCGCTGCTGTCGGCTGCAGCAAGAGCGAGCCGCCGCCGGCACCCGCGCCCGCACCGGCTCCTGCCGCCGCCGCACCCAAGCCCGAGCCGCTGAAGATCGCCTTCGCCTACGTCGGCCCGGTGGGCGACGGCGGCTGGACCTTCGCGCATGACAACGGCCGCAAAGCCATCGAGAAGGAATTCGGCGACAAGGTCGTCACGAGCTTCGTCGAGAAGGTGCCAGAGTCGGCTGACGCCGAGCGCGTGATGCGCGACATGGTCTCGCAAGGCAACAAGCTGATCTTCGGCACGACGTTCGGCTACATGGAGCCGATGCTCAAAGTCGCCGCTGACGCCAAGGACGTGAAGTTCGAACACGCCACCGGCTACAAGAATGCAGAGAACCTGCGCGCCTATGACAGCCGCACCTATGAAGGCGCGTACATGGCCGGCGTGATCGCAGGCAAGATGACCAAGACCAACACGCTGGGCGTGGTGGGCTCGATCCCGATTCCTGAGGTGATCCGCAACATCAACAGCTTCACGATGGGTGCGCAGTCGGTCAACCCGAAGGTCAAGACCAAGGTGGTCTGGGTGGGCGACTGGTTCAACATCCCGAAGGAAACCGAAGCGGCCACGGCCCTGATCAACGGCGGCGCTGACGTGCTGATGCAAAACACCGATTCGTCGGCCGTGCTGCAAACCGCCGAGAAGATGGGCAAGCGCGCCTTTGGCTGGGATAGCGACATGAGCTCTTACGGCCCCAAGGCCCACCTGGGTTCTGCCGTGATCAACTGGGCGCCTTACTACATCAAGGCCACGAAGGACGCACTCGACAAGAAGTGGACGACCTCGCCAGACAAGATCTGGTGGGGCGTCAAGGAAGGCGCGATCGACTTCGTTTCCGTCGCGGCTGATGTGCCGGAAGATGCGAAGAAGAAGGTTGATGAAGTGAAGGCCGGCTTGAAGGACGGCAGCTTCTCGATCTGGAAGGGCCCGATCGTGGACAACACCGGCAAGGAAGTCCTTGCAAAGGACGCCGTCGCCGACGACAAGTTCCTTGGCGGCATCAGCTTCTACGTCAAGGGCGTTGAGGGCAAGGTGCCCGGTGAAAAGAAGTAACTTGAAAAACGCTGCGCGTTTTTCAAGTTGTCTGACTAGATGAAAAGACCCGGCGGAGCCGGGTTTTTTCATGGGGCTTGCGCGCTGCGCGTTGCTGCGCACGCATAGTGCCCCGGTGGGGGTTTCCCGCGCACGGGAGACAGGATTTGTGGCTACGCTCATGAACTCATCAACCAGGAGAAGAACGATGGCATTTGGACGAATGAAGGCACTGCTGCTGGTCGCAGGCATGCTGCTCACGGGCGCAGCCAGCGCGCAGGCGACTCGCACGTGGATTTCGGGCGTGGGCGACGACGCCAACCCCTGCTCGCGCACGGCGCCATGCAAAACCTTCGCTGGCGCCATCAGCAAGACGGCAGTCGGCGGCATCATCAATGCGCTCGACCCGGCTGGCTTCGGTGCCGTGACCATCACCAAGGCCATCACGCTTGACGGCGGCCACGTGATGGCCAGCGTGCTCAGCTCGAGCACCAGCGGCATCATCATCAATGTCGGCACGACTGATCTTGTCGTGCTGCGCAACCTGCATATGGACGGCACCAATTCGACGGCCAACTCGGCGGGCGTGAAGATCCTGCAGGCCGGCATGGTCGTCATCGAAGACTCCAACATCCAGCGCTACGAAGCCGGCATCGACATCACCTCAGGCGCAACAGGCGTGCGGGTCGATATCAAGAACGTCACGTCCACCGGCAGCCTGTTCGGCCTGCGTGCCGCTGCACCGAACGCCATCACCAGCCTGCGCGGCTCGTCCATCCGGGGCAACGGCACGGGCATCAGTGTGGCGGCAGGCGAAGTGACCATGCAGGGCAACTCGATCACGCACAACACACTCGGCCTCATCAGGACGGGCGGCACGTTGTCGAGCTATAACGACAACATGATTTTTGGCAACAACTCCAGCGACTGGAAGCCGGGCAAGAACCCGCAATACAAGTTCGACTGAAGCCATTCGCAAGGGCAGCTTTGGATCAAGATGTTTTCGATCGCATCGCGCCGGCGCGGCTGCCCGAGCTGCTTCGGCGCATGCCCAAGGCCGAGCTGCACATCCACATCGAAGGGTCACTCGAGCCCGAGCTGATCTTTGCGATGGCGGCGCGCAACGGCGTCGCCATTGCCTATTCCAGCGTCGAGGAACTGCGCCAGGCTTACGCCTTCAGCAACCTGCAGTCGTTCCTCGACATCTACTACGCCGGCGCCAGCGTGCTGCTCCACGAGCAGGACTTCCACGACATGGCGTGGGCCTACCTGGAGCGTGCGGCCGCCGACAACGTGGTGCACGCCGAAATATTCTTCGACCCGCAGACGCATACGGCGCGCGGTGTCGACATGGGCGTGGTCATCAACGGCCTGCATCGCGCCTGCGTGGAGGCAAAAGCCAGGCTGGGCGTCGATGCATCGCTGATCCTGTGCTTCCTGCGGCACCTGAGCGAAGACGATGCGCTCGAGACGCTGCAACAGGCGCTGCCCTACCGCGACAAGTTCATCGGCGTGGGGCTCGACTCCAGCGAGGTTGGCCACCCTCCCGAAAAGTTCGCACGCGTCTTCGAAAAGTGCCGTGGCCTCGGCCTGCACCTGGTGGCGCACGCCGGCGAAGAAGGCCCGCCAGCGTATGTGTGGACGGCGCTCGACGTACTGAAGGTCGAGCGGATCGACCACGGCGTGCAGTCCACCAAAGACCCGGCGCTGATGAAGCGGCTCGCGCAAGACCGTATTGCGCTCACCGTCTGCCCGTTGTCAAACCTCAAGTTGTGCGTATTCCCGCAGCTGGCCGACCACAACATCCGCGAGCTACTCGACGCCGGGCTCGCTGCGACGATCAACTCGGATGACCCCGCGTACTTCGGCGGCTACATGAACGAAAACTTCACGCAGACGTTTGCGGCCACGGGCCTGACCGCAGCGCATGCGTACCAGCTCGCGAAAAACAGCTTCGACGCGAGCTTCACTGACGCCGCCACGAAGCGCAGGTACACGGACATGCTCGACGCGGTTTTCACTGCGTTCGAATGAGCTTCACACCAGACTCGCAAGACCCGAAGGAGACACACGGATGAGAATCCTGCGTAACACGCTGCGCGTCGTCGTGGCGATCATCCTGCTGGCCGCGCTGGCACTTTTTATCTACGCGTGGCGCAGCCAGCCCAAGCTCGACGGAGAAATCCGCACCGAAAACATTGGCGCTGCCACACAGGTCAGGCGAGATGCCTCTGACGTGACCCACATCGAGGCGAAAACGGTGCGCGATGCCTACTTCGCGCTGGGCTATGTGCACGCACAGGAGCGGACATGGCAACTCGAATTCAACCGGCGTGTGATGCACGGGGAGCTGAGCGAGGTATTCGGCCCCGCCACGCTTGAGACCGATCGCACGCTGCGCAAGTTGGGTGTGATGCTCGCCGCGCAGTCGCAATGGGAAAAGCTGCCGCGCGAGGCGCAAGACCTGCTGCAGGCGTATGCCAACGGCATCAACACATTCCATGCGAGCAGCGCGCAGGCGCTGCCGCCAGAGTTCCACATCCTGGGCGTCAAACCGGGCCGCTGGGAACCGCAGGACAGCGTGGGCTGGGCCATGATGATGGCGCTGGACCTGGGGGGCAACTGGGGCACCGAATTCGCGCGCTTCTCGGCGCTGCAAAGGCTCGACACCGCGCAGTTGTGGCAGTTGATGCCGCCCTACCCCGGCGAAAGCCCCGTGACCTCGACCGACTTCGCGAAGATCTACCGCGACCTGGGCGTGTACCGCGCGCCCGAGGCCAAGACCGCGACCGCGCCCGAGGCCCTGCCATCCTCATCCCTCGTGGCCGCCATGCCTGATCTCGAAGCCTGGACAAAAGGCCTCGGCCATCTCGAAGGCATCGGCTCCAACAACTGGGTGGTTGCCGGCACGCACACGCAAAGCGGCAAGCCGCTGCTGGCCAATGATCCGCACCTGGGCCTGTCGGCACCAGCGATCTGGTACTTCGCGCGCATCAAGGTGCCCGCACCTGCAGGCGGCAAGCCGATGGATGTGATCGGCGCCACGTTGCCGGGCCTGCCGTCGGTGGTGCTCGGGCGCACCGCCGGCGTCGCCTGGGGGTTCACGAACACCGGGCCTGACGTGCAGGACCTGTACCTGGAGCAGATCAACCCCGCCAACCCGGCGCAATACCGCACGCCTGACGGCTGGGCCGACTTCAAGAGCCGCCGCGAGACGATTCGCATCAAGGGCCAGCCGGACGAAACCCTCGTCGTGCGCACCACGCGCCACGGCCCCGTGATGAGCGATGCGAACCCCGGCTACGAACAAGTGCTCGACACGAAGAAGTACGCACTCGCATTGCGCTGGGCCGCCGTCGACGCCGACAACACAACCGTCGTGGCGGGCGTGGCCGCCAACTATGCGCAGACGGTCGATGAGGTGGAGGCGGCCTTCGCCGCCTATCACTCACCCATGCAGAACCTCGTCGCGGCCGACACGGCCGGGCGAACGGTCTACCGCGCTATTGGCAAGGTGCCCAAGCGTGGCCCCGACAACGATTTCTGGGGGCTGGCCCCCGCGCCCGGCTGGGAAGCGAAATACGACTGGACCGGCTGGATCACGCCCGAAGGCAATCCGCGCGTCAGCCATGAAGCGATCCAGGCCAAAGGCTGGGTTGCCACCGCCAACCAGCGCGTGCAGCCACTGTCGTCGCCCGATTTCATGGGCATCGACTGGGTCACGCCCGAGCGGTTCGACCGTATCGAGAAATTGCTCGCGGCCACGCCCAAGCACACGGCGCAGTCGATGCGCGATGTACAGGCCGACACGCTGTCGACCGCAACGCAGCGCCTGCTGCCCGTGTTGCAAAAAACGGTGAGCACACACTCGCTCGCTGCCAGGGCGCAGGAGCAGCTCAAAGGCTTCGATGGCGTGATGCGCGCTGAGGCGGCCGCGCCCGCGATCTTTGCGTACTGGGCCGATGAACTCACGCGCGGCCTCATTGCGCCGAAGCTGGGGGACGCGAGGTTCAAGGCGCTCTACGGCAAGCGCACATTTCGCGCCGGCTTGCAGGTGATGCTGGAAGACGCGCAGGCGGGTGCCTTCTGGTGTGCACCGCTGGGCTGCGGCGAACAGTCGTCCCGCGCGCTGTCTCGCGCGCTTGACCGCCTGGCGGCCGAACAGGGCCAGGACCCAGCGGCATGGCGTTGGGGAACGCCCCACATTGCCATCTCGGGCCACAAGCCGTTCGGCAATGTACCGATGCTGGCGAAGTTCTTCGACGTGACCGTTGCGACCCCGGGCGACCCCTGGACAGTCAACGTGGGCCAGTACTGGGCCAACGATGCGAAGACGCCGTTTGCCGAGCGGCATGCGGCCAGCATGCGAACCGTCTACGACCTGGCCGACCCGGAGCAGTCGAAGTTCATCTACCAGACGGGGCAAAGCGGCCTGGTGTTCTCGCCGCGCTACCGCGACATGAAGGACCAGTGGGCGCAGGTGCAGTACCGCCCGCTGCAGCTGAACCCCGCGAACTGGACGCATGAGCTGACGATCACACCATAATCGGCAGGCTGCGGCAGCCGGGGTGTCTTCCGGCGGCAGCTCACTTTCGTTGAGTAGTACATGACCTCATTCAAACTTGTGGCGCTCGCCGCGCTCGTGGCTGCCAGCACCACAGTCCACGCCCAGACGCCCGCACCCACCCCGTCTCCTGCGCCAAAGCCAACGCCGGCCAAGCCCTCCAAGGCCGCTTCGCGCCCGGCGTTTACCGAGGTGACGCAAGTCGTCACGGCTGCGCACGAAGATGCCGTGAAGCGCCTGGGAGACAAAGCCAGGGCAGCCACCATCGAACTGCTGACGGCCGACAACGCCACATGGCCTGACAGCTCGCTGGGCTGCCCCGTGAAAGGCATGAATTACACCGACGCGCTCGTGCCCGGCTACCGCGTTCGCCTGCGGATCAACGGCGAGATGTGGGACTACCACGCCAGCAAGCGCGGCGGTCTTGTTCTTTGCCCGATCAGCCGCGCCAAGACGCCCTTGCCCAGCAACAGAGACTGAACAGGAAACAAAGAGCGCAGACGAAAAAAAAGCCCGGCAACCGCCGGGCTTTTTGCTGTGCTGAGGAGCCGCTTGCGCGGCCCCCAAGGCTCAGGACGGTGCCATGCCGTCGATGCGCACGATCGTCGGCGAAGGCAGGTTCGAAGCGCCGCCGTAGGTGATCGCACCCATGTACTTGGTGCCGCTGACCAGGCCCGTGGGCGTCAGCGTCACAGTACCGGTCGTGCCCACCGTCGCCGGTGAGGCCACGGCTGTCATGTTGCCTGCATCAGTGCCGCCCAGCTGCCAGCTGTACATCTTGACGTTCTGCGTGCCGGCCACCGAGAAGCCGATGACACGGACCGTATAGGTCGCAGCCGTCGGCGCCTTCAGGGTCACGACTTCAGCACTTGTCGCGCCACCGCTGCTGCCAACGAGTGTCGAGCCGCGATACACCTCCAGGTCGATGTCGGTGCCAACAGGCAAGCCATCGCCGTCGAAGAGCGCGAACCGCACGTACGTCTTGCCAGCCGGCACGACGACGCTGAAGTCCACTGAAGCGCCATTCGAGATGTCGGTGGAAACCACCGCTGCTGGCACCAGGCCGTCCACGGCAGTCGTCAGCGTACCGGTGAAGCCGTAGCTCACGTTGTACGAACCTGAGACCTCAGTGGGTGCGGCGAGTGCGACCGGCTTGACCACCATCGGGATGCGAACCGTGTGCGCGGCAATCGACATGGCCAGAGGACCAGCACTCGGCGGTGCGCCCTCAGTCCACGTCAGCTGGCCGCCGACGTAGGAGTTCAAGGTGGCACCGGCGCTCGTGAACTTCACGGTGAACGTCTTTGTCTCGCCCGCGGCGATCGACAACGAAGCAGGCTGGACATCGACAGTGATACCTGTCATGCCGCTCACGGTCGGCGTGTAAACAGCAGCGCTGTTCGTCACGTTCGTCACACGGCGCGTCACCGTGATCGAGCCCGCCATGGCACCCACAGCGATGGACGCCGTGTTCATGTCGGTTGCCGCCACCGGGGTGAATCCGTAGTACTCGCAGTAGCCAAGGCCGAGCGAGCTGTTCTTGCACAGGAAGCCGATCCAGTCGTCGAAGTTCGAATCGAACACGAGGCCCGGGTTCGTCATCTTCGAAGGATTCACATGGCCTGCGCCCTGGCGGAAGATCACCAGCGGGTTGGTGTTCGGGCCGTCAAGAACGTCCGACGCCGTGGTCATCATCGCCGACTTGATTGCCATGGGCGACCAGTTCGGGTACAGCTGCTTCATCAGCGCTGCCAGGCCTGCAATGTGCGGGCTGGACATGGACGTGCCGCTGTAGATGTCGAACGAACGACCGTTGTTGCCCGGAGGAGCAACGGACGCCAGGATGTCCTGGCCAGGGCCGATGATGTCAGGCTTGAGCATGTTGCCGTCGGCAGCAGGCGTCGGGCCACGCGACGAGAAGCTCGCCGTGAACGGGGCAGCAGCACCCAGGTCGATCGTCATGGCCGTCAGGCTGGCGGTAGCACCCGGAGTCGCCGCATAGGCCTTCAGGGCCGCGCGGTTGGTGTCTGCCACGTGAACCGTCGGCACCGAGTGGAAGTCAGCATTGAGCGTATTGGCGCTGGTATTGACCAGCACCATGCCCACGCCGCCAGCTTCTTGCACGGCCAGGCTCTTGTCGACACGGTCGTTGGTGCCGCGATCGCACAGGACGATCTTGCCGCGGACCTTGGCGGGGTCGAGGCCGGGGCCACCGGGCCAATGCGACGAGAAGCACAGCTTCGAGGCCGTGGTGCTCGAGCCGGACGGGGACGAGAACTCGCCGTCAACGAACGGCTTCGGCTTCACGGCCTTGGCAGCCGTGGAGATACCCACGATGCTCGAGGAGTTGCCCAGCGTCAGCGTGGAGATCAGCTGGCGGTTGTGTGTGCCAGCAGCCACGGTCGTGAGCCACGGGCTCGGGTGAGCCACGGTGCCGGTCGTGGGGCCGCTGTTGCCGGCGGACGCTGCGACGAAGATGCCAGCGTCGGCGGCGAACATGAAGGCGATTTCCACGGGGTCGCGGAAGTTTGTCTGCGTGCCGCTGATCGAGAAGTTGATCACGTCGACGCCGTCAGCCACGGCCTGGTCGATAGCAGCAACCGAGTCAACCGTTGCGCAACCGGGAGATGCGCCTTGCTGGCCAATCAGTCCGGTCTCGGACCAGCAGACCTTGTAGGCCGAGATACGGGCGCGCGGTGCGATGCCGCTGACGGCACCGAACGACGCTGCGTCGCCCGTCACGCGCACGTTGGCGTTGCCGCCGGCCGTGCTGGCCGTGTGGGTGCCGTGGCCGCCCCAGTCGCGCGGCGACACGAATTCTTCGGGCCAGTTGGCATTGATGCCTTCATCGCCACCGAAGCCGGCGTTGTAGAAGCGCGCGCCAATCAGCTTGCGGTTGCACAGGCTGGCGGTGAATTCTTCACCCCTCTGGCAAACGCCCTTCCAGCCGACGAGCTTGCTGTACACAACCGTGCCGTTCTTGGCCGGGTTGCCATTCTTGTCGACCTTGTCGGAGAAGCTTACGCTGCCGGGGGTGATACCCGAGTCCACCATGCCGATGACGACGTTCTCGCCCTTGGACTTGGTTGCCCAGAAGCCTTCAGGCCCAGCCAGGCCCAGGAACTGGGGCGTGGTTGCGGTGTCGAGCTGGCGGATTTCATTGGGCGTCACAGCCACCACACCCTTGGTGCTGGAGAGCTTTTCGACTTGCGCATCGGTCAGTTCCGCGGCGAAGCCGTTGAACGCATAACCGTAGCCATAAATCTTTTTGGTCGCACCGGCATCGCGCATGACTTTGTCCTGGCGCGACTGCAGGTAGGCCATGTAGTTGGTCACGTTGGCCGACTCTGGATCGATCTTCTTGCCGCGTGCTGGCTTGGTCGCGGCCAGGCCGCTCACGCCACCTTCGTAGCCCAGGACCGGCTTGTCGGCCAATTGCACCAGGTAGGTCTTGGTGGCTGCTGCGACCTGGGGCGCCGCCTGCGGCGTGGCCTCGGTTCGCTGTGCTGCGGCAGCGGGCGTAGCGCTCGCCGAAGCGGTCATGGACTCGCCGCCGCCGCACGAGGCAAGAAATGCCACTGCGGCAGCAGACGCAAGCGCCAGCCGCCAACTTCTGTTAATCGGAATCATCGAAAAGCTCCTGGTGCCGGGACGGGGTGAAGCTCGTGACATGCCCCGACCTCGGTATGTTGCGAAAAAAATTTACCGCGACTTTCCCCCCCGGGTTGATCGCGTCAGGCATTTCCACATAGTTGCAACCAGTCGTCAATGGGACAACGCCTGAGGGGGCGGCCCTGTTGCGTGAGAGCAAAAAGTGGCGCAAGGCGTATTGACACCGCCCGCAGATACAATTTGCGCAGCCGCTGTGCCCCCAGCGGCTCTTTGTTTTCTGGGGCCATGTAGAGGAACACCATGCATAAAAACCTCGTTGCCGCACTCGCGGCAGCCTGCCTGTTGCACACCGCTTTTGCCCAGACGGCAAAACTCCCCGCCTCCCCCACTGCGGAAAAATTACCGCTCAAGGAAGCTTTTGTATTTGTGAGTCCGGTCACAGACACGGGCTGGATCCATCAGCACGACGAGGGCCGCCGGGCCGTCGAAGCCGCGTTTGCCGGCCGCGTGAAAACTTCTTTCGTAGAAAACGTGGCCGAAGGCGCCGACGCCGAGCGCGTCATCCGCGACCTGGCCCAGCAGGGCAACCAGCTCATCTTCACGCCCAGCTTCGGCTACATGGAACCCACGATGAAGGTGGCCAAAGAATTCCCCGGCGTGAAGTTCGAGTCGATCACCGGCTACAAAACCGCGCCCAACGTGGCCGTGGCCAACGCCCGTTACTACGAAGGTCGTTACCTGGCCGGCGTGCTGGCCGGCCGGATGACAAAAACCAATGTGGCCGGCTACGTGGCGGGCTTCCCGATTCCGGAAGTGGTGCAGGGCGTCAATGCGTTCACGCTTGGCATGCGCTCGGTCAACCCGCGGGCACAAGTCAAAGTCATCTGGCTGAACGCCTGGTTCGACCCGCCGCGCGAGCGTGAGGCCGCGCTGACACTCTTCAACCAGGAGGCCGATGTCGTCACGCTCCATACCGCGACGGACGCGGTGATGGCCGCTGCGCAGGAGCGCGGCAAGATGGCGATTGCCTATCACTCGGACATGCGCAAGGCCGCACCCGATGCGCAGATCGGCGCCGTGACGCACCACTGGGGCGACTACTACAAGCGCCGCACGCAGGCCGTGCTCGATGGCACCTGGAAGAGTGGCGCTACCTGGGGCGGCGTGAAAGACGGCATGGTGCGTATCGAGGGCTTCGGCTCCAAAGTGCCCCAAGCCGTGCAGGCGGAAGTGCTGGCGCGCCAGAAGGATATTGCCAGCGGCAAGCTCCACCCGTTCGCCGGGCCGATCGACGACAACGAGGGCAAGGCGGTTGTCGCCAAGGGCCAGGTTCTGGGCGAGGACCAGGTACAGACCATGAACTGGCTGGCCGCGGGCGTCGTGGGAAAGATTGCAAAATAGCCCGCATGAGAGCCTGGCGTGCCGCGATCCTGAGGTTTGCCGACGACGGCAGCGCCCTGTATGAACCAGACGGGTTGCTGGTCGCGGGTCCCGACGCGCAAGGCCGGCAAGTCATTCGCGCCGTGGGTGCCTATGCCACGCTCGCGCCGGACTACGCCGGCGTCACCATTGAGCACCTGCCCGGCCGCATCATCGCGCCGGGCTTCATCGACCTGCACATTCACTTCCCGCAAGTCGATGTGATCGGCTCGCCAGCGGCGGGCTTGCTGCCCTGGCTGGATAACTACACCTTCCCCCACGAATCGCGCTTTGCCGATGAGGCGCATGGCCGCGAACTGGCAACGTTCTTCCTCGACGAGTTGCAGCGGCACGGCGTGACGACCGCGCTGGCTTTTGCAACCTCGCATCCTTCGTCGGTCAACGCGCTCATGAGCGAGTCGCAACGCCGCGGCCTGCGGATGATCGCGGGCAAGGTGCTGCAAGACCAGCACTCGCCCGACGGCGTGCGCGACACGACGGAGCAATCGCTGATCGACACCGAAGCATTGATCCGGCGCTGGCATGGTGTGGACAGGCTCGGCTATGCGATCACGCCGCGCTTCGTGCCCACGTCGAGCCAGGCGCAGTTGCGCGGTGCGGGCGAGCTGGCCAAGCAATATGGCGATGTGTGGGTCCAGTCGCACGTCGCGGAAAACCTCGACGAAGTGAAATGGGTGCGCCAGCTGTTCCCCGATGCGCGCAGCTATCTTGCGGTGTACGAGCAGTTCGGCCTGCTGCGCGACCGTGCCATCTATGCGCACTGCATTCACTTCGACGACCATGATCGCGAGCTGATGCGTGCGACGGGTGCGGCCGCTGCGGTCAGCCCGACCAGCAACCTGTTTCTGGGCAGCGGCTTCTTCGACTACGAAGGCGCACAGCGCATCGGCTTCAAGCATGGCCTGGCCAGCGACGTGGGCGGTGGAACGAGCTTCAGCCCGTTCCATACGATGCTCGCGGCTTACTACGTGGGCCGCGAAGGGCAGACCAAGCCGGGCATCACACTCTCGCCCGGCAACCTGTGGTGGCAACACACCGCGGGCGCGGCGCAGGCACTGGGGCTCGAAGGCGTTGTCGGCAACCTGCAGCCGGGTTGCGAGGCGGACTTCATCGCAATCAACCCCACAGCAACACCATTGCTCGCGCGCAAGACGCAGCAGGCAGCCAGCCTGGACGAGTTGCTGTTTTCATTGATCGTGCTGGGCGACGACCGCGCGATCGAGCGCGTGCACATTGCAGGCGCTGGCGCCACCTAGAATGCGACCATGACCATCAAGAGCGACAAATGGATTCGCCGCATGTGCGAGCAGCACGGCCTCATCGAGCCTTTCGAGCCGAAGCAGGTGCGTGAAGTAGAAGGCCGCCGCGTGATCAGCTACGGCACATCCAGCTATGGCTATGACATCCGGTGCGCGCCTGAATTCAAAGTCTTCACCAACATCCACAGCACGGTGGTGGACCCGAAGAATTTCGACGAGAAAAGCTTCGTCGACTTCAACGACGAGGTCTGCATCATTCCGCCCAACAGCTTTGCCCTCGCGCGCACGCTCGAGTACTTCCGCATCCCGCGCAACGTGCTCACGATATGCCTGGGCAAATCAACGTATGCGCGCTGCGGAATCATCGTGAACGTCACCCCGTTCGAGCCCGAGTGGGAAGGCTATGTGACGCTGGAGTTTTCCAACACCACGCCGCTGCCCGCCAAGATTTATGCAGGCGAAGGCTGCGCGCAAGTGCTGTTCTTCGAGAGCGACGAAGTCTGCGAGACGAGCTACAAGGACCGCGGCGGGAAGTACCAGGGGCAAAAGGGCGTGACGCTGCCGAAGGCGTGACTCACCTCAGCGCGTTCATGCGCTGATCGCCAGCCGCGCGGCAGCCAGGTCCCAGCCCGCCCAGCCGCAACTCTTGAACAGCACCGGCCTGCGGTTTGCAGCCGGTGCGTCCATCAACACGCGGCGCAGCGTTGCGAACGCGGACACATCCAGCCCCGCCTGCAGCAAGTCGCCCGCTTCGTGGATCGCCTCGGGCGTGTCCACCACGACGAGCCCGTGTTCTGCGCAGTGGCGGCACAGCGCCGGATCGAGCTCCACCATGCCGGGCGTGAAGGCGCCGACTGCTGCAATGAACGCATCATCGCGTGGCGTGCCTCGCAGCACAACGGCATTCGCAGGCGTACAGGTCACGATCAGCGGGCACTGCGCAAGCGCAGCGCCTGGATCAGCCACGACGCAAGACTTCAGCCCGAGCCCACGCGCGTGATCTGCCAGCGCGTTGGCGCTTGTTTCGCTGCGCGACGCGATCATCACTTCACGCACGCCCAACCCGTCAACGAATGCCTCCAGATGCGCGCGGCCCTGCGCGCCTGCGCCGACGATCAGCAGCGGCCCTTCTGTGTTCGGCGCGAGCAACTGCGCTGCGAGCAATGAGACCGCTGCTGTACGCCTTGCCGTGACCGTAGGGCCATCGAGCACCAGACGCCGCTCACCCGTGGCGATATCAAAGACCACCACGTCGCCCTGAATGGTCGGGCGACCCGTGCCGGCGTTCGAAGGCGTGAACGTAATCAGCTTCGTCATCGCGATGCGGCTGTCATGCGCGGGCATCACGAACAGGCTGCCGCCGCCGGGCAAAGGCTGCACGATGCGCTCGGGCACGTGAACGGAATCGTCGGCGAGCAGCGTGCGGATCTCCGCTGCAAGGCGTGCGTATGGCAATCGTTGTGCGGTCTCAGCGGGTGTCATTGCCTGAACGTTTCATTGCCTAATACTCCGCGCCTTCCACCAGGAAGCGCACCCGCCGCACGCCTTGCCACTCGTCCGTCTCCAGCCGGAAGGCCAGCGTGACGCGTGAAGGAAGCGGCTCGGTGCGGCCGAACCAGATGCCATCGACCGGCTGGCCCTGGTGCTTGAGTTTGAGCTGCAAGTGCTTCTCGCCGACCAGCCGCTGCGACACGACCTCTACCTCTTCGCTGAACACCGGCGGCGCGAAGCCCTGGCCCCACACCACATGCTGGAGCGTGTCGGCCATATCGGCGCGGCGGTATTCGGGCGCAAGCGGGCCGTCGGTGTGCAGCCTGCGCAGCAGCGTTGCCGCATCGAGCCACTCCTGCGCGACCTGGGAGAGCGCGTTCTCGAACGTGTCGAGATGCTCCTCTTCAATCGTGCAGCCCGCCGCCATGGCATGACCGCCGAATCGCAGCAGCACACCGGGGTGGCGCTTGGCGACGAGGTCGAGTGCGTCACGCAAATGAAAGCCGGGAATGGACCGGCCCGAGCCTTTGAGCACATGCTCCTTGCCCACCGCCTGGCTCGATGCGAACACAAATGTGGGGCGATGCAGTTTGTCCTTGATGCGGCCCGCGACGATGCCCACCACGCCCTCATGAAAGTCAGGGTCGAACACGCAGATGGCCGGCGGCGGCTCTTCGCTTTCGTCGAACATCGAATCGACGATCTCCATCGCCTGCTCGCGCATGCCACCTTCGATCTCGCGGCGCTCGCGATTGATGCCGTCGAGCTGCTTCGCAAGTTCATCAGCGCGCGCAGCATCGTCGGTGACGAGGCATTCGATGCCCAGCGTCATGTCGGCAAGGCGCCCGGCAGCGTTGATGCGCGGTCCGAGCGAGAAGCCGAAGTCGAATGTCGTCGCCACTTCTGGTTTGCGCACTGCAGCGGCGAAGAGGCTCGCCAGGCCCACCGGCAACACGCCCGCGCGAATGCGCTTCAGGCCTTGCGCCACCAGGCGGCGGTTGTTGGCATCGAGCTTCACCACATCGGCCACCGTGCCGAGCGCCACGAGCGGCAACAACTTGTCGAGCTTGGGCTCAGGCTGGCCAGCGGTGAACACGCCGCGCGCACGCATTTCGGCGCGCACGGCAAGCAGCACGTAGAACATCACGCCCACACCCGCGATCGACTTGCTCTCGAACGTGCAGCCCGGCTGGTTCGGGTTGACGATCACCGCCGCATCGGGCAATTGGGCAGCGGGCAGGTGGTGATCGGTCACGAGCACTTTCAGGCCCAGCGCGTTGGCTGTCTCTACGCCTTCGACGCTGGCAATGCCGTTGTCCACGGTGATGAGGATGTCCGCGCCCATTGCTTTCACGCGCTGCGAGATTGGCGGGGTGAGGCCGTAGCCGTCCGCCACGCGGTCCGGCACGAGGTAGTCAACGTGCCGCGCGCCCAGCAGCCGCAAGCCGCGCAGTGCAACGGCACAGGCGGTAGCGCCATCGCAGTCGTAGTCGGCCACGATCACCATCTTTTGCTGCTTGGCAATCGCGTCGGCCAGCAGCACGGCAGCATCCGCGATGCCTTTGAGGCCTGAAGGCGGCAGCAGCTTGCCCAGGCCGTCGTCGAGCTCGTCCATGCCGATCACGCCACGGGCGGCGTACAGCCGCGCCAGCAGCGGGTGGATGCCGCCTTGTTCAAGAGTCCAGGCGGCGCGAGGCGGTATATCCCGCGGGATGATTTTCATAGTGCTTCCAGGGTCGCGCTCACTTGCTTGCGACCCACAAGACGCGCCATGCGCGCGCCCAGGTTGTTCAGGTAGCCGCCGCGTTCACGCGGCCGCCAGGTTTGTGCGCCGCGCTCACCGCAAAGCGCCAAAGTCACTTCACGCCCGGCATCGAGTGCGGCGAGCAACTGCGCGCACGCAGTCGAATCGATGTCGCCCCAGGCAGCTGCCCAGGCGGGCCAGTCTTCGTTCAATGCCGAGGTGCGCAGGCGTTCGTCCACGTTCCATCTGGCAACTGCAGACGCATCGAACGAAGCGGGCAATGCGCCCGCCCCGCTCACCCAGAAAGAATTGACTGGCGCAAGACCGCTCGCCTGCCGCGCGTCGCTTACCGCGTGGGTGTAGAGCAGCATCTGCGCTTCCTGTTGCAAGCGCCGCAGCGGCGCGGCATTCGCTGCGCGCGGCATCCAGGTATCGATTGTTTTGCCTGCAACACGGTCGAGCGACGCTGTCGCCAGACCGGCAAAGATGTCGCCGCGTGCCAGCCAGCGCAGCGGAGACTGGTAAGTGATGTGCATGCCGTCTTCTTCAAAGTAGGGCCGCACGGCGTCCAGCACAGCCATGGATTCGGCCTGCGACAGGTTCATTTCGTCCGGGTTCACCATCGCGATGTGGTCGCGGGCAACACGCCAGTGGCACGGCGTGATCCACGCGAAGGCGGCGCGGCCTGTTTCGTGGCCGGCAAGCGCTTCGCCCAGCGCGGCGAGGGGCAGGCAGCCGTCTGCTGCATCAATACCCGCTACGCGCGCCAGCAAGCGCTCGTGCGGCATCGAGAGGCTTTCCGGTTCACCCGCAGCAATTTCACCCGGCTGCAGGCGGGCGAGCAGCTTTTCCAGGTTCGGCAAAGCCAGCTCGCGCAATGCCGCGCGGCAACCTTCGGCCAGCGCCGACGCAAAGGGGATCAACAAGGGGGCACTGTCCGACACGAGGCGTATTGTCGGGGATGCCACAATCTCAGCCGATGCGAATCCCCTACGAACTCGTCCTTGGCTGGCGCTACACGCGCGCGGGGCGTGCCACCCGCCGCAACGGGTTCATCTCCTTCATCTCTGGCGTCTCCATGCTGGGCATTGCGCTGGGCGTGGCGGCGCTGATCATTGTGTTGTCGGTCATGAACGGCTTCCAGAAGGAAGTGCGTGACCGCATGCTCAGCGTCGTGTCACACATCGAAGTGTTCGGCCCCGGCGGCGGCATGCTCGAAGACGCGAACCGCACGATGGCCGAGGCGCGCCGCAACCCTGAAGTGACTGGCGCTGCGCCGTTCATCTCTGCGCAGGCATTGCTCGCGCGTGGCGAAGACATGCGCGGCGCCGTCGTACGCGGCATCGACCCCGCCAAGGAAGGCGAAGTGACTGACCTGGCGCGGACCATGCAGCCCGTGCTCGACAGGCTGAAGTCCGGCGAGTTCGGTGTGGTGATGGGCGCGGAGCTGGCGCGGGCCCTCGGTGTGCGCGAAGGCGACCCCGTGACGCTGATCGCGCCCAGCGGGCAAGTCACGCCTGCTGGCGTCGTGCCGCGGCTCAAGCAGATGACGGTGGTCGGCACGTTCGATTCGGGTCATTTCGAATACGACAGCGGCCTGGTGATGCTCCACCAGGACGATGCAGCGCGCATCTTCCGGCTCGAAGGCCCGACGGGCATCCGCCTGAAGCTCAAAGACCTGAACAAGGCGCGCGACGTGGCGGGTGAACTCACGCAGACGTTGAGCGGCGCCGTCGTCGTGCGCGACTGGACGCGCCAGAACCGCACCTGGTTTGCCGCGGTGCAGCTTGAAAAGCGAATGATGTTCATCATCCTCACCCTCATCGTCGCGGTGGCCGCATTCAACCTGGTGAGTACGCTGGTGATGACAGTGCAGGACAAACGCGCCGACATCGCCATCCTGCGCACGCTGGGCGCAAGCCCCGCGAGCATCATGGGCATTTTTGTTGTGCAGGGTGCGCTGGTGGGCGTGATCGGCACGTTGGTCGGGCTGCTGCTCGGGCTTGGCATCGCAGTGAACATTGACGTGATCGTGCCGGCGCTCGAACATGCGTTGAACGCCAGCTTCCTGCCGCGCGACATTTACCTGATCAGCCGCATGCCAAGCGACCCGCAGCAGGCCGACATCGTTCCCATTGCGGTCATTTCTCTGGTGCTGGCATTCCTTGCCACGCTGTACCCCAGCTGGCGCGCGAGCCGCGTGAACCCCGCGGAGGCCCTGCGTTATGAATAGCGTCACCACGCGCGGCGATATCGTCCTCAAATGCACCGGTATCACCAAGCGCTTTTCCGAAGGCGGGCTCGATGTCGAGGTGCTCAAGGGCATCGACCTCGAGGTGCGCCGGGGTGAAACCGTGGCGATTGTTGGCGCTTCAGGTTCCGGCAAGAGCACGCTGCTGCATTTGCTCGGCGGCCTTGATGCGCCGACGAGCGGCAGTGTCGAGTTGATGGGCCAGCAGTTCAGCAAGCTCGATGCAGCGGCGCAGGGGCGCTTGCGCAACAAGCACCTGGGCTTTGTGTACCAGTTCCATCATTTGCTGCCGGAGTTCAGCGCGCTCGACAACGTTGGCATGCCGCTGCGCATCCGTCGTGATTCGCCCGAGCAATGTATCGAGGCTGCGACGAAGACGTTGGCGTCGGTCGGGCTCACCGAGCGAGTGAGGCATCGCCCGGCGGAGTTGTCGGGTGGCGAGCGTCAACGCGTCGCGATTGCGCGTGCGCTGGTGACGGACCCGGCCTGCGTGATGGCCGACGAGCCCACTGGCAATCTCGATCGAAGCACGGCTGATGTCGTGTTCGAGATGATGTTGCGGCTTGCCCGTGACAGGGGCACCGCGTTCATCCTGGTCACGCATGACAGTTTGCTGGCTGCGCGGTGTGACCGGGTGTTGCGGTTGAACAGCGGGTTGTTTGAGTAGGCTGTTTGTTGTTCGGGGCGCTCTCTTTGTTCCGGGGCGCTCTGTCTGGTCAGGGCAGCTCGCGGCAGGTGGACTCTGGCGCGGCCTCCTGCTGTGACGGTTTGCGCTTGTCGCGCAAACTTCGCTTTGAAATTTGTCTTCAAGCCGGCGCAAAAGAACTCCCTGCGAGTTTGCAAGCAAACTCTCCGGTCAAACAGCTTTTGCGAGCTAGTCATTGAGTCGCGCTAAAGCGCGATCCGGCCTGAAGACAAATTTCAAAGCCGCTCACAAAAGTCGGCCGCGCCAGAGTCCGCCTGCCACGAGCCAACAGCGGTGGTTGATCAACGAGATACCGACCGCTGCGTGTTTTGCCCGCTACTGCGCCCAACAATTGGCCGCAAACACCATCTCGCTCTAGCGCACAGCGCCTCATTCCAGGCAATGCGAAGCGAGCCGAGACTTTGTCACCACCCCCAGTTGGTGAACTCGCGGCAGGTGGACTCTGGTGGGGCCGATTTCTTTTGTGGCTTCAAGAATTGGCTCGAAGCCGGATCGCGCTTTAGCGCGACACGTCATCTAGCTCGCAAAAGCTGTTTGACCGGAGAGTTTGCTTGCAAACTCGCAGGGAGTTCTTTTGCGCCGGCTTCGAGGCAATTCTTGAAGCGACGTTTGCGCGACTAGCGCAAACCACAAAAGCATGAGGCCCCGCCAGAGTCCACCTGCCGCGAGCGCCCCGAACAAACAAGCGCCCTGAACAAGCAAGCGCCCTCAAAGAATCCGGTTAAACCAAAGCAGCGACAACCCCGCAGACAGCAGCGCCAGCACAGCAGCCGCCATCGCCAGCAAGGCCGACACCTCAGTCTCCTTCTTCTCCACCGTCAGCCGCGAACTCAAAGTTTCGTAGACCTTCTTCAAGTCACCCGCAGTCCCCGCGTAGTAGTACTCGGCAGACGTCTTTTGCGCAATGGCCTTGAGCGTTTCCTCATCGAGTCGCACCCGCATCGACCAACCCTCGAAACCGATGGTCTCGCCATCCACCGTGCCAATGCCGACGGTGTACACACGCACACCGCGCTCAGCGGCAATCTTGGCCGCTTCGAGCGGGTCGACACCTGTGGTGCGCTGGCCGTCAGTCAACATGATGATCGCGGCAGACGTGTACGAGCCGGGCGCCACGGGCGTGAACTCCTTCTTTTCCTTCTTCTCGGCGTCGAGCGAGAAACCGCGCTGCCGGTCACGCCCGCCCTGCATCGACTGAAGGTCAATCCCCGCATCGGGGAACAGCGTCGCGAGCGAGATCACGATGGCGTTGCCCGTTGCCGTGGCGCGCTGCAGCTGGAACCGGTCAATCGCAGTCACGAGATCTTCGCGATTGACGGTTGGCAATTGCGCCACCTGCGCGGACCCGGCAAACGCAACGATGCCCACCTTCACATGGCGGGGCAGTTCAGCAATGAAGGCCTTGGCCGCGTTCTGCGCAGCAACAAGCCGGTTGGGCTGCACGTCCGTGGCACGCATGCTGCCCGACACATCCATCGCCAGAATGATCGTCTGCTGGTTCGACGGCAACGTGACCACCGCTACGGGGCGCGCGGCTGCCAGCAGCATGGCTGCAATGGCAAGCAGGAAGAGCAGCGGCGGAATGTGCCGCTTGAACGACTGGCTCGCGCCCATCGCTTCCTTGACGATGGAGAGCGACGCGTAACGCAACGCTGTCTTGCGCTTGCGCTTCATCAGCCACAGGTACAGCAGCACCAGCAGTGGCAACGCTACGAGCAGCCAGAGGTTTTGGGGCCAGAGGAAATTCATCGACGCCTATCCTCTCACGCCGCTCGCCGCAAGTGGGCAGGCAGCCCGCCGCCTGCTGCCATGCGCACGCGGCGCTTGCGCATGTCGGTGAACCGCATCACGGCTTCGACCAGGTCGCCGTCGGTCGACAACTCGAGGGCGTCGACACCCGCCTTGACAAAACTCTCACGCAACTCAGCTTCGCGCTGCGCAGCGATGCGAGCGAACCGTTTTCGAAAACCCGCGTCGTGCGTATCGACGAGCAGTTGCTCGCCCGTTTCACTGTCGCGGATGGTGAGCAAGCCCAGGTCCGGCAGATCAAGCTCCAGCGGATCGACCACACGCACGGCCACTACCTCGTGCCGCTGCGCGAGCAGGCCCAGCGGATGCTCCCACCCTGGCTCGCTGATGAAGTCGGAGACAACGAAAACCGTCGAGCGGCGCTTGATCAGGCTCGCGGCCGACTTCAACAAATCCTGCAGGCGCGTGACGCCTGCGTCTGCCTGCGACGCAGGCTGTTGTGCATCTGGCTGCTGCATGCTGTGCAGCAGATGCAGCACGTGGCGCCTGCCGCCGCGCGCCGGAATCACGCTGTCGACGCCCGATCCGTACAGCATGGCGCCCACGCGATTGCCGTGACGCGTGAGCAGGCGCGCGAGCACCGCCGTGAACTCTGCCGAGACATGCCGCTTGCGCAGTTCGCCCGAGCCGAAATCGACCGACGGACTCAGGTCCAGAAGGAACCACGCTGCCATCTCGCGGTCTTCGGTGTACACGCGAACATGCGGCACTTGCAGCCGCGCCGTCACGTTCCAGTCGATATGGCGCACGTCGTCGTGGTGCTGGTATTCGCGCAAGTCAGCCAGGTCGAGCCCCGCGCCGCGCATCAACGTGCGGTAGTCCCCCTGCAACAAGCCATCGAGCCGCCGGATCACCGTCCATTCCAGCCGCCGCAAGATGTGCTCCGCGTTCTCGTGCCCACTCACGGCCTGCGCGGCGCCCTCCCCTCGCGGGGCCACCGCGGAACCGGCTTCGCCGGGCCGCAGGTGGCGCCCCCCTGGGGGGGAGGCGCCGGAGGCGCTTCGGGGGGGGGCTAGTTTACGCAGCCAGTTTTTCATGTTCGAGCGGCTTGGCCGGCGGCGCAATCTTCGCCATGATTTTTGCGATGAGCGCGTCGGCAGACAGGCCTTCCGACAGCGCCTCGTACGACAACACCACCCGGTGGCGCAGCACATCGGGCACAAGGTCCGTCATGTCCTCGGGCAGCGCGTACGTGCGGCCGCGCAGCATCGCCATCGCCCTGGCGCCTTCCACAAGATTGATCGTCGCGCGCGGGCTTGCACCAAACGTGATGTACGGTGCGATGTCTTTCAACCCATGCTTCTCGGGTGTGCGCGTCGCCGACACCAGCTTCACTGCGTATTGCACGAGCGACGGATCCACATACACGCGCCGGCATTCCTGCTGCAGCGAGGCGAGCTGTTCAGTAGTCGCCACTTCGCTCACTGTCACTGCCGGGCCTGTCACGCGCTCGACGATCACGAATTCTTCTTCGTCCGTCGGGTAGTCCACCAGCACCTTCATCATGAAGCGATCGACCTGCGCTTCGGGCAACGGATACGTGCCTTCTGTCTCGATCGGGTTCTGCGTCGCCATCACAAGAAACGGGCTGGGCACTTTGTGCGTCTCGCCGGCAATCGTCACCTGCCGCTCCTGCATCACTTCCAGCAGCGCGCTCTGCACTTTGGCGGGCGCGCGGTTGATTTCGTCGGCGAGCAGCAAGTTGGTGAACACCGGGCCGAGCGATGTGCTGAACTCACCCGTCTTCTGGTTGTAGATGCGCGTGCCGACAAGGTCAGCCGGCACCAGGTCAGGCGTGAACTGGATGCGCTTGAATTGCCCACGCATCGTGTTCGCAAGTGTCTTCACTGTGAGTGTTTTCGCCAGGCCCGGCACGCCTTCGACCAGCAGGTGGCCGCCTGCGAGCATGCCCACCATCACGCGTTCAAGAAACCTGTCTTGCCCGACCACCACGCGCTTGACCTCATACAGGATCTGCTCCATCAGTTGCGCGGTGTCGGTGTCCTGGCGGGTGGTGGCACTCATGCGGCTATGTCTTTCTAGAACGGTGGCAGGCCTGCTGCGGTGGCAGCGTTTTCGATGGGCACGGCAAAGCCGATGCCGATAAAGGTTCGTGCGGATGTCGGGTTGAGGATGGCAGTGACGATGCCGACAACTTCGCCGTCCATCGTCACGAGCGGGCCGCCTGAATTGCCGGGATTGGCAGCCGCATCGAACTGGATCAGGTTCTTCATCTCCTGCTTGCCTTCCGGCGAGCGGAAGACGCGCTTGAGGCCCGACACCACGCCGGCAGATGCAGAAGGCCCGATGCCGAACGGAAAGCCCACCGCGAGCACCTTGTCGCCGGGCGCCAGGTCGCTCGTCGAGCGCATGGTTGCCGCGATCATGTCGTCGGGAATCTTGCTGGCCTGCAGCACGGCAAGATCGTTCTCGGGCTGCGCGCCTGTCACGGTGGCTTCTGCTTCCAGCCCGTCGAAGAACACGACCTTGATCCGGTCGGCGCCCGAGACAACGTGCAGGTTGGTGAGGATCACGCCCTTGTCGATGATGACCACGCCCGTGCCCACGCCGTGCTCGACCTCTTCGTCGTCTTTGCCGCTGCCCTCAGCGGGCTTGGCACGGCCGAGCGGCTTGGGCCTGGCGCCCTTGTCCGTGTTGCTGGCGTGCTTGTCGCCTTCGTCCTTCAGGCGGCTTTTCTTCACGTAGCTGATCACGCGCACAACCGAGGGGCGAATGTTCTCGTAGGCCTTGGCGTACTCCGACGGCATGACGTTCGTCTCCATCGTCTTGAGCACGGCAGCGTCGATGTCGTCTTGCGTGAGGCGCCGCTGTGAGGACCGCACCTGCAGCGCGGCGCTGATCGCCAGCAGGATGGCCAGCAGGACGATCGCGGCCCACATCAGTTGCTGGCTCGACAAGCGAAAGCGTGAGGCGAAGCGGCCAAGGAGCAAGCGTTGTGGCGCAGCACGAATCAGCTCATCGGATGCCAGCTCATCGGTGGCCTGCGCAGCAGCGCCCGCGTCGGCCAGAGTTGCCCTCGACCCAGCGGGCGTCGTGCGGCCCGTGCGGCTAGAACTGTAGAGGGCTGGCCTGCGCATTCGTTCACCTGTGAAAACGAAAACACACGGTATCACGGTTCGCCGCGCGATGCACGGCTTGGGGCTTGCGCGGGCTGCGGCATGATCCGCGGATGCCTCCATGGATTGATACACATTGCCACCTGGACGCTGGCGAATTCGATGCCGACCGCGACGAAGTGCGCGAGCGTGCAAGGGCCGCCGGCGTGGTGCATTGCGTGCTGCCAGCGGTGGAGGCCGGCAACTTTGCCGCGGTGCGCGAGCTGGCCCATCAACATGGCGACAGTTACGCCCTGGGCATCCACCCGCTGGCGACGCAGCGCGCGCGCGATGAAGACCTGGATCTGCTCGATCAGGCGCTGCAAGCGGCGCAGGCCGATGAGCGGCTTGTGGCCGTGGGCGAGATCGGGCTCGACCTGTTCGTGCCCGGCCTGGACATCGCGCGGCAGGAGCACTTCTATCGCGCGCAGCTCGTGCTCGCCCGCAAATACGGCCTGCCCGTGATCCTGCACGTGCGCCGCTCTGCCGACCAGCTGCTCAAGCACCTGCGCAAGCTTCCTGTGCGGGGCATCGCCCACGCATTCAATGGCAGCGACCAGCAGGCGCAGGAGTTCGTGGACATGGGCTTCAAGCTGGGCTTTGGCGGCACGCTCACCTACGAGCGATCACTGCAGATCCGCCGCCTGGCGCAGTCGCTGCCCGACACGGCGTTCGTGCTCGAAACCGATTCGCCGGACATTCCGCCGCACTGGCTCTACCGCACGGCGCAAGAACGCGCAAACGGCCAGCCGCAAGGGCGCAACGAGCCGGGCGACCTGCCGCGCATCGGCGCTGTGATGGCGCAGTTGCGAGGCGTGTCGCCCGATGTGCTCGCGCGAGCCACGCGGCGCAACGCGGTCGACGCACTGCCCAGGCTTGCGGCGCTCCTGCCTCACGCGCCTCTCTGATAATGGGCCACAGTGAAGAAGCCCCCTACCTCCAAACCCCAGCTCGCGCTGCCCGAAGTCAATTTCTCCGACCAGGGAGATGTGCGCTATCTCCACCTGGGCACGGAATGGGTGCAAGGCTCCATGCTCATCGACCAGCCGTTCGACATCGACCTGGACTACGTGCAGCGGATGATGGGCTGGCTGCTGTTCGTCGAGCCCACATCGGTGAGCAAGCGGCACGCCATGCAGCTGGGCCTGGGCGCTGCGTCGCTCACCAAATTCTGCTGGCGCAAGCTGCGCATGAAGACAACGGCCATCGAGCTCAACCCGCAAGTCGTGGCCGCGTGCCGCCTGTGGTTCAAGCTGCCTGCCGATGATGCCCGCCTGTCGGTCGTGATCGGCGATGCTGCCGAGGTCGTCGCCCACGATCACTGGCACGGCCAGATCGATGCGCTTCAGGTAGACCTGTACGACCACGAAGCTGCGGCGCCGGTGCTCGACAGCCAGGCTTTCTATGCCGACTGCCGCAACCTGCTCACCGATGAAGGCGTGATGACGGTCAACCTGTTCGGCCGCTCATCCAGCTATGCGCAGAGCCTGGCCAAGATCCAGTCGGCCTTCGGCGAAGACGCCGTGTGGTCGTTCCGGCCCACTCGCGAGGGCAACACCGTGGTGCTCGCCTTGCGCACGCCACAACATCCCACGCGGGCCGCGCTTGCCGAGCGCGCGGAAACCATCGAAACTCGATGGGGCCTGCCCGCACGCAAGTGGTTGCGCGTCTTCAAGCCTGCTGACTGAACGCATGAAAAACCTGAGCTCCATGAGCACTGTCCGATGAGCACCGCCCGATGAGCACTGTTGCCCGACCCAAGACTGCTGGCAAAGCCATGCATCCGCCCGCATTCCAGGGCCCGCTGGACTGGCGCACGGTGGTCGAGTGGCTGGCGATGGACAACGTCATCACCGGCGAAGAAGCCAAGCGCACCATCGCCCGCTGCTCGCAGGCAGAAAGCTCGCAGCAGCCACTCGTGCGGCTGGCGGCCGTAGCCATGGCGCGGGCCAGCGACGGCAAGTCGCTCGACATCGAGATGCTCACGCAGTACATCGCAGGCAAGGCGGGGCTGGTCTACCTGCGCATCGATCCGCTGAAGGTCGATGTGGGCAAGGTGGCCGACTCGATGAGCGCGGCCTACGCCGAGCGCCACCACGTGCTGCCGGTGCAAGTCACGCCATCGGAAGTTGTCGTGGCCACGGCCGAGCCATTCCTCGTCGATTGGGTGAGTGAAGTCGAGCGGCAGTCTCGCCGCTCGGTGCGCCGCGTTGTTGCCAATCCGCAGGACATCCATCGCTATACCGCTGAATTCTTCGCGCTCGCCAAGTCGGTGCGCAATGCCCAGAAGGCCGGCGCCAGCTCCAGCGGCGCCACGTTCGAACAGCTCGTCGAGTTGGGCAACAAAAAGACGCTCGATGCCAACGACCAGGGCGTCGTGCAGGTGGTGGACTGGTTATGGACCTACGCGTTCGACCAGCGCGCCAGCGACATCCACCTGGAGCCCCGGCGCGAGCAGGGCGTGATCCGCTTTCGCATCGACGGTGTGCTGCATCCGGTCTACCAGATGCCCATGGGCGTGCTCAACGCCATGATCGCGCGCATCAAGCTGCTGGGTCGCATGGACGTGGTTGAAAAGCGCCGCCCGCAGGACGGCCGCATCAAGACGCGCAACCCGCGCGGCGACGAAGTTGAAATGCGCCTGTCCACGCTGCCCACCGCCTTCGGCGAGAAGATGGTGATGCGGATCTTCGACCCCGACACGGCTGTGAAAGACCTCGACGCACTGGGCTTTGCGCAGCACGACGCCGAGCGCTGGGAAGGCCTCGTCAAGCGGCCCTACGGCATCATCCTAGTGACCGGCCCGACAGGCGCCGGCAAGACGACCACGCTCTATTCCACGCTCAAGCGCATTGCCACCGAAGAGGTGAACGTCAGCACCGTGGAAGACCCGATCGAAATGATCGAGCCGTCTTTCAACCAGACGCAGGTGCAGACGCAGCTGGACTTCGGATTCGCCGAAGGCCTGCGCGCGCTGATGCGGCAGGACCCGGACATCATCATGGTCGGCGAAATCCGCGACCTGGCCACCGCCGAAATGGCGGTGCAGGCCGCGCTCACGGGCCACCTCGTGTTCTCAACGCTGCACACGAACGACGCACCGTCGGCCATCTCGCGCCTGATGGAGCTGGGCATACCGCCCTACCTGATCAATGCCACGATGCTCGGCGTGCTGGCGCAGCGATTGGTGCGCACGCTGTGCAAGCAGTGCAAGGTGCCCGACGAACACGCGACGCGCGAAGCGCTCGACGCGAGCGTCAAGCCCTGGAAGATCACCGGCGCCTTCCGCCCGTACAAGGCCGTGGGCTGCATTGACTGCCGCATGACGGGCTTTCTCGGCCGCACAGGCCTGTACGAGCTGATGACGGTCAACGAAGCGTTCAAGGAAAAGCTCAACACCGAGCCGAGCATCGACGCCTTGCGCCGCCAGGCGGTGGCCGATGGCATGCGCCCGCTGAGGCTGGCCGGTGCGCTGCGCGTGGCCGAGGGCATCACGACCCTCGAAGAAATCCTCACGGCCACCCCGCCGCTCGAATAGCCGGGCGGGCCCGGGAGGGCCAGGGAGGGCCGTCGTTGCAGGCCAGGTCGGCCATCCGGCGGCACCCGCGTAGGTGTAACCCACAACGGGGATGAGGCCTTTCGCCACCACAATCGCGCCACGAATATTCTTCCGAGGAGACAGCGCGTGAAGATCAAGAGTCAACAAGACTTCTACTCCGGCCTCATGTTCATGGTGGTCGGCATCGCCTTCGCGTGGGGCGCAACCACCTACACCATTGGCGAAGGTGCACGCATGGGGCCCGGGTACTTCCCGCTTGTGCTGGGCATCCTGCTGACGGCGTTGGGTGCCTTCATCGTGTTCGAAGCCCTGGTGGTTGAAACCGAAGACGGCGAGCCCATCGGCGCGTGGGCCTGGAAGCCCCTGTGCTTCATCATCGCGGCCAACTTGCTGTTCGGCATCCTGCTGGGCGGCCTGCCCAGCATCAAGCTGCCGGCCATGGGCATGATCGTCGGCATCTACGGGCTGACCTTCGTGGCCAGCCTGGCCGGCGAGGAGTTCAGCTGGAAAGAGAACGTGATTCTCGCCACGGTGCTGGCCATTGGCAGCTACCTCGCGTTCATCGTCCTGCTCAAGCTGCAGTTCCCGGTCTGGCCGACCTTCATCACCGGCTGAAGGAAGGACACACCTCATGGATCTCTTTGCCAACCTTGCGATCGGCTTCGGCGTCGCATTCACACCGATCAACCTGCTGTATTGCTTCATCGGCTGCCTGCTGGGCACGCTGATCGGCGTGCTCCCGGGCATTGGCCCGGTGGCAACCATCGCGATGCTGCTGCCTGCAACCTACGCACTGCCGCCTGTGTCCGCGCTGATCATGCTCGCCGGCATCTATTACGGCGCGCAGTACGGCGGCTCCACCACCGCCATCCTGGTGAACTTGCCGGGTGAGTCATCGTCAGTGGTCACAGTGATCGATGGCTATCAAATGGCAAGGCAGGGCCGCGCAGGCCCTGCGCTCGCAGCGGCGGGCCTTGGCTCGTTCTTCGCCGGCTGCGTCGGCACGCTGATCCTCGCTGCGTTCGCAGCGCCGCTGACGGAAGTCGCGTTCAAGTTCGGCCCTGCCGAATACTTCTCGCTGATGATCCTGGGCCTGATCGGCGCGGTGGTGCTGGCGTCGGGCTCGCTGATCAAGGCGATTGCCATGATCGTGCTGGGCCTGCTGCTCGGCCTGATCGGCACCGACGTGAATTCGGGCGTCGCGCGCTACTCGTTCGACATCCCCGAACTGACCGACGGCATCGGCTTCATCACCATCGCCATGGGCGTCTTTGGCTACGGCGAAATCATCAGCAACCTGTCGAAGTCGTCCGAGCACCGTGAGGTGTTCACCGGCAAGGTCAAGGGCCTGATGCCGACGAAGGAAGACTTCAAGCGAATGATTCCCGCCGTGTTGCGTGGCACTGCCTTGGGCTCGGCACTGGGCATCCTGCCTGGCGGCGGCGCCTTGCTGGCGGCCTTCGCTGCGTACACAGTCGAAAAGAAGACGAAGCTGCAGCCCGGTGAAGTGCCTTTCGGCAAGGGCAACATTCGCGGCGTTGCAGCGCCTGAAGCAGCCAACAACGCCGGTGCACAGACGTCGTTCATTCCGCTGCTCACGCTGGGTATTCCACCCAACGCCGTGATGGCGCTGATGGTGGGTGCCATGACCATCCACAACATCCAGCCTGGCCCGCAGGTGATGACGAGCAACCCGCAGCTGTTCTGGGGCCTGATCGCCTCGATGTGGCTGGGCAACCTGATGCTGATCATCCTGAACCTGCCGCTGATCGGCATGTGGATCAAGCTGCTCACAGTGCCTTATCGCTGGCTGTTCCCTGCCATCGTGCTGTTCTGCGCCATCGGCGTTTACTCGACCAACAACAACACGTTCGACGTGTGGATGGTGGGCATCTTCGGCGTGGTGGGCTACACGTTCATCAAGCTCGGTTGCGAGCCGGCGCCGTTGCTGCTCGGCTTCATCCTCGGGCCGATGATGGAAGAAAACCTGCGTCGCGCGCTGCTGCTCTCGCGTGGCGACTGGAGCGTTTTCGTCACGCGTCCGCTGTCGGCCGGCTTGTTGATCGCTGCGGCGTTGCTGGTGGTGATCGTCGCGTTGCCGTCGATCAAGGCCAAGCGCGAGGAAGCCTTCGTCGAGGACTGACGCTCGCGCAGCACCCCCCCAAGAAAAGGCGCCTGCGGGCGCCTTTCTTCTGAGAAGGCGCCTGGGGGCGCCTTTTCTCATGGCTGCATGCCGGATCAACCCAGCTGCGCCACAATGCGCTGAGAGGGAAACATGCCGCAGATCACCAGCCATCCGCAACGCATCGCGCTTCACAACGAGATCCACGCGCGCCCACCCGAGGCGATGGCCGGGCCGCTTGCGATCTCGCACCTGGTCATGCTCGCCGATGGTGCGCAGCGCGAAGCCAGCCGCGCGCACATTGCGGCGTTGCTGCGTGACCATCACCTGCCACTGCCCGACGCGAAGAGCACGCACATCCGCATGGACATGGGCGGCTGGCGCCTGCGCTGGGAGATGCATACCGAATTCGTGACCTGGAGTTTCTCGCGCCCGATCGACGTGGCCGGCTTCGGTGAGCGCGAGCCGCTCATTGCTGCTGACTCGGCGCCGCGCGACTGGTTTGAGAAGCTGCCAGGTGAATGCCTCGCCGCGCTGAACCTGTGGGTGCTGCCCGCGAACTCGATGGAAGACCCGTCGCTGGTCAAGCATGTGCTCAAGGAAGAGACGCTTGTTGCGTCCACCGTGGCTGACGGCCATGGCGAGGTGTACACCGACTTCACCATTCACCCCGACGGCTATTCACGCATGGTGCTGCTCGCGGGCTCTGTCACGCCGCGACGGCTTGGCCGCCTGGTGCAGCAGCTGGTGGAGATCGACACCTATCGCATGGCTGCGCTGCTGGGCCTGCCCGCAGCGCGCGAGGCGTCGGGCGTGCTCGCCTATGCCGAACGCGAGCTGGCCGAGCTTGCCGGCGCGATCCGCGTTGCAGGCAGCCACGAAGAGCCGCAACTGCTCGACCGCCTCACGAAGCTGGCCGGCGAAGTAGAGAGCCAGTACGCGGCCACGCACTCACGGTTTTCAGCAAGCGCTGCGTACTTCGAACTGGTGGACAGGCGCATCGCCGACATCGGCGAATCGCGCTTGGCCGGCTTGCAGACGATTGGTGAATTCATGGAGCGCCGCCTGTCGCCCGCACGCGCCACCTGCGAATGGGCAACCCGCCGGCAAGATGCGCTGTCGCAACGCGTTTCGCGCATCAGCAACTTGCTGCGCACGCGCGTGGAGATCGAGCAGCAGCAAAGCAGCCAGGCGTTGCTCGCCACCATGAACACGCGCCAGGGCTTGCAGCTGAAGATGCAGGCAACGGTGGAGAGCCTGTCCGTCGCGGCTATCACGTACTACATCGTGGGGCTGGTCAGCTATGTGGCCAAGGGCGCGCATGCAGTGGGCTGGCCCTTCAGCCCCGAGACCACTGCAGCCGTGGCGATTCCTTTCGTCGCGCTGGGCGCATGGTGGTCGATGCGACGCCTGCACAACCGCGTGTTCGGCGAGTGAGCCGGCCGTGATCACGTTCTTCGGCAATTTGCATGAAGGCCACGCGCCTGCCAGCGAGTTCTATCGCGGTGAACTGGTGCCCTGTTTCGAAAAGCCCGCGCGTGCGCACTACGTGCAGGCACAGCTGGCGTTGCGAGGCCACGATGTGCGCACACCCGCTGCCGATAGCCGGGCCGTGCTGGCGCGCATCCACACACCGCGCTACCTGCAATTTCTTGAAACTGCCTGGCAACAGTGGGGCGCGCTCGACACTGCGAATGCCGCTGTGCAACCCTTCCCTTCAGTGTGGCCCGTGCGCGGGCTTCGCAGCGATGTGGAGCCGGTCAATTTCATCGCGAAGCTCGGGCTGTATTCGATGGACAACGGCACGCCGCTCGTGGAGGGCACGTGGCGCGTGATCAAGCAAGCCGCAGATGCCGCTGCCCATGCCGCGCAATTGATCGGGCAAGGCGAGCGTGGCGTGTTCTGCGCAACGCGACCGCCGGGCCATCATGCCGGGGCCGACTTCATGGGCGGCTATTGCTTCCTGAACAACGCTGCGGTTGCTGCGCAGGCATTGCGCGATGGTGGTTGCGAGCGCGTCGCGATTCTTGATGTGGACTTCCACCACGGCAATGGCACGCAGGAGATTTTTTACGACCGCGCCGACGTGCTCTTCGTGAGCCTGCATGGCGATCCGCTCACGGAATATCCGTTCTACCTGGGCCATGCCGACGAGCGCGGTCATGGCGCGGGTGAAGGGTTCAACCTGAACCTGCCGATGCCAGCAGGCACACCGGCCGACCGCTGGTTCGCTGCGCTTGAAGTGGCATGCGAACGCATCGTGCGCCATCGCGCCGACGCACTCGTCGTCTCGCTCGGCCTCGACACGTTCGAAGGCGACCCGATCTCGAAGTTCAAGCTCTCCACGGCTGACTACAGCCGCCTGGGCGAGCGCCTGAAGCGGCTGGGCTTGCCCGCAGTGTTCATCCTCGAAGGCGGCTATGCGGCGGCGCAGCTGGGCGTGAACGCCGTCAATGTCATTGACGCGTTTGAGTAATACGACGTCGAATCCGCATTTCGGCACGGGCGTCATCCTGGCGCTGGTGGGCGCGATCGCGTTCAGCGGCAAGGCGATCATCGTGAAGCTCGGCTACCGCTACGGCGTGGACGCGGTGATGCTGTTGATGTTTCGCATGCTGTTCGCACTGCCGATGTTCCTGGCGATGGCGTGGTGGAGCGGGCGCGGCAAGGCGCCGCTCACGCGCGCTGACTGGCTGGGCGTTGCCGGGCTGGGATTCAGTGGCTACTACCTGTCGAGCTTTCTCGACTTTGCGGGGCTGCAGTACATCACGGCGTCGCTTGAGCGGCTGATCCTGTACCTCAACCCGACGCTGGTGCTGCTCTTGGCCTGGGTGCTGTATCGCAAGCCCGTGCGCCTTGCACATGTGCTTGGCATGGCGCTGAGCTATTCAGGTTGTGTGCTGGTGTTCAGCCACGAGATATCGATAGCAGGCAGCCATGTAGCGCTGGGCGCGGCGCTCGTGTTCGCGAGCGCCATGACGTACGCGGTGTACCTGGTGTACAGCGGCCAGCTCGTCAAGCGGCTGGGGTCACTGCGCCTGGTGGGTTTGGCGACGACGGTCGCGTGCATCTGTTGCATCGCGCAGTTCGTGCTGCTGCGGCCCATAGCGAGCGCGTTCGTCGTTGCGCCTGAAGTCATCTGGCTGTCGGTCTTCAATGCGGTGTTCTGCACCGCCGTGCCCGTGCTGATGGTGATGATGGCCATCGAGCGAATCGGCCCGGCGCTGTCCGCGCAGATCGGCATGGTCGGGCCGCTCTCGACGATCCTGATGGGCGTCGTGCTGCTGGGTGAGCCGTTCACCGCGTGGATTGCCGCGGGAACGGTGCTGGTGGTGGCCGGGATCTATGTGGTGAGCCGGGCGGCGGCGCGTTAACGCCGCCGCAAGCGTGTCCTGCTTTTCAGGGCCGCGGGTCTTCAGGCAAGGGCTCTCGCAGGCGGTTCACAAGGTGCGGGTACTTCACTTCGATCGTGAGCATGAACCTGGCTGTCGCGGCCACGCGCACGGCATCGCCTTGAGCTTCCCTTCGCATTTGGGTACACAGGTCAAGAACAACCGAGTCGACCACAGCAGCCGCCGCTTCTGCGCGCGTCACCGTCGGCTGGGCGCTGAGAAATGAGCGGGTTGCCGGTGCCAGTTGTAGCAGCTCTTCGCGTGCGCGCTGATAGCGCTGCTCGAAGTTCCTCGACAACTGGCACGTCTGCGCGAATTGGTTGCTGGCACTACCGGCCGTAGTCCAGTTGATCTGCAACAGGACCGAACCCTCGAGATCAGCGAAAACATCCGGATCGATGCGGCCGTTGTCGACCTTTTTTTTGAACTCATCGAGGAGGTGGAACCTTTCACACCACTCGGCGCTTTCGGCAACCTCAGCGGGGCTCCATTCAGGATGGACGCGACTCAAGTTGGCCTTTACTTGCTGCATGCCGGGGTGGGTAAGCGCGGCCGCGAGTATCTGATCGAATGCGTGCCGCAATCCGGATTGCCGTGATGGGCTCGCGCCAACGCCATCGGATGGCTGCGCCGACGGTTGCGACTGGCTCTGCTCGGCAATGTCACCAATCCGCGCTCTCGCCACGGTTTCCATCGCCCTCATGGCATTGATCTCTGCCTCGCTTTGTCGCTCGCATTGCATCAATCGAATGACGATAAGTGAAACTTGATGTATGGCCACAAGGCCCGCGGTCGCAAAGCCGCTAGTTTGATTGGCGGCTAGCTGCTGCTCCATCTCCAGGTACAAAGGATGTTGCAGGACCGCACCGGACCGACGGCTGCGTTCGGCACTCAACGCATGCATGATTCCTCCGTCCACGGTTGCGTCTTGGCTGATGGGGATCAAAGGCGCAAGCATTGCTTCTCGAAGTTTGACAAGCAGCGCTCGCGATTGGCCATATTCAGGGTCTCGCTCCATGCCGTCGATGACGATGGACGCCGCTTGTCGTTCCAGGAACACATCCTCAGCGCCAGGTCGCCAGGCCGGATCACTTGCCCGCAGGTTGTCGCGCATCTGCATTTTCGCGACCTGATAACGATCGCTTGCCTTGGCCAACGTCAGGTCACGGGCGAATCGCGCAACCACGGCGGCTTCGGGAGGCGGCACAGGCCGTTGCGGGGCGTCGGTGTATCTGACAGGCGGGGGATTGATCCAGGGCATTGCTGTGTTCCTTTGGTTACCAAACAGACTAGGTAACGCAAAGACGCAATGCGATCCATCATTGCTTTCGAGCGACTGACAGCATGGCCCTAAACCGACTTCACCGCCGCAGCCGGCCGGCCCGGCGTTCCATTCGCGCCCGCCGGCATGGTCCGCGCCCCTGCCGGCGCACCCGCCTCCAGCTTCGTACGCATCTGCGGCGTGGCACACGCTGGCGCATATGCCACGCTCACTTCCAGCCCCTGCGATCCCGCGAGCGTGAAGCAGTTCTGCCCGAGCTTCATGTTCAGCGCTTTCAGCACGCCGTCTTGCACGATGTCGCCGGAGTTGCCTTCGGGCAGCTGCAGCTGGAAGCGCCCGTCACCGATGGCCTGCGCATCGAGCACCGTGCGCATGGCGCGCAATTCACGCAGCATCAGCGGCGAGCCGTTTTCAGGCAGGCCATTGATGATCAGGTTCGTTTTCTGCGTGCGGAAGTTGAAGTGCTCCAGGAAGAAGTTGCGCGAGAACTCATCGCCCACCAGCTTGCCGATCTCGGCCAGCGCCTGGTCTTCTGAAGCCCACGTCTGGCCGCTGGGCAACTTGGTGCTGAGGTACACCTCTTCACCGGTCGCCGTCTCGATGGCCTTGAGCGTCCACGACGTGAGCGCCGTCTTGGTGATCGTCAGGCCCGAGGCAGGCAGCTTCATCGATAACTGCTTCAACTTGACCTCGCCCTTGATCGCAAAATCCGCCGCCTGCGCATTCGCGGCCTGCGGGTTGTCGCCCTCACCCGACCACACACGAAAGCCGAATGACTTGATGCGGTCTTTCACCACGTTCTCAGCGAGCTGCGAGCGTTCACGCGCGAGATTCGCGCCGTCGTTGTTGGCGATGTCGATGCGAATCGAAATACGCGGATCACCCTTGTTGCGGATGAAGTCGATGCGCTCTTGCCGCGACAGGTCGTTGAGCGACTTCTGCACGGCGCGCGTGCTCACCACGGCACGTGTCTGCATTTCAACCAGACCGTTCGCGTTGGTCGTGGGCGACTCCTGCAGCACGGTGCGGATGAAGCCGCCCGAGTTGACGAGCATCTTCTGGTCGATCACGCCATAGTTCGTGTCGAGCGAGGCTTTGTCGACGTAGAGCGCGAGCGCTTTATCAATGAGCTGGCGTTTGGCTGACTCGCGCGCTTCAGTCTGCGCAGCGCCCAGGTCGCCGTTGAAGCGCGCGTCCTTCGGATCCACGAGGCCGACAGCGCTGATCACCATCGTGCCGGGCTCAGTCGCCACAGGCGCGGCAGCAGGTGCTGCGGCCACTGCAGCCGATGCGCCCGTTGCAGCGGCGGCAGGTGCATTCGATGCAACGGCAGGCTCGCCCTTCTTGCCGGGCGCCAACAAGATGTAGCCACCCGCTGCCAGCGCCACGACGGCCGCTGCACCAACGGCCCACATGGCCGCTTGCGGCTTCTTTGCGGCCTGCGTTACTGGTGCGGTAGCAGCCGGCATCACAGGTGCGGCAGCAGGCGCGTTGAACTGGATTGGCGCCGGCGCCGCAGCGGCGCCCGGTGCAACCGTCATGTCGCCCACAATCGCATCCTGCAGTGCGTCTGCAAATGCGCGCCCTGTCTGGAAGCGGTCAGCCGGCGATTTCGACAGTGCCTTCTTGATGACGAAGTCGAGCGCGGGCGTGAGCGTGAGGTTGAGCGACGAAGGCGGCGTTGGCTCTTCGCGCAGCACCTTGTACATGATCGTCGTCGAGGTTTCGCCGGTGAACGGCTTTTCGCCGGTGAGCAGCTGGTACAGGATGACGCCGCACGAGAACAAGTCGCTGCGGCCATCCACGGGGTGGCCCATGAACTGCTCGGGCGACATGTAGCTGGGCGTGCCCATGATCGTGCCAGTCTGCGTCAAGTCAGACTGCTCGACGCGCGCAATGCCGAAGTCCGCCACCTTCACCCGCCCGTTCTCCAGCAGGATGACGTTGGCGGGCTTCATGTCGCGATGCACCACGCCGAGCGAATGCGCGTGGTCGAGCGCATCGAGCATCTCGCCCATGATGCGGCCCACCTCCTTGAGCGGAAAGCGCCCGCCCTTTTCCAGGTGGTCCTTCAGCTCGCGCCCTTTGATGAACTCCATTGCAATGAACGCGACCCGCTCCGGCCCGGCCTTGCCCGCAGTGCTCGCCATCATCGTGGCTTCTTCTTCGCTGATGTCCTGTGCCAGCTCTTCGCCGTAGTCGTAGATGGCGACGATGCCCGGATGATTCAGCCGCCCCGCCGCCTGCGCCTCACGCTTGAAGCGCGCCAGGATCGCGACAACCTCCGAGCCCGCGAGCTGCGAAGGCAAGATCGTCTTGATCGCAACAGTGCGCTCGATGACGGGATCAAACCCTTCATAGACGATCCCCATCGCCCCCTTCCCCAGGATGCGCCGAATCTGATACTTCCCAAGCTTGTTCATAACGAGACCCCAAAGAAAAGCCGGCGATCACCCGCCGCAACGCGGTCGGTGTGGATCGCCGGCAGTTCGAGCACGCGCGCACCGCGCGTCTTGCTCGAACCTATTTGTACTGCTTGTCGATGTCCCACACGGCTGTCTGCACGAGGCGCTGCACCATGGTGTCGAGGCCGACGCCGCCCTTGGCCGATTGCGACACACCCATCACGCTGGTGCTGCTGGAGCCGACTTCCATCTTCAGCTCCTTGTAGCCCTGCGCGACTTGCTCGGTCGTGCTGGCGTCCATGATCTTGTAGCGCATGCCGATCAGCCACACGCCGGTGCTCTCTTCCGTTTTCACGGTGCTGGCCACCGTGCCTGCCGCTGCATTGCCCATGCCACCGAAGCCGCCGAACATCGAGATCATGCCGCCCACTGCACGGCCATCGAAGCCCTTCTTGTTCTCGGCGATCTGCTCGGCCTTGAGGATGTCGAACTTCACGACCCACTTGGTGGTCTTGAGCCGGCCAATCTGCATCGTCTTGCGCGCAGCCTGCGGGTCGCCCAGGTTGTAGGCCATGGACACTTCGTTGAGCAGCGGGCCGAGGTTGGAGCGCTCGAGCACCTGGAAGTTGGCTTGCGAGAGTTCGAGCTCGCCGAAGTCGGCGATGTTGTTGGGCCCGAACTTCGCCAGAAAGCCTGCGTTGTTGCTCTTGATGTCGCCGGGAATGACGACCAGCGCCGGACCCTTGACGTTCTTGTTGGTGTAAACCACTTCCTGGTACGCAGCCTGGTCAGCGGCAGCATTGGCAGCCTGCGATGTGGAGCTGCCTGCATTGGGCGACGGGTTGCCGAAGGTGGGCTGCGCAAACGCCGAAGCTGCGGACAGCGCCACGACGGTGGCAAATGCGGTGGTGGGGAGCGCACTCTGGCGCAGGGATTTGTTCTTCATGATGCTTTCCTCAGTAAACCGTGAAATGGATGCGTGGCGTCAGCGTGCGCCGGCGTTCTGGCAATACTCGCTATAGAGCTTGGCGACAACTTCGTCGGCACGCTCCTCGATCAGCGTGAGCGCCATGCCCGCAGTATCGCTGCCCGCGTAACTGGCATTGGTGGCCGACGCGCTAGACACCGGGCGCCCGCCCGCGTCAGTGAGCGTGAACCGCATCGCGACGTTGACGGTGTTGACGTTGACCATGGTGTTGCGCGTGGCGCTTGATGCAATCGTGCCCTTGAGCACGTATTGCGCGCCAAGCCGCCTGGAGGCGCTCAACGCGCGATCGGGGTCATTCTTGAAATACGCGTCAACTTCTTCCTGCGCAATCTGGCGCCGGATTTCCTCGGCGGTATACGTGCGCAGCCCTAGGCCCTTGAGGCGGACGTTGATCGCATCGACATGCTGGCTGTAACCCGCCTGCTTGGCCTGCACGATGCCGTTTTTCTCTTCGCCGATCAGCACCATGATCTTGCGATTGCGGATACGGTCGCGGCAGGGTGTGGCCAGTTGTGCGGACACTTCGGCGTCTTTGCGCTGCTGGGCGGCCTTGTCGGCCTGCTCATCGGGAGAGGGGTTGGAAAACCGGAAGCCCTGCGCCTGTGCAGGAAGTGGCCCGAAGAAGGCGACGGCCCATAGGGCAAGCAAAATCGCCGATGATGTTCGCATCTGTGTAAAGCCGGGCGTAAAGGAAGGTGAATTGTTATGGATTTGGGTATCGCGGGCAAGTGGGCACTCGTGTGCGGAGCCAGCAAAGGCTTGGGGTTTGGCTGTGCCGAGGCGCTCGTACGTGAAGGAGTTCACGTCCTGATCGTCGCGCGTGGAAACGAGGCGCTGGAGGCTGCGGTTGAAAAGCTGCTCGCCGATCCGCTGCGCCCGAAGGACACCGCGGTGGAGCACATTGCCGTGGACATCACCACTGTGGAGGGCCGTGAGGCGGTGTTCGCCAAGCGCAGCGACTTCGACATCGTCGTGACGAACGCCGGCGGGCCGCCACCTGGCGACTTCCGGCAGTGGGATCGCGAGGCGTGGATCAAGGCGGTGGACGCCAACATGCTCACGCCCATCGAATTGATCAAGGCCACCGTGGACGCGATGGCCGCGCGTGGCTTTGGCCGCATCATCAACATCACGTCGAGCGCGGTGAAGGCGCCTATCGACATCCTTGGTTTGTCCAATGGTGCGCGCAGCGGCTTGACTGGTTTTGTTGCTGGCGTGGCGCGCACGAGCAAGCTCGCGTCCGCCAACGTCACGATCAACAACCTGCTGCCCGGCGCGTTCGACACGGACCGCCTCAAGGGCACGATGGCGGGTGCGGCGCAAAAGACGGGCAAGCCGATCGAGGAGTTGATGGATGCGCGCCGCAAGACGATTCCCGCGATGCGCTTCGGCACGCCGGGCGAGTTCGGTGCTGCGTGTGCGTTTCTGTGCAGTCAGCATGCGGGGTACATCACGGGGCAGAACATACTCACCGATGGTGGGGCTTATCCGGGGACTTACTGACCCCTTGTTTGGGGGGGGCTGCTTGCTCTTTTGGCGCTCTTTTTGTTCAGGGCGCTCTGCCGTTCAGGGTGCTCGCGTCAGGCGGACTCTGGCGCGGCCTCCTGCTGTGACGGTTTGCGCTAGTCGCGCAAACTTCGCTTTGAAATTTGTCTTCAGGCCGGCGCAAAAGAACTCCCTGCGAGTTTGCAAGCAAACTCTCCGGTCAAACAGCTTTTGCGAGTCAGTTCACGTGTCGCGCAAGCGCGATCCAGCCTGAAGACAAATTTCAAAGCCGCTCACAAAAGTCGGCCGCGCCAGAGTCCGCCTGCCACGAGCCAACGGCGGTGGTTGATCAACGAGCTTCTAACCGCCCATGTGCTACCCAAGGACCGCGCGTGCCTGATTGGCCGCCAAATTCGTGGCACCCCACGGCACTGCCCTCCATTCCAGGCAATGCGAAGCGAGCCGAGACTTTGTCACCACCCCCAGTTGGTGAACTCGCGGCAGGTGGACTCTGGTGGGGCCGATTTCTTTTGTGGCTTCAAGAATTGGCTCGAAGGCGGATCGCGCTCGACCGCAGGTCGACTCAAGAGCTTTCGCGACATGTGCACTGACTTGCGAAAGTTGTTTGAGCGTAGCGTTTGCTTGCAAACGCGCAGCGAGTTTCTTTCGCACCGGCTTCGAGCCAATTCTTGAAGCGACGTTTGCGCGACAGCGCAAACCACAAAAGCATGAGGCCCCGCCAGAGTCCACCTGCCGCGAGCGCCCCGAACAGACGACCCTGAACAGACGAACCCGAGCAAACCACCACACGCAAAACCAATAGCAGCTAGTAGTTTCCGTTATTGATCGAAACGCCCCCAGCACCCACACTCCAGCGTTCAGCCTGCAAGCGCACAGCACCGGAGACAAAGCCTTGGAAGTTTCATTCAGCAAGGAAATCGAATCCTTGGCGCTGGGCGCGGGCGACACGTTTCATGGCGAAGGCATCCTCGCCATCACCAAGGCACTGCTGCAATCAGGCGTGGCCTACGTCGGCGGCTACCAGGGCGCACCCATCTCGCACCTGCTCGACGTGATGGTGCAAGCCAAACCGTACATGGACGAGCTCGGCGTGCACGTTGAAGCATGCGCGAACGAGGCCTCCGCCGCCGCCATGCTCGGCGCATCGATCCACTACCCGCTGCGCGGCGCAGTGACGTGGAAGTCAATCGTCGGCACCAACGTCGCATCCGACGCGCTGTCAAACCTCTCGTCACCCGGCGTCACAGGCGGCGCACTCATCGTTGTCGGTGAAGACTACGGCGAAGGCGCCTCCGTGATCCAGGAGCGCACGCAAGCCTACGCACTGAAGTCCACGATGTGCCTGCTCGACCCCAGGCCCGACTTGCCGGTGATGGTGAACATGGTCGAACACGGCTTTCGACTGTCAGAAGCATCGAACATGCCGTGCATCCTCGAGCTGCGCATTCGCGCCTGCCACGTGCGCGGCAGCTTCGAGACCAAAGACAACGTGCGGCCTGCCATATCGACACGCGCGTTGATGGAGAACCCCGCCACGTTCGACTACATGCGCCTTGCGCACCCGCCAGTCACCTTCCGCCATGAAAAGCTCAAGAGCGAACAGCGCATTCCCGCAGCGCGCAAGTACATCGCCGACAACCACCTCAACGAGCTGATGCCCGGCAAGCACGACGACCTGGGCGTGATCGTGCAAGGGGGCCTGTACAACTCGCTGCAGCGCAGCATGCAGCAACTGGGCCTGGCCGATGCATTCGGCGAGAGCGACATTCCGCTGCTGGTGCTCAACGTGACCTATCCGCTCGTGCCCGAACAGATCGCCGACTTTTGCGCAGGCAAACGCGCGGTGATCGTGGTCGAAGAAGGCCAGCCCGAATACATCGAGCAAGAGATCGCCACGCTGCTGCGCCGCCGCGACATCCAGACGAAACTCCACGGCAAAGACGTCTTGCAGGCGGCCGGCGAATTGAGCGTCGAGATCATGTCGCAGGGCCTGTCGCTCTTTGCATCGAGCTACCTGCCCGGCCCGGCCACCGAGACGGCGAAGGCATGGCTCGCAGGCAACCGCGAGCGGCGCGAAGCCGTCGCGAGGATGCTCGAAAAGCCGCTGCCAATTCGCCCGCCCGGCTTTTGCATCGGCTGCCCCGAGCGGCCCGTGTTCTCGGCGCTCAAGCTCACGCAGGCAGAGATAGGGCCGGTGCACATCGCAGGCGACATCGGCTGCCATGCGTTCGCCACCTTCGAGCCGTTCTCGATGGGGCATTCGATCCTGGGCTACGGCATGAGCCTGGCGAGCCGCGCAGGTGTGTCGCCCATGATGCAGCGGCGCACGCTCGCCGTGATGGGCGACGGCGGCTTCTGGCACAACGGCCTGCTCACGGGCGTGCAGAGCGCGCTGTTCAACAACGACGACGCGGTGCTGCTGATTTTCAAGAACGGCTACACGTCGGCAACCGGCACGCAGGACATCATCTCGACACCCGGCGATTCGCAGAAAGACGACGAGCACGACAAGACGCGCAGCCTCACGCACACCAACATCACTATTGAGAAAACGCTGCAGGGCCTGGGCGTGAAGTGGCTGCGCACCGTGCACACGTACAACGTCGAGAAAGTGCGCGAGACGTTGAAGGCGGCTTTCACCAGCGACTTCAACGGCCTGAAAGTGATCGTTGCAGAAGGCGAATGCCAGCTCGAGCGCCAGCGCCGCATCAAGCCGTGGCTCGCGAGCCTGCTGAAAAAAGGCAAGCGTGTCGTGCGCGTGAAATACGGCGTGGATGAAGACGTGTGCAACGGCGATCACGCGTGCATACGCCTGTCGGGCTGCCCGACGCTCACGATCAAGGACAACCCCGATCCGCTGAAGGTCGATCCGGTCGCGGTCGTGATCGACGGCTGCGTCGGTTGTGGCCTGTGCGGCGAGAACGCGCATGCGGCAACGCTGTGCCCATCGTTCTATCGCGCCGAAGTGATCCAGAACCCGAAGTGGCACGAGCGGCTCGTTGCGGGGCTGCGTGGTGCGGTGGTTCGCGCACTGCAACCGGCCTGATGCCATGAGCGAAGCAATGAACCAGCTGCGGCCGATTTCCCTGTTGATCTGCGCGCTCGGCGGCGAAGGCGGCGGTGTGCTCACTGAATGGCTCGTCGATATTGCGCGGCATGCCGGTTACGCCGCGCAGAGCACGTCGATTCCCGGTGTCGCGCAACGCACCGGCGCCACGACTTATTACATCGAGGTGTTCCCCGTGCCGATTGCGGCTTTGAATGGCAAGCGCCCGGTGTTCAGCCTGAACCCGGTGCCCGGCGCGCTTGACGCCATCGTGTCGAGCGAGTTGCTGGAGACGACGCGCCAGATCAGCAATGGCATGAGCACGCCGCAGCGCACGATGGTGATCACGTCGTCGTCGCGCACGCTCACGACGCAGGAGCGCACGCAGCTCGCCGACGGCCGCGCCGATAGCGACGACCTGCGCAAGATCGTGTCCGCATTCAGCCGCGAACATCGTGTGTTCGACATGGCTGCGATGGCCAAGGAAGCCGGCACGGTCGTGAGCGCAGTGATGCTCGGCGCCGTCGCAAGCAGCGGCGTGTTTCCGTTCGCGCGTGAGGACTACGAGGCGGTGGTGAAGGCGGGCGGCAAGAGCGCAGAGGCGAGCTTGCGCGGGTTCGCACGCGCATTCGACGTGTGCCAGGCAGCACCTGCCCCGGCGCTCGACAACGATGATGCGGCAGCGGAAGCTGCTGCCTCGCCGGTCAATCCCGTCATCGCAAGCCGGTTTCCTGCGCCCGTGCAAGCCATGGCCAGCCTGGGCCACGCACGCGCGCGTGAGTATCAAGACCAGCGCTACGCCGACTTGTATTTGCAACGGCTGCAAGCGGTGCTCGATGCCGAGCGCATCGCCGACGCGTCTGCCACTCAGAACTTTTCCACCACCCGCGAAATGGCGCGCTGGCTCGCGCTGTGGATGGCCTTTGACGACATCGTGCGCGTGGCCGACTTGAAAAGCCGCGCGTCACGCTGGTCGCGCGTGAAAGGCGAGGTCAAGGCGGGTGCCGACGACTTGCTGCGCGTGTACGACCACTTCAAACCGGGCATCCCGGAGTTCGCCGCACTCGCGCCACCCGCACTCGCTGCATCGCTCATTCGATGGGACAGGCAGCGCGTCGCCAAGGGCAAATCGCCATGGGCACTGCCGCTGAAGATCGGCACGCATTCGGTGGCCGGCATGCTCGCGCTGCGCACACTCGCCAGCCTCAAGTGGCTGCGCGTGCGCGGCAATCGGTTCGCCACCGAGCAGGCCATGATCGACAAATGGCTGGCCGCTGTCACAGCCGGGACAGCGCGCGACTGGCGCCTCGGCCACGAGATCGCGCTGTGCGGCCGCCTGATCAAGGGCTACGGCGCCACCAACGAGCGCGGCAAGGAGAACCTGCTGCACGTGATCGACCACCTCGCGCAATTGCCCTCAGCGGCAGATGCCGCCACAGCCATCGCCGCTGCCCGCGAAGCGGCTCTGGCCGACGACGCCGGCACTGCGCTCGATGCAGCACTCGTGCGCCACGGCGCGCCCGCGCGCCCCGTCAAAGAGCAGCCGATCCGCTTCATGCGCCGCCCTGCGACCCAAGGGAAAACCTGATACCCGCTGCCGGATCAATTTCTTATAACTAATAACTGTTTATCCACCCGCCCCGCGAGGAGACCTTCGACATGAAACGTTTCAACTTCACCATCACGGCCGCCGCGTTGGCGGTGTGCACGCTCTGCATGGGCGCAGCCCAGGCGCAGGACAAACCGGTTGCGCTCAAGCTCTCGAGCTGGGTGCCCGCGCAGCACGCGCTCAACCCCGCGCTGCAGGCATGGGCGGACGACATCAAGAAGCAGTCGAACGGCACGATCACGTCCACGCTGTTCCCGTCCGAGCAGCTGGGCAAGGCGTTCGACCACTACGACATGGCGCGCGACGGCATCGCTGACTTTTCGTATGTGAACCCCGGCTACCAGCCCGGCCGCTTCCCCATCTTTGCCGCGTCGTCGCTGCCGTTCATGATCTCGAACGCGAAGGCCGGCTCCGCCGCGATCGACGCCTGGTACCGCCAGTACGCCGCCAGGGAAATGAAGGACGTGAAGTTCTGCTTCGCCTTCGCGCATGACCCCGGCGCGCTGCACTCGAAGAAAAAGATCGTCTCGCCCGCCGAAATCAAGGGCATGAAGATCCGCCCCGCCACCAGCACGATCGGCCAGATGGTGACGCTGCTGGGCGGCACTAACGTGCAGTCGTCCGCACCGGAAGCGCGCGACATGCTCGAGCGCGGCGTGGCCGAAGCCATCACCTTCCCGTGGGGCTCGCTCACGCTGTTCGGCATCGACAAGGTCACCAAGTTCCACATGGACGTGCCGCTGTACGTCACGCCGTTTGTGTGGGCGATGAACGCCGACAAGTACAACGCGATGTCGACCGCGCAGAAGAAGGTAATTGACGACCACTGCACCAGCGAATGGGCCGAGAAGGTCGGCAGCGCCTGGGCTGACTTTGAAATCGGTGGCCGCACCAAGCTCGCGAACGAGGCGGGCCATGAGGTGTACAAGCTCACTCCCGAGCAGCTCAAGGCCTGGCGCGATGCCGTGGCACCGGTGGAAGGCCAGTGGGCAGAAGGCGTGAAGAAGGCCGGCGGCGACCCCAAGCAGGTGCTCGATTCGCTCAAGGCATCACTGGTGAAGTACAAGTCGGCACTGTGATGGCCGGGCGGCGATGACTGACAACAAAAAGCCGAACTTCGCCGACCGCTTCATCAATTCGATTGAGTGGCTGGCGGCGATTTTCGTGGGCATCGTCGCCCTCAATATCTTCGCCAACGTGCTGCTGAGGAAGTTCTTCAGCACGTCGATTCCGGACTCGTATGACTTTGGCAGGATGCTGCTGGGCATCCTGATTTTCTGGGGCATCGCCGCGACGAGTTATCGCGGCGGCCACATCACCGTCGATCTCGTGTGGACGATGGTGAGCAAGAACAAGAAGCGCGTGATCGACGTGTTCGCTACGGTGGTGCTGCTCTTCGTGGTGACGGTGCAAACGGTGATGCTGTTCGACAAGGTGCACGGCACGTTCAGGGACAACGTGCAGACGTATGACCTGAACATCCCGACGTGGCCGTTCTACGCCGTGGCATGGGCAGGCGACGTGTGCGCCGTGATCCTGATTGCGATCCGCACGTGGCGGCTCGTGTTCAAGCCGGAAGCGCTGCACGACGAGCATTACGACGACAAGAAGGTCGAGTGAACATGACCCCCACGCTTTTCACTCCGTGTAATGCGCTGCCCCCCGAGGGGGCTTCAGCCTTCTTGAGGCGGCTCGGCGAAGGCTGATATGGATCTCTCCACCGACCTCATTGCCTTCCTCGGCTTCATCGCCCTCTTCGCGCTGATGCTCCTGCGCGTGCCTGTGGGCATGGCGATGGGCCTCGTGGGCATTTCGGGCTACGCGTACATCGCAGGCCCCGGCCCCGCACTCAAGCTCGTCGGCCAGACGTCGATGCGCACGGTCACGGACTACACCTTCGGCGTGATCCCGATGTTCATGCTGATGGGCGCGTTCGTGTCAGTCTCGGGCGTGAGCCGCGAACTGTTCAAGGCGGCCAACTCGATGATCGGCCACTTGCGCGGCGGCCTTGGCGTGGCCACAGTGCTTGCGTGCGGCGGCTTCGCGGCCATCTGCGGATCGTCCGTGGCAACAGCCGCAACGTTCTCCAGCGTCGCGTATCCGGAGATGCGGCGCTTTGGCTACCCGCAATCGTTCTCCACCGGCGTGATCGCAGCAGGCGGCACGCTCGGCGCGATGCTGCCGCCTTCCACCGTGCTCGCGGTGTACGCCATCCTCACGCAGCAGGACATCGGCAAGCTGTTCATGGCAGGCGTGATTCCCGGCCTGCTCGCGATGCTGCTGTATGTGGTCACGATCATGATCATCGTGAAGGTCAAGCCCAACTGGCTGCCGGCCGGTGAGCTGCGCCCGTGGTCAGAACGCCTCGTTGATGTGCGCGCCGTGTGGGCGCCGCTGGTGCTGTTCCTGTTCGTGATCGGCGGCCTGTACGGCGGCTTCTTCACGCCGACAGAAGCGGGGGGTGTGGGCGCGAGCGGCGCATTCATCCTCGGGCTGGTGCGCGGCAAGCTCGATCGCGCCAAGATCAAGGAAGCATTGCTCTCGGCCACGCGCACTGCCGCAGCCGTGTTCACGGTGCTGATCGGCGCGCTGATGTTCGGCTACTTCCTCACGATCACGCAGACGCCGCAAAAGCTCACGGGCTTTCTCACGGGGCTCGGCATTGGGCCCTACGGCGTGCTCGCGCTCATCATGGTGATGTACCTCGTGCTGGGCTGCCTGATGGACGCGATGGCCATGATCATCCTCACGGTGCCGATCATCTTCCCGGTGATCGTGCAGCTGGGGTTCGACCCGATCTGGTTCGGCGTGATCATCGTCATGACGGTGGAACTTGGCCTCATCCATCCACCGGTGGGCATGAATGTGTTCGTGATCAAGAGCGTGGTGCAGGACGTGAGCTTCACCACCATCTTCAAGGGCGTGTTGCCGTTCGTGGTGACGGACATCTTCCGTTTGATCATCCTCATCAGTTTCCCCATCATCGCGCTCTGGCTACCAGGAAAGATGGGATAGCCCCGTGGCATCGCGCGAAATTACCTACTCGGTGCGAGTCGAGTTCGGCGACTGCGACCCCGCACGCATCGTGTGGTTCCCGAACTTCTTTCGCTGGATCGATGCGGCGTCGCGCCACTTCTTCGTTGAATGCGGTGTGCCACCCTGGCATGAGCTTGCAAAGTCGCACGGCATCATCGGCACGCCGCTAGTCGATACGCACGCGAAGTTCATCAAGACCGCGAGCTACGGCGACACACTTCACATTCACGCGAGCATTGCCGAGTGGCGCGGCAAGAGCTTCGTGCAGCGCTACCGCGTCACGCGCGACAACCCGCGGGGTGGCTCAGACCTGATCATGGAATGTGACGAGGTGCGCATCTTCGCGGCGCAGCGCGAGGGCGATGTGCCCGGCATTCGCGCAGTGGTGGCGCCTGAAGAAATTCGGCGCCTCTGCGAATAGCGCGCTGCGCGCTTGCGCACCCACAGGCCCGTCAGCATAATCGTGCCCAACTCTGGAGGCCTTTGCTCATGACCGCTCGTGTGATCTGCATTTCCCGCGCCCTGTACACAGACGCCCAAGGCGTGGCCGCGGAGGTCGCGAAAGAGCTGGGCTACCGCATCGTTGACGAGGAGATCGTGGCCAAGGCCGCCGAGCTTCGAAAGGTTGCGCCGCAGGAAGTCGCCAGTGTCGAGACACGCAAGTCGTTCCTGTCCAGCCTGGTCAATGAAATCAGCTCCAGCAGTGCGGACGTCTTCAACTACATCCTCAACCCCAAGGCCGCTGGCGCTGGCGACGACATGCGCCAGTGGATCCGCCAGGCCATTCTTGAAACGGCCGAAGAAGGCAACGTGATCATCCTGGCGCACGCCGCCTCTTACGCACTGGCGCGCCGCAAAGACGTGCTGCGCGTGCTGATCACCGGCAGCGAATTTGGCCGCGTGCACAACTGGCTGCCCACGGCTGGCGGCAAGAGCCGGCATGAAGCCGCCGAAGAAATCCGCGCCAGCGATGCCGCGCGTGCCGACTACCTCAAGCGCTTCTACGACGTGAAAACCGAGACGCCGGATCACTACGACCTGACGGTGTCGATGGACACGCTCAAGGCGCCCGCCGTCGCTGCGCTCATCGTTCAGGCGGCAACCTCGATCGAGTGAGGCTGCAGCCACTGTCGCACCTCGTGACACAGCTTTACACGGGGTGCAAACGCACGGGGTGACGGCCGCGCCAGAATGAGGGCGACATCCACTCCTGGAGGTGCCATGCGACTTGCCGCTGCTCCCGTTCACCCCATGCGCATTGCTGCGCTCTCACTGCTCTTCGTCGGCGCCGCGTTGCTGGCCACGACTGCCGCGCACGCAGGCTCAGTTGAAGTGCAATTTGCGGCCGCTGAGAAATTCGTCGACGCCGGCACGTCGCAGTGGGAAGAAAAGGAGAACCTTCGCGTGCTCGGCAGCTACCTGCAAGTGCTTGGCCAGAAGTACCTGCCTGCTGACCAGCGACTGAAGATCGAGGTGACCGATGTCGATCTTGCAGGCAGCGTGCAGATGTCGCGCCGCGAGGCAACGCTCATTCGCACCGTGAAGGGCCGCACCGACTACCCGCGCATCACCGTTCGCTACACGCTGCAGGATGCGCGTGGCCAGCAGCTGGCCAGTGGCGAAGAGGCGATTGTTGATCTTGATTACGCGCACGGCCTACCGCGCATGCGCGACAGCAGCGGGCTCGTTTACGAGAAGCGCATGCTGGACAAGTGGTTCCGCCAGCGGTTCGTCGATCAGCAGGCTGCGGGCTAAAGAATTAGCAGCGCCCTGAAGTCATTCACGTTGGTGTGCGTTGGCCCTGTGACCACCAGGTCGCCCAGCGCGCTGAAGTAGCCATACGCGTCGTTACGGCTGAGATAGCCGTCGACCTTCATGCCCTGCGCTGCGGCGCGTTGCAACGTGTCCGGCGCGACAAACGCGCCCGCGTTGTCTTCCACGCCGTCGATCCCATCCGTATCCGCTGCGAGCGCCCACACGCCCTTCTGGCCTTGCAGCGCCTGCGCCAGGCCCAGGCAAAACTCACCCGCGCGCCCGCCACGCCCGCGCGGTGCGCCTTCAGGCTGCTTCTTGACCGTCACCGTCGTCTCGCCACCCGATAGCACGACGCACGGCCTCGCGAAGGGCTGGCCGTGGCGCGCAATCGCCCGCGCCAACGCCGCGTGCACCTTGCCGACTTCACGCGACTCGCCCTCCATCTCGTCGCTCAGGATGTAGGCAGCGATACCAGCCTCGCGCGCGGCCTGCGCCGCCGCTTCGAGCGACTGCTGCGGCGTGGCGATGAGGTGCACGGCATGGCCATGGAACAGCGCATCGCCGGGCTTGGGTGTTTCGAGCGCGCCCTGCTCCAGCAGGCTCATGATGGTGCCCGGCACTTCGATGGCGTAGCGCTGCAATATCGCGACCGCGTCAGCACATGACGTGGCATCGGGCACCGTGGGGCCACTCGCGATCACGGACACATCGTCGCCCGGCACATCGCTGATGGTGAGCGTGACGACTTGCGCAGGCGCGCACGCCGCTGCGAGCCGCCCGCCCTTGATGCGTGACAGATGCTTGCGAACGCAATTCATCTCGACGATATTCGCGCCCGAATTGAGCAGGTCGCGGTTGATGCGCTGCTTGTCTTCGAGCGTGAGGCCCTCGGCGGGAAGCGTGAGCAGCGAGGAGCCGCCGCCTGATATGAGGCACAGGACGAGATCGTCTTTCGTCAGGCCGTGCGCCATCGCCAGGATGCGCTGCGCAGCCTGCAGGCCCGCCGCGTCGGGAACAGGATGCGCCGCTTCAACCACTTCGATGCGCTGCTTCAAGCCTGCCGGGCGCGGCGGCGTGTGGTCATAGCGCGTGACGACAAGCCCTTCGAGCGGAGCATCGGCGGGCCAGAGTGCCTCCACCGCCTGCGCCATTGCGCCGCCCGCTTTGCCGGCGCCGAGCACGATGGTGCGGCCCTTGGGTGGGGCGGGCAGGAACGCCGCCGTGTTGTGCAGCGGCAGCGCGCGTTTGACAGCGGCGCGGTATAGAAATTCGAGGAAGGCGCGCGGCTCAGTCGCGGGATCAGGCGAAGTCATGGGAGGCATTGTGCAGTGTGCAGTGTGCTTGCCAGGATCGCTGTTTCCGATGTCGGCAAAACGATCGAAGCCGTCGTGACCGAGTTGATCAACCACCGCACTGCTCAGGCTGCGAGCGGTGGGCGGCCTTTTCCCGCAGGTAAAGAAGAAAGCCCTACTTCTTCACCCCCAACCCCAGCCTCTGCGCCCCCTCGGTATACAGCTTCGTCTTGTCTTTCATGAAGCCATCCATCTGATCGACACCCACATTGACCAGCTCAAAGCCGCTCTTGGCGGCCAGCTCTTTCATCTCGGGGTCGCTATTCAATTGCGCCCACAAGTCAGACAAGCGCTTGCGTGCTTCCGGTGGGGTGGACTTCGGCACACCAACGCCGCGATACGCGCCATCGACCCAGTCAACGCCCAGCTCACGGAACGTCGGCACATCGGGCAGCAGCGGGTGGCGCTTTTCCATCGCGACGGCGAGTGCGCGCACCTTCGTCTTGTTGTTGATGGCGAAGGCGGTGTAGGTCACGGCACCATCGATCTGGTTGCCGACCACGGCCAGCGACATATCGCCCGTGCCCTTGTAAGGGATGTACGTCGTCTTGATACCGAACGCCGCGTCGAGCCGCTCGTGCGAGGCGTGATTGGCCGAGTTCAGGCCGCTGCCGCCCAGGTTCATCTTGCCGGGCGACTTTTTCGCGGCATCGATGAAGTCCTTGAAAGTCTTGTGGGGGCTGGCCTCGGGAACGACGAGCGCATCGGGCGTGAAGTGGAACCAGAACACGGGCGTGATGTCCTGCGTCTTGTATTGCACTTCGCCTTCGATCGGCTGGAAGACGATGTGCGGCAGGTTCACGCCGACCACCGTGACGCCGTCGCCGGGCAGCTGGTTCATCTGGGCCCAAAGCAAGCCGCCGCCCGCACCCGCCTTGTATTGAATGATGGTGTCGATCGCAGGGCACTTTTTCTTGAGCACGACTTGCTGGTGCCGCGCCGACAAGTCCGACTCACCGCCCGGCGGAAAGGCCTGCCAGTAGTTGACGTTCCTGTCGGGGCAGGCCTGCGCGAAGGCGAACGGCGCGGCCAGCGCCAGCACGGCCAGGCAAGCGGCGCTGCGAATCATCTGCATCATGTCTTGTCTCCTTCTGTTTTATGGACCGGCAACGAAACACTCAAAGCACGCGATTCAGATCGACTTCCATTCCTGCGCGCTTCATCTCGCGGGCCAGGACCAGGTGCCACACGCCAGCCGCGTCGGGCGATACGCGCGTGGCGCCGTCGAGCGCGGCCGGCAACGCCTGGTCGGCAGCGGCGAGCAGGCAGATGCGCGAGCGCCCGAGGGCGGCGAGCATGAAGCCCACGGCGAGCATCAGCGACGACGCGTCCCCCACGCTGGAAGGCAGCACGATGGCGTAAGCGGCATCACGCAATGAGTCGAGCTTGTCGACGGATGGCACATCGAGGACGGCGGGCTCCAGGCCGAGCGCGCCAAGAAACTCAATGGCCTCGACCGAGGCGTCGCCCTCGCCCAAAACGATGACGCGGTTGCCGGACGGGTTGCTGGACGGCATGGAGGCTGGCTTGTTCATGGTCGTGGATGCGGCGGGTGCGCGTGTGGGGGTTGGGGTGGGTGATGGGGTCGGGGCGGGCGTGGGGGCAGGTGTTGGCGCCGGTGTTGGCGCCGGTGTTGGCGCCGGTGTTGGCGCCGGTGTTGGCGCCGGTGTTGGCGCTGGTGTCGGCGCTGGCGTTGGCGAAGGAGTCGGTGCGGGTGTGGGTGCGGGTGTTGGCGCCACGGTGGGTGCAGGTGTCGGCGCAGCTGTCGGCGCTGGAGTGGCCGCAGTCGGCGCAGTCCCCGCGCCTTGCGCGAGCTGGTCCTGCAGCAGCTTCCTGAATGCATTGAGGCTCGCCACGGCCTGGTCGAGCCCGTGCTTCACGGCGTCGCGGTATTCATCGGTGGAATAGCGATCGCCAAAGGTGCTGTCGAGCGATGCATCGAGCCGCACGATGGCGTGCTTCTTGTAGTCGCTGCTGGTCACCGACACAAACTCGGTGATCAGCTGGTTGGCCTTGCGCTGCAGCGCTTCGAGCCGCGTGTCGCCACGATCCTGGATGCTCGACACGTCGAAGCTGCGCAGCTCCTTGATGCTGCGCCCGAGCTTCTCGACGCCGTGCTCGAGCGTCGCCTTGTCGATGGTGGCAATCGTGCGGTGCGCTGGTTTACCGGCGGTCGACATGAAACTCCTTGAATGTGATCAGCTACTCAACCAGCAAGCCGCGCGCAAACGGCCTGCGTCACGTCAGTCGTGCGTGCGGTGCCGCCCAGGTCGCGCGTGTGCAGTTGCGCGTCGGCCGTGACGGCCTCGATGGCCGCCATCAGCTTGCGCGCTGCCTCGCTCTCGCCCAGGTGCTCCAGCATCATGACGCAGCTCCAGAACGTGCCAATGGGGTTTGCGAGACCCTTACCCATGATGTCGAACGCCGAGCCATGGATGGGCTCGAACATCGAGGGGTAGCGCCGCTCGGGGTCGATGTTGCCGGTGGGCGCGATGCCCAGGCTGCCCGCGAGCGCGGCGGCCAGGTCGCTCAGGATGTCGGCGTGCAGGTTGGTGGCCACCAGCGTATCGAGGGAAGCAGGCCGGTTCACCATGCGCGCCGTGCACGCATCGACAAGCTCCTTGTCCCACTTCACATCCGGGAATTCCTGCGCAATGCGCACGGCCGTTTCGTCCCACATGACCATCGCGTGACGCTGCGCGTTCGATTTGGTAACAACGGTGAGCAATTTGCGTGGCCGCGATTGCGCGAGCCGAAAAGCAAACCGCATGATGCGTTCGACACCGGCCCGCGTCATCATGCTCACGTCCGTCGCCACCTCGATCGGGTGGCCCGCGTGCGCGCGCCCGCCGATGCCGGAATATTCGCCCTCGGAGTTCTCGCGCACGATGACCCAGTCAAGATCGGCCGGAGTGCAGCGTTTGAGCGGCGCGTCGATGCCGGGCAGGATGCGCGTCGGCCGCACATTGGCGTATTGGTCGAACCCCTGGCAGATTTTCAGGCGCAGGCCCCAGAGCGTGATGTGGTCGGGAATGTGCGGATCGCCCGCCGAGCCGAACAGGATCGCGTCCATGTCACGCAGCGCGTTGAGCCCGTCGGCGGGCATCATCTCGCCGTGTTCGCGATACCAGTCGCCGCCCCAGCCGAACGAGGTGAAGTCAAACGCAAAGCTGCGCGAAGCCTTTGCGATGACATCCAGCACCTCACGCCCGGCCGGCACCACTTCCTTGCCGATACCGTCGCCGGGAATGCAGGCAATGCGATAGGTCTTCATCGGTGTCCTTCTTTGGGAGAAGGACACTGTATGTCATTGGGGGCGGGTCATGGAAGAGTCACCGGTTTTGCCTTCGCGTCGGCAGTTGCCACAGCCAAGACTCAGTGCGACGAAAAGACCTGGGATGACAAACACATGACATCTGCATGCAAGAGCAACGCGCGAAGGCGTCATTGGTGGGCTTGGTCAGGGAATCCCTAAACGTCGGGTTGGTCACCTTTCACATACTGTGCCCACCCTTTTGCCGCAACTTCTCCACCTACAGCCCAGCCGGCAGAACCGCCCGCGATAGCAACGTTAAGTTCTTGAACTGCAAATGCTGGCGGTTCGGCATCAAGCGCATTTGATGCGGATATCTGGCTCGGTGATGCCCACACCGTTTCGCACTCATCGCACATCACCACAAGGTTATGGCCGTCGGCGCAGCGACGGATACCCAAGACACCAGCTCGGCATACGGGACAACTATCTTGAACGAAGAACATATAGCCTCAGCGAATTGGGAAACCAGTGATTACCTGATTGCCATTACGGATCACAAGTTGAACATTATTGACTGCAGGATTTCCGAGGGCCGCGCCGCCTTGACCACCAACCCATCCGATTCGACGGCCCATATCAACTGTGTAAATGGCTTTGTTGCCGACGTTGCTGACCACAACGCCAGCCCCGCCCTTTTGTGCGATAGCCCATGCTTCATCAACGACGCCTACTATCCCACTCCGGCCAGCATCGAATACGCCATGCTCACCTACACGCAAGGGTTGATCGCCGGCATGACGTAACACGTGCGCGATTCGATTGCCATACTGCGCATCGGGGCCGTATTGCAGCCCTAACGGCGATTCCCAAGTTTCATTGCCCAAATACTTTAGACGTCCGGCCACGTTCGCGCTAGCAGCGCCCGCCGAGGCAGCGACTTGTCTTGACGCGTCAGCCCGTATCCCGCCTCCCGACGATCCAGTCTCCATTCCCAGAATAACGCCAGAAGCAACAGCGCTCCCCACCAGTTCGGATACGTCGCCATCCAACTGGTACCTAGCAATTGATCTCTGGAATCCCATGGTCGTGAGCAAGACCGGATCGGGTTGCAGGCCTGCCGACTGCATGGTGTTTCGATACCTTGTTGTTAGATCAGCCAATGCATTTCCACGCGCCGCCCATCCCTGCAGCGAATCAGGCTGACTGCGCATCAAGGATTGAAGCTCTTTCTCGATTCCGACGGACGCTCTACCAGCATCAAGACTGGAAAGGCGAGCCCCGTAGGCGCTTGGGTCCGTGATGGTCGAGCGTCCGGCAAACGGGTACGCACCATAGGTAGATGCATCGGCGGGATTCACGAATCCACGTCCGGCACCCGCACCGCCACTCCAGGCTGTCTGAGGCCCACCTTGACGGGGTAACGCACTACTTGCCGCTGCCACCGCATCGATCTCAGCGTCTCGCAATGCGACCAGCATTCTTTGCCCACGCGCATCAACAATGCCCTCGTCCATTGCATTGATGACGCCCGCGGTAACCTGCAAACCGTAGCCCATCCGGCCGAGTCGCAACCCGCCTCCAGCATTTGGAAGCTCGTACGCCGTGCTGCGATAGTCGGCACCGTCCAAGCGCGCGAAGTCGCCTGTTGTCGGGGTGGATTCTTCGGAGGTGCTTATGCCATATGCCAAGCTTCCGCTCAGCACTTGGCCAAACGCATCAACCGCCACCTGCTGCACGCTCACCCTTCCACCCCTGAACGCAGCAGCCGTCGCGCCAGCCGCCATCCCAGTCATCAGCCGCGCGCCAAACGTACCAGCGTTGCCCTGGAACGACTCACCCACCAAGTCACCCACCTCTGCACCCGCTGCGCTCCCCGCCACTGCCTTCCAGTTGAACGAGCTTTGCAGCCCCATCACCACATTCACGCCCTGCGTGATGCCGCTGGCCAGCACCGCCTTGCCGATCACGTTGTTGAAGATCGAATCGCCCAGGTCGACCGTCTTGCCGACGTTGCCGCCGTCCAGCCCGGTGATGCCGTTGATCCCGGCGCCCACACCGCCCGAAATCAAGCTTGCGCCTACGTTCTTCCAGTTGAATTTGTCCTGCACGCCGGTGGCGATGCCCACCACTTGCGACGCTACGTTCGCAGCCGCGCCTGTGGCAGCACCAGCGATGACCGTTGCAGCCACGGTCTTGCCGATCAATGTCTGGACCGCAGACAGCACTTTTGGCCCGAGATACATGGCGGCAACGATCGCCACCGCCATCATCAACACCTGCCCGAAGAAGTTGTCGCTCGGCTGTGGCGGCAGTGCGAGGTAGGGCGATGTATCGCCCACGATCTTGCTCGGGTCGTACAGCGCGAAGGTGCCCGCATCGTTGTGGCTCGTGCCCACCAGGTTCGGCAGGTTCAGCGACACGCCTACGCGCAGCTGCGCATCGCTTGCGATGCCGTTGGCCTCGGCGATCTGGTACCAGCGCTTGCTGTCGCCGTAGGCGCTTTGCGCGATGCTCCGCAGCGTGTCGCCCGTCTGCACTGTGTACGCGCCCGGTGATGCATTCGGGTAGCTCGGTGTGATGGACCGGTACCCGAGCTGGAAGTGCGCGATGTTGTCGTTGAAGATCGGGTTGCCGTCTTTGTCTCGCGCGGTCACGCGGTCAACACCCTGGCCGTATTGCGCGAGCACTTCACCATTGACGATGAATTCGCGCAGCAGGCGCGTGCCCTGTTGCGTGGCGAGCACTTCTCCAGCCCTTGACGGCAGAGGAGTTGGCAGGGTGTTTTCTCTTCTTACAGCGCTACGCCCGGCCGTCCAGCAGCTTCACCAGCTTGCCCACCATCTCGCTGTGGTCCGCCTCTCCAAGGTTCGAGATGATCCCGTAGTGGCTGTGCTGGCGATATGAATCGCATATGTCGTGAACCATATCGCCTACCCACGAAGGGAACTGCCCGAGCAGATCAGGATCTTCGTACTCGACGATGTTGCGCGCCACACCAAATGCTAGGTCGAACTTGAAGAGGTCTGCATCTGTACTCTCCAAGAACTCTCTGCGAAGCACATCGATTTCGCTTTGCGGTGTTGTCATGTCACTTCCTTCCATTGCCGAGCATATTGCGGAACTGTTGCAGCCACCAGTCGCCTTCTTGAACAGCTTCCCAGTGAAGGTTACCCGGGCGATCGTTACGTACCAAGCTTCTGTAGTCGCTCGTCGACATCGGCGAAGGCAAGTACTTCAGGCCTTGCGTCTCGTGAATCTCATGCGACAGAATTTGCACGATCGCCTCGTCACTCTCAAAGACGTCTCTGCGAACGTAGATCGGAATCTTTGTCGAGCCGTCTGCCATACGGCTAGCAATGTCCTTCTGGAACGAAACAGAAGTCACCCTGTCTGATACGTTTCCATAAGTGGCATCAAATTCAAAGCGAAGATCGCGAGCACGTCTCGTATATGCCTCATCCGACAGCTTCACAATCCTGTACTGCGCCAACGTCTCAGCGTCATGCCCCACGCGCTGCAACAGCTGCAATGCTTCCTCCGGCGAGCGCGAGATCGCTTGACCATACAGCTCCAGATTCGTCAACGGCGTGAGCTCGTGCACGAACATGCCATCGACGAATGCTGCGCCACCCAGTGTGCGCGGCGCGCGCATCAACAGGCCCGCAGGCACCATCGGCGCGAGCACCTCCATGGTCAGGCCGAACGCTGGCGTGTCGTAGGTCGCCCGCAGGTCCAACGGACTGGGCACATTGATGCCCATGGCGCGATAGGCCCTTTGCGCCATGCCACTCAACGGGCTGGCCATCTGCGCGAGCTCGGCCCCGTCCATCAGGAGGTTCCACGGCACGCGGGCCGTATCCTTGGCAGCGCTCCACAGCGACTGGTTGTCTCCAGCGGTCGGTGCGAACTGCCCGGTGCCAATCCAGAAGTCCGATGCAGTCTTGGCCATGCGAGCACGTATCGCCGCGCTGGCTGCAGCCTGCTCCTTCGACGCCGGAAGTTGCTTTCCGCCAGCAGCCGGGCCGACGCCGTCGTCACCGAGGGCATCCCACCGCTGCGCAGCCTCGACCGACAGAGGGCCGGCTCCCGCCGCAAACGCTCGCTTTTGCGCATCCGTCAAGTGCGGCGTCGTATCCGCACCCGCGTACACCGAGTCACTGAGCTCAAACGCTTTGATAGCGCGCTGCGCATCGCTTATCGAAGGTGCGCTCGCCTCATCAACCACACTACTCCCCAACGCATTGCCAAAGCCGTCTACGGCGACCTGCTGCACGCTAACCTTCCCACCCCTGAACACAGCAGCCGTCGCGCCAGCCGCCATCCCACTCATCAGCCGCGCGCCAAACGTATCCGCTGCCGACTTGAATGAGTCGCTCGCCAGCTTGCCGACTGCGGCACCCGCAGCACTGGCCGCAACGCCCTTCCAGTTAAAGCTCTTTTGCAACCCCGTCACCACGGCGATTCCTTGCGTCAGCGCGCTCGTCTCCACTGCGCGCAGCACTGCTGTGGTCATGGTCGGGCCAGGTGGCAGCGCTGCGCCCACACCGCCGCCGATGGCTGCGAGCGCCACGCCCTTCCAGTCAAGCTTGTTCTGTAAACCTGCTGCCATGCCAACCAGCTGGCTCGCAACCGAGCCTGCTGCTGCACCAATGGCACCTGCAGCAACCACGCTGGCACCGGTGCCCGTAGCAGTGCCCGCGAACACGGCGCCACCCACCTCCATCGTGGCTGCAAGCGTGCCCGCTGCTGCACCGCCTGCCGTTGTTGGCGCAGCCACGCTCAGCAGTTGCCCCACCGCACCTGCCGTGTACACAGACACCAGGATCGCCACCGCCATCATCAACACCTGCCCGAAGAAGTTGTCACTCGGCTGCGGCGGCAGTGCGAGGTACGGCGACGTATCGCCCACGATCTTGCTCGGGTCGTACAGCGCAAAGGTACCCGCATCGTTGTGGCTCGTGCCCACCAGGTTCGGCAGGTTCAGCGACACGCCTACGCGCAGCTGCGCATCGCTGCTGATGCCGTTGGCCTCGGCGATCTGGTACCAGCGCTTGCTGTCGCCGTACGCGCTCTGCGCGATGCTTCGCAGTGTGTCGCCCGTCTGCACTGTGTACGTGCCCGGCGATGCATTCGGGTAGCTCGGCGTGATCGATCGGTACCCCAGCTGGATTGCCCACCGCGTCGTGCGTTCGTCGCAAGCGACCCCCGCCGCCGCGGACAAGTCTCAGCGCCTTGAACACAAAAATTCAGACGGCCCTCGGTAGAAGTCTTCGACAGCCGCGGAGGCGCATTAGGAGAGCGCCGCTCGCACCCTCCCCAATGCGGAAGCATGCTCGCCTGCCACGTCGGCTGCAGCATATGCATCCATTGCCTGCGACAGATAGCGAGCAATGACATCTCTTGCCATGAAGAACTCAGGGTGAGCGAGCTCATATCCCTGCGGGTCTACGTAGGCTCGAAATCGAGCGCCGCTGGGCCAGCGACCATAGCAGGCTTTGCCTTCGTCCTGTTCATCACGACGCTCAAGCGTCCAGCCTGGCTCACCCTCAATGGCACCTAAGCTATTTCCGGCAACGATAAGTTCCGCAAGCTCGTCAAGCCTGTTGTCCAGCATGATGACGTTCAACACAAATTTGATTGCTGCATCCTCATCGCGATGCGGAGCGAAGTCGCCGAAAGCCGCCTCAAAGTAATTCATATTTCCCTCTTCACTTGATGGGATGAACGTTGCCAACGAAGGGATTCCCTTGCTTGTCGACGTTGATGTACACGCGGAAGGTCACACCTCCTTGGCGCACGTCATAGACCGGCGGGACCTTCGTCGAGTTTGCCATGTACTGTGACCAGCCAGACTGACCAGCTTTCAGCGAGTAATCAATCATCGCCTTGTCTGAAATGATTGCAGGGTCATAGACCGTCTTCGACCCAGTGACCACCTTGCCACTTGCGGGGTTGACGTAGCTGTATCGCAGCTCCGATATTCCCTGAGTACCAGTCGGATTCAACGAATAGGTAGCGCCCTTTGCGTCGAGAGCTGCCGTCGCATTGTTGAGATTGTGCGTACCCGACAGCTGACCAGCCTTGGTAAAGCCATCTGGCCCCACCATGTGTTGCGGCAAGTCAGAACGATAGGCGAGTCCATCGGGTAGCGCCAACATGTCATCTGCTACGAAGCCGGTACGACGCGGTGGGTTTCCCAGCGAAAGACGCTGCTGCAGCAAAGTTGTTGGTCCACCGAGGCCTAGCGCCGCTCCAGCCAAATCGGCAATGGCCTCAAGCCTCGAATTGGCGGCAAGGTCCGGGTCGTCACTAAGGTCAGCGCGCGCTAAGTTCTGACCTGCACGCCACGAACTGTTCACTGCGTTGTAGAGGCCTGTAGCCCCTCCCTCCAGCGCCGCGAAGGGAGAGACGCCGGCACCCAACAGCAGATTCATCCCCACGTCTAGCAGGCCCGCGTTAGGGTCCGTCATCCCTTGCACGGCCATCCGATAGCGGCTCTCGAAGAAGCCTTCCGCTGGCGCGTACAGGTTCGTAACTGGCGGCAACGCTGCACCTTTGGCAGTCACGGCCGGCACCGGCTTTAGCGCCGATGGGCGAGCAGGCCCGGCAGTCGGAACTATGTCACCCTCGTAACCGGCGTCTCGCATAGCTGCCGCCAACACTTCAGCATCTGTCGCCGAATCGTTGAAGCCAGGACCACCACGCCGAAGCGCGTGCTGCATCACACGGTCGTAGCGGGCGTTGTCGCTCTCGATGTCGAAGCTGTTGCGGTAGTCCTTGGTCGAGTCCGGACCGATGCCCTGCGCAGCGCTGCCCCAGTTCGCCTCCGCGATGGACGAACCCACCGCGTTGCCAAACGCGTCAACCGCAATCTGCTGCGCGCTGATTCGCCCACCGCGCATCACTGCTGTGGCCGTACCCGCGATCAACCCCGTAGCTAATCGGCCTCCAAAGCCATCGCCAAGCTCGCGGCCTACTGCGGCGCCGACGCCCGCACCCACCGCCGATGCAGTGACTGAATTCCAGTTGAACGAGCGCTGCAGACCGGTCGCAATTCCTACACCTTGCGTTAGTGCACTCGCCACGCCAGCGCGCACGATCGTGTTGCTCAGGCTGCTCAGATTGCTGCCAGTGAAATCAACATCTGCAAGGCCTCCGCTCACGCCACCGCTCAGCGCGCTCAACGCCGCCTGCTTGAAGTTGAATCCATGCTGCGCGCCTGTCGCGATGCCTACAACCTGACCTGCAAGCGAGCCGCCTGCGGCAGCCACCGCGCCAGACACAATGTGTGCTGCCGTCGCATTCAACCCAGTGGTCGTGCTCGTCAGCGTCATGGTGCTGCCTTCCAGCGTACCGGCGGTGTATGTGGTCTCAGCGCCGATTGCATTGAAGATTTCCGGCCCGAGGTACAGCGCTACATAGAGTGCCACCGCCATCATCAACACCTGCCCGAAGAAGTTGTCACTCGGCTGCGGCGGCAGTGCGAGGTACGGCGACGTATCGCCCACGATCTTGCTCGGGTCGTACAGCGCGAAGGTGCCTGCATCGTTGTGGCTCGTGCCCACCAGGTTCGGCAGGTTCAGCGACACGCCTACGCGCAGCTGCGCATCGCTGCTGATGCCGTTGGCCTCGGCGATCTGGTACCAGCGCTTGCTGTCGCCGTAGGCGCTTTGCGCGATGGAGCGAAGCGTGTCGCCCGTCTGCACTGTGTATGTGCCCGGTGATGCATTCGGGTAGCTCGGCGTGATGGACTTGTACCCTAGCTGGAAGTCCGCGATGTTGTCGTTAAAGATCGGGTTGCCGTCTTTGTCTCGCGCGGTGATGCGGTCAACACCCTGGCCGTATTGCGCAAGCACTTCTCCATTCACGATGAATTCGCGCAGCAAGCGCGTGCCTTGCTGTGTGGCGAGCACTTGGCCGCGCACATCGTTGATGAAGGTGCGGTCGTCTGCATCGAGCGTCGAATCGACTGACTTCAGGTAGCCGTTCGTGTCGTAGGTGCTGGTGGTGGAGCCGGGTTCGAGGTACGTGCTCGTACCTTTGACGCTTGCCTCTTTGTAGCCTTCGAGTTTGACGAGCGTCGTGTCGTACGTGTTCGTCACGCTGCCCGTCTTGACCTTGTACTGCGTGATGTTGCCCGCCGCGTCGATTGCGTTGTTGAACGTGCTGTATCCGGCGGTGTTGTTGTAGCCGGTCACTTCCTGCACGATCAACTGGCCGTTGGCGTTATATGAACTCTCGCGTTGCTGCGAGCCGTTGCCGCCCAGCGGGTTCTCGTTGGCATCCTTGCCATACAGAACCTTGAGGTAGTCCTTGGGTAGATCGCCCAGGCCTCCCGTGCGCGTGACGCGGCTGGCGGCGTCGTACTGGCGCTGGTCGATCAGCAGCCAGGTGGTGCCAGGGTCGTTGATCAGTTCGCCGTCGTCGCGGCTGATGGTGGCCAGGCGGTTTAAGCCGTCGTAGGTATATTTTTCGGTGGCGATGCCGTTGCCGGCGATGTAGCCGTACAGATCCTCGCCATTTGCCTTATGGCTGGTGACGATCTTCGTGATCTGCTTGCCGCCCGTGCGGTCCGTCAGGCGGTTGCCGTTCTTGTCGTAGGTGATCTCATGGCCCTGCGACGGCAGAATCAAACCAGTGGCATCGTTGCCGTCAACCACCGTCATGCGGTTCATCGCGTCGTACTGGTAGTAGCGCGCGGTGTCGGTGACCTCATCGGTCATACCCACCTTGTTCACCACGTGTGTTGTCACGCTCGTGCGGTTGCCCACCAGGTCGTAGTCCATGCGCGCCTGGATGTGGTCGTCGGCCATCCAGCGCAATCTCCCCAGGCTGTCGTAGCTCATGTGGTTGTCTTGCACGGTGATGCGCGAGCCGTTTTGCGTTACGGCGACGTGTTCGCTCAGCTTGTGGCCTGAGAGGTCATACGTGTAGTCGGTGGTCTGCATGCCATTGACCGTATCGACGATCTGCGTCATCTGGCCCGCGCCGTCGTATCCGTACAGCAGGCTCTGGCCGCGTGTGTTGGTCTGCGACTTCATCTGCATGGCGTTGTCGTACTTGTACTCGTATCGCGCTTCGCCGATGTCGGTGTGGCTGAGCACATGGCCGAAGTAGTCGTAGCTCCACTTGGTGATGCTGCCCAGCGCATCGGTGTCGCTGGTCTTGCGGTCTCGGCTGTCGTAGGTGGAGGTGGATTGTTTGGTGCCGGTGGGCAGCGTGACGCTGGTGACGTTGCCGCGCAGGTCGTAGGTGTAGCGCGTGACGTTGCCCGCGCCGTTGGTCTGGCTGGTCATGCGGCCTGCAAGGTCCCAGCCGGTGGATTCGGTGATGTTGCCTGTTGTCTGGGTGAGGGTGACGGTGTCACCGGCTGCGTTGTGGCTCGCGGTGTAGATGGCGAAGCCGGAGTACGCACCGCCGCCGAGTGCCTTGCCCCAATGCGTGGTCGATGTCTGCAGGCTCGCCTTGTTGTACGTGTAGGTGGTCTTGTTGCCTTCAGCGTCGATGTTGGTGGTTCGCTCGCCGAACACGTTGAAGCTGTTGGCGACGATGCCTCCATCGGCATGGCGCTCTTCAACCAGGTTGCCCTGCGTGTCGTAGCGCATGCGGTTGAGGTTGCTTGCCGTGGCATTGATGTACTCGCGCACGCCGACTTGTCGGCCCATCTTGTCGTAGTACACAACGCTCGACAGTTGCGCAGCGCCTTCGTCATTGGGCACGTACTGGCGCGTGAGTTGACTATTCGCGTTGTACTCGTAGCGGGTGACCCACAGGGCGTTACGTGCGTCGGTGATGCTCAGCACGTTGCCCCAGCGGTCGTAGGTTTGATTGACGGTAGCGGTCACGCTGCCAGGCGCGATGCGCGCCTGCTGCGTGACACGGCCCAGCGCGTCGTAGCGGGTCTTGGTGCGGCGCAGTGACGTATCGGCGGCTGCGCCGGCTGCGGTGACGCCTGCTGCCCTGAGGTCCGCGTCGTTGTACGCAGCGCCCGAGCTTTGAATCTGCGCGGTGCGGTTGCCCAGGCGGTCGTAGAGGTAGATGGTGGCGACGCCGTTTTCAGCATTCGTGCGCCATAGGCGGCCTGCCTTGTCGTAGTCGTAGTACTCGCTGGTGACACCGTTGACACCCTTGGTGATCATGTCGCCGAAGGCGTTGTACTTGATGTCTGTGCTGACGACTGCACTGTCTGCGCTGTTGTTGGTGGGCGTGATGTCTCGTGTGAGGCGGCCCAGGGCGTCGTATTTGAACGCGTGGAAGATGGTGGCGTTGGCTGTGCCGGTGACGAGGGTTTGCCACTGTTTGACGACGCGGCCGTACACGTCGTAAGACGCGTAGCGGTCGGCTCCGTTCGCATCGACGGTACGTGTCGCATGGCCGTCGATGTCGAAGAAGGAGTAGCTCGTGCGGTCATTCGGGTCCGCCGTCGTCGCGCCTACGGCTGCGGTACCTGCAGCGTAGTCGATCTGCACGACGGCGTTGCCGTATATGTCGCGCTTGTACACGGTGAGCGGGGTGATCGTGCCGGATGTTTCGCCCGCTCGCACGGGCTTGGTGACTGCCGTGATGCGGCCCAGCAAGTCGTAGTAGTTGCCAGTGATGCCGTCTGCAGTTTCTGTCGTGACGACGTTGCCTGTCGCGTCGTAGCCGTAGCGCGTGATCACGCTCGTGCTGCTGGTCACGAACGTGTCCTGGTCCGTCACTTCGACGTTCAGGCGGGTTTCTGTCTTCTTGCGGTTGAGGCTGTCGTATTCGAATGTCGTGGTGCGGTCAGTCGTGCTCGACGTCGGTACTGCGGGCTTGGTCGCTGCAGTGATCGTGCCCGTCAGCGCTTTCGCGTACTCCGTGGTTTGCGTCACGTTGCCCAGCACGTCGTAGGTGGTGGTGGTGAGGTAGTTCGCAGCGTCCACTGTGGCCGTCAGCCGGCCTGCGTTGTCGTAATAGTTGAACTGGTTGTAGGCGGCTGTGCTCGCCGTGCCTGCGCTCTTGAAGCGCGCAACCTGGATCAGCTCGCCGAAGGCGTTGTAGAAGTTGTCGGTGAGTGCGCCTGCCTGGTAGTACTGCGCAGTACCAGTGGCTTCCGGGTCGTACACATCGACAGTGGGCTCTGTCACCGTGTCCACACGGCCCACGCGGTCGTAGGTTGTGAGCAGCACGCGATCTGCGGCGCTGTCTTTGACGAGCTTGGCGCTGGTCATGTCCGCAGTGTTAAGCGACGTCTCTGTGCCCGTGAGCGTCATCGCGTTGGCATAGCGCGTGAGGGTCGTTGTGCCGCCGAACACATCGAGCGTGTAACCGGTCACGTAGCGCATCGCGTCGACGTCGTACGTCACTCGCCCAAGCTGGTCATACACCTTGTAGCTGAGCGCACCACCCACATCGCGGTTGCGGATGGCGTTGCCCAATGCGTCGTAAGTGGTCTCGGTGTAGATGCCGCCTGCGACGGCTGCATCGGTTCGCGTTGCTGCGTTGCCCTGACCGTTCGTCGCGATCGCGGAGTCGGTCTCCGCAACGTACACGGCAACCGAGGGGAAGCGTGTGCGAATCTGCCTGCCCAGCGCGTCGTATTCGTAGCTCGTCGTGCGCTGCTCGGGCCGGCCCACGGCTTCTGTGCGCGAGAGCAGGTTGCCTGCAGCGTCGTAGGTGTTGGTGGTGCGGATCACGCGTGCAGCCGTCGTCATCACGAGGCCGCTCGTAACGCTGGTGACGTCCACGCTGGGCGTGTACTCGTCTGTCATGCGACCCGCAGCGTCATACTCGTACGTCCAGATGGCATTTCGCTTGTTCTGGAACGTGAGTTTGTTGCCTACGCCGTCGTAGGTGTAGCGCTCGGTTTGGCCGAGCGCGTCTGTGACCGAACTTGTGCGGCCCGCGCCGTCGTAGGTGTACGTCGTGGTGCGCGAGGTGATGCCAGCGCCGCTGTCCGTGATGGCAGTCGAGCGGTTCAGGCCGTCATAGCTGTATGTGGTGATGTGGCCCACACCATCCGTTGTCGTGGCGATCCGGTTCGCCTTGTCGAACGTTTGCGCCTGCACGCGGTTCGCCGTTGATGTTTTCACCAGCGCCGCGTTGATCTCGTCGCACGTGGCCGTCTTGCTCAACGCATTGAACTTCGCAGCGTCGATCACGTTCGCGTACTGCGTGATGCTCTTCACATTGCCCGCGCCGTCATAACTGCGCTCTGCGACTGCGCCGGTCGCGTCCACGGTGAACACGAGCCGGTTCGCTGCGTCGTACGCCATGCGCGTGATGCGGTCGTTGCCGTCTTCAGCAGGAGTGCCCTGCGCCCGCGGCACGCCCGGGGCGGGTGCTGCGCCAAGCTTGGCGTACTGGATGCTCGCCGTGATGTTGCCCGCCTTGTCGTACACCGTGCCGGTGATCGTGCCGAGTGAATCAACGGCGTAGATCTGGCGGCCCGCCGCGTCGTACGTGTAGTTGGTGATGCGGTCTTTGCCGGTGCTCGCATACGTGATGATTCCCGCTGCCAATGCCACGCTCGTGCCCGGCGTCACTGCAGTGGCGAATTGCACCAGCTGCGTGACGTTGCCGTCCTTGTCGTAGTACCGGCGCGTCACGCCACCTGCCCCGTCCACGCTCCAGATCAGGCGGTTGTCTGAGTCGTAGGTGTAGGTGGTGATCGTGTCTGGCGTCGTCGCCGCTGCGCCGGGGATGACTTGCGTTGTTCCGTTGAAGGTCGCCGGGTCAATGGCCTTGGCGAACACGCGCTGCTGTGTGACGTTGCCGTCCAGGTCGTACTGGTACGTGGTGACTGAGCCCGCACCATCGACCGTGTAGATCGCGCGGTTGAAGCTGTCGTACATCGTGCGCGTGCGGCGGTCGTCGATGTGGTCAGTCGTGACGAGGTTAGTTGGCGTCCAGCCCGCAGCCACCCGATTCACATAGGCTCGGTGCTCGATCACGTTGCCGTTGCCGTCATACCAGAAGCGCTCGACTTCGTTCAGGCCGTTCACCGTTGCGGTAAGTCGCCCATCCATGTCATAGACGCGGTAGATCGTCTGGTCACCCGCATCGCCGATCACGGCGGCGATGCGCTGGCTCACTTCTGCGAGCGTCGTTGCTGCGGTGACGCCCGAGATGGCTTTGGCGAGGCGCGTGGTTTGCACCACCCGCCCATTGGCGTCGTACACGCTGTACTGCACGTTGCCTGCACCATCGACGCAGCCCAGCGACGCACCGAACGCGTCGTAGTAGTAATACGTCGTGTTGCCGTTGGCGTCCTTGATCGAGGAGATATGGCCATCGCGCAAATACTTGTAGTCAATGCGCGCGTCCTGGCCTGCAGTCTGAACGCTGCTGACGAGGGTTGCCGCGTTGGCTGCAGTGATCAGGCCGCCGGTGAGCGAGCTGAGTGTGGTGGCGGTGAGTTTCTTCTGGGTGTAGCGGATTTCGGCGAGCTTGTTGTCTAGCGTGTCGTAGTCCGTCTCGCTCACGCCGCCGGTGGCGTCCACGGTGTAGATCAGGCGGCTCTCGGCGTCATAGAAGAACAGGGTTTTGTTGCCCGGGCCATTAGTGGTGCTGATGCGCCGGCCCGCGAGGTCGTAGGCGTGGGTGAGGGTGCGGTTGTCTGCGGTGGTTTCCGATATGAGGCGACCCAGGTCGTCATAGGTCAGCGTGACGGCTACGCGTTCATTCGCCAGGTTTACCGAGGTTTTTGTTTGCGTGAGCAGGCCCAGCGTGTTGTAGGTGTGCGTGGTCTTGGTGCCGCTCGCATCGAGTTCTTGCGTGCAGCGGCCCAGCGCGTCGTAGCTCAGGCTGGTGGTCAGGTCCTGGCCGGCAGTGGCGGCTGGCTTGATGTCGCTCAGCTTGGATGACCAGGTGAACGCCGTGGTGACCTTCTTGGCGTAGCGCGTGGTCGAGGTTTGGCGGCCTGCAAGGTCGTAGCCGTATTCGGTGTAATTCTTGGCCGCATCCACCTGTGCGATGAGCTGGCCCTTGCCGTCGCGCAAGTACGTCGTGGTTTCGTCTTGGGCGCTGGCGCCTGCACCGGTCACCAGCGCAGCGAGCGTGCCTGTGGCTCGCTGCGCAGTTGGAGTCAGGTTGTACGAGCGGCGCTTCTGCACCAGCTGGCCCGCCGCGTCGTAGGTCATCTGCGTGACGTAGCCCATCGCGTCGAGCGTGCCAATGAGTAAATTGTCGGCGTCGTAGAAGTTGCGCGAGACGCGGTCGCTCGCTGCGTCTGGCGTGGGCGCGATGGCAGAGGGCAAAGGTTTGTTACCCAGCGCCGCCATCTGAGTGGCTGTCAGACGCGTGGCGTATTCCTTGGTCGCCATGAGTAGCGACGCACCGTCGTACGTGAACTCAACGACTGAACCCTCGGCGCTGACGGTTTTGCTGAGGCGCCCGGCTGCGTCATAGGCGCGCCACGTGCTTTGGTCTGTGAGCGCCAAGGCGGTTGGGCGGATCGTGTCGATCACGGGAGCGAGGGCATTGCCTGCTGCGTCGACCAGCTTGCTTTGCACCACCGCCGTTGTGTATTTCACCGTGCGTGAGAGTCGGTCCGCCGCGTCGTACATGTATTCCACGAGCGTGCCATCACCATCTACGTCACCCGCCAGTCGGCCCTGCGCGTCATAGACCTTGAACGTGCGAACACCTGTCGCATCAGTCGTCATGACGAGGCGGTCGTCCTTGTCATACGCGTACTGCGTCGTGCCCAGGTTCGCCAATGCTGCGTTCGTGTTGTAAACACTCAGCACATTGCCTGCGCGATCTGTGGTGCTGATGCTCGTCTGGTTGTTCGCCAGCTTCACCTTGGTTTGCATCAGCGCGTCGTCGTAGCTCGTGAGCGTGATTTCGCCCAACGCGTTCGTCACCTGCAACAAGCGGCCCAGGCCGTCGTACACGTTCGTGGTCACGCCTGATGTGGAGCCAGTCGCGCCCGGCTGTGTGGTGGTCCACACCAAGCCCTGAGTCGTGTACGTGTAGCTTGTAGTCGTCTTGCCCGCAACCACGCCCAAACGTGTCGCGTCCACACTCAGATATGTCGTCTTCGACTCCAGCTGCCCCCGCGCGTCATAGCTCAGGTCGGTGCGCATGATGCCCTCGGCGGGCTGGGTCAATGCCCACGTGGCCAGTGCCGTCTCGGTGAGCGCGCCTGTATATGTCGCCTGGTCGTAAACCAGGATCGTCGTCGGCCCGACGCTGCCCACAGCGCCCGGCATCTTCACCGTCTGGTATTCAGTCACTCGACCCTGCGCAGAGACGACGAAGCGCAGCTCGGCGGGTTTGCTCGCGTTGTAGATGTAGTTGGTGGTGGCTGGTGCGGCTGCTGGTGTCACCGGGCCTTGCGTGCTCGCGGCCACGTGATACACGGTCTCTGTCTTGAGCGTGTTGTTCGCGTTGTACGTGCGCTCGATGGTGTTGCCCGCTGCGTCGCGCTGCGACTGCTGGTTGCCTCGCGTGTCGTAGCTGAATGTGGTGGTCTGGCCTGCGCCGTCGGTCACGCTCGTCACGTCATCAACATTGATGTACGAGAAGGCGTGTTCCAGCTGCCCGGCTACATCAATCTCGCTCAAACGCCCGGCTGCGTTGTAGAGCAGGTCGCTTGCGACGCCGCCAGCGGTTAGCACCCGAGTCTTCAGGCCTGTTGCGTCGTAAGTCAGCGTCGTCACGCGGCTCAGCGCATCGGTGATGCTCACCACCCGCTGCTGCGCGTCGTAGGCGAACTTGAGCGAGGAGTTGTCCTTCTGCGCAATCGTCTCGATGCGGTTGCTGGTGCCCACGTAGCTGTAGGTCGTCCAGTACGACACCCCATCTGCAGTGCTGCCATCAGCAGGCGTCAGGTCCACCGTGACCCGCGTCATGCGGTGGCTCGCATCCCAGTCGTAGTGCACGCGCTTGGTGACTGTGCCTGCCGGCACGGATGTTGTGATGTCGGTGAGGTCGCCCGCGGCCGAATACAGGTACGACACCGTCTCACCATTCGCGCCGACCGAACTCGCCAGGCGTCCTTGCGCGTTGTACGTGTGAACGATGCGATTGCCTTGGATGTCTTCCGTGCTCACAAGGCGCCCGCTCGCGTCGTACCGCTCCAAGGCGCCCGTAGCGCCATCCGTCCAGATGTACTGACCCGTACCAGCATCGCGCGTGATGGTGTCGTTAGCGCCTGCGCCCGCAGTCGTCTCGTAGTACGGACTGGAGCCATTGAGCCCGCCCCAGATATAGGTCGCCTCCGCGCCATCAAAGTCCGTACGCGTGATCGTGCCCGTGCCCCACGTCGCGGGCACGGTCACCTTCTGGCGGGAGACGCCTACTGCCCAGCTGTCCTGCACCCCACCTACGATCTTCCCAGCGCTGTTGTACGTGCGTACCGCCGACACATCCAGCCCATACGCGGCAACGTAGTCGTCCTGATCGCGCAGCACCAGATTCCCGTTGCTCGCGTTAACAAAAACCTGCTCGCCGCTGCGCCCAGCGCCTGACGAGCCAACGCTGCCTTGCTGGCCCAGCGTCGCCAATGAAGTAAGTGACAAACCCAGGCTGTTGCCCGAAACAATCGCGACCATGCAGTGTGCTTCCTATCAGTTGTTCTTCGGGGAAATCAACGTCCCCTCAACTAATACATAGACACGCAAGGCGATCCGTTTAGCGGTTTGGCAAAAATATTTGAAAATATTTTTTGAGAGTGGTCGCAAGAGCAGCCTGAACGCAAAGCCGGCCTCGTGCCAGCGTGCGCTCACTTTCGTGTAATGCGTTTACTGGCTTGGAGCAATGCGCCTGTCGCAGTCAATACTTCCAGGTGAAAAACGACGGGGCAGCCTTCAGGACCAACTGCGCGTTGTCACAAAGGCGCCCCGCACGGGGCATGCTCGGCTCGTTGCCGGCCTTGCGACTGCTCCATTCGAGCCAGCCGCTCGCACTGCCATGTGTGTGCCGCCGAACCCCCCGTTACTCCAATAGTGATACAGCGCAATTTTCATAAAATCCGCGCTCACCCATTCACTTCAAGGCAGTTGCCACAAGCAGTTGCAGTTCAAATGAAAAAGCTTTTTTGCATTCTTGGCGTCACGATGTTGCTGGCCGCTTGCGCCACGCATTCCGCTAAATCCCCTGTTGAGCAACAAGACGCCATCGCATGCCGTCGCACTGACGCGCCCACGGGCAGCAACCTCGTTCGCAAGAGCGAATGCGCGCCTTCTGCACAGGCCGCCACACCTGCCGACACCAAGAAGAACTGAGCTCAGGGCGCTGGTGCGCCCGCCTCGAACCATCGCCCGATCAACGCGCGCTCCGCATCCGTGATGCCGGTCGCGTTGTTGATGGGCATGACCTTCGTGACTACAGCCATCTGGTAGATGGCGCTGGCGTGCTGCTTGGCGAGCGCGGGTGAATCCACTCGCATGTTCTTCATCTGCAGCTGCGCGCCGTGGCACTGGTAGCACCGCTGCTCCAGCACCTTTTGCACATCCGCGTAGGTTGCAGGCGTGGGCGCCGCTGCGCCCGAAGTGGTCACCTTGGCAGGTGCCAGCCATACGGCAACCCCCACAATCACCGCAACGCCCACCAGCGCGTACTTGACGGGGTTGGCGTTACGCCCGAGCTTCCAGCCGTGCCGCATCACGAAGAACTGGCGGATCGCCGCACCCGCAAACATCATCAGGATCAGCACCAGCCAGTTCTGCGGGTGGCTCCACGTGAAGCTGTAGTGGTTCGACAGCATCGCAAAAATCACCGGCAGCGTGAAGTACGTGTTGTGCACGCTGCGCTGCTTGCCGCGCTTGCCATGGATCGGGTCCACCGGCTCATTCGCCTTGATCGACGCGACCACTTTTTTCTGCCCGGGGATGATCCAGAAAAACACGTTCGCGCTCATCGCCGTGGCAATCATGGCGCCGACGAGCAAAAAGGCCGCGCGCCCTGCAAACAGGTGGCAAGCCAGCCACGACGCGATGCACACCAGCACAAACACGAGCGCACCGACGATCTTGTCGCCGCCCGGCCGCTGGCCGAACACGCGGCAGATGCCGTCATACAGCAGCCAGAACACAGCCAGGAATGCGAGGGCCGCTGTGATCGCAGCAGCGGGCGACCAGTCCATCAGGCTCTTGTCGATCAGGTAGGTGCCCGCGCTCCACAAATACGAAATCGTGAACAGCGCAAAGCCTGTCAGCCACGTCGTGTAGCTCTCCCAGTAGAACCAGTGCAGATGCTCCGGCAGCCTGGGCGGCCGCACATTGAACTTCACGGGGTGATAGAAGCCGCCGCCGTGCACGGCCCACAGCTCGCCATCGACGCCCTGCTTCTTCAGGTCTTCATCGACGGGCGGCGTGAGGCTCGAATCCAGGAACACGAAGTAGAACGACGAGCCCGCCCACGCAATGGCCGTGATCACATGCGCCCAGCGCAAAAGCAGGTTGGCCCAGTCGAGCAGGTAGCTTTCCATCGGTTCCCTCGTTGTAACGCGTGTCGCGGTTGCAGGGCTACAGCCGAAGCAACAACTGCGCCGCCACGCTCGCTGCAATGACGGCAGGCTGCTTGCCACGAATACCGTCGATGCCAATCGGGCTGGTGATACGCGCCAGCTCATTGTGCGTGAAACCGCGCGCTTCGAGCCGGTGGCGAAACGTCGCCCACTTTGTCTTGCTGCCAATCAGGCCGATGAAGGGCAAGTCATCGCGCTTGCGCAGCCGCTGCAAGCACGCCGCGACAACATCCAGGTCTTCGGCATGGCTGAAACTCATGACAAGCACCATCGAGCCCGCCGCCAGGTCATCGACTGCCGCGTGGACCGGGTCGGAGTGTTCGCACTGCACGCCTTGCGGCAGCAGCGCCGGAAATATCCCGTCGCGGCTGTCGATCCAGCGCACATCGAACGGCAGCGGCGCCAGCGCCTGCACGATGGCCGTGCCGACATGGCCGCCGCCGAATAGTGCCACTGGCACACCCGGTGGAAACAGCTGCCCGCGCATCGAGTCAAGTTGCGCCGCAGACAGCCGCTGCAGCGCCAGTTCGACCACGCCGCCGCAACACTGGCCCAGGCTCGCGCCGAGCGTGAAGCGCAACGCGCTGGTAACAGCTGTCTCGCCGTGCAGCATTTGTCGCGCCGCGGCGATCGCCTGCAGTTCAAGGTGGCCGCCGCCCACTGTCCCCTCAATCGCCTGGTCGAACACCAGCATCCAGGCACCGGGCTCACGCGGAACCGAGCCTTGCGCTGCAGAGACTGTTACCAGCACACACTGTGAAGCAGCCCCGGCGGGTGTGACAAGATTCATAACCACGGAGACATTGGATGAAAACTCAAACCGCACACCGGCTGGCCACGTTCGGCGCGATCAGCACGGCCATCGCAGCGCTTCTGGCCGCCTGCAGCTCCACGCCGCTGCCCGCACAAAAAGCCGACACACCCACGGCGGCACCTGCTCAAGCCGCAATTGACGCTGCTGCCGGCGAGCCGCCCAACACGCCGGACTTCGTGGCCAGCCACACCGCGCGCCCTTCGCAGGCACCCAACCCCAAGGCCTATCGCGCTGACGCCGCCGCCCACCTGTACGCGCTGAACAAAGACCGCATCTACAAGGGCCGCATGCCGCCACTGCTCTATGCCATTGGCGTGCTGCAAGTGGAAGTGGGGCGCAACGGCGACGTCGAAAAAGTGAACTGGATGCGTGCGCCCAACCACGCGCCTGAGGTCGTGAAGGAGATCGAGCGCACGGTTCGTGCCGCAGCGCCCTTCCCTGTGCCCGCGCGCATGGGCCGCGTGGTCTACACCGACACGTGGCTGTGGCACAAGAGCGGCCGCTTCCAGCTCGACACGCTGACCGAGGGCCAGGACTGACATCTCACGAGCCGCGGTAGGTCGAGTAGCTCCAGGGGCTGACCAGAAGCGGCACGTGATAGTGCTGCTGCGGTTGCGCCACGCCAAAGTCCAGCGTCACCTGGTCCAGGAATGACGGCTCGGGCAACTGCGCGCCCTTGCGCTTGAAGTAGCCGGCCACATCGAACACGAGGCGGTACTTGCCGGCCTTGAGCTCACCATCGCGGTACAGCGGCCCGCCGGGGCTGCGGCCATCGGCGTCGAGCACGAAGCGTTTGACCAGCTTCGCAACGCCCGCTTCCACCGTGTGAAGCTCGGCGGCCATGCCGGCCGCAGGGCAGCCGTTCATCGTGTCCAGTACGTGTGTGCTCAGGCCCATCGCAGCGCTCCTTCGGTTAACTTCGGTCAAGCCGTGAAGGGTGAGTGTATAAAACGAGCAGCATGACCTACGACACCACAGCGGGCTACCCGCGCGACCTGGCTGGATATGGACGCACCCCGCCGCACCCGCAGTGGCCCGGTGACGCGCGCGTTGCACTGCAGTTTGTCCTGAATTACGAGGAAGGCGCAGAGAACTCCGTGCTCCATGGCGACGCGGGCTCGGAGCAGTTTCTCTCGGAGATGTTCAATCCGGCCCGCTTTGCCGACCGGCATCTGAGCATGGAGAGCATCTACGAATACGGCTCGCGTGCGGGCGTGTGGCGCATCCTTCGCGAGTTCGAAAAGCGCGGCCTGCCACTCACCGTGTTTGGCGTGTCGATGGCGCTGCAGCGAAACCCCGAGGCTGTTGCCGCGTTTCGCGAGCTGGGCCATGAAATTGCCTGCCACGGCTGGCGCTGGATCAGCTACCAGGACATGGACGAGCGCACCGAGCGCGAACACATGCGCGAGGCGATGCAGATCATCGAGCAGATGACCGGCGAGCGGCCCCGCGGGTGGTACACCGGCCGCGACAGCCCCAACACGCGCCGCCTGGTGGTGGACTACGGCGGTTTTGAATACGACAGCGACTACTACGGCGACGACCTGCCCTTCTGGATGACGGTGCGCAAGAGCAGCGGCGATGTGGTGCCGCACCTGGTCGTGCCGTACACGCTGGATGCGAACGACATGCGCTTCGCCTCGGCCCAGGGATTTGCGCAGGCGACGGATTTCTTCATCTACCTGCGCGACACGTTCGATGCGCTGTATGCCGAAGGCGCAACCGCGCCCAAGATGATGAGCATCGGCATGCATTGCCGCCTGCTGGGCCGGCCCGGCCGCATCGTGGCGCTGCAGCGCTTTCTTGACTACGTGCAGCAGCACGACAAGGTGTGGGTGTGCCGCCGCATCGACATCGCCCGCCACTGGAAACACGTCCACCCGTTCAAACCCGCCGCATGATCACGCTCGAACAAGTCAACGCGGCGTCAACGTCGCAAGCCGCACAGTTGCTGGACGGCCTCTACGAACATTCGCCATGGATCGCGCAGCAGGCGCTCGCGCAGCGGCCGTTCGATTCAGTCGCGCAACTCAAGCACGCCATGGCGCGCGTCGTCGCCGAGGCGGGCCGCGACAAGCAGCTTGAGCTGATTCGCGCCCACCCGGAACTCGCGGGCAAGGCCATGGTGAGCAAGACGCTCACCGCGGAATCGACCAACGAGCAAGGCAAGGCGGGGCTGGCTGATTGCACGCCAGAAGAATTCGCGAAGATCCAGCGGCTGAATGCGGACTACAACGTGAAGTTCGGCCACCCGTTCATCCTGGCGGTGCGCGGGCCGCGCGGCACCGGCTTGTCGCGCCATGAAATCATCGACACCTTCGAGCGGCGGCTGGCCAACCCGGCTGACTTCGAACTCGCTGAATCACTGCGCAACATCCACCGCATCGTCGAGCTACGCTTGAACGACAAATTCGGCCTTGTGCCCGCACTCGGCAACCTCGTGTGGGACTGGCAGGAGGCGCTGGCTGAATTCAGCGATCCGGGCTACGCCGAGAAGCGCCAGCTCACCGTCACGTACCTCACCGACGCACATCGCAGCGCAGCCGCACGCATCATGCAGAACATGCGCGACTGCGGCTTCGATGAGGTCACGCTCGATGCCGTGGGCAACGTCGTTGGCAAGTACAGAGGTAACGGCAACAAGTGGCTGCTGACGGGCTCGCATTACGACACCGTGCGCAACGGCGGCAAGTACGACGGCCGCCTCGGCATCTTCACGCCAATGGCCTGCGTGCGCGAGCTCGCTGCGCAGCAACGCCGTCTGCCGTTCGGCATCGAAGTCGTTGCGTTCGCAGAAGAAGAAGGCCAGCGCTATAAGGCAACGTTTCTTGGCTCTGGCGCGTTGCTGGGCGAATTCAACCCTGCGTGGCTGGAGCAAAAAGACGCCGACGGCGTGACGATGCGCGAAGCCATGCAGCACGCAGGCCTGCCTGCCACGCTCGAAGCCATCAGCGCGCTGAAGCGCAACCCGGCGGGCTATCTCGGCTTTGTGGAAGTGCATATCGAGCAAGGGCCGGTGCTCAATGAAATCGATCTGCCGCTGGGCATCGTGACGTCGATCAATGGCGGCGTGCGTTACCAGTGCGAAGCCGTTGGCATGGCGAGCCACGCTGGCACCACGCCGATGAACCGCCGGCGCGATGCCGCTGCGGCCGTCGCAGAACTGGCGCTCTACATCGAACAACGCGCCGCGCAAGACGGCGATTCAGTCGGCACCATCGGCATGCTGCAGGTGCCGGGCGGCTCGATCAACGTCGTGCCGGGCCGCTGCCTCTTCAGCCTCGACCTGCGTGCACCCAACAATGCGCAGCGAGATGCACTCACGGCGGATGTGATGGCCGCGCTCGAATCGATCTGCGCGCGGCGCGGCATCCGCGCCACCACTGAACTGACGATGAAGGCCGCCGCCGCGCCCAGCGCACCGCAATGGCAGGCGCGCTGGGAAGGTGCCGTTGCCGCATTGGGCGTGCCGATCTATCGCATGCCCAGCGGCGCAGGCCATGACGCGATGAAGCTGCATGAAATCATGCCGCAGGCCATGCTGTTCGTGCGCGGCCAGAACTCGGGCATCAGCCACAACCCGCTGGAGAGCTCCACCAGCGACGACATCCAACTGGCCGTGGAAGCATTCATGAATTTGCTGGGCGGCCTTGCCTCGGAACACTAGGGCCTGCAACAACCAATGACCGATTACGACAAGCTCGACGCGTGGATCGACACGCATTTCGACGATGAAGTGCGCTTCCTGCAGGAACTCGTGCGCGTGCCCACCGACACGCCGCCTGGCAACAACGCGCCGCATGCGCATCGCACAGCGCAGCTGCTGCGCGAATTCGGCTTCGACGCAAAGCAGCACGCCGTGCCCGAGGCCGAAGTGCGCGCACAAGGCATGGAGTCGATCACCAACCTGATCGTGCGGCGCGAATACGGCGCGGGCCGTACCGTGGCACTGAATGCACATGGCGACGTGGTGCCACCCGGCGAAGGCTGGACGCACGAGCCCTACGGCGGCGAGATCGAAGGCGGCAAGTTGTACGGGCGCGCGGCGGCCGTGAGCAAGAGCGACTTTGCGAGCTTCACGTTTGCTGTGCGCGCGCTCGAATCACTGCACGCCAAGTTGAACGGCGCTGTCGAATTGCACTTCACCTACGACGAAGAATTTGGCGGCGAACTCGGCCCGGGCTACCTGCTGCGCCATGGCCTCACCAAGCCCGACTTGATGATCGCGGCGGGCTTCAGCTATGAAGTGGTTACGGCCCACAACGGCTGCCTGCAGATGGAAGTGACTGTGCACGGCAAGATGGCGCATGCGGCCATTCCCCACACGGGTGTCGATGCGTTGCAGGCGGCAGTGAAGATTCTCAATGCGCTGTACGCCGAAAACGAGCGCTACCGCGCGGTCACTTCGCAAGTCACGGGCATCAGCCATCCATACCTGAACGTCGGGCGTATCGAAGGCGGCACGAACACCAACGTCGTGCCCGGCAAGGTCGTCTTCAAGCTCGACCGCCGCATGATCCCGGAAGAAGACCCGGTGGCGGTGGAGGCATCGATTCGCAATGTCATTGCCAAGGCTGCCGCGCAATGCGAGGGCGTCAGCGTGGACATCAAGCGCCTGCTGCTCGCGCGATCGATGCGGCCGCTGCCCGGCAACCAGCCGCTGGTCGATGCGATTCAAAAACACGGCAAGGCAGTGTTTGGCGTTGACATCCCCGCAATGGGCACGCCGCTCTACACCGACGTGCGCCTGTACGCAGAAGCTGGCATTCCCGGCGTGATCTATGGCGCCGGGCCACGCACGGTGCTCGAGTCGAACGCAAAACGCGCAGACGAACATCTCGTGCTCGAAGACCTGCGCCGTGCGACGAAAGTCATTGCGCGCACCTTGCTCGATTTGCTACACGCGAGCCACTGAGAAAGGCGCCGGCCTGCAACGCCAGCGCGCCGGATGTTACCCATGTGGATCATCCGGAGAAACAAGTGCCCATCGATTTGCCTATTGAAAATCATCTTGCGTCGGCAGGCGTGCGAGCCGTGCCAGACCAGACACAGGCGCAACCCCAGGCCCAGGCGCCGGCTGACGTGCCGCACGTGCGGCACATGTCGCTCAAGCGGCGAGCGCCGGCGGACCTTGCCATTCAACCCCCTGCGCGACTCGGCGCTGCGGACGCGAACTTTCTGCGCGCGCCTTCGGGCCTGGCCGTCAACACGATCGACTCCTACCTGACTCATGCGGAGCGCAGGAGCCTGGCGATCACCTCCACGGGCTTGCTGCGCGAAATCAGCGCCAGCATTCCATTTCAGGAGTCGAAGGCGTTCGTGCACGCGCACGAGGCCTGGAGGTCGGCGCAACAGGACTTTCGCGAGAGCACGTTCGGCAAATCCATCACTGACATTGGTGTGGCACGCTGGCACCTCGATGAGATTCAGGCCCGCATCATCGAAGCACGAGCGGCACGGGGCGTGCACCAGCCGCACTACCCGGCCTATCGCGCGGCAGTGCACATTTGCGTCGACATCTCCACGATGACAGGCGCGCAGCTGCTGGGACTTGAGCAACTGTTCGTAGATGCCCTCGATGCGGTGGAGCTTGACCCCGACTATTCCGTACGCACATTTCACAACGCAGTCTGGGAGCTTGACGCCCAGGAGCGCGCTGGCACCCGCGATGCAAGCGCGACGTACTGGCTGCGACTGCGCATTCTCAAGTCGCTTGCGCCGCTGGTCGAAAATTTGCGGGACGCCATGACGGCCGATCTCCTGCCACCGGGCGAGATCAACTGGTGGTCCATGAGATCGCCCAAGCGCGACGTTGTCTTCATCCAGCACTACATCGATGAGCCGTGCGCGGCTGCAAAGACCCTGGAGCAGACACACCTCATTGACGGCGTGGCGTCAACACAAAGCGCGCCGTGGCCCGAACCGTCTGCCGGCATTTCAAGAGTGCGCTTTGAGTTCGCGCCCGGCGAGCCGCAGGGCTGCAGCTACGTGCACACGTTCAACGTTGCGCGCCCTATGGATACGCCAGACTGACATCGCGTTTCGCTAGCATTTGCACATGCTCATCGATCTCCTGCACACACCCCGTCGCCGTATCGCCGCCTTCTTCGCGCTCTACATCGCCGAGGGGCTGCCACAAGGTTTCGTGAGTGTGGCCATCGCAACGCAATTGCGCAGGCAAGGCGTCGGCCCGGCAGAAATCGGCGCATTCGTGGCCGCGTTCTACCTGCCCTGGGCCTTGAAGTGGGCATATGCACCCGTCGTTGACGTCTTCCGCTCGCAGCGCCTGGGCCACCGGCGCGCGTGGATTCTCGCGATGCAATTGATGATGGTGGCCACGCTGCTCGCGATCACGCCCCTGCCGCTGGCCGGCGGCCTGGGGCTTGTGACGGCGATCCTGGTGCTGCACAGCATTTGCGCGGGCATTCACGACGTGGCCATCGACGCCATGGCTATCAATGTGCTCGACGAAAACAGCCGCGGCCTTGCCAACGGGACGATGTTTGCCGGCGCGTTGCTCGGGCACACCGCGGGTGGTGCCGGCGTGCTGTTCATGCTCGGCTGGGGTGTCTCGCTGGAGATGGCAGCGGCAATGGTGGCAGCGGCAATTCTGGGTGTCACATTGCTCGTCGTGCTGCCGATGCGCGAGTCGGCGGCCGCCGCCGTGGTGACGACGAGCATGGCAACAGGCCTGCGCGGCGTGCGCGACCGCGTGCACTTGTTCGCGGGTCATGCGTTCCGGGCATTCGCCGGCAATCGCGCCTCCTTTCGCGGCGTGATGTTTGCGCTGCTGCCCGCAGGCGCGATGGCGCTCGGCTCACCGCTCGACTCCAACCTCGCGGTGGAATTCGGCATGTCGGACAGTGAGTTCGGCTCGCTCAAACTCTGGACGCAGTTGCTCGCCGTCGCCGCCATGGTGGTGGGCGGCTGGCTGTCCGACCGCTTCGGGCGCCGCCTCACGCTCGCCATCTACATCGTCGGCACGGTGGTGCCCGTCATGTGGCTGGCCTGGGTCCTCTTTGTGCACGGCTACGTGATGCCCGGCAAGCCGGCAGCGCAAGCGGTGCCCGAACTCATTCGCGCGCTCTGGCTGGCGAGCCTCGCCTATGCGCTGTGCGTCGGCCTGATGTACGGCACGCGCGTGGCCGCGCTGATGGATGTGACTGATCCGCGCGTGGCAGCGATGCAATTCACGGCGTACACGTCGATGGTGAATTTCGCGATTGCTTTCACGGCGGGCTGGAACGGCCTTGCTGTCGAAGCCTGGGGTTATCCGGCGACGCTGGTGGTTGACGCCCTGGTGGGGCTGCTGTGTCTCATGTTCCTGCCCGCCATGAAGCCACCCACCGAATTCACCGACAGCCGCAGCGGCGCTCGCGCACGTATCGCTGCGCTCACCCTGGGGCTGGCCTGCCTTTCATGGCTCGCGTATTGGCCTTTGAGGGCGCATGCCGGCAGCGCGCAGCCGGTGATCGGTTCTTTCTACACACTGGTGTTCGTCGCGTCTGCGCTTTTCATGCTGGGTGGACGCGCGGCACTCGATGGATCTGCCACCCGTTGGCTGCGCGCCTTGCCATGGCTGGCCGTGCTGCTGCTGGCGCTCTACGCGCGCCACTGGATCGACGCCCTCGCGGCTGCGCCGGTGCTGGCGATGGCAGCGCAATTGCTGTTGCTGGCCGTGCCGATGGCTGCGGGCATGGTGCTGTTGGCGCTGTCGCGCAACGCATGGGCGTTCAAGCCGGTGCAGGAACCAGCGGCACATCAATCGTGAAGGTCGCGCCCCGGCCCGGCCCGTCGCTGTGCGCGGTGACGGTGCCCCCCATCTCCACAGCGGCCACCGCGCTCGCATGCAGCCCGAAGCCATGGCCATCCTTGCGGGACGAAAAGCCGTGCCCGAAGATGCGCGTGAGGTTGTCGGCATCGATGCCCACACCCCGGTCGCTCACGGTAATGCGCAGCCGATCGCCCTCGTCGGTGCTGCTGATGGCCGTTGCGATCGTCAGCACGCGCGAGGCGGGCGGCACATCTTCCATGGCCTGCGCTGCATTGCCAATCAGGTTCACCGCGATTTGCAGCAGCCGGGGCTTGTCAAGATAGAGCAATGGAATTTGCGCGTAGTCACGCTCCACACGAACACCGTGCTGCTCGATCAAGGTTGCGCACACATGCAAGGCCTCACCGAGCAGATCGTGTGGCGTCGTGACCTCGAGCATGCTCGAAGGCCCGGCGTTCGACTGCTGCGTCGCGACCAGGTACCTGATGTGTTCAATGCCGCTGGACATGCGCTCAAGATCGGTGACGGCTTCACTGCGCTCGGCCTCAATGGCTGTCATCAACTGCCTCAGGTAACCAGGCAATGCCTTGCCACGCGGGTCGTCAGCCATGAAGCTGGCAATCGAGTCACGCTGCTCGTCGAGCAGGCTGGCCACCCTGCCCAGGCTGGCGGCGCGTGAATTGCCTAGCGTTCGCCGTGCCAGGCTCGCCGAGACGGTCACGCTATTGAGCACGTTGCCAATGTTGTGCAGCACGTTGTTCGCAATTTCAGCCTTGCCGGCTCGCCGCGCCGCAGAAACGAGCCGCGCCTGCGCCTCATGCAACTCGCGTGTGCGGGCGATCACCCGCGACTCCAGGCTTTCATACAGCTGCGCATTGACGATCGACACCGCCAGCTGCCCGGCAATCAGGTGCACCGCATCGAGCCGCTGGGGGTTGAATGCCGCGCGGCCGCTGCGGTTTTCAAGCAGCAGCATCGCGCGCACCTGCCCCTGGCTCACGATGGGCGCTACCACCAGGGAACACACGGCGGCATCGGCAAAGTACGCATCGCGCATGAAGCGGTTGTCCGAGACGGCGTCGTCCACCACCAGCATCTCGCCGGTGCGCTCCGCATAGCGAACAGCCGACATCGGCAGCAGTGCCTGCACGTGTGCTTCAGCCAGCTCGATTGGACCTGCGTGCGGGTGCGGTGCAAGCAGCCTCCATGCGCCGTCGTTCAAGGACAGCACATGCACATGCGTGGCGCCTGTCAGGGCTTCCAGCACGCCGGTGACGCGTGCCGCCAGGCTCGGCAGGCTTGTTTCTGAACTCAGTGCCTGCGAGGCCTGCAGCAAACCTACGAAGTCGAGCGTGTTCGATGACATGGCGCCAGCGCCGCGCGAGGACGTGGTTGTCAACACTGAAACGAGGGAGTTCGACTCCATTGCCACTGGGGCGCCTGCGTGCAGGAAGTCGTGTTCGGCGCGCATTTGCGCCACCTTGGCTGTCGCGCCCCACGCTTCATAGTGGCCCAGTGCTTCTGCCAGCAGCAGCTGCCCGGTTTGCGCGAGCCCTTGCGCGAGGTGGAAACGGCCTGCACGCTCGACGATCAACGCACGTTGCCAGGCTCGCTTGCGCTTGCGCACTTGCGCCACCGCCGTATCGAAGGCGCGCGCAGCTTCCCACCACTGGCCCGCGGCCCACGCGCGCTCGGCCGCGAGCAGGCGCTCGAGGTGCGCGAAGTTGTAGGGCTGGTCAGCTGCACGGGCCGCGAACCAGCGCCACTGAGCATCGAGCTCGGTTCGCAGCACGTCTGCCCGTAGAGCCGCGCCGTCATCAAGGGCTTGCAGCTGCCACGCAGCGCAAAGCGCGACCGCCAGATGCGCCTCGACGAACACCAGGTCGTCGCCGTGCAGCGCAACGAGTTGCTCGACATGGTGGGCGAGCGCGTGCCGGTCCCCGAAGATCATGCACAGAAAAAACTTGCGCGAGTGGTACGTCATCGCAGCGAAGGGAGTCCTTCCCATGCCTGCGATCAACGCAGCTTCATCGAACTGCGCGTCCTGCAGGCTGAGCGGGCCGTCCGTCAAGCCAGCCAGTGCACGCATCATCTGCGCTTCGATGCGATACATCGCCTCTGCAGTCTGGTTGCCAGCACGCTGGCAAACGACAAGGCCTTGCGCAATGTCGTCCATGGATGCGCCAATGGTCGGCGCAATTTCGAACCCGATCCATGTCGACAGGCGCCTGACAAAACAGGCATATGCGATATCGCCACTTGAGCGCACGCCCTCATAGGCGCGCGTCGCATGGCCAGCAGCCGACTCGAAGGGTTCGATCCAGTAGCACGACACATACGCAAAGACGGCGCGCGCCTCCGACGTTTGCGGCTCGTAGGCCAGTGCTTCACCAACCTCCAGCACGTGACGCGTGATGTCGTAGCCGGTGCGGTAGTCGCCGCGCGAGCGCATGAGCATCATGCTGATGCGAGCGATGCCCACGAGCAGGTCAGCGCACGCGCCATGATCAGTCCAGAGCTTCAGGCACTCCAGAATCGACCACTCCAGCGCCCATTGCTGCGCTTTGTCTATCGACGCAGAGCGCACCATGCGACTGAGCAGGCGCGCAACAGCAAGCTGGCGCGGCTCTTGTATCTGCGCACGGCTGGCGTGCGCAATCGCGCTGTCCATGCGCAACCAGTCGGCCAGCGCGTCCAGCCGCGCGGGCACTGTGGGATCGTCGAAGTCAGCAGGCACCTGCACACCCAGGCGCGCCAGCAGCGCAACAGCCGCACCGAGCGCGCCTTGCGCATCGCGGCGCAAGTCGAGCACACGCATGCGCTGGCACACGGGCTCCAGCAGGTCCATGGGGTCGGCCGCGCGAGCTTCGATATCAGCAAACAGTGCGTCCAGCTCGTCGTGGCGACCCAGGCTGTAGAGCGCCGTGTGCAGCTTTGTGTCGATCGCCAGACGCAAGGCGCTGTCGGATGGATCGCGGTGGGCTGCCAGCACCGTGCGGGCGGCGATCAGGTAGCGCTCGGCCAGCGCGTAGTCCGCTGTGCTGGCCTGGCGATCAGCAGCAGCGTTCAGCAGCTGCGCAGCCACGCGCTGTTCGGCCGGGTCTTGCAGCAGCGGCACACACTGAGCAAAGTGATGCGCCGCATCGCCGTGGAATTGCGTGTGGCCAGCCAGCCGGCGCGCCAGTGTCAGGTGGGCTGCCGCGCGCTGCGGCTCGTCCAGCGGCGCCAGCACGGCTTGCTGCACACGGTCGTGGCGGAAGTAGATGGTGTTTGGCGAATGGGCATCGACCACCAGCAGCCCGTCGTCCAGCGCTGCGGCCAACTGCTCGCGCAGCGCGTGCACATTCAAGCCGGTCGCCACTTCGAGCAGGGGCAGTTCCACACTGTTGCCCAGGCAACTCATGAGCTCGAGCACGCTGCGTGTGGGCGCTGCCAGGCGCGCGATGCGGATAGCGAGCAGGTCAACCACATTGCTTCGCCCCACGAAGCGGGCAATGGCAGCGTCCTCCCATTGCCAGCCCTCAGGCATCAGGCGCAGCACGCCATCGCGCCTGAGGGCGTTGAGCATTTCCAGCGTGTCGAACGGATTGCCGCCGGTGAGCGACTGAAGCGAGCGGGCGAGTTGCCCAGCTCGCTCGCGGCCCAGGCGCAGCGTGCGGGCGACCAGGTCCGACGCCGCCTCAGGCGGCAAGTTCTCCAGTGCCAGGTGCACGGGCGGGGCCGGCAGCGCGCGCCAGCGGTCCAGGAACGACGCCAGCTGCGCGTCGGCATCTACAGGCCGATAGGTTCCGACCAGCATGACGCCGGGCAGCGCCGGGCTGGTCATCACACGCTCGAACATGCGCAGGGTCATCGCGCCTGCCCAGTGCAGGTCGTCCAGCTCGATCACCAGCGGCCGTTGCGGCGATGCAATCGCACTGAGCAAGTCGAGCGCTGCCTGGATGAAACGCGACTCTGCCGTCGAGGGATCGATGTCGCCCGGCGGTGGCTGCACACCGAGCAGCAATTCGAATTCGGCCAGCGTGCTCGTCAAGAACGCAGCGTTGCGGCCCAGAGCGTTCTCGATGGCAAGGCGCTGCACCCGCAGCGACTCATCGTCCTGCGCCAGCAGCAGGCGCGCCACCGCGCGCAGCGCCTGAGTAAAGGCGCCCTCGGCCGCCGCGTCACGCTGGAGCTGATCGACCTTGCCCTGCACGAACCAGCCGCCCGCTGCGCCTACCCAAGGACGCATCTCGCGCATCAAAGCGGTCTTGCCGACGCCCGATGCGCCTGCCACAAGCACCGTGCGCCCGGACCCGTGCAGGGCACTCGCAAACACGGTTCGCAGTTGATTGAGCTCGTCCTGCCGGCCCACCAGGCCTGCCGGGCCGGTCAGCTGCGCGGGAAAGTCGCGCTCACCCAGCACGAAGGGCGTCTGCGGCGATCCATCGTGGGCAGATACCCGTGCGAGGTCGTGAAGCAGGCCCTCTGCACTCTGGTAGCGATCCTCAGGCGCCTTGGCCAGCAGCCGCATCACGATCTGCGAGAAAGCACGCGACACGCGCGAATCGACATCGCAGGGCGCCATCGGCTCGCGTGTGAGGTGCGCGTGCACCATCTGCAGGGCGTCGGCCTCTTCGAACGGAAGCCGGCCCGTGGCCAGTTGGTAGAGCGTTGCACCGAGCGCATACAGATCGGAGCGCTGGTCAACCGGGCGTGCTGTGCGACCTGTTTGTTCGGGGGCGATGTAAGCGAGCGTTCCCACGATCTGGCCGTCCAGATCAACAGTACGCAGCCTCTCCAGCGGCCCCGCCACGTCGAAGTCGATCAGTTCCACGCGGCCGTCGCACCAGATCAGGTTGGCAGGGTTGATGTCGCGATGGATCACACCCGCGGCATGCACCCCAACCAGAATTCGCGCGGTTTGCGTTGCAATGGACAGCAGCATGTCCGGCAGCACCTGCTGCATACGCAACATCGCTGCGAGCGACTGCCCGCCTGAGTCAACCAGCGCCAGAACGCCAGGCCGAGGAGGCACGGCCAGCCGCGCAACACCTTTGACGGACTGCAGCCGCGAAAGCACATCGAGCTCCGCCGCATGCCTGTGCGCTGCATGAAGGCCGAGGTACTCCTTGACGATGGATGCGTCGCGCCCGCCCATGCGCAGCACGAGCGTCGAGTTGCTCTCGTAGAGGACGCGAGCGGTGGGGGAACCAGGGGAAGAAAGACTCACATGCGGTTGGCGCGGTGCTGCCAGCCTACGAGCGTACTCCCGCATCCACACTCAATGCAACAACGAAAAGCAGGCCCACGCGGACCATGCCGGTGAGCCTGCATTGCCAGCCTGGTGTGCCACCGGGCCGGCATCGGAATCAGTCGAGACGCTTAGCGGGCGCGACCGCGGCGAAACAGGTTCACCACTGCCAGCAGGATCACCGCGCCGACCAGCGACACCAGCACGGAGCCGATGCTGAAGCCGTCATTGATCGTGCCCGTGCCCACCAAGGGCGAGATCAGCCAGCCACCGATGAAGGCGCCGACGATACCGACCACGACGTTCAGGATGATGCCCTGCTGTCCATCAGTGCGCATCATGAGGCTGGCAAGCCAGCCAACAATCCCACCCACGATTAGCCAGAGAATGAAACCCATTTGAAACTCCTTTTTTGCCGCGAACGGCGTGTTGTTACTTGCGGGCCGGCCCTCACGGTTTTTCCGGCACCTTCCGCCGTGTCTGGCGTTCGGTAGACGGAATATGGGCGGCGTGCGGCGAGCCGTGCGTAGTCGCGCGCAATGGCCCGGCGTGCGCCGCTCGCGCGTTGCCGCGTCGGACGCCCCCTACTCTGTCTTTGGGGGTAAGTCCGCAGGGACTCGGGGCTGCCAGCCCATCCAGAATGGTGCAGCCTCGATTGAGGCACCGTTCTTGCATTGCCCCACCGCATGCAGCCCACTTCCAGGAGTTTTCACGAGATGAACAAACGCGCCGTCCTTCGTTCCATCGCCGCGGCCGCGGCCTTTTGCATTGCGGGCATGGCCCAGGCGCAGACGACCCCCATCAAGTTCCAGCTCGACTGGCGCTTTGAAGGCCCTGCCGCCCTGTTCCTCACGCCCGTGGCCAAGGGTTATTTCAAGGACGCCAAGCTCGACGTCACGGTCGATGCGGGCAACGGCTCCGGTGGCGCAGTCACCCGTGTGGCCTCCGGCGCCTACGACATCGGCTTTGCGGACCTGGCAGCGCTTATGGAGTTCCACGCCAACAACCCTGACGCGCCGAACAAGCCCGTGGCGATCATGATGGTCTACAACAGCACGCCCGCCTCGGTCATGGCGCTGAAGAAGTCCGGCATCAAGACACCGGCCGACCTCAATGGCAAGAAGCTCGGCGCGCCGGTGTTCGACGCAGGGCGCCGCGCCTTCCCCATCTTCCAGAAGGCCAACAGCGTGGGCGCCGTGACCTGGGTCGCGATGGACCCGCCCCTGCGCGAGACGATGCTGGCGCGCGGCGACGTCGATGCGATCACCGGCTTCACCTTCACGTCGCTGCTCAACCTCGAAGCGCGTGGCGTCAAGGCCGATGACGTGGTTGTCATTCCCTACGCCACGCACGGCGTCAAGCTGTACGGCAACGTCGTCATCGCCACACCGAAGATCCTCAAGGAAAATCCGCAGGCAGTGAAGGCCTTCCTGTCGGCTTTCACCAAGGGCGTGCGCGACGTGGTCGCCAAGCCCGAGGCCGCGATAGCCGATGTGAAGGCGCGCGACGGCATCATCAACACCGAACTCGAAACGCGCCGGCTCAAGCTCGCCATCGACACGGCCATCAACAGCCCCGATGCACGCTCTGAAGGTTTCGGCCAGATCAACCCCGGCCGCCTTTCGCTGATGGCATCGCAGGTGTCTGACGCATTCGCCACCAAGACGCGCGTGAACCCCGACGCGGTGTGGAACGGCTCGTTCCTGCCGTCCAAGGCCGAACTCGACGCCGTGCTGCCGAAGAAATGACGCAAGCTTTCATCGACTTCAGCGACGTCTGGCTGGCCTACAACGACGAACTGCTCGCACAGGGGCAATATGCAGTCGAAGCGATCGACCTGAAGGTCGACCGGGGTGGCTTCATCGCCATCGTCGGCCCCTCGGGCTGCGGCAAATCGACCTTCATGAAGCTCGCGACGGGGCTGAAGAAGCCGACCAAGGGCAGCATCCGCATCGACGGCCAGCCCGTGACCGGGCCGCTGAAGATCTCGGGCATGGCTTTCCAGGCGCCTTCGCTGCTGCCCTGGCGAACCACGGTGGACAACGTCCTGCTGCCGCTTGAAATCGTGGAGCCGTATCGCAGCAGCTTCAAGGCCAAACGGGCCGAATACGAAGAGCGCGCCCGCAAGCTGCTGCAAAAGGTGGGGCTGGGCGGCTATGAAGATAAGTTTCCGTGGGAGCTGTCGGGCGGCATGCAGCAGCGCGCGAGCATTTGCCGCGCGCTGATCCACGAGCCGAAGATGCTGCTGCTGGACGAGCCGTTCGGCGCGCTCGATGCCTTCACGCGCGAAGAGCTGTGGTGCATCCTGCGCGACCTGTGGGCCGAACAGGGCGTCAACGTCATCCTGGTGACGCACGACCTGCGCGAGTCGGTGTTCCTCGCCGACAAGGTGTACGTGATGAGCAAGCGGCCCGGCCGCTTTGTGCTGGAGCGTGAGATCAACCTGCCGCGCCCGCGCGATCTCGAAGTGACTTACACGAAGGAGTTCTCGGACATCGTCCATGAACTGCGCGGCCATATCGGCGCGATCCGCCAGCAACCTGCGCAGGTGGCCTGATGAAGCAACGCCAGCTCGAACTGTGGGCACCGTGGGTGCTGCTCGTGGCGTTCGTCGTGCTGTGGCAGGTGATCTGCTCGGCGTTCAACGTGTCCGAGTTCATCTTCCCGAGCCCGGCGCGCATCTGGAGCCAGATGGTCGAATACCGCGCGCTGATTGCGGGCCACGCGTGGCGCACGCTGTGGGTGACGATGGCCGGCTTCGGCATTGCGATCGTTGTGGGTGTGATGCTGGGCTTTCTCATTGGCAGTTCGCGCCTGGCGTATGCAGCCGTGTATCCGCTGATGACGGCGTTCAATGCGCTGCCCAAGGCGGCCTTCGTGCCTATCCTGGTGGTGTGGTTTGGCATTGGCGTGGGGCCGGCGATTCTCACGGCTTTTCTCATCTCGTTCTTCCCGATCATGGTCAACATCGCCACCGGGCTTGCCACGCTGGAGCCCGAGCTCGAAGACGTGTTGCGCGTGCTGGGTGCCAGGCGATGGGACGTGCTGGTCAAAGTAGGGCTGCCGCGGTCCATGCCGTACTTCTATGCTTCGTTGAAAGTCGCGATCACCCTCGCCTTCGTGGGTACGACGGTGTCGGAGATGACTGCCGCCAATGAGGGCATCGGCTACCTGCTGATCTCCGCAGGCTCTGCCATGCAGATGGGGCTGGCCTTTGCCGGGCTCGTGGTGATCGGCGCGATGGCCATGCTGATGTACGAGCTGTTCAGCCTGCTCGAAAAGCACACGACGGCGTGGGCGCACCGCGGCTCGCAATGGCACTGATGTCATGGCGCGCCCAGCTCAAACTCGACCTGCGCATGGAAGCGGGGCGTTGCGTTGCGCGCTTTGAGCACGATGGCCCGCTGCGCATCCTGCAAACGCTCTACCCGGAGGGCGATGCGATCTCGCACAACGTGCTGGTGCATCCGCCCAGCGGCCTGGTGGGCGGTGACACGCTCGCCGTTGACGTGCATGCCGGGCCGGGCACGCACGGGCTGATCACGACGCCGGGCGCCTCGCGCTTTTACCGGTCTGAAGGCGAGGCCGCCGTGCAGCGCACCAGCCTTTCGCTCGCCGACGGCGCGCGCCTGGAGTGGATGCCGCTGGAAGCCATCTGCTACAGCGGCTGCAATGCCGAAAACCGTGTGACGATGGAGCTCGCACCCACGGCCGAGCTGCTCGGCTGGGACATTGCAGCGCTGGGACTTCCTGCCGCGCAGCTGCCCTTCGAGATGGGCACCTTGCGCCAGCACATCGAGCTGCGTGGCGCGTGGCTGGAGCGCGGCACGATCTCTGCCGGCGACGAAGGGCTGCTCAACGGGCCACTCGGGCTGGCGGGCCAGCGCTGCCTCGCCACCTTGTTCTTTGTCTCTGGCAGCGACATGCCCAAGGCCAGGCGCGAGCTGGCGCTGGAGCTGGCCCGCGAGCGGATCGCAAGTCATCCGTTGTCGGCATTCGCGGGGGCGACTTCACCGAACCCGCGTGTGGTTGTCGTGCGAGCGCTCGCTCCGCTGGTCGAGCCTGCGATTGCGTTGCTCAAGTCGATCCGCGCGGCGTGGCGGCCTGCCCTGTGGGGCCTGGCCGCCACCGTACCGCGCACCTGGGCGTTGTAGACCTGCGGGCTGCGTGTGGCTCTGCCGTAAGGGCTGTCCTACCCGCAATGCGGCGCAATGCCGTACTACTCGCGGTGTCTTCTCCGGCATCCGTGCGCCAGCCTGGTTCCTAGACTTCAGTCATCGAATTTGAAGTACAGAACCCGCAGGAGTCCACCATGCCCAAAACCGTATCACCCCAGTCACGCGACTCAGGCCAATCGCGCAAGTGTCTTGCCTCCTTCGGCATTGCCGCGCTGCTGGCCATGACCGCGGCAACAGCACAAGTCGCCACAGGCACGACCGGCATCGATGCGTCGGGCAGCTTCGCGAGCGAAGTCCTGGCCTGCAACACCGGCCGTACACAGCAAGACCGCGACACCTGCCTGAAAGAAGCCCGCAATGCACAGGCTGACAAGAAGAACGGCGTGCTGGACAACTCCGGCGCGCAGTTCCGGGCCAACGCCGCCGCGCGTTGTGACGTGTTCAAGGCAGAAGAGCTGGCCGCATGCAAGGCGCGCATGCAGGGCCTGGGCAGCACCGACGGCAGCGTGGCTGGCGGCGGCGTGATCCGCGAAGTGGAAACTGTGGTGATCCCGGCCAACGGCAAAGCGGTCACGATCGAGCCCAAGACGGCTGAACCGGTGATCCTGATTCCCAAAAAGTAATCGCAAAAACCATACAGGCAAGGTCAGGGAGCAAGACGGACTCTTCAGAGTCCGTCTTTTTTTTGCCTACAAATTCTGCAAACTAGTTCTCAGCAATTGCACATGTCGTGCTGCTGCGCACACAGGCGGCGCCGCAGCCGTTACCCTTGGGCTTGTGTCCAATCGCAAACCACGTTCCATGAGCACTGACGCCGTTTTTCCCGCGGTGCTGATCGCTGCAGTCCTGGCGCTGGGCTTCTATTTCGACAGCACCGCCGTCACCCGCGATGAAGCGGCCGTGGCAGCCCCGATGGGCCCGCGCGCCGTGACCGCAGGCGCTAAAAACGAAAACGGGGCCGAAGCCCCGAAATGAAAAGTTCTGACCTGCAGGTCAGATCACGTGCAAGAGCATCAGCAAGAGCACGACAGTCAGCGGAAGTCCGAGTAGCCAGAGAATGACGGGCATCTGATTTCTCCCTGTGGGTGAAGTTGATGTTTCAACATTAACCACGCCGCGTCGCTCGGGCTGCACGACAGGCGCGCGAAGCGCCGTCAGCACGTACCTACGTTTCACCTTGCCGGCAAAGCTCAAATAGCGACAAGTTGACGCACGCCCTGCGCTTCCATGTCCTTGCCCAGACCGCGCGCAATGAACTCACCGCGCTCCATCACCAGGTAGTCGTCAGCCAGTTCCTGCGCAAAGTCGTAGTACTGCTCGACCAGCAGGATGGCCATGTCACCCCGGTCGGCGAGCATGCGGATCACGCGGCCGATGTCTTTGATGATGCTGGGCTGGATACCTTCTGTCGGCTCATCGAGAATCAACAATTTCGGCTTGGCTGCCAACGCGCGCGCAATGGCCAGTTGCTGCTGCTGGCCACCTGAAAGATCACCACCGCGGCGCCCCAGCATTTGCTTGAGCACGGGGAACAACTCATACAACTCTGCGGGCACGGGCGTTCCAGCGGGTTTGTACGCCAGGCCCATGCGCAGGTTTTCTTCCACCGTCAGCCGCGCGAAGATCTCGCGGCCTTGCGGCACAAAGCCGATGCCCGCGCGCGCACGGTTGTACGGCGTTGCGTTATGGATCGCCTTGCCCTCGAATTCAATACTGCCGGTGCGGATAGGCACCAGCCCCATCAGTGACTTCAGCAGCGTCGTCTTGCCGACGCCATTGCGTCCGAGCAGCACCGTCACGCGGCCGATCTGCGCTTGCAGGCTCACATCGCGCAGGATGTGCGAGCCGCCGTAGTACTGGTTGATGTTCTTGACGTTCAGCATGGTGTTGTGCGGCTCGTGCGTGGTGGGCGCTCTAGCGCCCGAGGTACACCTCGATCACGCGCTCATCGTTTTGCACTTGCTCCAGCGTGCCCTGCGCAAGCACCGAGCCCTCGGAGAGCACCGTGACGATTTCGGAGATCACCTTGATGAAGCTCATGTCGTGCTCCACGACCATGAGCGAATGCTTGCCCTTGAGCGTGAGGAACAGCTCGGCGGTGCGTGATGTTTCTTCATCTGTCATGCCCGCCACGGGCTCATCGAGCAGCAGCAGCTTCGGGTCTTGCATGAGCAGCATGCCGATCTCCAGCCACTGCTTCTGGCCATGGCTCAGCGTGCCCGCCAGGCGCGTCACGCTATCGGCCAGATGAATCGTGTGCAGCACTTCGGCCACGCGGTCGCTCTCGCCGGAATCGAGGCGGAAGAACATCGATGCCTTCACGCCCTTGTTCGTCTTGAGTGCGAGTTCGAGGTTTTCGAACACAGTGAGCTGCTCGAATACCGTGGGTTTCTGGAACTTGCGGCCAATGCCCATCTGCGCAATTTCAGGTTCGGTGTAGCGCAGCAAGTCGATGGTGCTGCCGAAGAACACTGTGCCGCTGTCGGGCCGCGTCTTGCCGGTGATGATGTCCATCATCGTGGTCTTGCCGGCACCGTTCGGGCCGATGATGCAGCGCAGCTCGCCGGGCGCGATGTCGAGCGAGAGGTTGTTGATCGCCTTGAAGCCATCAAAGCTCACCGTCACGTCTTCGAGGTACAGGATGCGGCCATGCGTGACATCGACTTCGCCCGCCGTATGCGGCCGCGCGAAGCCCGCCGAGCGCCCGCCCGATTCGGTCTTGCCGCGCAGCACTTGCTCCTTGCGCTCCAGGCGCTTGGCACCTTCTTCGAACAGGTCGGGCGTCATTTGCGCAGCTTCGCCTTCACTTGTTTGACCAGGCCCACCACACCATTCGGCAGGAAGAGCGTGACGGCGATGAACAGTGCGCCCAGGAAGTAGAGCCAGAACTCGGGCGCGACCACCGTGAGCCAGCTCTTGGCGCCATTGACGATGAACGCGCCGACGATGGGCCCGATCAGCGTGGCGCGGCCGCCCACCGCTGCCCAGATCGCGATCTCAATGGAGTTGGCTGGGCTCATCTCGCTCGGGTTGATGATGCCGACTTGCGGCACATAAAGCGCGCCTGCAATGCCGCACATCATGGCGGAGATCGTCCAGATGGTGAGCTTGTAGCCGATCGGGTTGTAGCCGGAGAACATGACGCGCGTTTCCGCATCGCGAATGGCTTGCAGCACACGGCCGAACTTGCTGGCAACCAGCCACCTGCCGAACAGGAAGAAGACGAGCAGCGTCACGCCGGTGAGCACGAAAAGCGTCATGCGCATCTGCGGCGTTTGCACGGGAATGTCGAGGATGCGCTTGAAGTCGGTAAAGCCGTTGTTGCCGCCAAAACCTGTTTCATTGCGAAAGAACAGCAGCATCGCGGCGAACGTCATGGCCTGCGTGATGATGGAGAAATACACGCCCTTGATGCGCGAGCGGAAGGCGAAGAAGCCGAAGATGAAAGCGACGATGCCCGGCACGGCCACCACCAGAAACAGCGTGGCGCCGAAGCTGCCCGAGAACGTCCAGTGCCACGGCAGCGCTTTCCAGTCGAGGAACACCATGAAGTCGGGCAGGTCGGAGTGGTATTGACCGTCGCGGCCGATCTGGCGCATGAGGTACATGCCCATCGCATAGCCGCCGAGTGCAAAGAACAGGCCGTGGCCCAGCGAGAGGATGCCGGTGTAGCCCCAGATCAAGTCCATGGCCAGCGCGCAGATGGCGTAGCACATGATCTTGCCGACCAGCGCGACTGCATACGCGCTCATGTGGAAGGGGCTGCTCTGAGGCACGACAAGATTGAGCAGCGGCGCGACAGCGCAGACGATGATCAGCGCGACCAGCCACGCCGTCCAGCCGGCGCCACTTAACACCCTCTCCCTCTGGGGGAGGGCCGGGGTGGGGGCACTCGGTGCACTGGCAAGCAGTGTGGTGGGCGTAACGGCCGCTGTGCCCCCACCCTGCCCTCCCCCGGAGGGGGAGGGTTCTGAAGTCAGGGCATCCGTCTGGTTCACAGCGGTCATGCCTCAGCACTCCGGCCCTTCATCGCGAAGATGCCCTGCGGCCGCTTCTGGATGAAGATGATGATCAGCACGAGCACAGCGATCTTCGCGAGCACGGCGCCGGCCCAGCCTTCAAGAAACTTGTTGAGGATGCCCAGGCCCAGCGCGGCATACACAGTGCCTGCCAGCTGCCCCACACCGCCGAGCACCACCACCATGAATGAATCGACGATGTAGCCCTGCCCCAGGTCAGGCCCCACATTGCCGATCTGGCTCAGCGCACAACCGGCCAGCCCCGCAATGCCGGAGCCGAGCGCAAAGGCGTACGTGTCGATGCGCGCGGTGTTCACACCCATGCACGAAGCGATCGGTCGGTTCTGCGTCACGCCGCGCACGAACAGGCCCAGGCGTGTGCGAGCAATGAGCAGCGCCATGCCCACGAGCACTGCGAAAGCGAAGCCGATGATGATGATGCGGTTCCACGGCAGCTGCAGGTTGCCCATCACCACCACACCGCCGGACATCCAGCTGGGGTTTTCAACGCCGACGTTCTGCGCACCGAACACGCTGCGCACGAGCTGCTGCAGCATCAGGCTGATGCCCCAGGTGGCCAGCAACGTCTCCAGCGGGCGGCCATATAAAAAGCGGATCACGCTGCGCTCAAGAATCGCACCCATCACGGCAGACGCTGCAAACGCAACCGGCACAGCAGCGATGAGGTACCAGTCGAAGCTGCCCGGCAGGTACTGGCGAAACAGGCCCTGCACCACATACGTGGCGTAGGCGCCGATCATCATCAGCTCGCCGTGCGCCATGTTGATCACGCCCATCAACCCGTACGTGATCGCCAGGCCCAGCGCCACGAGCAGCAGGATCGAGCCGAGGCTGATGCCCGAGAAGATCGCGCCGACTTTGTCGCCCCATGCCAGCGCCGCCTCCACCGTGCGCAGCGCTGCTTCCAGCGCGGACTTCACGTCGGCTTCTGTCTCGACCTTGATGCGTTCGATCAGCAGCGTCTTGGTGTTCGGGTTCGTGCTCTGTGACAGCAGCTTGATGGCGTCGAGCCGCTTGGCTTTGTCGCTCGAAGCGAGCAACACGGACGCGCGAATCAGTGCAAGGTTCTCCTTCAACTGCGGGTTGGCTTCTGCCGCGAGCGCCTTCTCGATGAGAGGCAGCTTCGTCTCTTCGGTGTCGTTCTGCAAAGTCTTGATGGCTGCCGCGCGCTCCTTGTCGTCTTTGGAGAACAGGCGCAGCGAGGCCATCGCGGTATCGAGTTCACCGCGCATGCGGTTGTTGTTCACGACGTCTTCTGCGTCGGCAGGCAAGGGCACTTCAGCGCCTGTGACGGGGTCGAATGCCTTGTCGTTCTTCACGATCACGGGCTTGCCCGCGGCGATCTTCACCGCGTCGTCCACCATCGCCTGGATGAACGCGGCCGTCTTGTCGTCTGCTGCCGCCACGGCCTTGTTCAGCGCTTCAATGCGCGCATCACTCTCGCCCACCGCCATGGCTTGCGCTTCTGCAGGCGTCAGGGCGTGAGCGTGAACGGCAAAGAGTGCGGCGAGTAAAAGAAGAAAGCGAATGAGCATTGAACAACCTGTAGAAATGAAAGCACGCCTTCATTTCTGCAGGCTCCTTCCCCCTCTGGGGGAAGGTCGGGATGGGGGCACACCACAGCGTCAATTCAAAACACGCAGCGTGCCCCCACCCCAGCCCTCCCCCAACGGGGGAGGGAGCAAGGCAAGAATTACTTCTTCGCGATCACGGGCTCGTCAGGCTTCTTGTCGTTGCCTTCGATGTACGGCGACCACGGCTTGGCCTTCACGGGGCCTGGGGTCTTCCACACCACGTTGAACTGGCCGTCGGCCTTGACTTCGCCGATGAATACCGACTTGTGCAGGTGGTGGTTCTTCTCGTCCATCTTCGAGACGATGCCCGACGGTGCTTTGAACGTCTGGCCCGCCATCGCAGCGATGACCTTGTCGGTGTCGGTGGACTTGGCCTTCTCAACAGCCTGCTTCCACATGTGGATGCCGATGTAGGTGGCTTCCATCGGGTCGTTGGTCAAAGGCTTGTCAGCACCGGGCAACTTCTTGGCCTTCGAATAGGCAGCCCACTGCTTGATGAATGCGTCGTTGGTCGGGTTCTTGATCGACATGAAGTAGTTCCATGCAGCCAGGTGACCCACCAGCGGCTTCGTGTCCACGCCGCGCAGTTCTTCTTCGCCCACCGAGAAGGCGACAACCGGCACGTCCTTGGCCTTCAGGCCTGCGTTGCCGAGTTCCTTGTAGAAGGGCACGTTCGAATCGCCATTGATGGTGGAGACCACTGCGGTCTTGCCACCGGCAGAGAACTTCTTGATGTCGGCGACGATGGTCTGGTAGTCGCTGTGGCCGAACGGCGTGTACTTCTCGTCGATGTCGGCTTCCTTCACGCCCTTGCTCTTGAGGTAGGCGCGCAGGATCTTGTTGGTCGTGCGGGGATAGACGTAGTCCGTGCCCAGCAGCACCCAGCGCTTGGCGCCGCCGCCTTCCTTGGACATCAGGTAGTCCACAGCGGGAATGGCTTGCTGGTTAGGCGCAGCACCCGTGTAGAACACGTTCTTGGAGAGCTCTTCACCTTCGTACTGCACGGGGTAGAACAGCAGGCCGTTCATTTCTTCAACGACCGGCAGCACCGACTTGCGCGACACGGAAGTCCAGCAGCCGAAGATGACCGAGACCTTGTCCTGGCCGAGCAACTGCTTAGTCTTTTCAGCAAATAGCGGCCAGTTGGAGGCCGGGTCGACCACCACCGGCTCGAGCTTCTTGCCCAGCACGCCGCCCTTGGCGTTGATTTCGTCGATGGCCATCAGGACGGTGTCCTTGAGCACTGTTTCGGAAATGGCCATCGTGCCCGACAGGCTGTGCAGCACGCCGACCTTGATGGTGTCGGCAGCGTGTGCCGGCAGCACCGACAAGCTGGCCAGCGCGACCGCTGCCGTCAGCGCCTTGAGTGTGAAACGACGTTGCATGAGTGATGCTCCTTGGCAATCAAAAAAAAGAGAAGAAACGAAGAAGGAACTGCTGGAAATTTCGCCCTGCGCACGCCGCAAACGGAATGCTTCAAGGACGAGTTGATTCTGGTTGGGGGGTATTCGCGCGGCTATACGACACATGGCGTACGCGCCAGTGCAGCGGCATCGTCACCGGCGGCAGCTACACCGTCGCGCTCGGCCGCAAAAGTGCCTGCGGGCCAAACCGGCCTGCGCGTTGGCACCTTCAGCACATCGTTGGTGATGACGCTGACGTACAACCCGTGAATCGCACAGACCTGAAGACTCATACAGAATGGGGATTTGCTATCGGCGGAAATCATCGGCATGCGACATACGATCCGCGCGGCACTTGTGTACTTCACCATCGTGATGGGCTGCGGCTTCGCGCTCGGCGTGATCCGCGTTCCGTTTCTCGTCCCACGTATCGGCGAGCGCTGGGCAGAGCTGGCTGAAATGCCGGTCATGGCGGGCGTGATTTACTTTGCAGCCGGGTTGATCTTGCGGCGCTTTCCTGCGATTGCTTCTCCTGGCCGATCATTGGCAGCGGGTTTTCTCGCCCTTGCGCTGGCGGTTGCTGCAGAGATGGGGCTTGCCGTTGCCCTGCAAAGCCAGACGTTGATCGAGTACATCAACAGCCGCGACAAAGTGTCCGGCTCTGTGTACATCGCCTTGCTGCTCGTATTTGCCATGATGCCCAGACTTCGTTTGCGGGCCAGTCCTTGACGCCCAAGCAAATAGCTGCAAGAAACGAAAGTTATCCAGCTGATCAAGGAGAAATCCATGGCCCACGGCTCATGTCTTTGCGGCGCAGTCCACTTCAGTGCCGAACTTCCCACCAAATGGGTTGCTCACTGCCATTGCAACTACTGCCGCCGAGCGCACGGCGCGCCGTTTGTCACGTGGGCCGGGTTCCTTGATCATCAGTTCGCAATCGACGCCGATAGCGAACAGCCGGCCTGGTACGAATCCAGCCCCGGTGCGAAGCGCGGCTTTTGCTCGCGCTGCGGCAGCCCCATGTTTTTCCAGTCCACGCGCTGGCCCGGCGAAATGCATGTGGCGCGGGCGCTGTTTGCCGATCCGCTCGACAAGGAGCCGAGCGCGCACGTCTTCTACGAAAGCCATGTCGAGTGGCTCGACATCAAGGACGATTTGCCAAAGAAGGTGAGCACCGCACCACCGCCATGACCTCCCACGCCGTTGCGGCGCCGATGCCGCAGCGCGACAACGTTACCCCTCGAACTGCGGCTGCAACTGCCGCAGCCGTTGCATCGCCATCGAAGCCGCCGCCGTGCGCGTCTCGACGCCCAGCTTCGCGAAGATGCGCTCCAGGTGCTTCTTCACCGTGGCAGGGCTTGAGCCCAGGATGTCGGCGATGTCGCGGTTGATCTTGCCCTTCACAACCCAGTAGAGCACTTCCGATTCGCGCGCCGTGAGTTTGAACGCAAGGCCAAGCGACTCGATCACCGCGCTGTCCGACACTTCACGCATCACGATCAACCAGTCGTCGTCGCCCGTTTGCTGGTGCAGGCGGAATGTGAGGCGGCGCGAGCCTTTGTCGGTGGTCAGGCGCGGCGGCTCGATCTGTTGCTCGGCCTCCTTCAGATGCCTGCGCAGCCAGTCCACAACAATGGCCGGCGTTTCGGGTGCGGCGGTGCCGTAGTAGTTCATGAGCAACTCACGCGCCAGCGGCGTCTGCCACATCAGCTTGCCGTCACTCGCACGCACGGTGATGCTCGCGTAGCCGAATGCATCGAGCGCATTGCGCGTTTGCCGCGCCTGCCGCGCGCCCTGCATGTGCACGCCCATGCGCGCGAGCACTTCCTTGGGCTTGATCGGCTTGGTGACGTAGTCGACACCGCCTGCCTCGAGTGCTGCAACCAGGTGCTCGGTCTCGGTCAGGCCCGTCATGAAAATGATCGGTATGTGCGCGGTGAGCGCCGTGGCCTTCAACCGCTTCGCCACTTCAAAGCCGTCCATGCCCGGCATCATCGCGTCGAGCAGCACGATGTCGGGCAGGGCCTGCGATGCGCGTTGCAGCGCTGCCTCGCCGCTTGTCGCCACGAGCACGGTGTAGCCCGACTCGTCGAGCGCGTCGTGCAGCACGGCGAGGTTGTCGGGCACGTCATCGACGATCAGCACCACGTCGCTGACATTGCGGTCGAACGTGGCGGGTGTGGGGTATTGCGGTCGGGCACTCATCGGGGTGTTTCCTCTACGGGCGGCACTGCTTCAAGCAGCTTGCGGGTCATGGCTTCGAACTGGAACTGGCGCGCCATCTCGCGCATGGCCGCTGTGAAGCGCGCGCATTCGGGCTGCGCGTTGTCGATGGCGTCGAGCTGGCCTTGTATGCCGCGGTAGTAGCCCAGCTGCACGGCTTGCTGTAGCAAGCCCATCGCGTCTTGCGCGGGCCAGACCCACGTGTCGGCGGCGGCAGGCGCAGCGGGCACTGCAACGGGCGCGGGCGCGTCGAGCCAATCGAGCTGCAGCTGGCGCTCCAGCCAGTCGAGCAGCTCGCTGTGGCGCACGGGCTTGAGGATGAAGTCTTCCGCACGCACGCCCGCATCGTTGTCGAGGTTCTTGTCGAACGCATTGGCCGAGACGACTGCCACCTTCGCGTGCACATTGCCTGATGCGCGCAGCCGGCGGATCGTCTCCCAGCCGTCGATGCCGGGCATGGCAAGGTCTATCAGGATCACATCGGGCGCGAGGCCCGCGGCGAGCAGGTCGAGCGCGTCATGGCCGCTGGCTGCCGTGCGCAGTTCGAAGCCGATGGGCTCGAGCAGTTGCACGAGCAATTCGCGATCAGCCTCTTCGTTGTCCACCACCAGAATCCGCCGCCGTGCGCCCGCATAGGCACGACGCGCGCGCGGTGCAGCGGGCGCAGCCGCCTTGGCTTCACTGCGCACTTCAGGCAGGAACAGTTTGATGTGAAATTTGGAGCCTGCCCCCGGCGTGCTGTCCACGGTGAGCTCGCCGCCCATCAGGTCCGTGAGCATCTTCGCAATCGTCAGGCCCAGCCCTGCACCGGGCGCTGACTGGCTGGCGCTTGCGCCGCGCGCAAACGGCTCGAAGATCTGGTCGAGTTCTTCGCGCGACATGCCCGGGCCGGTGTCTTCAATGTCGATCCACGCCATCTCGCGCGCATGCCGCACGCGGAACACCACTTCACCACGGCTGGTGAACTTGATCGCGTTGCCCAGCAGGTTGATCAGAATTTGCCGCACACGCTTTTCGTCGGCGCGCACGGCCTCGGGCAGCGCGCCTTGCGCCTCGAAGCGGAACGCCAAGCCCTTGCCGCTCGCCTGCAGCTCAAACATGCCGGCCATCTCATTGACCATGTCGGCAAACTGCATCGTCTTGACGTTCAGCGTGAGCTTGCCGCTTTCGATGCGCGCGATGTCGAGCGTGCCTTCGATCAGCGACAGCAGGTGTTCACCACCGCGCTTGATCACGTTCACTGCCTGCTTGCGATGCGGGGGCACTGCTGCGTCTTCACCCATCAACTGCGCGTAACCCAGGATCGAATTGAGCGGCGTGCGCAGCTCGTGGCTGATGGCGCTGATGTAGCGGCTCTTGGCGTGATTGGCCTGCTCTGCCGCATGCCGCGCCTGCTCTGCGGCGAGCTTGGCTTCTTCAGCGAGCTGGCGTGCGTTCTGCAGCGCTTCATCGGTTTGCCGGTGCAGCTCGATCTCGCGCATCAACAGGTGCGACTGGCGGTTCGATTCTTCCTGCGCCACCTGCCGGCTCTTGTGCGCGAGCACCAGCCACCACGCGACGATGCCCGCAATCACCACGAGCGCCATGTACGCTTTGAGAAAGCCGGACCGCAGTGAGCCTTCTGAGAACACGTCTGAATCCGGAACGGCCGTGACGGCCTGCAGTTCCTGGTGGTACAGCAGGCCGAACACGGTAGCGAGCAGCGGCACGACGATCAGCATCAGCAACAGGAAGTGGCCCAGGCCCGTGTCGAGGTACGGCCACACGCGTTTGGGCAGCAGCCAGCGCAAGGCACCTGACCACTGCGCCGAGAGGCTCGCGTGCGGCTTGCACAAGTCGCCGCAACGCGCATCGAGCGTGCAGCACAGCGAGCAGATCGGCCCTTGGTAGGCGGGGCAATGCGCCATGTCCGGGCCTTCGTAGTCGCGCTCGCAGATCACGCAGCGCTGGGTCTGCAAAGGCTGGTACTGGGAAAGATCACGCTCATCTTGCCTTGCGATGTAGTAGCGGCCCCTTGTCGCCCACGCAATGAGCGGTGAAGTGACGAACGCCACCCCCAGCGCGATCACCGCAGAGAACGCCTGCGCCGTTGGCCCGAACACGCCCAGGTGCGCGGGAATCGACAACGCCGACGCGAGCGCCATCGAGCCCACACCCACCGGGTTGATGTCGTACAGGTACGCGCGCTTGAACTCGATGCCAGGCGGCGACAAACCCAGCGGCTTGTTGACGACCAGGTCAGCCACCACGGCCATCATCCACGCGATAGCGACGTTGGAGTACAGGCCAAGCACATCGCCCAGCGCCTGGAACACATTCATCTCCATCAGCATGAAAGCGATGAGCGTGTTGAACACCACCCACACCACGCGCCCGGGGTGGCTGTGCGTGATGCGTGAGAAGAAGTTCGACCACGCGAGCGAGCCTGCATACGCGTTCGTCACGTTGATCTTCAGCTGCGAGATCACCACGAAGATCGCCGTGGCCGCCACGGCCCAGCCGTAGTTCGGGAACACGTACTCATACGCCGCGAGGTACATCTGGTTCGGATCGACAGCGCGGTCGGGCGGCACCATATGCGTGATCGCCAAGTAGGCGAGCAACGCGCCGCCCAGCATCTTCAAAACGCCCAGCACGACCCAGCCCGGCCCACCCGCAAGCACGCCAAACCACCACGCCTTCCTGTTCGCCTCGGTCTTCGCGGGCATGAACCGCAGGTAGTCCGCCTGCTCGCCCATTTGCGTGATGAGCGCGATACCGACAGTGAGCGCAGCACCGAAGAGGTGCAGATTGAACGCCGCCGTCTCGCCTTTCTCACCAGTGAAGTGCACGATGCCGGCAAACGCCCCAGGATCGCGCATCAGCACATACACGAACGGCACGACGAGCATCACCAGCCACAGCGGCTGCGTCCACACCTGCAGCCGGCTGATGGCCGACACGCCGTGCGTGACCAGCGGCACCACGACCAGCGCGCAAATGAGATAGCCCCACACAGGCGGAATGCCCAGCGCCAGATCGAGCGCGTAGGCCATCACGGCGGCTTCAAGCGCGAAGAAGATGAACGTGAACGACGCGTAGATGAGCGACGTGATCGTCGAGCCGATGTAGCCAAAGCCCGCGCCGCGCGTGAGCAGGTCCATGTCCACGCCATAGCGCGCGGCATAGATGCTGATCGGCAGGCCGGTGAGGAAGATGATCAGGCCCGTGGCGATGATGGCCCAGAAGGCATTGAGGAAGCCGTATTGCACGAGCAGCGTGGCGCCGACTGCTTCGAGAATCAGGAACGATGCCGCGCCAAACGCCGTGTTGGCGACGCGGAACTCCGACCACTTGCGAAAGCGCTGCGGCGTGTAGCGCAGCGCATAGTCTTCCATCGTCTCGCTTGCCACCCAGCTGTTGTAGTCGCGGCGCACCTTGACGACGCGCTGTGGCGCGTCTTCATTGGCCGGGCGCTGTGGCGCGTCTTCGTTGGCCGGGCGCTGTGGCGCGTCTGCCGGGTGGATAGGAATAACAGTGCTCAGGGGCTGGCTCACAGAGCCATTGCGCACATTCCGTGCCCGCAATGCGCCAAACGGCGTATGGGCGGGCATGGGCCTTGCACTAAGATGGAACACGCTCTTTTGCCCCGCCAACTGGTCCCCTATGGAACTGACTCCCCGCGAAAAAGACAAGCTGCTGATCTTCACGGCGGGCCTGCTCGCCGAACGGCGCAAGGCACGCGGCCTGAAGCTCAATTACCCCGAAGCCGTGGCGCTGATTTCTGCGGCGGTGATGGAAGGCGCGCGTGACGGCAAGACCGTGGCGCAGCTCATGTCGGAAGGCCGCAGCGTGCTCACACGCGCCGACGTGATGGAAGGCGTGGCCGAGATGATTCCTGATATCCAGGTCGAAGCGACCTTCCCGGACGGCACCAAGCTCGTCACCGTGCACCAACCGATTGTTTGAGGCAGGAGTTGCTCCATGCGAAGCTTGAAACGCATTGCCGTCGTATCGGCATTGATCACCACAGCCACCAACGCACTGGCACACGGCGGGCATGCCGTCGAAGGCGCGCACTGGCACGCGAGCGACGCGTGGGGCTTTGTCGTGGTCATGGCGCTGGCCGCAGCAGCCGTCCTGTTCTCACGCGGCGATCGCTGAGAGCACCGCGATGATTCCCGGCGAACTCTTCACTGACGAAGGCGACCATGTGCTCAATCCGGGCCGCCGCGCGATCACCGTGATCGTGCAAAACACCGCGGACCGGCCCATCCAGGTCGGCTCGCACTATCACTTCGCGGAGACGAACGGCGCGCTGCAATTCGACCGTGACGCAGCGCGCGGCATGCGGTTGAACATTGCGTCGGGTACGGCGGTGCGCTTCGAGCCGGGGCAACAACGCACTGTCGAACTGGTCGATTTCTCAGGCGACAGGAAGATCTACGGCTTTCGCGGCCTCGTGCAAGGAAGCGTTTAAGACATGGCAACCATTGGCCGCCGCGGCTATGCGGAAATGTTCGGGCCCACCAAAGGCGATCGCGTTCGACTGGCCGATACCGATCTGGTGATTGAGGTCGAAGACGACTACACGCTGCGCGCGGGTGGCTATGGCGAAGAAGTGAAGTTCGGCGGCGGCAAGACGATTCGTGATGGCATGGCGCAGTCGCAGCGCACACGCGTCGAGGGATCCGTTGATTGCGTAATGACGAACGCGCTCATCATCGACCACTGGGGCATCGTCAAGGCTGACATCGCCATCAAGGACGGGCGCATTGCCGCCATCGGCAAAGCCGGCAATCCGGATACGCAACCCGGTGTAGACATCATCATCGGCCCCGGCACGGAAGTGATCTCGTGCGAGGGCAATATCGTGACTGCGGGTGGCATCGACAGCCACATTCACTTCATTTGCCCGCAACAGATTGAAGAGGCGCTGGCGTCAGGTGTGACAACGATGCTCGGCGGCGGCACAGGCCCCGCCACGGGCACATTCGCGACGACCTGCACGCCCGGCCCCTGGAACATCGAGCGCATGCTGCAAGCCGCCGATGCGTTCCCGATGAACCTGGGCTTTCTCGGCAAGGGCAATGCGAGCCTGCCCGCTGCGTTGCACGAACAGATCGACGCCGGCGTGATCGGCCTGAAGCTGCATGAAGACTGGGGCACGACGCCCGCCGCGATCAGCAATTGCCTCGATGTGGCCGAGTTGACCGACACGCAGGTGGCGATTCACAGCGACACGCTGAATGAATCAGGCTTTGTCGAGAACACGATTGCAGCAACGAAGGGCCGCGGCCTGTGCGCCTTCCACACCGAAGGTGCGGGTGGCGGGCATGCACCGGACATCTTGCGTGTGGTCGGTGAGGCGAACTTCCTGCCGTCGTCCACCAATCCAACGATGCCGTACACGCGCAACACGCTCGACGAGCACGTCGATATGTTGATGGTGTGCCACCACCTTGACCCGGCGATTGCAGAAGACCTGGCCTTCGCCGAAAGCCGCATCCGCAAGGAGACAATTGCCGCTGAAGACGTGCTGCATGACTTGGGCGCGATCAGCATGATGTCGAGCGACTCGCAGGCGATGGGCCGAGTCGGTGAAGTGATCATGCGCACGTGGCAGACGGCGCACAAGATGAAGGTGCAGCGCGGCGCGTTGCCGGGCGACGGTGCGCGCAACGACAACTTCCGCGCGAAGCGCTACATCGCCAAGTACACGATCAACCCTGCGATTTCGCACGGCATCAGCCATGAAGTGGGCAGCATCGAGCCGGGCAAGTGGGCCGACCTGGTCGTGTGGAAGCCAGCGTTCTTCGGCGTGAAGCCGGCATTGATTTTGAAGGGTGGCTTCATTGCAATGGCGGCGATGGGCGACCCGAATGCGTCGATCCCTACGCCGCAGCCCGTGCACTACCGGCCGATGTTCGGCAGCTTTGGTGGCGCTGTGGCCAAGGGTTCCTTGACGTTTGTATCGCAGGCTGGACTGGCTGGTGGCATCAAGGAGAAGTTCGGTCTTGCGAAGAACCTGTGTGCCGTGAAGAACATCCGCGGTGTGCGCAAGCAGGACCTGATCCACAACGGCTATCTGCCGAAGATGGAGATCGATCCGCAGACGTACGCTGTGCGCGCTGATGGGGTGTTGCTGACTTGTGAGGCAGCCACTGTGCTGCCGATGGCGCAGCGCTACTTCCTGTTTTGAGTCGTGCCGGTCTGGTGGTGGCGGTTCGCACTACCATCCACCCATGCTCCAAGTCTCGAAAGTACTCTCCCAGGGCCACGGCCTGGCCAAAGTCCTGCTCAAACGCGCAGCCACCGTCGAGCTCGACTGGGATGTGCGGCAGAAAAGCCGCTTCGACTGCACCGACTCGCAGGGCCGCCACCTTGGCGTGTTCCTGCCGCGCGGCACACTCGTGCGCGGTGGCGACGTGCTCGTTGCCGAAGATGGCTCGCTGATCCAGGTGATCGCTGCGCCGCAACCCGTGCTCGTCATCACACATTGCAAGGAACACGGCACGCCGTTTGACTTGACTCGTGCGGCCTACCATCTGGGCAACCGGCATGTCGCGATTGAACTCAAGCCCGACCACCTGAAGATCGAACCCGACCATGTGCTTGCCGACATGCTGCGCGCCATGCATTTGATCGTGCATGAACAAACCGTGGCGTTCGAGCCCGAAGGCGGCGCGTACAGCTCGGGCGGCGGGCATGGCCACTCACATGGGCATGGGCATGACCACGATCACGCGCATGGGCACGACCATGCCCACACGCCCGCCACCCAAGGCGTCGGCCCCCTCGCCCACGGCGCGTACGGAGACGATGGTCACGACCACCACGCTCACTGACGACGCGCTGCTCAGCCTGATCTGGCTCGCGTCGCCCGCGCTGCCCGTGGGCGGCTTCTCTTATTCCGAAGGGCTGGAGGCCGCGGTCGAAGGCGGCCACGTCACTGATGAAACCACCGCCAGCGAATGGCTCGCGCAGCAACTGCACCTGACGCTTGCTCGCGCTGATCTCGGCGTGATCGCGCAAGCCGTCGATGCGTTTCGCGTGAACGACATCGCGCAGGTTCGCGAACTCGACCAGTGGATTTTGCAGACACGCGAGACGAGCGAGCTGCGCGCGCAAACCGAGCAGATGGGCCGCTCGCTCGGCGAGTGGATGCGCACACTCGATGCATCCAACTCACCGCAGGCACCGCAAGAGCCCAACGCCAACTGGACGTACCCGATTGCCTTTGCGCTGGCCGCATCGCGCGGCGCAGCCAGCACGCGCGCCATCCTGCTCGCATTCACCTTCGGCTGGGCCGAGAACATGATGCAGTCGGCCATCAAGTCGATTCCGCTGGGCCAGAGCTCGGGCCAGCGCATCCTGGCGCGGCTGGCCAGGGAAATTCCTGCGGCGGTGGACCACGCTTTACAACTGTCTGCCGACGCGCGGCAGGCTTTCTCGCCTATGCTGGCAATCCTGTCGGCGCAGCACGAAACACAGTACTCACGATTGTTCCGCTCATGACCCTGCACCACATCGCCAACCGCACCAAAAAACTTCCGCCGCTGCGAGTGGGCATAGGCGGCCCCGTCGGCTCGGGCAAGACCACGCTGCTGGAAATGCTGTGCAAGGCCATGCGCGAGAAGTACGACCTCGTCGCCATCACGAACGACATCTACACCAAGGAAGACCAGCGCATCCTCACCGTGAGCGGCGCGCTCGCGGCCGAACGAATCATGGGTGTGGAAACCGGCGGCTGCCCACACACGGCGATCCGTGAAGACGCGTCGATCAACCTCGAAGCGATTGACCGCATGCTGGAGGACTTTCCCGATGCGGACATCGTGTTCGTCGAATCGGGCGGTGACAACCTCGCGGCCACCTTCAGCCCCGAACTCTCCGACCTCACCATCTACGTGATCGACGTGGCAGCCGGCGAGAAAATTCCGCGCAAGGGCGGGCCAGGCATCACCAAGAGCGACTTGTTCGTGATCAACAAGACGGACCTCGCGCCGTATGTGGGCGCCAACCTCGACGTGATGGAAGCGGACACCAAGCGCATGCGGCGCGACAAACCCTTCGTCATGACCAACCTCAAGACCAACACGGGCCTGGCGGAAGTGGTCGAATTCATCGAACGCAAAGGCATGCTGGAGCACACATGAAACGCAGGAAGTTTCTCAGCACATCCACCACCATGGCGTGGGCCTCGGTTGCGGCGCTGTCGGCTTGTGGCGGCGGCGGTGGTGGTGGCAGCCCCGCGCCCGTTCCTTCGCCGAGCCCGTCGCCCAGCCCGACACCGGCACCAGGCCCCACACCCGCGCCCAGCCCGACACCCACGCCCGCGCCTGTCACAGGCCCTGCCTGGGCCATGCTCGGGCGCAACGCGCAGCACACGGCCGTGAGCGCAATTGCCACGCAGGACATGAACCGCATCGGCTGGAGCACGCCGGTCGACCTCGCGCCGCAATACACCTCGGGCGGCGCGCTGCTGGCGCACTACGGCACGCCTGTGATCACGACGCAGAACACGGTGGTGATCCCGGTGAAGACGGGGCCTACGTCGGGCTTTCGCGTCGAGGCGCGCAATGGCGCTGATGGCTCGCTGATCTGGTCGCAAACCTCCGACTACGTGATGCCTACGCACAACTGGGTGCCCACCTACAACGCGGTGCTCACGCCTGCGGGCCGCGCGTATGCGCCGGGTGCAGGCGGCAAGCTGTTGATGCGTGTGTCGGCAGACAATGCCGGGGCCTTCACGAACGTGGTGTTCTACGGCTCGGCAGCGTATGACGCCAACCCGGCGGCATTCAACACGACCGTGTTCATCAACACGCCCATCACCAGCGACAGCGCAGGCAATCTCTTCTTCGGCTTTGTCGTCACCGGCACGAACCCGGCAGGCCTGCAAAGCGGATTCGCGCGCGTGGACGCAGCGGGCAACGGATCGTGGGTGCCTGCGACCACGATCGCCGGCGACGCGACGATTGCGAAGTGCGCGATGAACTGCGCGCCGGCCCTCTCGCCGGATGAGGGCACGGTGTACATCGCTGTCAACAGCACCGCCGTCACCGGCACGCCTGCCTTTGGCTACCTGCTGGCGTTGAACAGCACCACGCTCGCGCTGCGCAACAAGGTGCTACTGCTCGACCCCGTGACGGGCTTGCGCGCACGTGTCGAAGACAACGGCACATCGTCGCCCGCTGTCGCCAGTGATGGCCGCGTGTTCCTCGGTGTGCTCGACAACCCGTTTGCCTCGCACAATGCGCGCGGCTGGATGCTGCAGTTCACCAGCACGCTGGCTAGCGCCGGCGCGCCGGGCAGCTTCGGCTGGGACGTGACGCCGTCGATCATTCCGGCGGGCATGGTGCCGGGCTACGTCACAACGTCCACCTATCTCATCGCGGTGAAGTACAACAACTATCAGGGCATCGGCTCCGGCAACGGCGCGAACCGGCTGGCCGTGCTCGACCCATCGCAGACACAAATCGACTTCATCTCCGGCAACACGGTGATGCGTGAGGTGCGCACCATCACCGGCCCGACCTTCGAGCCGGGCAGCAGCGTGGCTGTGAAGGAGTGGTGCATCAACACCATGGCAGCCGACCCGGCCGGCAACACCATCATCGCCAACAGTGAAGACGGCGTGCTGTACCGCTGGCACCTGCCGAGCAACACGTTCACGCAGAGCATCCGCATCACAAACGGCCTCGGCGAGGCGTACACGCCCACGGCCATCGGGGCGGACGGCACGGTGTACGCGATAGGCAATGCGAAGCTGTTCGCCGTGAAGGCCTAAGTCTCGACGCGCTACCCATCCGGGAACGACTGCTGGCAACCCGTTACGAAACGGGCTCAGGGAGCGGTCGTAGGTTAGGAGTAGCAGCATGCGAGTAGGCGCAGCGAGCAGGATTTCGCTTCCCGAAACAGACAACGCGTGGCCATTGAACGAGCGTCAGCTGCAGTTCTGGTGCCAGCATCCACCGTCGTGGCTCAGTGACAGCGTGAAGGGCAAGTGCGAGTCGCTGCGCGAGCAAGTCGCGCGGATCGCGGGTGCGTCGGCGCTCTCGCTCGATGAACGGTGCGAGAAGTATGTGCAAGTGCTGGGGCGCACGACACCGCGGCGCAGTTCCATCGTGGACCTGGCACTGAACACGCAGCACGGTGAAATTGCAGGAGCTGTGTTGCTTGGCCTGCTGGGGTCCGGCGCGCAGCCTGATGAAATTCAGGCGATGCTCTTGCGCGCGGGCATCGATGTGGCGCGGGTGAGCGCCGCTGTGCGAGCGTTGCCCGACGATGGATCGGGCTGGGCAGATGAATTGGCCGATGAAATCGACGCGCTGGGGCAACGCCAGAGGCAGCCCAGTGCCGACCATGCCTGCGCAGCAGAGCAGGCACCAGTGCGCATCGTGCTACCCCGAGCCGAAGCGGTCGAACCCCAACCGCGGCGGACTGATCCCGCGTAGCACCTAGAATACGGGCCTTGCGGAGAGTTGGCAGAGCGGTTGAATGCACCGGTCTTGAAAACCGGCGACGTTGAAAGACGTCCGTGAGTTCGAATCTCACACTCTCCGCCACCCCTACGGCTTATTCGGATCGACAGTTCCGTTCTTGCCCGTATCCGGATTCTGATTGCCCTTCGTCGACCAGTTGTTGGCCTTGGTCTTATCGGGGCTGGTGGCACGGTGCGGTGCCACGTACGTGCCGTCTTTCTTCACATAGCCTCTCACGCGAGGAGCAGCTTTCCCAGCGGCACGGCATAGCGCTCAACCCAACAGCGCCGCCGTCAACGCCAGGTTGACGTAGTAGTTGCCGCGCCCGATCTTCTGCTTCTTGACGAATCCGCCGGCTTCAAGCGCCTCAAGGTACCGGGTCGCGGTCAAGCGCGACACCTGCAAATCGCGTTGCACAAAGTCGATCTTTGTGTACGGATGCGAGAACAGGTTGTTGATCAAGTCCTGGCTGTAAAACCTGTAGCCGGCACGAATGCGATGCTTGTAATCAAAGAGCGCTGACTTGATCGAGTTGATGGTGGTAATTGCTTGCCCGGCCGTTTGCTCGACACCATCGAGCAGATACAGCACCCACTCTTCCCATGAGTCCTCTACGCGCACCGATTGCAGGAGTCGGTAGTAGTCGGCCTTGGTTCGCACGATATGACTACTGAGATACAGCACCGGAATATCGAGCAGGCCTTCCTTCACCAGGTAGAGCACATTCAGGATTCGGCCTGTCCGCCCGTTGCCGTCGTAAAACGGGTGAATGCTCTCGAACTGATGATGAATCAGTGCCATCTTGATCAGGGGGTCGACATCCAGCAGGTCAGGCTCGTTGATGAACCGCTCCAGATCTCGCATGAGCGACACGATCTCTGTCGGGTCTTGCGGTGGTGTGTAGATCGTATGGCCGGCACCATCTTTGAGTGCAGTGCCGGGCAGCTTGCGAAAGCCAGCGTTGTTGCGTTCCAGCTCGGCCTGCATTTCGACGATGTGATTGGCAGTGAGAAGCCCACTGCTGCGCACGCGCTCGAAACCAACACGCAGGGCTTGCCTGTACCGCAACACTTCTTTGGCGGCCGGGTTCGCGAAGGCTTCCGGTAGCACGTCGTCCTTGAACAGCTCATCATGGGTCGTGATGATGTTCTCTATCTCCGAGCTGTCCTTGGCCTCCTGTAAACCCAAAGTGTTGATCAGGATGCCCTGATTGGGGATGGACGCAGCGGTGCCCTTCAGCTCAGCCAGGCGGCGGCTGCTGCTGCTGGCCAGCTTCTTGAGGATCGCTGGGGTCTCGAACCGGGCCGCGGACAGTTTTTCGAGCGGAGCTAGGGAAGGCATGCGAGGTGGCCTAAAAGAGGTGACGTGTATAGAAAATCGCGATTTCTATACATATTAATGCGACGTGTATAGAAATCGCGCCTTTTTGATCACATCGCCCCGCCGCGCCCCGACCGCCTGACATCCCGCAGCATGAACAGATACAGGCTCTCAACTTTCTCCCGCGCCCACGGCGTCTTGCGCAGGAACTTGAGGCTTGACGCTACGCTGGGGTCCGTCGTGAAGCAGCGAACTGGGATGCGCTCGCCAAGGCCCGCCCAGCCGTAGTGGGCCTGTAGCGCAGTGACGATCGCTTCCAGGGTCAAGCCATGCAATGGGTTGCGAGGCTGTGGCGAAGGCGGCTGTATGGGTTGATCGGCCATGTTGATGCTGACTTCAAGGAGTGGGCACCAGCCCCACCCCATCCACCTGCGGCGGCACCGCCGCCCCCATCATCTGCATCACCGTCGCCGTCACCTGCGGCGTGGTCACCTTGCCCATGCGCGCACCCGGCTCAAACCCTGGCCCGCACATCAACACAAACCCCTCTGACGAATGCCCGCCCGTGCGGAAGAACGGCGCTGGCCCGACGCGGCCGAGCGTGGGGTGATCGGCCACATCCGTCTCCACATCTTCGCGCCACACCACCATCAGATCCGCCGCTGAGAGTTGCACCGCATCGTCGAACGGGCCTTGCCGCACACGGATCACGTCTTGCACCAGGCGCTCGCCGCTGCGCGGATCGACGATCTGCTTGGCCAGCGCAGTGAGTTCGTCGCACAGCGCGTCGAACGATTCCGGTGGCACGCCACCATCGCCGTCGCGGCCCGCCACGTTGATGCGGATCAGCCCTTCGGAATAGCCGGGCAGCACGAACGCGCGCATCTTGTGCCACTGGTCGCGATACCAGTTGCCCGGGTCCCAGTCGAGTGGGTCGCCGCGCTTTTCCTGCTCGTAGGGCGACTCTAGGGTGTCGTTGCCGTGGGGCGTGCGCAGCGCCCACACTTCTTCGCGCCAGTGGCGCGTGTAGTCGGCTCGCGGCGCAGGCACGGGCTCGCCCGCCGCACCGCCTGTGAACGCAGCTTTGCCGGTGCTCCAGCGATAGAGCAGCTCGGGCAACAGGAACATCGCATACAGGTCGATCGCGTTGCCCACCATGCCGTGCGGCGAAAACAGGATGACCTGCGCGTCTTGCGGCGCGGCGGCCAGCAGCTCGCCCAGGCCTGTGTCGATGGCCTGCACGATCTCGAGCATCCAGTCGCCTTGCGTGCCCGGCGGGCGCGTCTGCGAAAGCAGGTGCGGCTGGCTCAGGTGCCAGAAGATGTGGCCGGCCGTGTGCGCCTCGGCATACGTCGCCATGAACAGGTCCCACCGTTCGCGCGCCATCACGTCTTTCAAGATGGCCGTGCGCTGCCCGATGGCGGCGAGCAGCATCGCCTTGACTTCAGCCAGCCGCGTGTAGTCGTACGCGCTGGGGATGCGATACGACAGTGTCTCGGCGCCGTCGTCGGCATTGGTGATCGTGTCGTAGAGCGGGTGGCGGCCATGCTTGTCGATCAACTCGCGCATCAGGCCCGGGGGTTGTGATTGCCGCAGGATCTGGTTCACTTCGGTGCCCCAGCCAAGCAGCTGCACACCATCCACATTCGGCACCATGCGCGTGAGCGGTATGTCGAACACCGCCACACGCTTGCCAGGCGCGAGCGCATAGAACGGCTGCAGTGTGTTGAAGCGGTAGGTGGCGTTCTCGTTCAGCTGGTACTTGCCTGCATCGTATTGCTGGTGGCCCCACTCGCGGCTCTTGTCGATGGTGCAGCCTTGCAGGAACGTGAGCCAGCTGTTCTCCACGCGATACAGGTTGGTGTTGATCTGCCGTGCATACGTGCCTTTGGCGAACAGGCGCGCGAGCACGGGCAGTTTGCCTTCGCTCACCCACCGCTCCAGCAGTTCGGGGGACATGGCGTCGATGCCAATTGCGATCACAGGTGCTGTCATGGTCAGTATCCGAATCCGTAGGGGCGAATCGCTTCGAGCTCGCCGGCGCTGGCAAAGCGCGCGGCCTGCGCAAGCCAGGGGTGCAGGCGGAAATTTACTTTCACCTCGAAGTCGTCTTTCACTCGCGCATGAAAGGCCAGCGCGTCATCGAGCACGGCCTGCGCGTCACCGCGCCTGCCCTGCGATGCATGGATGGAGGCGAGCACCATCGACGCATTGAGCGACTCGACGGGGAACAGCGCGGGCCGCCCGCCGTGCACCTGGCCAAGCTGCTCGCACGCTGCGGCAAGCCGGCCTTCGCGGTAATGCATGTAGCCGCTGAACCATGCGTAGCGCAGCCAGTGCGGGTCGCGCTGTTGCGCGCGGGCCAGGCGCCACACATAGCGCGCGTCTTTGGCTACGCGGCGCGACAGGTCAGGAAAGTGCCGCAACCGCATCGCTGACCAGCTTGCCGTGCCGCCCGCTTCGCGCAGCGACGGCTGCACTGTGTCGTGAACAAAGCCGCGGTGGTAGTGCCCCCGCCGGAAGATGCACAGCTTGTAGTCTTCGACCAGGCCTTCGTCGCCCAGGTCCGTGTCCCAGCCGCAGAACAGGCCTTCGGGCAGGGCTGCGTCGTCTTGCGCGATGAGCGCGACGAGCTCGTCGCGGTCGATGCGCTCGTCAGCATCGAGCGTCAGCACCCAGGGCGTGGTGAGCACATCGAAGCTGCGGTTGCGTTGCGGTGCCAGGGCAAAGCATTCTTCCTCCAGCAGCTCGCCTTGCAGCGGCGTGATGCCAAAGCGCTCGTGCAGCAGCTCGCGCGTGCGGTCGGTAGAGCCGGTATCAACGATCACCACCTGCTCGAACAGATCGACGATGGGAGCGAGGCAGTCCACGATGTTGTGCTCTTCGTTCTTCACCATCATGCTCAGCCCGATTTTCAGCATCCGCTCGATCCCGTTTGTTCATGCATAGAATTTGCCCAAAGGATTGTCCACTGTGTTCTACCAGCAGCTCGCATTCTGGGCGAAGGCCACGCCCACGGCGATAGCGTCGATCGCGGCGGGCCAGCGCATGACGTACGCGCAGGCGCTCAAGGGGGTCGACGGGCTCGCGGCCCACTTCACGGCAGCAGGTATCCGGCCTGGCCACCGGGTGATCGTGCCCAAGGTCAATCACATCACTTCGCTGCTGTGCCAGTTCGCGCTGGACAAGATCGGCGCGGCCACCTGCATCCTGCAAGGCGACATACCGGACTGGGTCGACAAGATCCTCGCCCACCGCAGCAGCGATGACCCGCGCACAGTGTTGATCCCGCGTGACTTGCGGCAGGCACCCGCCATCGATGTGCCCGTGCACGAGTGGAAGCTCACCGAGCCGTGCCGGCTCAAGTCGTCATCCGGCTCCACGGGCCGCATCAAGGTGATCAGCCGCTCCTACGGCTCCACTGTCGAGGGCACGGACGCAACGCAGTTCATGATGGGCGTGCGGCACGGCATGGCCGTCGCATCGCTCGTGTCGTGGGCGGGCCCGGCGACGACGATGAAGACCATCGCGTGGCTGCATGGCGCCACGCTTGTCATGCCGTCGCGGGACGAGGCGATCTGGCCTTTGCTCAATGAGCACCGGGTGAGCTTGCTGGCGGCCAGCCCCGTCAACCTGAACATGGCGATCGCGCGGGGCGAGACGTTCGAGCGCGTGCCGGGCCTGTCGATCTACCTTTTTGGCGGGCGCGCTTCGCCGACATTGGTCGAACATTACCGCCGCCATGTCACCGAAGACATCGTGATGACCTATGGCTCCACCGAAACCGGCTCCCTCATGATGCAGCCGCTGCGCGGCATGCCGGCACCGCAGGTGACGCTGGGGCGCGTGTTGCCCTCACGCGTGGTGGAAGTAGTGGCTGCTGATGGCCAGGCCGTGCCGCGCGGCCAGACGGGCTTGCTGCGGCTGCAAACGCGCCACCTGCGCCATGACGGTTATGTGCGCGAAGGCGGCGTGCTGCATCCGCTCAACGAGAAAGACCGCGAGTGGTTCCAGCCCGGTGACCTGGGCTTCATCGATGCAGATGGCCTGGTGCATGTGCTGGGCCGTGAAGACGACGTGATCAACATGGGCGGCGGCAAATTCCTCACGTCGGACCTTGCCGACGCTGTCGAGCGAAGCGGCCTCGCCACCGACCAGGCGGCGCTGAACGTGATTGCGTCTGACGGCCCGTCGCGCGCGTGCGTTGCCGTTGTATTGAAGCCGGGCGTGACGCTGGCGGAGATTCGCGCCGCGCTGAAGGAACGCTTCAAGACACTGAACCAGGTGCACATCGTGCCGTTCGCAGAACTGCCGTATCTGGCCAACGGAAAGGTGGACTATCCGCAGCTGCGCGAGAGCATTCGGGCGGTGCTGGATGGGCAGGGGGCGCAGGAAGTGGTGGGGTGAATTCGCAAGTCACCTGGCCGTATCCGCCATCAACTTCAGGTCCTCAAAGTTGAGCTCGTGAATCCTTCGAAAATCCGCCCACAGGGCCGCAGCGTCTGAGTCCTCGAGCCGGGCTGCCCCAACGTTGCTGCCGCATTGACCTGCACCAGCTTGCGCAAGTGCTGCTGCTGCCCCGCCGCTTCCAACAATTCGTGCGACATCAAAGGGAGTTTCACCAAAGTCATTCTCGATACGCGCATTCGCACCCCGCTTGGGGAGATAAAGGGCCACATCCAGCTGCCCTGCGAGAACAGCCAAGTGGATCGGTGTATTGCCAAGATCGCCAATGGCATCAATCTCGGCACCACAATCGAGCAAGACGGCAACGTCATCAATTTGCCCGGCAAACGCTGCTATGCGAAGGATCGTGTCGTCGAAAGCACCAACCTGATTGGCGCTGCGTATAGGCAAACCAACGAATTCGACATGCTTGCCGTACTTGTCAGCCATATAGGACACGGGGAGCGGCTTCAGATTCTTTTTCATCGGGCGCATTTTTCCTGCGAACATCCTTCAGGTTCTCCCACTTGTTTCTCAACTCGGTAATTTTTGTCCCTGCGCCAGCTGGCTGCATTGCCAAGTTGACGACAGTTCTTCATGGCTCAGAAAATTCTGGATACGCCCACTGCTTGCTCAATGAATGGGCGATTTCATAGGGTGATCTTTCTACTTGGCCGCAATGAAATCAGACTCGGACCCCAATTCACCCTCGGACGCGTCGCTATCCTGCGCGACCACCGACCTCTGAATCCAGCAGCGCACCTCGTCGCTCGACGTTCACCATCCAGGCATAGTCGCCCTGGCGCGGTCGAATGAGCTTAGCCAATATCGAAACAGCAATCTCGATGATCTGCTTCGTTTCACTTTCCGAACCCATTGAATCCCTCTCGATTCGTAAAAGCAAGAATTCAACTTCGTCTTGAATCTCCATTTGCACACTTTTGACCAGTGAATCAAGCGCCCTTGAGATTTCTTGCCTGACGAATTCTCCCGTAGCTGGGTCTATTGGTCCCATATTGCCTCCTTCAGGGTGTCGGTCTTTTTGGCGCCGGTCGGGCCAACAACTCATACGCCTTCGGGGGGACCGTGCACCCCATGCTGACAGCTTCGTCGATAAATCGATGCCGAAGCTGCGTGCTGCGGTGTCGCCGGTGCCCCACGTCCATGATTTCGGCTGGCCGAGCGCGTTGTGCGTGAGGCTGCTAATGAAGGGGATCGTAGGTTTGGGCTTGCGGGCGGTGCCGGGCTCGCGAACGGTAACGCCACTCATCTTGCCTCTTTGGGATCGGGCCTGCCCTCATGGGGCAAGAAACCGCGATCACACCGGAGAGTCGGGTCGGCACCGGCCGCAAGCAGTGCTTCAATGTTCTCGCGCTTCCCGCCCATGTAGGCATAGTGGAGGGGAGTCATTTCAAAGTCGCCACGCCGACTGATATCAGCGCCATTTTCCAACAGCGAACGAATGTCCTCCGCTGAGCCGCTCCGAGCGGCAATGTGAATGGGCGCCTCCCCAAGAGCATTGAGCTGGTTCACGTCAGTCAGCGGAATGTCGTAACCCATTTCATCGGTTTGACACCACCAATATTCACGCAGTCTTTCAAGAACCTCTAGCATGGCGCGCAATCTCCTCTAGCCAAGCGAGCACGAAGCTTGTCAATGTCTCGCCGAAGTGTATCCACTCGCCCCGCATGGCCTGGATTGAACACACCGCTGTACCACTTGTTTGTCAATGCAACTCGGCGCGCAACGATATCTTCCAGAAAACGGATGCGTTCCCGAATCTCGTCGCATGTTGGTTTGCTCGGATCTTTATATGGAACAGGCTTGACGTCATTAACACCATCGCGATCACGGATGAACTCCTTGTTCTTTTCCGGATCTGGTGACCAAGGGCTGTAGTCCGGAGGTGGAGCCAACGTCATAGCCACGGCTGCTGCTGTAGCAAGTGCGGCTGTGCCATAGGCAAGGGCAGGTGCCCACGCAGGCGCCAACAGAGGAGCTAGTAGAAGCGGTACAAATTGTCCGGTCGGATCGGTGTAACTTGTCGGAGCACCGGCAGCGTAGCCGAACGTATTGATGCCCCCGTCAAGTCCAATTGAATCACTCTGAATGTACCTGCCGCAACGCGCGCAGTAGTGACGGTGCCCGTTGTAGAACAGCCCCGTCTCCGCATCGAAGTACTGCCCCGGGAACCGCAGATTCATCTCGATGGGCTTGGTCGCCTTGAGCAGCACCGGCTGATTCGTGATCGCTTGCTTGGGGTTCGGTGTGGATTGCAGGACGCCCGTCGGCGTGTTGTTGCCGAAGGCTGAATAGGGCCATTGCCACACCGGTTTGTTGGCTTCATCCGTGATCAGTCTTGGCGTGCCCAGATGGTCTGCATGCACTGCGTAGAACTTGCCATTGCGGTACATGCCCACTGGCAATGCCTGGCCGTCTTGGGTGAGCAGCCAGATGTATTCTGTGCGGCCCTTGCCCACTGCGCTTCCGTTGTCGTACTCGCCCAGCATCGCCCATGCGGGGATGGGGCCGTCGCCATAGACGTATGCCGTGCCGAGGCCCGCACCTGTTGTCGTGGTGCTGGCGCTGAACAGCCAGCCGAACGACTTCTTGAGCCACGCGATGAAGCCCGCGTCCAGCGTCGTTTCATCGGGAAGGGTTTGCTCTGCCTGCGGGACGCTCTTGAACACCCGTTGGCCCATCGCGTTGGTGAGATAGACCACTCTTGCGGCTTCGCCGTCTTTGCTGACGGTCACTTTGGCGAGTCGGTTGGCCGCGTCGTAGTCGAACTCTCGCAGGCCATCGCTGGTCATTGATCCGTTCGCGTTGACGATGTAGTTCACCGGCGCCGTCACCACGCTCTTGACCTTGCCATTGCTCATGGTGGTGAGCGTCTGCGTGAAGCCCAGCAGGCGGTTGCTGTCGCCGTCCATCAAAGACACCTGGCTTGTGGTGCTGGCGGCGTCTTGCTCGGTGAACTGGCCGTCTATGTCCGTGTCGCTGGTGGTCTTGTCGATGGACGTAAGGCGGTTGGAGTTCGCGTCGTAGGTGTAGTGGGTGCTGGCGCCTGCCCGGGTGAATGAAGTGAGGTGGTCGCGGTTGTCGTAGCCGGCAGTCCAGGTCAGGGGCGTGCGGTACAGCTCCAGCGTCGTGGTGCGTTGTGCCCACAGCTCTTGCGTGATGCTGGTGATGCGGCCTGCCGCGTCGTAGCCGTAGCCTGAGAACTCGGTGGCCGTCATGCGGCCATCGGTGTCGAAGGTGCGTGCGGCGGTGTCGCCCGTGCTCCACGTCCAGCTTTGCGGCTGGCCGAGCGCGGTGTGCGTGAGGCTGCTGATGAACGGGATCGTGGGCTTGGGCTTGCGGGCGGTGCCGGGCTCGCGCACGGTCACGCCGGTGATGCGGCCTGCGGTGCGCTGGTAGCTCACTGCAAGGCCGCTGGGGTAGGTCATGCCTGCGAGTTCACCTGCTGCGTAGCTGTAGCTCACCGTGTAGCTGCTGGGCGTGTTGGGGTTGTCCAGCACCGTGGAGGTCTTGCTGGTGATGCGGCCCTGCGCATCGCGCACGAAGACGAGTGAACCTGTCTTGTCGCTGATGCTGGCCAGATACCCCGTCTTATTGCTGTCCCACTCGAACTGCTGGGCGGGTTCATTGCCGTAGCGGATATCAGCGCCTTGGGCTGCTAAGACGAAGACGAGCCTTCCTCTTTGATTGAAATTCTCCTAACCGCACAATCTGCCGGACGAATTCCCACCCGCCGCTCGATTCAGATCAAGCTTGAAGGATAAATCGCAGCCGCATACCGAATTCGGACGCGGCCGCCCGGACTGAACTTCGCCACGACCTCATCCGCGTGATCCTCCGCCGGAAGCAATTCGAAGAGCTTGAGCTCTTGACTAGCTTCGACAGCAAATTCGACGTGACTGACACCCTCTAGCCGGATGACTCCACTTTGTCGGCCCGGATACTCAGGCAGCCCGAGAAAATTGGCATAAATGTCGTCCACAACAAACTCCACGACCTGAGATTCAACATGCCAATTCATCGCGACGAGACGCGCATCGTGGAGACCGCCAAGTTTCAACAGATATTCAGGTAGCTGATTCATCTTGTCTCTCACAGTTTGGGTTCACAGTTTAGGGTAGCGGGTACATGTAGACGCGTGGCGGCGGCACAGGCATGAACCTTTCTCGACGCGTGTCATACACCGCTGGCGGCATGAAAGCATCCTTTAGCCGATCGATCAGTGACCGCTCAACCGGCTCAGGCGGGCAGCTATCGGGAATCTCGCTGCCAGGCGGAAGGTGTTCGTCGCCACCGTTGTGATGCCAGTGATCTCTTCCTCGCCAGCCAGGCAAGCCAGGACGACCTTTGTGCCAATCCAATACGTCTCCATTAGGATCGCGAAAACGCTCACCGTTCGGATCGCGATGCGACAGGTCAGGCTTCCATCCTGGCGGCAAACCACTTGGATCATTCGGTAGCTTCAGCAATCCAAGAGGATCGATGTGCCTCAGCGGATTTGCGCCCACATACCCAAACAGGTTCATCCCGCCAATCAGCCCGATCAGATCACTTTGGATGTACCGCCCACCCTTGTCGTTGTAGTAACGATGCCAGTTGTAGAACAGTCCCGTCTCCGCATCGAAGTACTGCCCCGGGAACCGCAGATTCATCTCGATGGGCTTGGTCGCCTTGAGCAGCACCGGCTGATTCGTGATCGCTTGCTTGGGGTTCGGTGTGGCTTGCAGGACGCCCGTCGGCGTGTTGTTGCCGAAGGCTGAGTAGGGCCATTGCCACACTGGCTTGTTGGCTTCATCCGTGATCAGTCTTGGCGTGCCCAGATGGTCGGCGTGCACGGCGTAGAACTTGCCGTTGCGGTACATGCCCACGGGCAATGCCTGGCCGTCTTGGGTGAGCAGCCAGATGTATTCTGTGCGGCCCTTGCCCACTGCGCTTCCGTTGTCGTACTCGCCCAGCATCGCCCATGCGGGGATGGGGCCGTCGCCATAGACGTATGCCGTGCCGAGGCCCGCACCTGTTGTCGTGTTGCTGGCGGTGAACAGCCAGCCGAACGATTTCTTGAGCCAGGCGATGAAGCCCGCGTCCAGCGTCGTTTCATCGGGCAGCGTTTGTTCTGCTTGCGTGACGCTCTTGAACACGCGCTGGCCCAACGCGTTGGTGAGATAGACCACTCTTGCCGCTTCGCCGTCTTTGCTGACTGTCACTTTGGCGAGTCGGTTGGCCGCGTCGTAGTCGAACTCGCGCAGGCCATCGCTCGTCATTGATCCATTCGCATTGACGATGTAGTTCACCGGCGCTGTCACCACGCTCTTGACCTTGCCATTGCTTGTGGTGGTCAGTGTTTGCGTGAAGCCCAGCAGGCGGTTGCTGTCGCCGTCCATCAACGACACCTGGCTTGTGGTGCTGGCTGCGTCTTGCTCGGTGAACTGGCCGTCGATATCCGTATCGCTGGTGGTCTTGTCGATGGACGTGAGGCGGTTGGAGTTGGCGTCGTAGGTGTAGTGGGTGCTCGCGCCTGCTCGGGTGAATGAAGTGAGGCGGTCACGGTTGTCGTAGCCGGCAGTCCAGGTCAGGGGCGTGCGGTACAGCTCCAGCGTCGTGGTGCGTTGTGCCCACAGCTCTTGCGTGATGCTGGTGATGCGGCCTGCCGCGTCGTAGCCGTAGCTTGAGAACTCGGTGCCGGTCATGCGGCCATCGGTGTCGAAGGTGCGTGCTGCGGTGTCGCCTGTGCTCCACGTCCATGATTGCGGCTGGCCGAGCGCGTTGTGCGTGAGGCTGCCAATGAACGGGATCGTGGGCTTGGGCTTGCGGGCGGTGCCGGGCTCTCGCACGGTGACGCCGGTGATACGGCCTGCCGTGCGCTGGTAGCTCACTGCGAGGCCACTGGGGTAGGTCATGCCCGCGAGCTCGCCTGCTGCGTAGCTGTAGCTCACCGTGTAGCGGCTGGGCGTGGTGGGGTTGTCCAGCACAGTAGATGTCTTGCTGGTGATGCGGCCCTGCGCATCGCGCACGAAGACGAGTGAACCTGTCTTGTCGCTGATGCTGGCCAGATACCCCGTCTTGTTGCTGTCCCACTCGAACTGCTGGGCGGGTTCGCTGCCGTAGCGGATTTCTGTAGGGCGGCCCAGGGCGTCGCGGGTGATTGCCGTCTTGATGCCTTTGGCATCGGTGCTTGCGATCACGTTGCCTGCGGCGTCGTGCTCGTAGGTGACGTTGCCGCCATCGGCGCTGGTCTGGCGCTTCACATCGCCCAAGGCGTTCTGCTCGTAGCCGGTCTGCACGCCCTTGGGGTCGGTGACTCGCGTGAGCTGGTCCAACGCGTTCCAGTCGGTGGTCACGCTGGCGTTGTCGGGCAAGGTGGTGCGGATGGGGCGGCTCAGGCCGTCGAGCGATTGGGCTGTTGTTTGCTGCAGGGGATCGGTTACCGATGTCGGCTCGCCATTGGCGTTGTAGCCCAGCTGCGTGGTCTGGCCTTGCGCACCGGTCAGGGCCCGAACACGGTTGAAGCTGTCGATGAGCTTGCCGGTTTGCAGCGCGAGGTTGCCGTTGGCGTCCAGCACTCGTTCGCTGACGCGGTTGCCTGCGGCGTCCAACTCATACTGGATCGTTGCGCCGAGGTTATCGGCGATCGTGCGAAGGCGCTGTGCTGCGTCGTATTGATAGCTCTGGCTGTAGCCGCTGGGCAACTGCACGTTGGTAAGCAGGCCGAGTGCGTTGTACTGGTAGCTCGTGGTTTCGCCGCCTTGCGTGGCGCTGGTCATGCGGCCGCGTGCGTCGTACACGTAGGTCGTCACCAGGCCACTGGGCTCGGCTTGACTCAGAACGCGACCCGCGCCGTCGTGGGTGTACGTGGTCTCGTGGCCTGCGGGGTTCTTCACTGAACGTTGATTGCCCGCACTGTCGTAGCTATAGCGCCAGACGCCGCCGTTGGGGTCTGTCATCGTGTCTATTTGGCCGCTGCTCGTGTAGCTCCATGATGTTTTGCGCGATGCGCCACTGGCCGTGTCGGTCACTGTCTCGCTCAGCGTGTTGCCCTGCGCGTCGTACTCGTACGCTGTGGTGCGGCCTGCTTCTGTGATGAGCGTGGGCAGGCGGAATGTGGGGTGCCACTGGGTTGTGCGCGTTTGGGTCTCGGGGCGTCCTGCCGCTCGTGTGGTCGACAGGTTCAGCACGCGTGCTGTGTCCCACGTGTACGTGGTCTGCACGCCGGTGAAGTCGGTCTCGGACTGCGGCAGGTGTAGTGGCCCAAAGCCGGTGCTTGCCGTACGGTTGCCGTCGAACGAGCCGTTGGCGCCTGCAAGCCGGATCTGGCCGTCGCCACCTTGCCACGTGTAGGTGCGCGGGTTGCCGAGCGGGTCGTTCACTTGTGCGCTGGACTGGAACAAGTTCGGATTCACTGCCGCTGTGGTCAGGGTGCCGACGGCAGTTGTGCCGCCCGAGTACGTCACGCTGAAGCTGCCCGCAGCACCTGCGTGTTGCGTGCTCACTGCACGGCCTGTGTCGTCGTAGCTGAAGGTGGCATAGGTCGTGTTGGTTTCGTCCACGATGCCCGTCAGCGCCCACGGCCAGCGCGTGTCGTTGTATTGATAGCTGCGCGCGACGTTGCCCGTGAAGGTCGCTGTGGCCAAGCGGCCCAGGCTGTCGTAGCCGTAGCTGGTTTGTTGCCCATCCGGCGCTGTGATACCAACGAGCTTTCCTTGCTCGCTGTAAATGAGCTGCAGGCGCCGACCAAACGCATTCGTAACCGACTGAAGGCGATCAGCCGCATACGCCATGCTCATCGTCCAGCCATTGCGCTGCGTGATCGACAGGAGCTTGCCTGCCGTATCAAAGCGCCAGCGCGATTCGTCTGATACTCGCGTGTAGGTCAGGCCGGCTGCATCTTCTGCAAGCGCGTCTTTGTAGTTGTCTGCAACCCAGCCGCCAGTTGCTGCGCGCTTGAACAGCACCTTGCGCCCATCTCCAAAGCGGATGTGGCTGTCTGCATTGCCCTTGAACGCTGTGGCCGCGTAGTCGTGGCTCCACATCGGGCCCATGCCCGCATCGGTGTTGTACAGGCTGCGGTAGTGCCGCACGAATGACAGGGGATGCGCGCCGCTGTCGAGCCAATCAGATTCGTCTTGCAGCTTCTCACCTGTCGCAGGCTGTATTGGGTTGCCAACACCGCCGCACAAGTCGCACGACTGGACCGTGATCTGTTTGGTGGCCGCACTCGCGCAGCCGTCGCACGTGCCAGTCAATGTATCGGTCGTGGCTTTGTACGGCGGAACGTACGTGAAGTTGAATTCGCCCGCACCATTGGTGGTGCCGGTTGCAGTTGCTCCGCCCGTGATGGTGACCGTGACACTGCGCCCACTCACCGGGGCGCCGTTGCTCGTCACCTTCGCTGTCTGCGCAAGCACCGGCCCCGCAATCAACGCCTTGGTGCTGCTCGCACCAATCAGCTCAATGCGGTACGGCGCCACTTCGCAGCGCTGCGTCTGCTCGTTCCACGATTGGCCTACCGGGCATGCGCATGTCGCGTCGGCCTTGATGAGGGAGCCGCCCGGGCAATCGCAGCCCGGGCCGTAGATCGTCGTGCCCCATGGCTGGCGTACAAGCGGGTTGCCGCTGGGCTGCACGTCCAGCGCAGCGAAATCCAACAGGACGTTCGCGCCCAGTCCACCCACGTAATCGGGCCGAATGGTGGGATTGGAGAACTCGCACGATGTCACTTCCGATCCGGCCACGCACGACCACGTGTGGGCACCCCCCAGGTGCAGGGAGTGACTGCGCGCGAAACGTTTGCAGGCTTCCTGGATGGCGGCGTAAGCGCCCTGAACAATCATCGGTGGTGAACATTCCGGTCCACCCCAGATCTGGTCGGCCTGCACGTAACACATGGGTGCCGGCGCAGGCCCGCCAAACTGCATGGGCTGCTGCGCGGGCGCAATGCCCGACACAACAGACATCACAAGCGCGATGACGCAGCGCCACGCGGTGGCCGCTGCCACACTCACGGTTTTCTTCACCGTCCACTCCCTGCGTTATCAGAAGGGCGGACTATAGGTGCCGAAAACCGCTGAAGAACCTAGCCTTTCGTCTTTGTCACCAGCAAATCACGTCGCAAGATTTCTCAACTCGCGCAGCGCGACTGACAGCATCGCCAGGTCAGGATTGGTCGTCTCGCGCAGGTCCGCCAGCAGGCGGCTGGCGCGTGCAAACGTGAGCGGGTTGCGGCCTTCCCAGCCTGCCAGTTTGTCAGCGGAAGACTTGCCGTCGCCCTGCACCGCATCACGCACGATGGAGTTCTGCAGGTCTGCCAGGTCGCCGGCCAGCGCTGCTTTCGCAAGCGTCTGCCAGTTGGTGTCGGCGGGCAGCAGGTCGATCTGGCGGCGCAGCTTTTCAAGGCCCAGCCGCTCGCCCACACCAAACATCACGTCTGCCGCAACTTCAAGCGGTGACTTGCTGGCCTCTGCCACTTCCGCAATGTCGAGCGCGTTGAACAGCAGGTCAGCCGCGCCCACTTGCTGCGCGAGCGCTGCGGGCACTCCAGCATCAACCCACGCTGCAACACGCGGCGACGACTGGCGTTCAAGCTGCTTGCGCAGGAAGCTCACTGCGGGTGCAAGGCGTGTGGCTGCACGATCCGTCGGCTCTTCGAGGCGGCGCGAGCGCAGGAACCATGTGGTCGCGCGCGTGATCAGGCGGCGCCACTCCACAATCATTTCGTACTGCACGCTGTCGGCGACCTGGTTGTCGAGTGCCTCTATCTTTTCCCACACGCCCACGCTGCCAAACACTTCGCGCGAGAGCAGGTAGGCACGCACAACCTGCGATGGCTTCGCGCCGGTCAACTCCACCATCTGGTGAACAAAGGTGGAGCCGACGCGGTTGATCATGCTGTTCAACACGTGCGTCGCGATGATTTCGCGGCGCAGCGGATGGCGCGGAATGCATTCGCCAAACTGCTCACGCATGGCCGCCGGGAAGTAGCGCTCGAGCGCCGTGCCTATCCAGCCGTCTTCGGGCACGTCGGACTCGACGAGTTCTTCGGACAGCCACATCTTGCTGTAGGCCAGCAGCACGGCCTGCTCTGGCGTGGTCAGGCCCAGGCCCTTGCTCTTGCGCTGGGCGATTTCATCTTCAGGTGGCAGGAACTCGATTGCGCGGTTCAGCCGGCCAGTCTTTTCAAGGTAACGGATGAACTGCGCATGCGCGTCGAGCAGTGCCGGCGCTTCTCGGCGGCCGACTGACAACGCCTGCGTCTGGAAGTAGTTGTCGCGCAGCACGAGCGCGGCAACGTCATCCGTCATCGTGGGCAACACCGCATTGCGCTGATCGCCGTTCAACTTGCCATCGGCAACGGCGATGCCCAGCAGGATCTTGATGTTGACTTCATGGTCAGACGTGTCGACACCGGCCGAGTTGTCGATCGCATCGGTGTACAGGCGCACGCCGCTCAATGCCGCCTCGATGCGGCCACGCTGCGTGAAGCCCAGGTTGCCGCCCTCGCCGATCACCTTGCAGCGCAGCTCGTTGCCGTTGATGCGAAGCGCGTCGTTCGCGCGGTCGCCTACGTCTGCATGCGTCTCGCTGCTGGCTTTCACGTAGGTGCCGATGCCGCCGTTGTACAGCAGGTCCACCGGCGCCTTGAGGATGGCTGTGACGAGTTCTGTTGCGGTGAGCTGCTCTGCCGTGATGCCGAGCGCTGCGCGCGCTTGCGGTGAAATCGGGATCGACTTCTCGGAGCGTGCCCACACGCCGCCGCCTGCTGAGATCAGCTTCGCGTCGTAGTCAGACCACGACGAACGGGGCAGTGCAAACAGGCGCTCGCGCTCCTTGAATGAGGCGGCCGAATCGGGCGTCGGATCGATGAAGATGTGGCGGTGGTCGAACGCAGCCACCAGGCGGATGTGCCTGGACAGCAGCATGCCGTTGCCGAACACGTCGCCCGACATGTCGCCCACGCCCACCACAGTGAAGTCGGTGGACTGGATGTCGGTGCCCAGTTCGCGGAAGTGGCGCTTGACACTTTCCCAGGCGCCGCGCGCCGTGATGCCCATGACCTTGTGGTCGTAGCCGACGCTGCCGCCGGAGGCGAACGCATCGCCGAGCCAGTGGCCGTATTCAGCGCTCACGGCATTCGCGTAGTCAGAGAACGTGGCCGTGCCTTTGTCAGCCGCGACGACGAGGTAGGAATCGTCACCGTCCATGCGCACCACGTGCGGCGGCGGCACGCTGCGGCCGTTCACGAGGTTGTCGGTCAAATCGAGCAGGCCGCGCAGGTAGTCCTGGTAGCAGGCGATGCCTTCTTTCATGAACGCATCGCGGTCCGTGGACGGCGGCGCCTTCTTCAGCACGAAGCCGCCCTTGGAGCCCACAGGCACGATCACGGTGTTCTTCACCATCTGCGCCTTCACCAGGCCCAGCACTTCGGTGCGGAAGTCGTCCGGGCGATCAGACCAGCGCAGGCCACCACGCGCCACCTTGCCGCCGCGCAGGTGAATGCCTTCGAAGCGCGGTGAGTACACAAAGATTTCGTAGAGCGGGCGCGGCGCAGGCAGGCCCGGGATCTGCGCGGAGTCGAGCTTGAAGCTCAGGAACGTGCGGCGCGGACCTGCATCGCCCGAGTGGCCCACGCCCGTGCGCCAGTAGTTCGTGCGCAGCGTGGCCTGCACCAGCGCAAGCAGCTGGCGCAGCACGCGGTCTTCAGAGAGGTTGCTGACTTTCTCAAGCGCTTTCTCGATGGCGTTGACCTGTGCGGTCGCGCCCTGGGCGTCAAAGGCTTTCGGATCGAACCGCAGCTTGAACAGCACCACCAGCATGCGCGCGATGCGCGGGTGCGACGCGAGCGTGGCGGCAATGGTGTCTTGCGACTGCGCAAAGCCGATCTGCTTGAGGTACTTCGCATAGGCGCGCAGCACCACCACTTCTTCGGCGGCCAGGCCCGCGAGCAGCACGAGGCGATTGAAGTTGTCGCTTTCGACTTCACCACGCAGCACGCGTGCAAATGCCTCTTCGAACAGCGCAGCAAGTGTGTGCTGCTCGATCTCGCCCGTGACGGGCGCCTGCAATTCAAAGTCGTGCAGCGCAATGGCGTCGTGGGTGGGCGAAACAATCTTCCAGCTGGACTCGGCGATCACGCGCGCGCCCATGTGTTCGAGCATCGGCAGGCTATCGGAGAGCACCAGCGGCGCGCCGCGGCGGTAGACCTTCAGGCCGAGCGTGCCTGCAGCAGCACCGGCCGGCTGGTACAGCGCCAGCGCGAGCGGATTGGAGGCCGTCAATGATTCGAGCTTGGCGACGTCCGGCGGCGCGGTGTTCGCAGCCACGCGTTCACGGTAGGCCAGCGGGAAGGTGGAGCCCCAGCGCTTGTACTGCGCCAGGCCCACGGCCTCGCCGTTCGATTGCACCAGCGCATCACGCAGTTCGTCGTCCCAGCGGCGTGCCGCCGTTTCAAGGCGACGCTCGATCTCCTTGCGGTCGAAAGCCGGCACGTGCCCCGGTGAGGTACGCACCGTGATGTGCACACGCGCGAGCTGCGTGTCGCTCAGCAGCACATCGAAGTCGGAGTGGGTGCCGTTGAATGCTTCGAGCAGGATGCGCTGGAACTTCAGGCGCAGGTCGGTCGAGAACGCTTCTCGCGGCGCATAGACGAGGCACGACACGAAACGCTCGAACGGGTCGCGCCACAGGAACAGCCGCAGTCGTTGCCGCTCGCCGAGGGCGACGATGCCCATGGCGGTGTCGAACAGGTCTTCGTCGGAAATCTGGAAGAGATCGTCACGCGGGAATGTTTCCAGCACGTGGTCGAGCGCCTTGGCCAGGTGGCCGCCGGGTGGAAGGCCGGCGCGCCGCTCGATGGCGCCCACCTTGCCGCGCAGCAGCGGTGTTTCCAACACGCGCGCACGGTATGCAGTCGAGGTGAACAGGCCGATGAAGCGGTGCTCGCCGATCACTTCGCCCTGTGCGTTGTAGCGCTTGACGCCGATGTAGTCCGTGTAGCCGGCGCGGTGCACGGTGGAGCGTGTATTCGACTTCGTCACCACCAGCATGGGCAGCGGCGCAACGGCCACAGCGCGCGCTTGGGCAGACAGTGCCGAGAACGTGGCCGAGACGGCATCGGCCGCGGTGTCGGCCAGCAGGCCGAGGCCGCTGCCGGCAACGATGCGCATGGCGACATCGCCGCTTTTGTCCCTGACGAGCTCTTGCTGGCGATAGCCCAGCAACGTGAGGTGGTCGTCGGCCAGCCACTGCAGGAAGGCGCGGCTTTCATCGACGGCTGCGCGCGGCAGTGACGCGGGCGCGTGGTCGAGTTCGGCAATGATTTGCGCGAGCCGCTCGCACATGGGTTGCCAGTCGCGCACGCCGGCACGCACATCGGCCAGCACACTTTCAATGCCGGCGCTGAGTGCGTCGCGCTGGGTGTTGTCGAGCAGGCGGTCGATCTCAATGTGCATCCACGACTCGCGCGGTGCGTCGCCTGCGGCTTCGCGCGGCGCGAGCGACTGCAGCTGGCCTTGCGCGTCGCGCACGGCCTGGAAGATCGGGTGGACGATGAGGTGAAGTGTCTGGCCCTGGCGATTGATCTCGAGCGATGTCGAGTCGACCAGGAAGGGCATGTCGTCATTGACGATCTGGATCACCGAATGCCGCGACCACCAGCCGTCTTCGCTGGCTACGGGGCTGAAGATGCGGATATTGGGCTGACCGGGCTGGCGGGTCTGGCCAAGCTGCAGGTGGGAAAGCAAGGCGCCGAGAAGGTCCTCGGGGGTTCGCTCGGCCAGGTCGTCCGCGTCGAGACGGGCGAAGTACTCGTGGGCGACCCCTTCCACCAGCTTGTGGCGCGCGGCATCAAGCCGCGATGCGGAAAGGGCCACCACCGCCGCGACACGGTTGTGCAGCAGTTGGGCAGGGGCATTCATGGAGGCAACCTCGTTGTTGTTCTATCGAGGCCACGACTCTAGGCTTGCGGGCGCGGTGGTGCAAATGCCATTTGCAACGCCGACCATGCAAACAATGCATGCATGCCTTTTTGCGCATGCAGCATTCATGGAACTACTCGGGCTTGAGGCCCAGCGATTGGGCAAGCCGGCGGTAATACGCAAGCCGGTCGGCCAATGCACTGGCGAGTTTTTCCGGCGAGGTGTCTTCCTCGACCGAACTGCCGCGCGCGAGCATCAGCTCACGCATCTTCGGGTCTTTCGACGCGAGCGCGAAATCACGGTTGAGCCGGCGCACCACGTCAGGCGGGGTCCCGGCCGGCGCCATGATGCCAATCATGCCGTCCACCACGAAGCCGGGCCAGGTCTCGCGCAATTGCGGCAGGCGGTCGAAAGGCGCCATCAAGGGCGCTGCGCCGGTGGTGGCAATCGGCAGGATGCGTTCACCATCGGCCCACGGCACAGCGGCGTCGTAAGGCGCGAGCATGACGTCGATCTGCCCGGCCGCCAGCGCGTTCACCGCAGGTGCGACGCCAGGGTAAGGCACCGTGACCACCGCGCCGCCGAGCGCCTGCTTCAGCTGCTCGCAGGCAAGCGCCATCTCACCGGGTGGCGCCCCGCAGTTGAGGCCGCCGCGCCTTGCGGCCGCAGCGCGCTGCAGGTCTTGCGGCGCGCGCGCTTCAAGGCCCTTGCGCGCAAGCATCACCATGCTCGCCTTGCCCAGTTTGATCACGGGCACGAGATCGCGCATCGGGTCGTACGCCACTTTGTAGAGCACCGTGTTCGTCACGACGAAGCCGGACATGAGCAACACCGTGCGGCCATCAGGCGGCGCCTTCGCCACGTAGTCAGTGCCGATCACGCCGCCCGCCCCCGGCCGGTTTTCGACAAAGACAGTCTCTTTGGTGTTGCGCGCAATGGCACCTGCCAGTACTCGTGCGACCACGTCGAGTGGCCCGCCGGCGGTGGTGGGCACGACGAGCCTGATCGGGGCGTCGGATTGGGCGATGGCGGGCGTGGCCATGACGCCGACGGTCAGGCCGAGCGAGCAGGCGAGCAGCAGGTGCAGTTTCATGCGGAGCAGTTTCATAGGGGCGCGGCCTTGGCGATGGCCGGCAGTTCCGCGCGGGCGAGTTTGCCGGCGGGCGTGCGCGGCAGTTGCGCGACAGGCACGACGTGGATCAACGGATAGTGAATGCCGGCCTGCGCCTTCAGGTGCTTGCGCAAGGTGGCCACGTCAGGCGCCTGCTGGCCCGGCGCTGGCACCAGGAGCAGCGCCAGCACGTCGGCACCGACGGCATCGCGATAGGTGGTGATGGCTGATTCGGCGACCGCTTCATGGCTGTCGAGCACGGCTTCGACGACCAGCGGATCGAGCTTCAGGCCGCTGAGGTTCAGCACGTCGTCGGTGCGGCCGCCGAGCACGAGTACACCGTTTGAATCGATGCTGCCTTTGTCCCCCGGGTAGTACCAGCCGTCCCGAAAAGCCGCTGCACTGGCTTGCGGGTTGCCGAGGTAATGGGTTGCCATGTCCGGCCCGCGAAAGCGCAACGCGCCGATCTGGCCCGGCGGCAAGACGGCACCCGTCTCGTCGAGCGCCTGCGCTTGAACCCAGGGAATGATGCGCCCCGTGGCCGCAGGCTGCTCAAGGAAGGTGGCCGGGTCGCAGACGGCCGTGGTGCCAATCTCGGTCGAGCCGTAGATCACCGTGACGTTGGGGCACACCAGGCGCTCGAGCCGCGCGCGCAGCTTCGGCACCAGTACGCCGCCGCCGATCTGTATCGACAGCACGCTTGGAAATGCGGGTTTGTCTGGCAGTGCGACAAGGTGGGCGGCGAGCGCACTGGCGATGGACGGCGTGGTCAGCACGCGTGTGGGCGCGTCTTGCTGCATGCACGCGCTGACGTCGACCGCGTCGAGCGTCTTGGGGAAGATGACCGTGCCGCCTGCCTGCAACTGCTGCATCGAATGGCCGATCGCCAGGCCGATATTCAGGTCGACGACGATGGCGAGCCGCTCGCGCGGGCCGGCCGGAAAGATGTTGGTCAACAGCCGCTGCATATGCGCGGCACTGGCGTGCGTCCAGGGGATGCACTTGGGCGTGCCCGTTGTGCCCGACGACAGCGCAATGCGCCACACCAGGTTGTCTGCTTCATGGTCGAGCGGTGGCACTTCGCCTTCAGCGGGTGAGGTCAGAAGGTCATCCGGCGCGATGCGCCGCGGCGCGTTGCCCTCTTCTTCCACCACTTCACGCGCCACCCACGCAACGGCCTTGCTCTGCGCGAAGAGCGCGTCGCGCTGCGCGCGCGGCAGTATTGCCTGCACGCTGATCGGGCTCGCGCCGATACGCCACAGCGCCATGAACAGAATCAGCCGGCCCCGCGGCAGCAGCCCGGAAATGGCGACGCAGTCACCACGCCGTATCCCATGCGCATGCAGGTGCGCGGATGCCGAGCGCACGCGGCTCCACAACTCTTTGTACGTCAGCACATGCCCGTCATGAATGGCGGCAGGCCGTTCAGGATAGGCGCGCACCTGGCGCTGGACGGGCTCGAGCAGATTCATCGTGAGACTAGGCGAGAAAGAGTTCTTGAAGGTCGCTGAGGAAATCAAAGCCGCGCGTGCTCGCACGCACACCACCGAGATCGCGCTCGACGAGGCCCTTGGCCTGCGCCAGCTGCAATTGTGGCTCGATCATGGCCAGCGGCAGGCCAGTGCGTTCGGTGAATTGCGCGAAAGTGAAGCCGTCTTTCAGGCGCAGCGCGTTCAGCATGAATTCGAACGGAAGTTCGGCCCGGGCCACATCACCGTCCTGGGCGAGTGCGTGGCCAGCCAGCGCGTTGTCCATGTACAGGCGCGGTTCACGAAAGCGCACTTGCCGCACGATGCGATGCGCAAAGCTCAGCTTGCTGTGCGCACCCGCGCCAATGCCGAGGTAGTCGCCGAACTGCCAGTAGTTGGTGTTGTGCCAGCAGCGGTGGCCTTCTTTGGCATAGGCCGACACTTCATACCGGGTCATGCCTGCAACAGCGGTTGCTTCAGTGATGCGGTCGAGCATGGCGTAGGCCAGGTCGTCGTCCGGGATGCGTGGCGGAAACTTGGCGAAGTAGGTGTTCGGCTCGATCGTCAGGTGATAGACCGACAGGTGCGGCGGCGCGAGCGCAAGCGCCTGAGCCAGGTCAGCCTCAAGGTCCTGCATTGTCTGGCCTGGCAGCGCGTACATCAGGTCGAGGTTGAAGGTATCGAACGACGCGGCGGCTTCTTCGAGCGCTGCGATGGCCTGCGCGCGGTCGTGCACGCGGCCGAGCGCCTGCAGGTGCGCATCATTGAAGCTCTGCACGCCGACCGACAGGCGCGTGACACCCGCTGAACGAAATGCGCGGAAGCGGTCTTTCTCGAAGGTGCCGGGGTTGGCCTCCATCGTGATCTCGCAGTCGGGCGCGAGCTTCAGGCGCGCGCGCACGTCGCCGAGCAGCCGGTCGATGCTTTGCGGCGAAAACAGGCTGGGCGTGCCGCCGCCAATGAAGATGCTGTGAATGGGCCGGCCCCAGATGAGCGGCAGCGCGGCTTCCAGGTCGGCGTTGAGTGCGTCGAGGTAGCGCGCGTGCGGCACATCGTCAGGCTGCAGTTCGTGCGAATTGAAGTCGCAGTACGGGCACTTGCGCAGGCACCACGGCAGGTGAATGTAGAGCGACAGCGGCGGCAGTGCGGCCAGCTGCAAAAGCCCGGGGCGCAGGTAGTGGCTGACATCGCGCACGGCGTCGCCACCTGCGGGCTGAATCGCAATCACAGCCAGCGCTCGCGAATGAGTTCCATCATTTGCCGGGCGGCCTTGCCCCGATGGCTGTTCGCGTTCTTCACCTGCGGTGGCAGCTGGGCAAACGTTTGGCCGAATTCGGGGATATACATGACGGGATCGAAACCGAAGCCATGTGTGCCGACGGGCTCCTGTGCGATGAGGCCGGCGACGCGGCCCACCGCGATGAGCGGCTCCGGATCGTCGGGCGTGCGCACGGCGACGAGCGTGCTGACCAGCGCGGCGCGGCGATCAGGCTGGTTCTTGAGCTGTTCGAGCAGCGCACGCACATTGTTGTCGTCGCCCTTCTCGTAGCCGAACTGCGTTGCGTAGTAGGCCGTGTCCACACCTGGCAGGCCGCCGAAGGCGTCGACACACAAGCCCGCGTCGTCTGCAAGTGCAGGCAGGCCACTGCCCTGCGCAGCGTGACGCGCCTTGGCCAATGCGTTTTCAACGAAGGTGCGATACGGCTCATCGGCCTCGCCAATGCCGAGGTCAGACTGCTTCACGAGTTCAACACCGAGCGGCACCAGCATCGCCTGCAACTCCGCAAGCTTGCCGGCATTGTTGGAAGCAAGAACGAGTTTCATGGGCTGCATTGTCCCCTCCCCCTCTGGGGAAGGGCTAGGGTGGGGGCTCTCAGCCCAACAACGCCTGTTTCTGCAGCGCCACCAGCTCGGTGATGCCCTTCTCAGCCAGGCGCAGCAGCTCGTTCATCTCGTCACGCGTGAAGGCCACGCCCTCGGCGGTGCCCTGCACTTCGACGAAATGGCCGGCGCCCGTCATCACCACGTTCATGTCGGTGTCGCAGCTCACGTCCTCGATGTATTCGAGATCGAGCAAGGGCACGCCCTGCACGATGCCGACCGACACGGCCGCCACCGGGCCGATGATGGGCGAAGCCGCGAGCTTGCCGCTGGCGAGCAGCGTGCCCACGGCGTCTTGCGCCGCGACAAACGCGCCGGTGATCGCGGCGGTGCGCGTGCCGCCATCGGCTTGCAACACGTCGCAGTCGAGGTGGATCGTGCGTTCGCCGAGCGCCTTCAGGTCGAACACCGCGCGCATCGACCGGCCGATCAGGCGCTGGATTTCCTGTGTGCGGCCGCTTTGCTTGCCACGGGCGGCTTCACGGTCGCTGCGGGTGTGCGTCGAGCGCGGCAGCATGCCGTATTCGGCAGTGACCCAGCCTTCACCGCTGCCGCGCTTGTGGGGCGGCACCTTGTCTTCGACGGATGCGGTGCACAGCACCTTGGTGTTGCCAAACTCGATCAGCACCGAGCCTTCGGCGTGGATCGTGTAGCCGCGCGTGATACGGATGGGGCGCAGCTGGTCTGCGGCGCGGCTGCCGCTTCGTTCAAATTCGATCATGGATTTCTCAGGTTTTTCGCGCAGCAGACCTGCGGATCGCTTCATTGATTTCGGCGATGGACCGCTCGATGGCGGCGTCATCGAGGTCTTCGACCATCGTGTCGAGCACGCCGGCCTGGATGGTGGAGGCGAACACGCCGTCCATGATGCTGTCGGTGGAGATGCCGCGTGTGGACTCGAATGTGTCGGGGGTTTCCCATTCGAGCGCGATCACGGTGACGTTGTCGCTGTGCTCGCCGCCATTGCGCAGGGCAGCTTCGACCAGGTCAGGTACGGCCTCCGACACGGGCTTGGCGCTCAAGTCACGCACGATCTCGGTATCGGTCATGCTGCCCCACAAGCCATCCGAGCACAGCAGGATCTTGTCGCCCTGCTGCAGCGCGACGGGCCCGGTGATGTCGAACACCGGCTTGGTGGGCGAGCCCAGGCACGTGAAAAGAATGTTGCGGTTGATCCGGTCGAGCCGCACCACGCCCGAGCCGCTTTGCTGCTCCAGGTACGAATGGTCGCGTGTGCGCGTGAGCAGTTCATTGCCGCGCGCGACATAAAGGCGCGAATCACCGCAATGCACCCATGTGGCTGACGAGCCTTGCACGATCGCCGCGACGAGCGTGGTGCGCGGCGTATCGAGCATGCCTTTTTCGCTGGCGTAGCGAATGATCTGGTGGTGCGCGGCCATGAGCGCAACCGACAGGAATTCATTCACGTCGGCCACGATCGGCTTGGCTTCCTTCTGGTACAGGGCCGAGATGGTCTGCAGTGCGAGCTGCGCGGCAACTTCACCTTCCGGGTGGCCGCCCATGCCATCGGCCAGCACAAACAGGCCGGACTCGCGCGTGTAGCAGTAACCCATGCGGTCTTCGTTTTTCTCGCGGCCCCCGCGGCGGCTGATCTGGAAGACGGAGAATTTCATTCGGTGTCTCCGCGATTCTTATTTGGCCTTGACATTGCCAAAGCCGGTGGCCTTGCGCACATTCTTCTTGGTGTCAGACACCATGTTGTCGAACTGCAGGCGCATCTTCTCGCCGACAGACAGCTTGGTGTAGCGGCGCTCACCCTCACGGCTGAGCTCCTTTTGCAGCGCAAACACCGACTGCGGGCGCGACAGCGGGTCGAGCGACATGCACCACTCCACCACTTCGATCAGGTTGTCTGAATAGACACCGCGCAGGCGCGACAGCGCCAGTGCAAGCCGGTCTTTTTCAAGCCGCTGCGGCGCATCGTTGGGCGGGTAGCCCTGCATGCACGCGTAGATACAGGCGCCGATGGCATAGATGTCGGTCCACGGGCCCATGGATGAGTCGCGACGATACATCTCAGGCGCGGCAAAACCCGGCGTGTACATCGGGCGGATGAAGTTGCCTTCTTTCGACAGCACTTCGCGTGCGGCGCCGAAGTCGATCATCACGGCCTTGTTGTCGTCGGTGATGAAGATGTTGGCCGGCTTGATGTCCAGGTGCAGCATCTTGTGCTGGTGCACGATGCGCAGGCCGCGCAGGATTTCGTCAAAGAGCGAGCGGATGGTCGATTCGCGAAAGACCTTCTGCTTTTTGAGTTCACGCGCGGTGATGATGAAGTCTTGAAGGGTGGCGCCCTCCAGGTAGTTCATCACCATGTAAACGGTTTCGTTCTCGCGGAAGAAGTTGAGCACGCTCACCACGGAGGCATGCGAGATCTGTGCGAGGGAGCGGCCTTCTTCAAAGAAACTCTTGAGGCCCAGGCGATAAAGCGAGAGCTTTTCAGGCTGCACTTGCGGCAGCAGCTCACCGGGGGAGCGGGTGGCTAGCGAGGCAGGCAGGTATTCCTTGACGGCGACCTGCTGGCCTTCGTTGTCGACCGAGAGGTACACCACGCCGAAGCCGCCGGCTGACAGCTTGCGCACGACTCGATAGCCACCGATCACGGTGTCAGGCGGAAGCGGCGCTGGTTTGACCTTGGACATATGTAGCGAGCGGCTGCGGAAGGGTTATTCTTGCAACCCCGCAACGACCGTTCGATTGAAGACACCTCAATGCCAGTTTACAGCATGACCGGCTACGCAAGCGCGCAGCAAAGCGCCTCGCCGCCGACTGGCGCATCGGATAGCAAAGGCGCAACACCGGGCGCTTCCACCGGCGCGAACCCAAGCCGACTGGGCATCGAAATCCGCTCGGTCAACAGCCGCTTTCTTGACCTGACTTTCCGCCTCGGCGACGAGTTGCGGCCGTACGAGCCGCAGCTGCGCGAGATCATCGCGGCGCGCCTGAAGCGCGGCAAAGTCGAAGTGCGCGCAGGCATCGAAACCCCTGGCGGCGACACCGTGCGCGAGCCCAGCACGCGCCTGCTGCAACGCCTGAACACCGTGCAGGACCACGTGCGCAGCTGGATCCCGGATGCGCGCGCGCTGAGCGTGGCCGATGTCGTCCGCTTGAGCGCCTCCGAAGGTGTTGTGGATATCGACTGGGGGGAAACCCTCACTGCGCTGGCAACACGCACGGTGGATGAATTGATGTCGGCCCGCGAACGCGAAGGCGCGCGGCTGGCAAGCATGCTGCTCGGCCACCTCAAGCAGTTGCGCGCGCTGGCCAAACAGGCGCAGCCCATGATTCCGCAACTGGTCGAGCAGCAGCGCAACCGCTTTCTCGACCGCTGGAAAGAAGCGATGGCCCTGACCGACGGCGCCACGCTGCCCGAGGCAGCGCAAGACCGCGCCTTGAGCGAGGCGACGGCCTTCGCGATCCGCATCGACGTTGCGGAAGAGCTGACGCGGCTGGACTCGCACCTCGACGAGATCGAGCGGCTGGTCAAGAAAGGCGGCGATGTCGGCAAGCGGCTCGACTTCCTGATCCAGGAGCTGCACCGCGAAGCCAACACGATGGGATCAAAGTCTGCCGCGCTTGAGCTCACACGCATCTCGGTAGACATGAAAGTGTTGATCGAGCAGATGCGCGAGCAGGTCCAAAACATCGAATAGTTCCGAATTAGCGTCTGCGCACCCCCGCGATCATGGGGGGCATCACCCATCACTCCGGCGCAAGTCTTGCAGGACTCGTAACTACGCCGTTACGATCTGGCTCTTCTTGGACATGGAGATGCAGTTGCTATGAAAACGAACCGGAAACTCACCATGCTGGCCCTGTCTGCGCTGATGGCAGCGTGCGGCGGCGGCAGCGATCCCGCACCGGCGCAAGCCACACCGCTGGCGGCCATCGGCGCGCTGCGGGCCAAGGCGAAGGTGCTGGCCACCCAGCAGGACGTGACGCCCGCACAAGCGGCAGAACAGTTGTTCGCCTATGCCGAAGAGCAACTGGCTGGCTACTTCCCCGGCCCCAAGGTCACCGGCACCATCGGCCCTTTCGCCTACCGCTACTACCCTGAGACTGGCTTGTACCTCGGCGTGGTGATCGAGCAAGGCTGGCAGTGGGAATACATGGCCGTGTACGTCACGGGCGGCATGTTCGGCACGGATCTGTTCTACGCCGGCCCGATCACGAACTACATCACCCCCGCGCCGGCGCCGACCCCCGCACCCACGCCGGCACCGACGCCGGCTCCGACGCCCGCCCCCACACCGGCACCGACGCCGGCACCTGCCTCGTCAAGCGCCTGCTACGACTTGGTGCTGGCCGACACAGAAGGTACGCACCTTGTCGTGAATTACACCTACAACGGAACGATCGGTGGAAACGAGACTGTCGACACGGTCACCGGCCCGGTGACGACGTACGAAGGCTATTCCGCCCGCGCCAGCACGGTGGTGACGACCGGGTCGCACACGACCATTGCCGGTACTGTCGCGATCAATACCTCCGGAACCGCCTATACGCGTGTCATTGGCAGCGCGGTCCACACGTACGGCATCGTGACCACGGCGACCACAAGCATTCCGTTCACGATCACGACGACCATCAAGACAGTGAACGTGCCGGCTTACATCGATCCGAGCTATTCGCTGTTTGCGGGGCAGTCGGCCTCGGCGACGATGACGGGCACCACGACCACGACGGTTCACACGGGCTTTGGCCCGGACCAGGTCACCACACTGCCCTACAACTCGACGACCACCGTCAAATATCTCGGCAATGAACCGGTGACGGTCCCTGCGGGCACGTTCAACGCGTGCAAGTTCGAGTACACCTCTGGCGACACCGTGACAACCTCGTGGCTGGCTTACGGCAAGGGCATTCTTCTCAAGAGCCTGGCAGGCGGAACCGCTCCGCAAACCATCGAAATGACCTCCGCCACGATCAATGGCGCGCCGCTCACGCCGTAACCCGGTTTGGCATTGCGAGCAAAGCGGCCGCCTTGTGCGGCCGCTTTTTTTTGGGTTGATAGAATCCGGCACCCACATGGACTACCCCGGCAATCTCTTCGTCGTAGCAGCGCCCAGCGGCGCAGGCAAGTCCAGCTTGGTCAAAGCGCTTCTCGAACTCGACGCACGCGTCCAGCCCTCCGTTTCGCACACCACGCGCGCGCCGCGCGGCCAGGAAAAGCACGGACGCGAATACTTCTTTGTAGCGCCAGCCGAATTCGACCAGATGGTGCTGGGCGACGGCTTTCTGGAATGGGCGCATGTGCATGGCCAGCGCTACGGCACGTCGAAGAAGGCCATTGAAGAGCGCATCGCGACGGGCTCCGACGTGATCCTGGAAATCGACTTCCAGGGCGCGCTGCAGATCAAGCGCATCTTCGCGAATTCCGTGCTCATCTTCATCCTGCCGCCCAGCTGGGAAGAGCTTCGCTCGCGCCTGGAGCGCCGCGGCGAGGACGCGCCCGAGGTCATCGAGCTGCGGCTGGCCAACGCCGCCGAAGAGATGAAGCAGGCGCAGGAATTCGACTTCGTTATAATCAACGAGTTATTTGACAGGGCGCTCTTCGATCTCAAAGCGATCGTCCACGCACAACGGCTGAAGTTCTCGGCCCAGCGCCGCGCCCGCGCTGACACGTTCAAAGCCCTCAACATCACCTGAAGCATCTGGAGTTATTCATGGCCCGCATCACCGTCGAAGACTGCCTGCAAAAGATCCCCAATCGCTTCCAGCTCGTGCTGGCAGCAACGTACCGCGCCCGCATGCTGAGCCAGGGCCACGCGCCCAAGATCGAAAGCAAGAACAAGCCCGCCGTCACGGCACTGCGCGAAATCGCGCAAGGCAAAGTGGGCCTTGAAATGCTGAAAAAAGTTCCCGGCTGATCAAGCCTGACACCCCAGACAAAAGCACCGCGCCGCGGTGCTTTTTTATTGGGCAGCGCGCACGGCGATCCCACACGCTACATTTGAGGCATGAGCGCAGTGCTGACCCCTTCTGGCAAGGGCAAGCGGCCATTGGCTGCCGCTTCGCCGAGCCCTGCCGCAGCCAACGCAGCTGCAGCGAGCTTTGCCGCGCTCACCGAGAGGCTCGACTACCTCGACGCTGCCGATATCGAACAGGTACGCAAGGCCTACCGCTTTGCCGATGAAGCGCATCTGGGCCAGATCCGCGCCAGCGGCGAGCCCTACATCACCCACCCGATCGCCGTTGCCCTGCAATGCGCCGAATGGAAGCTCGATGCGCAGGCGCTCATGGCGGCCCTGCTGCACGATGCGATTGAAGACTGCGGCGTCACCAAACCCCAGCTGATCGAACGCTTTGGCGCGCCTGTGGCTGAGCTGGTCGATGGCCTCACCAAGCTCGACAAGCTGCAGTTCAACACCCGCGAAGAGAGCCAGGCCGAATCGTTTCGCAAGATGCTGCTGGCCATGGCGCGCGATGTGCGCGTCATCCTGGTCAAGCTCGCGGACCGCAGCCACAACATGCGCACGCTCGAGGACGTGCCGCGCGAGAAGTGGGCGCGCATTTCATCCGAGACGCTCGACATCTACGCGCCGATCGCGCACCGGCTTGGCCTGAACCAGACGTACCGCGAGCTGCAGGAGCTGGCCTTCCGCCACCTGCGTCCGTGGCGCTACGCCATCCTCTCCAAAGCCGTCACCAAGGCGCGCAACCGCCGCCGCGACTTGATCCAGAAAGTGGCGAGTGAGGTCGATGCTGCATTCGAGCGCGCCAACATGCGCGTGACCATCGCGGGCCGCGAAAAGACGCTGTATTCCGTCTACCGCAAGATGGACGAGAAGCACCTGTCGTTCGCGCAAGTGACCGACATCTACGGCTTTCGCGTGATCGTGCCCACGCTGATCGACTGCTACACGGCGCTGGGCATCCTGCACCAGATGTACAAGCCGGTGCCGGGCAAGTTCAAGGACCACATCGCGATCCCGAAGGTCAACGGCTACCAGTCGCTTCACACCACGGTGGTGGGGCCCTCGGGCGTCAACGTCGAATTCCAGATGCGTACCGAGGCGATGCACCTCGTGGCCGAATCGGGCGTGGCCGCGCACTGGCTCTACAAGGCCAGTGACATCGATGGCGGCAACGCCGACAGGCTCGGCACCAAGTGGCTGCAATCGCTGCTCGACATCCAGGACGAAACGCGCGATGCCGCCGAATTCTGGGACCACGTCAAGATCGACCTCTTCCCCGATGCGGTGTACGTGTTTACGCCCAAGAGCCAGATCATGGCCATGCCGCGTGGTGCGACGGTGGTCGATTTTGCGTACGCGATTCACAGCAACATCGGCGATCGCACAGTGGCCGCCAAGATCAACGGCGTGCAGGTGCCGCTGCGCACCGAGCTGAAAAACGGCGACATCGTTGAAGTGGTGACTGCGCCGGTGTCCACCCCCAATCCGGCGTGGCTGGGGTTCGTGCGCACGGGCCGGGCCCGCTCGAAGATCCGTCATCACTTGAAGTCGCTCGCGCAGGTCGAATCGGAAGATCTCGGCCTGAAGCTGCTCACACAGGCGCTGCGCGCCGAAGGCCTGGGCACCCTGCCCGAAGACGATGCGATCTGGGACAAGCTGCTGCGCTTCACGGGGAACCGCACCCGCGCCGAACTGCTCACGGACATCGGCCTGGGCAAGCGCATTGCGTCCATCGTTGCGAAGCGACTGGTGGTGATGCTGTCCGAACGCGGCGAGCGGCCCGACGCCCTGCTGCTCACGCGCGAGCGCTATACGGCGCACGAGAACGTGTCGCAAGGCGAAGTGATCCTGGACGGCAGCGAAAACGCGTCGGTGCAGTTTGCAAGTTGCTGCCGGCCGGTGCCGGGCGACGCGATCGTCGGTTACCTCGGCCGTGGCGAAGGGCTTGTCGTCCACTGCGACGACTGCGCTGTCGCCAAGCGACTGAAGCACAAGGACAGTGAGCGCTTCATCAGCGTCGAATGGGCCGACGAGCCAGTGCGCTCTTTCGAGACTGGCATTCTGGTCACGGTGATCAACGGCAAGGGCGCCCTCGCCCGCGTGACCACCGCCATCGCCAGCGCCGAAGCAGACATCACCCACGTGGACATGGGCGACGAAAAAGCGCAGGACGCAGCAGATCTGCGCCTGATCATTGCCGTGCGCGACAAGACCCACCTCGACGCCGTGATGCGCGTGCTCAAGCGCACGCCCGCCGTGATGCGGGTCGTGCGGATCAAGCCAGGCGTGAACGCCAACGGCAGTTGAGCGTTCGGCGTTCGGCGTTCGGCGTTCGGCGAGGGATGTTCGCTCAACGCCCAACGCTCAACGCTCAATCCCGTAAGCCACCTTCAGCACCTCGATCTCCTGCGCGCCCGCCGGCGTGACAAGCTTGACGACATCCCCCTCGCGTGACTTGAGCAACGCGCGAGCGATCGGGGAAATCCAGCTCACCTGGCCGCTCAGCGTGTCAGCTTCATCAATGCCCAGGATGGTGACGGTGCGCTCCAGGCCCGCCTCATCCGCGTACGTCACGGTCGCGCCGAAGAACACCTGGTCTTGCCCGTGGTGCACCGATGGGTCGGCGATCTCCGCGATCTCCAGCCGCTTGGTGAGAAAGCGAATCCGCTTGTCGATCTCGCGCAGGCGCTTCTTGCCGTAGATGTAGTCGCCGTTCTCCGAGCGATCGCCGTTCTTGGCGGCCCAGTGAACAGCCTCGACCACCTTGGGGCGGTCGTCGTCAATCAGGGTGAGCAGTTCCGCGCGCAGGCGCGCGTAGCCGCCGGGCGTGATGTAGTTGCGTGTGCCAGCGGGCAGCGCGGGCGCGCCGTCCAGGTCGTCGTCGTCATCGGCCGTATCAGTCTCGCGGGTGAAAGCCTTGCTCATGGGGCAAGCATACGTGCGCCGGTGCATTTTTTGCTGTGGGACGCCGGCTCATCTTTGCGCGAACAGCTCGCTTCGTGCCGTCTGCGTGATGGCCGCCACGCCAGGGTGCGTGATCTTGCGCTCGATCGAGATGGCGTAGAACTCCTCGACCAAATCGTCTGGCGCACCCAGCCGTTCCACTTCCAGCTGCCTCGATATTTCCCTGGCAAGCACAGCAGGTGCCGGGAACACGCCCAGGCCCTCGCGTCCAAAGGCCTTCATCAGCGCAGAGTCTTCAAACTCGCCCGCGATTTGCGGTGCCAGCCCATGCCGGCGCAACCACCCATCGACACGCGGGCGCAACGCCGAGTCGGTGCCCGGCAAGAGCATCGGCATGGCATTGAGGCTCTGGGGAAACTTCGCGCGTGCCTGGCGCAAATTCATCGAGCAGGACGCAAGCAGTTTTTCGGACGCAAAGAACGCAATACCGCTTCGCCCGAGCAGGTGCGTGAACGCCTTGACGCCCAGGTTGCCGGGCAGCGGCACATCCGACACCACCAGGTCAACGCGGCGCAATGCCAGTTGCGCCATCAAGGCCGGCAGCGTCCCTTCCGGGCAGTGAAGACGCGGCGCGGGGTTCAGGCGCAGCGCAGGCTCCAGCACGTGGTACGCGATGCCCTTGGACACTGAATCCACAAACCCGACTTTGAGCAGCGGCGCGCGTGGCGCGGCGCGCCCGCCGCGCAGCGCGTCTTCCATCTCCTGGCCGAGCGTGAAGATCTCGTCGGCGTACTGCATGACCATCTGCCCGGCCTGCGTGGGCTCCACGCCGCGCCCGACCTTGCGCAGCAGCGGCGTGCCCAGCCGCTCCTCCAGCAGGTTGATCTGCCCGCTGAGGGTCTGCGCCGACAGGTGCAGCTGCTCGCTCGCGCGCAGGACACCGCCTGCGCGGACTACCGTCCAGAAGTAATGCAGGTGCTTGTAGTTCATCGGGCCATCCAATCATCCGTTTTTCCCGAACGATTCTCGCTTTTTTTCGAATATTCAGAAACTACGCGGCTTCGTAAAGTGAGGGCTCCACAACCCGAGGAACGAAGGACCATCATGAACATCGACATCCGTGCCGGCGACCTGACACCCACCCAGGCACGCGAGATGAGCACCACCGTTCGCAATGCCTTGCGCGACGTCGGCCATCGCATCGCCCGCGTCGTGGTTCGCGTCTCGGCCCTGGCAGGCAAACGCCACGCAGCGCGAAACTGCGTGATCGAAGTCCACATGACCGACGGGCACGTCGAATACGTCGAAGAGCGCCAGCGCCGCCTGGGCTCGGCGCTTCGCCGGGCCGTCCGGCGCGCCTGGCAGGCAGCAGCCCGCTGGGTCGCGCTGCAGCTGCCCAAGCGGCAAACCCTGCGGCTGCCCCGGCGGCAAACGCACTGACTGAAGACCACCTCCTGAACCTGGATCTGATGTGACCGAATTTCTGCAGGCCGACTTTCTCGGCCAGGCCGTGTGGCTCTGGCTGGCCTTCATCATCATCGTCGTGACACTTCTCGCGTTCGACCTGGGCGTGCTGCACAGGGACGACCGCGAGATCGACGTCAAGGAGAGCCTGGTGCTGTCTGCCGGCTACATCGCCGTGGCCGTGCTGTTCGGTGTGTGGCTGTGGTGGCAGATCGGCGCCGAGCGCAGCATCGAGTACTTCACCGGGTACGTGATCGAAAAATCGCTTTCGATGGACAACGTGTTCGTCATCGCGATGATCTTCACGTTCTTCTCGACCCCGAGGCAGTACCAGCATCGCGTGCTGTTCTGGGGCATCCTGGGCGTGATCGTCCTGCGCGCCATCATGATCGGCCTGGGCTCCGCACTCATCAGCCAGTTCTCGTGGGTGCTCTACCTCTTCGGGGCGTTCCTGGTCCTCACCGGCATCAAGATGCTCTGGATGGCCGACCACCAGACGGACCTGGAGAAGAACGTTGTGCTGAAGTGGCTGCGCAAGGTCATGCGCGTGACGCCGCAGCTGCACGGAAATGCCTTCTTCGTGCGGCAGCCGCATCCGGCCAACGGCAATGCCGTGACCTGGGCGACGCCGCTCTTCCTCGCACTGTGCATGGTGGAATTCGCCGACCTGATCTTCGCGGTCGACTCGGTGCCCGCGATCCTGGCGATCACGGACGACACCTTCATCGTCTACACGAGCAACATCTTCGCGATCCTGGGCCTGCGCGCGCTCTACTTCGCGCTGGCTGCGATGGTCCATCGCTTTGCCTACCTGAAGTACGCGCTGGCACTCGTGCTGATATTCATCGGCAGCAAGATTTTCCTGGTCAACATCATCGGCAAGATCCCTGCGGTGGTGAGCCTGGGCGTGACGGGCAGCCTGATTGCCGGCGGCGTGATCGTGTCGCTGTGGAAGACGCGGCCGGCGCGGTGAGTTTCATGCCGGCACCTGCGGCACCCGGTCGAGCCGGTAGCCGTAGCCGTACACCGGAAACAGCTTCCAGCCGCGGGCGCCGTCGAACGCCAGCCCGCGCAGGCTGCGCAGGAGCTGCTGCCGCACCAGCGCCTGTCGGCGCGCGAGCAGGTGCTGCTGGGGCTGATCGCCTCAGGGCGGCGCTTGCCTGACATTGCGGCGCAGCTGGACTTGCCCGAGCGGACGGTGGGCGTGTACCGCGCGCGGCTGATGGAGAAGATGCGCATGTCGAGCGCGGCCGAACTGGCGCACTACGCGCGCCGGCATCACCTGTTGCCACCCTCGAAGTGAGGGCATGCCAGTGCGCACGCTCGATGCGCGCATGCCAGTGCGCGCGCTCGATGCGGGCACGGCTGACTTTTTCAGGGTGAGTCGGGAAAGGCCTCGTCGAGCGCCGCGCGCGTTGCGGCAACGCTGCCAAGCACGAGCGCCCATTGCACAAGCGCATCGGCGCGGCGGCCTTCGCACAGCGCGTGCTCCATCGAGCGCACCTGCGCCGAGAGCAACGAATCCTGCATCATGCCCGCCGAGCCTGCGACCTGGTGAGCCAGCGCAATGGCGCACGGATCGTCGTTGCGCGCCAGTGCATCAGCGATCTCGTCGGGGCGCGCAATGAGCATGGCGCGGTACATACGCACCATCTCGCGCCGCGACGCAGGCGGCAGCATGCCGAGCAGTTGCAGCATGGCAGCGGTGCCAGCGACGCTCATCGATTCATTCATGCGGCTTCCTTGTGCGGTCGTGACGAGCCATGCTGGGTTCCAGTGTTCCCAAGCGTATGACGCGACCGCAGCAGGCGAGCTGCTGAATAAGGGTGCAAAGACGGGGCTTTTGGAGGTGCCGCAACCAGTTGCGGCCAGCGCGCGGGCAAAGAAAAAGGACCTAGCGATCTCTCGCTAAGTCCTTGATCTGATTACCTTGTCTGGTGCGGCTGGCAGGAATTGAACCCACGACCCCTTGGTTCGTAGCCAAGTACTCTATCCAACTGAGCTACAGCCGCTAAGCCTGAAATTATAGCAGGACGTATCCAGCTCCTGTAATTCGCTCAGGCCCACCCCTCTTCCATGAGCGCGAGCGTGGCGGGCAGGCAGTAATCGTGCAGGTCGTAGCCCTTGACGATCGTCTCGCGCGCAGCCGCGCGCAGCGGCGCCAGTTCCTCGCGCCGGGCCAGCGCATCGGCCGTGGCGTGCGCGAGTTTTTCCACGTCGAAGAAGTCCGTGAGCAGGCCGTTGCGGCCGTGCTCGATCACCTCGCGCACCGGCGCCGTGTCGGACGCGACGATCAGGCAGCCAATGCTCATGGCTTCGAGCATCGACCACGACAGCACGAACGGGTACGTCAGGTACACGTGCACGGCCGACACCTGCATGAGCTGCGTCAGCACGGCATGGGGCACCCGGCCCACAAAGTGGATGCGGCTCATGTCGAGCTGGGCCGCCACTTCCGACAGGAAGATGTCTTTCCATGTCTTGCCCGCGGGCGGCGCAGCGCCGTAGCTGTTGCCGTCGCCGCCCACGATGATCACGCGCGCGTTGGGCCGCAGCTTCTGCAGCAGCGGCAGTGCGCGCATGAAGATGTGATAGCCGCGGTACGGCTCGAGTTGCCGCACGGCGAAGGTGATGATCTCGTCGCCGGGCCGCAGCGTGAGGCCTGCCGACTTCAGCTGCACGCTCGCATTTGCATCGGGCTTGAAGCGCCGGGTGTCGATGCCTTCGTGGATCACGCGGATCTTGTCGAGTGCCCAGCCGGGGTGCTGCGCCTTCTGGTATTGCGTGGGTGTCAGCGCTGCATCGCATGCGTTCAGCGCATGGAGCAGGTGGGTATTTTTGATGCGCACGCGCTGCATGCCGCCAATGGATGGCTTGCTGAATTCCGGGTCGAACGCGATGTCGCCGTCTTTGCCGCCGTAGAAGTACTCGGCATGCGTGATCAAGCGCGCGTGCGGGAAGATGTCCTTGGCGAACATCGCCTCACCCCAGCCAGGGTGGATGACGACGACATCCGGCTCGAAACCTGACTTCTGCACGGCCAGCATGGCGCGCGCCGCCGCCTCGCCACGCGCCACCTTGGAATAGAGCTCAGCCATGGCTGCCGCCATGGGCGTGGTCACGTCCATGGGCGGCACCGCCGGCTCGCGATACAACGCGTGCCGCACGCCGGGCACCGGCTCTGCCGGCTTGTTCACGCCCAGCGCGTGCACCTCATGGCCGCGCGCCGCAAGCGCGGCAGCGACGTGTTTGAACTGGCCTGGAAAGTTCTGGTGGACGAAGAGAAAACGCATGAAAGAAAAAACCCTCCGGGGCGACGCCGCGGAGGGTTCCACGTTGTTGGCCTGACCGCTATTTTGCTGCGGCCGGCTCGGCAATCTCCGACTGGATCAGCCAGCCGCCCTTGGAGCGCGTCCACACCATGACTTTGCGCGTGCGGTCCTGGTAGCTGGACGAGCGATACGTCTGCGTGAAGGTCGCCGTTGCGCGGTCAGGGCCGTCGGCAATCACGGACACATCAGACAGCTCGATCGCGACGCCATCGGCACGGCCGATGATGGCGCGGCGCTTGGCCTTCCACGCCTTTTGCGTCAGGTCGCCTGCGGGCTTGAAGTCGGGCGCGTAAGCATTGAGGTAGGCGTCGATGTCCTTGCGTCCCCATGCGGCGCGCCAGGCTTCGATTGCATCACGCACTTCCTTGGCAAGACCCGCGTGCGCCAGGGGTGCAGGAACCAGCTGCACGTTCGGCGATGGGCTGGCAGAGATGGTGGACGGCGCATTGAGCACCGGGCGTGTCTGGGCCAGCGCACGGGTGGTGAGCGCCTGCTTGTCGACGGTGTACACCGTCACGGCTTCGGCCGGGCATTGCTGCGCGGCGTCGCCTTCCATGCGCCACTGCGCCATGTCTTCGTCATGGCCGGTCGTCATGCTCGACAGGTCGAGCGCGCGCAGCAGCGTGCCGACAGCTTGCTGTGCGCGTGCATAGGCGATGTTCTGGTCCTGGCGCGCATTCACGACAGCGCGGCGGGCCTGGAACAACTCGTTCTCGGTGTCGAGCAGGTCGAGCAGCGAACGCTGGCCGATGTCGAACTGCTGGCGATACGCGCCCAGCGCCTTGGCCACGGACGCCTCGTGCGTCTCCAGGTAGCCGATCTGCTCGCGCAGCTTGTTCACGTCGTTGAACGCGATCAGCAGCGTCTGGCGAAGGTCGCGGCAGGTCTTGTCGCGGATGTCCTTGGCGATGTTCACGTGCTCCGCGAATTCGCGCTCGCGCGCACGGTCGCTGCCGCCATTGAAGAGGTTCCAGGTCAGCAGGACTTCGGCCGTGGTCGTGTTCACGCTGCCAACCGGGCCGTCCTGGTTGACGCCCTGGTCGCGGCGCAGGCGGAAGTCAAATCGCGGCTGGTAGGCGCCCGAGCGCGACGCGAGCGCGGCATTGGCAGCGCGCATGTTCTCGATGGAGGCCAGCAGCGCCGGGTGGCGCGTGCGTGCGCCGTCGACGGCGGCCGTCGGGTCAGCAGGCAGCTGCGCCGACAACTGCGGCGGCACGGGCATCAACTCGGAAGGCACGCGGCCCACGATGCGCTGGAAGCGCGCTGTGGTGTCGTGCAGGTTGGCAGTTTCGATCAGCAGGTTGGCCTCGGCCAGTGCCAGGCGCCCGGAGATCTGCTCCAGGTCCACCGCGCGCGCGACTTTGGCCTGCACGCGGCGATCGGTCTGCGCGAAGACGGCGCGGTGTTCCACAAAGTTGTCTTCAGCGAGCTTCACGAGGTTGCGATAGCGCAGCACGTCGTAGTACGCACGCGCTGCTTCGAGCGCAGTCGACTCGGAGATGTCGAAGAATTCGAACAGGCGCGCCTGCACGTTGTGGTCCAGCCGCGAGACTTCCTGGCGGGTGAAGCCGTCATACAGCAACTGCGTGAGCGACAGCTGGCCCCAGCGGCTGCTGTACTGGCCAAAGTTGTTGCGGCGCTGCGATCCGGCAGAGGCATTGAGGTCCACCTTCGGGAAGAAACCGCCGCGGCCCGCGTCGCGCTCGAACTCGGCGGCGCGGATGGCGTGCCAGCGTGCCATCACTTCAGGATTCTTCAGCACTGCCAGCTGGGCAGCCTCCTTGAGCGTGAGGGGCGTTGCCTCCGAGGCACTCGCCGCCTGGGCACCCACCGGCTGCACAGGCGCCGTCGACTGCGCGATCGCCGCTGGTATCACCGCCAGTGAAAAGAGCACTGCACAGCTGCCCGTAGCAGCGCCTGCAGTCAGTTTGTGCCAAGTCGTCTTCAGATTCATTCTCAAACCTCTTTCAATTCATGTCTCGCGGCTCAGGCCGGACCTTCGTGAGGCCCTGCCTGTTGCCGAACTTCTTCAATCAGTCACCAGCTTGTTGTTGGCCAACAGGTTCTGGATGATCGCCTGGTCGCTTGCAAAGCCCGTCACCATGTCGACGCCCGTCACGATGATGGTCTCGTCTTCCTTGGAGAACTGGTAGCCCGCCGAGAACCCGCCACCCGAGCTGATGTGGATCTTCGTGTCCGCACCCACCTTCTCGAAGTGCAGGAAGTACGTCAGGTTACCGGTCAGGCCGAAGCTCGTGGACTCGCCCGCCAGCAGGTCACGCAGGTCGAGCACATCACCCGTGGGCCCCGTCGCGAAGTTGTTAATGGTGTCCACGTTCGGTGCGCCGGTGCTGCCCTTGTCCGCCAGCAGGAAGCGGAACGTGTCCACGCCTGCAGCGCCATCCATGATGTCGTTGCCCGCACCACCGGTGAGCGTGTCGGCCCCGGTGTTGCCGAGCAGCGAGTCGTTGCCCGCGCCACCATCCAGCCAGTTGTTGCCGGTGCCGCCGTCCAGCGTGTCGTTGCCCGCATCGCCGCGCATGACGTCGTTGCCCGCGCCACCGCGCATGCTGTCGTTGCCGTTGCCGCCTGCCAGCGTGTCATCGTCGTTGCCGCCGTCGAGCGTGTCGTTGCCGTCGCCGCCGTCCAGAATGTCGTAGCCTGCGCCGCCCGAGAGGCTGTCTGCGCCCGCAACGCCCACGATGTGGTCGTTGGCTGTGCCACCGGTGATGGTGTCGCCTGCGGCCGTGCCGTAGTAGTTCTGGCTCACGATGTTGAGCGTGAGCGTGGCGGACGACTGCGAGTTTTGCGCGTCGGTCAGCGTGTAGCCCACTGTCTCGGGCGCAATGGACGTCGCCGCCGGGTTGGCAACGGTGTCGTAGGCAATGCCCTGAATCGACGCCGTGGCGTCGCCGGCCGCCTCGATCACGATCTTGCCGATACCGTTGTAGGTGGTCGGTATCGCCACGGCGCCTTCCTTGTCGCTGCTGAACTGGCCCAGGAAAGCACCATCGACGCCGTACATCTTGTACGTCAACGACGGATCGGTACCGCCACCGGGCGGCCCGAGATTGCTGGTCGGGCTGACGTTGACCACCACGTTCTGCACGCCAAGCGCAAACGTGGTCTGGGCAAACGTGATGACGAGCGACTCGAGGTTGTCGATGGTGGCGTTGGAGCCGCCGCCTGTCACCGCAGCGCCGACGTTCGCAGCGAATGTCGCTGTCGTGTCCGGCACGGAGCTCGTGCGCGACATGCCTGACAGCGTCACGCCCGTCGCACCGCCTGGCGCTGCTTGCAGGTCGAGGTACGTCTGCGCGGTGCTCGTCAACGTGTAGTTGATCCCCTGGATTCGCGCGGACGACGTGCCGTCTGCATTGATATCGACGCGCGTCACGTTGGTGAGCGCCGAGATCGCCCCCGGCATCGCGACAACACCTTCTGCATTGCTCGTGAACGTGCCCAGCAGCGTGTTGTAGTTGTAGAAGCTGTACGTCAGGGTATTGGCGCCGCCCAGGTTGCTGTTGGCCGCATTCACGTTGATCGACTGCACGCTCGAGTACTTCGGGAACGTGATGAGCAGGTTCTCGTCGTTGTTCACGTTCGCGTTGTTGCCGCCGCCCTGCACGCCGACACCACTTGTCGCGTTGTAGTTCACGGTTGTCGGCGCACCCGCTGCCGTGACGCCCATGACATCGACGCCCGTACCGAAGCCCGGCGCTGCCGTCAAGGCTGTGGACACTGCTGTCGCCGTGCCCGCGCCTGCCGGCGTCACGGGGATGTTTGCCGTTGGCGGCGTGTACTTGTAGTAACCCGTCGTATCGAACGTGAGCGCCGATCCGTCTGCCTTGGTCCAGACGAAACTGCCGAAGCCGGTTCCGGCGTTGTAGGCCACGGTGTAGGTGCCGCCGAAGAGCGCCGTCGATCCGGTCGCGGCGATCAGGCTGACTGACGAGCCATGGAAATTGATCGCCGTGACCTTGGCGTTGTCGACGATGGTGTCCACGCCTGCGCCTGCCGAGGCAAACGGGCTGAACGCCGTTCCGTTGGCCAGGCCCGAATCGGTGCCCGAACCCGACACGACGTTGCCTTCCAGGAAAGTCGTTCCGGCAAACAGCGTGTCCGAGTCGTCGCGTGCAAACGGCTTGCCGTCGACCACGGTGATGGTCTGCGTCGACGAGGCCGTGTCGCCGTCAAGGTCGGTCACCACCGAGGTCAGCGAGAAGCTCGAACCCGCATTGGCCGAATTGCCGCTGAAGTAGCTGTAGTCACCTGTCGAGAAGTCGAAGACCAGCGTGCCGTACACAAACTGGCGCGACAGGTTCAGCGTGAGCGTGTGCGTGCCATTGAGTGGCAAGCCGGGCACGGCACTCGACGCGGTGATTGAATCCGTCGCGGGTGTGCCGCCCGGCGTGAACGTGAAGGTCACAGGGACGTCGCCCGCGTCGATCACGCCGTTGTTGTTCGTGTCGAGCGTCAGCGTCATTGTCTTGACGTAGCCGGTGTCGGCGCCGAACGTCGCAAAGGTGCCGGAGCCACCTGCGACGACGTTGCCGCCGAAGGTCACCGGCACGGTCGACAGAAGCTGGTCGTCAAGCTGCGTCAGGTCCGGCACGATGATCGCCGGATCGGGGTTGCCGTCTTTCAGCTGGTCGGTGTTGTTGATCGCGTTCAGCTGCGTGAGCGACGAGATACCGGTGCCGATGCCGACGGCATACGAGTTGATGAACGAGCCGCCCACATAGGCGCCATTCGCAAATGTTGCGAAGCTGCGGCCCGTGCCGGCGTAAACCGCCGTGGCCGGATCCACCGTGTTGCCGACCGAGGGCGTGCCGTCAGACAGGAAGTAGATGAAATTGTTGCGCGTCGAATCGACCACACCGAAGTTGTCTTGTGCCGCATTCAAGGCCGCTTCGTAGTTCGTGCCGCCGCCCGCTGTCGCGCTGTTGATACCGGTCGTTGCAGCTGAAAGGTTCGTGTAGGTGCCGACGAATGAGGCGGTCGCCTGGAACGTCTCGAACTTGACGATCACGTCGGACGACTGGGCGAAGTACTGCGTGACCAGCGCAATCAGCGCCTGCTTGGCGATCGTGATGCGATCGGTGATCGTGACCACGCCGTTGGCGTCCGTGTTGCGCACGGCACCGGACGTGCCACTCATGGAGCCCGACACGTCCAGCACGATGTAGATCGTGTAGGCCTGCGACGGGCTCGCCGGGATCACCACTGTTGCGTCTGCCGCGGCAGGCACGTCGTCCCTGATCGACACGCGCAGGTTCGCGGCGATGCTGTTCGTGGAGTAGCCGTAGCCGATCGTGTCCGTGATCGCGGCGTTGTTCGCGGGCAGGGAATTGTCGGCACGCGTGTTGAGCGTGTAGGTGTAGGCACCTGTTGCCGCGGTCACTGAAACCGTGCCGTACGTCGTGGCCGCCCGAATGACGCCAGCCGTCGGGTCGGTGTCACCCGCCCCGCCGTCGGTGATCCAGGTCCCGCCGCCATTGAGCGTGATGCGCGACACCTGCGTGCCTGCACCGCCGTCGTTCGCGAGCAGGAAGCCCGAGGCAGTCAGGTTGCCGCCGCCGGAGCCGGCAGGCAGCGCCGACTCGTACACCGTGGCGAGGTCATCCGACGCCGTGCCCACGTTGAACGTGACTGTCGCGGTGCTCGTGGAGCCCTGGTCGTCTTTGACGGTGTAGGTGAACGTCGGCGTGCCCGTCACGCTCGGCGTGAACGTCATCGTGCCATCGCCGTTGTCAACCAGCGCGCCATTGGGCGTGGCCGTCGTGAACGAGAAGAAGGCCGCGTGGTCAGGCAGCGTGTCATTGGCCAGCAGCGACGCCTTGCTGAACGTGATCGGCGTGCCGAGCACCACGTTGAACGAATCCGCAACTGCGGCCGGCAGGCCGTCGTCCACCGATGCGACGTTGATCGTTGCGGTAGCACTGGCCGAGTTCGCGCCGTTGTTGTCGGTCGTGATGAAGTTGAAGCCCGTCGTGCCGAACGAATCCGGCAGCGGCCTGAAGTACAGCGTGAGGTTGCCCGTGGACGGTATCGGCGAGCCGATGACCACCGGAGTCTCGAAGCCGGCGTCGATGTAGAACAGCGTGCCGTTGGTCGGCAGGCTCGACACCGTGAAGCTCGCCACCGTGCCATCCACGTCGGTGCCCACCAGCGGGATCGCGATGGGCGCTGGCTGGTCTTCGTTGCCATTGGCCACCACGTTGCTCGTGACCGGCGGATCGTTCACCGGTGTGACGGTGATATTGGCCGTGGCGACAGCGCTGTCGGCTGTTCCGTCGTTGACCGTCACCGTCACGACACGGGTCACCGAACCGGGGTTGTCACCCGTGTTGCTGAACGTGATGGTGCGGATCGCCGTCTCGTAGTTCGCAAGCGTCGTGGTTCCGCTCAGCGTCAGGATGCCCGTGACCGAGTCGTACGCGCTGGCGACGATGCCGCCTGGCAGCGATCCTGCGGTCAGGACGTCCAGCGCCTGCCTGTTGGTCAGAGTGATCGTCGCGCTGACGATGTTGACGGAATCCGCATCCGTGATCCTCGTATCGACATCGCCGATGGTCACGGCTGCGCCGTTCTCGGTGTACGAGTTGTTGAAGTCGCGGCCCGTCGCGGCGGACGAATTGTTCAGGTCCAGGTCGATGTCCGGCTCGTTGTCGATGATCGTGCCTGTGCCGGAGATGCCGCCGACAGTCAGCGTGACCGTCTCGGTCGATTCGGGCGTGGTGTCATTGACGGTGGGCACCGTGACGGTGAACGACGAGACATTGGCGGGCACAGTGACAACACCGCCCGACAAGGTCACGCCATTGCTGAAAGTCACTGCCGTGCTGTAGTCGGAGCCCGACGTCGCCGTGCCGCCACCCAGTGCATAGGTGAAGGTGGTGACGCTGCTCGACGAGTTGGTCAGCGTGACTGTCTGCACGAGGCTCGTGCCTTCGATCTGCGTGTCGTTCGACACGGTGGAGACAGTCGGCGCGTTGTCGTCGTCGATGATCGTGCCGACGCCGCTGGCGCCACCGACGGTCAGGTTGTACGTCTCGTTCGGCTCGTCGATCGTGTCCGACGTGGTCGGCACGGAGACCGAGAACGTCGTCACGCCTGCGGGAACGGTGATGACGCCGCCGGAGATCGTCACGCCATTGGTAAACGCCGTGCTGGTCAGTGCCGACGTGTAGTCAGTGCCGCCGCCCGTCGCGGTGACATCACCCAGCGCCAGGGCAAAGGTTGTCACCGAGCTTGCCGGGTTCGACAGATTGACAGTGTGGACGATGCTCGTCGCTTCCGTCGCGCTGACGCTGCTGACAGACGAGATGGTCGGCGTCGGGTCGTCGTCGATGATCGTGCCGACACCCGAGGCGCCGCCGATCGTCAGGTTGTACGTCTCGTTCGGCTCGTCGATCGTGTCCGACGTGGTCGGCACGGAGACCGAGAATGTCGTCACGCCTGCGGGCACGGTGATGACACCGCCCGAGATCGTGACGCCATTCGTGAAGGCCGTGCTCGTCAGGGTCGACGTGTAATCGGTGCCGCCGCCCGTGGCCGTGCCGCCGCCGAAGGTGAACGTGAACGTTGTGACCGAGCTGGACGGGTTCGACAGATTCACCGTGTGGACGATGCTCGTCGCTTCCGTCGCGCTGACGCTGCCGACCGAGGAGATCGTCGGTGCCGCGTCGTCGTCCAGGATCGTGCCCACGCCCGAGGCGCCGCCCACGGTCAGGTTGTACGTCTCGTTCGGCTCGTCGATCGTGTCGGTGGTGGTTGCCACGGAGACCGAGAAGGTCGTGACGCCTGCCGGCACGGTGATGACACCACCCGCAATCGTCACGCCGTTCGTGAAGGCCGTGCTCGTGAGCGCCGAGGTGTAGTCGGTGCCGCCGCCTGTGGCCGTCACATCGGCCAGGGTCAGCGTAAACGTGGTCACGCTGCTCGATGCATTCGACAGGTTTACGGTGTGAACAATGCTCGTCGCTTCTGTCGCGCTGGCGCTGGTCACGGAGGAGATCGTCGGCGCAGCGTCGTCATCGATGATCGTGCCGACGCCCGAAGCGCCGCCAATCGTCAGGTTGTACGTCTCGTTCGGCTCGTCGATCGTGTCCGACGTGGTCGGCACGGAGACCGAGAACGTGGTCACGCCTGCAGGCACCGTGATCACACCGCCGGAGATCGTCACGCCATTCGTGAAGGCCGTGCTCGTCAGGGTCGACGTGTAATCGGTGCCGCCGCCCGTGGCCGTGCCGCCGCCGAAGGTGAACGTGAACGTTGTGACCGAGCTGGACGGGTTCGACAGATTCACCGTGTGGACGATGCTCGTCGCTTCCGTCGCGCTGACGCTGCTGACCGAGGAGACCGTCGGTGCCGCGTCGTCGTCCAGGATCGTGCCGACGCCGCTCGCGCCGCCCACGGTCAGGTTGTAGGTCTCGTTCGCTTCGTCGATCGTGTCGGTCGTCGTGGCAACAGACACCGAGAATGTCGTCACGCCTGCCGGCACGGTGATGACACCACCCGCAATCGTCACGCCATTCGTGAAGGCCGTGCTCGTGAGCGCCGAGGTGTAGTCGGTGCCGCCGCCCGTTGCCGTCACATCGGCCAGGGTCAGCGTGAACGTCGTCGCGCTGCTCGATGCATTCGACAGGTTCACAGTGTGAACGATGCTCGTGGCTTCCGTCGCGCTCGCGCTGGTCACGGAAGAAATCGTCGGTGCAGCGTCGTCATCGATGATCGTGCCGACGCCCGAGGCGCCGCCGATGGTGAGGTTATACGTCTCGTTCGGCTCGTCGATCGTGTCCGCCGCCGTGGGTACGGAGACAGAGAACGTGGTCACGCCTGCAGGCACCGTGATCACACCGCCGGAGATCGTCACGCCATTCGTGAAGGCCGTGCTCGTCAGAGTCGAGGTGTAGTCGGTGCCGCCACCGGTCGCTGTGCCGCCGCCAAGCGTCAATGCAAATGTCGTGACTGAGCTGGACGGATTCGACAGGTTCACTGTGTGGACGATGCTCGTCGCTTCCGTCGCACTCACGCTCGAGACCGACGAGATCGTCGGCGCAGCGTCGTCGTCAATGATCGTGCCCACGCCGCTGGCGCCGCCCACGGTCAGGTTGTACGTTTCGTTCGGCTCGTCGATCGTGTCCGTGGTCGTCGGTACGGAGACCGAGAACGTCGTCACGCCTGCCGGCACGGTGATCACGCCAGCCGCAATCGTCACGCCGTTCGTGAACGCCGTGCTGGTCAGTGCCGAGGTGTAATCGGTGCCGCCGCCCGTCGCCGTCACATCAGCAAGAGTCAGCGTGAACGTGGTCGCGCTGCTCGATGCATTCGACAGGCTCACCGTGTGAACGATGCTCGTCGCTTCCGTCGCGCTGGCGCTCGTCACCGACGAGATCGTCGGCGCTGCATCGTCGTCGATGATCGTGCCGACACCCGAGGCGCCGCCGATGGTGAGGTTGTACGTCTCGTTCGGCTCGTCGATCGTGTCCGCTGCTGTCGGGACGGAGACAGAGAACGTCGTCACGCCTGCAGGCACGGTGATGACACCGCCGGAGATGGTCACGCCATTCGTGAAGGCCGTGCTGGTCAGGGTCGACGTGTAATCGGTGCCGCCGCCCGTGGCGGTCACGTCACCCAGCGTCAACGTGAACGTCGTGGCACTGCTGGAGGGATTCGACAGGTTCACCGTGTGGACGATGCTCGTCGCTTCCGTCGCGCTGACACTCGACACCGACGAGATCGTCGGCGCAGCGTCGTCGTCGATGATCGTGCCGACGCCCGAAGCGCCGCCGATGGTGAGGTTGTACGTCTCGTTCGGCTCGTCGATCGTGTCGGTCGTTGTGGCAACAGATACCGAGAACGTCGTGACGCCTGCCGGGACAGTGATCACCCCAGCTGCAATCGTCACGCCATTCGTGAAGGCCGTGCTCGTCAATGCCGAGGTGTAGTCGGTGCCGCCACCGGTCGCTGTCACATCCGCCAGGGTCAGGGTGAACGTCGTCGCGCTGCTGGAGGCATTCGACAGGTTCACGGTGTGGACGATGCTCGTCGCTTCTGTCGCGCTCGCGCTGGTCACGGAAGCAATCGTCGGCGCGTTGTCGTCGTCGATGATCGTGCCGACGCCGCTCGCGCCACCCACCGTCAGGTTGTAGGTTTCGTTCGGCTCGTCGATCGTGTCGGCCGCTGTCGGGACGGAGACCGAGAAGGTCGTGACGCCCGCAGGCACGGTGATGACACCGGCGGCAATCGTCACGCCATTGGTGAATGCCGTGCTCGTCAGGGTCGAGGTGTAGTCGGTGCCGCCGCCGGTCGCTGTGCCACCGCCCAGCGTCAGCGCGAATGTTGTGACCGAGCTGGACGGATTCGACAGGTTCACTGTGTGGACGATGCTCGTCGCTTCCGTTGCGCTCGCACTGGTCACCGAGGAGACCGTCGGTGCCGCATCGTCGTCCAGGATCGTGCCCACGCCCGAGGCGCCGCCCACGGTCAGGTTGTACGTCTCGTTCGGCTCGTCGATCGTGTCGGTGGTGGTTGCCACGGAGACCGAGAAGGTCGTGACGCCTGCCGGGACAGTGATGACACCGACCGCGATCGTCACGCCGTTCGTGAAGGCCGTGCTCGTCAGTGCCGAGGTGTAGTCGGTTCCACCGCCTGTGGCGGTCACATCGCCCAGCGTCAGCGTGAACGTGGTCGCGCTGCTCGATGCATTCGACAGGTTCACCGTGTGGACGATGCTCGTCGCTTCCGTCGCGCTCGCGCTGGTCACGGAGGAGATCGTCGGCGCTGCGTCGTCGTCCAGGATCGTGCCGACGCCGCTCGCGCCACCCACGGTCAGGTTGTAGGTCTCGTTCGGCTCGTCGATCGTGTCAGCCGCTGTCGGGACGGAGACCGAGAACGTCGTCACGCCCGCAGGCACGGTGATCACACCGCCCGAGATCGTCACGCCATTCGTGAAGGCCGTGCTGGTCAGAGTCGAGGTGTAGTCGGTTCCACCGCCTGTGGCCGTCACGTCGCCCAGCGTCAAGGTGAACGTCGTCGCGCTGCTGGAAGCATTCGACAGGTTCACCGTGTGGACGATGCTCGTCGCTTCCGTTGCGCTCACGCTGCTCACCGACGCGATCGTCGGCGCAGCGTCATCGTCAATGATCGTGCCCACGCCGCTGGCGCCGCCCACGGTCAGGT
>NZ_WJBU01000032.1 GCF_009646335.1 Caenimonas koreensis DSM 17982 | reverse complement strand
ATACCCGTTTACAAAGCGAACAGGAAAGTCAATGAAATCAACGGTCTACCCAGACCACCCCCGCGCCAGTGCTAGCTTTGCGTACCGTCACTTATTGCACTGAAAACGAGGAGACCCCGTTCGCCGCGATCGCACTGGCCAAGCAGATGCTTGCCGAAGGCGCGCCCGATCTGCGCGCCGAGTCGGCACTGATCGCGCTCGCGCTCCACGCCAGGAAGAACGGCGACACGAACTGATCAATCAATCAATCACGCAATCGACGATATGAACAGGAGACAGGACATGAACATCGACAACCGCATGACGCGCCGCGCGTCGCTCAAGCTGATGGGCGCCGGCGCTGCCGTGATGGGCGCGCCCGCGCTGCACGCGCAGGCTTTCCCGAACCGGCCGATCCGCATCATCGTGCCGAGCGGCCCCGGCGGCGGTGCCGATACCTTTGCGCGGCTGATGTCGATAGCGGCCGCGCGCGAACTGGGCCAGTCGCTCGTGATCGAGAACGTTCCGGGCGCGGGCGGCATCGTCGGCGCGGACCGCGTGGTGCGCGCGCCCAAGGACGGCTACACCGTACTCTGGGGCCTGAACCCGATCTTCACCATGATTCCCGCGCTGGGCACCAGCATGCCCTTCGCGCCGGCCGACCTCCAGCCGGTTTGCACGTTGATCTCCAATGCCTATGTGTGGGTGGCACGCGCCGACTTCCCGGCCAACAACGCGAAGGAACTGATCGCGCTGGCCAAGGCCTCGCCGGGCAAGTTCTCGTATGCGTCCACCGGCAACGGCAGCGCCGCGCATCTGGGCGGTGCGCTGCTGGAGCAGGAAGCCGGCATCAGCATGCTGCACGTGCCCTTCAAAGGCACCGGCATCGCCGAAGTCATGGGTGGCCAGGTCGACCTGAAGATGGAACCGCTCGGATCGGCCGTGTCGCTGATCCAGGGCGGCAAACTCAAGGCCCTTGCCGTCACGTCACGCCAGGTACTGGCGCCACTGCCCAATGTCCGGCCCCTGCTGGAGGTGGTGCCGGGCTATGAAGTCGAAGGCTGGCACAGCGTCTGGGTTGCCGCGGGCACGCCGCCGGCAATCGTCGAGACGCTGCGCAAGGGCTTCACCGCAGCCATCGCCACGCCCGACATGCGCGGCCGCGTCGAGCAGACCGGCTCGAACGTCTACCTGCTCGGCGCCGCCGAGACCACGGCGCTCGCAGCGAAGGAACTCGACGTGTGGAAGAAGCTGATCGTGGCGAAGAAGATCGTCGCTGAATAGGCGTCGCGCCGATGCGCCCGCCTCTCGCGAACCGCCGAGCAGCCGCCACCGGCAGCACTCGGCCCTTCAGCGGCCAGCAAGTATCCATGCATCCGCGACATGCCGCGCTTTCGAGTACCGCGACTCCACCCCGCCCCGATATCATCCGCCCGGGGAATCGCAACCGCCGCGGCTACGATCCGCGCAACGCGTTCCACATTTCGAGATCGCGCTCGGCCGTCCAGATACGAGGATCCCGGATGCCCGTCAACTCGTCGTAGCAGCGCGAAACATTGAACGATTGGCAGTGCTCGAAGATGGATAGGTGACCGTACTTCGGCTTGAGCGAAGCGTAGGTATCGTCAAAGATCCGCTTCAATGCGTATCCGTTCGCGATGCCTTGCGCGACGTTGTCTCGCAAGGCAACGACGAACTCCTCCTGCGCCCCGATGAGCCGCTTGATGTCCTCGGGCGTGGTCATCGGCATCCCGCGGCCCGGGACTAGCTTTTCCGGTGCAAACGCGAGAAGTGCCTTGAGCGTGTCGGGCCATTCGGTGATGTAGGCGTCGCCGCAATAGGGTGTCGCACCCTGCTCCACGAGGTCACCGGTGAAAAGGACTTTCTCTCCGGGCAGCCAGACAATCGTGTCCCCTTTGGTATGTCCCTTGCCGACGTGGCAGATCCGCACCTCTACGCCATCCATCCATACCGTCAGTTCCTTCTCAAACACCAACGTCGGCCAGACCATACCCTTGATGGTATCCGCGCGTGTGAAAAGGCGCGGCAAGCGTTCAATCTCGCTCTTGAAATCCTGTTCTCCCCGCTCTTTCAAGAGCTCCCAACTTCCTTTGCTGGCGATGATCTGCTGCGGATGGTGCGCGGGCGCGCCTAGTGCCCGCGCCGCATGGTAATGCGTGAGCACGACATACTTGATCGGCTTGTCGCTCACCGTGCGCGCATACTGGTTGATCTCCTCCGCCATGAACGGTGTGGCTTTGGTGTCTATCACCATCACTTCATTGGGCGTGATGACCATGCCCGTGTTTGTGTCGTTTTCCGCGGTCAGCAGGTAAGCGCTTTCACTCACGCGAATGAAATGCCTGGGTTTGTGTTCGTTGTCCCCGCGGGATGCGAATTGGATCATGATCTTTCTTTCATCAGAAGGGTCAGAGCGTCGCCGCCGCATCGGCTGAGGCGAACATGCGATTGATATCGCCCGAAGTCACCGGCTTGTTTGGGTCGCGCTTGGGTGCGGCGCCACCCATACCCAATTGAGGTTCCGTCTTGACATGCTTGGCCTTCTCGCGCAATGCACCGACCGTGCAGTTCTCTCGCCCGAATCGGGTGAAAGGGTCGTACCCGAAGTTGCGCATTGCATTCAAATGCGTGATCTTGTCGATCGCCGCGTCGGACAGTTTCTGATTGCTGGCCTGCTGCCAGAAGACTTCGGGCGATTTCGGCCACGTGCAGTCGGAATGGGGATAGTCACATTCCCAAGCGACGTTGTCGACATTGATGGAATCGAGATTCTTTAGTCCGAACTCATCCTCGATGAAGCAAGTCATGATGTGCTTTTTGAACACGTCGCTTGGCCTCTGGCCACCGAAGCTCGACATCGTCCACGCCGAGTGGTGCCGATGGGTGAAGTCCGCCCGCTCCATGAGATAGGGAATCCACCCGATACCGCCTTCGGACAGCACCATGCGCAGATTCGGATACTTCTTCCACATCGGCGCCCAAATCCAATCGGCGGCAGAATTGGCGATCGAGATCGGCATGGTGGCGATCCACGCGTCGATCGGTGATTCGTCCGACGCGTGCCCAGCATTCCCCCCCGTGCCGATATGACAGCAGATCACCACATCATTGTCCGCGCACGCTTTCCAAACGGGATCCCAATGCCCGTTGTGGATTGACGGATAGCCGTGAACGGTCGGATTGTCGGAAAACGATAGCGCACGAACGCCCTGCTTTGCCATCCGCTCGACTTCGTCGGCCGCCGCCTGTGCATCCCACCACGGCACAATCATCAGCGGAATGAAACGGCCCATAGCGGCGTTGCACCAGTCGTGCAAATGCCAGTCGTTGTAGGCACGGATCGCGGCAAGCGAAACACCTCGGTCGGCGTAGTGCTGAAGGCGTTGACCGGCAAAGCCCGGGAAAGTCGGAAAGCACATGGAACCGAGCACGCCGTTCGCATTCATGTCTTCGACACGCGCGCCGACGTCCCACGTGCCACGCCGCATGTGCGCATATCCGAGGGGCTCCATGCCGTACTCCTCCTTCGGGCGGCCAACCACCGAATTCAAGCCCATGTAGCCGCTTGCCGTTTCTTCAAAGACCCACACGTCCCGGCCGCTTCGCTCCACGATCCTGGGTTCGCGTCCCTTGTACTTCGCCGCCATGTGTGGCGTAAAGGCATTGGGCGGCTCAATCGCGTGGTCGTCCACGCTGACGAAGATGAGGTCATCGAGGTTCATGGGTTGTCTCCTGTAAGGCGGTTTGTTCACAAGCATATTTTCAGGAATAAATTGAACACATTCAATAAATATGTTCAACTTCAATATAAGGGTAATCACCAGCCGGGCTGGCGTGCAGCAAAGGGCTACCAAGGGCTGGGTTCATGTGGCGCGCCGCGCGTTGTCGTTCGAGTAAGCTCGAATACATGACCCGGAGAAAGACACCTGCGGCTGCCGGACGGCGCCGAAATGGCGCGCGACCTGCAATCAGGGCGACGTTCACGCCGCCACGCGCGGCGCGCGAACCCCTGCACGGAAAGATCTCACCGTCTGCAGAGCAACATACTCCGCGCAGTCGATCCAATAGCAAGCGATCGATGCAGACAATGGAAAAGATCTTCGATGCGACCGAGCGAATTATTCTTGAGTCGGGAGCCGAGCGCATTTCGATTCTCGACGTCTGCAGAATCGCCGACATGTCGCGCGGCACTTTTTACCGCTATTTTGATTCTCAAGAGGATCTGCTCGACGCATTCTCCGAATACAAGCGCGAGAGCTTCTACCAGATGCTCGCCGAGGCGCTCGAATCATGCACCACGCCCGAGGAGCGACTCGCGACGATGGTGAGCTATCTCGAAGACTATCTGGCAAATGGCAACCCGCGGCGGATGCTTCTTGTCGCCCCGGGCTTCGCGCTGAAATTCCTCAAACGCATCTTTCGCGATGCCGTTGTACGCTTTCAGGTGTTTCTCTCGCCTGTGTTCGATGCGTGGGATCAGCGCCTGGGCGTGAAACTCGATAGGGAGTTGATATGCGACTTGATGGTGCGCCTTGTGATGAGCGAGCAGCTTGTGGAAGGGGAAACCGAGCGGGGCGCCATCCCGCAGCAGATTGGCCAGCTTGTAATCGCACTACGCCTTGCGGGCATCCACGAGAAGAAGCACCCGACAGGAAGGGCCTCCCGCGTTTCACGCAGGTGAAACCATGAAGCAGCAGACGAAGGGCCGATTCGGTCCAGGCTACTGGACATGTCCTGAATCCAGCATCTCCTTCAGTTCGCGCTTCAGGACCTTTCCGTAGCTATTCTTCGGAAGAGAAGTCACGAAGTAGTACTGCTTCGGACGCTTGAAGCGAGCGATCGAACTCAGGCAGTGTGCATCGAGTTCTTCGGCGGTGATCTGTCTTTCCACTTCAGGGACGACAAAGGCAACAACGATCTCGCCCCACTCGTCGTCGCGCTGGCCCAGCACTGAGACTTCCTGCACCGCCGGATGGGTCAGCAACAATTCTTCGATTTCTCGAGGATAGATGTTCGTGCCGCCACTGATCACTACATCCTTGCTGCGATCGCGCAGCGTCAGGTAGCCCCGCTCGTCAAACGTCCCCATATCGCCCGTGTGAAGCCACCCATTGCGAAGCGTTTCAGCCGTCGCCGCCGGACTGCCCCAGTAGCCCGACATGACAACGTCTCCGCGGCAGACAATCTCGCCTATCTCCCCCGCAGGCAATGGGTTGTCGTTCGAATCGACGACGCGAAGCTGTACACCGGTACGCGGCACACCGACCGAGCCGAGAATCCGTGAGTCCGCCGTCAAATGGTCTTCGCGGCGCAAGCCGGTGATTGTCATGGGCGATTCGCCTTGCCCATAGATCTGGCTGAACACCGGGCCGAGTACGGCGATATCCTTGACCAGCTCTTCCACGTACATCGGCCCGCCACCGTAGACGATGCTGCGAAGACCGGCGGGGACAGCACCCTTCGACTGCGCCGCCAGTCGCAACCTCTGCACCATCGTGGGCGCGAGGAACGCACCGCAACCCGGATGGAATCCGCACAATGCGAGGAACTCTTCCGCATCAAAGCTGCTTGCCGTCGCGATGACCTGCCTTGCACCACTTGCCACATAGGCCGGTATATACAGCCCTGAGCCGTGCGACATCGGTGCCGCATGAATCTGCGAGCAGGATTCATCCAGCTTCTCTACATCCGCCAGATGCGCAAGTGTCAATGCGACGAGGTTGCGATGGGAAAGCATCGCTCCCTTGCTGCGTCCAGTGGTACCGCTTGTGAAGAACAGCCACGCCAACTGGTCGGGGGCAGTTGAAGGGACGTCTGCCGGCGCCCGGGAGAAGAGATCCTCATACTCGGGCGAGCCGATGGTGACGACTTGCCGGCTTCCGCACTCCTTCCGAATTGCCGGTGCCAGACGCTCCGACGCGATCACCAGTGAGGGCTCCGCATCCTCGAAAATGCGGGCCGCCTCTTTCGAGTGAAGCTTGTAGTTGACAGGCACGATGGCGCCTTCCGCAGCCCAAGTGCCGAACATCACTTCTAGATATTGGGGGGCATTCTCGGTCACGATCGCGACGCGTGAATGAGACACGCACCGCTCCCGGAGCGCCGCGGCCAGACATAGGGAGCGCCGCCACAAGTCGTGCCACGACTGCACCCGCTCACGTCCGAAATACACCGCTGGAGCATCAGGCCAGCGACGGGCGGTGCGATCCAGCATCAGGAAAATGTTCATGACCGTAGTGCGCAGCAAAGAATGAATGAAACCGTAGAATACTAATATTCTCAAGAAAACATTTCAATTGAAATTTTTTCAAACCTCTTTGACGAGAATGTCGGCCTCAGGATGCAGGTCCTCTGCACGCAGTGACCCGCCCCGGGGGGGTGCCCTGCAAAAAGTGCTAGTCCTCTTTTGGCGGACCGGCGATGGCCGTATGATGTGCTCACATGACGAACTCCGTATCCGTGACCAAAACCAATGAATCTGGCCGCGAAGCGAAGCTGCAGCTCCATCGCTGGTTCCCTTACAGGTTTTCATGGATTGCCAACGAGGTCAGCATTTCGCTTCATCATGTCTACCACACGCGTTGGGGTATTTCCGTGCCGGCGTGGCGGGTCATCTGCGTGCTTGCCGAATTTGCACCGCTGTCCGGCAAAGGCGTGGCCTCGGAGACGGCGATGGACGTGGTCCAAGTGACTCGCGCCGTCAACGACCTTCACCGTAAACGGCTCGTGCTGCGCAAGGAAGACGCGCTTGATCGGCGCAAGGTGTCGCTTGAGTTGAGCGCCACGGGGAAGCGGTTGTACGAGGAAGTCATTCCCTATGCGTTGCAGCTTGAAGAACAACTTCTGGATGGACTGTCCGGTCGCGAACGCGAAGTTCTTTCTAGCTTGCTGGATCGAGTCCATGAAAATACGGTGCGCTCCGTTAGTGGCAATGTCCCGGAAGCCGCAAAAAGGAAGCGAACCGGTATGAGACGACGCCTTTCCTAGCCATGCTTTTCCGCAGCGTGTCAGCGCACGAGCGATGGCAAATACAACGCAATGGCGGGGAAGCTGATGAGGATAGCGAGACGCACGATGTCGGTGGCGACAAAAGGCAGAACGCCCTTGAAGATCGTGGTGAAACTCACATCTTGCACAACACTCTTGATCACGAAAACAATCATCCCGACGGGCGGATGAATCAATCCCAGTTCAACCGTCATGACGACGATCACCCCGAACCATATTGGATCGAAACCGAGTTGCGTGATGACAGGGTAGATGATCGGCACCGTCAGGATGATCATGGCCATGGCGTCCATCAGACATCCAAGCACCAAGTACATCAGCAGAATGAGGATCAGAACACCGTAAGAGCCGATTCCCAGGCTCGTCAAGAACACCGTGATCTTCTGGGGCGTCTGCGTGATCGTCAGAAAGTAACCGAACATCAATGCGCCGATCAGCACGGTAAACACGGCTGCCGCCGTACGTGTCGCCGACAGAAGTGCCTCACGAATCTTGGCGATATTCAGCTTTCTGCGGAGAACCCCGAGAATCAGCGCCCCGCTTGCACCGACCCCTCCGGCCTCGGTAGGTGTGAAGAACCCTCCATACAGCCCGCCGATCACGAACAGGAACAAGGTGATCGGCGCCCAAACATTGGACAGATCCGCCAGGCGTTCGCGCCAGGCCCGCGGTTCACTATGCGGCAGCCATTTGGGTTTGATCAATACGATCAAGAAGATAGTTATCACATAGAGAATCATGGCAAGAATGCCTGGCAGGATTCCCGCCATGAATAGCTTGCCGACGTCCTGTTGCGTCAGAACGGCGTACACTGCCAACACCGTGGAGGGCGGCAACATCGCGCCCAGTGAACCGCCGGCGGCGATCACGCCTGCGGAGAACGACTGCGGATACCCGGCCCTCCGCATCTCCGGATAAGCGACGGTGGAAAACGTTGCCGCGGTGGCAACCGACGAACCGCATATGGCGGCGAATCCACCACATGCCAATACGGTCGCGACTCCCAATCCTCCGCGCACATGCCCGATCATCGAATTCGCAGCTTTGAAGAGTTCCCGGCCAAGGCCCGAAACGGAAACGACCGCGCCCATGAGCATGAACATGGGAATGACACCGAACGTGTATTCGGTCACCGTACGCATTGACGTCTGCCCCACGAGTTTCAGCGCGGGACCGGGACCCACAATCATGCTGTATCCGGTGATCCCAACCAGTCCCATCGCCATCCCCACGGGGACCCGCAGAAGCATCAACGCGAATAGGCTGACGAATCCAAGAATGGCGATCAAGTCGGTTTCAGCCATGGTTCTCCTGGCTTTCAGAACTCTCCGTGCCATGCTCGAGGGACTCAGGATTGAACATGAGCCGCCAAGTCCGGATCGCTATCAGCAGCACGGCGCACACGTCGCCTGCCCACGCCACTGCATAAAACGGCCACGTGGGAATATTCATGTCGTAAGTCAGCACACGATCGTTGTACGTTCCTCGCACCTTGTCGAAGAGCATCGTCGTCTGGACGATCACGACAAACAGGAGTACGAGAGTCGCGAAGATATCGATCGCACGCCTGATTCGCGGTGTTGCCGCCGTCCAAACAAGATCCACCGTGATGTGACCACCGCGATAGCTGGTCGCCGCAATTCCCCAGAAAATGAGAATGCCCAGCAGCATGCGGCCGAAATCGTATGAGTCCGGTATGGATGTTGAAAAAATCTTCCGCAGCAGAACGTTCAGGAAAATGTTCAGTGCAACGAGTCCGACGAAGATCGCCGCGAGAGACTCGATGGCATTGATAAATCGGTCCGAGAAGTTGTTCTTCATGAGAGCGCTTTGCGCCAGCAAGGCGCTGGCGTATCTGTCGTGTCAGAGCGCCGACTTGTACTTGGCAAGGGTCTTCTTCAGCGAATCGAGGATCTGCTTGGGGTCGCCGCCGACCTTCTTCACGCCTTCGGCCCAAGCAGCTTCTACAGGCTGCGCGGCCGTACGCCAAATCTGCACCTGCTCGGGGGTCATCTCCACAATCTCATGACCCGCCTGGGCTGCGACCTTCGGCTTGCCGGCCGCCTCGAAGTCAGCCCAGGGCGTAGCCACTTTTTCTGCCCATGTGCTTGTGCAATGATCGTCAATGGCTTTCTTCTGATTGACCGACAGCGACTTGTACTTTTCCTTGTTCATCACGAGAACGGTCGGCGCAGCGAACATCGGAAAGTCGATGTGGTATTTGGCCACCTTGTCGAGGCCGAACAAGACAACAGAACCCCAAGGGAACATCACCGAGTCGGCGACTCCGCGTTCCAGCAGGTCGCGTAACTCCGGCGCGGACGCCTGCACATTTGTCCCCCCGAGGGTGGTGACGAACTGGGCCAGCATCGCATTCGCCGGCCGAATCTTCATGCCCTTCACATCCGTGGGCAATACGATCTTCTTGCGGGAATGCATGCCAGCAGGGTCACTCGTGAAAGCCATGCAGAACTGCACATCCTTCATCTCCGTCGCGGCATATTGCTGATACCACTCGTTGATCGCCGCCGACCCCGCCTTCGCATTGGAGATGTACAGCGGTAGCTGAGCAGCGCCGATGATCGGGAACCGACCGGGCTGATAGCCTGGATTGACCCAAGTAATATCGGCAATTCCGTCACGGGCCATGTCATAGTGATCGAATGCCTTACCCAGCTGCTCAGCGGGGAAAAGTGTGAAGGTCAGCGTCCCTCCGGACTGCTTCTTGATGTCGTCCGCCCATGCCTGCAGCGTCGGATTCAGAGGCTGCTGCGCCGGCACCCAGGTCGAGATCCGTAGCGCCACGTTCTTGTCTTGCGCGAGCGCGCCAAAGCACATGAAGCAGGTAGCAACCGTCGCGATAACCGCCTTGGTTCTATTGAACATAGTCTGTCTCCTTCGTGGATTACACGTTGACTTTCCGATGACCACCCATTCTATTTCATTTGCAATTATTGCAAATGACTAACATCATGGGAGTTACCCTAAACGCAGGCATTGCGTCCGATCGGTTAATGGCTTCGCTCCAGAATGGATACGTAGTTCGCCACGCCGGCCCCGCCCATGTTGAAGACCCCCGCAAACGAAGCGCCTGGAAGTTGCATATCTCCGGCCTCGCCAGCGAGCTGCATTGCCGCGAGGGCGTGCATGGAAACGCCCGTCGCCCCGATGGGGTGCCCCTTCGCTTTCAGCCCCCCAGACAGGTTGACAGGCAATTTGCCGCCCTTCTCCACCCATCCCTCTTCGATAGCCTGCCTGCCGCGTCCCATCGGGGTGAGGCCCATGGCTTCGTACTCGAGCAATTCGGCGATCGTGAAGCAATCGTGGGTTTCAACGAAATCAAGATCGTCCAGCGCCAGTTTTGATGCCGCGAGGGCCCTTTGCCAAGCAAACTGGCAGCCCTCCAGCTTGGTGGGATCGCGGCGCGACAACGGCAGAAAGTCATTCAAGTGTTCGGCTGCGCGGAAGCGGATCGCGCGCCTCGCCTCCGCGGCCAGGTGCGCATCGGAAAGGACGATCGCCGCGGCGCCGTCGGAGATCGGCGAACAATCGGTGCGCCGCAGGGGTTGAGCGACATAAGGGTTGCTGTCGGAGACCGTCCTGCAGAACTCGTATCCGAAGTCCTTTCGGATTTGCGCGAAGGGATTGGCAGTACCATTGCGATGGTTTTTCGCGGCGATGCGTGCCAGGCTGTCGGAGGCATTGCCATACAACTCGAAATACGCCTCCGCCATCTGGGCAAAGACTCCGGCGAAGCCACTCGATCCGCTTCCTTCTCGATCCGCCCGATACGAAGCGCCGAGCAGAACCTCGCCGACCTGCTGATTCGTGAGTGCGGTCATCTTCTCGGCGCCGATCACGAGCGCCGTACGTCCGCGCCCGGCCTCGATGTAGTTCATGGCCGCGTACACGGCGGCGGAGCCAGTGGCACATGCGTTTTCCAGCCGCGTCGCGCCCTTGAAGCGGAGACTCGGCACGGCCTGCAGCACCAGCGAAGAGGGAAAATCCTGCTTCTGGAAGCCGTTGTTGAATACGCCGATGAACACGGCATCGATGTCGGAGGCTTCCAGCCCGCTATTGCGAATCGCGGGTTCAGCAACCAACGCGATCAGCGCCTCCAGACTATCCTGGGCGAGGCGTCCGAAAGGGCTGTGCGCCCAACCGATGATGTGGGTCTTCATTCAGTTTCCTGGTTAGTGGCGGTGGCAGGGGCTACTTGCGCCACCGAGTGTTCGTGCATGCCTACGCTTGCCGAACGGCCTGGTCAATCGGACCGAAAAGGCTTTTTCCCTGCCGGTCGAACGCCTCGATGTGAACCCTGTCGCCGATCGACAGATAGGGGGTGGTCGGCGACCCCGATTGAATCGTTTCGATATGACGCCGTTCGACAAGGCATGAAACACCCTTTTTTTCGTCGTAGTTCGACACCGTTCCGGCTCCTACGATTGTTCCCGCCACCAGTGGCCGCGTCTTGGCCGCATGCTCGATGATTCTCGGAAATCCAAACTGCTGATCGACACCTGCTTGCGGGTTACCCAGTCGAATGCCATTGACGGCCGAGACGACTTCGCACACGGCCTTGCCATCCACCCAGTCCGAACCGAGTTCGTCTCCCGTGATGGCAATGGGAGCAAAGGCACTCGGAGGCTTGCTCCAGAAGAAGCCGAAACCCTTGGACAACTCGCGCGGAACCAGATTGCGCAACGTGACATCGTTCAACAGGACAATCAGTCGAATGTGCGCAGAAGCATCGGCCGACGAGCATCCGGAGGGAACATCGCCCACGATCACCGCGAGCTCCGATTCGAAATCGACGCCCCATTCGGCGCTCCCGGAAATCGGATCGCTCCCGGCAAGATTGCAGTCCGAACAGCCTTGATAGATGGCCGGTTCGACTTCCCATCCTTCCGGCATCGCCGCACCGCGAGCTTGACGAGCCCGCTTCATATGGCTCATATAGCCACCGGCATCCACCCAACCGTATGCACGTGGCAACGGAGCCATGAACGCCACAGGGTCGAAAGCATGGGTGTCTGAAACTCGGCCCGCCTCAAGCGCAAGGGCCAACTCCTGCAGTCGAGGTGCGATCTGCTCCCAGTGATCAATGGCCTGCTGAAGGCTGTTTGCAATCTCAGTCGCTTTGCAGAACAACGTCAATGCCTTGTTGACGACGCACAGTGCGCCATCCTTGGTCCCGTCTCTGAGTGTCGCCAGCCTCATCGTTTTTCTCCTTCGTTGTATTCAGTCCAGGAAAGTGCGTAGTCGGGGATATCCACCGCTGCAGAAAGATCGGCGACCTCCAGCGGATCGCGAAAATCGATATTGATGCCGATCTCGTCGGTGTGATCTCGCGAACGCTGCTGACCGACACGATAGGCCTTTGGCGCGGGCCCATGCGAAAAGCCCGACGGATGGAAAGTCATCATTCCCGCGCGCAGGTGGTCCTTGCTAAAGAAATTGCCGCGGTGCAGAAACAGGAGCTCGTCGTAGTCTTCGTTGGAATGGAAAAAAGGAACTCTTTGGGCTTGCGGATCAGATTCCAGTGGCCTTGGGCAGAACGCGCAGATCGCAATCCGCTCGCTAACGAACGTCGTGTGCACCGAAGGTGGCAGGTGGTACCGCGGCGAAACCACCGGCCGGATCTGGTCGACATTCAGGCGCAAGACGCACAAGTCTCCCTTCCAGCCCACGACGTCCAGTGGATTGTGCGGATACGTCACCTGAAACGTCGTGCCCGCACGCTTGCCGAGAACCTGCCATTCCCCGGGCATGTCGGCCTGGGCAAAATGGGCAGCGTCCAACTGCGGTATGTCGAGCACCGCAGGGTCGAACTGAGCGTGCTGTCCGAGCATTCCGCGATCGGGAACCGTGAAGCGATCGCCTACGGTTTCAACCATGAGGAATTCGCACGAGCCGCTCGTCTCGATACGCCACATGGTTCCCCGGGGGATGAGCAGGAAATCGCCCTCCCGGATTTCCAGGTGCCCATAGTCGCAGAACAGTTGACCGGCACCCCGGTGCAAGAGCAGCAATGTGTCTCCGTCCGCATTGCGGCACAACGTCTTCATCGACGATGCTAGCTTCCAGAAGCGCACGGAGCCGCGTGAATTGAAAACTACCGGCCGAACGGACCATGGCGAGTCGGCCCCCGGCAGTTCGTTCAGATCGAGCAGGCGTGGCCGATGTGGACCCACCCAAGACGTCCAGGACGTTGGCGCGTGCCTGTGATAGAGATGGCTGACGGGGCCGGCGAATCCATCCCTGGCATGTTCGCGCTCGAACGTGTTCGGCGGAACGGCGACATGCGCCTGCCGGGAATAGGTACCCTGTGCAAGAGGAAAACTAACCCGTGGCTGGCTCATTTCAGCACTCCTCGCTCGAACTGATCCCGCTCCATCGCCTCGAACAGTGCGCGACCGTTGCCCTCGCCGAAGCCTCGATTGTTCTTGCGCTGAATGAACTCGAAAAACATGGGGCCGATCGTCTGCTTGGTGAAGATCTGGAGCAAGAGCTGCGGCTTTTCATCGTGCATCTCGCCGTCGATATAGATTCCCAGCGATTCGAGCCTCGCGATGTCTTCTGCTCTGGCTAGATCCTTCTTTTTCGCATCGCGGTAGTACTCCGCAGGAAGCGGAAGAAATTCGATCCGGTTCGACCGCAGTTGCGCAACCTCGTCATAGATATTCTTCGTGGAAATCGCGATATGCTGGATTCCCTCCCCGCCCAGAACATCCAGGAACTCCTGGATTTGGGACTTCGGCTCGTCCGGCTTGTTGAAGGTGAGGCAGAATGTGCCGCATGGCGAACGAAGTGCGTTGGTGGCAAACCCTGTCGCTTGGCCACGGGTCTCGAACGCCCAGACCAAGTCGAACCCGAACACGCTTCGGAAAAACGAAACCCACTTGTCGAAAGCGTTCGTGGCAACGTTGTGCGTCAAGTGATCGATGGCGCATCCAGGCTCATCGGCGCACATCGCACCTCCCCCCAACGCGAAGTTCTTGGGGACCAGATATATCGCCGTGCCGCCAATGCCTTCAACCGTTGGTACGTCGACGAGGAGCCGATGCCGAGCCGAGTACGGCTTAGCCCCTCGCGCAACCGCTGCGTCGAGTGCGCCCGCAGGGTCTTCAACACGCATGGCCCAAGCGGCAACCGCTGGGCCATGCTCGGCCCCGAATGCGGCAGCAAGGCTGCCCTCCGCCTTGTTGGCGACGAACTGCACCCCACCCTTTTGCAAGATCTCGGCAGAACCGGGCGATCCTTGACGCTGAAAGCCCAACCGGTTCAACCCGGCCATCTCCGCCTGCCCTAGCCCGCCAAATTCCACGAAACCGATCCCGACAATACCTAGAGGATTCACATCGATTCCTTTCATTTGCAATCAATTATTTTTGAAATATACATCAATTGAAATTAATTGGGCAAAGAGCGCTCATCGCCAGGAGGAAGCCCCATCTGGCCATTTGTAGAAATCCAAAAGGAAAGCCCGTTGAAGAATCAGCGGGTCTTGGAGATTGACGGAGTGGACGGACGCTGTGGCAAAGGCGCGCGGCGCATCACCATGACTCACGCCCTGTTGTCCGCTGCATTGCCCATCATCCCATCTATTCGCAGAGTCTCAGTATGCCTCATTCAACCTCGCGACAGACGATGGGACAGGGATGGGGAAAGGACTTGCGGGCGCCTCGGCATCTATGTACAAATATACAGTCCCACCTTGAGTCACCAACGCGACGCGAGGAGCGGCATCGTGGCGAGAATTTCCATGACCAACTCCAAGCAAACATCAAACCGAGTTGCCTCTGTTGCGGGAAGGACCCTGCAAAGTAACTCTGCCAGCGCCCTTCAAGAATCGCTGGCCGGCTCTGCGTTGCGCCAAACTGGCAGTACCGCGCAGACAGGTGCGAAGACCGAGGCAAAAAGCGTCCCGAGCGCTCGACAATCCAAAGTCCGCAAGCGTGACGCGCACTCTGGCAGGAAGCGTGGTCTCGCAATCCAATCGCAAGCGATACAAGGCCGAGAGCGATGCAGTCCACGGAATCGCACTCGTGCAATCAACTAGTACTTCGACCGTGGTCTATGAGCAGAAGCCCAGACACTGCCCTGGAGGCTTCAGCACCCTAAGCGCTCACCTGGCCGCCTCAACCTCGAGCTCTGGAAGCACGATGGCTTCGATCTTCAATTCGAGCCTCCCACCGGGGAGAAATTGGGCGCAGCGGCATTGATCTCGTCGATGTAGCCGTCGAGCATGGGATCCTGCGTTCGCGCCGATTCTGGAATCACGATGCCGTGCAACTGTGCCCGCAGGTCGTCCCATCGGCCTTGCAGGACACGCCAGTTTTCCTCGTCGTAGGTGCCCTTGAAGACAACCGAAAGCACACGTATGCGGGGCCACTCACCGGCCGGCGGATGTGGCGCATCTTCGGTCGGCAGCATCTGCTCCCACAAGCTTCCCAGGCGATCAACCCGGCCGATCTGCTGTTCGACCACCCCCGGGTTCCATTCGGGATGCAACAGCACCACCGTGCGACAGGCCCGATGAAGGTTCAAGCCCTCCCGCCCCACCATGGATTGGGTAACGAGCACCCTCAGGTCGCTGGCGCCGCGATTGAAGGCCTGCTGCAGCAGCCTGCGCGTGGGGTGCGGGGTATTTCCGACCATCAGGCGCGCGAACGTGGCACGCCGCCCACCGAACTCGTCACGCAGCCGCGCAGCGATCTCCAGCCAGGCGTGGCGAGCATCCTCGGGGTCGAAGGCGCCTTCGCCCGTGGGATTCTCGTCATCGCGGTCGCCGCCGGCCTCGACGAGTTCGACAAATGCGTCCGCCCAGGCGCGGTCTCCCAGCGTCTCTGCGTCGGGTCCGAGCGTTTCCAGAATGGCGTTGAGCACGGCCGCCGCACTCTTCAGGCTTTCGTCGCCAGTGCTGCCGGCACCTTCGTCACGATTCTCGTCCCAGTTCTCGTCAAACCGGCTCCCGACGCTGGCGGCAAAGACCTCGAACAGCCCGAGCACGCGAGCGCTGGCCGTACTCTCCGCCAAACCAGAACCGATGCGCCGCAAGAGGTACTTGCGCAGGCGGTCCTTCTGCGAGGTCCAGCTGTCGTAATGTTCCTTGAGCGCCTGCTCGATGTGCGAGCGCTCGAGCAGTTTGCCACTCAACCACGCGGCCGCATTCAGCGGCTCCCGGCCGCGCAGCTGTGCGTGCGCCACCTCGGTGGCAGCCCACTCCTCGTTGCTGAGCGTGGTCTTCGGCCAGGGGCGCGCAAGCGCCAGGTTGCGCAACATTCGGCGCGCATTGAGCAGTTCGACGAGCGCATTCATCGGTGCGGTAAAGCGGCCGAAAACCAACACCTTCTCGTTGCGTCCGCCCGGGGATTCGACGACCGACTCTATGGCCTCGACGGCAGCCAGCAACGCCGGATGGTTGTGCAACGAGGCCGCATGGCCGCCGGATAGCGCCTGCCTCAGCACCCCCATCCAGTGCCGGGCCCGCAAGGCATCGGGTGAAGGACCGGCAGAGGGCTCAGCCGATGCGCCGTGCGACAAGTCGCCCTCCTCCCCCGGCGGTTCGGTGTGCATGTCGAGGATTGCGTTCAATCCATGACCATTGCCGATCGTCAGGCGCAACCGCCCCACCTGGGAGGACGAGTCGGCTCGCCGTGTGTCGAGCAAGGACAGCGATTCCGCCGCGCAGATGGCCTGGCGCCAATGCACAGGCAGATTCGTGACTTCCACGGCAATGGCTTCGAAGCTCCGGTAGTCGTGGAAGGGCAGTCCCGTTCTGCGCTGGAAATACCGCACGGATTCGGTTTCGCGCTTGTCGCGGTGGATGAGCCAGGGGTGCAAGGCCTGATGGAAATCGGCAGATGCGCGGGCGAAAGCCTCGCGTGCGGCTGCATCGCTGGGCCGCGCGCGAACATCGGCTGTCGCCTTTTCGAAGACGCCGATCTTGCGGGAGACATCGGCATCCATCGTCACCTGAAGGCGCTTGAGCGTCGTCTCCCAGTCGCTCGCGCTCAGCTCGATTGGTGTCGCAGTCATGCAAAGCCGCCGTACGCCGCCGCCGCTGCCCGGTTGCCTGCCTTGAACCACCGTGTCCAGCAGCCGCTGCAGGCCGGACTCGTCGCCGCGGCTCTTGTGTGCTTCATCGACGACGACCAGGTCGAATATCCCCAACCCGAGGCCCACGGACTGCTCCAGCCAGGCACGAAGGTCGCCTGATTGGGAATAGTCGCGCTCCAGTATGTCCGACCAGGCACTGCCCTCGATCAACGCGTCCAGCGTCTGCCGCATCTGCGCGGCACCTTTTCCGCCAGGGTTTGCGGCTACCACGATATCGGCCGCCGCATTGCGGCAACGCCTGTCTTCCCGACGTCTCTGCCGGCCTTCACCGGCCTGCGTGCGCAGGTGCGTGTCAGCCTTGTATCCGTTCGGGCTGCGTCCATACCTGACCTTGCGCCACTGTGCATAGAGTTCCGGTAGCAGGCCAATCCGCCATGCATCTGTCTTGCTTCCCAGGCGCCAGTTGGTGAATGCATGCGAGATGAGCAGGATGTCCTCTTCTCGCCAGCAGCGCGCCTCCTCCGGTTTGTCCTTCTCCGGCTCCTTCCAGGCATCCAGGAACTGCTTCAGGCTTCGCAGCAGCGACTTGCATTCGACGCCGCCCGCGCGCAGTTCCGCTCCCCACTGGTAGCCGAGCCCCGGCGGCACCAGCACCGCGACTCGGCCACCCGACTCGATGACTGCGCGCGCCACGGTGACCGCGATCCGCGTCTTGCCCATGCCCACTTCATCGGCGATGAGCATTCCGCTGTCAGGTAGCGCCCTCGCGATGTCCTCGACGGCACGGCATTGGCCTTCGTTGAGCGCCGAGCCCGTGGCGCGCACGCCTGGTTGCTGCCGGGCTTGCGCATCGCGCTCCGCGCGGGCAGCCTCCTGCAGCCGCTGGCGCACCGCGGTCCAGCCTGCGAACGATCGCTGTTTCCCGCTCATGAATGCTCTCCCAAATCGGCGAACCCCTCCATGCCCCAGGCCTGCGCGACCCGTTGCAGCGCAGCTTGCAACCTCCGGTGGCTTTCGCTGTCGGCCGCGCTCGCATAGGCAGGCACGAAACCTTGCGAGCGCAATGCGGGCAGAGGGTTGAGCTTGAGCTGCACGAAGGCATCGACCTCTCTGCTGTCGCCTGCCTGCACCAGCGATTGCTCGAGCCGCAAGCACCAGGCCTTCCAGTCGCTTTCGGCGATGGTGGCCTGTCGCGAAGCGATGGCCTCGATCTGCGCCAGCATTTCGCGGATCGCATTGGCCGGGCGTGTAGTCCTTGGCGACTCTGCGTTCAGGATCAAGGCGGCGTTGTCGCCAGCGCCACCCTCGTCGTCATCGTCCTCCACCATGCTGAGCGGGAAAGCATCGAGCCGCCGCGCGACCTCGCCGAGCGAGAGTGTCCCGAGCGGGGTCGCAGCCATGCGGCCCCACCCGTCTTGCACGGGGATGAGCGCCCGGCGCCGCACACCCTCGTCATCCAGCCATTGCAGGGCGACCTGCCGGGGCAACGCGGCCGGCCACCGCCAGGCATCACCGTCACGGGCGCAAGGGGCACCCGTGGAGTCCAGCAGTTCACAGCCGACGGGAATGGGGCCAGGGGCGCGAAGGCGACCCTCCTCTTGCCCAGGCAAGGCCTCCCATTGCAACCAGGGCACAGGGGGCGCCAGCCAGGCGGCCTCGCGCTCAGGCATGTCGTCCCCTGCCGCCGGCGGCTTGTCGGGCGTCAGCAGTTCGAGTTCCTGGTACGGCAGCGTTTCGGTCACATAGAGGACACCGGGCTCTACGTGGGTGACCAGCATGCCCTTGCCTCGGCCCACCTTCACCTCAGGTTGCCAGCGCATCTCGCCCGTCGCAAAGACAACGCCCGCCTCCAGATTGCCCGCCGCGCCTGCGCGCCGCGTGAATCCAGGCTGCGTCAGGTTGCCGGAGCCGAGGTAGACCCAGCCGCTGGTGCACCGGCCGGAACCTTCCTGCGAATTGCAGCTGAACAGGAACTTGGCATGCAGTTCGCGCCGACTGTCACTGCCATAGAGGCTCGCGGGGCGGCCAGGCGGCCGGACTGTCCATCCCGCCTTGTGAATCGCCTTCATCGAGAGCGCCACGGCCTGGCATCCCGAAGGATTGACCACAAGCGTCACCGCCGCCGACGCTGTCAGGAGGCCTTCCTGCACCAGCTGCTCAACGATGCTCGCGGGAACAGACGGCAGCGCGCCGTCGCCGCCGCCTTCGTAGAAGCCGGAACCCATGATGAGATGCTGCCGCCTCTTCGGCTGTGCATGCCCTTTCACCAGGGCGGGAATCTGCTTGTGCAGCGAATCGCGGCGGCTGTCGAAAAACCGGGGGCGCTTGTCGCCCACGGCTTTCGTACAAAGCACGATCCAGGTATCGACAAGATCGATCGCCTGTGCCGTCTCTCCCGGCTCCCCCCTGGATGGCGCCAGAAGCAGCTGCGTGTCGTATCTTTCACGCAGCCAGGACATCAGGTCGGCCGCAGCCGAGATATCCGCGCAGCGCTGCTGAACATCTCCGTCCGCAGTGTTGATCTCACTGCTGGAGAGCTCGATCGTCCATGCGAGATCCAGGCTGCTCTCCAGCGTCTCGGTGGTCCAGTTCCCCGTCGACACGACGAGACGCAGCCGCCAACGCGCAGGGTCTTCATGGTCGCGAAACCCCATCAACGCGATCTTGGCGTGCATCAGCGCGAAGGCCCGCGGCTCCTGCAAGGCGGCGAGCATTGGCAGATGTGCAACGCCCGGAATATCCGCCAGCGGCAGTTGCACATTGCCCGGATCGAGTATCAGGCCCATCCGGATGTGCCCAGCGGCAGCGCGAAGATCGGCCGTCGCGCCGGTGAAACGCTCGGCCATGTCGTTGATGCACAGCGCGTCTGCGCTGTAGCCGCAAACCCAGGCAAAGAGTGGGTCGTGGCCTTCCGGTGCCTCGAACAGTCGCACGAGTGAAGGCCGGGTCATGCCGGGGCCTCCGTGTTTGCCCCTCGCGCCAGCCAATCGGACAGCTGCCCATGGAGGTCGACGTTGAGCAGGAAGATGTTGTGGATGCGATGCGATATCTGCGCCGGCCACTGCAGTGCGCTGCCCGCCTCCGGAGTCGGCCCGGCCTGCGCATCCGGCTCTTCGGCGGCAGGGGTCGGGTCTGCGGCCTCCGTCCTGCGCCGAAAAGCGAAGCCGGGATAGATCTCATCGCCCCTTCGCCTGAGAACACGCCCGTCCCGATCGACAAGAAACGCGATGACGGCCGCGTCGCTCGCCTGCGCGCAGCTTCGGCAGAAGAGCTCGGCGTCAGGGTCGCCGTGTTTCAGTTCCAGAAATCCGCGCGATCGGTCGCGCAGTTGCTCGATGGCCGCGTTCGCCGCGGGCGAGACGTTCCCGATTCGCCATGTCTCACGCCCCGCAGTCGCCACGGAAAGCTCCAGCAGGTCCAGCAGCGCAAGTGCGGCATCGCGGGCCGCGAACAGCGCGGCGCCCGCCTTCATGTCCAGCCAGTGCTCGGGCAAGATTCCCTCAGGCGCAGCCTGCCAGTCCGCACGGGCGGGCTGCTGGCGCATGCGCTCCACCCAGGCCAGCGCGGCGCGCCGGCGCTGGCGGCTTTCGGCAGCCTCGCCGGCCGCACCGAATTGCAGCCGGTCCCGCAACTGCGCCTGCCCTTCCCTGGGCAAGGGCTCGCAAGGCGACAGCGCGCGTGACAGGCTCCCCGAATCGACGTCCTCCCGGCCCTCGGTCCAGCGCTGCAAGTAGTCAAGGAGATCCCGCTTGCCCGGCCTGTAGCCATTGCAAGCGGCCTGGATGAAATCTCTGCCGGCATCCGTAAGGGTGTAGGCGTTGAACCTCAACTGCGTGCCTTCGGCAAGGCCCAGCGCAGGTAGTGCGAGCGTCGTAGCCATGCGCATCGGCTGGCTCACGTAGAAGCTGCGCCGCCGCACCCTCGCAAACTCCATCGGGTCGTCGCGCTTGAGCTTCTGGCTGCCACGCAGGCGCGCCTCGGGGCTCCAGCCTCTCGCCGAGAGCCCTAGCCAGCAGCCGAGTGCCTCCACAGCATTGGCACATTCGACATTGCTGACCCGACCTCTTGCCTGCCGGATGCGCTGGGCGAGTTCGAGGCCCAGGCAGGCAAGCAGCGCCTGCTTGCCGAACCAGATGCCGCCAAGTCCGGGCACGGCCTTCTCGTTGAATCGGCGTACCGCCGAGGCCAGCCCCAACGTGCGGACCCGGCGCTCGCCGGGGTCTCCTCGTTTTCAGTGCAATAAGTGACGGTACGCAAAGCTAGCACTGGCGCGGGGGTGGTCTGGGTAGACCGTTGATTTCATTGACTTTCCTGTTCGCTTTGTAAACGGGTAT
>NZ_WJBU01000031.1 GCF_009646335.1 Caenimonas koreensis DSM 17982 | reverse complement strand
ATCGACGTTGGCATTCACGTAAGAGAAGGCGTGCTCCAGTTGCCCACCGACGTCAATCTCGCTCAGGCGACCGGCTGCGTTGTAGAGGAAGTCGCTCGTCACATTGGCGGGCGTGGTGACGCGCGTCTTCAGGCCTGTCGCGTCGTAATTCAACGTCGTCACGCGGCCCAGCGCATCGGTGATGCTCACCACGCGCTGCTGCGCGTCGTAGCCGAACTTGAGCGAGGAGTTGTCTTTCTGGGCAATCGTCTCGATGCGGTTGCTGGTGCCCACGTAGCTGTAGGTGGTCCAGTACGACACGCCGTCGGCCGTGCTGCCATCAGCGGGCGTGAGGTCCACCGTCACGCGCGTCATGCGGTGGCTCGTGTCCCAGTCGTAATGCACGCGCTTGGTGACCGTGCCAGCCACTACTGATGTTGTGACGTCCGTGAGGTCGCCCGCAGCGGAATAGAGGTACGCCACAGTCTCACCGTTTGCCCCGACCGAGCTCGCCAGGCGTCCTTGCGCGTTGTACGTATGAACAATACGGTTGCCTTGGATGTCTTCCGTGCTTACCAGACGCCCGTTCGCGTCGTACCGCTCGACGGTGCCGGTCGCGCCATCCGTCCAGATGTACTGACCCGTACCAGCATCGCGCGTGATCGTGTCGTTTGCGCCCGCGCCCGCCGTCGTGAAGTACGACGAACTCGCCGCATCCCACGTATACGTGGCCTCGGCTCCATCAAAGTCCGTGCGGGTGATCGTGACTGCGCCCCAGGTCGTGGGCACAGTCACCTTCTGGCGTGAAACCCCCACCGCCCAACTATCCTGCACCCCGCCCACGATCTTGCCGGCGCTGTTGTATGTGCGCACCGCCGACACATCCAGCCCGTACGCGGCCACAAAGTCGTCCTGGTCGCGCAGTACCAAATTGCCGTTGCTGGCGTTCACAAACACCTGCTCGCCGCTGCGGCCCGCGCCCGACGATCCAACGCTGCCTTGCTGGCCCAGCGTGGCCAATGAAGTGAGTGACAAACCCAGGCTGTTGCCCGAAACAATCGCGACCATGCTGTGTGAATCCTGTTGGTTGTTCTTGGGGACAGTCATGTCCCTTCAAACCAATACGTCCACACGCAGCGCAAATCGTTTAGCGCTAGAGCAAGAAAAGTCTAAAAACTATCCTTTTGTCTTGGTCGCCATACTGATACAGGGATCTCGCAGCCCTACCCCGCCACCATCACGTCATTGACTACCGCCGCCGTCAGCGCGTGCTTCGTCGCGCCGCCCGCTTCGATCGCGAACACGCCGCGGCCGTTGGTATAGACCACCGTCCCGTCGGGCGCGATGTCGTAGGAGGCTACGCTGGTGGCCAGCACGCGTTCTTCGCCTTGCGGGCTGCGCCGCACAAGTTGCCAGTCAGCCGGCACGAGCGACGGCACGCCGTGCACCGGGCGCGCTTCGCGCAGCGCCTTCTCCGCGTCGATGCGCTTGCCCTGCACCAGGATGTTCTTCCAGTCGGCTTCCACCTTCGGCCCGTTGGCGCTGGTGAGCGGCTTGCGGGTGTACATCATCGAAAAAAAGTTGAGGTAGTGAAACACCGCGCGCAGCAGCCGGAAAGGGAACAGCAGTGTGTCGAGCAGGATGTTCTTGGGGCTGTAACTCGGCAGCTCATAAGGCCGGCGGATGTAGTACAGGTGCCCGTCGCGCGACACGCGCGGGCGCAGGTGGTCAAACGCCGGGTCGTCCACGATGGGCGCCACCGAGTTCGACTCCATGTCGAGCGTCTGGATGCTGGCTGGCCCCTGCGCCACGATGTAGCCCTGCTCGTTGCGCGCAAAGCCCGACGACTGGAACAGCAGCCGGTGCGCCACGCCCGGTATCCACGCGGGCGCGCTGTCTTCTGTGTCGCCGCCCGTCACTTCGCGCATGCCGTTGCCTTCTTCGTCGAACACCACGATGTTCGCCTTGCCGCCCTTGTAGTGCGATGCCGCGGCCACGCGCTTTCCTTCGGGCGACACGGCCAGGTCAGAGATGTGCAACGCGGGCTTGAGCAGCAGGCGCAGCTCGCGCCCCGTCTGCGCTTCGCGGCGGAACACGCCGCCTACGGTGCCATCTTTCAACGCATAGAGCAGGCTGCCCGATGGTTCGTAAGCCGCGCTTGTGACGTTGATCGGTGTGTCTTGCGACTCGAAGCCGCGCCGCCCGCCGCCGGCCGCGATGTTGAAGGCCGTGCCTTCTTTCCAGCCCTGCTTTTGCGATGCGCGCTCGCGCCGGTCCATCTGCTCTTTGACGAAGGGGCTGTCGAGCACCGCGGGCTCACGCCCGGCTTCACGCAAGAACAATTGCCCGTTAGACAGGAATGCCAGCTCGCGGTCGGTGCTGCCCACCACGCCTGATTGCGGGCCTGAAGGCCCCGCATTCCACAACTTGAACAACAGAAAAATGACGATGGCTGCGACGAGCAGCGCTATCACTATCGGCATGGAGGTCCCCTTCGGCGGCAGTGTAGCTGAGGCATCTTTGCGCAATGGGTTCTGCCGCGAGCGCGGCGCGGCGGGTCGCGCCGCGCATTTAGAGGCGACTCCCGGCAGTGTTTGGTTGGCGTACTTCTACAGGTACGTTTAAATGAACAGCCATGGTTTACCCTGAACCAACTCGCCTCACCAGCCCATGGCTGATCGCACTTGCGATTGCGCTAGCCGGCATCGCGAGCGCTATCATCGGCTCTCTCGATGCAGCGGGCTCCACCAACGACAGTGCGGTTGGGCCTGCCCACCCGGTAGCAGCCAGGCATGCGCCTGCTCAAATCCAGATTGCCACGGGCCACAGTTTTGAGGATGCGGAAGTTTCCAAGCCGCAAGCCGTTGAATCGCTTTCTCAGCGCGTCGATCGCCTCGCTCAAGCTGGCACGCCCGACAAGGCGTTCGAGGCTGTGCAGATTCTCAACGCTTGTATCGACAGTCAATTGGCTGAACGAGAAGGCGCGCTGGCGACGGACCCCGATGAGAAAGCGGCCCTTCTGCGATACGGCAGCCCCAAAGAGAAATGCGCCAGCCTTTTGCCAGGGCAACTGGCACAACGCTTCACGCTGGTGATTCAAGCGGCGGAGGCGAGAGTTCCCAATGCTTACGTCACGATGGAGCAGATGGTTGATGACAACCCATACAACACGGAGCTTGCTGCCGCCGCCCGGCGCGTGATCCAACTCAATATTGCTGCCGCCGACCCACAGACTTTGCTGACTCAACACATGGACGCAGTCAGTTGCGCGCCCGCCGAATGCACGCCTGAAGACCTGGCCAGGGGGCTCACGCTATGGACGGCCTATCGCGTGGTCAAAAACAAGACCGGCCCGGACGAGATCCTGGACTCCCTGATTCGGGCGCTGGGTACGCAGCAGGCTCAGGCGGCCATTCAGGCGGGGGAGAAGATCGCGCTCGACGCGCACGCCAGGAAGTGAACGCAAACTCGACACCCGCCGAGGCCCCTGCCCTGCCCCGGTTGCCTTTCTTCTCCTTCAATTGAAGGATGTGCCTGTCACGGCTCTCGTGTACCGTCTCATTGCGACAGCAACCATCCAACGCAGAGAGGAAATCAACATGGCAGACGCACTTATCGCTATCTCCCAATCCGGGCCACTGCCCATCACCCAGGTTGTGAACATCCAGAACGACGGGCCTTCGCTCATCATGCTGTCGGCCTCGGCGTGGTCGCAAACGGCCAACACGATGATCGGCGTGGAGCTGGTGATCGATGGCGCGGTGGTCACATCGGCCATGCTCTTTTGCAACCCGACTGATCAGCACATGAGCCTGGTCTCCACGCCGGTGCCCTACACCTTCAGCTTTGGCCAGCACACGATCACCCTGCAAGCCGCGACGTCGACGACGGTGTCGGACTCGAATGATTTTTATGGGGTGACGCTGCTTTATTGACGTGGGCAGCGCACTCGCGCTCGGTGTGGGCACACCTCAAAAAAGCACGATAACCTAGAAATCAACCTACACGAAAACCTAGAAGTTGCCTTGAGGCAGCACCAGCGCGTACCTCGTTGCCCTGCCCTGACCTGTGCGTGTGAGCAAACCATGCGGTGGTTTCACGGAGATTCACCCCCGCGTCGCACGACACGCGGGAAAATTTGAGCAGCCCCAAAACTGGCCGCCTGAATTTGCCCCTTTTCTCGCCGTCCTGCGAATCATGGTCGCAGAGCAGATTGGGCATGAGGGAACTAACGAAGCCACGTTCGAGACACCAGACACTGGCCCGGATGTTGAATTCGAAGCGTCCATACGAGTGGCTGCGCCTGCCGTGCGGCTCGTGCGCGCTTGTTGCAGCAGACCAAACAGGTGCAGTCCGTCAATCAGCTTCACGTTGCGTCCTGACGCGAACGCCTGTGAATCGTTCGAGAACGATCCGGAGGTCACGACGAATCCGCCTACTGCGCCACGCGCCGCCATCACGCCATAGAGTTCGCGCACAACGCTCACGTCAACCATGAACGCCTTCCACTGCTTGCATTGCACAAGCCATGTTTCAGTGCCCTTGCGCAACACGAGATCGACGCCACCGTCCGCTCCGCCGCCACCGGTCTCCGTGACCTGGTACCCCTGAATTCGAAACGCTTCGCCCACAAGCAGTTCGAACTCCTGCCACGACATTCCATTCAACGCGTCGGCAGTTTTCGACCGCGTGACCGAGGCGACGAGCCCCTTGCGCTTCTTGCGCCCAATGAACGAGAGCCCTGCACCAAGTACACAGACCAAGGGCACGAGGAATTGGAGAACCGACGCTACGGTCGAAATGATGACACCCGTCATCGCGCTGCCTATCTGTCCAGGCTGTACGGACTTGATCGGCGGCGACGCGCTGAACGCATGAAACCCGAGGTAGGTAGCAACCGCGAGTGCAATGCCAGCCCACCATGGCAACAACGCGATCACATCCATCAGGTCTTCGAGGGGACCTTGCTTGCTTCGTCTTGTCATATCGCTCCCTTACTGCTTTGCACTCATCCTACCTCCAGCGTTTGCCGCCGACAATGCAAGCCAGCTCTCACTCAACTTCGATGTCTCTGCCCCTCCACAGCCCCGCCGCCGACCGCAACAAGGCCCCCATCCTCGCCACCCTCCAGCTAGCGCTGCCACCCAACGGCACCGCCCTGGAAATCGCCTCGGGCACCGGCCAGCACGTGGCGTGGTTCGCGGCGGCCATGCCGGGCTGGACATGGCAGCCCACTGACGCTGACGCCGAGTCGCTGCCTTCCATCGCCGCCTACACGAGCGAGGCGGGGCTGACCAACGTGCGCGCACCGCTGCTGCTTGATGTGTCCGCGCCCACCTGGCCCTCGCCAGCACAACCCTTCACCACGCCGTTCGACGCGATCTATTGCGCGAACATGATCCACATCTCGCCGTGGGCGACGTGCGCCGCACTCATGCAGGGCGCGGCGCGCCACCTCGCACCCCATGGGGTGCTGGTCACCTACGGCCCGTATCTCGAAGCTGATGTGCCCACGTCTCCGGGCAACGTCGCCTTTGACCAGTCCTTGCGTGAGCGCAACCCGGCGTGGGGCATTCGCCACCTCGATGAGGTCCGGGCGGAAGCACGGCGTGCCGGGCTGGCCCTGCGCGAGCGTCACGCGCTGCCGGCCAACAACCTGGCACTGGTGTTCGCGCGCAACTGAGCCGTGGCGTTGGCCAGGCTTCTTTGCTATCGTTTGCCTCACTGACTGGCGGCTGGAGGCGCTTCTACATGGGTATGTTCAGCTGGCTGCGCCGTATGGGCCGCCCTGCGGGCGAGGGCGAGTCGTCCGGGTTCTCGCGGCTGGACGCCGACTCGCGCTTTTCCTCCGGCAACAGCGGCGGGCACTCGCAAACGGCCCGCATGTCCACCAAGATCGAAGCGTCGGGCCTGCATTCCACGTCGAACGCGCCCATTACCGCCGCAGCGCGTTTCCGGCTGCGCAAAGACCTGATCCGCATGTGTCTGCGCGATGTGCTGCTCAAGGCCGGCATTCCCACTGAATGGATCCTGCCCGAGGTGCTGCTTGCGAGTTCGCGCAATGGCACGTCGGCGCTGCACCTGCGCCTTCGCATCGTGCGATGGGACGACCGCATTCCTGGCTACGCGCTGGTCATCCAGCGGCAGTTCGAACAGCGCATTCTGATGATGGACCCCGTCGCGCCCGAATGGATCTCGGGTATCTCGTGGCAGTTCGCGCTCGATGACGAGCCTGAGCTGCCAAAGCTGCCTCACCCCTCGGCATGGACTCGCCGGCCTGCCCCGGCGGAGCAGCCTGCCAACAAGCCCATGTTCCAGCCCACCTTGCCAGGTCAATCCCAATGAATCGAATCAGAAGTCTGCTCGCCCTTGCGGGCGCCACTGCATTGCTGGCGGCATGCGCCACAGCGCCGCAAGTGATCACGAGCGAACGCATTGCGGCCATCGTTGCCGCGCCCGACCGCGCCGAGGCCGATCGCATCAACGATGTGCGGCGCAAGCCTGCGCAGATGCTCGCCTTCATTGGCGTGCGGCCCGGCAGCACGGCGCTCGACGTGAGCGCGGCGCGCGGCTACACCACCGAGCTGATCGCGCGCGCCGTAGGCCCCGCCGGCAAGGTGTACGGCCAGAACCGGCCACGCGTCGAAGGCCCGGCAGCGCCGCCGCCGGCGCAGCCCGAGGGTATGGCTGCGCCCGCGCCTGCGCGCAGCGCCGCAGCACCAGCGCCCACGCTGGCCGAGCGCGCGAGCAAACCCGCCACGTCCAACATCGTTGCCGTGATGCGCCCGTTCGAAGATCCGGCGCCGCCTGAAGTGGCGAGCGCGGGGCTCGATCTCGTCACGCTGATGTTCAACTATCACGACTTTGGCCACATGGGCATCGACCGCGCGCGGATGAATGCTGCGTTGTTTCGGGCGCTCAAGCCGGGCGGCGTGTATGTGATTGCCGATCACTCCGGCCGGCCGGGCACGGGGATTTCCGAGGCGGGCACGCTGCACCGCGTCGAAGAGAACTTTGTCGTGAAAGAGGTGGAGGCTGCGGGCTTCAAGCTGCAGGCCGCGGGCAACTTCATGCGCAACCCGGCAGACCCGCGCGACAAGAACACGCCAGAGCCGCCGATGCCCAAGGACGAATTCGTCCTGAAGTTCGTCAAGCCCTGAGTTCACCAACCCTGAGTTCACCAGCCCTGACTTCATGGGGGCTGTGCGGGGCCAGCGCCTCAGCCCAGCGGGCGCGCGAGCAGCCGGTCCAGCCGCCCCTGCTGTTGCAAGCTCGAATACCAGAGCCGGTAGCCGGCATCGCTGGGGTGCAAGCCGTCACGCGCGTGCAGCTCTTGCGGGCGTTGCGCAAACGGATCGTCCTCGCGCTTGAGGTACATGTTCACGTAAGTCGCGTCAGTGCGCTGGGCGGCCTGGCTCACCAGCGCATGCAGCGTTTGCGAGCGCTTGTCCATCAACCACGAGACAGGCGCGTAGAAGAATGGTGCGTTGCCCACGTTACCGGGTGGCATCAGGATCACGGCAGGTGCATGCTGCTTGGCAAGGTCTGCCACTTCGAAGATGCTGGCGCGCAGCGCGTCTTCATTCGTCATGCGGATCACATCGTTGCCGCCACCCAAGACGAGCACCGCGTCGTACTTGCCTTGCACATCGCGCAATTGCCTGACGAAATCGGCATACCGCGCGCCGTCAGCGGCGCGGTTGTCGATGCGAAGGCCGTTGTGCGACTTCCCGATCAAGCCGGCGACGCTGGCCGCTGGTGAGCTGGCGCCTGTGCCCACGGCCGTGCTGTCGCCGATCACCAGCAGGCTGGCGCGCTCTGTAGCGGGCCGCGATTGAAAAGGCTCGCTTGCGCGAGCCAGTTGTTTTGCTTCGTCGATGCGCCAGACCGTGCAGCCGGCCACCGCAGTCAATGCTGCGGCAGCCGTTGCTGCCAGGCCCCACGTCATCGCGCGTCTATTCGCGATGCCCATGGCGCTTTAGCTGCGCGGCTCGCCTGCGCTGTTCACCAGGATGATCGAGCTGGCAGGCGGCGTTGCCATTTGCACGCGGTGCTCACGGCCTTCGAACATGTAGCTCACATCGTAGTAAGCAGGGGCCTGGTTCACTGCGGTGGTGCAACGCTGCACGTCTTGCGTCACAACGCCGTTGTTGTAGCCGCCGCCGCTGTTCGCGCCGATGGCCGCACCGCCCACCACGCCCAGTGCCGTGGCCGCGTCCTTGCCGCTGCCGCCGCCGATCTGGTGGCCCAGAATGCCGCCGATCAACGCGCCTGCAACCGCACCACCCACATTGGGGCCGCTGTTGTTGGAGGCCGAGCCGACTTGCTCACGCTCGATCCAGCAACGCTGCTGGGGCGAGCCGACGACGGCACGCACATCCGTCACGCGAACCTCATAGAGGCGCTCGTCCGGGCGGCGGCTGTAGTTGTAGGCAGGTACCACGGCGACTTGCGGGCCGTAGACGGGGGCGTAGCGGGTGTCGGCAATGCGTTCAGCCGGCGGAATCTCGCGCACCGACGAGATGCGGTTGTTCAGGCCCATGCCCTGGATCGATGCGTACTGGCCGGGGCGCAGCACCACACAACGGCCTTCGTAGCGTGCGTCTTCACACACTTCCCAGCGCGCATTGCGATCGCCACGAACAATCACTGAAGAGGCGCGGTCGTTGAAGCCAATACGCTCGAAGTTGCGAATGTCGCTTTGCACCGTGATGCCCGGGCCCGTGAAATTCTCGTTCTGGTAGAACGTGACGTCGGCCATGGCGGTGGTGGCAATTGCAGTAGCGGCGATTGCCAGGGCTGTCTTGAGATATTTCATGTTCGTGTTCCTTCAGTAGCGCTTGTTCAAGAGGTGGCCGCCCAATCAGTCGATTGCCCGGCCTGCTGTCAGCACCGTAGCCGTTTGCGTGGCTGCGGCGAGTCGCCGGGTGGAGCGAAGGCGTGTAGCCCGCGCGGCCTGCCTGGTGTCGGACAACTGCCCAACGCCCATGGCATGGCACCGTCACGCTGCCCCCGGCGCGGCTTGCTTGCGCTATGGTTGGCCGTGCTTTGCCAACCCTTCATTCACCAACCAGCCTGCCCGGCAGTCCTGCGCGGGGTCGCGCGGTGAAGGCGACTCCTGCACGCCGCCGCGCAGCAATGTGCATGCTGCTGGTGCTTGCGTCCCTCGGCGCGGCGGTGCGCTACTGGTCGCCCGATCCCTCGCTGGCCCATGACATCGGCACCTTGATGCTGGTGTTGTGGCTGCCCGCCATTGGCAACCTCATTGCGTATGTCGTGCGTGAAGCGCAGGCCCGCATGCACCAGCGCGCCGGCTTCGACGCGCGGCCGCTGTTCACCAAACACTTTTGCGCGCAACTGGTCGTGGTGCCCGGGCACGCTGCGCTGGTGCAATCTATGGCGGCGGGCGACACGCGCTGCATCGTGCTGCTGGGCACCGAAGCATTCAGCGCACGCACTGCTGTGCCGCTTCGAACACTGCTTGGCATCACCACTGGCGATGCGGTGCTTGCCGAGATCGAGTTGCTCAGGCCCGAGCTGGCACTTGCGCGGCTGGTGGCGCCAACACGCTTTCATCTCGTGGTAGGGACGACGGCAGTGGCTGAAGGCACCGTGGCGCCCTAGCCCTTACCATCAGGGCCAGATGAGTCAGTTACCCCCTAATGCCCTTGCCACAGGCATCCCCAGCGCCGGGCCCGGCGCGCGCACCAGGGCTCGCCCCTTGCGCATGCGGCTGCTGCTGCTCACCGCCAGCGGCTTGCTTCCACTCGTATTGCTCATGGCATGGGGTATCCAGCACCTGATTGATGAGCGCCAGCTGCTCGCGCAGCGCTCCGTGCTGGATTTGTCTCGCGCGCTCGCCAGCACCGTTGATGCAGAGCTGCGGTCCACCGCTGTCCTGCTCGACCAGATGAGCGCGTCAGACGACCTGGAGCGCGGCGACTTTCGCAGCTTCTACCTGTCGGCACGCCGCACCGTCGAGCAGCTCGGCTGGCGGCAATTGATCGTGAGCGACAGCGAAGGCCGTGTGCTGCTGCGAACCGCAGAGCCTTTCGGCATGACCGACCCTGCACCGGTCGATCCGAAGAGCATGGCGCGCATGGTCGCCAGGCTGGGGCCGGTGGTCACAGAGGTCATGCAGACACCGCAGGCGCCATCTGAAACGTTTGCCGTGCGGATACCCGTGCTGCGCAGCGACAAGCTCGTGTATGTGCTGACGGCAGAGCTGCCTGCCGACAAGATGCTCGGCGTGTTGGCGCGGCAGTCCATTCCCGCTGGCTCGATCGCATCGGTGCGCGACCAGAGCCTGCGCCAGGTGGCACGGTCCATCAAGGCGGCAACGCCTTTTCCGTCGCCGTCGATGAGGGCGCTTTTTGACCGCGGAACGAGCGAAGGCGTGGGCCGCACGACGACCAGCGAGGGCGTGGAAAGCTATACCGGCTTCACGCGTGTGGCCGACTGGGGCTGGTACGTGGTGGTGGGCACATCAGTCGATGGGGCCAACGCCATCCTGTATGACTTGCTGCGCGCCGTCGCCTTGGGGCTCGCGGCGTCGCTTGCGCTGTCGGCGCTGCTGGCGTGGGTGTTGTCGCGACGCGTGCTCGCACCCATCGACGAGCTCAAGGACGCCGCCGCATCGCTGGGCCGCGGCGACCCGGTGGCCGTGCCTGAGCTGAACATCCTCGAACTCGATGAAGTCGCTGTGGCACTCAAAGACGCAGCGGCAGAGCGCGACCGCGCTGCTGCCGAGCGCGAGCAGCTCACGGCACGCATCAGCGAAGCGCTGCGCGCCGCCGAGGACGCCAATCGCAGCAAGGACCAGTTCCTGGCGATGCTGGGGCACGAGTTGCGCAATCCGCTCGCGCCGATTTCCACTGCCGTGCAGATCATGGCCATGAAGGGCGACGAGAAGACGGCGCGCGAGCGACGCATCATCGAGCGCCAGCTTGTGCATGTGACGCGGCTGGTTGACGACCTGCTCGATGTGTCGCGCATCACCAGCAAGCGGCTCACGATCACGATGCAGCCGGTTCAGATCGCCGTGGTGCTGACGCAGGTGGTCGAGACGATCCAGTCGTCGCTCTACCAGCGCTTTCTTGCTCTCGAACTGGCGGACGGCGCCGAAGACGCCTGGGTTACCGGCGACGAAGTGCGCCTGGTGCAGGTGTTCAACAACCTGCTTGTGAACGCCATCAAGTTCACACCGGCTGGTGGGTCGATCCGCGTGAAAGCCGCGGTGGTCGATGGTGCGTTGCGCATCGACATTTCGGACTCGGGCATCGGCATGTCGAGCGATGACCTGCGCCGGGTGTTTGACCTGTTCTACCAGGCGCCGCAGACACTGGACCGCGCTCGCGGCGGGCTGGGGCTGGGCCTGCCCATCGTGCGCAGCCTGGTGGAAATGCACGGCGGCCAGGTCAGCGCCACGAGCGAAGGCATCGACAAGGGCAGTTGCATCACTGTTGTGCTGCCGCTGTGCGAGACGCCTGCCACGGCCGCGCCGCAACCCGCCGGTGCCCTGGCGACGGGTGCCGGCAAGGTGCTGGTCGTTGACGACAATGAAGACGCTGCCGACACGTGCGCGACCTTGCTGGAAATGTCGGGCTACACCGTGCAGACGGTTTATGACCCGAAGTCCGCACTCGAGGCAGTGCGCGAATTCGCGGCCGATGTGGCAATTCTGGACATCGGCTTGCCGGGCATGACGGGGTATGAGCTGGCCGCCAGAATGCGCGAGGCAGGCTATCGCGGCAGGCTCGTCGCGCTGACGGGTTATGGGCAGACGAGCGACATCGCAATGGCCCAGCGGGCGGGCTTCGACGCGCACCTCACCAAGCCTGTGGCGCCAGATGCGCTGCTCGATGTGGTCAAGGGCCTGAGCGCGCTCAGGTCTTCAGCCGATAACCCGTCCTGAAGATCCACACGACGCCGCCCAGGCAGATGAGCATGAAGAGCAGCGTCATCGCCAGGCTGATCTCCACGCCGACATCCGACAGGCCGTAGAAGCTCCAGCGGAAGCCGCTGACGAGATACACCACCGGGTTGAACAGCGTCACCTTCTGCCAGAAGGCGGGCAGCATGTCGATGGAGTAGAAGCTGCCGCCCAGGAACGTGAGCGGCGTGACGATCAGCGTGGGGATGAACTGCAGCTTCTCGAAACCATCGGCCCAGATGCCGATGATGAAACCCAGCAGGCTGAACGTCACGGCGGTGAGCACCAGGAACAGCACCATCCAGAACGGATGCTCGATGCGCATCGGCACGAACAAGGCGGCTGTGGCCATGATCACGGCGCCCAGCAGGATCGACTTGGTTGCCGCGGCGCCCACATAGCTGATCACCGTTTCGAGGGGCGAGACGGGCGCCGAGAGCAGCTCATAGATCGTGCCGGTGAACTTCGGGAAGTAAATGCCGAACGATGCATTGCTGATGCTCTGCGTGAGCAGCGACAGCATCACCAGCCCCGGCACGATGAACGCGCCGTAGCTGATGCCGCCGACTTCCGGAATGCGCGAGCCGATCGCCGAGCCGAACACCACGAAGTAGAGCGATGTTGAAACAACGGGCGAGACAATGCTTTGCAGCAGCGTGCGAAACGTGCGCGCCATCTCGAAGCGGTAGATGGCGGCGATGGCGTAGAGATTCATGCTGCCTGCTCCTGCGCACCATGCACGAGGCTCACGAAGATGTCTTCGAGCGAGCTTTGCGCCGTCTGCAAATCCTTGAAGGCGATGCCGGCCTTGTCGAGCTGGTCAAGAATCGCGGCTATGCCCGACTGCTCGCCCTTGGCGTCATAGGTGTAGACCAGCTCGTTGCCGTTGGACGTGAGCTCGAGCGCGAGCGCTGCCAGCGCGGGTGGAATGGCGGTGAGCGGCCGCACGAGCTGCAGCGTCAGCTGCTTCTTGCCGAGCTTGCGCATCAGCTCCGCCTTTTCTTCGACGAGCACGATCTGCCCCTTGTTGATCACGCCGATGCGGTCTGCCATTTCTTCGGCTTCTTCGATGTAGTGCGTCGTGAGGATGATGGTCACGCCGGTTGCGCGAAGCTTGCGCACCAGCTCCCACATGTCCTGTCGCAGCGTGACGTCCACGCCTGCCGTCGGCTCGTCCAGAAAGAGCACTTGCGGCTCGTGCGACAGCGCCTTGGCAATCATCAGGCGGCGCTTCATGCCGCCCGACAGTGTGCGGATCTGGTTGTCTTTCTTGTCCCAGAGAGACAGGTCGCGCAACACCTTCTCGATATGCGCCGGGTTCTTCGGTTTGCCGAACAGGCCGCGGCTGAACGTGACGGTGTTCCACACCGACTCGAACGCGTCGGTGGCCACTTCCTGCGGCACCAGGCCGATGATCTTGCGTGCGGCGCGGTAGTCGGCATTCACGTCATGGCCGTCGACGCTCACGCTACCGGCACTGGCGTTGACGATGCCGCAGACGATACTGATGAGCGTTGTCTTGCCTGCGCCGTTGGGGCCGAGCAGCGCGAAGATCTCGCCGCGGCGAATCTGCAGGTCGATGTTGCGCAGCGCCTGGAATCCTGACGCGTACGTCTTGGAAAGGCCCTGGATGGAAAGGACGTGGTCAGGCGTGTGGTCAGGCATGTGGCCGCGACGATACCTGATTCGCGTGGGTTTTGCTCCCGCGCGAACTCGGCCTTGCTGTTCGCAGGTTCGTCGTGTCCAATCTCGTCAATCATCACGAATTGCTGTACCTCGGATGTTCAAAGTACTTCTCGCCACCTTGCTGCTGGCCGCAGCCTCGCTGGCTGGCGCCGCACCCGCTGTGCTGGCGCCCTCCCGGTTCAACGACACCTCGCTCGTGGACGCAGCGCCACTGGGCACCCGCACGCCGCTGCTGCTGGTGCATGGCCTGGGCGGCGGCAACGAGGGCTGGGAAAACTTCCTGCGCGCCTATGAGCAAAACGCCTCATGGCGCGCGATGTTCAAGCCGTATTCGTTCATCTACAGCACCGCCGCCTCCGAGGTACTGCAAGACCCTGCGGCGCCCCGAACCATCAGCGCCGTGGGCGCCGCGTTGCGCGCGCAGATGCAGCTGTTCTACGGCAAGCCGCAAGCCGCTCCCGACTATGGGTTTGGCAACAAGCGTGTGGTGATCCTCGCGCATTCCATGGGCGGGCTGGTGGCGCGCGCCATGATGCAGGAGCAGGTGTTCGCCGATGGCCAGCGCGGGGGCGACAAAGTGCTGCACCTCATCGCGCTAGCCACACCGCACCACGGCACACCGCTGGCAGATGTGGCGGTGAAGCTGGGGCTGCAGACGGTCGCGGAGATCAGCGACACGTGGCCGGGCTTCATCAGCGGCTCGGCATGGACCAACTACGACGGGCTCGATCTCGCATCGCCTGCCTGCAACGGCTGGCTCGCGACGCTGAACAACTACGCACCCCTGAATGGCGCGGTGCTGGGCAAGTGCGGCGCTGTGGCGGGTGTGCCGCTGCCCGGCTTTTATGAAAAGATCGTTGCGTATGGCGCCCGCGATTTGCAGTCGCCTGACCTGGCCATCAGCTTCGGTGCTTTCAAACCCGGCTCATCAGCGTCGCTCGTGCCTTCATACAGCTACCTGCACGATTCGCTGCCCCGCAGCTATGGCAACGATGCGGTCGTTCCGTTGGCAAGCGCGCAGTTCGAAGGCGCCCCGGTCTTCAGGCGTGCACAGGCGTATGCCTGCGACCACCGCTACATCCGCCGCGGCTACCAGCAGGCGGTGATCATCTGGAAGGGCAGCTACGACGAATGGGCCTTTTGCCAGGCCACACCCGGCGATGCAGCGTATACATCAGGGTCAGGCAGTGGCTACGCGGTGAGCGGCTCCATCTTTGGCGCGCCAGGCGGAATCATCGACACGATCAAGGCGGCAACGCAGGCCGAGCGTGTGATGGACTGGGCGGAGATGGCGTTCGCGGCAGCGCTGCGGGCACCTTCACCACCGGCAACGTCCATCGGCATGGGTTTTTACTACCGCTACTACGCAACGTCGAACGCCTATGTGGGCGTCAAGGATGGTGTGGTGTTCTATATGGGGCCGGCGTCGGGCCAGCAACTGGTGGGTGTGGCGACGCTGGCCAGCCTGTTGGCGAGCGCACAGGCAGCGGGTTACTGATACCGGGGCGGGCCTAGTCGGCGCCTTTGCAGCCCGGTGTCGGGCAGGCCCATGCCTGTTGTGAGCGGCGGCGCGCGTTGCGCAACACCATGGGTGACTCGCAGATGGGGCACATCGGCAAAGCGGCCGTCATGTCCCAGGAGCCCTTGTCCTGGCTGGGCGTCAAAGTGCTGCCAGCTTCCTCGGTCTTGGCGCTGCCCGCACGCAGGCGGGCTATCACCAAGCCTACGAGCACCAGCACGATGCCCCACACCAGCCACGACGATTTCAGCAACTCCATGGGTTCAACTCATCCTCTGCGCTTCATCTTAGCGATTCCTTGCCGGGCACCGCGTCAATTTTTCACGTGTTTTCCCGTGGTCAAACGCGCTGTTGACTGACAGCGGCCAGCGCCTGGAGGCGGTGCAATGGCGCTGAACCCATCGAAAGAGACTCACATGACTCAACAAGCGATCATTCGCGGCGAAGTCTGCTTCCGGGCAGGCGACGGCGCGCTCATGCCGATCCCGCCCGGCCCTGTCGAGATTGAATTGACCGAAGAGAGTGCAACCGTCTCCTGGTCTGACCCGGAGGGCAACCCCGGCGTCACGGCCATCACGCTTGATGAGTACGAGCGCTATTGCAAGGAAGGCAAGATCAGGACGAAGGCTGAGTAATCACTTCAGCCTGCAGCGAAACGATTTGCCCGCAACGCGCCAGATGGCGTCGGTGCCTGCACCAATGAACTCGTAGGGGCTGCTGCCGCCGCCGAAGCGAAAGCCCGCGCTGCTGGGCTGGCGTGCCAGTTGCAGGTCAAGGCCGCTGTTGAGCGTGGCGCGGGCACTGTTGCTGCCCTCGGTGATGACGATGGTGGACAAATCTTCACAGCCATACGTGAACGAGCGGCCCTGTAGGTTGTTCGCGGGCGGCGGGCCGGGGTTGAGGATGACGGGCGGGTTGTCGCCACTGCGGCGATAGTGGTCGCGCTCGGGCGCGGCGCAGGCGGCCACGGCGAGCGTGGCGAGGGCGATGGCAATGCGGTTCATGACGACCTTTCCTGATACACGATCATTCTGCATTGTGCCCCGCATTGGGGCGGGCTGAGGCCTTCCGGCACTTCGTGTCCGGCCTGCAACGGGCGAGCGCGTCAACAACGCAGGTGTCTGGCAGGTGCGCCGGCGTGTTACGGTCATGCAGTGACCGCCATGACCTTCGCTTACGCCTGGATTCCGATCGTGCTCTGGGCCGCGCTCGCGCAGACGGCGCGCAATGCAGCGCAACGCTCGCTCGTGGCCAAAGCGGGCACGCTCGGCGCGACGCTCGCCCGCTTCCTGTATGGCTTGCCGTTCGCCGCCGCGTGGGTGGCGCTGTTGCATGCCTTGCCCATGACGTCCGGCGCCGTCCCGCCATTCAACCTGCCGTACGTGTCCTGGCTGATGCTTGGCGCACTCGGGCAGCTCGGCGCGACGGCCTGCCTTCTTGCTGCCATGAAACAGCGCAACTTTGTCGTCGGCGTCGCCTTCTCCAAGACCGATGCACTTCAGGTGGCGCTGTTCGCAGCACTCTTCCTGCACGAGGTGCCGGGCTGGTTGACGATGCTCGCGATCGGGCTGGCCACTGCCGGTGTTGTGCTTTTGTCGATGCCCCAGAAGGCGGCTGCGCTTGCCGGCGGCGCGCGCGCATGGTCCAGCGCTGCAGCGCTCTATGGCCTGGCTTCGGGCGCCGGCTTTGCATTGTCGGCAGTGGGGTATCGCGGTGCGGCGCTGCAGTTGCCCGGCGTGTCGCCCTGGTTGATCGGGGCGTGGGGCGTGCTGCTTGCACAGGCCGCGCAGTCGCTGCTGCTGGGCGGCTGGCTCGCCTGGACATCGCGCTCGTCACTGGGCGCGATTGCGCGCGAGTGGCGCGTGTCCACCGCCGCCGGCTGCGCGGGCGCGCTCGCGTCGATTGGCTGGTTCACGGCCTTCGCGCTCACGTCTGCGGCGAACGTGCGCACGCTCGGCCTGGTTGAGGTGATCTTCAGCTACGTTGTGTCGCACCGCCTGATGCGAGAGCGGCTCACTACTGCAGAGCAAGCCGGTCTAGCGCTCGTGGCCATTGGCTTGCTCGCGCTCTGCATGCAGCTCTAAGAAGGCATGCGCCCGAAGTGGGCCAGGCGTGAACAACGTCACACGCGCTGTCTGCCAAAGTTACTCGCCACAACGTCCAACAAGTCGGAAAATCTGCGCATGGGATTTCAAGTCGACATCAATCGCTTCGTTGACTACATGGAGGTCGTCGTTTCGGGGCCTTCGGACATCAAGAGCTTCGTCGACCTCGTGCACGACATCGAGGAAGACAGCCTGAGCTGGGCTGACCGCAAGGTGCTGGTCGATCTGCGCCATGTTGCAGGCCAGCTCGACGCAACCGAGCAGGTCTTCCTCGGTGAGCTGGTCGCGCAGCAGCTGCCGCACCTGGAGAAGGTCGCGTCCGTCGTCCCCGCCGAGCAGATCACCCGCAATAGCGAGGCCGCGGCCCGCACGCATGGCATGCAGCTTCGTGTGTTTGTCTCGCATGATGAAGCTGTGTCCTGGCTGCGGGAGGGCGCCGCCGCCTGAAGCCTTCAGGCGGGGCCGGCAGGTAGCGTGAAGAAAAACGTGGCGCCCCGGCCGGGTTCAGCATGCGCCCAGATCTGGCCGCCGTGCCTCAGGATGATGCGTTTGGCAGTGGCCAGGCCAATGCCCGTGCCTTCGAATTCCGCGTCACTGTGCATCCGCTGGAACGTGCCGAAGAGCTTGGCCGAATAGGCCATGTCGAAGCCCGCGCCGTTGTCGCGCACGAAGTACTCCCCGCGTTCCACCGACCCGCCCACCGTGATCTCGGCCTGGCCTCGCTGCGAAGAGAACTTCCATGCGTTGCCCAGCAGGTTTTCCATCACGGAACGGATCAAGGCGCGGTCGGCCCAGACGCGCATGGCCGGCTCGACGCGTGTGACCACCACGCGCTCGGGGTGCTCGGCCTGCAGCCGGTCCAGAATCTCTTGCGCCATCACGCTCAGGTCGATGCTCACCTTGCCAAGCTCGACTTGCGCCACATGCGACAGCGCGAGCAGGCCGTCGATCAGCTGCGTCATGTGGTCGACGCTGGCCCGGATGCGCGAGAGGTAGTGTTGCGCTTTGCTGCTCGGCACTTCTTCCACCTGCTCGGCCAGCAGCTGGCTGAATGACGCCACGCGCTGCAGCGGCGAGCGCAGGTCGTGCGAGATGGAATAGGAAAACGATTCGAGCTCGTGATTGGACAGGCGCAGCGCGGACTCGACGGCCTTGAGCTCCGTGATGTCCGACTCGACGCCGACCCAGAAAGCAATCTTGCCATCCGCATCCCGCACCGGCGTGGCCCGGTACGACATGGTGTGGTACGTGCCGTTGCTCGCCAGGATGCGCCTCTCGCCGGCATAGAGCTGGCCCATGTGGCTCGAGTGGCGCCAGTTCTCGATCATCGGTGCCCTGTCGTCAGGATGAACCAGCTCGATCCACTCGGACAGCTGCCACTTCGGCGGCTCACCTCCGACCAGCTCATACCAGGCGCGGCTGAAGAAGGTGATGCAGCCGCGATCGTCGCAAGTCCAGATCGGCAAGGGCGCCTGCTCGGCCAGTGCGCGAAAGAGCGCTTCCTGCTTGGCGAGTTCGGCCGTGCGCAGCGCGATTTTTTCTTCGAGGCTAGCGTTCAGGTCCCGCACCTCCTCGAGCAGCTTCACCCGCTGCGTGATGTCCTGCTGCGCGCCTTCGATGCGCACGATCGTGCCGGTGCGGTCGCGCACGGCCTGGCCGATGGAGCGCACCCACACCGGCCTGCCGGTGGCGGTGACCATTTCAACTTCGACATCAAAGGGCGTTCCGCTTTCAATGCAACGCTGCACAGCCGTCGTCGCGATTTCCTTTGTCTCCGGCCGCATCAACGCAAAGATTTCGTCGAGCGTCGGCGAACTGCCGGGCGCCATGTCCAGCAGCGCCGATGCTTCATCGGACCAGTAGATGCTCTGCGTGCGCGCATCGACCATCCAGCCGCCCAGCCGCGCCAGTCGGCCCGCCATGGTCAGCAGCCCCGCCTGCACGCGCAGGCGTTCTTCGGCCCGCTTGAGCTCCTCCACATCCGTGGAGGTGCCGAACCACGCCTGGATGCGTCCGTCGTCACCGCGGAAGGGCACGGCGCGCAGGAGCCGCCAGCGGTACACGCCGTCGTGGTGCAGCAAGCGCTGCTCGCGCTCCATAGGCACGCCGGTGCGGATCATCTCGGCCAGGATCGCCTGCGATTCTGCGCGGTCTTCAGGATGGATGAGCTCTGCCCAACCGGTGCCCATCGCGTCTTCGACCGGATGGCCCGTTGCTTCGGCCCAGCGGTCGTTGACGAACTGCAGCCGGCCCAGCTTGTCGGTGATGAAAACAATCTGCGGCATGGCCTGCGCCATCTGCCGGAACCTCAGGTCATCTTCGCGCCGGCGGCTGGCCTGCCGCTCGAGCTTGGCAACCAGCACGCCGCACGCGAGGATCGCAGCGAGCCAGACCATGGCGGTCAGGCCCGCAAAACGCCTCCAGGGCGCAAGCAGCGCTTCATACCCGCTGCCGACGACCACCAGCAGCTGATCAAAACCCGAAAGTGCCCGGTAGGCAAAAACCCGTTCGACCGAATCGACCACGCTGCGCGCAACAAAGCTGCCGCTCGTGGGGTTGGCCGGCAGGTAAGACGTGAACAGCGCCTGCCGCGACATGTCCTGGCCCAGCTCAGCGGCAGCGAGCGGGCTGCGCATCATCAGGATGCCGTCACGGCTGTAGAGCGCGATCGCGCCGTCGGCGCCCAGATCGATTTCCCGCCAGACTTTGTCGAAGTAAGGTGGCTCGACGGCAGCGACGATGACGCCCTTGATGCGCCCGTCTGCATCGCGCCACGGCCGCGCTGCACTCATCAACCATGAGCCCACGCTACGGCTGCGAATCACGGTGCCGATAAAAAAGCCCGTCGATGGTTTTTCCTGGAAGACGCGAAAGTAATCGCGATCGCCCAATGCGAGGCCGATGTTGCCTTCATCGGAGTCCAGGCGTATGCGCCCTTGCATGTCGAGCACCCAGATCGCGCGCACGAACGGCAAATCGCGAAGATGTTCTCGCAGCAGCGTGCGTGCCGTCGCTTCGCCAAGCGTCCCCTGCGACTCGAGTGCATCCAGCCCGCTTGCTGCGAGTTGGAGCCGCTCATCCACGGACTGCAGCGTGCGACCCGTCTGCTCGGCGATCACCTGCGACAGCGAGCGCGTCAGCACCTCGCCGGAGCGCAGTGCTTCGGCTCGCAAACCGTAGAGCGCCAGGCCGATGAGCAGGCCCGAGACGAGCGTCAGCACCGCAAACACACGCACAGGCGTGAAGCTCGGCACCGGCGACGGTGCCGCGGGAAAACCTGTGCGCCTGAACTCAGGCATTCGGCCGCGCCAGACCATCGCACCCCCTTTGACTCATAGGCCGATGATGCACGAATCGTCCTGCTGCGTGGCGCATCATCCGAGTGCCTCAGCTCATCCTGACAGCGATGTTTTCAGCACGAGGTTTTGGCAGCGATGTTCACAGCGGACGCGTGAGGTAGACAAACTCGCGCCCGACGATGGGTTTGCGTGACGGCATGAACACGGTGCAGGCGTCGCATGGCGCGCGCACCTCCTCTTCACCGTCAAAGCCAATGAGCTCACCCTTGTCGAACGACTCGAGCCCCTTGACGGGCCGCGCGAAGTACGCGCCCTCGGCCTTCACCACCGCGGTGGAGAGCAGCTCGAAGCGGTGTTGCTGGCCGACCGTGGGCCACGACGGCAGCGTGTCGATGAGTCCGAAATGCGCAAGAAAGCGCAGCGTCACATCCACGGCCAAGTCGGCCGATGCGCGTTTGAAGTGCTGGCCGCATTCAGCGACGAGCGCGACGCCCTGGCCGTGAGCCTCGCCGTGCAATCCGTGTTCAATGAGCGGCGTGCCCGTGCTCATCCCGCCCGGCATCACCAGGTGAACGTCGGGCCGCCCCAATGCGAGTGCGACGCGGGCGTTGCGCTCGAAAGCGGGATACACCCAGAACGGCTCGACCTCCTGCGCCGTCGAGTGAATATCGAGGATATGGTCAGCCGCAGCCACGACGGGCCGCAGCGCGCGCGCACGGCGAATCTCGGGGCTGTCCAGTTCGCCATCGAGCCACTGCGGGGACCAGATGCGATTGAGGTTGTGCACCAGTTGCCGGCTCGCGAACGGATCATCCTGGCTGAATGATTCGTAGGCCTCCACGTTCGCAAAACTCACCGTGAGCGTGCCCACCTTCGGTCGGACATTGTTGTCCAGCAGGTGCGCCGCTGCGACCATGCCGCAGAACTCGTTGCCATGCGTCAACGCATTGACCAGCACATGCGGCCCCGGCTTGCCCGAGTCGAAGCTGTGCACATAGTCGATGCCTGTGTTGCCGGCCCGATAAGCGTCGAGGCTGCGAGGAAGCACCTCGAAAGTAGTTCCTTCGTGTTGCATGACGACTCCAGTGTGGGAAGGAGCAGTCTCCTTCATTTATGGGATGCTTTCACTCTCACATTTTGTTACGATGACCAAACAATGAGTTGCAGGCGCACTGCAACGTCGGAGCAGTGATGGGGTTCTTGAGCAAGCTTTTCGGAAGTGCCGCCAAGCCGGCGAAGGTCGCGAATTCGCGGCCGCACTCGCAGATGCATTCGCAGCTCGTGTCAGGGTTTTCACAGCAGTCAACCAATGGCCCGACGGCATCCTCGTCCAACGCAACGCGCCGCGAGCTTTTGCGCGTCGTCTTGCGTGACACGCTCAATCGGCAGGGAATCCCCGCCGCATGGCTGGGCGCTGAAACACTGATGTCCACGTCGCGCCATCACGAGACAGGCATCCACTGGCGAATCCTCGTCAAGCACTGGGATCCGCGCCTGATGGAGCACAGCGTTGCGATACAGCACGCGCTGATCAAGCGCGTCATGACATTCGACCCCATGGCCTCGAACTGGCTGACTGGAATTTCGTGGCAGTTCGCGCTGCCGGACGAGTCAGTCTGCCCGCCGCTGCCACACCAGGCCGCGTGGACGGCGCCTCCACCGGAAAAGCCAATTGTGCGGCCCGCTCCTGTGGCGTCGGGCGGGTCCGGCGACGTGATTGCCGGGCCTGTGCGAATTGCCGAAGCGCCAAACTCGGCCGAGGAGCAGACTCTGGCTGATCTCGAACGGCTGATGGCACTGCGTGAAGCCGATTTCCGCACGCACGCCGCTGGCGCAGAGGGCAGGCGCCCCACGTTTGCAGCGACGGAGCCGGCAAAGCTCTGAACGGCCCGCTCGACGCGTTAGCATCGGCGTTCTGAAATTCAACCCGACACGCGAGGAGGCAACATGGCCAAGGGCGACCAACGCAACGAGAAGATGGTGAAGAAACCCAAGAAGGACACTTCACCACCGAAAAACGGCGCCTCTGACAGGCCGATGCCACCCGTCACCGTGGTGGTGCCGCGCGGCAAGCTGAAGAACAAGTAAGCGTCAATCAGCTCGCGACATGCTCGATCATGTCGACAACGAGCTTCGTGCCCGATGAGATGAGCAGGATGTCATCGGCAGCGCGCACGTATTCATAGCCTTTCGGTACGGGGGGAAGCGCCGCGCTGATCTCGGAGACCGGATAGACCTGCACGGCGGGCTGCAACTCCTGCCCCACAGCCCAGTAGCGTGTATTCCATGGCGAGGCGCACGACTTGCCCTTCTTCTCGAGCCCCTCCGGGCACTCCTTGGCCTTCGCATACTTCTGCGCGAAAGCACGGCGAACAGCTGTCTTTTGCTGGTCGCTGAAGAATCCACCGAACTTCACGCCCATGGCCGACTGGGCGGCCGTGTTGGGCGTTGCGGTCGCGTTGGCCGCAGAGCTCGCGGCAACCAATGAGAACGCCGCGGCGGCACACGTTGCCACCAAAGCGGGCTGAAAGCGCAATCCCTGAAACATCATCGGGTCACTCCTGCAAACGATTGGATCAGTGCATCGTCCACTTCCGCGATCGCTGCCGGTGTAGGACCATGCCGCTGATACGTGAGCGTCGCAGTTATCCGAGCAGGCCCTGGATGATGTCCACGATCAGGTTGTTCTGCGTCTGCACAAGCACGATGTCACCGCCAATGCGCGCATAGCGGTAGCCATAAGGTGCGGGGGGCAGCTGCACGAGGACAGGTTGCGGCACCGAATACACGGCTACGCCGCGCGGCACAGGTTGCCCGACGCTCCAGCGCGCCTGGCCCGGCGGCATGCAGCCATTGTTCTTTTTTGCCAGGCCCGGCGGGCAATTGCGGGCGCGGGCGTAGTGGTCCGTGTAGTACGTGCGGGCGTACGTGCGATGCTGGTCGGTGAAAAAAGCGCCCTGCCGGATTTCGACACGCTCGCGCTTGGCCTGCTTTTGCTCGGCCTTGTACGCGTGCTTGTATGCCTTTTCGCGCTCCTTCTGGGCATGCTTGTCTTCTTTTTGCTCGTGCTTGCCCTTGTCGCCGCCGTGGTCCTTCGCGAAGGCGGTGGGTGCGGCGGCGGCGAACAATGCTGCGATTGCAAGTGCAACCAGGCGTTGTGTGGATCGAATGCGGCTCATGAGTGTCTCCGTTGGCATGCGCGGTTGTGCGCAAGCCATGAGCATGGCCGGGCAACTGCAGAGTCCGAGTAGGACGCCACCGCATCCGGGGACAAGCGAAAGTCTCAGCTTCTCGCGGTCAGACCTGCGCGAGCGCGGGCTTCACCGCAGCTTTGGAAAGGCCAAGCCTCTCGGCAGATACATATTGCTGGCGATAGATCTCAAACGGCATGGTGTCGGAATCCTCGATCGCCTTCTGGTCCCTGAGCGATTGTTCGCCCAGCGCGGCAAATCGAGCTTGCTGCGCCGCACTGAACGGCAGCGCGAGCAATTTGGCCTTGGTCTGCTGGGACTGCGCACGCGTGAACGCCATGAACGAATCGGCGTAGTCCTGCTTCATCACATCGAGCACGCGTGCTGAAGGCAGCATGTCCGGATCGGCAAGCACGGCCTGCGCGGAGCGGATTGCATCGGTGTAATCAGTCGTCTCGTGTGTGGCGTCGAGGGACGCTGCGATCGGCGCTATCTCGGCGAGCAGTTCGCCGGCCCATTGCGTCAGCGTCACGTTCTCAGTGCCGCGCTCGAGCGTCAGGCCCGGCTGCCGCCCGAAGGCAGCTGTCTTGTGCTGGTTGCGCCCGAGCGCCGCGATTTCTGCGGGCGTGTCCGGCGGGCTGTCGGACAGCAGGCAATGGAGCAGGAACGCGTCAAGAAAGCGGATGGTCTGCGCCTTGATGCCAATCGTCACGAACGGGTCGAGGTCGAGCAGGCGCACTTCAACGTATTCAACACCGCGCTCGCGCAAGGCATGCAACGGACGCTCGCCGGGGTAGATCACGCGCTTGGGCCGGATCGTGCCGTAGAACTCGTTTTCGATCTGCAGCAAGCTGGTGGCGAGCTGGTTGTATTCACCGCCGGGGTTAACGACGGCGATCGCTTCATAGCGTGGGTACGGTCGCGTCAGCGCCTCATGCAGCGACGACGCATAACCGTCCAGGCTGTTGTAGCTCACGCAAAGACTCGCCTGTGCTTCGCTCTGGTAACCCAGGCGGCCCATTCGCAGCGACGTGCCATGCGGCATGTACATCGTGCCCTCGCCAAGCGGCTGCAGCTCGTGCTGGCGGCCCGCAACAAAGCTCGAACACAGCGCCGGCGATGCGCCGAACAGGTACAGCAGCAGGAACGCATGCCGGCGAAAGTTTCGGATCAGGGCGAAGTACTGCTCGCTCGTGACTTGCGGCATCGACCAGTTGTAGTGAATGCCCGAGATGGTCTGCATGCGGCGGCCATAGCGGTGCGCCAGGCCCATGCGATACACGCTCTTGGCACGGGCAACATTGGACGAGCCGTACTGGCCGATCGGGATCGTCTCGTCGGCCGGCAGGTTGCACGGCATGCTCGACACCCACAGCATCTCGTCGCCCAGCGCTCGGTAGGTGAACTGGTGCACCTGCAGCAGTTCTTCCAGGCACGTTTCAGGTGTGGAGTGAACGCCGGTGATCAGCTCGAGTTGCGACTCGCTGTAATCGGTGGTGATGTTCGGGTGCGTGAGGGCCGAGCCGAGCGCAAGCGGGTGTGGCGTCATGGCGAGGCCGCCGCTGTTCGTTGCGCGCAGGCTTTCCTTTTCTATGCCGCGGCGAATGCCCTTCAACCGGTCGGCAGAAAGGGCGGAAAGGCGTGCCGGCAAGGATGTCATGGGCGAAGGAGCGAATAGGTCTGAACGGGTACGGCCCGCACGGTATCACGGCGCACGATTTCGTGCTTGAGCTGCATACAACTAGGCAGCCCCACCTACGAAATCGGCCTGCATTAGGGCGCAGGCACTAGCACCCGTCGCCAGAATCGGCTGCAACTTCAACCACTCTTTGAGTCGCACATGCAAACCCAATCTTTCCAGTCCACGGCCACCACCTTCATCGCCTCTTTCGGCAACAACGCGCACAGCGCCATCAGCATGTATCGTGACGCCGGCGAACGCATTGCCGGTATCGTCGACCAGCGCTGGAAGGCAGCTCTCAAGGAAAGCAGCCCGCACCTGAGCGCCGAGACAAAGAAGAATGCAGCGCACGCCAAGCACGTGATCGGCGGCTACTACGCACGTGGCCTGGCCCTGTCGGCAGACGGCGCGAAGGTCGCGGTGGACACCGTGGTCGGCGCGGCGATTGCAGCTGTCGAGCGCGCAGCATCGCTCAAGCAAGCCTACGAGCAAAAGACCGCTCAATAACTGCAGAAGCGATAACTCGACCGCGGTGCGGGCACGGTGGCAGAATCAGCCCACCTTCGTTCCACAAGAAATCAAGAGGAGAGCACCGATGGCTGTGACTGTCAGTATCGACCTGGGCTATGAGTTCGAGGTCAAGGCAAAGTACGACGACGTTTTTGCCGTACTTTCCGATGTGCCCACATCGGTCTCGTTCTTCCCCAAGGTCGACAAGCTGACCGACATGGGCGATGGTGTGTACAAGTGGGAGATGGAAAAGGTGGGCACCGCGCAGGTGAACATCCAGACCGTTTACGCCAGCAAGTACAAGAGCGACAAAGCCAAGGGCACCGTGGTGTGGACGCCGGTCAAAGGCGTGGGCAACGCCCTCGTCGGCGGCCACTGGAAGCTCAAGGACAACAAGAAGTCCACTGCCATCGAGCTCAAGACGTCCGGCACCATCGAGCTGCCGCTGCCCGGCTTGATGAAGATGGTCGTCGCGCCCATCGTCGAGGGCGAGTTCGAGAAGCTGGTCGAGAAATACATCGCCAACCTCATCAAGAAGTTCGGCGGCGAGGTCTAGGCCTTACGTCTTCGCAAGCGTGCGCACCAGCCACGCATTGAGGTCCTGGATTTCTTCCATGCACACCGAGTGGGCCATCGGGTACTCGTGCCACTGCACGTCGTAGCCAAGGCCCTTGAGCATGTCGCGTGAAGCGCGGCCGCGTTCTGCGGGCACGACGTTGTCTTGCGTGCCATGGCCCATGAAAATCGGCGTCATTACATTCGCGTCCGTGCGCTCTGCCACGGTGGTCCCCGCCAGCGGCAAGTAGCCCGACAGGCCGACGATGCCCGCAAGCCGCTCCTTGTATCGCAGGCCGGTCATCAGCGCCATCGCGCAGCCCTGCGAAAAACCCATCAGCACGATCCGGTTGGCGGCAATGCCCCGTTCTACCTCGCGTTCAATCAACGCCTCGACCTGCAGGCGTGACCGCCGCAGGCCTGCCTCGTCTTCGCGGCGCACGAGTTCCATGCCGAGGATGTCGTACCAGGCGCGCATCTCGTAGCCGTTGTTGATCGTTACCGGGATCACAGGCGCATGCGGAAACACATAGCGCACGTCGCCGATCGACGCCAGGTCGATTTCCTGCGCGATGGGCACGAAGTCGTTGCCGTCGGCGCCCAGGCCGTGCAACACGATGATGGTGGCGCCGGGGTTCGGGCCGGTTTGCTGTTCAATTGTTTCGAGCGCAGCCATGGATGTCTCCATTTGGATGCGCGAGCATAACTGCACGGCGTCCTACACCTGCCGCAATTGCGGGCCATCACACTGGGTGAGAATCAATCATCACAACGGTGACGAAAGGAACAACGATGCAGGTGCAAGTCAACACGGGCCGCGGATTGCAGAACAAGGAGTCGCTCGACCGCTGGGCGAGCGAATTTCTGGGGGACTCGCTCTCGCGTTTCCGCCAGGACATCACCACGGTGGAAGTCCAGTTGTCGGATGAGAACAGCGCAAAAAAAGGTGCCGCCGATATTCGTTGCATGCTTGAAGCGCGCCTGACTGGCCACGAACCGCTCGCGGTGACACACCACGCCAGCACGCAGGACGAGGCTTTCCGCGGTGCAGCACAGCGCCTGCTGCATGCGCTCGATCACAAATACGGCAAGCTCGACCGGCACCATCAACCGGGCCGCGAAACGATCCGCAAGGAGCCGGCTCCCGAGTCGCCGCTGTGAGCGCACGGGGCCTGGCGCCTCGCGCGCCTGGCCCCAGTCAACCCGTCGCCCGGCCCCAGGTCGAGCTGTGTCCAGAACGCCACGCCGTCGCACTCGCACAACTGCCGCTAGCACAATCTGCCCTGCTGCGCGTATATTGGCTCTGCGCCATGCTGCGACTTGCCGCGGCGCTCCGCTACGCTCAACCTACTCCAAGGAGCCTGAAGATGAGTTCAATGAAGAAAATGACCTGCCGCGCATTGGTGGTGTCCCTGCTTGCGCTGTCCTTCCAGACAGCGAACGCCGGGATGATCGGCGCCGACCAGGCCGCTGCGCAAACTGACCGTGCGATGGTGCTGAGCGTGCTCAGCCGCGCCGAGACGGCCAGCCAGCTGCAAGCCCAGGGCATCGATCCTGCTGCCGCTCGCGCTCGCGTCGCAGCCATGACCGACCAGGAAGTCCAGGCGCTCGCGCAGGACATGCAAACCGCACCGGCAGGCGCCATGAGCAGCGGTGGCTGGTGGGCCGTTGTCATCGTCGCAGCACTGATCTGGTACTTTGCTTACCGCAAGTAACCTGCCCGGCCGCCTTCGCGGCGGCTTGAAGTCAAAAGCCCGCCTCTGCGCGGGCTTTTTCTGCTGTGCGCTCCTCATGCTCGCCACCGGCTGCGCACAACTGGTTCCGCAAACCGTGGCCCTGCGCACGGATTGGCCCGAAGGCGTGCCGCGCACCACGGAAATGAACACCGTGCCGTTCTTTCCCCAGGACGACTACCAGTGCGGCCCTGCGGCATTGGCCACCATCCTGTCTTACAGCGGCGTCGATATCACGCCGCAGGCATTGGTCGATGAAGTGTTCCTGCCCTCGCGCAAGGGAACGCTGCAAATTGAAATGCTCGCTGCGCCACGCCGCCATGGACGCGTGTCGTATGCACTCATGCCCAGCTACAGCGACATGCTGCGCGAAGTCGCCGCAGGCAACCCCGTGATCGTGCTGCAGGACGTCGGCGACATGTTCACCGAGTGGCACTACGCCGTCGTGGTGGGATTCGACTACCCCTCCGGCACCATCTACCTGCGCTCGGGCGACCGGCGCCGCAGGGAAGTGCCGTTCAGCTACTTCGAGCGCGAATGGATCAAGGGTGGCTACTGGGGCATGGTCGTGACAGCTCCCGACAAGATCGCGGCCACCGCAACAGAAGAGCGATGGGTCAGCGCCGTGGTCGCGATGGCCCGGTCAGCCCCGAACGAAGCCGCGCAGGCCGCGTACGCCGCGGCGCTTGCACGCTGGCCCGACAACATTGCCGCTGCTGTCGGCCTGGCGAATGAATATCACGCCAGCGGCGCCTACCAGCTGGCCGTGCAGGTGCTACGCATTGCGCAGCATCGCCACCCCGACTCGCCCATCGTGATCAACAACCTCGCGCAGGTGCTGTTCGACCAAGGCCGCTACAACGAGGCGCTCGTCACCATCGAGAAGGTCTCCGACAAACAAGGCCCCTTTGCCGCGGACATCCGCTCGACGCGCGCGATGATCGAAGAGCGGCTCGCGCAGCAAAAAACCGGCAGGCGCCCGTAGGCACACTGCCGGTTCGGCGGGGTCAACGCTGCAACTCAGTTGCGGTCTTGCCTGGCCGGGGGCATGGGTTGCTCAGCGGGTGCACCCATGGCCACAACGGTTTCCTGCGGCGCCTGGGCCACCGGGGCCGGTGCCTGTGCAGGCGCCGGCTGCTCGACAACAGCCACTTCAGGTTCACGCGTGATGGTCGCCACGCGCACTTCTGCGGCTTGCGTCAGCACACCCGTCTCGCCCATGGGCGTGATGTGCGTGCTTTGCGTGCCCGCGCCGATAGCGTGGTTCGACACAAACGGATTCGGCGGCTGGCCCTGTGCCACTGCGATGCCAAGACCGGCGATAGCGCAAGCGCCGACAACCAGACCGGCAATTTTGCTCATGGTGCTCATGTGAAACTCCTTCAAGTTGATTCAAGGGGTTGGCAGCGAAGCTCGCTCCCAGCTGTTTCACAGCCTACCGAGTCACCAGTGGCGCAACGTCAGGTCGGGCCTCTTCCATCTGTCGGACATCGGCTGTGAAGCGTGCTGCCGCACTTCCGACGTAGAGCAGGCAGCAGTCATGCAGGCGCTGGCGATCAACGTGGGCGTCTGCTAGCCTTGTGACCATGCAAGTGAATCTGGAACACTCCGACGCGCCTGTGCGCGACGCGGCCACGGTCGTGATGCTGCGCGATGCGCCCGATGGCCTCGAAGTCTTCCTCATGAAGCGGCACGGCCTGTCTGACGTGCTCGGTGGCGCGTACGTGTTTGCGGGTGGCAAGGTTGACCTCGCGGATGCCACGATCGACATCGGCGCGCATCTCGATCACCCGGCGCACACGCTGCATGCGCTTCTGGGCGAGCCCGGTCTGCAGCCCGAAGCCGCAGCAGCGCTCTACATAGCCGCACTGCGCGAAGCGTTCGAGGAAACAGGCGTTCTGTATGCGCACGGCGCCACAGCGGCTGACGCCGCGCTCGCATCCGGGCTCCTGCGCGAAGGGCGGGCGTTCGATGAAGTGCTCGCAATGATGAACCTGCGCCTGTCCACCTCGTCATTGCAGCCGTGGTCGCGCTGGATCACCCCCTCAGTGGGTGGCGTGATGCGCAAGCGCTTCGACACGCGCTTTTTTTTGGCAAGCGTGCCCGCCGGCCAGCAGCCGCATCACGACAATCACGAAGCCACCGAGAGCGCATGGCTCACGCCCAAAGCGGCGCTCCAGCAGTATTGGGAACGAACCATCGAGCTGGCGCCGCCCCAGGTCATGAGCCTGGCGCACCTGTCGCGCCATGCCAGCGTTGCCAGCGCCGTGGCGCAAGCGAGGACGCACACACCGCCTGTCATACACCCCGAGCCCTGGGAGCATGCCGGCGACCGCGTGATCTGCTACCCCGGCGACGAACACCATTCGGTGCGTGAGCGCGCTATGCCGGGCCCGACGCGGCTGCACTATCGCAACAAGCGCTTCGAGCCGGAAGGCGGCTTCGAGGCGCTATTCGATTGACGCTGGTGTTTTCAGTGGATTTTCAGTGGTGCGTTACTTCGCCGCGACGTCCATGATCGGGTCGCGATAAGACGCAAACACGGCCTGCAACGGACGTGTCTCAGGCAGGACGTAGATCACCGTCTTGCCGGCTTGCACCGTGGGGCGCAGCACCTGTTCATAGAACGAGGGCGGCAGGTTGATGCAGCCGAATGAAATGCGGTTGTCGTCGGGCGTGGGTGAGGCCAGCCGCTCCAGCCGGTGCTCGGCCTTGACGAGCGGGCGCACGCGGTGCATCGACACGGCGGCATCGTAGTCCACCCAGACCACATCTTCGCCACCAGTGTTGACCCCGAGTTCCGCAATGAAGCGCCCTGCAGGCGTTGTCTTTTCTTCGGGTTTGACTTGCGAGAGTGGCTTTTCGCCGATGCCGGGGAAGGGGTCCTTTTGATTTCAGTGCAGAAAGTGACGGTTCGTGCCTCCCCGCAGAGCGAGCATTGGCACGGGGTCGGCGCCAGTAGCACGCGCAAGTGCTTGTCACGCCTTGAGTTTCTGTT
>NZ_WJBU01000030.1 GCF_009646335.1 Caenimonas koreensis DSM 17982 | reverse complement strand
TCGCCGCCGTGTGTGAGGCCAGCGTGGACACGACACTGATCGAAGCTCATTGGGACCAGCTGGTGCATCTGGCGGCCTCGGTGCAGACAGGTCACGCCAGTGCGGTGACGGCGCTGGCCAGGTTCGGGGCGGCCGCCAGAGGAGACCCGATCTACGACGCCGGTGTGCAGCTGGGCAAGCTGCTCAGGACGGCCTTCCTGGCGGACTACTTCGTCAATGCCGGCTTCCGCAGGGAGCTGCGCCGGGTTCTTAACCGGGGCGAGGCGGTGAACGCACTCAAGCGTGCGATTTACACGGGCCGTGTAGGGCCGGCCCAGGCCCGGCGTGCGGACGAGATGCAAGCCGTGGCCGACGCCTTGAGCCTGCTGGCCAACATCGTGATGGCATGGAACACGGCGCAGATGCAGGCGGTACTGGACCGGTGGGCCAACAGGCGCCAGATCGTGCCGCCGGAGCTGACCGGGCGCATCGCACCGACGCGGCTGGAGGGCATCAACCTGCGCGGCGTCTTCCGATTCCCGCTGGAGCGCTACGCCGGTCAGATCCTGCCGTCACAAACTGCAGCGAAAACGAGTGCTGGCGGCTGAAATCGACCACGCAAACAAGCCCTCAGCGGCCGATCGGGAGACCAACAGAAACTCAAGGCGTGACAAGCACTTGCGCGTGCTACTGGCGCCGACCCCGTGCCAATGCTCGCTCTGCGGGGAGGCACGAACCGTCACTTTCTGCACTGAAATCAAAAGGACCCCGTGGAGCTTGCTTTCCGCGATGAAACCAACGGAGCGCGCACGCCGGTGTTCCGGCCGATCGCATCGGGGTCGTCGAACACAAGGTGATCGAGACCCTGGCGGCCCGTGGCGATCAGTCGAGCTTCACCTTCGAAGTGCGGATCACCTCGGACCACTTGCGGATGTCCTGCTCGTAATACTGGCCGAATTCGCGATGCGTCATCGTCGGCGCGACGAACCCGAGTTCACTTGCCTTGGCCTTGTAGGCGGGCGTGCCGGAAACGACCGCGATCGCCTTGGCCAGCTCCGCGGCCACGGATGCCGGCGTCTGGGGCGGGGCGAGGACGCCGATCCAGTTTTCGTTCTGCATGGGCAGGCCCTGCTCGGCGAAGGTCGGCACATCGGGAACCGCACCGACACGCTCGACCGATGTGACGCCCAGGAACTTCAGCTTCGACCGGAACGAAGTCGAGCCGGCCACCACGGAGAACATCACGTCATAGTGGTCGCCCATCAGGCCCTGCAGCGCCGGCTTCATCCCGGCGTGCGGCACGTGCGTCGCTTCGGCGATGCCGGCGGCCTGGCAGAAGGCAATCGAGACGAGGTGGCCGCTACCGCCGGTGCCGGCATTGGCGATGGTCAGCCGCTGCTTGCGTGCGAGCGCGATGAGCTCCTGCAGATTCGTCGCAGGCAGGCCGGGTCTTGCGAGAAGAATGAACGACGTGGAGCCCAGTGGAGCCAGCGGAACGAACTTGTTGGGGTCGTACGTCGTCTTCGAGAGTTTCGGAAAGATCGAGAGCGCATCGGGAGCGCCGATCAGGAGCGTGGTGCCGTCGGGCGGCGCGGCGTAGACGTGGCCGGACCCGATGGAGCCGGTGGCGCCCGGCCGGTTCTCGACGACCACCGTCTGCCGCAGGTACTCGGCCAGGCCCGGCGCGATCATGCGCGTGAGGATGTCGGTCGCGCCGCCCGGCGGAAAGGTGACGATCAGCTTGACCGGGCCGGACGGTCTCCATGCGGCTTGCGCGCGCGCCGGCGCCACGGCGCCGAAGCCGACGGCCGCCGCGGTGGCCGCGAGCAGCCGCCGGCGGCTGACGGCTTGAGGGGAAGGGGGGGTTTCGATGTTCATGAATTCACTCCGTGGATGGACGACGCGCTCGTTCGAGGAACGGCTCTTCGGTCGCAGCGCGACGGCGTGAAGATAGGGACAGGGGGCGTGGGCCGCATCGTCGTTTCGGATGAATTTCGATGACCGATGGGCCCAGCCCCGAAGCTGCCAGCAGGCCCGGGTCAGGCGATCAGGCCGCTGCGGCGCGCGACCGCGATCGCCTCGATGCGACTTCGGGTGGCCAGCTTGCCGTTGATGCTGCGCAGGTGCGTCCGTACCGTCGTCTCGCCGACGAAAAGGCGCGCCGCGAGCTCGGTGTTCGACAGGCCCTCGGCGGCCAGGCGCAGCACCTGCAGTTCACGGCGGCTGAGCGATTCACCGCCCAGGGGCGGACCCGCGACGGCTGCAGCCTCTTCGCTGCGCGATGGGCTCGATCGCGGCGCCACGATGTCGAGGAAGGCCAGTGTCCCGGGGGACAATTCGACGCCTCCCCGAGTCGCGCACTGGGCGCGCAACTCGGCCACCATCTGCAGCATCTGCGCGCCCTCGTCGAGGAACGCGCGCAGATAGCCCTCGCGGGCCGCCGTGTCCGCCACCGTCGCCAGCAGGCGCATCGACTTGTTCCGCTGGCCGTCGCGGTACAGCGCCTGCGACAGCAGCAGCGTGAGCGTCAGCGCCCGCCTTTCCCGCCGTGCGCGCCGCGCGACGGCAAGCTCCGCGTTCAGCGAGGCAATCGCTTCGGCGGGCCGGCCGGCGCGAATTGCCCAGCGCGCGCAGGCGACGTCGTACGTCTCGACCTCGTTCGCACGGTAGGAGAGCCGCGCCACCCGCGCCCACAGCACGGGTGCCGCGCAGCGGTCGAGCTCGTCGCGTGCCTGCTCCAGCCTTTCCTGCAGGAGGAGAAGGCGAACGCGTTCGAGCCGAGAACTCGCGACCACCCTCGGCAGGCTCTTGAGGTGGCCGACCCGCTCGAGCTCCATCAGCAAGCGCTCGGCGCCGTCGGCGTCCTGCCGCCCGGCCAGGATCCGCGCCATGACGACGTGCGCGACGATCAGTTCGTCGGGGATGCAGACACCTCGGGTCAAGGGGATGTAGATAGCGAGCAGGCGTTCCGCTTCTCCGAGTTGTCCGGCTTCGTACAACGCCAGGGCGAGCGGCACGCCCGCCAGGACGTTGCCGTTGGTGGCGCGGGTCGCATCCGTGGCGCCGGCGTTCGTTGCAAGGTGCAAGCCCACGATCGCGTTGCGCAACCGTCCCTGCACGAGGTGCACCGCACCTTCGGCCGCCTCGGACAGCGCGAGGTTGAAACCGCTGGCATGCGACGGCTGGTGCGCGCGGGCGGCGTCCACCAGGCGTAGCGCCTCGTCGTACCGCCCGGCGATCAGCGCGAGGTTGGCCCGCGTCACTTCGAGGAAGCCGCTCACGAATGCCTGGTCGGAGGGCACGTGGGCCAGCACCGCCTCGGCCAGCGGCAACGCCTCGTCGGTGCGGTCGTTCAGCATGAGGAACAGCGGGCGCATCGCCATGCGGTGGGCCCTCACGGCAGGATCGGGGTCCGCACGCGACTCCAGCCGCTCGAGGAGCCGTTGCGCGGCACGGGGTCCGCGGGCAAAGAAGACCGCCCACGCGTGCACGACCCGCAGCATCGGATGCTCGTCGAGCTGGCCCCTGTCGTGCAGCGGATCCAGCCAGCGGGACAACAGGCGCACGCGGCCCTGGTCGAGCAGCTCCTGCGCGTGGCGCGCCAGCAGTTGAAGTGCGAAGGGGAGATCGTCACCGGCCAAGGCATGCTCGATGGCCGGCACCGGGCGGTCCTCTCCGGCAAACCATCTCGCTGCGGCGCGATGGATCGCGGGCACCTCCTGGGGCATGTGGTGCACCAGTTCGGCCCGCAGGAATTCGGCGAACATGCCGTGGTAGCGGTACTGGCTGCGATCGCCCTCGAGCGGAGTGAGGAAGAGCTGGGCCCGGTCGATCGTCCGCAATATCGCGCCGCTGCCTTCGCGACCGCGAATCACGTCGCACAAGGCGGGGTTCAGCTCTCGCAGCACGCTCGTTCGCAGGAGGAAGTCGCGCACGACGTCGCTCTGGCGCGCGAGCACGGTCTCGGCCAGGTAGCCGACGACGGCCGAGTTCGATCCGCTGAAGCCGGCGATCCACCGCCCCGGTTCCTTCCGGCTCGCCAGCGAGAGGCTGGCGAGGCGCAGCGCCGCGGCCCAGCCTTCCGTCGTCACGTACAGGCGACGCACGTCGGCCGGATCGAGCGGCAATCCCTGCTGCTGCCTCAGGAAGACGTCGACCTCGGCCTCGGTGAACCGCAGGTGCTCGGGTTCCACGTCGAGCAGCCCGCCCCGCACGCGCAAGCGGCCGAGCTCGAGTGCGGGTACGCCGCGCGTCCCGAGGATCACCTGGGCTTGCGGCGGCAGTCGCTCGATCAGCTCCCCCATGATGGCCAGGGCCACGGGGTCGTGGACCGACTCGAAATCGTCGCAGAACAGCGACAGTGGAGCGGGGTGCGCCGCCACGGCGTCGATCAGCGCGAGGGCGAGCCGGTCGGGCCCGCGCGCCTCGAGCTGCGCCGGGTCGGGCAAGCCCGGGACCAGGGGTCCAAGTGCCGCAGCGAGGCTCGTTAGGAAGCGGACGAGATCGTTGTCGGCCCGATCGAGGGTCAGCCACGCCGTCGGCCGCCCGGCCTGTCGAAGATGGTCTCGCACCTGGAGCATGGCCGTGGTCTTGCCGAAGCCTGCCGGGGCGCGCAACAGAACGAGCCGCGCCCCCGCGGCTGCCAGGATTCGCCCGCACAACGCGGTGCGCGGGATCTCCGCGGTCGGATGCTGCGGTGGGCGCAGTTTGGCCGAAATCGCCGTGTGCAAGGTGTCAGGTCACGCGACGCCGGTCATCCGGCGGACGCCGCCGATCCAGCGTTCGAACGCGGCCATCTGGTCGCTCGCAATCTTTCGGGTCGTCTCGTCGGTGCAGCTTCCGTCCGCACCGAACTTCGCGGCGGCGGCACCGATGAACACTTCGGGCTTCGCCATGACGTGCGCGTTCATGAACAGCAGCACCTTCCTCAGGTCGTACTGGACCCGAGCACCGCCGAGAGCGCCGGGCGAGGCCGAGAGGATGGCGACCGGCTTGGCGGCGAACGGCTGGTCGTCCCCGCGGCTGATCCAGTCCAGTGCGTTCTTCAGCACGCCGGGCACGGAGAAGTTGTATTCGGGCGTTGCGATCACCACGCCTGCAGCCCGGCGGATCCGTTCACGCAGCGCGAGCACGGGCGGCGGAAAGCCGTCGGCGAGCAGGTCTGCATCGAAGAACGGAACTGCGCGGAGGTCGGCCACTTCGAGCGTCATGCCATCGGGCAGGGATCGGCCGATCAGGTTCAGTGCCATGCGGTTGATCGAGCCCGCGCGCAGGCTGCCGCACAGGCCGACGATGTCGAGTCGGGTCATGGCTTCAATACGCTCCGGAAAGCAAAGACCCGAAGCCGGGGGAAAGGGTTTTCAGCTTCAACCGCTTCAGCATCATGTACGTGGTGCAGACCGCGGAAGAAACGACGGGAATACCGGTTCGGTCCTCGATGAGCTGCACCGAACCGAGAGACGGCATCTGCACGCAGGCCGAGGCGACGATCGCATCCACGCCCCGCGTGTCGAGCCGTTTCGCGATCTCCGCGGGCGCGAGCGGATCCAGGCGCCCGACTTCGAGGTTGTCGCTGATCTCCAGAGAGATGCTGTCCGCGACTTCGATCCCTTCGTTCTCGAGGTAGTCGACGACCAGCTTCGTGAGCGGCTTCATATAAGGCGTCAGGATCGACACCTTCCGCGCGCCCAGCGCGCGGAGCCCGTCGACGAGGGCCCCCGCACTCGTCACGACGGGGGTCGGCGCGCCGTTTTCGAGCGCCAGCCGCTGCAGCCGTTCCTCGGAGGTGCGGTGATAGCCCAGGCCCATGCTCATGATGGCCACCAGGCACGCATACCCCATGACGTCCACGCGCGCGTCCGAGAGTTCCAGCGCGCACCGGTCGCTGTCGCGATCCATCGCCGCGAGCTCCTCCTTCGTGACGTGCTTCATTCGCATGCGGCTCGAATGAAACGTGAACCGCTCCGGTTCGACTTCTTCCCGGGCCCGGAGCATGGCCGGGATCTCGGTTTCCATCGTCGTGTTCGAAGACGGGACGATCTGACCGACACGGATCGCTCGCTTCATCCCGGCACCCCGCTCGACTCCCGCACGAGCGCTTGCTCAACTGCATCCGTGCCGCGTTCCTGCCGACACAGCACGCTGCCCACGGCGGCCACCAGCGCCTGCGCTTCGCGTCCGGACTCGATTTCCGCGCGCCAGGCGACGTGCTGATCGGGCCGCACGAGAACCACGCCGCGCGGGCCGATTCCAGCGACGTCGCGCCATGCATGCTCCGCGTCGGAGAGGCGGGAGTCAGGTGAAATCGCGGCGACGTCGACGGCAACGCCATGCGTGCGCAGCACCTGGGCCGCGGCCTGCTCCCATGCGGCCTCGGATTGCGCGACGAGAAGCAGGAAACGACCGGGACGCACCAGGTCCAGGCTGCTCACGGACACGCCTTCTTCTTTCCGCACCCAGACGTGCGGAATGCGGTGTCCGGGACGTGCGACGGGAACGAACTTCCGGCCCCAGGGATCACGCGGCGGCGGGGGACTGCAGTCAGGCTGGATGGATTGCGACGCGTAGCTGTAGCCCAGCTCGAGATCGTGCGCCTGGTACTCCATGGCGTGGACGCCCATGACGTGTTCGAGGCGTGCGCGGCGGGAAGCGCCGTCATCCGTCGGCGCGAACAATGCGCCGAAATTCCTCTTGCTCGTTTCCGGATCCGTCCTGACGAGGCCGATGGCGGCATCGGTGAGCTGATGGTTGTTCAGCGTCAACAGGGCCCAGTCCACGTTTCGCTTCGCCACGGGGCGGCGCTCTTCCTCGTACGTGTCGAGCAGTGCGTCCGGCGCGTGGCCGCGCAGCACGAGCGCCAGTTTCCATGCGAGGTTCTGCGCGTCCTGGACGGCGGAATTCAGGCCGAGCCCGGTCGTCGGCGGGTGACGATGCGCCGCGTCACCCCCGAGGAAGACGCGGCCGAACCGGAAACGATCGACGAGCACGCCTTCGGCCTTCCACCGGCCCACAGCCAGAATCTCCGGCTCGAAGTCCGGAAGCCTGAGCAGGTCGCGGATCCGCGGCAGCAGCATGGCGTCCTCGAACTGTTCCGGATCGTCGGGTCGGAAACCGAAGTGGAACATCCACTCCTCGGAGTGCCTGTCGAAACGTGTCGGGCCCAGCTTGCCGAGGACGCCGCTGGACCAGGAACCGCCGCTGTCGGGGTTGCAGAACCACCACGACATGACGTGATCGTCGTCGATCCAGTCGGAAAGGTCGGCCTTGAAGTACACCGTCACCATCGACGCGATGTCCCGTACGCCTTCCATCTTCGCGCCGAGCATCGGCCCGACGGTCTTGCCTCCGTCAGCCGCGACGACGTACTTCGCGCGGACCCGGATCTCCTTGCCGGTGGCGCGGTCGACGACAGTGGCCACAACGCCATCGGGCTCCTGGTCGAGCGCCTTGAATTCATGGTTGTAGAGCAGGCGCCCGCCGCGCTGCTCGTGCACCGCCTTCAGCAGGGGCTCGAGCCGCATCTGCGGATAGATGGTGCTCGGGCACGGGCTGTCCTTCGCGTAATCGGTCAGGCCGCCCCCGCCCATCGCCTCGGTCGTGTAGAACGTTCGCCGGTCGAGCGGTCCGTCGCCGGCCAGGCTGGTCCGCCAGCTGATCCTGTGGAAGTTGTCGATGGGAATCGAGCGCTCGTAGATCCGGTCGGCGATGGCGTGCTGCCGGAAGATTTCCATCGTCCGCTGGTTGAGGTATCGCGCCTTCGGGTTGATCGGCGGGCCCGGATGGCGCTCAACGACCAGGGACTCGATGCCGGCGTCCGCCAGGAAAATCGAGGCGCTGAGCCCGAAGCCGCCGGCTCCGACGATGAGGACGGGAATGTCGATGGGGTTGTTATGCATGTCGATTCTCAGGTTGCGGCAGTTGCTCCAGCCGCTGGTCGATGGCTCCGAACACGGAACGGCCGGCCCGGTCGAACAGTTCGAGGCGATAACTGTCGCCGAAGCGCAGGTAAGGCGTGCGGGCGCTGCCTTCCGCCATGTGCTCGCGGCCGCGGAGCTCCGCGATGCAGCCGCAGCCGTGACGGCGGTCCTCGTTCCCCATCGTGCCCGCGGCAACCAGGGTGCCGGCCACCAGCGGACGTGTCTTCGCGGCATGGGCGATCAGGTCGGGCCAGGTGTAGATGTTGTCCTTGCCGGGGTCGAGGTCGCCGAGCACCTGGCCACGCACGTGCACGAGATACCGTCCGCCCAGGAACTCGCCGGTCCACAGGTCGCCGGCTTCGTCCGGCGTGATGGCGAAGGGCGCCATCGAGCTCACGGGCTTGCTCTGCAGGAATCCGAAGCCGCGGGCCAGTTCCGGCGACGCCAGCTGCCGCAGCGAAACATCGTTGTAGAGCACCAACAAGCGGATGTACTTCGCCGCCTGCGAGCGTTCCACGCCGGCGGGCACGTCGCCCACCACGGCAGCGAGCTCGGCTTCGATGTCGACCCCCCACTCCTCGTCCTTCAGCAGCCTCAGGGGCTCCGTCGGACCGACGATCGGGGCCGAGCAGCCTTCGTACATCAAGGGCCGCACGTAGAAGTCCTCGGGCAGGGGCACGCCCCGGACGGCCCGGATCGGGATGATGTGGTGGGGATAGCACCCCCCGTCGAAGTAGGCGAAGGCGCGAGGAAGGGGCGCCATGAGCTGGTCGACATCGATCTCGAAGTCGTCCGCCACGTCGTTGCTCTCCAGCCTTTGCGACAACGCCTGCAGGTCCGGCGCAACGGCGTCCCACCGATCGAGCGCCGCCTGCATCGTCGGCGCCACGGCGCCGGCCGCCACCGCCCTCTTCCTTGCCTTGTTCACGACGAGCAGCGTGCCATCCGCACTCCCGTCCCGCAATGTCGCCAGAATCATCGTTGCCGCTCCAGAATGCTCACGTAGTTGGCGACGCCGAGGCCACCCATGTTGAAGACGCCGCCCACCGAGGCGCCGTCGATCTGCATGCCGGCAGCCTGGCCACACAGTTGCATGGCGGCCAGTGCATGCATCGACACCCCTGTCGCGCCGATCGGGTGTCCCTTGGCTTTCAGCCCGCCAGAAGGGTTGATCGGCAGCTTTCCGCCCTTGTAGACCCACCCTTCGTCGAGCGCCACGTGAGCGCGCCCCGGCGGTGTCAGACCCATGGCCTCGTACTCCATCAGCTCCGCAATCGTGAAGCAGTCGTGGCTCTCCACGAAGTGCAAGTCCCTCAGGGAAAGCCCCGCGGACGCCTCGAACGCCCGCTGCCATGCGATGGAGGCGCCTTCGAGTCGGGTCCGCTCGCGCCGGCTGGCGGGCAGGAAGTCGTTGACATGGGCGGTGCTGCGAAACGCGACGGCTTTCTGCGATGTGCGCGCGACGTCGGGATGGGCGATGACCACCGCAGCCGCGCCGTCGGAAATCGGCGAGCAGTCCGTGCGCTTCAGCGGGGCCGCGATCAGCGGATTGCCGGGCGATTCCCGCAGGCAAAACTCCAGGTCGAGCTCACGCTGGAACTGCGCGTAGGGGTTGTGGAGTGCGTTCGCATGGTTCTTGACGGCGATCCGCGCAAGGGCGTCGTAATGATCGCCCCAGCGATCGAAGTAGGCTGCCGCGATGTCGCCGAACACGCCGGCGAAGCCCGCCGGATGCGCGGCCTCTTCCCGGAGATAGGAGGCCCCGCGCAGCGCTTGCGTCGCACCGGCCGTCGACACATCGGTCATCTTCTCCGCGCCGACCACCAGCGCGATGCGCCCGCGCCCCGCTGCGATGAAGTCCAGAGCCCCGTGGATGGCCGCCGAACCCGTGGCGCAGGCGTTCTCGTAACGCGTGGCGGGCTTGAACCGCAGCGATTCGTTGGCATGGAAGGGCAGCGACGAAGGGAAGTCCTGCTCGGAGAATCCATTGTTGAAGAGCCCGACGAAGATCCCGTCCACGTCTGCGCCGCTCACCCTGGCGTCATCGAGCGCCTCGCGCGTCACGCGGACCATCAGCGATTCGACGGTTTCGTCGCCCAGGCGGCCGAACTTCGTGTGTGCCCAGCCCACGATGCACGGATTCATTTGGAGGCCCCCTGCAGCGCGCGTTCGCGCAGTTCGCGCTTGAGCACCTTGCCATACGCATTGCGCGGCAGCGTCTCGACCCAGTGATAGGTCTTCGGCCGACGATAGTCGGCAAGTTCACGGGTACAGCGCTCCGCGATCTCCGCGGTCGTCGGCCGCTGTGCGCCGGACGGCACGAGGAAGGCCGTCACGGCCTCTCCCCAGACGGGATCCGGCAATCCCACGACGGCAGCCTCCGCAACGCCGGCGATGGAAGCGAGCACGTCCTCGACCTCCCGCGCGTACACGTTGGAGCCGCCGCTGATGATCATGTCCTTCTTGCGGTCGACGACGAACAGGTTGCCATCCTGGTCGAGATGGCCGATGTCGCCCGTATGCAGCCAGCCGTCGACCAGGGTCGATGCGGTTGCGTCCGCCCGGCGCCAGTAGCCTTCCATCATCTGCGGAGCCCGGGCGCAGATTTCGCCTAGCTGGCCCGGGGGCACGTCGAGGCCCGAGTCGTCCACGATCCGCAGGGAAACGCCGCGACAGGCCTTCCCCGCGGAACGAATCAGCCCGGGCTGCTTCCCCGAAGCGATGCGCGCGTGCGACTCCCGGTCCATGACGGTCAGGAACATCGGCGACTCCATCTGGGCGAACGACTGGACCAGCACACCTGGGCTGAAGGCACCGAGCGCTGCCGTCAAGGTTGCCTGATCGATCGGCGAACCCGCGTAGTAGAGGGACCGGAGGCTCTGGAACTTCTCTCCGCGATGCTCGTTCAGGAGCATGCGAATCATCGACGGCACCAGGAAGAAGTTGGTGATTTCATGTCGGCCGAGCCAGTTCAAGGTCTCGCGCGCGTCGAATTTCGCTGCGACGTAGTTCGTTCCGCCCACGTCGAAGGTCGGCAGCATCAGGAAGCCCGCCCCGTGGGTCAGGGCGGCCACATGCAGGGTGCGTTCCCCGTCGCGATAGTCGAGGTACTCCTTGACGTACTCCGCCGCTTCGCGCCAGGATCGATGCGACAGCATGACGCCCTTCGGCGAACCTGTCGTGCCGCTCGTGTACATCAGGGAGAACAGTTCCTGCGGCTCGACCGCGACAGGCTCGACTCGTGGGGCATCCGGGGCCCAGCGTTCGAGTTCGCTTCGGGCGACCCGGACCAGGCCGGGTAATGCGCACAGGGCGGGCCGGCTCGCGAGAAGGTCGTCGTCGCCGATCAGCAGGGCCGCTTCGGCGTCCCTGACGAAATGGGTGTGCTCGGCCTCCAGGAGCCGCACGCTCATCGGGACCGCCACCACCCCCGCGGCGGCGCAGCCGAAGAACACCTGCACGTACTCGGGCGAATTGCGCATGAGCATCGCGACACGATCGCCGCGCCGCAAACCCAGGCGCAGCAGTGCCGCGGCGACAGCGTTCACCTTCGCCGCGAGCTCGTCGTAGCTGAGCCTGCGCTCCGGGCCGCCTGCGCCCAGTTCGACGACCGCGCAGGCGTCGGGCGACTGTATCGCCACCCTGTAGATGGGCTCTGCGATGTTCATCGGGGACCTACTCGCCACGGATGCCTCGGCTGGCGATCAGCGGGTGCCACGTGCCGATTTCACGATCGACCAGGGCCTGGAACGCCTCGCGAGAGCTTGTGATCGTCTCCACGCCCATCTCCCGGATCTTGCGTTCGACGGCGGGATCCTGGACCGCCTTCGCGTATTCCGCCCGAAGCTTCTCGATGATGGAAGCGGGTGTCCCGCGCGGCACGACGAGGCCTTGCCAGGCGAAGAGTTCCACGTCGGCCACACCCGACTCGGACAAGGCGGGGACGTCGCCGAAGCCCGCCAGGCGCTTCTGCGAGAGGGCCGCGATCGCGCGCAACTTCCCAGCTTGAACGAGGGGCAGCGCCGAGATCGAGTCCAGGACCATGAAAGGAACATGCCCCGCGATGACGTCCTGGACGGCCGGCCCGCCGCCCTTGTACTGCGCAGCCTGCACGTCCAGCCCTTCCCGAGCCAGGAGGAACTGAGTGGCCAGGTTGTGCGGGGTGCCAGTCCCGGGCGACGCATAGTTGAGCTTCCCCGGCTGGCTCTTCGCCAGGTTGACGAGCGAGCGGTAATCCCGGGGGGCAAATCCCGGGTTGGCCACGAGCAGCAGAGGGATCTTCGTCATCAGGGTGACGTAGTCGAAGTCCTTCTTCACGTCGTACGGAATCTTCGGAAACAATGCCGCGTTGTAGACAAGCGTTCCGTTGTCCGCGGTGAACATCGTGTAGCCGTCCTTGGGCGAGTTCTTCAGCTGCTCGGCGGCGATCATCGACGACGCACCGGGCTTGTTGACCACGACCACAGGCTGCTTCATGTTGACGGACATGGCCTGGGCAACGACACGCGCGAAGGTGTCCGACCCTCCGCCGGGCGCCGCCCCGATGATCCAGGTGATGGGACGGGCGGGGAAACCGGAAGCGTCCTGTCCCGACGCCGGCGTCGAAAGAAAAGTCACGGACAGGGATGCGAGAAGGATCTTCGGCAGAAGCGATTTCATCATGGGGTGTCTCCTTGAATCGGGTTATGCGGCAATGCCGCGAACGTGCTTCGTGGAAGTGCGCATTCCACGGTCCTCGAGCCAGCCGTGAATCAACTGTGTGGCGTCGGACATCAGCTTCGGCTGGCCCGCGTAGTAGTGCGTCGCCCCCGGAATCAGGTGGAATGTCTTGTCCGGCGACGCTGCCGCCTCGTACAGAATTCGCGAGTGCGGCTGAGGGACGGCATCGTCGGCACCGTTCTCGATGACCAGCAACGGCGCGCGCACCTTGGCGGCACAGACCGGTCCGTTCGCACAAGTGTCGTCCAGCGACCACTGCGACAGCCACGATCGCAGCGTGCTGAAGCGACCGAGGCCCACCGGCCCGCTGTTCACCGTCTCGGGGTTCCCAAGATAGCACCAGCGCGGTTTGCGTCCGTTCGGATCGAGCGCGGGATCGATGTAGCGGGGGTCCGCCAGCGTGCGGTGCACGACAAAGCCCCGCTCCATCTCGCCCCCCCCGCGGGCCTTCAGTGCTTCCAGGGTTTCCCTGGCACGCGCCGTGATGCGACGCATCCGCGCGATCTGTCCAGCCCGGTAGCGCGCGATGAATTCGGGCGTGTAGGGTGGCTGGTTCGGGTTGCGCGGGTTGTAGATGTCGAGCTCGGGATCGCGGTCGTCCGGATTCAGTTCGTCGCGCACCGAGGGGTCGATGCTCTCCGTCAGGAGGTGGCTGCGCGACAGGTGAGCGGCCTGCCAGACCACCGCATCCGCCGGAATCAGGCCCGCGCCCTTGACGTCCACCGGATCGCCGGCAGGCGTGTGCGTGATGCTCGGTGCCTCCGCCTGGGACTGGTAGGTCATCGAGAGCGAACCGCCGCCGCTCCAGCCGACCAGCACCACGTTGCGGTAGTTCCAGACTTTCTTCGCATGCCGGATGTAGGCGCCCAGGTCCAGCAGGACCTTCTCCATGATCAGCGCGGCGTCGTTGCGCTGGTAACGGCTCCCGGCGCACAGCACATGGGCGCCTGCGGCCACCATGGCCCGCGGCACCGGCAGCAGCTGCATGGTGGAGGACGGGTGCATGTAGACCAGCAAGGTTTCGGAAGGGGCCAGCCCTGCGGGCCGCAGGCGCAACCCTTCCAGGTTGACCTTGCCCTGATTCCCGGCAAAACCGTAGGTTTCGGTGAATCTGGTATGTTCCTCGTACGCGAGATGCACCCATTCGACATGGATGGCGGTGTCGGCGGTCATGTGCGGCTTCCTGTCTGCAGTTGGGGTCGATTGCCGTTAAGTGAAAATTCTGATTCGCCCTCGGGCGACCGGATGTAACCTGCGCAGAGATGAACAGCCTGAAGACCTGGACCGCCCCGCCGGCAGCCGAGATGCCTTACGGTCACCAGAGCGCGCTCGCTCGCGTGGTCGCGGCGATCGGCAGCGATGCGCTCGGCCCGTCGCTGGCCGCCTATCTGCATGGTCTTTGTGGCGCCGACCACTTTGCGGCTTTTCATATTTACGGCGACGCGGTGACGGAAGTTGCCGCATGCTGCGTCGAACCGGAGCACACCCAACGCGACCTGGTGGACCGTTATCTCGGCCAGGGGGGCTGGCGACATGATCCGGCGATGGTTTCGGCGCTGCGCTGCGTGAGCGTGCCGAAGCCCATGTTGATCCATCCGGACCTGGGCCACCGCGACTACGCGGACCTGAGGTCGCAGTTGTACCCACGGATCAGCGACCGCCTGCTGCTGTGTGGAAACGTCGGTGGCCGGGGCTTCGGCCTGAGCGTGCTGCGGCAGCGGCCGCACGGGCGATTCGGCAGCGGCGCCATCGATACCCTCGTCGACACGGCCGAACTGCTCGTGGCCTTGTTGGGCCAGCATGCGCAGCGAGGGCAGACACATGACGCGGGCGACGCCCTTCGCTCGCTTGACGTCATCGAGAAATGCATCGCGGTGCAGGCGGCGATGCCGCGGCGCGAGTCCGAGGTCTGCGCGCGCATCCTCTACGGCCTGTCGACCACCGGCATCGCGCTGGACCTGGGCGTCGGCGAAGAGACCATCAAGACCTACCGGAAGCGGGCCTATCACCGCCTGGGCATCGGCAGCGAACGCGAGTTGCTCAACTGGTACTTGCATCTCTGGAGCAGCCGCAACCGCCCTCACGCGTAGCGCTTGCGCGTTTCGCGGATCATCTCGATCAGCGCCTGCGGCACGTCGCGACCCTCGCGCTGGGCGGCTTCCTTGCAGTCGAGCCATGCCTTGAGATCGGCGTAGCCTTGTTCCGTATGGCGGTTCCAGTCCTTGTCCAGGGGCGTCGTGATCTCCAGGCGGAATCCGTTCGGGTCGTGGAAATAGATCGACAGGATCAGGCCCTTGTGGTCGGTCGGTCCCACCACGTCGAGCCCATTGCTCTTCAACCACTCGTACCACTTCAACACCTCTGCGCGGTCCTTGGCCTGGAGCGCCATGTGCGTGAACAGGGGGTAGGCCGGGTGGCTCGGCGTCGCGGGCTGCGGGATGCCGGGCAACTCGAAGAAGGCGAGCGTGGAGCCGTCTCCCATGCGGAAGAAGATGTGGAAGTAGGGAATGGCGTCGCCCGTGGACGGAACGCGATCGTCGAAGATCGTGCTGGCCAGCTCCATGCCCATGATGCGCGTGTAGAAATCGGTCGTGGCGGCCACGTCGTGCGTGATCCAGGCCGCGTGATTGAGCATGCGCGGCGTCAACCCGGGGTTGGCGGGATACGTGCCCGCCGGGGACAACGGTTCCAGGGTCGTGAGAGTCATAGGGCGATCTCCTTGGAGGGTTCGATGCCCGGATGATCCGGCAGTGCCGCTAGGCCGTCAGTCCCCTTGCGGGGGGACCGGGGCAATCGCCTGCACCCCCAAGCGGTTGTCAACTTGGGGGCTCATTGGTAATCAACGGAAACGTCCGGCTATGGCCGGTTCCAGCCCTCGCGCAATGAAGACAGTCCATCGAAAACTCGAACCGGGGCCCACGATCACTTGAACGCGGCTCAATGTTGCGCAGTTGCGCATCTCAGTTCGGCCCCGGCTCAAAAACTTCTCGTCGACGGATCGCGCGGTTGATGTCCCCGGGAGTGGTGTAAGTTTTTAATGTTTTCAAAGCGCGAAGGGCTTTAGCCCGTAGCGCTTGGAGAGCATCAGTGGCCGACTCCTGATCGGGGGTGGCCATCGTGGATCCGGATAAGGTTGAGGTGCGACCCAACAACCGAAATCCTTGAAGGAAACACGATGACCACCGCGACTATCGCACTGACCGAGCTTGCCGAGAAGGGAGCCGACATCGACGTGCTGCGCCAGATGGTGCAGTTCATGGCCCAGAGGCTGATGGAGCTCGATGTGGACGGGCGCTGCGGAGCCGGCTACGACGAGAAATCGCCCGAGCGCGTGAACAGCCGAAACGGCTATCGCGAGCGCGCCTGGGACACCCGCGCCGGCACCGTCGCCTTGAAGATTCCCAAGCTGCGCAGCGGCAGCTACTTCCCCGAGTTCCTGGAGCCACGCCGGACCGCGGAGAAGGCGCTGACTGCGGTAATCCAGGAGGCCTACGTGCAGGGGATCTCCACGCGTTCGGTGGACGATCTGGTCAAGGCGCTGGGCATGAGCGGCGTCTCCAAAAGCCAGGTCAGTCGGCTGTGCGGCGAACTCGATGAGCGCGTGGGCGCGTTCCTGAATCGTCAGATCGAAGGCGACTGGCCCTACCTGTGGATCAACGCGACGTACGTGAAGACGCGCGAGGCCGGCCGCATCGTGAGCGTGGCCGTGATAGTGGCTGTGGGGGTGAACACCGAGGGCCAGCGCGAGGTGCTCGGATTGAAGGTCGGAGCCAGTGATCGGCGTCAACTATTTTGGCCGCTCGGCGTCAATTATTCTGGCCGGTGAGAGGCGGGAACGTGGTTTTCGGTGTTCGGTCTTCTGGTCTCCTTTCATTCGGCTGCCACGCGCGGTGGGCAAGTCACGGACCCGGAGGGCTGTCCACAGGCTTGTCCTGTGGGCAGGTGACTTGTCCACGGCGCCACCCCCGTCAGGCCACGGTCTCTCGAGTGCCTGAAGGTTGCGTCCGACGGGCGGCCTGGGTGCCTTGTGCGGCACGACGCCGGTAGCTCTCGACGTTCATCTCCAGGATCGTGGCGTGGTGCACCAGGCGGTCGACCGCAGCCAGCGTCATGGCCGGCTCGACGAACACTTCTCCCCACTGTGAGAAGGGCGTGTTCGCCGTCACGGCGAGACTCTTTCGCTCGTAGCGCTCCGCGATCAGCTCGAACAGCACCGAGGTCTCCGACTGGTCGCGCCGCACGTAGCTCAGGTCGTCCAGGATCAGCAGGTCGAAGCGATCGAGCTTGGCGAGCTCCTGTGGTAGCCGCAGTTCCTGGCGGGCCGCCTGCAGGCGTTGCACGATGTCGCTGCAGCGCGTGAACAGCACCCTCTTGCCGGCGTCCACCAGCGCGTGGCCGAGCGCGCTCACGAGGTGGCTCTTGCCCACGCCGGGTGGGCCGAACAGCAGCACGTTGGCGCCCCGGTCAAGCCACTCGTGGCCCTCCGCCAGCGCCATCACTTGCGCCTTGGACACGCTTGGCACGGCGGCGAAGTCGAAACTGGACAGCCGCTTGTCAGGGCTCAAGCAAGCCTCCGCGCGGTGTCGGTCGATACGGCGCGTTTCTCGCTCGGCCAGCTCGTGTTCGAGCAGTGCCTCTAGCAGCCGGTGAGCGGGCCAACCTTCGCGATCCGACTGCGTGCACAAGCTCATGGCGAGCCGTTTCATGGTGGGCAGGCGCAGCTCGGTGAGCATCAGATCCATGCGCCCGGCGGTGATCGTCGCGCCGCTCATTGCGCCACCTCCAGCAGTGCGTCGTAGCCGGCCAGCGTCGGCAGTTGCACTGCCACATCCGGCACGTCACCTCGGCGCGGCGCGACGAGCTCGGTCAGTGCCTCCAGGTCGGGCAGTTGCCCCATCTCCAGCACCTGCTCCAGTTCGTCTGCCAACTGCGCTTCGTGCCCTTCGGCTGCCAATGCAAGCAGACCAACCATCGTCTTGCAGGCGTCGCGCTCGGACAGTTGCGCCGACAGGCGCTCCCACGTCTGGCGGTACACGTCACGGGGGAAGACCGCGTCTCGTAGCACCCAACGCGCGAACGCGCCGGGCTTGCGTTTGAGCGCAGCTACCAGATGGCGGTAGTCGATGCGGCGTGGATGGCGCTGCCCACCCTGGCTCGTGGCCCTGGGGACCTTCAACACGCATTGGCCGCCAAGCCAGCATTCGACCTGCTGGGGATACAGGCGCACCATGACGCGGTGGCCGATCAGCTGGCTCGGCGCGCTGTACTGCACCCCCTTGACCGTGAAGATGGCGTACTTGCTCACCCGCGCCGGAAGCTCCTCGTACTCGGAGGTGCGCCGCGCGGGCAGCAGCCGCAGCATCGGGCGCTCCACCGCCAGCGCCTTGCTTACGCGAGCGTTGAAGCGCTGCACGATCGTGTCGACGAAGCGCTCGTACTCTGACTGCGTGTCGAAGCGCCGCGTGCCACGCAGCCGCAGCGCCTGGTCCAGCGCGGTCTTCAGCGAGTCGTGGCGCGACTCGATCGAGCCGTTCTCGTGCGATTGGCTCGGATTGCAGCGGCTGGCCCGCATGCCGTAGTGCTCGCACAGGCTCTCGTAGCGGCGCGTCAGCTCCTGCTTTTCAGCCAGGTTGTTGAAGGCCGCAGACAGGCTGTCCGTGCGGTGTTCCTCCGGCACCCCACCCAGCTTCCACAAGGCCGCCTGCAAGCCTGTAGACAGCGCCAGGAAGCTCTCGCCACTCGCGACCAGCACGGCGTGCCGCCACCCTGAGTGCGCCAGCGTGAACTGGTAGAGCCGATGCGGGAAAGCGGCTCCGTCGATCTCCACCGCGAGGTCATCGGCCACGGTGAAGTCCGACAGGCCCAGTCGTCCCGGCGGATGCTCTTGCGCGAAGAAGATGTCTCGCTCGGCGCCGTGGACGGCGCGCCACTGGCGAATGCGACGCTGCAGCGTCCGCAGCACACCCGTGCCGTACTGGCCGGGGTAGCGCCGCTGCAGTTCCTCCAGCAACGTGACGCCGTTCAGCAGCGGGTCCTGCCGCAGCAGCGGCACGACCTCGCCTTCCCAGACGGGGGCCAACGGGTCCTTGCGGGTTCGCCAGTCTCGCGCCGGCTTCTGAGACGGCAGCGTGTCGCTGCCTTCGATGCGCCGCGCGCTGCATTCGCTGATGCCAGCCTTGGCGGCGGCCGCCACTTGGCTGAGCTGGTTGCGGTGTTGCTTGTACTTGTGCACTTGGTGGTCCGTGATCTTCTTGCCGGGCATCCATGGGTCTCGCGTAATCGTCGCGACCGCACGGTAACCCCGCCTCCCGGACCTGCCCGGTACCGGTCTCAACCGGCCAAGATAGTTGTCGTCAGCCGGCCAAGCTAATTGTCGTCAACCAGAGCCAGCGAGGCCGAACCGTTCTGGACGGAGTTCCTGCGCAGCCTGAACCGACGCGGGCTGCGTGGCGTCAAACTGGTGATCAGCGACAGCCACGAGGGCATCAAGGCGGCCGTTTCGAAGGTTCTGAAGGCGACTTGGCAGCGTTGCCGGGTCCACTTCATGCGCAACGCCCTGGCGCACGCGGGCAAGACCCAGCGGCGCATGGTCTCGGCGGCCATCGGCACCGTGTTCGTGCAGGACACCCCGGAGGCGGCCAAGACGCAGTGGCGCTCGGTGGCCGATCAACTTCGAAGCAAGTTCCCCAAGCTCGGAGCATTGATGGACGACGCCGAGAACGACGTGCTGGCGTTCATGACGTTTCCGCGAGCGCACTGGCCCCAGATCTACTCGACCAATCCGCTGGAGCGCTTGAATGCCGAGATCAAGCGACGCACGAACGTCGTGGGGATCTTCCCCAACGACGCGTCGATCACACGCCTGGTGGGCGCGATGATGCTCGAACAGAACGACGAGTGGAGTTTGAACCGCCGCTACATGCAGCTCGAAGGTCTGCAGACCCTCTGCGATACTGTGCCGACTCGCCTGCCCGCCGTGGCTCGCTGAGTGACGTGCATCTCAGCCTGTCCGGGCTGTGGACTTACACCACGTCTAGGGACACGACCATCGCGCGGGTCGCGAGCTGAGGGATCATTCGTGGTTCGTGGCGCGATTCCTAGGGGTTTGTTCGGACGTCAAACCGCCTTAAATGGCACAGAAACCGACATCACCCCGCATCGCGAAGCTCAAGGAGGCGCTGGACACCTACATGGACGCGGGGCGCTTCTGGGACGCTGCCATCACGTTCTACGCCCGTCGCGACAACTCCGTGGCGTACTTCGGAGGGCTCCCGGTGCGACAGGTCGGCCTCGAAGGCCTCGTCGCGAAGCACGGCTTGCCCACCAGGAACGCAGATCTCCTTGGCCTGCACGTCGGAGTGCCGACGGACGTGGGACGACAGACCATGTGGACCAAGGCAACCAACCTATCGGAAGTCGGCTTGCGCTACCTGCGCGACCCGCGCGCTGCGGCCGCCGATCGTGCCGCCGCGGAGGCTGCCGCCGCTCCGCCTCGGGCCAGCATCTTCGGAATCGTCGCCGAGCCTACGGCTTCATCTGGAATCCGGGTGTTGCAGACCGACGCAGCGCTACAGGGCATCCGTCAGGGCGACCACATCATCGCGGTCGGCGACACGAAGGTCTTCACCCTCGGTGACCTGAGGGAAACGCTCGCACCCCTGGTCGCATCAGACAAGGCAGTGTTGATGTTGGTGAGCCGAGACGGCATGCAGCACTTCCTGAACGTGAAGCTTCCGAAGGAGTAGCTTCGCGCGGCGCCTGCTGTGGCCGTCAGCGATCCGGAGCAGCGCGAGTAGAGCGGAACGCGGTAGGCTGGTGCCGCAGCGCTGCATCGATGGCGCTGGCAGTCTTCGGCCCCACCCCAGCGCATTTGCGCAGGTCCTCCGGTGCTGCTGCAAACACGGCCTTGGCGCTTCCGAAGTGGCGCAACAAGGCGCGAGCCGTCTCTGCGCCAACGCCAGGAAGCCCCTCCACGAGGAACTGCGGCAGTGCGCCGTCGGGTGCTGCACTGAGCTTCGGCTTTTTCACGCGCAGTGGCACCTCGTAACCCAGTCCTTCCGTGCTGTGGCGCACCATGCAGCGAAGGAGGCTGGCCGTGCTCGCGCTGTCCGGCATCCATAGAACCTGGACACCCCAGAAGATCGACAAGGCGGAAACGGCGCCGGGCAGCGCGTCCTCGACCATGTTGGTATTGGCAGCACGGATATCGCCCTCGAGCAGCAGGAACGGGCGCTCCGCGTGCTGGCACAGCAGCTCGGCCTGCGGGAACAGGCGCCCGTCGTAGATCGACTGGAACAGGTCCACGCCGGTCTTGCGCTCGATCAGGATGTTCCCGATCCGGTAGTCGCCGGCGGCAAGCTCCTCGGTCACGAACTCGACCCCACTGCGTCGCAGCATCGCGGGAATGCCGCTGTTCGTTTCGCGGCTGTCCACCACAAGACCAGACATGTGTCGCCCCCCAGTTCACGCGCGGATGGTCCAAGTATGCCTGCTCCATCGCAGAGCAGCACGTGCGTTCCACGCCGGCCTCAGCGTGCTTCGTTGCCGGGTGTCGCCGCGTCCTTCAGAGCTGCCTGGAGCGCTGCGTCGACCGCGGCGATACGTTCCTCGCACACCCGGTAGGCCGCGACCGATTCATTGACGATCCGCAGCAGGTCGTCGATGTTCGGCTCTTCCTGTTCCCGCAGCGCCTTCGCATGGCGGTTGAGCACTTCGAACGCTTCCTTGAACGTGGTCATTGTCGATCGTCCTTCTTGAGTGTGGCGTGCACCACGCCGTCCTGAAACTGCAGGCCGATGTCGGCGCAGCTCGCTGCCTGTTCGGCACTTGTGACCGGGTCGCCCTGGGAGTTCCTCACGACGGCAAAGCCTCGCCGCAGCGTCTTCTCAGGCCCCTGGCCGATGATCTCGCGCATGAGGCCGGCGCTCGCCTCGCGCGCCCGATGCACAGCGCGCATGCTCTCCTGCGCGATCTCTTGCAGAGAACGCTGCTGCGCATCGCGGCTGCGGGCGACCGCTTCGGCGCAGCGTTGAAGCACGCTCGCGTGTGTCCAATCCGCATCGTGCGTAGCGCGCGTCAGTAGCGCACGAGCCGCGTGTGTGGTTTCCTGCAGGGCGTGGCGCGCCGCCGATCGCTGGCCGTCCACCGCCCGGGCGCTCACTTCAAGCAACGCGCCTCGGGCCGTCTGCGCCCCGTGGCGCGCCGCGGTGATGTGAGCCCGCGCTGAAGCAGCGACCTCGTGCATTCGCAATGGCGCCTCGGCTCGCGCCTTCGCCAGTACGCCCTGGGATTCGACGTTGACCACGCCTATGCGCTCCCGCGAGTGTGTCGTCGCGCGATGGATGTGCTGCCTGGACAATTCGCGGACCTCGGCCAGGAGCGAATCCGTGCCGCGCGCGGCCGCTGCGTGCAGCTGCAAAGCCCCGTGACGAACATCGGCCACGTGCTGGCGGATCACGCCTCGCGAACGCTGCACGTGGATTCTCGCCAGCGCGCAGATCTCCTCGAACGCCGCGCGGGCGTCGCGCGCCCGGGTGGCGATCCCTGCCTCGATCCCCACGATGACCTTGCTCGGTGTGTCGAACGCGGTGTGGGCGACCTCGTCGACGAGGGTGCTGTCGCGCTGGTGTCCGATTCCTGTGAAGACCGGCGCCGGCGCCTCGCACACGAAGCGGCACAGGCAGTACTCGTTCAGCCACGCGAGGTCATTCACGGCACCGCCGCCACGGATGATCACGATCGCATCCGGGACGATGCCGCGGGCAGCAAGGCTCCCGAGTCCCTCTGAGGCGGCGGCACAGATCTCGTTCGCCGCGCCGGCGCCCTGGAAGCGGCTGTGGGCGTACGTGAATCGGCACACGCCGGCGAGCTGCAGCCGCGCGGCCTCCGCCTGGAAGTCGCCGAGCCCGGCCGCCTGCTCGGGTGCGATAACGAGCACTTCGGTGAAGTCCCATGGCGCAGGCAGTTGGCGATTGCGGTCCCACAGTCCTTCGGACTGCAGCCGCGCGCGGATCTCCCGCTTGCGCGCCTCGAGGTCGCCCAAGGTGTACTCCGGGTCGATCTCCTCGATCACCAGGCCGAAGCCATACTCGGCGTGCATGCTCGGCTTGGCGCGCACGAGGAGCTTGATCCCCGGTGCGAGCTCCATGCCTGTGTCGCTCAGGAATCGGGGCAGCAGCTTCTGCGCCACCGCCCCCCAGATCATCGCCCGCGTCTTGGCCAGCACCCGCCCGCTCTCGTCCCGATCTGCAACTTCGAGGTACACGTGGCCTCGCGCGGAAACATCGATGACCTCAAGCCGCGTCCACACCCCCTCACTGAATGCGGAGTGCACTGCGGCGGACACCCGTTGCATGAGTGCGGCCAGTCGGATGCCCTTCTGGGTGCTTGGAAGGCTCTCTGCCTGAGGTGCGCTGGCTGCAGCGAGCGCTCGGCTGTTGCTGGATGGCTCGGGCCTCCCTACGGCCGCAGGGAGCCAGCGGGCGAAGGGCTCCAGAGCCAGCCCGTCCGGGACGAACCACTTGCGCTCGTCACTGTCCCACCGGGCGCCGAGTTCCTTCACCCCGGTGCGCTCGCTGTAGGGGGCGGTGAGATAGGTTCTGCTCAAGCTTCGGCATCCGCGGATGGTCGGATGGTAATGCCGCCCCGCGCTGCCGCGGGTGCTGCCCAGCGGCAGCGCGCAGCGGGGCCTCGCGATCGACGTTCTTCCGGAGCCCGGCTCACGCGCGGTAGATCTCCGCGACGGGTGCTCCCCCGCCAGCGGCGATCATCCTGCCGACCGAGGTGGGACCGCTCGCTCCCGTGTCGACGGCGACGGTCTGCACCACCAGGCCATGCAGCCTCTCGGGAGACAACAGCCCTGGCATCCCCTGCGTTGCGAATCCCGGCCGACCCAACACCGAGCCGTCGCGCAAGCGATAGACGAGGTAGAGCCAGTGCCCGGTTAGCCTTCCCTGCTGCGCTTCCCGGGCCCGGACGAAGGTCTGCGTCTGCGTGAGCGCGGCCAGTGCGGTGACGATGAGGCCTTCGGCTTCCTCCGTGTCCCGCGCCAGATTCGCGTCGGCCGCCTCGCGGATGCCATTCGCGCCGTCGCGTGCACTGGCGGCCATCGCGGGTGCCGCTTCAAGCGCTCTGAGGAGCCGGCGGAATTCACTTTCCGCAAGGCCGCCGGCGACCGACCAGGCGGTGGCCACGTCGACGAGGTAGACGAACGTGTCGAGCGAAAGCGCGCCCTGGCCGAGTTGCGCGTGACGCCCGACGCTGAACGACCAGCCCGGGTTCGCGCGCTGCATCAGCTCGCGCCACATCCTGTGTTCGCCGCTCACGCGTGACCTCCCGTCTTGAGGTCGAAGGCCGATTGGAAGCCCTCGGCGTGCTGGAATGCATACGCGGCGCCCATCAGGTGTTCCCCCATCAGCTCGGTCGCCAGCCACCTCCGGCCGGTTTGCTCCGCAGCCAGGGCGGTGCGCAGCCACCCGCCGAAGCAGTCGACCACCAGTTGGTCCTTGCGCGTGAGGAACTCGACCAGGAACTTGGCCAGTCCCAGGGGCATGCAGGCGCCGTGCGTAGGCAGTCCTGCCGAGATCGCCGCCTGGCGCATCGCGCGGTGGGTGGCGCCGTTGTGGGTGAAGTTCTGCACGTTACGCGGAATCCGGCCCGCGGTCTCGGCGCCGAACGAGCCGACGCGAAGCCGGTAGGCGCCATCCCCGTAGTTGGTCGTTCGCTTTTCGCCGCCGCGGGCGATCAGCCCCGCGTGACGCTCGGTATGGGGCTGCAGCACCCGCCGGTTGTCGGAGAAGCAGGCTGCCGGGTTGTTCGTGAACCAGAGGACCATTTCGTAGGTCGCCGAGAGCTGGACCCGCTGGATGCTCGCCCATCGCACCGGGCCCGGCGGGCGTGCTGGATTGGTCCAGATGATGCGGTCCATGAGGTGGAGGTCGAAGCGCCGCTTCAACGCGAGCGTGGCCTCCTCGAGATAGGTGCTGCGCGCAGGGGAACCCGGTTCGAAGCAGTCGGGACTCAGCGAGAGGGCGATGGAGCCGCCATCGAGCAGGTTCGCGACGATCGGCTCCAGGGCACCGCAGATGAAGTCCGTGAACTCGCCCGCCGTCACGCCTCCGTAGGCGCGTGGCTTGCGAATGGGGTAGGGCGGTGAGGTGAGCAACAGCGCGATCGGCTCGTCGATCCGCGGGAACACGTCGTGGCACGAACTCCAGAGCGCCAGCCCCAGGCGCGTGCTGAAGGCCACCAGGACCATCCCGGGCCTTGCCGGCGTGAGCTCCTTGGCTTGGGGCTTGAGCTGCCACACACCGCGGCGGCCGGGGACCTTCTCCAGCAGGCCGAGTTGCCGCAGGGTCTGCTGGTGCCAGCGCATCTTCCGGTGGACCAGGTTGCGGTCGCGACAGGATGCCGGCGCGGCCGCCTTGGGCTGCCAACGCTCCGGGCTGGCTTCGACCTCGGGCTGCAGCTGGGCATAGAGCGCATCGTTGGCCACCGGCGCTCCGCTCAGGTAGGCTCGCAGGACGGGGCGCAGTGTCTCGGGGACGGCGGCGAGGAGGTCGGGTTCGCAGGGAAGACTCATGCCCTCAAGCTACAGGGCAACCGCACGCTGTCAATGCGTCTTGTCGCTCTGCTGGCTCGCCTGCGTGTCCTCGGCATCCTCGGGCGTGGCCTTCGCGGCGCGCAACGCGTGCTCCATGGCCGAGACTCTCTGCTGGCTCGCCTGCGTGTCCTCGGCATCCTCGGTTTTCGCGGCGCGCAAGGCGCGCTCCATGGCCCAGATGTCCGCCAGCACCAGCGAGGCTTCGTCCGCAGGAAGGCGTGCCGTCAGTCCGAGAAGTGCTTGAGGGTCCTTGAAGCCGGCGTCGTAGAGCAACTGCGTGTAGTCCTGCTTGCGTCGCAGGCGTTCCAGCAGCACGCTGTTTCGCAGGACCATCGGGCTGTATTGACCTTCGAACTCGGGGGCCGGCGCACCTGCATCGGCCTGCACGTGCCGAACCTTCGCGGTCGCTGCCAGGAGGGTCTTGCGGATCAGGGTGTAGAGCTGCAGGGGGGCGTAGATGCCCCGTTCTCGCCTTTGCGACAGGAACACCCTGTCTCTTGCCTCCAGGGCGATCTTGTCCTTCGCGGCGATTTCGCTGCGCACATCCAACCACGCATTCAACTCGCGGGAGGAGTCCAGCGAAAGGTGCAGGGTCCGCTTCTGCGCGCCCCGCTTTCCGTCGAGGTCGAGCGTCAGCCGTTCGGCGTGATCGAGCTTGGTGGTGACCTGGGCGAGCTGCAGGCCGCACAGTTCCGCCGGAGTGAGGGCGGCGTCGTACGCCACGAGGATCAGCGCTCGATCGCGTTGGTCCCTCCAGTGCCGGATGGTCGGAAGCACGGACGGGATCGCTTCGAGCACGTTGGGAGGCACGACAGCGGCATCGCGCTTCTCGGGGGGTGGCTGCACCTCCGGAAACGGAAGCGTGGCGATCCAGCCCTTCATCTGTGCATGCGCGTAGATGCGCCTGAAGATCGACCAGTAGCGCCTCCTCGTCGTGGAAGAGAACGGCTCCGTCAGCTCATGGCGATTGGCCTTCGAGTCCTCACTGCGGCCGTGGTAGAGGAAGCGATCCAGGAGCTCGGGTGTCGCCTCGAGGACGTGAGCTGCGCGCGGCTTGGAGGCGCCCGGAGGCACTTTCTCAAGCCAGTGCGCCCACAGTACCCAACGCTTGCGATACTGCCGGGCGCTCGCCGGCGAGATCTCGTCCTTGCCAATCGCGTTGTGCGCCCTCAGCCAGCTGTCGAAGATCTCCTCAGCCTTCAAGCGAAGACCCTCGGCAACAGGAGCCTCCTGGATGGTGCTGCGACTGTTGGTGTTGGTGTTGCTTTCCATCCGGTGACATTCTCGCGCGCCGCAGGCCGGATCATGGCGCGGCGGATGTGTCCTGCGTACACGGCGGCCGCCTTGTGGAGCGCTGCGGACGCACAACGGCGTTCAGCCCAGTCACGCTGCGCGAGCCGCGCGCACTCCGCCTGGAACGCACGCAGCGCTTCCGCCAGCGTCGCCCGCGCAGGCGCCGGCAGGTCACGCAGCCGTGCGACGGCAGGCAGAGCCAACACGGGGTTGCGAACGTCTTCCCTCGCCGAACGGTCTGTGCCGGGGTCCACCGGCTTCTTCGCTGTGGGGGGATCGCCCGTGGCGCGGCGCAGGCACGCGGGGTGGTCCGGCAGCACCGCACGCTGGCGCAGGTGCCTGGTGAAGGTGGCCACCGCGACGAAGTACGCGGCCACCGGGGCCTTGTGCTTGGCCCAGCTGTGCTGGGCGCGATGGGCACAATCCAGTTCGAGCTCTGTCAGCAGCTCGCCGAGCGCCAGTCGAACCGGAAGAGGCAGCATGCGGACGCGCTGCACGGCAGGAAGCGCGAGCAGGGGATTGGCGCTGCAGCGGCGCTGCTGGCGCTGCGCCCGGCGCGTCGAGGTGGGGTGGTCCATCAGAAGAACAGCACCCGCTGACCGCCGACCACCCTCTCCCGCAGGCCCGGGACGCTGGCAAGGAAAGCGGCACGCTCCTGGCGGCCGAGGCCGGCGCGGCTGAGCACAGTGCCGACCTGGGCCTTGAGGTAGCCGCCGGCGGCGAGCGGCGCTGTGGTGCGCAGCAGTGCGAGCAGGCGGCCCGTGGTCGGCGTGCGGCGGGAATCCTCGGGCGCCTGCACCGCGAGGCGCGCAACGCTTGCCAGGGGGAGGGACGGTGGTGCCTGCAGCGCATCGTGCGCGACCAGGCAGGCAGCACCCGCCGCGGCGACACGTTCTGCACACGCGAGGAGAGCGAGGTCGCCCGAGACGATCACGATGGTCTCCTGCGCCGTGAGGTGTTCCCGCAAGCGCTGGCCAATGGCGAGCATGAGAGCAGCATCGGCCGCTTCACGCTGCAGAGGTACCGGCTGGGCGCTGGTGCTGCGGGTCAACTGGGGATCCTGCAGGAAGCTGGCGTGCCACTGGCTCAGCGCCCACGCGTGGTTGTTGCCGGCGAGGAAGGCCAGACGAGGGGTGTAGCCTCTTGCGCGCAGGGTGGCCAGCAGAGGCCGCGCCAGCTGGTGGCGCTGGTTGTCGGTGTCGACGTAGATGACGCAGGGCCGCACGCGGGGCGACTTGGGGGAAGATGCAGACTTCATGAGGTGTGCCTCAGATCGCGCCAATGCCGCGACGGTAGCCGTGCAGCGCCCAGGCGAATGCCGTGGTCTTGTGGCGGCCGCCGGCGAGATCCGTCGCTGCTACCGGGGCAGCAGCGTCGTGATAGGCCGCCTCGAACCAGGAGGCGAACGACGCGCCTTCGGCGCTCGTGAGCGGAGCGCCCGAGCGCTCGTAAGCGCGGAGGGCAGCCAACGCCGCTTCCTGGGCCTGGGCCAGGCCGGGCGGGTCCCCGGGCCGCGGTGCCAGCCCGCCCCATTCCGAGAGCGAGCGCAGGGCGCCGAACGCGTCGCGCTGCAGGCCGTTGGCCGCTTTGACGATGTACTGCAGCAGTGCGACCCGAAGATCGGGACTTGCGAGGAGCGCCAGGCCCTCGTCCGAATCGAGATCGACGGCAACGCCGAGGGCAGGGCGCCCGTCGACACGCAGGAAGCGAGCGTAGCCATGCTGGATGTCGAGGCGCCAGGGCAGGCCCAGCGCCGCCACATCGGGCGGAACGCCCACGGCGCTCGCGGAATGGGAGGGAGGATCGGACGGTCTGCGAGTCATGGGTGTTCGGAGTGGAGCGGCCGCGGGCGAACGGTCGGGCAGGCCACCTGCCCGGTCGGCATGTTGTCGCGCGGCGTGAAGAGGAAGCACTCGGCGGAATCGGTGTCCGCCTGGCGTGGGCTGCGAAGTGCCAGCAAGAACTGCCGTCGGGCGAAGAGGTTGCCGCGGGCGAGCGCTTCTTCGGCGGCGTTGTGCAGCAACCAGGCGGCCGCAGCGCGCACCGTGCTGGTCACGGCACGGCTGGTACCCAGCCTCACAGGCGGGAACGGGCTTGTCATGCGGCCGGTGGCCGTGAGCACGACTTCACCTGTCGCCAGCAACATCCCCACTGCCCCGGGTCTTGGCGGGTGGTCGGTGCCCCCGCCGCCGCTCTCATGCTCGGCGTTGGCGATGCGCGTCAGCGGCCCTTCGGGGCACGAGAGGCCTCCACGTCTTGCTTCCAGTTGATCGACCACGCTCTTTTTCGCCCTTGCTTGTTCGCCGAAGGCCAGAAGTGGCCGCGGCTGAAGTCAAGATACGAGAGAAGGGCTTGACGTCAATCCCCTTCGCGGGCGCAGCGCGTGAGCAGGGACGGGTCGGCGGAGCCAGTGCATCGTGTGAGGGCGAAGTGGCACGAAGCTTCACGGCGGGAAACGACGGCGAGCCGTGTCCGTCGCCATTGCGCGGACGAAGGAGCCGTCGTGCAAGTGTCAAGCGCTTCTATGGTGCGAAATGGGCCTTCCGCAGCGATGCCGTTTGCTCGTACGATGGAGGCGCCCACCTTCTGAACATGCCCACCACTGCTCCTGTACTCGAACACCGGAATCTGCGCTTCCTTCTGCGTGCGTTTGTGGACGCGCATCCGCAATTTCGAGCGCTGAGTGCGCAGACGCTGTGCCAGGTGCTGGCGCCGGCGATGGCGATCGCCTGGTGGTCGGCGAGGAACATTCCTGCAGTGGCGGCACGCGGCAGCTTTCGAGTCCTGGTCGCCGGCGCGGGTGCCATCGAATGCATGGACGGAGGGCGTTGGCTTTCCTTCCTGCCCTGGCTGCTTGGGCAGCCGGGGGGCGCGTGCGAAGTCGTGCTCGTTGGGGATCAACTCACGCGAGGCCTCCAGCCGTCTCAGGGCAAGTCCATTGAAAGTCTGCGTGCGGAGTGGGCGACCCCGCTGGCTTCTCTGGTTCAAGACCGTAGGCCTGCTTCGATCTTCAATGGGCGGCTCGCGCAGTACGCTTCCGAGCACGGCGGCTTAAGGAGCTTCGACCTGTGCGTGCTCTCTCACCCGGGCTTGGAGGTCGACCCTGCTGGATGGCTGAACGACGCGGGGATGGAGGCGCTCGCGGCTCGTGCATGTCCGATGGTCGCGTTCGGCTATTCGGAGCTCGACGTGCGCGCCGACCAGCACATTCTGCATTGCGTCGGCGCCTTGGCATCGCCCATCGAGGTGGTCCAGAACCCTTTCAGCCGGGACTCGCACCAAGACATGGGTGCCTTCGGCGGGTACGCATGGCGGTGGCCGGACATTGCACCGGCGCGCGCGCTGGATTTCGAGAGCGCCGATGTCGCGCGCTTCCTGGACTCGTTCGAGCTGAGCCGGGCCGAGTTCGCCGAGCGCGGCGACGCAGCTCTGCGCGGTCTTGGCGACTCCCATGTTCGCAAGCGGCGCGGCGGAGGCGAAGTCAGCCTGATCAAACTTCCTCGTGGCTTCTATGTTTCGGAGGCGGATGGGGAGCTGGGCGACCTGGGCTGGAAAGGCCAGTTCACGCCTCTGGAGCCCAGCGTGCGCGTGCCCCTTTCGGTCCTTCGCTCCCGGCCTGGACCTGACTTCCTGCACCGACAAGTTTGGGCGGTCGAAGTCTTCCGTCACCATCTGGACCCCGTGCTCCGATCGCAGTCAGACCGCCTCTTTGCTGGCGTGACCAAGGGCAGCATGGAGGGCTGCTTGGGCGACATTCTCGAGCGCATTGGGCATGGTGATGTCGATCCTCAGGACTTCATGGAACAGATGCGGGCCTCCGGAGGCCTGCGCGGCCCGATGCATCCGAACTGGGCAGATCTGCTCGAAACCCTGGGTTGGCGGCTCTCCCAATACGTCGAGGAGCCAGTGCGCCTCACGCCTGCGTTCGTGCTTGAGGCTTCGCAGCGCAGGATCTTGCTGCCTGCGATCGTCGAGAACTACGCCTACATGCCCGACGACCCGACCGACGATCTGGCTCAGGAGGCGATGGCTGTGGTGTCAGCGCGCCACCCAGACGGTGCCGTCCTGTTCTTCAACGGCATTCCGGTGTGCACCATCGACGGCAAGCCGTATGCGTTCGGAGGGATGCTATGGTGGCAGCGCAAGTGGCGGCCGTTCGCGCTGTGCGCGAACATGAGCGGTGCCGACGCCCTGCTGGAGCAAGCGGAGGCGGGCTTCAGCTTCGACAAGCCGCTGGCCCGATACGCCGATGATCCGTGTCTGTCAGTTCCATTCGCGCGGATGTGCCACGGCCTGGATCCGAACGAGGACTGCAACATGGTTTCGCTGCGACTCGGAAAGTGGGCCACGCTGATGCCGGGCTGACCGGCGGGGGCCCCTCACCGAGCGCCGAGGTTCGCGGATGCCCTCCGCGGCCCCGCCGCTGAGGCCCGCAGAGCTGCAGTGCGCCGCTGGCCGCTGGCGGCCAGCCGCCACCCCTCGCTCACGGCCGGGTCCGCCAGTTCGCTGCCGGTGAGGACGCCCGGCGGCGCCGGCGGCCACGCCTGCGGATGCACGCGACTGAACCGCCAGCACGCTTCCCAGCACCGCGTGCTTGACGCGCGCCGCCAACTACTTGCGGAAGGTCCCTTTCTCACACCAGAACCGCGTTCTCACACCTGGCTGCTGCTGGAACAAGTCGGCAGCGATTTGGCAGTTCTCAGCGTTGTACTTGTCACCGTCGGAGCTGTCGAAGGTGCTGATGTGATAGCGCGCAGTGGAGTCAAGAACGCTGTTGCGGTAGAGCGTATGCGTGCCAGAGACGTCGCACGCGCTGAGAGTCACGCCGACTCCACAGAGAAGCAGCAACCTCATGCCGCCTCCTGCGCCAGGTGTCGAGCGACCTTGTAGCGGGCGCATTCGCCACCGAAGTCGTGATCCTCTTGGCCCGTGCGCTCCTCCATTTCGCAGAAGGTCTCTGGATGCAGCTTGCGCACCAAACGATCCCTCTTGACGATCTTGTACTCGTCTTCCGCTTGTTCCAACGCAGCTTCAGCGTCACCTTTGCGGTTCCACACGTACCCCAACCCCATGAACAGGCCCACGACGGCCCCGAAGACAAGGCCTGTGTCTCCGCCTGCGTACTTGCCGATGGCAGTGCAGATGACTGCCAGCACAATCCCAGTTTCCCAAGGCAGGCGGCGCACTGACACCTTGGCCCTGTTGACCGCGGCCTGTGCCGTTTGGATGTCTCGGTCGAGCAGCTCGCTGTGAACCTTCTCCAGCTTCCGCAGTGCCCGTATGAGCTGCTTGCGCAGCGATACGTCTTCCACGCCGAAATAAACGCGGCGAACGCCAAAGCGCGTGTGGTCGGCTTCGTCTGCGAAGTATTCCTCCGGAGGCACGTTGTCACCGTCGATGCCGAGGGGGAACATGGACCCTTCTCGCGCACGGTCAGCGGCCTCTGTGATCCCGGCTTGCGCCTCCAACTCCGACACGCGATCCCGGTGCGGCTGGAGCAGCTTGTTCATTTCTGCGAAGAGCATTGCTCGACCCTCCACCTATCAGCAATATCGGTGCTGGCCTACTCTCCCTTGGAGAGAAACGGGCACTGATCCTTGCCCATGATGTTGTTCGGTGCGTGCCAGTAAACGGTCGTCTGCACGCTGCGTCCAGTGAAGTAGCGGCACACAAGCTGGGACTGACTGGCTTTGCCAAGGTCGCCCCATTCACCCTCGACGAACGACTCACCCGGGTTGACCTTGTGCTCATAGACAAGGATGCGTCGGTCGCTGAGAAGCAGGACCAAAGACACGATGAACGCCAGGACACCCAGTCCGAGGAGGATCTCGGCGCCGAGGGGCCGTTTGGGTTCCGTCATGGAGCGGAACTGTAGCAACTGCCGAATCTAGGCTGCCAAGGTGTCGACTAACGGAGGAATTCCCGACAACGAGTGCGGTTCGCGCTCACATCAGCCGAGCCCAGGGCCCCAAGACCCAAGCCCACTAGCGCAGGCCTTCGCCGATCTTCAGGGCGGTCGCGTATGCCTCGCGCAGCGTCGGGGACCTCGCCGCGCCCGACTGCAGCTGATAGTGCGCGAGCAAGGCGGCACGATCATCCCCCACAAGCGCGAGAGGCACCAGCAACGCGGCGGCCGCATGCTGCGGCTGCCGCTCCTGATCCAGAGCGCCCGCAAGTCCGAGCCAGCACCTGCCGCAGGTCGGCGCCAACGCCAGGGCCTCTAGGTATGCCGCGCGTGCGTCGCCGGCTCGCTCGTAGAGCAGGTGGGAGGCACCTAGTTCGGCAAGTGCGGGGGCGTGGGTGGGGTCTGCGTCGCGCGCCTGCTCGAAGAGCTTGTGTGCGTCTTGCGTGAGGCCCACCTTGAGCGCCTCGAGTCCTCGCCGAAGCAGCTCCTCGGAGCGGACGCGGTCGCCGGCCGCGGGCGGTGGCATGCTTGCCAAGCGCGCGATCGCGCTCTTCACAGCCGGCTTCTGGCTCGCGGCGGCGGCTTGCATTGCGACTTCGAGGCATTCCGGCGCTGCGACACAGGCCTCGGCTTTGGCCATCAGGGCTTGGTCGACCATGGGAACAGGTTCTGCGCTGGCCGCAGGCAGCGGCGCCGCGGCTGCGGGCGGGGCCACGTCGCTGCTGCGGGGCGCCGGCGCTTGCGCCACGGCGGGCTCGGCCCTCGGCGCGGCCATGGGAGGTGATGCGGGCTTTGCAGGCGCCCGCTCCTCGCCGGTTGCGAGCCACGATGCAGCTGCGCCGCCCAGCAACGCGAGGCCCAGCACCGTCGCGGCGACACCGAAACCGCCGGCTGCATCCGTCGCTTGAGGGCGCGCGGAGCGGGCAGCACCCAGGAGCACCTCGCCCTCCTCACCATCGCCACCTGCGCCTTCGAATTCGTCTTCTCCCTGCACGGCCTGGCGTCTGGCCGAGCGAATGAGGTGGATGCACTCGTCGCGCTTGAGCTTGCTGCTGAAGTTCAGATCGACCGACTCGAAGTCTCCGTGCAGGAAGAGTCGTTTGCCAGCCTGCCTGGTCATTCCTTCGATGGCGTCCAGGTCGATCGCATAGGGCTGCATCAACCGCTTGGCGGCAGGAGCCACGAGAAGCCATTGCCCGAGGCTGATGGTTGCCGGCGTCGGAGGCAGGAACACGAGGCGGCGCTCAGCGTCGACGACAACTCCGATCAGCACCAGAGCCTGCACCCTGCCGGGGGTCCATTTGATTTCAGTGTCAAAAGTGACGGTTCGCATCGCCAGCAACGGCGCGGCCCTCGGCCGGTAAGTTGTTGATTTCACAAGGATTGCTGTTCGGTCTGGCGCGGCGTATCTTTGGCTGC
>NZ_WJBU01000029.1 GCF_009646335.1 Caenimonas koreensis DSM 17982 | reverse complement strand
AAGAGATGGTGATGCCGGGCGACAACGTCTCGATCACCGTGAAGCTGATCAACCCGATCGCCATGCAGGAAGGCCTGCGCTTCGCTATTCGCGAAGGCGGCAAGACCGTGGGCTCGGGCGTCGTGGCTAAGATTCTCGAGTGAGTTGACTGAAGGGGTATAGCTCAATTGGCAGAGCGTCGGTCTCCAAAACCGAAGGTTGTAGGTTCGATTCCTACTGCCCCTGCCACCTGAGTGGCACCGAGAAAACCAAGCCGGTCCGTGTGACCGGCGAAAAAGAAGACCCGCCGTAGCCCGGCGGGTTTGGTGTCTGGTAGACACAGTGAATTTAAAGCAGGAACGCAGCCTTCATGGCCACTTCTCAAATTGAAACCGTGAGCACCGGCGCCGACAAGGCGAAGATTGGCTTGGCCATCGCCTTGGTTATTGCGGCGATCGCCGGCTTTTACCTTCTCGGCAAGCAGGGTCAGGTCGCGCAGTGGGGTGTGCTCGTGGGCGGGCTGGCGGCGGCTGTCGTGGTGTTCGGCCTGTCGGAGTCGGGCAAAGAGCTCGTTGCCTTCGGTCGCGATTCCTGGAAGGAAGTCAAGAAGGTTGTCTGGCCGACGCGCAAAGAGGCAATCCAGATGACGGGTTACGTGATTGCGTTCTGCGCTGTCATGGCCATTTTTCTGTGGACCACCGACAAGACGCTTGAGTGGCTCCTGTACGACCTGATCCTCGGGTGGAAGAAGTAATGACCGATATCACTGATACCACTGCTGAGAATGCCTCTGCCGAAGGGGGCCAGTCTGCGACGCCCGCCAAGCCCGTCAATCCCGACCTGCGCTGGTATGTCGTCCACGCCTACTCCGGCATGGAGAAGGCGGTGGAGCGGAATATTCGCGAACGAATCACTCGCGCCGGCATGCAGGACATGTTTGGCGAGATCCTGGTTCCTACCGAAGAAGTCGTCGAGATCAAGAATGGCCAGAAGAAGACGTCCGAACGCCGTTTTTATCCGGGTTATGTCCTTGTGCAGATGATCATGAATGACGACACGTGGCACCTGGTGAAGCACACCAACAAGGTCACGGGTTTCGTCGGCGGCGCGAAGAATCGTCCTGCGCCGATCTCTGAAGACGAAGTCGGCAAGATTCTTGGCCAGATGGAGGAGGGCACCGATAAGCCCCGCCACAAGGTTGAATTCATCACTGGCGAATATGTGCGCGTCAAGGATGGCCCGTTTACCGACTTCAACGGCACGGTCGAAGAAGTCAACTACGAAAAGAGCAAAGTTCGCGTGTCGGTCACGATCTTTGGACGTGCGACACCGGTAGAGCTCGAATTCAGCCAGGTCGAAAAGACCTGAGCCACACACGTTATTGACTTTCGCGCTCATCCAGCTCGGCGCGGAAGATTTGAGGAAGAGCTGTTAACCCCGGGGAGCCGAGGTCCTTTCTGGACTCAGGCGCTATCACCCGCAAGGAGTAAACCATGGCGAAAAAAATCGTCGGTTTTGTCAAGCTGCAAGTGCCAGCAGGCAAGGCCAATCCGTCCCCCCCGATCGGCCCTGCGCTCGGTCAGCGCGGCCTCAACATCATGGAATTCTGCAAGGCGTTCAACGCCCAGACCCAAGGTGTCGAGCCCGGCCTGCCCCTGCCCGTGGTGATCACGGCGTACGCGGACAAGAGCTTCACCTTCATCATCAAGACCCCGCCCGCGACGGTCCTGATCAAGAAGGCAGTGAAGCTCGAAAAGGGCTCCGCAACGCCCCATAGCAACAAGGTCGGCAAGATTACGCGCGCTCAGCTCGAAGAAATCGCCAAGACCAAGCTGAAAGACATGAATGCCGCCAGCGTGGATGCCGCCATCCGCACGCTCGCCGGCTCTGCCCGCTCCATGGGCATCACCGTGGAAGGTCTCTGATCATGACGAAGCTCACCAAGAAGCAAAAAGCCTTGCAAGGCAAGGTTGATAGCACGAAGCTGTACGCCTTGACTGAAGCTCTGGGCATCGTGAAGGAAGCCGCAACCGCCAAGTTCGACGAATCGATCGACGTGGCTGTTCAGCTCGGTATCGACCCGAAGAAGTCGGACCAAGTCGTCCGCGGCGCAGTCGTGATGCCCAACGGCACCGGCAAGACCAAGCGTGTTGCTGTGTTCGCCCAAGGCGCCAAGGCTGAAGAGGCCAAGGCCGCCGGCGCCGATGTGGTCGGCATGGACGACCTGGCAGCGCGCGTCAAGGCTGGCGACATGCCGTTCGACGTGGTGATTGCTGCTCCTGACGCGATGCGCGTTGTGGGCACGCTTGGCCAGATCCTCGGCCCGCGCGGCCTGATGCCTAACCCGAAGGTCGGTACCGTCACACCCGACGTCGCAACGGCCGTGAAGAACGCCAAGGCCGGCCAGGTTCAGTACCGCGCCGACAAGGCCGGCATCATCCACGCGACCCTGGGCCGCCGCTCGTTCGACACGGACAAGCTGCAAGGCAACCTGGTTGCACTGATCGATGCGCTGAACAAGTCCAAGCCGGCAACGAGCAAGGGCGTGTATCTGCGTAAGGTCGCTGTTTCGTCGACCATGGGTCTGGGTGTCCGCGTGGACACGCAATCCATCTCGTCGTAATCAGAAGGCAAGAAATATCGGTAGCGCGGGAAGGCGCTGCCGGGTGTGGTGGGCTGGAGACCCTGTCAAAAGGAACTTCCAGGCCATCCAAGACCGTTGGTGTGAGCAATCGCTTAATAGGGTCCGAAGGGTCCAGCCAACGCAGATGGCGATCCCGCTGAAGATGGAATTGAGAGATTTCTGAAAACAGTTGGTCGCTGAATTGAAGGCGTGTCCGACGGTGCAAACCGGAAGGCACATTTCGAAGGAGTAGACCTTGAGTCTGAATCGCAGTGAGAAGCAAGCGGTCATTGAAGAAGTGACCGGGCTCGCAGCAAAAGCTCAAACGCTGGTGATGGCGGAATACCGCGGCATCACGGTCGCCGACATGACGAAACTGCGCAACGATGCGCGCAGCAAGGGTGTGACCCTGAGTGTTCTGAAGAACACCCTGGCCCGCCGTGCTGTCGCAGGTAGCGCGTTCGAAATCGTTGGCGAACAGATGACCGGCCCGCTGATCTACGGCTTCTCTGTGGACGCAACGGCTGCCGCGAAAGTGGTGGCTGACTTCGCGAAGACCAACGACAAGTTGGTGATCCGCGGTGGCGCCTACGGTGGCAAGTCGCTGGACGTGGCAGGCGTGAAGGCGCTGGCAAGCATTCCCTCCAAGGACGTGTTGTTGGCCCAGCTGTGTGGCTTGCTGATGTCGCCAATCTCGCGTACGGCCGTTGTGCTGGGCGCTCTGGCAGCGAAAAAAGGTGGCGGTGCTGATGCAGCTCCCGCCGAGTCCGCCCCCGCTGAGGCAGCGGCGGCCTGAACCCCAACTTAATTAGGAAATCAAAAATGGCATTCGATAAAGACGCATTCCTGACCTCGCTGGACAGCATGACGGTCATGGAACTCAACGATCTGGTCAAGGCGATCGAAGAGAAGTTCGGCGTGTCCGCCGCTGCAATGGCTGCGCCGGCTGCTGGTGGTGGCGGTGCCGCTCCCGCTGCTGCTGAAGAGAAGACCGAGTTCACCGTTCAGCTGGTGGAAGCCGGCGCTCAGAAGGTCTCCGTCATCAAGGCCGTGCGCGAAATCACGGGCCTGGGCCTCAAGGAAGCCAAGGACCTGGTTGACGGCGCACCGAAGGCAGTCAAGGAAGGCCTGAACAAGGCTGACGCTGATGCCGCCAAGAAGAAGCTGGAAGACGCAGGCGCCAAGGTCGAGCTGAAGTAATTCAGGTTCCGATCCGAGGCTGGAGGTTCCGTAAAGGGCCTCCAGCCTTTAGTGCTTTTAGGCTTAGGCCGAGAACGCACCCGAAAAAGCTGGTCCAATACTCGGTTGCCCAGTTTTTTCGAGTGTCTTCTGACCCCGACTGCAGAAGATGCCTTGGTTCGGGCGATGTGCAATGCATCGCCGTCCGCCATGGTTGGTAGTGGCCAACCCACCAAGAGCCTGGTTCCGGTACCGCCCCGGAGCTGAGGTGACAGTTGCGCAAGAGCTCATAGCCCGGAGATCTCATGGCCTATTCATACACCGAACGCAAGCGCATCCGCAAAAGCTTCGGCAGCCGCGACAGCGTGCTCGAAATCCCGTACCTCCTGCAAATGCAGAAAGACGCGTACACCGCGTTCCTGCAAGCCCACGTGCCGCCCAAACAGCGCACCATCGAAGGCCTGCAAGCGGCTTTTGACGCCGCATTCCCGATCGTCTCGCACAACGGTTTTGTCGAAATGAAGTACCTTGAGTACAACCTCGCCAAGCCAGCGTTCGACGTCCGTGAATGCCAGACTCGTGGCCTGACGTTCGCGTCTGCCGTACGCGCCCGCGTCCAGCTCATCATTTATGACCGCGAATCGTCGACGCCGCAGTCGAAGGTCGTGAAGGAAGTCAAAGAGCAAGAGGTCTACATGGGCGAAGTGCCCCTGATGACCGACAAGGGCTCGTTCATCATCAACGGCACCGAGCGGGTGATCGTCTCGCAGCTTCACCGCTCGCCAGGCGTGTTCTTCGAGCACGACAAGGGCAAGACCCACAGCTCGGGCAAGCTCCTGTTCTCGGCCCGGATCATCCCGTACCGCGGCTCCTGGCTCGACTTCGAATTCGACCCGAAGGACATCCTGTACTTCCGCGTCGACCGCCGTCGCAAGATGCCCGTCACGATCCTGCTCAAGGCTATCGGCCTGACGCCCGAATCGATCCTGGCGAACTTCTACGTCAACGACAACTTCCGCCTGATGGACAGCGGCGCGCAGATGGAGTTCGTCTCCGAGCGCCTGCGCGGTGAAGTTGCCCGCTTCGACATTACCGACAAGTCGGGCAAGGTCGTCGTCGCCAAGGACAAACGCGTGACGGTCCGCCACACACGCGATCTGGAAACCTCCGGCACGACGCACATCAGCGTCCCCGAGGACTACCTGATCGGCCGCGTCGTCGCTCGCAACATCGTCGATGCCGACACCGGCGAGATCATCGCCAAGGCGAACGACGAGCTGACCGAAGTGCTGCTCAAGAAGCTGCGCACGGCTGGCGTGCAAGACCTGCAAGTCATCTACACGAACGAACTCGATCAGGGCGCGTACATGTCGCAGACCCTGCGCATCGACGAAACCGTGGACGAGTTCGCTGCACGCGTTGCCATCTACCGCATGATGCGCCCCGGCGAGCCGCCGACCGAAGACGCAGTGCAGGCACTGTTCCAGCGCCTGTTCTACAACCCGGACACGTACGACCTGTCGCGCGTGGGCCGTATGAAGTTCAACGCCAAGGTCGGCCGCAACGAATCGACCGGCCCGATGGTCCTGACCAACGAGGACATCCTCGCTGTCGTCAAGATCCTGGTGGACCTGCGCAATGGCCGCGGCGAAGTCGATGACATCGACCACCTCGGCAATCGCCGCGTTCGCTGTGTTGGTGAACTGGCCGAAAACCAGTACCGCACCGGCCTCGCCCGTATCGAGAAGGCCGTGAAGGAACGTCTCGGCCAGGCCGAGCAAGAGCCGCTGATGCCGCACGACCTGATCAACTCCAAGCCGATTTCTGCGGCGCTCAAGGAGTTCTTCGGTGCATCGCAGCTGTCGCAGTTCATGGACCAGACCAACCCGCTGTCCGAGATCACGCACAAGCGCCGTGTCTCGGCACTTGGCCCGGGTGGTTTGACCCGCGAACGCGCTGGCTTCGAAGTGCGCGACGTGCACGTCACCCACTACGGCCGCGTGTGCCCGATTGAAACGCCGGAAGGCCCGAACATCGGCCTGATCAACTCGCTGGCCCTGTACGCCCGCCTGAACGAATACGGCTTCATCGAAACGCCGTACCGCCGCGTGGTCGACAGCAAAGTCACGATGGAAATCGACTACCTGTCGGCCATCGAAGAAGGCAAATACGTCATTGCCCAGGCCAATGCGGCCCTGGACAAAGATGGCAAGCTGACTGGCGACCTGGTCTCCGCACGTGAAGCCGGCGAATCGATTCTGGTCAGCGCAGACCGTGTCCAGTACATGGACGTGTCGCCCGCACAGATCGTGTCGGTGGCTGCTTCGCTCGTGCCGTTCCTTGAGCACGACGACGCGAACCGCGCGCTGATGGGCGCCAACATGCAGCGCCAGGCCGTGCCTGTGCTGCGCCCCGAAAAGGCATTCGTCGGCACCGGCATCGAGCGCGTTTCCGCAGTCGACTCCGGCACTGTCGTGGTCGCCACTCGTGGTGGTGTTGTCGACTACGTTGATGCAACCCGCATCGTGGTCCGCGTGAATGATGCGGAAGCCACTGCAGGTGAAGTCGGCGTCGACATCTACAACCTGATCAAGTACCAGCGTTCCAACCAGAACACCAACATCCACCAGCGTCCTATCGTCAAGCGCGGCGACAAGATCGCCAAGGGTGACGTGGTGGCTGACGGTGCATCGACCGACCTCGGCGAACTGGCCCTCGGCCAGAACATGCTGGTCGCGTTCATGCCCTGGAACGGCTACAACTTCGAAGACTCGATCTTGATCAGCGAGCGCGTCGTCGCCGACGACCGCTACACCTCGATCCACATCGAAGAGCTGGTCGTCATGGCCCGCGACACGAAGCTGGGCGCCGAAGAAATCACGCGCGACATCCCGAACCTGTCCGAGCAGCAGCTCAATCGTCTTGACGAGTCCGGCATCATCTACGTCGGCGCTGAAGTGCAGCCCGGCGACACGCTGGTCGGCAAGGTCACGCCGAAGGGCGAGACGACGCTGACGCCTGAAGAGAAGCTGCTTCGCGCCATCTTCGGCGAGAAGGCTTCCGACGTGAAAGACACGTCGCTGCGTGTGGACCAGGGCTCGCAAGGTACCGTGATCGACGTGCAAGTCTTCACCCGTGAAGGCATCCAGCGCGACAAGCGCGCCCAGCAGATCATCGACGACGAACTCAAGCGCTTCCGCCTTGATTTGAACGACCAGCTTCGCATCGTCGAAGCCGACGCGTTCGACCGTATCGAGAAACTGCTGAATGGCAAGGTCGCCAACGGCGGCCCGCAAAAGCTGGCCAAGGGCACGAAGATCGACAAGGCGTACCTCGCCTCCGTCGAGAAGTTCCATTGGTTCGACATCCGCCCGGCCGACGACGAAGTCGCTTCGCAACTCGAATCGATCAAGAACTCGATCGAGCAGCAGCGCCACAACTTCGACCTCGCATTCGAAGAAAAGCGCAAGAAGCTCACGCAAGGCGACGAGCTGCCGGCTGGCGTGCTGAAGATGGTCAAGGTGTACCTGGCCGTCAAGCGCCGCCTGCAGCCTGGCGACAAAATGGCCGGCCGTCACGGCAACAAGGGTGTTGTGTCCAAGATCGTCCCGGTCGAAGACATGCCCTACATGGCTGACGGCACACCGTGCGACATCGTGCTCAACCCGCTGGGCGTGCCTTCGCGCATGAACGTGGGCCAGGTGCTCGAAGTCCACCTGGGCTGGGCTGCCAAGGGCATTGGCCAGCGCATCGGCGACATGCTGCAAAGCGAGGCCAAGCAGGCTGAGCTGCGCAAGTTCCTCGAGACGCTGTACAACTCGACGGGCCGCAAGGAAGACCTCGCCAAGCTGTCCGACCAGGACGTGCTTGAAATGGCTGGTGAACTGTCGAAGGGCGTGCCCTTTGCAACACCGGTGTTCGATGGTGCCTCTGAAGCCGAAATCCGCACGATGCTGCATCTGGCCTATCCGGAAGAAGTTGCCAAGGCGAAGGGCCTGACGCCCACTCGCACGCAGACGCACCTGTACGACGGCCGCACAGGCGACCAGTTCGAGCGCCCGGTCACCGTCGGCTACATGCACGTGCTCAAGCTTCACCACCTGGTCGACGACAAGATGCACGCGCGTTCCACTGGCCCGTACTCGCTGGTCACGCAGCAACCGCTGGGCGGCAAGGCCCAGTTCGGCGGCCAGCGCTTCGGCGAAATGGAAGTGTGGGCGCTCGAGGCATACGGCGCCGCGTACACGCTGCAGGAAATGCTCACTGTCAAGTCCGACGACGTGCAGGGCCGCACCAAGGTGTACGAGTCCATCGTCAAGGGCGAACACGCCATCGAAGCCGGCATGCCGGAATCGTTCAATGTCCTGGTCAAGGAAATCCGTTCCTTGGGCATCGACATGGAACTCGAGCGCTCGTAATTCGGAAAAGGAAGAGAACACATGAAATCCCTACTCGACCTGTTCAAGCAATTCACGCCGGACGAGCATTTCGATGCCATCCGCATCGGCATGGCTTCGCCCGAGAAGATCCGTTCGTGGTCTTTCGGTGAAGTCAAGAAGCCGGAAACCATCAACTACCGCACCTTCAAGCCCGAGCGGGACGGCCTCTTCTGCGCGAAGATCTTCGGCCCCATCAAGGACTACGAATGCCTGTGCGGCAAGTACAAGCGCCTGAAGCACCGCGGTGTCATCTGCGAGAAGTGCGGCGTTGAAGTCACACAGACCAAGGTTCGCCGCGAGCGCATGGGTCACATCGACCTGGCCGCACCGTGCGCGCACATCTGGTTCCTGAAGTCGCTGCCGTCGCGCCTGGGCCTCGTGCTCGACATGACGCTGCGCGACATCGAGCGCGTGCTGTACTTCGAAGCCTACGTCGTCACCGACCCCGGCATGACCCCGCTGAAGAAGTTCAGCATCATGTCCGAGGACGACTACGACGCCAAGCGCAAGGAATACGGCGATGAGTTCATCGCCAAGATGGGCGCTGAAGGCATCAAGGACCTGCTCGAAGCCATCGATATCGACATCGAGATCGAACGCCTTCGCGGCGACCTGACTGGCTCTGAAGTCAAGGTCAAGAAAAACGCCAAGCGTCTGAAGGTCCTCGAAGCCTTCAAGAAGTCCGGCATCAAGCCGGGCTGGATGGTGATGGACGTGCTGCCCGTGCTGCCGCCGGACCTGCGTCCGCTGGTGCCGCTCGATGGTGGCCGCTTCGCGACCTCCGACCTGAACGACCTGTACCGCCGCGTTATCAACCGCAACTCGCGCCTGCGCCGCCTGCTGGAGCTGAAGGCTCCTGAAATCATCGCGCGCAACGAAAAGCGGATGCTGCAGGAAGCCGTTGACTCGCTGCTGGACAACGGCCGCCGTGGCAAGGCCATGACGGGCGCCAACAAGCGCGCACTGAAGTCGCTGGCCGACATGATCAAGGGCAAGAGCGGCCGCTTCCGCCAGAACTTGCTGGGCAAGCGCGTCGACTACTCGGGCCGTTCGGTCATCGTGGTGGGCCCGACGCTCAAGCTGCACCAGTGCGGCTTGCCGAAGCTGATGGCGCTCGAACTGTTCAAGCCCTTCATCTTCTCGCGCCTCGAAGCCATGGGCATCGCGACGACGATCAAGGCTGCCAAGAAGGAAGTCGAATCGGGCACGCCCGTCGTGTGGGACATTCTTGAAGAGGTGATCAAAGAGCACCCGATCATGCTGAACCGCGCGCCGACGCTGCACCGCCTGGGCATCCAGGCGTTCGAGCCGATCCTGATCGAAGGCAAGGCCATCCAGCTGCACCCGCTGGTTTGCGCTGCGTTCAACGCCGACTTCGACGGCGACCAGATGGCCGTCCACGTACCGCTGTCGGTCGAAGCGCAAATGGAATGCCGCACGCTGATGCTGGCCTCCAACAACGTGCTGTTCCCCGCCAACGGCGAGCCCTCCATCGTCCCGTCGCAAGACGTAGTGCTGGGCCTGTACTACACGACGCGTGAGCGCACCAACGCCAAGGGCGAAGGCATGATCTTTGCCGACATCGGTGAAGTGCAGCGCGCGCTCGACGCAGACCAGGTCGTGCTCACGGCCAAGGTCAACGTCCGCCTGACGGAGTGGACCAAGGACAAGGAAACGGGTGAATTCGTTCCCTCGACCTCGATCGTCGAGACGACCGTCGGCCGCGCGCTGCTGTCGGAAATCCTGCCCAAGGGCCTTCCCTTCTCCAACATCAACAAGGCGTTGAAGAAGAAGGAAATCTCCAAGCTGATCAACACGTCGTTCCGCAAGTGCGGCCTGAAGGAAACCGTGGTGTTTGCAGACAAGCTGCTGCAAAACGGCTTCCGCCTGGCCACCAAGGCCGGCATCTCGATCTGCGTGGACGACATGCTCGTGCCGCCGCAAAAGCCCGAGATCATTGGCCGCGCCGAGAAGGAAGTCAAAGAGATCGAACAGCAATACGTCTCCGGCCTCGTGACTTCCGGCGAGCGCTACAACAAGGTGGTGGACATCTGGGGCAAGGCCGGCGACGAAGTGTCGAAGGTCATGATGGCCCAGCTCGCCAAGGAAAAGACGATCGACCGTCACGGCAAGGAAGTGGACCAGGAGTCGTTCAACTCCATCTACATGATGGCCGACTCGGGCGCTCGCGGTTCCGCCGCGCAGATTCGCCAGCTCGCCGGTATGCGCGGACTGATGGCCAAGCCTGACGGCTCCATCATCGAAACGCCTATCACCGCGAACTTCCGCGAAGGCCTGAACGTGTTGCAGTACTTCATCTCCACCCACGGTGCTCGTAAGGGCCTGGCGGATACGGCGTTGAAGACGGCCAACTCCGGCTACCTCACGCGCCGCCTGGTTGACGTGACGCAAGACCTGGTCGTTGTCGAAACCGATTGCGGCACGCACGACGGCTCGCTGATGCGCGCCATCGTCGAAGGCGGTGAAGTGATTGAGTCGCTGCGCGACCGTATCCTCGGCCGCGTTGCCGCTGACGACGTGCTGCATCCGGAAACCCGTGATGTGCTCGTCAAGGCCGGCACGATGTTCGACGAAGAAGGCATCGATGAACTCGAAGCCATCGGTGTCGACGAAGTGAAGGTCCGCACGGCGCTCACCTGCGCCACGCGTTTCGGCCTGTGCGCCAAGTGCTACGGCCGCGACCTCGGCCGTGGCGGCCTGGTGAACGTTGGCGAAGCAGTCGGCGTGATTGCAGCGCAGTCGATCGGCGAGCCGGGCACGCAGCTGACGATGCGCACGTTCCACATCGGTGGTGCGGCATCGCGCGCGGCAATCGCTTCGAGCGTCGAAGCGAAGTCCAACGGCTCCATCGGCTTCAACAGCACGATGCGATACGTGACCAACTCCAAGAAGGAGCTGGTGGTGATCGCGCGTTCGGGCGAGATCATCATTCACGACGAGCACGGCCGCGAGCGCGAGCGCCACAAGGTGCCGTATGGCGCCACGCTGGGCGTGAAGGCTGACCAGACGATCAAGGCCGGCGCCATCCTCGCCAGCTGGGATCCGCTGACGCGCCCGATCATTACCGAGTTCGCCGGCCAGGTGAAGTTCGAGAACGTCGAAGAAGGCCTCACGGTTGCCAAGCAGGTCGATGAAGTGACCGGCCTGTCTACCCTGGTGGTCATCAAGTTCGACCCGAAGCGCTCTGCCAAGGTCATCCGTCCGCAGGTCAAGCTGATCGACGCGCAAGGCAACGAAGTGAAGATCCCCGGCACCGACCACTCGGTGACGATCGGCTTCCCGGTGGGCGCGCTCATTCAAGTGCGTGATGGCCAGGACGTGGCTGGCGGCGAAGTGCTCGCCCGCATCCCGATCGAAGGCCAAAAGACGCGCGACATTACCGGCGGTCTGCCGCGTGTGGCCGAGCTGTTCGAAGCGCGTTCGCCCAAGGACAAGGGCGTGCTCGCCGAGATCACCGGCACGGTGTCGTTCGGCAAGGAGACCAAGGGCAAGATCCGCATGCAGATCACCGACCCGGACGGCAAGGTCTGGGAAGAACTCGTGCCCAAGGAAAAGAACATCCTGGTGCACGAAGGCCAGGTGGTCAACAAGGGCGAATCCGTGGTCGACGGCCCGGCCGATCCGCAGGACATCCTGCGCCTGCTGGGTGCCGAAGAACTGGCGCGCTACATCGTCGACGAAGTGCAGGACGTGTACCGCTTGCAAGGCGTGAAGATCAACGACAAGCACATCGAGGTGATCGTTCGCCAGATGCTGCGCCGCGTCGTGGTCGAGAGCGTCGGCGAGTCGAGCTACATTGCCGGCGAGCAAGTCGAGCGCTCGGAGATCCTGGACACGTGCGACGCATTGCGCGCCGAGAACAAGATCCCGCCGACGTACAGCAACCTGCTGCTCGGTATCACGAAGGCGTCCCTGTCGACCGACTCGTTCATCTCCGCGGCTTCCTTCCAGGAAACCACGCGCGTGCTGACCGAAGCGGCCATCATGGGCAAGCGCGACGAGCTGCGCGGCCTGAAGGAAAACGTCATCGTCGGCCGCCTGATTCCCGCAGGCACCGGCATGGCCTACCACCAGGCGCGCAAGGCGAAGGACCAGATGGACGAGGCCGAGCGCCGCGCCATCGCCGAATCCGAAGCCCTGGAACTCGCCGGCATGGGCGAAGGCGCTGTGGAAACGGAAGCCAATGAAGGCACGCCGCTGGCCGAGTAACTTCTGCCTGCTGGCTGTTCGCGGTTGATTCGCGGACAACAAAAAGCCCGCCTCGAAAGAGGTGGGCTTTTTTTACGCCGTAAACTGGCCCGCGATGACGTCGTCGATTGTGCTCTGGTCGCTCGCAGCCTTGCTCCTGTTCTGGAGCGTGGGCGCATACAACCGCCTCATGCGATTGCGTGCCGCCGCCAAATCGACTTTCGAGACGCTGGAAGCCGAGCTGTCCAGGCAGGTGGAGCTCGTGCGCACCCAGCTGCCCGCCGCGGACGCTGCGCAGCCCGCATCGATGCATGACGACACCACTTTCTGGACCGCTCTGCACGCTGCGGCCAACCAGTTCGCAGCGTCGCTGAATGCCGCCAAGAACAAGCCACTCGACGGCGAAGGAATTGCCGCTCTGAGCGCCGCGCAGGACGTGCTGGCCATGGCCTGGGAGCGAGCCGAGCGCGATGACGCACACGACCTCGCAGGCCCCCGCTTGCCTGACACCGTGATCGCGCGCCGCGCGTTACTGTCGCAGCAGGCAGGCGTGGCCGTCGAGCAGTTCAATGCCGCGGTCGCGCGCTACAACACGGCGATCGGACAGTTCCCGGCCATGTTGCTGGCGTGGCTATTCGGGTTCAAGGCGGCCCGGGGGCTGCAATTGCGCTCGTGACGCGAGTGCTCAGACTTCCTGAGCGGGATCTGCCATTTCGACCTCGTCTTGCACCGGCTGCACAGTGTGCGATTCGGGATGCCTGCTGAGGCAGCCGATGATGCCTGCGCCAGCACCAACTGCGCCAATTGCGATCCAGACCCACTTGAGCGGGTCAGCAGAGCAGGAAGGGGTTTCGTACGCAGGAGGTGAAGAGGCACGGCACTTATCGCTGGACTGGAATTCATGTAACAGTTTTGGCTGGACCAACTCGGTGCCGTTGAATGGGAAGGCGTCCTCCCCGCTGGGGTTCAGCGGATAAATATCTTTGCAAGGGGGCGCACCGTCTGGCGTATTCGGCCGGTCGAGATAAGTGCGGTTCGGGTCCTGGGAGAAGTGGTGGACGCGGTAGGTCGCCTCGGGCAGATCGGCAGCGCCACTCCAGTCGGGACAAGTCGCGTTCACGAGCGCTGTGGTGTGATTTCCATACTCGGCTGGAAGTGATGCATTGCAATTCGGAGCGGGAGGCTCTCCGTCAATGAAGAAGTGAAGTGCTGCCTCACCGGGCAATAGGACTGCAATACCATCTCGGGGGATGTCGTAATACAGAGGCCCGTGTGGTCCGTTGGTTGCCGCCAGCGCGATGGGAGGCGGGCCAAACGACAGCGGCGCGGACTGCTCAAAGGCGTTTTGATTTGCTGAACGTTCATCGCGAACACCAGACGCAAAAGCCAGGGCGACAGTCCCTGCGAAAACTGCTCTCATACGGGTTACTCCTGTAAAGCATCGGGAAATTCCGACGAAGGCTGTGTTGTATCGATTCAGCATCAATGAGTCGCCCGACTTCGGTCTTGCGTACTGACACAATCAGCCCATGACAGGTCAGGCCCTCCCACTCTGGCGGCAGCTTCAGGCTGCCGCTTCTGTTTTGCAGTCCGTGCGCGAAGGCGTATCGGCCACGGCCGCGCTCGCACGCGTCGATGGCACCTTGCGCCCTGCCGCACAAGCACTGGCGTTTCAGACACTGCGCAACCTCGGCCGTGCCGAAGCGCTGCGACGCCTCATGGCCAACCGCCCACCACCGCCGCAAGCCGATGCGTTGTTGTGCACCGCACTCGCGTTGAGCTGGCGCAACGACGAAGCGCCCTACGAAATCTTCACGCTGGTCGACCAAGCTGTTGAAGCCGCAAAGCGCGATCCGGCAACGAAAGCGCAAGCGAATTTCGTCAACGCATGCCTGCGCCGCTTCCTGCGCGAACGCGATGCGCTCGTGAGCGCCACCGACCGCAACCTGGTGGCGCTATGGAACCATCCATCGTGGTGGATCGACCGGCTGAAGAAAGACCATCCACAACACTGGCAGCAAATCCTTCAAGCGAACAACACGCATCCGCCGATGACGCTTCGCGTGAATGTGCGCAAGACCACGCAAGCCGACTACCTTGCGCTGCTTACGCAAAGGGGCGTCGAAGCGCAACCGGTGGGTGACTACGGCGTGATCCTCTCGCGTGCCATGCACGTGCCGGCATTGCCGGGCTTTGCCGATGGCGCGATCTCCGTACAAGACGCTGCAGCCCAGTTGGCCGCGCCGCTGTTGCTAAGTGGCGTGCCTGTGCAAGACCGCCCACTGCGCATCCTCGATGCGTGCGCCGCACCCGGCGGCAAAACCGCGCACCTGCTCGAACTCGCGGACGCAGAAGTCACCGCGCTCGACATCGACCCGCAGCGCTGCGAGCGCATCCATGAAACGATGGAGCGCCTGGGCCTGAAGGCCAAGGTCGTCACCGCAGATGCCGCGCAGCCTGACAGCTGGTGGGATGGCCAGGCCTTCGACGCGATCCTGCTCGACGCGCCCTGCACCGCATCGGGCATCGTGCGCCGCCACCCTGACGTGCGCTGGCTGCGCCGCGAAACCGACATCGCGCAGCTCGGCCTGCAGCAGTCCAGATTGCTCAAAGCCCTGTGGCCCATGCTCGCTGTGCACGGGCGGCTTCTGTACTGCACTTGCTCGGTATTTCGCCCTGAAGGCGAGGGGCAGGTGCAAACGTTTCTTGCGCACAACAAAGCGGCGCTTTTGCGGCCCGCCCCTGGCCATTTGCTGCCCCAAACAGGGGCAAAGACTTCAGCGCTCCCGGACAATCTGGAAGGTGATCACGACGGTTTTTATTACGCGTTGCTGGAGAAAATCGATCTTGCCGCTGCCGATCGCAGCGGTGCTTGAGCGCGCCTTTGCCCTGTGGCGCACGGTGGGCCTTTTGGGCCCGTTGTGCCTGGCACTGCTGCTGCTCGTAGCCCAGCCGGTAGCCGCGCAATCAACGCCCACTGAAGTGTCGCAGTTGCGGCTGGAGCGCAATGAAGACGGCGTGTTCCTCTCTGCCACCATCAAGTTCGATTTGCCGCCCGTGGTTGACGACGCGCTGGCCAAGGGCATACCGATGTTCTTCGTGGCCGAAGCCACGCTGCTTCGCGACCGCTGGTACTGGTACGACAAGCCCGTGAGCAATGTGGCGCGCCACATGCGCCTGTCGTACCAGCCGCTCACGCGCCGCTGGCGCCTCGTCGTCTCGCCAACACCCGTTGGCAACTCAGGCGTGGCGCTGGGCCAGAGCTTTGACACGCGTGAAGAAGCCCTCGCTGCCATTCAGCGCATCTCGGGCTGGAAGATCGCTGAGCCGTCTGAAGTGGACCCTGACGCGCGCCACAACGTGGACTTCCGCTTCCGGCTCGATGTGTCCCAACTGCCGCGCCCGTTCCAGATAGGCGCCGTCGGCCACGCTGACTGGAACATTGCCGCGTCGCGCAACCAGCGGCTCACCGTCGAGACTGTCAAGTGAGCGCCGGGCAGCAAGCGCCAACACGGCAGGCGCTGCGCTCGTCGAGCGCCTTCCGCTGGGCGGTGGGCGTGGGCGCGGCGATGGTCGTGGCCATCGGCATCGTGCTGATGTTCCTGCTCACGCAAGCCACCAACAATCGCGAGCTGTACGAGCGCAATTACGGCCGCCTGTTCGTGCTCAACATGGTGGTGGCGGGCCTGCTGCTGGTGGTGATTGCGTGGATCGCAGCGCGGCTGTTCTCGCGCCTGCGGCGCGGCAGGTTCGGCAGCCGCCTGCTCGTGAAGCTTGCGGCGATCTTCGCGCTCACGGGCCTGCTGCCGGGGCTGCTGATCTACGTCGTGTCATACCAGTTCGTGTCACGCTCCATCGAAAGCTGGTTCGACGTGAAAGTCGAAGGCGCCCTTGAAGCAGGTTTGAATTTGGGCCGCGCATCACTCGACGCGCTCGCCAGCGACCTGGCCGCCAAAACCCGCGCAGCCGCAGCGCAAATCGCGGAGATGCCCGAATCATCGGCGCCACTGGCGCTAGAGCGCCTTCGTGAACAGCTGCCCGCCAACGACGTGCTGCTGTGGAGCGGCAACGGCCAGCTGATTGCAAGCGCGGGCCAGTCGCGCTTCCAGCTCAATCCCGACAGGCCCTCCACGCAGCAGATCCGCAATGTGCGCGCGCAGCGCTCGCTCGCGGTGATCGAGGGCATCGACGATCCAGACCCAGCCACCGCCGGCAACGCACGTGTGAAGGCGCTGGCAATCGTGTCGCCCACCACCGCGACAAGCCTGCTCGGCGAGCCGCGCATCCTGCAAGTCACGCAGTCGCTGCCCGCCACACTCGTTGCGAATGCTGTTGCCGTGCAGGAAGCCAATCGCGAATACCAGGAGCGTGCATTGGGCCGCGACGGCTTGCGGCGCATGTACATCGGCACACTCACGCTGAGCCTCTTCCTCGCGGTGTTGGGTGCCGTGCTGCTCGCGGTGATCCTGGGCAACCAGCTTGCGCGGCCGTTGCTGCTGCTCGCGGCAGGCGTGCGGGAAGTGGCCGCAGGAGACCTGTCGCCCAAGCCCGCGCTGCAAGGCAAAGACGAACTCGGCGGCCTCACGCGATCATTCGCAGAGATGACGCAGCAGCTGGCAGACGCGCGCACCGCAGTCGACAAAAGCATGATGCAAGTCGACGCAGCGCGCGCCAACCTGCAGGCGATTCTGGACAACCTCACGGCCGGCGTCATCGTGCTCGACGAGAAGGGCAACATCCAGTCGACCAACCCCGGCGCGACGCGCATCCTGCGCACGCCGCTTGCGGTGTATGAGGGCATGCCGCTCGCATCCGTAGAAGGGCTCGAGGCATTCGGGCAAGCCGTGCAGCAGCAGTTTGACGACTACATGAACGAGCGCCGCCAGCACGGGCTGGACCACTGGCAGCAGTCGTTCGAGCTGAATGCATCGCAACTCGGCACCACGCAAATGTCGATCACGCTCGTGGCGCGCGGCGCAGAAATGCCATCAGACACACCGGGCAAGACAGCGCGCCTGCTGGTGTTCGACGACATCTCTGAAATCGTTTCGGCGCAGCGCGCGCAGGCTTGGGGTGAAGTCGCGCGGCGCCTCGCGCATGAAATCAAGAACCCGCTCACACCCATCCAGCTTTCAGCCGAGCGGCTGGAGATGAAGCTGGCGGGCAAGCTTGTTGGCGCAGACGCAGCGCTGCTCGCCAAATCAGTGCAGACCATCGTGGACCAGGTCGACGCGATGAAGCGGCTGGTCAATGAGTTTCGCGATTACGCGCGCCTGCCCGCGGCCGAACTCAAGCCAGTGGACCTGAATGCGCTCATCGCCGACGTGATGCATATGTACGACCGCGACGGCATCGACCGCGACGACAACACAGGCCATGTGCCGGTGGTGTCGGAGCTGGACCCGAACATCCCGCACGTGATGGGTGACGCGCAGCAACTGCGGCAAGTGATCCACAACCTGCTGCAAAACGCGCAGGACGCGACAGAAGGCCGGCCCGAGCGCAAGGTGACCATTCGCACGCAGTGGAACGACGCAGGGCACCGCGTGCGGCTGGTGGTGCAAGACACAGGCAGCGGCTTCCCCGACCACATCCTCAAGCGCGCCTTCGAGCCCTATGTAACGACCAAGGCCAAAGGCACGGGCTTGGGCCTTGCCGTCGTGAAAAAGATCGCGGATGAGCACGGCGCACGAGTCGACCTCCTGAATCGAGTGGAAGAAGGAGTACTCATGGGAGCCCAAGTGTCGCTATCATTCGCAGTTGCGACTTAACAACACTCGAAAAAGCATCCGGTACCTATGGCAAACATCTTGGTGGTCGACGACGAACTCGGCATACGCGACCTGCTCTCAGAAATCCTGAACGATGAAGGCCACAACGTTGAACTGGCAGAGAACGCGGCGCAAGCGCGTGCTGCACGCGGCAGAACGAGACCAGACCTGGTGCTGCTCGACATCTGGATGCCCGACACCGATGGCGTGACGCTGCTCAAGGAATGGTCCACCACGGGCCTGCTGAGCATGCCGGTGATCATGATGAGCGGCCACGCCACCATAGAGACAGCGGTGGAAGCCACCAAGATCGGCGCGCAGTCGTTTCTTGAAAAGCCGATCACCATGCAAAAGCTGCTGAAGGCCGTTGAAGCCGGCCTGGCCCGCAACAGCCCCGGCATGGCGCGCAAGCCGGGCATGCAAGGCGTAGCAGTGTCCGTGCTGGCGGACTTGACGGTCGAGGCGGCGATGACAGGCGGCCAGACCCTGCCACCAGTGGTGGAGATGGGCCCGCAAGCGCGCCAGCTGTTCGAGCTGGACAAGCCGCTGCGCGATGCGCGCGATGAATTCGAAAAGTCGTACTTCGAGTTCCACCTGGCGAAGGAAGGTGGATCGATGACGCGCGTGGCCGAGAAGACGGGGCTGGAACGCACGCACCTGTATCGCAAGTTGAAGCAGCTGGGCGTGGACTTGTCGCGCGGCAAGCGCAGCGCGGCCTCTTAACTCCCTCCCCCTCTGGGGGAGGGCCGGGGTGGGGGCACTCCCCTCGCCCAAAAAAAACGGTCGCCGCAGCGACCGTTTTTCATTGCCCATCAGCAATCACTTAGCAGCGGCCTCAGGTTTGACCCCAACCACCGGCTGCCCTTCGTTTTCCGCGCGGCGATCAAACACCAGTGTCTGGCCGAACACCAGCTGCACCCACGTCGGGTACGTGTAAGCCGTGCCCTTGTTGTGATCGATGATCGCGCCGATGCCGCCGCCAAAAATGATGTTGCCGGCCAGGCGCGCATTGGCACGCGAAATTGCGCGGCCCACTGCGTCAGAGTTCATCGGATCCTTGCAGGTGATGTCCATGTCTTTGCTGGAGCGGCGCACCTGTGCAGGAGCCCGCGCATGCTAACTGACGAGTTGCGGAGCCCTGCATGGGCTAAACCATCGCTCACGCGCAGAAGACGGATGCGACCTGAACTGCGGGATTGCCACATTCCGGAAAGAGCAGCTCGTTGTGCGTGCGAATCCGGGTGGTTCTTTCCTGCCCCCGCCTCGACCTCATTTCACTCCGGCTATAATCATTAGCTCACGGCCCGGTAGCTCAGTTGGTAGAGCAGCGGATTGAAAATCCGCGTGTCGGTGGTTCGATTCCGCCCCAGGCCACCAGAATCAAACGCCTCGGAAGCTTCACGGCTCCGGGGCGTTTTCACGACTGGCTGGCGCTAGTTGATATGCCCGGTCATGCCATCACGAGTGATGATGGTGAAGTCACATTAGTCGAGCAGCGGATGCTCTAGTTCAGGCACTTCGGCCGGGCAACTTATGGTTGCGCGAGCAGTCGATCAAGAGCGGCCCGCAGTGAGTCCAGGCTGCCTTCGATAACGCCCCACACAATCCGGTTGTCTACGCTCGCGTAGCCATGTGCAAGCACGTTCCGAAAGGCGACAACGCGGGGTAGATCAGCAATGGTTGACGCCGTCGCGGGATCAACTCGGGATAAGCGATTGAGCGCCTCCCCAACAATCTCGAACTGACGTTCAACGGCTGATCGCAGAAAGTCGTCGGCCTCGTAATCAGCGAGTGTTCGACCTTTGGTGAATCTCGCTACGCGATCAGCGGCCTGCTGCGCATCCCACAGCAGTTTTTCCGCATCAGGATGCATAGATCACCTGCCGCTCAGCGCTCACGCGCCGGCGCAGGAAAGGGTTCGTCAGGCTGCTCGGCGTCAGCAGGTCCACCGGCCGGCCGAACAAGGTTTCAAGGCCCTCCTTCAACTCAAAGAAGGCTTGGGCATATGCGGCCGGGGGCACGCTGTCGAACTCGACCAGAAAATCCAGATCGCTTTGTTGGGGATCGAAGTCAGCGCGTGTGACGGATCCAAATGCATCAAGCCGCCGCGCGCCTGACCGTTGGCACAGTCTGGCGACTTCGTTGCGATTGCGGTCGAGCAGGGCGTTCATGATTGATGATCTGCGCGAATTATGCCGCCAAGCCCCCGCTAGCTGCGTGCCCCAGCCCCCAAAATCGCACCGATTTCCTGCCGATCAACCCGCGCCCGCAGGCCCACCCTGCCACTTCTCCGGCGGCACCACCTTCGCCTGCGCCGGGTCCGCAAAGTAATGCGGCGACATGATCTGCACGCCGTTTTCGTTGAACACGTCCTGGATGTTTGCGTGCAGCGCTGAAAGCAGCATGGCGCGTGTGCGCGGCTCTGTCGGTATTGCCTGGCACACCACGCGATAGACCGGGTACCAGTCGTTCAGTGCCATCTGGAAGACTTGCGGCGCCGGGTCAGGCGCAAGGCCGTCGGTGCGGGCTGCCGCTTCGATCAACATGGCGTGCACTTGCCGCCACGGCGTGTCGTAGCCGATGCTCACCGTGGTGTCGATGACGAAGCCCCGGCCCTTCACGGTGCGCGAATAGTTCTTGGTGGTGGCGCCCAGGATGCTGGCGTTGGAAATGGTGAGCTCTTCGCCCAGGCCGGTGCGTATGCGGGTGGTGAATATTCCCATCTCCGTCACAGTGCCTTCTTCATTGGCAATGCGCACGTAATCGCCTTTGCGAAAGGCCCGCCCATAAGTCAGTATCAAGCCGCTCGCGCCTTGCCCCACCAGGCTCGATGCGCCCAGCGACAGCATCAGCCCCACCAGCACTGAAAGGCCCTTGAATGCCTCTGTGTCCGACCCTGGCAGGTACGGGTAGGCCATGGCAAGCGCAAAGAGCCAGATCACCACTTTGGCAATGCGCTGCGTGGGTGCCACTACATCCGCGTCAAGCCAGTGCAGCTTCATCGCACCGCTTTGCACGTTCGTTAAAAAGCGCTCAAGCGCCTGCGTGACGAGGTAGGCGATGTAGAAGATCAGCAGCGCCACCAGCAACTGCGGCACGGCGCCCGCAGCCGCCATGAACACAGGCGCTGCCAGGCTCAACAGATAGCCATTGAGCGACTCTCCCCACGCGCGCGTGAACGGAAAGCTGCGCAACACAAAGCTCACCCACTCCAGCGTCATCAACAGCACCAGCAGGCGGTACACCAGCGTCAGCATGGCGCGCACAAAGCGGCTGATGCGGTCGCGCTGCAACAGCGCCATTCCGCCAACATGCAACTTGGCCGAGTGGAGGGTTGTGGCGGCTATCAGCTGGCGCGCCAGCACACGGCGTGCGCGCGCTGCAACCCACACCAGCCCCGCGTAAAGACCTGTTCCTGCCATGGCCAACGCCAGCGCGCGTGTCAGTGCTTCCAGGTTGCGGCTCTCGGCGCTTTCCTTGATGGCAACGGCCAGCGCAGAAGCCGCGCGCTGCGCCGCCTGCTCCAGTGTGTCTTCACGCGCAGGGTCCAGGTCGCCCGCTGTCACCACAAAGCTGGTGGCGCCGTCGATGCGCACTTCGATGCCGAAGGTGTCCTCTTTCAGGCTCACCGCATGCGGCCCCACCAGTTCGAGCTGGTCGCGGATGCGCGCGTGGGCACGCTTGGCCCTGTCAGGCGCTGACACACCCATGAACGCCCCGCGAAACGTAAAAATCGGCCGGCTGAAAAGCACCAGCCGCTCGACAGCCACCGGCTGCGCCGTCGCAGGCTTCGGTGTCGCTGCAGCCGGCGCAGTTGCCGTGACCGGCGCAGTCGGCGAATTTGCCTCGGGTGCAGCCTGCGCCAGTGCAGCGGCGCAGAACAGGGCAAGCAGTGGGGCGGCTAGCAGGTGACGCATGTCCACCAGCCGTGCAAATCGCGCGTGACGGGTCATCTCATCAGTATCCGCGAAAGGGTCGTCGGCCGCAGACGCCGGGCCGCGCTGCGCACCCGGCTTCGCCGCGTTGACCATACTCAACGGCCCGGTTGCCACACTGTGGCACCTTAGAAATTTCAGTGGAGCCGCGAGTGCCAGAGATAACCGTCGTTGGCGTGAGCTCGCACGCCCACCCGTTCACGGCTGGTTGCGCACTTTGCGTGACCACTTCGACGGCCGATGCCTGCTGTACCTCACCGATCCTGCGCCCGGCGTGGCCGCTGTGCTGAGCGCGAAGTAGGGTCATCAACTCGTCGCTGGTCTGCGGCTCGCCACGCTCGCTCGCCGTGGTTGCTGGCCTTCTCTACATGTGCCCCTGGACACAGGCCGTAACCAGTCGGATTTCGAGGCGATCTTCCCGCTGCTGGCCAGCGAAAGACTTTGACCATACCTGAGCCAGCACCGGCAGGTGTCGACGCATCCATGGTCACGCCAACAATTTTTAGAGATTCGTTCTTCTAGAATTGTGATTCTTTTTAATCATAAAAAAGCAAAATAGTAGTTTCAAAGACTACATAAAAGCAGTCTGCCGATACACTAAGCGTGCAGAGGACGCGGCTTTGGACGTCGCGTCGCGCTGTCGAGGGGCGTTACATGAAGCAAACAATGAAGTACACGCGGTGCGTTGCCGTTCTCGGCGCCTTGGCATCTGGCTACGTGGGAGCGCAGAGCCTGCCGGCTGTAGAGATCAAGGCCAACAAGACCTTCAACACATCGAACTACACCGACATCACCGGTGACGAATTACGAAATTTCAATCCCACGAACATCTACGATCTCATCAAGAACATACCGTCGATCACTGTGGAGAAGACGGTTTCAGGAAGGACGATCCTGAAACTTCTCGGGCAGAGCCAGAATTCGCTCGGGGTCATGCTGAACGGTCAGTCTCTTGCGTCCGCAGACGATCTCGAATCCATCAGTGTCGAAGATGTCGAACGCGTTCAAGTGGACACCACTTCGTCAGCCGCGCAGTCAGGTTCCGTTGGCTTCATCAATATAGTTACAAAACGGCGGCCGGCTGCAGGCGGCGAAATGAAGATGTCTGTCGACCTGCGGGGCAATGAGATTGGTTCATCAATCAGCTTGAAGTCACCGGGCTACTCCACTGATGTCGGGCAAATCACGGTGAGTGCCAGTGTGCGTTGGCCGAGAACGGCTGGCGTGGAGTATCAAACGGGTGTGGGGCCCGGGTATAACCGACAATCCCAAATTCAATACTTTTCAAGAGTGGGTGAGGTTTTCCTGAATCCGGCGCTGGAGGCCAGATTCGACGACGCAGTCCTCAACTTGTCGCTTCCCGTCACCTTGAGAAGGTCTCGTCGCCGTGGCGACGAGTTTCTTGAGCCGGCTGGCACCCTTGACAATATTTGGGGGATAGATGTGCTGACGCGCACGGTCGCGCCCAGCATTGTCTACAGTGCTCCCCTTACACGAGATGTCAGCACCACAGCGAAGCTGCGATTTAGCAATACAACCAGGGAGAGTGCGCGTAACGTAGCCTCATTCGGTGTACTAACGGACTCCCTTACAAGGCAGCAGGACTATACGAATCGAAGCGTTTCGGCGGCGTATCAGCTTGACGGCGAGTCGTCCAGGTTCGGCGCGTGGTCATTGGGTACGGAACTGGTGATCGCCCAGCGGCAGGATCATTTCGACCTAACTGCCGGGTCGCGATCGCTCGGCGCCCAATCTAGCGACTTTGGCACTCACCAACATCGGCTGGCAGTCTTTGGCGAAGTTTCCAGGACGATCGCCACAGCGAACTTCAAGCTCGGTCTGCGTGTGCTCGATTACTCAGTAAAGGTTTCGGCCGGCCCTGCGACTGGAGGCACGATTGCACAGCCTTCCGTGGGGGTTGATTGGCAAGTCTCGCCGAACATGGCGTTCAATCTGACCGCCGGACGCCGGGTGCGTTTGCCTACCGGTGACGAACTCACAGGCGCCGAACGCTCAGCGAGAAACACTCCATTCGACCCTGACTATCTGGGCAATCCATCGCTGCGCCCGGAACTTGCAAACTCTGTCGAGGTCTCGCTGTCGGGTAATGGCGAACCTCTCAAGTGGTCGCTCGCCGCGCAGTACCGCCGCTCGCACGACGTGATCGTCAAGGCGCTCGAGAGCAGAGGGGGGAGCTATGTTGAATCGCCAGTTAACCTGGGCTCGGGAACATTTGTGCACCTGGAAGGCAAGCTGTCGACGAAGGTGTGGGGCGTGAACACTGAATTGAGCCAGTCTTATGGCAAAGCCAAGGTGTTCAATGGTGGGCTTACACGCGATGCCGACGCAGTGCCATTTGCTGCAACCAAGATATCGATCGACGCTGCCGTCCGTTCTATGAAGTATGGGGCGACCTTCAGCTACCGGCGTGCGCTGGAGCAGTCGCTGTATTCGGGACTGCTCCAGAGTTCCGGCTCCTCCTATGAGGCGGCGGTGTTTGCCCAGGCGGAATTGCGGCGCGACGTACGCCTGCGCTTTTCTGCTACAGGGCTCCATCAACGAAGTGTGAAGACGGCGGTGGTGTACCCAGCGGATAAGTCCAGATACTCTTCCGTCGTTCCAGAGCCAACTACCGTCGCTATAGCGCTGGAACTGGCTCTTTAAATTCACGCGCGACCACATCATTGACCTGCGGATGCATCTCCAAGAAGCGCGTGAGCAGCATCGAGCGCACGTTCGGTGCATCCTCATGATCGACAGGCGCAAACAGGTCATCTGAATAGATGCGCAATTGTGGCCACGAGCTCAGTACGGTGCGCTTGCCAAACTTCTCGACGAGCAGGCTGAACGGTGTAATACCCTTCCAAGCGATGGAAAGCGCGACTGAATTTCCAACGGTTATGCCAGAGTGGCCCCATAAGGACGGAAGGTAGATGGCGTCGCCAGCATTGATCACGAACTCCATCTCGGGATCCCCTGGAGGTGGGGGCACTTGTTCATCGGCGAAGTCAGGGTGCGCGAGCAGCGAGAGAAGGTATGGCCTTGGGACGGAAGCCGGTTCCCAGAACCTCCAGACTCTGGTTCCCTCAAGCTGCACCAAGAATCCGTCTTCGTGGCCGGAATGAAATCCGATGCCGCTTTGGTGCGACGACATGGTCGCGACGATGTCGTCTTCTCGCCAGGTGCGCTTCAGGTTGAGCCTTTCTCGCATTGTGCGCAGCAGAGGGCTTGCGCTGTCGCACCCATTGAGCAGCAAGGTCAGTGGAGTTTCGGCGCTGGCGTGCTGCTCGAAGATAGCCAAGGCGTCAGAGCCGGACTTCGCGACATGAGCCTGCGGTTCTCCGTTGCTGCCGAGGATCGCTGAGCTGAAAAGCCTTGCCTGCACGGTCGCTGACTCAGCCCAACTCTTGAACTGGCCAGACCAATCGATTGATCCATCAGCCAGTGTGCTGACCAGACCTCGACACACCAGAGGCGCTTTTAGCCAGTGGTTCTGGAAGAAATTGTGTGGGAGCATGGTTTTTATCGAAAGCGGGCCAGGCCCGCTTTGCTTTCGTGGGCCTCAGTCGGGCTGTTGGTCGCGGTTGGTTTTGCTAAGAGCCAAGGTGCCAAGCACCTTGCCGAGAGCCGCACGACGCATCTCCGCTTGCTCGAAGATGTTCGGCGTAGCCTTATCGGCCTCTGCCTGTGCCTTCGTGATGGCAGCAGCCACGTCAACCGGAACGGTCGCCTGCTGAGGCTGGACAGCCGCAGAGGCAGTAGAGGCGGCCAAAGCGCCGACAATTGCGGCGCCACTTGCTAACATTTTTTCGCTCATATAGTTTCCTAAAGCGCACAATTGCGCTAAACGATCCTACACAAACGGAACTTATGTATCACAAGGGTAAATACTTATGAGGCCGCCGCTGCCAGCGCGACTGCCGCTGCCTGATTGGAATTGGACGGTGGTGGGCGCTGCCTCCAGGTCTCTTGAACTCAACTTCGACGGGATCACGATCGTCTCAACTGACAGAAGCCGTGACATACGGGGTTGCAATGCCGACACGCTTCGTACATGGAAGGATGGGCTTGACCTGACAGGCGACGACGCGAGCCTATTCGCGTTCTGCCGAGCGCTGCTGACTTACCTGCCGCCGTCAATCGCGATCGCGGAGTTCAGTTTGGCGATGGACGCACTTGATGACCGGCCCGCCATTGCCGCGGCCCGCGCCGCCTTGGCGAATCTTTGCCCGGCTGGCAGTCACGGCGACGTGGGGGCACTCATTAAGCCCGGCATCTGTCATCCGCTTGCAGCTGCCGCAGAAGTAACTCGACAGCTTCGAACCGGGCAACGAGAGGCCGCCGTCCTTCTGAGATCAAAGATTTTGGGAGCCAATCACCCAAGCATATTGAATCAGGCGATCTTTGAGGAGGAGCGGCTGGGCGCGGTGCCAGGCTTTCCGCCCAGGCCGGTTGATCCCGAAAGTGCCACTCACTTCCACCTCATCAGACAAGAGCTGGAACTGGCCGAACTTTCGGCCAGTGCCTGGGTGGCTGAACAGCCCTACAACCTGCGGGCGGTCAGCAACCTCGTTTCCCTTCAAATGTCCCGGGCAGATTGGCGCGCCGCCGCAGTGGCACTCGATCGACATCTGTTGCTTCACACTTGGAAAACTCAACACGAACAAGCGTTTGTCGAACTCTCATTGGCAACGCTGGCATGCTACCAGGGCAAGATGTCGCAGGCTTGCGCCCACGTCGATAGGGCGAGCTTGGTTGGCGCTGACCTTGGGGTCGCGGTGTCCCTTTCAATTCGAGCAACAACGGCCATGCAGGCACTGGCTTGCGGCGACGTCAGAGAATCGAGCCGGCTGTACAGGATCGTTATTGACGAGTTCGAGAGCGCCGGGTACTTGGGCCTGCTTTCTAACTGTGTCGCTGAGCGGGCAAATCTCGCCAGGCGCTTACGTCTGCCCGTAGCTGAGGATCTCAAGCGAGAAGCATTCGAGAGGTTCAAATGCGCGCCGACAATTGAAGCAGCGCTCAATATGCGTGCATTCGAAACCGACGGGGACGTCAGTCGTGTCGGAACAGCACTCTACGACAGGGCAGTTAATTCTCTGTCGCTGGGCAAGCGCACCATGTCGAAATAGAGTCCGGGCAAGAACTTGAAGCCGGTCTTCGCATGGAGGGCGAGCGAGGGCTTGTTCATGACGTCAACACACGACGCAATATTAGCTATACCCGCTCTTGCGAAGTGATACATCGCCGTCTCGATCAATTGCTGACCAAGACCGCGACCTCGGAATTCCGGCTTGGTGTCAATTTGTGCCAGCCAAGCCGCAGGCCCGGGGATTTCTGGAATCTCCGCGCTGTAGGTGATGCAATAGGCGACCAAGTCGCCAGCAGAACATCGCATGCCGAGCCAATGCCGCGTGGCGCTGTCTTTGGAATTACCAAGCAGGCGATGGACATAGTCCGCAGATGTGTCCTGTCGCCTGTCAAATGTGTTCAAAGAGGCGGCCGCCCGGATTGCAGAGATGGCTGGTTCGTCCGCTTCGTCCAATTCCACAGCATCCGCATGCGACTTCAGGTGCGGCCGCTCGGTCGAGGCAACCAGCATTCGATAGCACGACTTCTCAATGAACCCGCAGGCCGTCAACGCGTCCAGCCACTCGGCGCAAAACGCCACATCGTGCGCGGGCTCCGCGAGCAACTGCACCCTTCCCGCAAAGTGCCGGTCGCACTCTGAAACAGCAGATTTGGTGAGCGCCAGAATCACCGGAGCTTGGTGCTCGACTGCCAATTGCGGTGACAGGCCCGGCGAGTACATGTGAACGACATTTCCCTTGTTTCGCAGCAGCATTCGAGCAACGGGTTTGCCTTCAAGCAACGCTACCATCCTGAGATCCGGCTTCAGCAAACCTGTTGCAAGCGAGGCTGTTACGGAGCGTTCTGCAGCTTCGTCACGCCTGGGCAATACTGAAAACCAGATATGCGCGTCCTGCTCACGCAGTTTCAACGATGTGTACGAGCTCATATCGCTCTGCTGCGCACGAACTTGTCGGGAACGACGGTGACCGATGCTGCTCCTGGCGAGTCCAGGAACGCGGACAGCACGCGTCGCGCTTGATGAACGACTGGGTCCACCACCATCTTGCGTATCGCTGTGGCTATCTGCAGGTATTCTTGATCAACTTCCGGATTCTCTTTGCAGTAGTTGCAGGCAACTCTGACGAATCGGTACGAAAGCTGCCGCACAAGAATCGTCTGCATGGCAAGCTCGGCATAGCTTGAAGCCAATTCGTCGCGTAGATCTCCCAGAGGCGCCGCCGTCTCACGCTGACGAATTGCATTCAGCGTCTGATAGAGCTCGCGCAGCAGAGCATCGACTTCGTGTCTGCCGCGGTCATGATAGAAGCGGCAAATCCGGAAGATGCGGGCGACCGTACTGTCCATGAAGTTCGTCTCGGGAATCTCGTGAACGGGCTCTACGCCTCCGAATTCCTGAAAGTACTCGCTGCGGATCTGAGTCCCCGGATAGAGAAGAACTTCCTGAAACACAGGCGCTGGCCAAGAGTCTTGAAAGCCACAGCCAGCGATGAAGTCCAGATTCGCGTCGAGTTCACGCGTAGTCATCATGGGGTCGAACATGATGAAGTCCAGTCCGAGTGCAATGCCGGAGCCTTCCAGAACTGCAATGACGGCCTTGTTCGTCTCAACCGTGTTGCCCTTGCCGAATCTCTTCAACGAACCTTCATTTCCACTCTCGATTCCAACTTCGAGCGCCGCGCAGTTGAGGGCCCCAATTTCTTTGATCACATCTTTGTGCTTGACAATATGATCTGGCGTCGAGGTGCCGCTCCAAGTAATTCTTGGATTGAACTCGAATAGCTTTCTGGAGAACTCCAGCGTTCTAGTGGGCCGAACAAAGAAATTCGCGTCCTCGAAAAGAATGTGATCGAACGGAGCTTGTTCGTACAATTTCCGGATCTCAAACATCATCGACTCTACTGAGCGCGCCCGCCAGAGCGGATCGAGCACAGTAATCGAACAGAACGTGCATCGTTTAGGGCAGCCTCGGCTGCTAACCATTGAGATGGTTCTTCGCGTCACGCCCGACTCTCTGGAGAGGTATTCGACATACGAACCAGGGCTGTACTTGAAATCTCGTGCGGGCACAGGAATGAGGTCTTGCTCCACCAGCGTCTTGGCGGACGCATTGCTGATCACCCGCTCGCCAGACCGCCATGTCAACCCCGGGAGCAATGCCATTGCCTCGTCCCCCGCCGACAGCGCCTCCAGATACTTCGAAAAGGTCACCTCTCCTTCGCCGCGAACGACGGCATCGATTACGGGAAAGTCGCGCAAGGTCTCCTCGTGCAAGATGGAGACGTGATAGCCGCCCATGACGATCTTGCACCGAGGGCGGTTTTTTCTGATCTTTTCCGCAAGCTTGATTCCCTGCGCGAAAGTATCGGTGTAGGTGCTGATTCCGTACACAGCATATTCCTTGCCGAAGAGGCCCGTCTTCTGCAAGTACTCTTCGCTGACATCCAGGTCAAGCGCATAGTCGAAGAGATCAACATCATGCCCGATCGCACGTGCATACGACGCGATGTAGCCAAGTCCAAGCGGTGGCATGAGGCGCTCATTTCCTGCGGACTGCGGATCGGGAGGATTTACGAGCGCAACGTTCAGAAGATTTGCCGCAGCCTTTATGGGCTCGTGCGCAACGATCTTGAAATGTTTAGCTTGCGGAAAGTTCATTTGTCAGGCACTTGGACGAATACATTTGCTGGGTAAACGCGGTGACTTCCGCGGTGCTCTCGGCAATATCGATGCCTGTTTTTTCAGCGTATGCAGCGCAAATCTCGTCCCAAGATAGCCGCTGCCCAAGCCACTGCCAAATCAGCAGGCCGCTTGAATTGAGCTTGACGATCGACCCAAAGGGCGGAATCAGGTAGTGGTTCCCGCCCGCTTCGAAAGACTTGCACAATGGGTCTGGGATCATGTTTCGCATGGATACTGAATCGAGAAGAGATGCTGGGGCCGTGAGGGGCGCACCCATCGAGCTATAACACTAAACAGCTCATCAAGCCGCAAAGTCGGTTGACATAATGGTACTAAAGTAACATGCAAGAGCTTTGCTCGTCAAGTTCCTGCGCTGTGGTGCTCGAGCGTCGTGATGGCTGCGGTGAGGTCCAAGTCCGCATCCCCGGCCGCTGGCGCTTTGATGACTTTGGGGGGTAGCTAAGCCCGGTTCTCTCTTACATTTGTGCGGACAGAGGGCTCAGGAGCGGACATGGAACCACAGGAAAAGCAGCAGTACCAGGCCATCGTGCACAAGATGCTCGGTGCCATGGTGCAGTTGAAAGGCTCGGACTTGTTCCTCACGGCGGGCTTTCCGCCGGCCATCAAGCTCAATGGCAAGCTGACCAAGCTCAACGAAAACCCGCTGTCAGCCGAGCAGACGAGCAAGATGGCACGCGCCATCGCCTCTGAAAAGCAGTGGCAAAGCTTCATCGACACCAAGGGCCAGAACTTCGCGATCTCGCTCGAAGGTGCGGGGCGCTTTCGCATCAACATCTTCACGCAGCAGCAGCGCACAGGAATGGTGATCCGCGTGATCACCACGGAGATCCCTGATTTCGACAAGATGAACCTGCCGCCCGTGCTCAAGACCATCGTGCTTGAAAAGCGTGGGCTGATTCTCCTCGTGGGCGGCACCGGCTCGGGCAAGTCCACCACGCTGGCGGCGATGCTCGGCGTGCGCAACAAAGAGACGCACGGCCACATCATCACGATTGAAGACCCGGTTGAATACGTGCACCCGCACGGCAACTGCATCGTCACGCATCGTGAAGTGGGCATCGACACAGTCGGCTGGTTCGATGCGCTCAAGGACACACTGCGCCAGGCGCCCGACGTGATCTTGATCGGCGAAATCCGCGATCACGAAACGATGGAATACGCGCTCAACTTCGCAGAGACCGGCCACCTCTGCATGGCCACGCTGCACGCCAACAGCGCCAACCAGGCGATTGACCGCATCGTGAATTTCTTCCCGATCGAAAAGCACGACCAGGTGCGCAACGACCTGGCGCTGAACATGCGCGCCATCATTTCGCAGCGGCTGGTGCGCAAGATTTCTGGCGGGCGCGCTGCGGCGGTCGAGATTTTGCTGAGCACCGGCACATCGCGCGACGCGATCGCCAAGGGCGAAGTGGGCCAGCTCAAAGAGATCATGAAGAAGTCGATCGAGCTGGGCATGAAAACCTTCGACCAGTGCCTCTATGAGTTGTATGACGCTGGCGATATCTCGCTGCAGGAAGTGCAAGTCAATTCAGACGCGAAGAGCGAGCTGATGCTGCGGCTCAAGCTCAATAGCAAGCGCTTCATTCGTGAAGAGCTGCCCGGCGGTGATGCGGCAACGAGCGGCCTTTCATTGCAGGTCGACAAAGAGCCTGAAGAAGAGGAAATCAAGATGCCCGGCGGCGTGAAGCTGCCAGATTTGCCCAAGCCCGCCGCTGCCGCAGTGCCTGCTGCCAAACCTGCATCGCCGCCGATGACGTTGTCGCTTGAAGAAAAGCCGGCGCCACCGCCGCCCAAGGCCTGACGGCTGGAGCATGCATGGACGAGTTTGACGCCATCGACCAGCACTTTGCTGCGTATGCCGCGCAGCTGATGCAAGACCCGGCAGCCCGCTTCGCCGCGTTGCGCAAGTGTTCCTTCTTCGAGCCCATGCCCGACGACTGGCTGCAGCGCATGGCGCAAGCAGCGCAGATCAAGACCTTCAAATCCGACGTCTCCATCACCACGCAAGACGACGAGATGAAGGCGTTCTACGTGATCCTGTATGGCTCGGCCGACGCATACCGCAACGGCAAGATCGTCGGCACGATTGAGACGGGCGACTGTTTCGGCGAAGGTATCTTTTTTGCCGACGGCAACATCACCACATCCGCCACTGTGATAGCCGACGACAAGATCATTGCTGCGGAGTTCAGCAAGCGCATGGTCGAAGAAATGCATGCCGACCCCGCCGCGATGATCAGCATGAACAAGGCGCTGCTGCTGGCGCTGTTCAAGAAGCTGAAGGCTGCGAATCACAAGATCGAGAAGTTGATGCTGGTGTAGCCGAAAATTGGCCGTATAAAATTCAATTTCGAGATTTATACGGCCAATGGACTTTTTCCCCATCCCCGACAACGCTGCGCGCCAGCTCATCGATTCCACAACGGTGTTCAATGAGCATAGGCGTGTCGACGCGCAAGCGCGCTCTTTCGTGGGCGGCATGTACTGGAAGCGGCAGGGCGACTACGAGTATCTGATTCGTACGCGCACCGACAACCGCCAGCACCGGATCGGCCCACGCTCGCCCGAAACCGAGAAGACCTATCAGGACTTCATCTCGGGCAAGCGTGCCGTCGAAGATCGCCTTCGCGCATTGCGCGCGGCGCTCGCCGATGCAGTTCGCCTGAATCGCGCCCTCAAGGTGGGGCGTGTGCCTGCGCCGGTGCTGGGCGTGCTGCAGGCCATTGAAGACGCAGGCCTTGGGGAGCACTTCGTTGTCGTCGGAACGCATGCGCTTTATGCCTATGAGACGGCAGCGGGCGTGCGCATCGTGCAAGGCGCATTGGCGACGCAAGATGTGGACTTGCTGTGGGACGCACGCAAGCGCGTGCGCTTCGTCACCGACCTTGGCAAGCTCGAGTCGTCGATGTTGCAGATTCTTCAGCGCGCAGACCCTACCTTCATTCGCAAGCCGGGCCAGAACGAAACCGCTATCAATGAGAAAGGTTTCGAGGTTGATTTTTTGCGGCGTCAGCCCGAGGGTGACGATCCTCATCCGTTCCGGTTCTCGGACGATGAAGACGATCTATGGCCCGTACAGGCCGTTCGCGCCAAGGTTTTGACGACGGCCAAGCGTTTTGACCATGTCGTTGTCTCGGCACCAGGCAAGATGGCGCTGATGCGCACGATTGCGCCAGACGCATTTGTGCAGTTCAAGCGATGGATGTCCGCGCAGGCACCCACGCGCGAGCCCGCCAAGCGCAGGCGCGACTTGCATCAGGCGCAGATCGTCGAAGCGCTGGTCGCCCAAGGCCTGCTTGCGGCAAACGGATAAAGACCATGGATAAATTCTTGCTGCAGCAGCAGGTGCTGGAGCGGCTCGCGCAAGACCTGCTGCAAGCCGAACAGGCCATGCGGGCGGCGCATGAAACGGCGACTCATGAAGAGAACATCGCCGAAAACAAATACGACACCCTGGGGCTCGAAGCGTCCTACCTGGCCACCGGCCAGGCCCGGCGTGCCGAAGACATTCGCCAGGCGATGGCCGATTGGCGCCAGTTCCGCCCGCGCGCTTACGACGCCAGCAAAGGCATACAGCTCGGCGCGCTGGTCTGCCTTGTCGATGCAGACGACAAGCAGCAACACCTTTTTCTCGGGCCGGATGGCGGCAGCATGAAGCTGGTCAGCGGCGATCAGCTCGTGCAGGTCATCAGCAGCGAAGCCCCTTTGGGTAAGGCCATGCTGGGCAAATGCGAGGGTGATGAAGTGTCGATACAGGTCGCCCCCATCCGGCAGCAGTTTGAGGTGCTGCGGGTTCATTGAGCCGCAGGCAAGCACACCCCATGCAACTGCAATACCTCGACTTTGAATTCAGCGATGAGGAAAACGGCAGCGGTAGCTTTGACGCGATGGCCTCAGTGTTCCCCGACCGTGTGCCTGCCGTAGTCGCGGAGATGACGGCCGTGCTGCACTGGGCCATCGACACGTTCGGTCCTTGCGGCCCGCAGGAGGAAGAGGGCGAGTGGGCTTACGACGCGCAAGGCCTCATCGAGCCGGGTACGCCGTTGAACGTGATGGTGGATGAAGGTAGCGGCGACGTCTCTCTTGCACCCATCAGCGGATCGAAGCGAGCCACCTTCACGCTCACGCTCACCGGCACGCGCACGTTCTGCGAGGCGCTTCGACGAAGATTTGAAATTGGTGGCTGGCAGCCTTAGTCATTGACATCAGTTGATGCAAATCATGTCCGACAATTGACGCCATGATGGCCCCGCTTGTCGCACTGACTGCCTACTACAACCCGTTTGGCGCGCAGCGCCGCCGCCACAATTACCACGTGTTTCGACGGAACCTGGACGTGCCGCTGGTCACGGTGGAATGGGCTCCCGACGGCCGCTTTGAACTCGCGTCTGGCGACGCCGACGTGCTGATCCAGGTCAAGGGCGGTGACTTGCTGTGGCAGAAAGAGCGCTTGCTCAATCGCGGCCTGGCGGCAATCCGTGCGCAGTCGCTGGCCCGCGATGTTGCGCTGATCGACGCCGACGCCGTGTTTGCCCAGCCAGGCTGGGCCGAGCGCGTGACGGCGCAGCTGGATGTGTGCCCGCTGGTGCAAACGTTTTCGCGCGTGGACTATCTGCCGCCGCTGTCGCCCAGCGTGCGGGACATCGCGCAGCTCATGGCGGTGGCGCCGGAGCGCAGCTTGCCGTCCATCGCCAGTGCGCTCGCGCAGGGCCGCCCGTTGTTCGACACCAAATCGGAACTCGTGCAGGCCATGGCGCCTACGGTGATACAGGTGTCGGGCATCCCCGGTATGTCTATCGCGCTGCGCCTGGAGGCGCTACCGGGCTTCGAGCTGTACGAATGCAATATCGTCGGCGGCGGTGACCAGGTGCTGGTGTCGGCGGCGATGGGGCGCCTGGACGAACACTTTCACCATCGCTCGCTGGCACCCGGCCACCAGGCGGACATCCGCACCTGGGCGCGCCGCTGCCTTCGCACGCTGCCGGGTGTGGGCCTGGCTGACAACCGTCTGCTGCATCTGTGGCACGGCAAGCTGGCGGGCAGGCAGTACGGCATGCGCCACAGCATTCTTCAAAGCCGCGACTACGATCCGCGACGAGACCTCGACCGCAGTGGCGACGCGCTGCGCTTTGCCGCAGGCACAGAAGGTTTGAAAGCCGCAGTGGGTGAGTACCTGGTGTCGCGTGGGGACGCGTGAGGCGAAGGAGGCGCTAGCTTGCGAGGCGCTTCGACGAAGATTTGACATTGGTCGCTGCGTGCGCAGCAGCAGATCGAGCCACTAACCCCTGCGCCCCTTCACGAGTTCCACGATGTCAGGCGTGCCCACCCCTTTGGCACACGCGGCGCCCACCGCGCGAGTCGTGTCGCTCAGGGCATGGTGCTGTGCGTCGCTGCCCTCGGCATTCAGCAACTGCGTGGGCACACCCATCTGCTGAAGCCGCGTTGCCAAAGGAAGTTGTGTGGCCCAGGGCACGTTGCTGTCTTTCAGGTCGCCGAGCACAAACACCCGCAACTGCGGATGCATCGTGCCTCTTGCGAGGTGCGCGAGATGCTCAACGGGTTCGTACGAATCGGAGTGCCCCGTGACATCTTGCGACTGGCCCATCGCCTGCCAGCGCATGCGCGGTGAAGACACGGCAGACGCAGCAACCGCGCAAACAATGTCTGAGCGCCAGCCCAGCAGAGCCGCGACGGTATGGCCGCCGCCGCTGAGCCCGCTGACGACAAAGCGCGTGATGCCGTGCTTGCGCCGCAGCGCATCGAGCGCAGCGGAGACGAGCCTGGCTTCAGCTTCGCGGCGACGATCGCCGTGCGTGCCCGACGAGCCAAAGGTGCCGGGGCGCGCGAGGAAGATGAATGGCACACCCGCGCTGCGCTGCATCTGCGCGGTGAGCGCTGCCATGCGCGACGGACTCAAGCTGGTGTAGCCCGGCGCGGGCAGGTTGAAAGTCAACTGGTCGGGCGGGAGATAGACCAGCACGTTGCTGGCAACGTCGCCATCGAGCCCGTGCACCCACGAGCGCAGACACTCCGCGCCGAACGAGCCGGCATCTGCCCACACACCGCCCTGCAGCTGCGCGCAGGACTCGCGCGTTGCGCTCACGCCCTTTACCAGCGCGTCTGCTGCGAAGGGCTCGTCTGCAGTTGCCATCGGCACGCGCTGGGCGAACGCGGTGCCTGCGACGAACAACGAGACCAGCGCTGACATCCAACGTGAAGATTGCATCTTGCGCAGCTCTCTAGTCGTTGAAACCCACGAACACAGCTGCCTCGCTCACGCTCTTGCGTTCAGACACCACAGCGTTGGCCGGAAAAGATTCATCGGGCCAGCCAAGCGCGATGCTCTTCATGATCACCTGGTCTGCGGCAATGCCTGCGTGCTCGCGCACCACGGGCGACTGCATGATGCCCTGGCTGTTGATCACGCAGCCGAGGCCGCGCGACCACGCGGCGTTGACGAGCGCCGTGGCGACGGCGCCGCAGTCAAAGGCCGTGTCGTCGCTGCTGGCGAGCACGCGGTCGTAAGTGATGATGACGCACACCGGCGCGTCGAACTGGCGAAAGCCGCGCATCACCCAGTCTTGCCGCATCACTGCGTCGTCGCGCGCAATGCCCATGGCCGCGAACAACTGTTTGGCAACGCCGATCTGCCGCTCGCGGTGCTGGCCCGCGAAGGCCTCGCCCGTGCGGAACTCACGCGACTGCGGCACGCCGGCGAGCATGCGTTCGGTGTTGCCTGCGCGAATGCGGTCGAGAGCCTCGCCCGTGACGACATAGAAGTTCCACGGCTGCGTGTTCATGGACGAAGGAGCGCGCATGGCGAGTGCAAGGATTTCTTCGATGAGGGCGCGGGGGACGGGGTCGGGCTTGTAGCCGCGGATGCTGCGGCGGGTGAGGATTACGTCGTCGAAGTGCATGGTGGAGGGATAAGGGGAGTTCTAGCGGATACGCAGGTCACTGTTTTGGGTGCCTCTACACGACCCTACCATCTCCTTGCCTTGTGCTCTGCGCAGATTAAGTGCTATGGGTCGAGGGCGGGTGGGCTCATGCTATGCCGGGCGGCCCATCGCGGGCTTAGGAATAAGTATCGATGCACCCGAACAAATCACCAGCCGTCGGGCTCCTCTTGTCATGGCAACGTATAGATTCTTGGCATCCATCTCTTCCGGGTAGAGGACCACCGCAGTGTCGGCTTCAAGGCCCTTTAGCAGGAGCGTGCTGCCGACGACACGTCCCGACACTTTGCGACCGGCGTGGCGGTAGCCGTCGCGCACTTGCTGAATAGCCTCGGCGACGGAGCACTTGCGTTCAGAGCACCTGCGCAAAGCAGCGATCACACCGAAATAGATCTCGCGTCGAAACACCCTCGCCTTCGGCTGTCGAGCGATTGCTTCCAGCAAGGTTGCCGCGTGCTGCGTGGTGGGACTCCCATCGAACTGGAGGACAAGCTCTTCAGTCTCGTTTGCTTCCTTGATCGCTCGCTTGGCCTTCAGGCTCTTCAATCGCGCCTTCAGGTGCGAAATGTTGGCATTTGCCACGGCGGATGCGGCCAGAGCGAGCAGCGCGTCAAGTGCCATGGCTGACCCCACCTCAAATTGCATGGCAAAGTTCAGCAGGTCGTCAAGTTCTGATGCTTCGGCTGTATGGGCCCCATGCGTTTGCCGCGCGATCCTGTGCTGACTCGAGGTACTGAAGCTTTGTCCCATGACGAGCACGGAACTGCCTTTCGCCACGGAGCAACCCGCAGCTTTGCGGCGCACGGCAAGAGCGCTCGCGTCGGTGAAGGTACGCCAGTCGACTTCTGCCGGGGCGCGGGTGAGGTCGACGCCCCCTCCTGCTTTTAGCTGGGCACGCACCCCGACAAGCCAGCGGCCAAATGGTTCCTTGCCCACCTTGCGCCAGCGCCATGGATCGTTGAGTTCTCCTATAGGTGGAAAGCAGGGCACGACGTCATTGTCCCAATCCACCGGTGCCGCACGGCCGAACGTGAAGATGGCCTGCATCTCATCGCCGAAAACGCACGTCGGTACGAGGCGAGCGATGGCTTTAACCATCCCATGCTGCTCCACCGAGCAGTCTTGATACTCGTCGACGAACAGCCGCGCGTAGGTTGCGGGCAGAAGGTCATCCAAATGATGATCCATGATCAGCTGTGCCGCCGCCTGTTGGACTGATGTGTAGTCGAAAGGGTTGCCCGACACGCGCATGGCTCTCAAATCCATTTGGGTGCGCCTTGGAAACGCTCCAACCAGCCATTGAGCAAAAGCATCCAGCGTCATAAGACGATAGGCCGCACCAAGGACTTCGATGCGCCGCAGCCGGTCCTTGAGGGCAGCGACACCGGCGAGGGTGTGCGTCAGAACTAGGATGGGCCTGTGGTCAGTGTGACGCCCGATGCAACTAGCGATCAGTTGTGTCTTGCCGCAGCCGGCGGCGGCTGTAACGCTGCCGCGCTGCACCTCGTCCGGCTGAAGTGTCAGCATGCACGGACCCACTTAATCAGTTCCGCCACTTGACCGCTGAACCCTTGGTCTGCAGTCTTTAGTCCCGGACCGATGATGTCGCGTACGGCATCTTCCATCTTGCCAACGCTTTTGAACCACTCGCATGCATGCGCCGTGTCACCGAGCGTCTGCCGAAGCGATTCCGTTGGTCCACTCGACTGCAGGGCACTCAGGGCAGATGCATACGTTAATTTGCCGGACGACTTGGACTTGATGTGGTCATCCGTCTTCGGGTTCAGTTCATACGCTCGCGCCAACAACGCCGCCGCGTCAGGTGCTGCCAGGCTCTGGAACAATTCGCCTTCAGTTGTTCTGGGAGTCCTCCAGGTGAAAAGGCGACCGCCCAGATCCTCTAACTCCTGCACCCTGAATGCACTCGCAGGCTTGTCCGCATCGATGAATACAGCGACCCGGTATCCAAGCTTCGCGAGCAGCACGCCGCGCAAAATCATAGAGTCGGGCCCGCCACCTTTTATGTCGATCGCTGTCACGCTATGACTGAACAGTGTGGGTTTGCCGATCCGTTCAAGATGTTGGTCAAGGCCTCGTACAAAGCCGACTTCGGTGGCCCCTTCGCAGACGATCACGGATTCCGCCAAGAATGCATCCGGGGCGGTGCGTAGTGTTCCCTGCGTATCAGCTGCAACCTTCAGGATTTGGTGGTGACTGAGCTTTCGCCGGAGCACGTGGAGGGGCGGAGTGCCCAATTCCAGAAGTACAACCGGCGAGTGTGTAGTTAGAAACGTCTGGATGGCAGGCTCGGCTTCCTTGTATCCCATCTCACCGAGCAGCTTGCGGATTCGGTGTGGTTCGAGCCCGTGTTCCACTTCATCGACCAGCAGAATGGAACTGCCCGCCTCTTCGGCAACGAAGCGCTGCAAGCCTGCGGTAAGCAGGCGGGACGAACCCGTTCCAAGTGACCGTAACGGGACACCCTGTGTGTCATGTAGCGCTATCGCTCCGTCTGTCAACGACACGTTGTGCGCGTCGAGTGTGGCGTGCGGGGTGTCGCCCACTGCAAGGCCAAGTCTCCCGGCTACGGTCTTTACGGCATCCAGCGTCTCCTCGAACTGGCTTCCGGTGATGCGCCCGAAGGCGCTGCGCGCGTTGCGCGCTGCCTGAGCAAGCGCCGGTCCGGTTTGGGTCCGCTCAGCGGTCAGCTTGTGGAGAATCGAGCCACGCGACCATGACAACTGGCTCGCGATGTAATTGCCTAGGCGCGAAGGATGCACGAGCGTGCGATCCTCCCATCGCAACATTCTGGATTTGCCGGCCTCAGCAGCACTCTCCGAGACGAGTGACCAAATTGGCTGCAGGTCTGCCTGGATCGTCAAGTTGATGGTCAGGACCGATTCCGCGCCGCTTAGAGGTTCGTCGTCAATGGTCGAGGTCTCGGCGTCGAAGTGTCGGAAGAAGGAACCGTACGATTCAAGGTTAAGAAGGCGCCCTGACAGGTCACCGACCGTCACCGTGATTGAGATGGCTTTCTCGGTGTCGACGTTGTGGAAGTCTGCATCAGTGACGGGCACAGAGTTGCGTGCGCCAATGCACCATTCGATTGCGTCAAGCACGGAGGACTTTCCGCTGTCACCAGATCCGATGATCGCGTTGATACCCGGATGTGGAAACCAGTCCAGGCGTTGGATCGACCGAAAATTTGTAATCTCGATTCTTCGAATTCTTGCGTAAGCGTCCGGCGATCCCGTCTTGATTGCAGCGACTGAGCTATGGCTGGTCAGGTGTTGACTTCATCGGTGATCACTCCGTGCGACCAAGCCAAGCCGATCGCACTGTCGAATCTCGCCATCAGAT
>NZ_WJBU01000028.1 GCF_009646335.1 Caenimonas koreensis DSM 17982 | reverse complement strand
TCGCAGATTTGAAAGTGAACAGGAAAGTCAATGAAATCAACGATCTACCAACACCACCTCCGCGCCAGTGCTAGCTTTTCGTACCGTCACTTATTGCACTGAAAACGAGGAGACCCCCTGTCCCGCAGGCCGCTAGCGGCGTGCTTCGGCCTTCTCCTCTTGCCTGCGCTTGTATTCGGATAGCGCAAGTTGCTGCGCCGTGAGCTCTTGCGATGCCTTGAAGAACTCATAAAACTCATACGCTTCCCTGCGGAACGTGTCTTCATCGCCGGCCCACTTGATCTTCAGGCGCTCCACATCGGCGGGCGGCAGCGTGAGGATCTGCTCGTCTGTAGCGAGCGGTGTCCACTCAGGGGGTTTTTTCGGTGTGCCTGCTGCCATCCTGGCCCGGAAAGTGGCGACTGCATCGGGTTGCGCCACCAGCGGGCCAGAGCCTGTGTCGGCGCTGGGGCTGCTCATGGGCTGGAGGTTCACGGATTTCACGCTCATCTGAATTCGAAATCGGAGTTGAGGATCAATTTGAGGACTAATGTACGTAACGGCGCCAGATCATTAGTTCCTTCCGACCAAGTCTTGGCAGGCTGTCTCAATTGCTTACATCGAGTACTGCCCGCGCAGGTTCCGCGATAACTTCAGCCCTTTCCATTGACCCACCCGCGATCCCCCACGATGCACAAATGCTCCATTGCAAGCCCGCTCTCGATAGCCATTGCCATTGCCGCCGGCGTCGCACTGGTCGGGTGCTCAACGCCCAACACGTACCTTGTCTATCGCGATGCCAAGGGCGCACCCGACATGCAGGTCGACTACCCGAACTCGGGCTTTTGCAAGCAGGTGGAGGCAGTGGCAGCAGGCAACGTCAAATGCGAGGGCCGCTCTGTCGCAAGTGAGCTGGGCGCCACCGCCACGCTGTACTACGACCCGCCGGGGCTGAACGTCACTGCGCACTACCCGAACATGTCGAGCTGTGAACGCGCGAATTCGCGCATGGCGATGGGCGTGAAGCTTTTGAAGCGTTGCGCTCCCAAAGGATGACCGATCTTCATGACCGTTCTTAGCGAAAAGGCCTCATTGCGACACAACCGCATAAATCGCATCACGATTCGTTACCAAGCTATTGATTCGAATGTTGTTAATTCGTTAACTTGGTCACGACGCTGACTTGCACTCTTCGCACACTGGGCATAACTTCAATCCTCTGCTGAGGCAATTTCGAATCAGCGGTCCAAAAGTAAACCATGCGTTGGCTCAAACCGAATCTCAGGAACAGTCTCTACGGCTTGCTCGGCAATCCGGTGACGCCTTCGGACTCGGTGCTCGAAACAGGCACTGAAGATATTCGCGAATGCATGCTCCAGGCGCTGGGGGAATCCGGCTCCCGGCACTTTCCTCAGCTGACGCGCCGGATTCGCTACGCCAATGACATTCAGGCACTGTGGTACCTGCGCGGTGACTTGATGGCCGCGCTCGCATCCATGCATGGCGAGGTCAAGGCGCGCGAGAAGATCGCATCCATCACGGCCCAGTTCCAGGGCTTGTTGCCTGGCGGCATGGGTTCCCGCCCCAGCCCGCTCGTGGGCTGACCCCCCTGCTCTCCGCTAGCGCCACAGCCACTAGTGCTGGTGGCCCCACAGCACAAAAGCATCACGCCCCTGCACCGCTAGATTGACCTGCGCGCCCACTGGTAGCGAGACCTTGGTGGGCACATGACCGAACGGCAGATTCGTCAACACGGGCGCTTTGACCTGCGCGCGCAACCAGTCGAGCACCGTCTTCAGTTTGAAGCCGCGGTCATGCGGGTAAGACTTGTAGTTCGTGAAGTGGCCCACCAGGATGGCGCGCTGCCGCTTCAGCACGCCTGCGTACAGCAGCTGCGTCAACATCCGTTCGACACGATAGGGGTGCTCGGAAACGTCTTCGATGAACAGGATTCCGTTGGGCACGTCGGGCAGCCAGGGCGTTCCGACAAGTGACGAGAGCATGGCCAGGTTGCCGCCCCACAGCTGGCCCTTCAGGTTGAGCGGCTGCTCGATGGCTTCTGCAGCGGGCAGCCGCCAGCCCGCGCCCTCCCCCCGACCCGTCACCAGGTCTTCGAAGCAGTCCAGCATGATGTCGTCAGGCTCGCCTTCGACACCCAGGTCTTCACCAAGCGCAGGGCCTGCCCACGTGGTCTCGCCGGACTTGGCGAGCACAGCGCACTGGAAGGCAGTGAAGTCGCTCAGGCCCACGAACTTCGTGCCGCCGCGGATGGCTTTGGCGACCGCCTTGTAGTTGATGCCGGGCAAGATCCGCGTGAGCCCATAGCCGCCTCTTGTGATGAGCGCAACGTCGGCGCCGCTTGCGGCTGCCCGGTGGATGGCGGCGAGGCGCGTCTCGTCGTCGCCCGCAAAGCGCATATGGGAAGCGAGCGCCGCTTCGTCGAGCTCGACCTCATGGCCGAGTGACTTCAGGCGTGCGACGCCGCGCCGGATCGCTGCCTTGTCGCGAACGGCACTCGACGGCGAATAAACGTAGATATGTTGTTTCACCGGCGGAAGTATCCCACCGCAGCACGCGCAATTTCCTCGCCATGCTCCTGCACGAAGTGACCGCCCTGCTCGACCAGCATGGGCTCAGGGCAACCCTTGATCGATTCGCGCAACGCCTGCATCGCCGGCGGGCCGAGCACCGGGTCCTGCACGCCGACGGCCATGAAGCTGCGGCCCGCCCACTGCGTTGACCAGAATTCGCGAGCCACTTGCGAGATGGCAGCGCCATCGGAATCAGCATGCTCGGGCACCATCGGCGGAAACATCCGCAACGCGGCGCGATGCCCGCGATCGGGAAAGGGGGCGTTGTACGCGGCGCACTCAGCTTCACTCATTTGCGGGTTGCCACGCGCAAAAAGGCGTGCGACATCGAATTCAGGGTTCTTCGCGCACATGGCCCGCCATGCGAGGAAGCCCGGGCTGAGCGCAGCGTCACCTGTGGCCAGCGTTGTGTTCATCACGAGCAATCCGTCGTAGCGCCCGGGCGCTTCCATCGGCAAGGTCAGGCCCAGGATTCCGCCCCAGTCCTGCACGACGAGAATCACGTTGCGCAGGTCGAGCCGCTCGACAAACTCAAGCAGCACCTGGCGGTGCCAGCTGAATGAGTGGGCCGCGTCTTTTTTCGGCTTGTCGCTCTTGCCAAAGCCGATCATGTCGGGTGCCACCACCCTGTCGCCCGCTTCAAGAAACACGGGGATCATCTTGCGATACAGGTAGCTCCACGCCGGGTTGCCGTGCAGGCACAGCCATGTGCGCTTGGCGTCGGCACGACCCTCATCAAGGTAATGCATGCGCAGCCCGGCGAGCGAAGGCAGGTCCGACACATAGTGCGGCTTCCATGGATAGCCGGGCAGATTCTCAAAGCGCTCCTGCGGCGTGCGCAGGGCGTCGTCGCGCAGGGGTTGGGCCACTGCACGGTCTTGTTCGCGGCGCTGCTTGAAGAATCCGCCGAGCATGCCGGCACATTCGCTGTCGAGTACGCCGCCAGTCACCTTCGTCTGGTGATTGAGCTGCGCGTTCGCAAACAGGTCAACAACTGAGCCAGCCGCACCGGTCTTGGGGTCTGCAGCGCCGTACACCACGCGGTCAAGCCGCGCGTGGAGCATGGCGCCCGCGCACATCGAGCAGGGCTCCAGCGTGACGTACAGGGTGCAACCATCGAGCCGGTAGTTGCCCAGCAAGGCAGCCGCCTGGCGCAGCGCAGCGATCTCGGCATGTGCACTTGGGTCGTGTGTGCCGACGGGGGCGTTATGGCCAGAGGCGATCACCGCGCCGTCTTTCACCACCACCGCGCCCACGGGAACCTCGCCTGCCGCAAGCGCCCTGCCCGCTTGCTCGAGCGCCAGGCGCATGTAGTGGCTGTCGTCCACGCGAGGCCTTATTTCTTGTCTTCGTCGGCTGGCATCGGGCGCGCCTGTTGCACCGCGCCTTCGACAGCCTGCTTGACCTGGTTCACCTGCTGCTGGGGCGTGCCCGTGGGCGCCGTCACGCCGCTTGACGTGACGGGCGCAGCAGCGGGTGCACCGCCCACACCCAGCTGCTTTTTGACGAGCACGCCGATGATCAGCACCACCACCAGCAGGCTCAAGACACCAAACACAGCGCGCATATCAGGCTCCCATTCCGAGTCGATCCATCCACACGGCGAGTTCGCGCTCGTGCGCGTTGCCCACCGAATAGCTTGCCTTCAATTTTGCGTGCGATTCGGGGCGGTGCTGGTTGATTTTCAGCTTGCACTCCCACTCCTTCACACGCAGCTCCAGGCCAACGATGCCGGCCAGCATCTTGTGCTGGTACTCCTCGCCCAGGCCGCGCCACTGGTCGGCATAAGCGGGTTCGTGATCGCCGATCAGCTTCTTGAGCAGCACGTCTTTTTCGCCGGGTTCTTCCACCAGGCGAGCCTCGACTTTGCAATGCACGGCCAGGTAGTTCCAGCTCGGTACGCGAGCCAGGTCGGGGTAAATTTGCGGCGACAAATACGCGTGCGGGCCGAGAAACGTGACGAGCGCCTGGGGCCGCGCGCGCAGGTAACGCCAGTGCGGGTTGGGTTTGGCGCAGTGAGCCCAGAGCACGAATTCGCCATCGTTGGTGGCCAGGTGCATTGGCAGGTGCGTGACGAACGGAAAGCCCGCATCGTCGGTGGATACAAGGCTCGCAAATGCAATGCGCGTCATCAGCTCCGCGGCGATGGCGGCGTCTGTGGATTTGAAATGAGGCGGCTGGTACATGAGGGCAATTGTGCCCGCAGCTCTACTGTCCGGCACGCGTCCTGAAGCTGATTGTCGGCGCCGTGAAATCGTCGAATGGGGCACCCAGCGCAATATCGCCGCTGTCGGCAAGCACGCAATCATCGCGACGCAATGCCAGCTCGGTTGTATTGCCGCCAAAGCGCACCCACGTGCCGTAGCTGCTCAAGTCGGTGAGCACAAAGTTGCCCTGGCGCCAGCTGATGCTCGCATGCAGGCGTGATACGCGCTGGTCGTTCACCATGAATTGCGCCTGAGCGTCGCGTCCGAGGTGAATGGGCAGTTTGTTGATGCCGAACCGCAATTGCTGGTCGAGCCACGACAGTTCTATGCCGCCCGCCGTGGGTTGAACGGGCTGTATGCGATGCAGTGGCGCCGCGGGAACGGTGAGATGCGTGGTGTGTACGTCTTGTTGCCACTCGACGCGGTGCATGGCGGCCGGGCCGCTCTTGCCGCGAATGGGCACTGCACCCAAACTCAAAAATCGCACGCCTGCCCGCGGGTTCTCGCATTGCCGCACGACCGATTCAGTGGTCCAGATCTGGTCCGCGCCCGACAGGTCCGACAGGCGCGCGGCGACATTGACTGAGTCGCCGTAGCAATCGCCATCGACCTCAACGACCTCGCCTGCCGCGACGCCGATCTGCAAGCGCATGCGCGCCTGGCTGGGCCACTCGCGCAGGCGTTCGGCATGGGTGCGTTGCATGGCCACTGCTGCATCAACGGCGGTAACACCGTCCGGGAATAGCGCGAGAACACCGTCGCCGAGCATCTTGATGACACGTCCGCCGTGTTGTGTGCAGACGGTGCCCATCCAGTATGTGAGCGAGGTGACTGCCTTCGTCGCGAGTTCATTGCCGAGCGCTTCAAATACGCCCGTGCTGCCACTCAGGTCGGCGAACACGACCGTGGTTTTGCTGCCCGTCATGGCGGGGCTCCTCCCTGTTGGTACGCGGCTCGACGGCCGCGATGCCCAAGCCGCTAATGCGATGCGGCTATTCCCATTCGATGGTGGCTGGCGGCTTGCTGCTCACGTCATAGGTCACGCGGTTGATCCCGCGAACCTCGTTGATGATGCGGCCCGACACTTTCTTGAGCAGCGCGTACGGCAGCTCGGCCCAATCAGCTGTCATGAAGTCACTCGTCTGCACAGCGCGCAGGGCGACCACGTAGTCGTACGTCCTGCCATCACCCATCACGCCGACGCTCTTGACGGGCAAGAACACCGTGAAAGCCTGGCTCGTGAGGTCGTACCAGCTCTTGCCGCTGGCCGGGTCGATGAAGTTGCGAAGCTCCTCGATAAAGATCGCGTCGGCGCGGCGAAGCAAATCGGCGTATTCCTTTTTCACTTCGCCCAGGATGCGAACGCCCAGGCCAGGCCCCGGGAACGGATGGCGATAGACCATCTCATGCGGCAGGCCCAGTGCAACGCCGAGCTCGCGCACTTCGTCCTTGAACAGGTCGCGCAGCGGTTCGAGCAGTTTCAATCCGAGCTGCTCGGGCAGTCCACCCACGTTGTGATGGCTCTTGATCGTGACGGCCTTCTTGCTCTTGGCGCCGCCTGACTCGATCACGTCCGGGTAGATCGTGCCTTGTGCGAGCCACTTCGCGCCTTTGTGTGCGCCGTCCAGCCCGGCTTTCAAACGAGCTGCTTCGGCCTTGAAGACTTCGACGAACTCGCGGCCGATGATCTTGCGCTTGGCCTCGGGCTCGCTCACGCCCGCCAACTTCGACAGGAACGCATCGCTTGCGTCAACGCGGATCACCTTTGCGTGCAGCTTGCCGGCGAACATGTCCATGACCATGTCGCCCTCGTTCAGGCGCAGCAGGCCGTGATCGACGAAGACGCACGTCAGCTGGTCACCGATGGCACGGTGAATCAGCGCAGCCGCTACCGATGAATCGACACCACCTGACAGGCCGAGGATCACTTCCTCATCACCGACTTGTTTGCGGATCAGCTCCACTGCTTCCGCGATGTGGTCGCGCATCACCCAGTCAGGCTTGACGCCGCAGATGCCGAGCACGAAGCGTTCAAGAATCGCCCTGCCCTGCTGTGTGTGCGTGACTTCGGGGTGGAACTGCACGGCGTAGAACTTGCGCTCCTCGTCCGCCATGCCGGCGATGGGGCAGCTCTCGGTCGAGGCCATCAGCTTGAAGCCCGGCGGCAGTTCCGTGACCTTGTCGCCATGGCTCATCCACACGTTGAGCATGCCGGCGCCGTCGTCCGTCGTGAAGTCGGCAATGTCTTTGAGCAGCGCCGTGTGGCCGCGCGCACGCACGGCAGCAAAGCCGAACTCGCGCTTGTGGCCACCTTCGACTTTGCCGCCGAGCTGGTGCGCCATGGTTTGCATGCCGTAGCAGATGCCCAGCACCGGCACACCCAGCGTGAACACGGCGGCGGGCGCCTTGTCGGTGGTGTCTTCGTACACGCTGGCGTGGCTGCCGGAGAGGATCACGCCCTTGAGCTGCCCGTCCGACGCGTATTCGCGAATCCAGTCGTCAGTGACATCGCACGGATGCACTTCGCAGTACACGTGTGCTTCGCGGACGCGCCGCGCGATCAATTGGGTGACTTGCGAGCCGAAATCGAGGATCAGGATTTTCTGGTGTTGCATGTGGGGCGGCGAAGAGTTGTTCAGATCATTCCGCCCGGTAGTTCGGGGCTTCCTTGGTGATCTGCACGTCGTGCACGTGACTCTCGCGCATGCCCGCCGATGAAATCTCGACAAACTCGGCTTTGGACCGCATTTCCTCGATGGTGGCGCAGCCGCAATAGTGCATCGACGCACGCAAGCCGCCGGCCATCTGGAACACCACGCCGACCATCGAGCCCTTGTAGGGCACCTGGCCTTCGATGCCTTCGGGCACGAGCTTGGCCGTGTTGGGGTTGCTGCCGGCGTTGTCTTCCTGGAAGTACCGGTCGGCAGAGCCCTGCTGCATGGCGCCCAGCGAGCCCATGCCGCGATAGCTCTTGTAAGTGCGGCCCTGGTAGAGAATCGTCTCGCCGGGAGCCTCTTCGGTACCTGCGAAGGCGCCGCCCATCATCACGGAGTCCGCGCCCGCTGCGATCGCCTTGGCAAGATCGCCCGAGAACCGCACGCCGCCATCGGCGATAAGCGGGACGCCAGAGCCCTTGATGGCATTGGCCACCTGGTCGATCGCGAAGATCTGCGGCACGCCCACTCCGGTGACGATGCGCGTGGTACAGATGGAGCCAGGGCCGATACCGACCTTGACCGCATCGGCGCCGGCTTCCACCAGCGCACGAGCTGCCGTGCCAGTGGCGATGTTGCCGCCGATCACGTCGATCTGGGGATAGTTCTGCTTGACCCAGCGCACGCGATCAATCACGCCTTTGCTGTGGCCGTGGGCGGTGTCGACAACGATTGCATCAACGCCTGCCTTGACCAGCGCCTCAACGCGCTCCTCAGTGCCTTCGCCCACACCGACAGCAGCGCCAACGCGCAGGCGCCCGGATGCGTCACGCGCGGCATTCGGAAAGCTCGTCTGCTTGGTGATGTCCTTGACGGTAATCAGGCCCTTGAGCACGAAGTCGTCGTTGATGACCAACAGCCGCTCGAGCTTGTATTTGTTCAGCAGCGCTTTCGCTTCACTGGGCGACGTGCCTTCGCGCACGGTGATCAGCCGCTCGCGCGGGGTCATGATCTCGCTCACGGGTGCGTCATAACGCGTTTCGAAACGCAGATCGCGCCCGGTGACGATGCCCACTACGCGGCCGCCATCCACGACAGGAAAGCCGGAGATGCCCAGTTGCTCCTGCATGGCGATGACCTGCCGCACAGAGTGCGTCGGGGTGATGATGACGGGGTCGCGCAGCACACCCGATTCATAGCGCTTGACGCGCGCGACTTCGGCAGCTTGCTGCTTGGCGGTGAAGTTCTTGTGGACGATCCCGATGCCGCCTTCTTGCGCCAGCGCAATGGCCAGGCGAGCTTCCGTCACGGTGTCCATGGCTGCGGACACAAGCGGCAAGTTCAGGGTGATGTTGCGGGAGAGACGGGTCGCGAGGGACGTGTCCTTAGGCAGGACTTGGGAGAACGCTGGCACCAGCAACACATCGTCGAAGGTGAGCGCTTTTCCTAAAAGGCGCATGTCAAAGCTCCAAAAAACGGATTGTACTCGCGCGTTTCTCGGTACTTTCCCTCAATGGTCACGCGCGCAGCCACCAGTGGTTACGAATTGCCCGCTGGCCTGCATGGAAGGCCAGCGCTACACTTATCCGATGAAACCGATTCGTGCCGCGCTCCTCGCCCTCGCCTGTGCCATGCCCGCGCTGGCCTTAGCGCAGTGGATGTGGGTCGACAACTCGGGCCGCAAGGTGCTGTCCGACCAGCCTCCGCCGATGGATATTCCCGCCAGGAACATCCTGCGCCAGCCCGGCGTGCGGGCCGCACCGGCGTCCGAGACGGCGCCTGCTGCCTCGCAGGCCGTAGCCGCCAAACCCGAACTCGCCGCCAGCCGGGCCGTGGGCAAGGACAAAGATCTCGAGGCAAAGAAGAAGGCCGCCGAGGCGGCTGAAGACGAGAAGGCCAAAGCCCGCGAGGAAGAGAACAACAAGATCCGCGCCGAGAACTGCAGCCGCGCCAAGCAGGCCAAGGTGCAGATGGATTCGGGCACGCGGATCGCACGCACCAACGCCAAGGGCGAGCGCGAAATCCTGGACGACGCGGCGCGCCAGGTGGAAACCAAGCGGATCGAAGGCATCATCGCCCGCGAATGCGCCGCCAAGCAGGGGTAGGTCTTCAAAGGGCTGGTTCTTTGAACCACTAGCTTTTGAATGAGCGACGGCTAGTAGCCGGCCTTCGCGCCCACCCTGCGCTGCGCAAAAAGCCCCGCGGCTCGCGCACCCTGTTTTCGGAATCGCTCGCGCCGCGCGACCTTCGGATCGACCGTGAGTGGCCGGTAGGCCTCGACCCGATCGCCATCGCGCACCTCGCGGTCAAGGCGGCACTTGCGGCCCCAGATGCCGACGCCGACAGGCTCCAGAAGCGCAGCACCCGACAGCAGCCCGCTCGCACGCAGCGCCTCGAGCACGGTCGCGCCTGCTTCCATGTCGCCTTTCCATTCGAGTACGTGCCGCGGTTGCGGTGACCAGATGACCTCGATGCGCACGCGCTCAGCCATGCACGACCTCGGCGCGCTTGACGAACGCATCGACCAGGCTGCCCGCGATCTTGTCGAAGACTGGCCCGACCAGCGTGCGCAGCGCCGCGTTCTCGAAACCGTACGTCAGGAACAGCTCGACCTTGCAGGCGCGCTCCTGCGGCTCGCCCACCGGGCTGAACTTCCACTGGCCGTCGAGTTGCGAGAACGGGCCGTTGACCAGCTTGATGTTGACCTCGCGGCCGGGTACGTGTTCGTTGTGTGTCTCGAATGTCTGGCGGATACCGCTGAACGCGATGCCGATCTGTGCTTCCATCGTCGTCTCGGTCTGCGAGAGCACGGACGCCGTGTCGCACCAAGGCAGGAACTCGGGATACCGTGCCACGTCGGTGACCAGGGCGAACATTTCGTCTGCGCTGAACCAGAGAAGAACGGATTTATGAACAGTTTTCATGGAAGAATGCAGGCCGCCTCGGCATTGTAGATATGGCCGCGCGCCCTCATCTGTCAGCCATGGCCTCGAACAAACCCGATACATCCAGCCGCATCGCGGACAACAAGAAAGCTTCCTTCAACTACTCCTTCGAGGAGCGGTTCGAAGCCGGCATGGTCCTGCAAGGCTGGGAGATCAAGGCATTGCGCGAAGGCAAAGTGCAGCTGACGGATGGCTACGTCGTGATCAAGAACGGCGAACTGTACGTGATCGGCTGCCAGATCAATCCCCTGAAGACCGCATCGACGCACGTCTCGCCCGACTCCGTGCGCACCAAGAAACTGTTGATGCACAAGGACGAGATCCGCAAACTCATCGGCAAGGTCGAGCAAAAGGGCTACACGCTCGTGCCGATCAACCTGCACTGGAAAGGCGGCCGTGTGAAGTGCGAGATTGCGCTGGCCAAGGGCAAGGGCGAGCACGACAAGCGCAACACGATCAAGGACCGGGAAGGCAAGCGCGAAGTCGAGCGACTGATGAAGTCGAGCAAGCGCTGAGCCTGGTGTCAGGCTTGTTCATGCCAGCCCGCGAGCTGGTTCAAGGCGAGCGCGCCGACGACCAGCGCGCCCCCCGCGAGCACATTGACTTCCGGCTTCTCGCCCGCGCCCAGCCAGGCCAGCGCGATGCCGAAGATGATCTCCAGCAGCCCGAGTAGCGACACTTCTGGCGCCTGCAGCACGCGTGCGCAAATCACCGAAAGCACACACGGAATGGCGAGCTGTACGACGCCCAGCAGCGCCAGCAAACCGATGTCGTTTGCCGTCGCCGAAAACGGCAGGGCCAGCGGCAAGGTGACCGCCGACGAAATCATGGCCCCGACGAGCACGCACGGCACCAGGTCGAGCTTTTCGCCGGACGTCTGGCTGCGCTGCGTGACCGTCCATTGAACGGCTCCGGCAATCGGCACACAAAGCGCCACCAGCGAGCCCAGCAAGACGCCCTGGGCGCCCAGACTCACCTGGGAGCCGTACATCCATCCGATACCGATACCTGCGACGACGATGGCCACCCACGTCCTGCGCGGCAGGCGATGCCCAATGAAAATCCGTGTGATCAGTGCTGTCAGAAGCGGGCCCAGCGCGAGCGTGATGAGCACGTTGGCCACTGTCGTGATCGTCAATGCCACCATGAACGCGGTGAACATCACGCCCCAGCACAGGCCGGACAACCAGAAGTAAGGGCTGCGCCAATGGATGCGCCTGAACACGCCCGCGCCCTGCCACACCGGCAGGATCACGAGCAGCGCCACCATGGTGAAGAAGCTGCGCCAGAACGTGACTTCAAAGCTGCGCGCGTGTTCGAGGTGCCGCGTCACCACACCGGCGATCGACCACATCAAGGTGACGATCACCATGAGCCAGGCGGCTTGGCCTGGACGCAGGGAAGTCATCGCAACACGAGAGGAGCGCGGAGGTTCACGATTCCCTGGAGGCGCGCTTGCGCTCGTGTTCCTTCAGGTGGCGTTTGCGCAGGCGAATGCTCTTGGGCGTGATTTCGACCAGCTCGTCGTCTTCGATGAATTCCACGCCGTACTCCAGCGTGAGCATGATCGGCGGCGTGATCTTGATTGCGTCTTCCTTGCCGCTCACGCGGAAGTTGGTTAGCTGCTTGGTACGGGTGGCGTTTACCACCAGATCGTTGTCACGGCTGTGGATGCCCACGATCATGCCCTCATACACCGGGTCATTCGCGCGAACGAACATGCGGCCGCGGTCATCGAGCTTGCCGAGTGCGTAGTTGAAGATTTCGCCGTCGTCCATCGAGATCAGCACGCCGTTCTTGCGGCCACCGATGTCGCCCTTGTGCGGCTCGTAGCTGTCGAAAATGTTCGAGATCAGGCCCGAACCGCGCGTCAGGTTCAGAAATTCATTCGTGAAGCCGATCAGGCCACGCGCCGGAATGCGGTACTCAAGGCGCACACGGCCCCGACCGTCCGGCTCCATGTTCACCAGGTCGCCCTTGCGCTCGCCGAGCGCCTGCATCACGCCGCCCTGGTGCTGCTCTTCGATATCGACCGTCACCATTTCGATCGGCTCGTGACGCTCGCCGTTCACTTCCTTGAACACCACGCGCGGCTTCGACACAGCCAGCTCGTAGCCTTCACGGCGCATGTTTTCCAGCAGGATCGTCAGGTGCAGTTCACCGCGGCCCATCACCTCGAACACGCCCTCTTCGTCCGTCTCGGCAACGCGCAGTGCGACGTTCGATTGCAGTTCTTTTTGCAGGCGGTCCCAGATCTGGCGGCTGGTGACGAACTTGCCTTCGCGACCGGCCAGCGGGCTGGTGTTCACGCAGAAGTTCATCGTGAGCGTCGGCTCGTCCACCTTGAGCATCGGCAGCGGCGAAGGATTGAGCGGATCGGTGATAGTGACGCCAATACCGATGTCGTCCATGCCATTGACCAGCACGATGTCGCCCGGGCCTGCCTCTGTCACTTGTACCCGGTCGAGGCCGCGGAACGTCAACACCTGGTTGACCCGGCCCTTCTTCGAGAAGCCATCCGGGCCTTCCATCACGAGCACTTCCATACCGGGGCGCACGGTACCTGCGTTCACGCGGCCCACGCCAATGCGGCCGACAAAGCTTGAGAAGTCCAGCGCGGAAATCTGCAGTTGCAGCGGCGCATCGGGCTCGCCTTCGTGCGGCGGCACGTGGGAGAGGATCGTATCGAACAGGGCCGACATGTCCGGGCCCCATTGCTCGCCCTGCCCGCCCTCTTCCAGCGAGCTCCAGCCATTGATGCCCGAGGCGTACACGACGGGGAAGTCGAGCTGCTCGTCAGTCGCGCCGAGCTTGTCGAACAGGTCGAACGCTGCATCAACCACGTATTGCGGGCGCGAGCCCGGCTTGTCGACCTTGTTCACCACCAGGATCGGGCGCAGGCCGAGGGCCAGGGCCTTCTTCGTGACAAAGCGCGTTTGCGGCATCGGGCCTTCCTGCGCGTCGATCAGCAGCACCACGCTGTCAACCATCGACAACGCGCGCTCGACTTCACCGCCAAAGTCCGCGTGGCCGGGCGTGTCGACGATGTTGATGTGCGTGCCCTTCCAGCTCACGGCGCAGTTCTTGGCCAGGATGGTGATGCCGCGCTCGCGTTCGATCGCGTTGTTGTCCATCACCGTGTCCACGACTTTTTCGTGTTCGGCAAAGGTGCCTGACTGGCGCAGGAGCTGGTCGACCATGGTGGTCTTGCCATGGTCGACGTGCGCGATGATGGCGATGTTGCGGATTTGCTTGTTGGTCATGTGATGCTTTCGAGAATCTGTGCAACTTCGGGCGGGCTCAAGAGCCGGCCGGGGATGAGTTCACCGCCTTTGATATGGGCGGTGCCAAGGAGAGCCGTCGGCTCCGATCCAAAGACGGCGACGTGTTCGTTGTCCTTCCAGTCGCCCCTGCGGCGCAGGCCACTGAGGAACCGGCCTGCATTGTCAGCGTCGAGCGTGACGCGCGTGTGATCGGGCAGCAAGGCGTTGACCGGGCGGAGCGCGGCGATCCGTTCCTGTTCGGTGAGCGCCTCGAACGCTTCGAGCGTGACGCACTGCGACACATCGAAGTGCCCAGTGGCCGTACGACGCAGCGCAGTGAGATGGCCGCCGCAACCCAGCGCCTGGCCGATCTCCTCGCCAAGTGTGCGTATGTACGTGCCCTTACTCACTTTTGCGCGCATCAGCACCGAGTCGCAGCTGCCAGGCACGAATTGCAGTACGCACTCATAGACAAGTACATCGCGTGCTTCGCGCTCGACTTCTTCGCCGGCGCGTGCGTATTCGTAAAGCGCCTTGCCGTCTTTCTTCAGCGCGCTGTACATGGGGGGAACCTGGCGCATCGGGCCTGTAAATTTCGCGGCCACGGAGGCAAGCTGCTCCGGCGTGATGGGCGGGACGTCGTGTGTTGCGACGACTTCACCTTCTGCGTCACCCGTCGATGTCTGGACGCCCAGGCGGATCGTCGCTTCGTAGGTTTTGTCAGCATCGAGCTGCAGCTGGCTGAACTTGGTGGCGGCACCAAAGCAAAGCGGCAAGACGCCCGTCGCCAGCGGATCAAGCGTGCCGGTGTGGCCCGCCTTTTCGGCGCGTAGCAGCCACTTCGCCCGTTGCAATGCGTTGTTGCTGGACAGTCCCAGCGGCTTATCGAGCAACAACACCCCATGCACAGGGCGCCGCTGCACCCTGGTGCGTGGCGCAGGAACAGCGCCCCCACGGTCTTTCACTGCGTGTAAATCCCTGCCCCCCAAGGGGGCCTTCGCACCTTGGGGCGGCCCGGCGTTGCTCACGGTTCAGTCGTCTTTGACGCGAGAGGAAACGGCGCGTGCAATCAGCGCGTTCATGTCAGCGGCTCGTTCCGTCGTGCGGTCGAACTGGAAATGCAGTGTGGGCACCGTGTGGATATGCAGGCGCTTGAAAAGCCCATTGCGCAGAAAGCCGGCTGCTTGGTTGAGCGCAATCTCGCATTCCTTCGGGTCGCCAACGAGCACGCTGAAGAAAACTTTCGCATGCGCGTAGTCGGGTGTGACCTCGACAGCCTGAATCGTGCACATCCCCACGCGCGGGTCTTTCAACTCGCGCGCGATCAGCTCCGTCAGGTCGCGCTGAATCTGATCAGCGACCTTGAAGGAGCGATTGGGATTGGCAGCCTTCTTCACCATCTCACAGCGTCCGGGCGATTTCCTTGATCTCGAAGAACTCCAGCTGGTCGCCGATGGCAATGTCGTTGTAGTTCTTGAGCTTGATACCGCACTCGAAGCCTTCCTTGACCTCGCGGACGTCTTCCTTCATGCGCTTGACCGAGTCGATCTCGCCCGTGTAGACGACGACGTTGTCGCGCAGCAGGCGGAAGTGCGCCGAGCGGTTGACCATGCCGGAGGTGACCATGCAGCCCGCGACCGTACCGATCTTGGAGGCAACGAACACCGTGCGGATTTCGGCCGTGCCGATGACTTCTTCGCGCTTGTCCGGAGCCAGCATGCCCGACATCGCGACCTTCAGTTCATCCACAGCGTCGTAGATGATGCTGTAGTAGCGGATGTCGACGCCGTTGCCTTCGGCCAGCTTGCGCGCACCAGCATCGGCCCGCACGTTGAAGCCGATGATCACGGCCTTGGAGGCGATCGCCAGGTTCACGTCGGATTCGCTGATCGCGCCCACGGCGGAATAGACCAGCTGCACCTTCACTTCTTCGTTCGACAGCTTGAGCAGCGACTGGCCCAGTGCCTCTTGCGAGCCCTGCACGTCGGCCTTGATGATGATCGGAACCATCTTCACTTCGCCGGCGGTCATGTCGCTGAACATGTTTTCCAGCTTGGACGCCTGCTGCCTTGCGAGCTTCGTGTTGCGCACCTTGCCGGCACGGTAGGTCGAGATTTCACGGGCACGACGCTCGTCGGTCATGACCATGAACTCGTCGCCAGCCTGCGGCACTTCAGTCAAGCCCTGGATTTCCACCGGGATGGACGGGCCTGCCGATTTGATCGACTTGCCGTTCTCATCGAGCATGGCGCGCACGCGCCCGTACGTCTGGCCGGCAAGCACCACATCGCCTGTCTTCAAGGTACCCGACTGCACGAGCACCGTGGCGACGGGGCCGCGACCCTTGTCGAGTTGTGCTTCGATCACGAGACCCTTGGCCAGCGCGTCGACCGGTGCCTTCAACTCAAGCACTTCAGCCTGCAGCAGCACTTGTTCGAGCAGCGCGTCAATGCCCGCGCCGGTCTTGGCCGAGACGGGCACGAACGGCGATTCGCCACCGTACTCTTCTGGCACGACCTGCTCAGCCACCAGTTCCTGCTTCACTCGGTCGAGGTTGGCGTCGGGCTTGTCGATCTTGTTGATGGCCACGACGATAGGGACACCGGCAGCCTTGGCATGCTTGATGGCTTCCTTCGTCTGGGGCATCACGCCGTCATCGGCGGCAACCACCAGAATGACGATGTCAGTGGCTTGCGCACCGCGGGCGCGCATGGCGGTGAACGCCTCGTGGCCTGGCGTGTCGAGGAAGGAGATGATCCCGCGCTCGGTCTGCACGTGGTACGCGCCGATGTGCTGCGTGATGCCGCCTGCCTCGCCAGCCGCCACCTTGGCGCGGCGGATGTAGTCCAGCAGCGAGGTCTTGCCGTGGTCGACGTGACCCATGACGGTGACGACCGGCGCACGCGGCAGTGACTCTGCCTGCTGCGCGCCAACGTCTTCTTCCGTGAAGGCTTCCGGATCGTCCAGCGCTGCCGTCAGCGCCTTGTGGCCCATTTCCTCGACGACGATCATCGCCGTGTCCTGGTCGAGCGGCTGGTTGATGGTGACCATCTGGCCCATCTTCATCAGCGCCTTGATCACTTCGGATGCCTTCACGGCCATCTTGTGCGCCAGCTCGGCAACCGTGATCGTCTCGGGAACGTGCACTTCAAGAATGCGCGTCTCGGCCGGTGCGGCTTGGGCATGGTCATCGCGATGGTCGCGGTCGTTGCCGCGGCGCCCACGCGGGCCTCCACGCCAGCTGTTGCGGCCCACACCACCCGTGGCGTCGCCGCGGGTCGGGATGGCCTTCTTCTTGGCGGGGTCGCCTGCCCAGCTGGACGACAGCTTGGCAGACTTGACTTCCTTGTTCGCGCCAGGACCAGCTCCTGGTGCGGGGGCCCCGGGTGCAGGGCGGCCTGTGCCAGTTCCGACTGCAGGCTTGTGCAGCGTGCCCTTGGCAGCAGGCTTGGCCGGGTCCGGCTTGGCGACGGGCTTTTCAGGCGCCTTGTGCGGCACCAGCACCTTCTTGGGCGCCGACATCATCGAGCGGATGGCGGCAGCTTCGGCTTCAGCCTTGCGGCGGCGATCGCCCAGGTCGGCAGCACGGGCGGCTTCTTCAGCAGCACGCGCCTTGGACTCGGCTTCAGCCTTTTCACGTGCTTCAGCCTGGGCCGCTGCGCGCTCATCGGCCGAGCGCTTTGCCTCGACTTCGGCCTCTTCCTTGTTGGCGCTGGCCTCAGCCTTCTTCTGGTCTTCAGTTGCGGCGTAGCTGGCTGCGCGTTCGGCGGCCTCGCGCTCGCGACGCTCAGTCTCTTCGCGCAGACGGCGCTTCTCGGCCAGGTCATCTTCCTGGCGGCGGATCAATTCAGCCTGGCGGCGTGCTTCTTCTTCGCGGCGTGCCAGCTCAGCGTCGTCGATCGACGGTGCCGAAGGTTGTTGAACCTCAGGCTCTGGTGCTTCGACAACAGCGGTGTCACCGCCCTCGTCACGCTTGATGAACGTGCGCTTCTTGCGAACTTCCACCTGGATCGTGCGGGCTTTGCCGGAGGCATCTGCCTGCTTGATCTCTGTCGTCGACTTCTTGGTCAACGTGATCTTTTTGCGCTCGGCCGCGACGGTGCCGTGGCTGGCCTGCAGGTACCCAAGCAGCTTTTGCTTGTCGGCCTCCGAGATGACGTCAGACGGTGTGGACTTGGCCACTCCGGCGCTGCGCAATTGCTCAAGCAGCGTGTCGGTGGATTTTTTGAGTTCGTTGGCAAACTCGGCGACGGTGGTACTGGACATGTGTTTGGTTGCCTTCCATCACATCACGCTTGGGCCGCGGTGGCGCTGGTAAACCAGTGCTCGCGAGCCTTCATGATCAGGGCTTTGGCTTCATCGGCGGATTGCGCCGTGATTTCGGTCAATTCATCGACGGCCAGGTCGGCCAGGTCGTCGCGTGTGTGCACGCCGTTTTCGGCGAGCTTGGCAATGAGTTGCGGGTTCAGGCCTTCGAGGTCACGCAGGTCCTGCGAAACTTCCTCGACGCTCTCTTCGCGGGCGATCTCCATCGTCAGCAGCGCATCCTTGGCGCGGGTGCGAAGCTCGTTCACGGTGTCTTCGTCGAACGACTCGATTTCCTGCATTTCCTGGATCGGAACGTAGGCGACTTCTTCCAGGCTGGTGAAGCCTTCGGAGATCAGGATGTCGGCGATTTCTTCGTCGACATCGAGCTTTTCCATGAACAGGGCGCGGATGCCGCTCGACTCTTCAGCCTGCTTCTGGGCCGATTCGTTCGCGTCCATGATGTTGATCTTCCAGCCCGTCAGGTCGGAAGCCAGCCGCACGTTCTGGCCGCCGCGGCCAATGGCGATTGCGAGGTTTTCCTCATCGACCACTACATCCATCGCGTGCTTTTCTTCATCGACGACGATGGACGACACGTTGGCCGGAGCCAAGGCGCCAATCACGAACTGAGCGGGATCTTCAGACCAGAGCACGATGTCGACGCGTTCGCCGGCGAGCTCGTTGGTCACGGCGTTGACGCGTGTGCCGCGAACGCCAACACAGGTGCCGATCGGGTCAACACGCTTGTCGTGCGAGAGCACCGCAATCTTGGCGCGTGAGCCGGGGTCGCGTGCGCAGCTCTTGATTTCAAGCAGGCCCTGTTCAATCTCGGGCACTTCCTGGCGAAACAGCTCGATCATGAATTCAGGTGCGGAGCGCGACAGGATGATTGGTGCGCCGCGCAGCGTCAGGTCGACTTCCATGATCATGGCGCGCACACGGTCGCCATTGCGCAGGTTTTCCTTCGGGATCATCTCGCCGCGGCGAAGGCGCCCTTCGACGCGGCCGCTCTCCACGATGATGTCGCCCTTGTCCATGCGCTTGACGGTGCCCACGAAGATCTTGTCGCCGCGCGACATGAAGTCGTTGAGTAGCATTTCGCGTTCAGCGTCACGGATCTTTTGCAGGATGACTTGTTTGGCTGCCATCGCGCCGATACGGCCGATGGGCACGGAAGGCACGCCCTCCTCGATGTATTCGCCCTCTTCGATGTCCTCGATGCGCTCCCTGGCGTCCATCAGGAGCTCTTCGGCGTCGGGGTTCTGCAGGCCAGCGTCGTCAGGCACCACGAGCCAGCGGCGGAAGGTTTCGTATTCGCCGCTGTCGCGATCGACCGATACGCGGATGTCCACGTCGCCTTCGTAAAGCTTCTTGGTGGCCTGCGCCATCGCTGCTTCCACCGCGCCGAACACGACGTCACGCTCGACGTTCTTTTCGCGGGAAATAGCCTCCACCAACATCAACAATTCGCGATTCATGGCACTACTCTCCTAGCTCTCGGGGCCGCCGGCCCTTGAAATCAACAATCGAAGCCAGCCGCGCTTCTTTCAGCTCGTCCAGCTTGAACCCCAATGCCTGCAATGGCGCAGGCACTCTCTTTTTGCTAACACGTTGCCCCGGTTTGGCTGCAGGCTCATCGCTCCAGACGATCTGCCAGCCCTCGGCCGCTTTCTCCAGCGTGCCCCGAAACTTCTTCCTGTTGGCGCTGACACCGCCGCCGCTGCTGGCGCTGGCAACTGCACCTACCGGCGCCTTGAGCGTCACATCAACCACCTGGCCGGTGAAACGCTCGAAATCCTTCTCGCCTCGCAGCGGCCTGTCAAGGCCCGGCGAAGAAACTTCGAGCCGCCTGTATTCGGTGCCTTCGACCTCGAGCGCAAACTGCAGCTGCCGCGTGACCTTTTCGCAGTCTTCCACGGTGACGAACTGCTCGCCGCCGGGCTGGCCCGGCGTCCATGGCAGGTCGATCGTGATGCGCAAAAGACCCCCGGCGGAGCGGTCAATCTCCACCAGGTCATAACCGAGGCCGGTTACGGTTTGCGTCACGATGTCTTGAAATGCCACTGCCTGCGCTCAGCTCCGAAAGGCTCTTGGCCAATAAACGAGCGACCAAAAAAAACGGGCGGTGATTACCCGCCCGTTTGGTCGTGAAGCAAGGATTGTACCTCGCAAATCGTTGATTTGCAACGGGTTATGAGTGATGAGCGGGGGTCACGGCTCCTGCCGCACGGGCCCGCGCAGCACCTTGACCTGCGAGCGTAAGTTCTTGGTTTCAAGCCTGCGCTTTTGCGACGCCCGGGTCGGCTTTGTCGGCCTGCGGACGCGCGGCGGCAGGGCCACGCTGTCCACCAGTTCCTGCAGCCGCCCCCAAGCTTCAGCACGGTTCATGTCCTGGCTGCGGTGTGTCTGTGCCTTGATGACCAGCACCCCGTCGCGGGTGATCCGTGAGTCACGCAGTTCCAGCAGCCTGTCTTTATGGTCCGGCGCCAGCGACGAGTTGCGGATGTCGAACCGCAGGTGGATGGCGCTCGACACTTTGTTGACGTTCTGGCCACCGGCGCCCTGGGCGCGCATGGCCGAGAGCTCCACCTCGCTCTCGGGGATGACGGTGGGCACAACGGGTCCCATGGCCATTGCTCAGGCGGCCGCAGCGACCAGCGTCCGGGTGTATTCCTCACGTGGCGAGTCCAGCACTTCACGCACCGTTCCGGTTTCCACGATGTCGCCGTCCTTCATGACGAGCACGTCGTGCGCCATGGCGCGGATGACATCCACGTCGTGCGTGATCAGCAGGTAGCTCAGGCCGCGCTCGCGCTGCAGCTTTTGAAGCAGCTTGAGCACCTGTTTCTGGATCGTCACGTCCAGCGCGCTGGTCGGCTCATCCAGGATCAGCAGTTGCGGCTGCACGATCAGCGCGCGCCCGACTGCCAGGCGCTGCCGCTGGCCACCCGAGAATTCGTGCGGATAGCGGTGCAGCAGACCGGGGAACTGGGCCTCGGTCAAACCCACGTCATGGAGCACTTCGACCACGCGCTGGCGCCGCTGCTCCAGCGACAGCGAGGGCTCGTGCACCAGCAGCCCCTCGCCGACGATTTCTTCGACGGTCATGCGCGGCGACAGCGACGAGAACGGGTCCTGGAACACGACCTGCACCACGCGCCGGATCGACTTGTTCGATGCGGAGTCCGGCCCCCAGCCCTTGCCGACCACGGCGAGTTCGCCCTTGTGCGGCATCAGTCCAAGCGCAGCCAAAGCGAGCGTCGATTTACCCGACCCGGACTCGCCGACCACGCCGAGCGTGCGGCCCGGCTTGATCTCGAACTGGGCATTCTTCACCGCAACGAACTCGCCCTTCTTGAACCAGCCCTTGAATCCTGCGAGCCGCACCGGATAGCTGACCTTCATGCCCTTGGCGACCATGACGGGTTCGGCCTGGCCCACATCGCTTTCGACGACATCGCGCTCAGGACGGCTGTCGATCAGCTTGCGTGTGTAGGGGTGCTGGGGATTCGCGAAAATCTCTTCTACCGCGCCTTGTTCGACGATGTGCCCGTTCTCCATCACGGCGACGCGATTCGCGAATTTGCGCACGAGGTTCAGGTCATGCGTGATCAGCAGCATCGACATGCCGTTGCTCTGCTGGATCTGGGCGAGCAGGTCCAGGATTTGCCCGCGCAGCGTCACGTCGAGAGCGGTGGTTGGCTCATCAGCCAGCAGCAAACGCGGACGCCCGGCCAGAGCCATGGCGATCATCGCGCGCTGCCGCTGCCCGCCCGACAGCTGGTGCGCAAAGGCCGTGGCCCTGCGATCCGGCTCGGGAATCCCGGTGGCGCGCAGCGCTTCGATCGCGGCATTCCATGCTTCGCGACGCGTCAGGCCTTCCTTGAGCTGGAGCACCTCGGCAATCTGGTCACCGATTGGGTACAGCGGGTTCAGCGCGGTCATCGGCTCCTGGAAGATCATCGCGATCTCGCGGCCACGCAGCGCGAGCATGTCGCGCTCGGGCATGGAAATCAGGTCGCGGGGCGGCTGGTCAGTCAGGCCACTGAAGGTCGCCGTGCCGCAGACCTTCGCGTTCTGCACCAAGCCCAGCAAGCTCAGTGCCGACACGGTCTTGCCCGAGCCAGATTCGCCAACAAGGGCAAGGCGTTCACCAGCACCGATGGTGAAGTCAATGCCGTGCACGACTTCCTTCGAACCGAATGAAACACGCAGGCCTTTGACGTCGAGCAGCGCGTTCATACGTCTGCCTTCCGGGGATCGAGCGCATCACGCAGCGCATCACCCATGAAGGTGAGCAGCGAAAGCGTCAACACCAGCACGACAAACGCGGAGAGGGAAATCCACCACGCATCCAGGTTCTGCTTGCCTTGCTGCAGCAACTCGCCCAACGAGGGCGTGCCGGGCGGAACACCAAGACCCAGGAAGTCGAGCGACGTGAGCGCCAGAATCGCCGCGCTCATGCGGAACGGCATGAACGTGACAACGGGCGTCATGCTGTTGGGCATGATGTGGCGCCACATGATCTGGCTGTTGCTCACACCTAGCGCTCGGGCAGCGCGCACATAGTCCATCTGGCGATTGCGCAAAAACTCGGCGCGCACGTAATTCGACAGACTGGTCCAGCCGAACAGGCTCAGCAGCAACACAAGCAATACGACGCTGGGCGTGAAGATGGCGCTGAAAATGATCAGCAGGTAAAGCTCCGGCATCGACTCCCAGATCTCGATGAATCGCTGGAACGACAGATCGGTCCAGCCGCCAAAGTAGCCCTGCACGGCGCCCGTGACGATGCCCACCACGACGCCGACCACCATCAACGCCAGGCCGAACAACACGCTCAGGCGAAAGCCGTAGAGCAGCTGCGCGAGCAGGTCGCGCCCGCGCTCATCGGTGCCCAGCCAGTTGTCCTTGGAGGGCGGGCTTGGGAACGGATACTTCGAGTAGTACGCCAGTGTTTTCGAGCCGTACGGATTGAGCGTGAACAGCATCCAGTTGCCGCTCTCGGACATCTTCTGCGTGATGAACGGATCGTGATAGTCGGTCGGCGCTTCGAAGTCGCCGCCAAACGTCTTTTCCGAGTAGTCCTTGACCATCGGAAAGTAGTACTGGCCGCTGTAGTGCACCACCAGCGGCTTGTCGTTGGAGATGACCTCGGCGAACAGGCTGAGCACGAGCATGGCCGTGAAGATCACGAGGCTGGTGAAGCCCAGGCGATTCTTGCGGAACCGCCGCCAGGCGCGCGCCGTCGGGCTGTTACTCACGGATGCCGGTGCCGCGGCAGCAGCTGCGGCTTGCTCCGCTGCGGGGAGTTCAATCGAATTTGACACGGGGATCGGCCCAGACATAACTCAGGTCACTGATCAGCTTGGTGACAAGGCCGATCAACGTGAAGACAAACAGCGATCCAAGCACGACCGGATAGTCGCGCCGGATGATGCTCTCGTAGCTCAGCAGGCCCAGGCCGTCGAGCGAGAACAGTGTCTCGATCAGCAGCGCTCCCGTGAAGAACGCGCCGATGAACGCTGCGGGAAAGCCGGTGAGGATCGGCAGCAGCGAATTGCGGAAGACATGCTTCCAGAGCACGCGGCGCTCAGGCAGCCCCTTGGCACGGGCCGTCAACACGTATTGCTTGCGAATCTCTTCGAGGAAGGCGTTTTTGGTCAGCATCGTTGTGACGGCGAAACTGCCGAGCACCATGGCCGTCACCGGCAAGGTGATGTGCCACAGGTAATCAACGATTCGCGACGGCCAGCTGAGCTCGTCCCAGTTGGCCGATGTCAGCCCGCGCAGCGGAAACCATTCCAGCTGCCCGCCAAAGATCACGAGCAGGAACAGGCCCAGCACGAAGCCGGGTATTGCGTAGCCCACCAGCACGAGGATCGTTGAGAAGAAGTCAAACCGTGAGCCCGCCCGCACGGCCTTGGCCACGCCCAGCGGAACCGCCACCAGGTAGCTGATGAAGAACGTCCACAGCCCCAGGCTGATCGATACCGGCAGCTTGTCAAGAATCAGCTGTGCGACCGGTTTGTTCTGCTGGAAGCTCTTGCCCAGATCGAAGGTGGCGTACTGGCCAAGCATCTTCCAGAAGCGTTCTGCCGGCGGCCGGTCGAAACCATACATCTTCTTGATTTCCTCGATGCGCTTGGGGTTCACGCCCTGCCCGCCCCGATACGAGGAGGTATCGCCACCGCCGCCCACGCGTTTGGCTTCGGCCATGTATTGCTCGACAGGCCCGCCGGGCACGAATTGCGTGACCGTGAATGTCACGAGCAGAACGCCGAACAGGGTCGGCAGCATCAGCAGGATGCGTTTGAAGATATAGGCGGCCATATGCCTCGATCAGTTGGCGGACTTGGGCGGAAGCTGCGCCCACCAGACGGTCATGAACCAGTTCATGTACGGAACACCTTCAGGTGGATACGCGGGCACCACCGGGGGCCGCACGACCCGCCACGGCGAATAGGCGATACGCCGGCCCGTGGTCGTCCAGGCGGGGATCATGTAGTGGCCATGCGCAATCGTGCGGTCAAGCGCGCGGCAGGTGGCAAGGTACGCGTCACGGTTGTCGGCCACGGTGAGATTCGCGACGAGCGCGTCGATCGCGGGGCTCTTGATGCCGCTGTAATTGCCAGAGCCGGGAATATCGGCCGCCTTGCTGCCGAACAGGTCGGCGTAGTCGGCGCCCGGAAAGTGCGTGCCTGGAAACGAGATCGACAGCATGTCGAACTTGTTCGACTCCAGCCTTTCCTGCCAGAGCGCGAAGTCCACCTCGCGCAACCGGAACTCGATACCCAGTTGCGAGAGTGCACGCCGCCAGGCGGCCGTTGTCGTGGCGCCTCGCGCCTCGGTGCTGTCGAGAAACTCGATCACAAACGCATTGCCCTTGGCGTCGCGCAGCGCACCATCACGCAAGGTCCAGCCGGCTTGCGCAAGCAACGCCTGGGCCTTGCGCATGTTGTCGCGCAGGGAGTTCGGCGGGTCCGTATTCGGCGCGACCGCCATCGGCCCGAATGTTTCAGCCGGCAATGTGGCCCGGAACGGCTCAAGCAACGCCAGCTCCTGCGGCGAAGGCAGGCCGTTGGCTTCACAGTCTGTGTTGCCGAAGACGCCTTTCACGCGCTTGTAGGCACCGCGGAACAGGTGCAGGTTCATCCACTCGTAGTCCATGGCCAGCTCGAGCGCCATGCGCACGCGCCTGTCCTGGTACTTGGGCTGGCGCAGGTTCAGCACGTAGCTGTAGAAGCCTTCAGGCAGCTTGTGCTTGAACTCTTCCTTGACGATCTCGCCGCTCCTCACGCGCTTGCTGTTCATGCGCCGCGTCCAGTCGCCGGCCGAGAAGAACTGCATCAGGTCGAACTCGCCCGCCTTCAACGCTTCGAGCTGCGCCGTGCTGTCGCGATAGATCTTGACCGTGATGCGGTCGAAGTTGTTCGTGCCCTTGCGAACGGCCAGGTTGCGGCCCCAGTAGTTCGGGTCACGGGCAAACGTTGCATCGCGGCCAAACGATTTGCCTTGCAAGATCTTGTACGGGCCGCTGCCGATCGGGATGTCCGTCACGACCTGGTCGAAGGGCTTGTTCTTGCCGTTCTCCATGCCCCACTTGGACGAGAAGATCGGCATGGCGCCCACCACGAGCGGCAGTTGCCTGTCTGTCTTCTTGAAGCGAAAGCGCACGGTGCGCTCATCGATAACGTCGCATGCCTCGACATCGGCAAAGACCGTCGCGTACTTCGGATGCGCAAACTTCGAGTTGAGGGTGTCGAAGCTGTACTTCACATCCGACGCCTTGACCGGATCACCATTGTGAAAGCGCGCTTCGGAGCGGATGCGGAACGTCGCCGACTTCAGGTCAGCGGGCACCTCGACGTCTTCGGCGATCAGGCCATAGCTGACACCGATCTCGTCATACGGTGAAGCGAGCAGGCCCTCGAACAGCAGCTCATCGGTAAATGACGGTGCGTTGCCGCGCAGCGTGAAGGGGTTGTATTTGTCGTAGGAGGAGATGCGCGAGCCCGCCACCATCCGCAACTCGCCGCCCTTCGGCGCGTTCGGATTCACATAGTCGAAGTGAGTGAACCCGGGTTGGTACTTGAAAGTCCCCCACACGGCATAGCCGGGTGCGGCCCAGCACGGCGCGGCAAGGAGCGTCGCGAGTAAAAACGTAAAACCACGCATGCGACAATTCTGCACGGTATTTTTTTGATTCGGGAAAACCATGGGCTTTCTAGCGGGCAAGAAGTTGTTGATCACGGGCGTGTTATCCAACCGCTCCATCGCTTACGGCATCGCCAAGGCGTGCCATGCGCAGGGCGCCGAGCTGGCTTTCAGCTACGTCGGCGAGCGGTTCAAGGATCGCATCACAGAATTCGCCGCCGAATGCGGCTCGAGCCTCATCTTCGATTGCGACGTCGGCAGCGACGAGCAGATCGCAAAAATGTTCGATGACCTGGGTGCAGTCTGGCCGAAGTTCGACGGCTTTGTACACGCTATTGGTTTTGCCCCGCGCGAGGCCATTGCCGGTGACTTTCTCGACGGCCTGTCGCGCGAGGCATTCAGGATTGCGCACGACATCAGCGCTTACAGCTTCCCGGCGATGACCAAAGCGGCGTTGCCCCGGCTCAACGACAAATCGTCGCTGCTCACGCTGAGCTACCTGGGGGCCGAGCGCGTGGTTCCGCACTACAACACGATGGGTCTGGCCAAGGCGTCGCTGGAGGCATCGGTGCGTTACCTGGCCAGCTCGCTCGGGCCGCACGGCATTCGCGTCAATGGCATCAGCGCCGGCCCGATCAAGACGCTTGCCGCCAGCGGAATCAAGGACTTCGGCAAGATCCTGTCGGCGGTCGCCAAGGCATCGCCGATCCGCCGCAACGTGACGATCGAAGACGTCGGCAATGTCGCGGCGTTTTTGCTGAGCGACCTGTCTGCCGGCATGACGGCCGAGATCAGCTACGTGGATGGCGGCTACAGCAAGATCGTCGGCGGGCTGGGCGAGAGCGGCGAGGCTTGATGCAGGGGTGGCCTGCACCCAAAAAACAGCCCACCCGCCCCGCACGGTCACGACGCGCGGAACAGGTGGGCAAACGTGCGGCTTACCTCAAGCACCTCCGGGTGCCCGCTGATATGGACTCGCTGCCGACCGGTATCGTCGCGCGTCACTGCCGCAATCGCACTGAGATTCACGATGGTGGAGCGGTGGATCTGCCAGAACTGCTGGCCATCCAGTCGCGGCATCAGCTCGCGAATCGGCGTGCGGATAAAGGCCTCATGGTCCTTCGTCTGCACGCGGGTGTACTTCTCGTCTGACCTGAAAAACAGCACGTCCTTTACGTCGATCAACTTGGTGGTCGCGCCGGTCGTCGCCTGAATCCAGCGCATGGGCGGCTCGCCACTGGGCGCGCCATTGAGGCCCTGGCTGGCTCTCATGAACTTTTGCAGCAATGCATCGAGGGCTGCTTCATCCACTGCACCTGCCGCGCCCTGCCCGCCTGCTGCTTCGCCGCTTTCGGCAATGACCTTGCGCGTCTGCAGCCGGGCCTTCACGCGTTGCGCCGTTTGCGCGAGCCGCTCCGTCTCTACGGGCTTGAGCAAGTAGTCGAGCGCGCCGCGCTCGAAAGCGGCTACGGCGTACTCGTCATAGGCCGTCACAAAAACAATCTCGCCCTGCCACGAGTCGAGCGTCACGATTTCGCTCGCCGCCTCGATGCCCGTGAGGCCCGGCATGCGGATGTCCAGGAACACGATGTCGGGCCGCAGCTCGTCGGCCTTCTGCACCGCTTCCTGGCCATCCCGCGCCTCGCCGACCACTTCGAGCTCCGGCCACACTTGCGCAAGACGGCTCTTGAGTTGCTCACGCAAAAGCCTCTCGTCGTCGGCGACCAGCGCCCTCAGTTTGGTGTTCATGTGACTGATTCTGCGGGTGACGGGGCAGCCGGCTGATTGCCCACGCGGAACGGAATCGTGATCTTCAGCACCGTGCCCTTGGCCGGATCAGAGATCAGCATCAGGCGGCTCTTGCCCGGATAGAGCATGGCCAGCCGGTCACGGATGTTCTGCAGGCCGACGCCCGTGCCGGATGTCGGGCCGTCGAGCAAATCGCCGTCGGGCACGCCGACACCGGTATCGCTCACCTCGACCGACAGCTGCGCGTTCTGCACGCTGGCGGCGACACGAATCTTGCCGCCTTCGGGCTTGGGCTCGATGCCATGCTTGATGGCGTTCTCGACGAGCGACTGCAGCATCATGGGCGGAAACTCAGCGGACTCCAGTGATTCAGGCACCGCGTATTCCACTTCAAGCCTGTCTTCCATGCGCATCTTCAGCAGCTCCAAGTATGAGCGGATCAGGCGCATCTCGCGGCCGACTGTCGACGACTCCTGGCGCAGCTGGGGCAGCGCGCCGCGCAGATAGGTGATCAGCGCCTTCTGCATCTTCGAGGCACGCGGTGGCTCGGTCTCGATCAGGTAATCAACAGCGGCCAGCGTGTTGAACAGGAAGTGCGGCTCGACCTGCGCCTGCAACACCTGCAACTTGGCCTGCACCAGCTGCCGCTCCATCGCCTCACGCTCGGCGGCGTCGTTGGCCGTGCGCACCTTCTCGTCGGCCTGCGCTACCTTCTTCACAACGATCTTGGCCGCGACGAGATAGCCGAACAGCAGCACCAGCACGACGCTGCCCAGGTCGCCCAGAATGCCGCCTGCCGTGATCACCCGCTGGCGGATGTATTTGATGTCCTCATCGTCTTCATCACCGTCGGTCTGCACGACGATGCTCGGCTCGCTGGCAGCCGTGCCGGGCGGCGTCGGTGGCGTGGGCGTATCGGCGCCTTCCTTGTCGGCGGGTACCTTCTCGATCGTCTTGCCGTGCGGGCCCTTGGTGATCTTCACGCCACCAATCGTCACGGTCACATTCTTGGGGATCTTCGTGTTGTCCCGCACGTTGATGGACTCGTGCTTGAGGTGGAGCACGTCGCCGATGATGCCGCCCACCATGAGGATCACGATGAACAGAACGATCAGGCGCCACCACGACATGGAAGCGACCCATTGCGAGACTTCGCCGTTCACACGCAGCAGCCACTGAATGAGCGGCGGGCGGCCTGGCGGGGAGGAGTTGGCTTCCATGGCTTGTGAGATTACCTCGGTTTCAGGCCTCAGCCCGGCTTGTGATTGCGGTCGGCGGCGCAGGCGACTTCGCTGGCGTCCAGGCCGGCGATCGCGCTGCGGTTGCCCACGATCTCGACACGCGGCAGCTGCACACGCAGCGGCGCCTGGGCCATCATCTCGGCCACATAACCGCGCGGCTGGGTGCCCGCCCCGAAGGCCGACAACCACATCACCGCCGTCAATCCGGCGGCTGCGGCGAAGAGCGCAATGTGAAGTGCGCCCGAAGCATCGCGGCGCGGGAAAAACGAGTTGGCGGGGGTGTTGCGGGTGTTCATGGTGTCCTTCCTTGATCGGGCCTCCAATGGCTCGACGGGTTGGACTTTAGGCATCCGGCGAACGCGCCGCACCGCCTATGCGACAGGCCGCGTCGTCATGCGATGAACCGCGGAAATCCCGGCATGGGCGTTACATGCCGGGCAAGTCGTATGTCTTGGATTCGGGTGGAACACCGGACCCATGTCCGTCACTCAACTGGAATTGAGCCCATTGCGGGCAATTTGACCATGAACCGCACCACATCCACCCGACCAGTCACCTTCCACGTCGCGCCAGAACCCGATTTCGGCCACCCGATCGATGAACGGACTCCTCGGCACAGGCCGATGCAAGTTGAGACGCCGAATCCACCCCGTGCTGCTGCCAACCCATTCCGGCGTCCCGGCAGAAGCTTCACCACATGGAACACGGAACAGACCCTGGGCACGCTGGTCGAAGAGGTGCCAATGTGCGTGTTGGGCAGACCTCTCCATAAGTTAGGCGACCTGGTTCAGGACGGAATGGGCCGCGGGCCGGGCTACAACGCGGGGTGCGCCATTCATGGCGTCGCCAACGTAATTGGGGGCACTGTCAAGTTGCTCGCAAGCGCCGTTTCCACCGCTGAGCAGTCAATACACGACCTCATGGACGCCTTGGTGCGGGTGCCCGCAGCCTCCACACTTGCGGTGGCGGAAAGCGTGATGCCCGCCTCCATCGCGAGAGCGTGTGTGCAGTTAGGCGATGACATCGTGAACTCGAGTGCATTCATGCAACGAGGCACGCAAGTGCGTTTGACAGCCGATGAGGCGGCACGGGTGCGCGTTCCGGCAGCGCTGGCCTTTGTCACGAGTTGCGCAACTCCCTATGCAGGACCTCTGCCGGTGGACCGCATGGAGCGCGCGGCGGTCCATGAGCTTCCACAAGACATACTGCCCCGAGGGCACGCGGCTTACCCGAACGGCACGGGCAAGCTGGCCAAGTTTCACTACGACGCCGAAGCCGGACAACTCAGTGGCGGCCCCTGGGCACCGCTGAGGGTCGGTGTCTACATCGATCGCCACGGTGGCGGCACCACCTATTTCCTCGTCTTCACAGGGCTGAATTTTCCCAAGCAGAAGGGTTTGCTCAAGTCTCTGGTAGCGCAGGGAATCGGAATTGCAGACAGCGCCTTTGAAGACGCCGACACACTGGTGAGGGCTTTCAGGCACAAGTGCCAGGCTGAAGGGGCGGCGCTTCACCTGGTGGGCCATTCGCTGGGAGGCGCGTTCGCGCAGTACGCCGGGATCGGCAACAACGTGCAAGTCACGGCATTCAACAGCGCAGGGCTGAGCGTGCATCTGAGGAACAAGCTCGGGTCCCGGCGCATCGACGAGGCTGACGTAGAACACTTCAACAGTGAAGACGATTGGCTCAGCCAGAAACTCGAAGGGCGCTTTTCTCCCGTGATCACGACGCAGGTGGGCCGCCGCTATGTGATCGAGGGGACAAGCGGTCATCGCATGGATGCCTTCCCGCAAGTACTGGGCCCGACCGAACTTATGGCGCCAGCCATGGCATGGCTGGCGAAGTTCTTCAATGACGTGAGCCAAGGCAACATGCAATTCAGTTGCGCCGCTTTAAATGAAACGCAAATCATGCAGGCGCGCGACAAGGGCGTCCGACGCCCCGAGCGTGTGCGGCTGATGGTCGCGCCGGCCCTTCCAGCATTCCCCGATGAATCGGTGCGTCTTGCTCTGCAGCCTCTCGTTTCGAGAAGCTCGTTCGGCCTGATGACTCTGGACTATTGGATATGGATGACCCACGAGACGTCGCAGTCGCCTGAATTCGACCAGGGACTCCTCTATGAATTCGAGCGCGTGCGGCAGTTTGAGGCAATCGGGGGTATCGAGAACTTCGTGGCTGTGCGCGTACTCGACGTTGAAAGAAGCGGCAGCCAAGTCGCGCCCTGTGAGGCGCTATTTGCAGAGACGTCCGGCCTGCTTGCGCCCGGCCTGGTGCCGGGGGCATTCATGGTGTGAGCGCCCGGCGGTGCAAAGGTCGACGACGCTGACCGTATCTACCCTGCTACGGCAAGTCAACCCGCGCACATGACGCAGCAGGAACGCAGCGCCGGAAGTCAGGTCTTCACGCAATCCGCGTAGTAGCGCACCGTGCCGTCGGGCCCGGCCTCTTCCACCAGCCCGTGGATGTCCGTCTCGAACCCAGGGCACTGGGCATTGAACTCGCGCGAGAACTTCAGGTAGTCCACGATCTTCTTGTTGAAGACTTCGCCCGGAATCAGCAGCGGAATGCCCGGCGGGTATGGCGTGACGAGCGACGTCGTGATGCGCCCTTCCAGGTGGTCGATCTCCACGCGCTCGGTCCGGCGGTGGGCGATGTACGCGAAAGCATCGCTGGGCTTCATGGCCGGCGTCAGGTCGGACAGGTACATGTCCGTCGTCAGGCGGGCGATGTCGTACTTGGCGTACAGCTCGTGGATGTGCTGGCACAAGTCAGCCAGGCCCATGCGCTCGTAGCGCGGGAACTGCTGGCAGAACTCCGGCAGGATGCGCCACATCGGCTGGTTGCGCGCGTAGTCGTCCTTGAACTGCTGCAGCGCCGTGAGCATCGTGTTCCACCGGCCCTTGGTGATGCCGATGGTGAACATGATGAAGAAGCTGTACAGGCCCGTCTTCTCCACGATGATGCCGTGCTCCGCCAAAAAGCGCGTGACGATGGAAGCCGGGATGCCCGTCTTGGCGAACTTGCCTTGAAGGTCCAGGCCCGGCGTGACGATGGTGGACTTGATCGGGTCCAGCATGTTGAAGCCTTCGGCCAGGTTGCCGAAGCCGTGCCACTTGGCCGTGCGAGCCTCGCCCTTGATGATCCAGTCGTCGGCGCGGCCAATGCCCTCTTCCACCAGCTTGTCCGGGCCCCAGACCTTGAACCACCAGTCCTTGCCGTATTCCTCATCGACCTTGCGCATCGCGCGGCGGAAGTCGAGCGCTTCCAGAATCGATTCCTCCACCAGCGCCGTGCCGCCGGGCGGCTCCATCATCGCGGCGGCTACGTCGCAGCTCGCGATGATCGAATACTGCGGGCTCGTCGACGTGTGCATCAGGTACGCCTCATTGAAGAGGTGCCTGTCGAGCTTGCGGTTCTGCGAGTCCTGCACCAGCACGTGGCTGGCCTGGCTGATGCCGGCGAGTAGCTTGTGTGTGGATTGCGTCGCAAACGTCAGCGCCTCCTTGGGGCGCGTGCGGCTGCGACCCATCGAGTGGTAGGTGCCATAGAACGGATGGAACGCGGCGTGCGGCAGCCATGCCTCGTCGAAGTGCAGCGTGTCGACATACCCGTCGAGCAGCTTCTTGATCGTTTCGGTGTTGTACAGAACGCCGTCGTAGGTGGACTGCGTTACCGTCATCACACGCGGCTTCACGGTGTCGGCATCGACGCCCTTGAGCAGCGGGTTCGCGCGGATCTTCGCCTTGATGGCGGCGGGCTCAAATTCACTCTGCGGAATCGGCCCGATGATGCCGAAGTGGTTGCGCGTCGGCTTCATGAAGACGGGGATAGAGCCCGTCATGATGATCGCGTGCAGGATCGACTTGTGGCAGTTGCGGTCCACCACCACCACGTCGCCCGGCGCCACGGTGTGGTGCCACACCATCTTGTTCGAGGTGGAGGTGCCGTTCGTGACGAAGAAGCAGTGATCCGCATTGAAGATGCGCGCCGCATTGCGCTCACTCGCGGCGACTGGCCCCGTGTGATCGAGCAACTGCCCCAGTTCGTCCACGGCGTTGCACACGTCGGCGCGCAGCATGTTCTCGCCGAAGAACTGGTGGAACATCTGCCCGACCGGGCTCTTGAGGAACGCCACGCCACCCGAATGCCCCGGGCAGTGCCATGAATACGAGCCGTCTTCCGCGTAGTCGAGCAGCGCCTTGAAAAACGGCGGCTGTATACCTTCGAGGTACGACTTGGCTTCACGGATGATGTGGCGCGCCATGAATTCAGGCGTGTCCTCGAACATGTGGATGAAGCCGTGCAGCTCGCGCAGGATGTCGTTGGGGATGTGGCGCGACGTCTTGGTTTCGCCGTGCACGTAGATCGGCACGTCAGCGTTCTTGCGGCGCACTTCCTCGATGAAGTTGCGCAGGTTCAGCACGGCGGGGTCAAGGTCCGGGCCGGGGGTGAACTCTTCGTCGTCGATCGACAGGATGAAGGCGCTGGCGCGGCTTTGCTGCTGGGCAAAGCTGGAAAGGTCGCCGTAGCGCGTGACGCCCAGCACTTCAAAACCTTCGGCCTCGATCGCCTCGGCAAGAGCGCGAATGCCCAGGCCCGACGTGTTTTCAGAGCGGTAGTCCTCGTCGATGATGACGATGGGAAAACGAAATTTCATGGGGCGGGCTTTCAGCCTGGGCAGGCCTCAAAAACTGGAAAACAGGCGCGAAGTGTATGCAATAAGAGTGGCGGTATCTTGCGTGGCACCCGAATTGACCCAAAATAGGCCTGCGTTGCAAACGCAAGGAGTAACACTGGCATGGCGGAATCGACAATCTGGTGGGTGGTCGCGGGCATCGCGGTCGCCCTTGAACTCATCACGGGCACGTTCTACCTGCTGATGCTTGCCATTGGCGTCGCCGCGGCGGCCATTGCAGCCCATTTGGGCGCGGACACGACGACGCAACTCGTCACGGCGGCCATCGTCGGCAGCTGCACGGTAGGCGGCTGCTACCTGATTCGCTCCCGCCGGCCCAGCGACGCGCCCGCCGAATCGAACCGCGACGTCAACCTCGACATCGGCGAGACGGTGCAGGTGGACGGCTGGAACGCCGATGGAACGGCGACAGTGAAATACCGCGGCGCCAAATGGACAGTCATTGGCACGGGCGACACGCATGGCGCCGGGCCGCACCGCGTACGGTCGGTCAGTGGCAGCCGCCTTGTCGTCGAAAAGATCTGAAAGCACCCCAAGGAAAGCACCGCATGCAATATTTCGCGTACGCCCTCGTCGTCATTGCCATCATCTTCATCAGCCGGTCGTTCAAGATCGTGCCGCAGCAAAACGCCTGGGTCGTCGAGCGGCTGGGCAAATACCACGCCACGCTCACACCGGGGCTGAAGATCCTTTTCCCGTTCATCGACAAGGTCGCCTACAAGCACAGCCTGAAGGAAATCCCGCTCGACGTTCCCAGCCAGGTCTGCATCACACGCGACAACACGCAGCTGCAGGTGGACGGCATCCTGTATTTCCAGGTGACGGACCCGATGCGCGCCAGCTACGGCTCGTCGAACTACATCGTGGCCGTGACGCAGCTCGCGCAAACGTCGCTGCGCAGCGTGATCGGCAAGCTCGAACTCGACAAGACATTCGAGGAGCGCGACATCATCAACGCGCAAGTCGTGCAGGCCATCGACGAGGCAGCGCTCAACTGGGGCGTGAAGGTGCTGCGCTATGAAATCAAGGACCTGACGCCCCCGAAGGAAATCCTGCATGCGATGCAGGCGCAGATCACGGCCGAGCGTGAAAAACGCGCGCTCATCGCGGCTTCCGAAGGCCGCCGGCAAGAGCAGATCAACATCGCCACCGGCGAGCGCGAAGCGTTCATCGCCCGCTCCGAAGGCGAGAAGCAGGCGCAGATCAACAAGGCTGAAGGTGAGGCCGGGGCGATCACGGCCGTGGCCAACGCCACGGCAGCTGCCATCGAGCGAATTGCGGCAGCCATTCGCCAGCCCGGCGGCGAGCAGGCCGTGCAGCTGAAGGTGGCCGAGCGCGCCGTCGATGCCTACAGCCGGGTCGCAGCCGATGCGACGACCACGCTGATCGTGCCGAGCAACATGACGGAGACGACGGCCCTGATCGCCTCGGCGATGAAGATGGTGCAAGGGACGCGCGCGCCCACGTGACGGCTGCGTGATTCGTCCGTCGATGCCAGGCAGCACCAACGTCGTCTTCGAGCTGCGTGAGTGGGCCGCCGTCGCGCCCGATGCGCCTGCCCTGCTCCTTCGTGAGGCGATCGTTCCCTATGGCAACCTGGGTGCAGCCGTCAACGCCTGCGCACTTGCGCTCTCCGATGCGGGCCTGAAGCCCGGGGACATCTGTGGCCTCGTCTTTATCGATGAAGTGCTGCTCGCCGTCACCCTGCTGGCTGTGCTGCGACTCGGCGCCACGGTGCAGTCGTTGCCGCACAGCGCCACAGGCAGGCAGCATCGCGAGCTGCTGGCGCGCACGGGCGCGCGTGCCGTGGCAAGCGACCGCCCCCTGAAACCGGGCACGGCGCAAGTCACGCTGGAGGTGTCGGCCGAACTCCTGATGCGCCCCGTTGCCGCGCAGGCGCCGTTTGTGCGAGAGCCGCACGGGCCGGCAGTGCTGATCAGCGGCTCCGGCTCCACAGGCGAGCCAAAGCTCATACCGCTCACACATGCCCAGCTGCGCGGGCGCATCGACCTCAAGACGGGCTGGCGCCCGTTGCGCGCCGCTGATCGTGTCGCCGCGATGAGCCATCTCGACTTCTTTGGCACCAAGTTGCGCATGCTCGAAGCGCTGCACGCGGGCGCCGCCTTCGCCCGCTGGAACGCGACGTCGCCGGAAACACCCGGCCTGTGCGCCCTGCAAGGCATCACGGTGCTGCACACGACCGTGTATCACACCGAGATGATGATTCGCTCGCTGCCCGCCGGCACCACGCGCGCGCTGGCAGGCCTTGACGCGATGTTCGTTGCGTCGTCCACACTCACTGATGATTTGCGCGCTCGCGCCCGCGACGCACTCACCGGCAACCTCTACGTGCGTTACGGCACGAACGAAAGCGGCCAGATCACCACTGCCGGTCCGCCCGAGATTTTCAACCTGGCCGGCACCGTGGGGCGCGTCGATGCGGGCGCGCAGATCAGGATCGTCGACGACCATGGCGAGCCCGTGCCTGTGGGCACCGTTGGCTCGCTGCGCATCCGCAGCCCCGGCCTGTGCGATGGCTACTGGGGCGACAAAGACGCCACGGCGAAGGTCTTCAAAGACGGCTGGTTCACACCCAATGACCTGGGCAAGTTCAATGCCGCAGGACACCTGATTTTTTATGGCCGGGCCGACGACATGATGATCATGAACGGCATCAACATCTACCCCGCTGAAATCGAGCGGGCGTTTGCCGCACACCCCGACGTGCTCGACGTTGCCGCCCTGCCCGCCAGCGACCCGTTGCACCAGCAAGTGCCGGTGTGTGCCGTGGAGCTGGCACCCGGCTCAACGGCCACACCGAGGTCGCTCTTCGATTTCGGCGCGCGCCGGCTCGGCGCCCACAAGCCACAGCACGTCTATGTGCTGGACAAAATCCCGCGCACCGAACAGGGCAAGGTCAAACGCACGCAGCTCGCGCAGGAGATCCTGAGGCAGGCAGCGCAACGCAAACCGCCGCCATGACGAGCCATCACCACCCGCTGGTCATCACGCTCGGCAAATCCGTCGGCTTCGAGTTGCCCGAGGGGGCGCAGGCCGATGTGCTGGCCGCGCGGCTGGCGCAGTACGCGGGTGTCGACACCACGGTGCCCGTTCCTTGTGAGGCATCGGCCGATCCCCGCGCGACGCGCTGGCTTGGCCTGTGTCTGCTGCTGGCACGCGAAGTGATGCTGGCGGGCCGGATGCCCGTGTTCGACACCCCGCGCATCGTCTCGGTGAAGCCAAGCGCAGCGGCGCCGCAGCGCTTTGCCGCCGACATCGAGTTGGCGCGCGTCGATCATCTGCAACCGCGCTGCCATGACATGGCGATCAAGGCGGCCTTTGCCGCTTGTGCACAGATGGGTCTGCCACAGACACCGCCTGCGCAGATCGAAGTGGTGCTGCGCGACCTCCACAAGATCGCGGGACGGCTCCAGGGCCTGAATCCGGGCGGCAAATCGACCGTGCCCGTGCTGCGTGTGGCGCACGGGCTGGGCATGCCGTTCATCCACCTGGGCGGTGGTGTGTACCAGCTGGGCTGGGGTGCGCGCGGCCGGCGCATGGATCGAAGCGCCGTCACGCAGGACTCGGCGATTGGCGCGCGCCAGTCGCAAAACAAGGTCATCGCTGCACAGGCCATGCGCATGGCGGGCCTTCCCGCGCCCGAGCATTTCGTCGCCGCGACTTTGCCCCAGGCCCGCGAAGCGGCTGCGGTACTGGGCTGGCCTGTGGTGGTCAAGCCCACTGACCGTGACCGGGGCGAAGGCGTGTTCGTGGACGTTCGCGATGAAGCAAGCCTGGCGCACGCCTTCGGCAAAGCCGCGGCCATGTCGCGTTCGCGCGAAGCCATCGTCGAAAAGCAGGTTGCCGGCGTGTGCCACAGGCTGTTCATGGCCGGCGGCAAACTGCTGTACGCCGTGAAGCGGCTGCCCATGTCCGTCTGCGGCGACGGCGTCCATCCGGTGGACAAACTGGTTGAGATCGAACTCGCCCGGCAAGCACTGCTGCCGCCATGGTCACGTTCGGAAATCCAGCCGATCGACGACGCAGCCCGCGCCGCCCTGGCCGCCGGCGGATTCAGCGCAGACTCAGTGCCGCCGAAGGGCGCGCTCGTTGCGCTGCGACGCATCGAGTCCACGGCGGCAGGCGGCGTCGACGAAGATGTCGGCGCACTCGTGCACCCGGAGAACCGGCGCATCGCCACCAAGGCTGCCGCGCTGTTCGGCCTGACGGTGGCCGGCATCGACATCATCACCACCGACATTTCAAGGCCCTGGTACGACACGGGCGCCATCGTCAACGAAGTGAACTTCGCGCCGCTGTTCGGTGGCGGCGAGATTTCGCGCCGGCACATTCCGCAGTTCCTCGCGCAGCTGGTGGAGGGCGATGGGCGCATTCCGGTCGATGTGTTCGTGGGCGGCGAGCGCGCGGTCGAAGTTGCGACGCAGCGCTGGAAGGCGCAAGTGGCCGCCGGCCTGCGCTGCTTCTTCAGCACCGCCGACAGGACAGCCGGGCCGGCGGGCCACCTGTGGCCTATGCCGCGCAAGAGCCTGCACGCGCGGGCACAGGCACTTGCGCTCGACCCGGGTGTTCAGGCGATGGTGCTTGTCGTGCAGGACGACGAATTCATCACGGCGGGGCTGCCGCTTTCATTCGCGCAGCCGGCGCAGGTCGTGGATGAAGCGCTGGTGTCGTCTGGCGGCAAAGGCCCGCTCACGCGCAGGCGGATCGACCGCCTGCTCAGGATTCTTGGCGCGCCAGCCGGCAAGGACTGACGGCCTTCCAGGCCGCCTCGAGCAGCCATGCGAGCGTGAGGTATTGCAGGGAATAGACCACGGTGGCGACGGCCCAGGTGGGAGCCGGGTGAAGCAGATCGAGCATGGCCGGCACCAGGGCGTAGAACCAGGCCTCTGCCGCGCGGCTTCGGGCCGACCAGTCGTCCGCAACTTCCGTTGACAGCGCACCCAGCAACAAGGCGGCGGCGATGTAGAAAGCGTTGCGTGCGGACATGAACTGCTCCTTGGGATGGCCCAATGTAGGCATCGAGGGGCAAGGAGCCTATCCCGCAGATGAGGGGGCAACAAAAAACCCGCCGGAGGGCGGGTTGCTTGCATGTGCCTGGCGGGAGGGCGTCGTTCACATCATCCTCGCCAGCCCGCATGAATGCTGCCTTTCGCTCTGAAAAGAATCACAAGTACCCCCAAAAATACCCCCAGCCATCGACGTGAAACACCTGATGAACGGAGATGACGAGCGCGCACGGAAGAGCCACACTGCCCCTGTTGCAAATTGACACGCAACACCGCTCCCGTGCGAATCGCGGGCTGCCACTCCAAGGAACGCGAATGAAAACCACAATTGCTGCAGCCCTTCTCGGTTTGCTCACCGCATCTGCATTTGCCCAGACGGTTTATGGATCGGGATCGAACGGGTATTCATGGCAGACCCAGCAGATCGGGAGCCAAACCTACGGGAGCGACAACAAAGGCAATTCGTGGAATAACCAGCAGATCGGCAATCAAAACTACGGTTCCGACAATCGCGGCAACAGCTGGAACAGTCAGCAAATCGGCAACCAGACATACGGTTCCGACAATCGCGGTAACTCGTGGAACGCGCAGCGGATCGGCAATCAGACCTACATCAATGGGACAGGTGGTCGCACGGTCACTTGTCAAACGATCGGGTTCCAAACGTTTTGCAACTGACGGGCAGTTACGCAATCGTTTGATCGCCGCCGTCGATTGCATGGCGCGTTTGATTCGCTGATTCAAACCGGGGAAAACTTTTCTGCGTGGGAGTACCTACGGTTTCACTCCGAGGTGGTTCCAAACATTCAATGCCCCCCGCCCGTTCAGCGCCAGCCCATAAGCCGCGCTGCCAGCATCGCGAATGCCCCCTCGCGCCGCTCCTCGCACTCCAACAGTTCAGCAAACAGCCGGTCATACGTTTGTTGCCTCATGCCTTTCGGTCGTTGCCAGTGATCGTCTAGTCGCCGCTCAATCTTGTGCTGCCTGCGCCAGAGCCGGTCGAGATCATCCTCAGACTGCGAGCTATAGGCCACGCGCTTGCACAGCCTGCAGCCGAAATAGCCGCCGCGCAGGTACAGCACTGCCACGCGCCGCGCGCATCGCGGGCAAGCGAACCATTGGCGCGATCCACCGTATGCGCAGGGCGTGCAAACCACGTTCACCCGTTCCGCCACGTTGCGTTTGTCGTTGCCTGCGCCGAACGTGTAGGCCAGAGTCAGCGCCGCCGGGCCGTGCACAGAGACGCGGATAGACCCCGCTGGCTCCTCACCCCTATGCCAGCTCCAGGAAAACCCGCCAGCGCCGCGCAGGTAGCCCCGCCGCGCCCATTCCCGCACATCCACGCTGCAAAGGTGTTCGGCCTTCACCCGATAGCCCGGCCTTCCGGCCCCGCACCTCATTCCGCCTTTGCCCATGCCACACCTCCACAGAATCCGAAATCAATAGGCGAACCATGCGCCAAATTCAAACCAGTTCGGCCCATTGCTTTGACATCCACTAACAGCCTGAATGCACTGCAGGGGATGGCAACAATGCAATGGTGTTCGATAGTCGAAGCAATGCAGCGACTTTCAGATCGAGCGACTAGATCAGGGCGAACACAAGTGTTCATGCGGCCTGCAGCCCGGTTTGCGCAGATTTGCTCCGCTTCGACGTTCGCATCGGTGTGAACCGCCCCGGGTTTCGAGGAGACCGGTTGATGTAAGTCAGACCTGCATGGTCTGCTGAATTCGGCTCTTGTATTTTCCTTTCTTTAAGCCCCCCGCAGGGGCCGCCGGAGGCCCCCCGGTTGGA
>NZ_WJBU01000027.1 GCF_009646335.1 Caenimonas koreensis DSM 17982 | reverse complement strand
GCAGCCAAAGATACGCCGCGCCAGACCGAACAGCAATCCTTGTGAAATCAACAACTTACCGGCCGAGGGCCGCGCCGTTGCTGGCGATGCGAACCGTCACTTTTGACACTGAAATCAAATGGACCCCAGCTACTGCCATTGTTGTTGACCGAACAAATCGAAGCGCCCCGCCCACCGGCCGAAGGAACGACGCCCATGGCAGTCCTGCGCGTCACGCTGGTGCTGGCCCGCTTCAGCAAGCAGTCGCGCGGCCTGGCTCGCGGTCACCGGCTGATCGAGCAGACCTGCTTTGAGCGTTTCGCCATGCAACGCCTGAACACCGAGGGAACGCTCTACGAGCTCGCAGTTCCCTACCTGTCACGTGACTTGCTGGACGAGGTGATCGCCACGCTGCTCGATGACATGTACCGCATCGCCGAGGACAACCAGTGCCTGCTGGAAACCTCATTTCACGAACCCGCGACCGACACCTACTGGGATTGAGGCGATGGGAAGCATTGCCGCCAGGCGGGGTAGTCCCCGCGAATGACCACGCTCCATGAGACGGCCTATCCCAGCCTGAAACCCGATCCGACACCCCGTGAGCTGGCGGAGCTTTACACACCGACCAAGGATGAACAACTCCTGGCTGCCGGCATCGGCAAGCGCGCCTTGCCGCGCATGGCGGCACTGATCCACCTGAAAGTCTTCCAGCGCCTGGGCTATTTCATCTCCCTGGCCGAAGTGCCGCCGGTGATCCGGGAGCACATTGCGCAGCAGGTGGGCGTGGTTAGGCCGCCCCCGGCGGCGGACCTCAAGCGCTTCGAGGCCTCGGGCTCGCGCACCGCCTTGTTTGCGACCTTACGCCGGCACCTCAATGTCAAACCTATGAACCCGGGGGGCCACGCCTGGCTGGAGGTCGTGGCCGACACGGCGGCCGAGACCAAACACGCGGTGGCCGACATCATCAACGTGATGCTGGAGGAGCTGGTCCACCATCGCTACGAGCTGCCCGCCTTCTCGACGCTGGACCGGATGGCGTATCGAGCCCGGGAAAAGAGCAACAACCGGTATTTCTCCGCAATCACCAACCAGCTGACAGCCCATACCCGGACCTTGATCGACAGTTTGCTTAAAACCGCCACGGGCGAGTCGGTTTCTGCCTGGCAAATGCTCAAACGCGAACCCAAGCGGCCGACCAACAAGGAAACGCGCACCTACATCCAGCACATCCGGCGCTTGCAGTACCTGGTGGAGCAGCTTCCCAAGCCCGACGTGCCGGTGCCCAAGCTCAAACAGTTTCGCCACCTGGCGCGCGCCCTCAATGCGGCCGAGATGGCCGAACTCAAGCCGCAAAAGCGCTACGCCCTGGCGGTGATCTTCATCCGGGCGCAGCATGCCCAGTCCCTGGACGATGCCGCGGACCTGTTTATTCGCCTGATGCAGAACCTGGAAAACAATGCCAGGCAGAAATTGCTCTCGTTCCAGCAGGAGCGGGTCCAAAAAACCGACATGCTGGTTGGCCAGCTCAAAGACATCCTGGGCGCCTACCAGCTGGAGGGCACCGACACGCAGCGTGTGGACGCCATCGGCACCACCCTGGTGGCCGACGTGGACGAGCTGCTCAACGAATGCGAACAGCACCTGGCCTATGCGGGCCGCAACCATCTGCCTTTCCTGCTGCAGCCCTACAAGATGGTCCGGGCCCAGTTGCTCAACTGCATCGGCATCGCCTCGCCCAAGGCCAGCAGCGAGGACCAGGTAGCGGAGCGGCTGATCGAGGCCCTTTACAAGCTGCGCGACAACCGTGCGGACATCGTGCCGCTGGACATGCTGGGCCTGACTGAAGACAAGGATTTCCGCTGGATGTCAGGCCAGTGGAAGCGGTTGGTGTTGGTCCGTCCATCCGGCAAGGGCCGGGCGGAGGCTGTCCACCGCCGGTATTTTGAACTGGCGGTCATGCATGCTGTCAAAGACGACCTGAAGTCGGGCGATCTCTTCATCAAGTACGGCGAGCGCTATGACGATTACCGCGAGCAGTTGGTCGATGACGAAACCTTTGAAAGAGAAGTGGGCGACTATGGCCAGGTCACCGGCATCGAGACAGATCCCGGCACCTTTGTGGCGATGCTCAAATCGGCGATGTCCCAGCGGGCCCACGACATCGACGCCACTTTCCCGGAAAACGCCCATGCCGAGATCGTCGACGGCCGCCTGATCCTGCGGAAACCGCCGCGCTCAGAAATCGTCGAGGCGGCCGCGCGGATCGACGCCCTGATCACCGAGCGAATGGAGGCGGCCAGCATCGTGGACGTCATGATCGACACCGAGCGCTGGTTGGACCTGCACAAGCTGTTCCGGCCACTCGCCGGGACCGACAGCCGCCTGGAGGATCTGCGCATGCGCGTCATCACGACGCTGTTTTGCTACGGCTGCAACCTGGGGCCCGTGCAGACCGCCAAATCGATCAAAGGTCTGAGCCGCCGGCAGATTTCCTGGCTGAACTTGAAATACGTCAGCGAGGACCTCCTGGACAAGGCCATTGTCAAGGTGATCAACGCCTACAACAAGTTTGAGCTGCCAGGCTACTGGGGCACGGGCAAACACGCGTCGGCGGACGGCACCAAGTGGAATCTTTACGAGCAAAACCTACTGTCCGAGCACCATATCCGCTATGGTGGGTACGGCGGTATCGGCTACTACCATGTATCGGACAAGTTCATCGCGCTGTTCAGCCATTTCATTTCCTGCGGCACCTATGAGGGCATCCACATCCTTGACGGGCTGATGACCAACGAATCGGACATTCGACCGGACACGATTCACGGGGACACCCAGGCCCAGAGTTACCCGGTCTTCGCGCTGGCGCACCTCCTGGGCATCCAGCTCATGCCGCGCATCCGGGGCATCCAAGACCTCAAATTCCATCGCCCGGAGCCGGGCAATGTTTACCGCAACATCAATGCGCTGTTCAGCGATGTGATCGACTGGCGGCTGATTGAGCTGCATTTGCCGGCGATGCTGCGGGTGGCGGTTTCCATCAAGACCGGCAAGATCACGCCGTCGGCGATCCTGCGCCGGCTCGGCACCTACAGCCGCAAGAACAAGCTGTATTTCGCGTTTGTAGAGCTTGGCAAGGTCATCCGGACCATGTTCCTGCTGAGCTACATCGGCGATGTCGGGCTGCGCAAGGTAATCCATGCCGAAACCAATAAGAGCGAGCAGTTCAACGGCTTTGCTCAGTGGTCATTTTTTGGGGGAGAAGGGATCATTGCGGAGAACATCCGGCACGAGCAGCGCAAGGTGATCAAGTACAACCACCTGGTGGCCAACATGATCATTCTGCACAACGTGGTGGGCATGACGAAGGTGCTGCAGGAGCTTCGCGACGAGGGGACCGAGATCACGCTGGAGATCCTGGGCGGCCTGGCGCCGTTCCGCACGGCGCACATCAACCGGTTTGGTGACTACACGCTGGATTTTCGGCGGAAGATTGGCCCCTTGAACTTCGATGCCACCATAATCCCAATGGAATCATAGACTTAGGGTCGTTTCTGCTGGGTTTTACATGAATCCCTGCCGACCCTCAAGTAGTTCGTACCCAGCGTAAGGACTTTGGGCGAGAGAAGAAAGTTGCGGCCTTCCCTGCGCACATATCCCAGTTGCTCGAACGTAATCAGCGAACGGCGAACCGTAGCTGCGCTCAGGCCTGTTCGCATTGAGACCTGACTGAGCGTCATCTCAGGGTATTCACTACTAAACGCATTCAGCACATCGATCCCCCGAGCGAGCGCGGTAACAAATTCGCGGTCAGGTAGGGACTCTCTACTTGACTCGTTTTGAACAATCGGCGATGATTTCGTCATACGAATTAATTTTCGCACAGCGAAAATAGTTTGGCAAGTGTTGGTTGCATTTTTTGCTCCAGTTTTTAAAACAATTGTTCGGCTGTCTGAAATTGACGGCAAAGGTTTCGTGAAATGAATACGAGCCATCTGCCGCTTTCCGGCATGGTCGTCATCGAGTTTGGCCATAGCGTTGCTGCCCCCTTCGCGGGACAAATCCTTGGAGACTTGGGCGCAGAAGTGATCAAGGTTGAGAAGCCAGAAGGTGATGACGCGCGCAAATGGGGCCCTCCGTTTGTCGATGGCGCAGCAGCGATGTTTCAAAGCCTTAATCGCAACAAGCAGTCCATCGTGTGCGGACTTCGAGATCCGGCCGACCAGGAGCGGCTACTCAGCCTGATCGACTGCCGTGCTGATGTGGTGCTGCAAAACCTGCGGCCTGGGCAGGCCGACGCGGTCGGGTTCGGTGCGCGGGCGCTGCTCGCGCGCAAGCCATCGCTCGTTTACTGCAACCTTGGCGCATTCGGCGCAACAGGGCCACTGAAAAATCACCCAGGCTATGACCCCTTGATGCAGGCGTTCAGCGGAATCATGAGTGCGGTCGGTGAAGAGGGCTGGCCTTCTGTACGCGTTGGGCCTTCGATAGTGGATATGGGAACCGGGATGTGGGCCGTGATAGGGATCGTGTCGGCACTGCTTCGCCGGAAGGAATCGGGAGTCGGCGGAATGGTCGACGTCTCGTTGTTCGAAACCGCAGCGTCCTGGATGACGATGCTCGCTGCCCAGTACCTCGCCGCTGGGGAGGTGCCGCGAAAATGCGGTTCGGGCCAAGTGGGTATCGTTCCTTACCGCGCCTATTGCACGGCTGATGGCGAGCTTGTCGTCGCTGCGGGAAACAACAAGCTTTTTGCAGCCCTGTCGCAAGTACTTGGTCATCCGCAGTGGATCACTGACGAGCGATTCGTATCAAACCCGGATCGCGTGCGCAATGCACCGGCCTTGTACGAAATGATCGAAGCAGCGATGGCTCGGCGCACGAATTCCGAGTGGACTGTTTTGCTCGATGCGGCCGGGGTGCCATGTGCCCCTGTGCAGAACGTCAAGCAGATGCTTGAGCATCCGCAAATGCAGGCACTTGGGCTGGCGCAGTCGGTGCCTGGCGCCACGATCCAGATGGTCGGGCTGCCCATTTCGTTCGATGGACTGCGACCACAGACCCGATCCGCAGCGCCGGCGCTGGGCGCACACACCGATGTGCTGTTGTCGGCAGCCGCTGGCAGCAGCGTCGAGACGCAATAAAACCGAAGACAAGGAGACTGCTTTGAACTGGAACAGATTGGCGGCCGTGGTCCTGGCCCTCTTGGCTATAGCCGCCCCCCACGTCGCAGCCGCACAGGACTGGCCAAAGGGCACAGTGAGACTGATCATCCCTTTCCCACCGGGCGGCCCGACAGACACCATCGGCAGGGTCATTGCACAGAAACTCTCTGACATTTGGGCGCAATCCGTCATCGTCGAATACAAGCCGGGCGCAAGCACGACGATCGGCACCGACTTTGTGGCCAAGGCGTTGCCCGACGGCATGACGTTCGGGATGGTGAATTCGTCCTTGGTGACCAATCCGTTCCTTCGCAAGTCGATGCCCTATCAGGCCAAAGACCTGGCAATGATCACGCAGCTGGTCACTATTCAGTCGGCCATCGTTGCGAGGCCGGACGCGCCCTTCAACACACTGGCCGAAATGATCGCGTACGCCAAGAAAAATCCCGGGAAGTTGACTTATGGAACGCCGGGGGCCGGCAGCAACACACACCTTGCAGGGGAGCTCCTCAAGCGCGACTACGGCTTTGACATGCTGCATGTGGCCTACAAAGGGAGTGCGCCGGCGCACACGGAACTTATGGGAGGCCGGATCGACCTGGTCGTGGACCCGTTTCTATCCGTACTGCCCTACGTCAAGGCGGGACGGATGAAGATGCTGGCGACATTGGGGCCAAAGCGGGTTCCGGGCTACGCCTATCCCTCGGTATCCGAGACGATCCCCGGCTTTTCGATGCAGGGATTCCTTGGGTTCGTGGCGCCGGCAGGTACGCCCAAGCCCATCGTTCAAAAGATTCAGGCCGATACAGCCAGAGTACTGGCCGATCCGGAAATTCGCAAACGCATCGAAGACTACGGAATGGAAGTGGTAGTCACTCGGCCTGAGCAGTTCGATGCATTTACGCAGTCCGAAATGAGGCGCTGGGCGCGAGTCATAGCCGACGCAAAGATTGAAGTGGAGTAAATAGATATGTCCCTGAAATTAAAATCCATTCATCCCGTTTTCGGTGCTGAAGCAAGCGGAGTTGATCTTGCGGCGCCGCTGTCCGATACCGACGTGCGCAGCATCAATGCTGCCATGAATGAACACGCGGTCCTCGTTTTTCGTGGGCAGGCGCTCACGCAGCAGCAGCAGGTCGCGCTGGCAACTTCGTTTGGGCCGCTCGATATCGGCCTCAAGCGAATCACCAAGCGTGGAGGCAGGCTGGACGACGAGCGGCTGCTGGATATCTCCAATGTGGACGACGAAGGCAAGGTGGCCAAACGGGACTCACCCAAGAACCTGTCGAATTTTGCCAATCAACTGTGGCACAGCGACAGTTCATTCATGAAGCCCCGTGCGGCGTATTCCCTGCTGCATTGCGTCGTGAAGCCCTCATGGGGGGGTAATACCGAGTTCGCCGATTTGCGTGCCGCATACGACGCACTGGACGAGCGCACCAAGAAGGACCTGCAAGGCCTGGAGGCCGAGCACTTCGCGCTGCATACGCGTGAGTTGCTGGGAAGCGAGGCATATACCGACAACCAGAAAATGGAAATACCGCCAGCCGTCTGGCCGCTGCTGGATACGCATGCGGGATCCGGACGGAAACTCTTATACGTCGGGGTCCATGCGCGCCAGATTCTTGGATGGCCGACCGCAGAGTCGCGCATGTTCCTCATTGACCTGCTTGAACACGCTACGCAGCGTGAACGGGTTTACGCGCACGAATGGCAAGTGGGTGACACGGTGATCTGGGATAACCGCAGCACCGTGCACAGGGGCCGCAGATACGACATTACTGAGCGCCGTGAACTGCGCCGCACCACCATCAATGACACGCCCGAAGCAATGCTGCAAGCAGCCTGACGCCGGCACCGGAATTTCCATGACCCAAATGATCTGGAACCACTTCATCGCAGGAATCTTCAGTCCGCCTGCGGGTGGCGAGTATCTGCAGGAGACAGACCCGAGCAGCGGGGCGCACCAGCTTGCGGCTGCGCAGCTTCCACGCGGGCCATGCCACCTCCGCCTTGGGGGGCCTGCCCCGGCGGGGATGCACCGCCTGGTAGATTTCGGCGGCTTCCAGTAGTTCAGGGGTCACAAAGGGATAGTGCCTTTTGACAACGCCCGCGGTGCTGCCGGAACGGCGCATGGCAAGCACCGTATCCACAGGAACACGCGTGCCCTTGAAGACGGGCGCGCCTCCCATGATGTCGGCGTCCTCCACGATGAGGCGGTTGGCGTGATCGATCTGCGCGGCTCGTGCCTGGGCATCGACCACGAAGTGGTCAAAGCCGACGTGAATGTTGTGGATCACCACGTCCCAGTCCATGACGGAATGATGCAGGCTCAGCGCCAGCATTTCATTCATGTCCGAACGAGCCAGCACCCGGTCGCAGACGTGCCGGATGGCCGAACGCCGCGCCGTCGCGGTAAGCGTGTCGTCCAGTTCGAAATAGAACCTCGCGAAGACGGCTGCCAGCCGCGCAAAGCGGCGGCCGTTGTCAAGATGGACGAGCGGAAAGAACAGGATGTCCTCGTCGACCACCCGTTGAATCTGCTTGTCACTCAGCCCGGCGATGAAGGCTGCTTCAGCCGCCGGCACAAAAGCGGTATCGGCCATGGCCATCTCCTTAAATATTCCGAACCTTCGGATAGATTATAGGGCATCTCGCGGGTTTCGGGGTGGCCACCCGGGCGGGCCGCCCGGCATGCCCGCCCGGTAGCCTCACCGGCCGCCTCAGCAGTTCGTGAAGCGTTATCCGCGCACCAATCGCTTTTCGCGCCACCTCACCTTCATGGTAAGAGTCGACGTGATAAACCAAGGCGCTCCCGGAGCCAAGAGTTTGGCCATTGCACTCATAGGCGCCTATTACCCAGCGCAGCCCAAGACCACCACGACGACGGCTACAATCCGCCGCTGTGTCGCGCCGTCTGCTCTCATTTCTTCTGCTGATCGCTTTCCTGTGCCAGTCGCTGCCCGTGCTGAACTCACAGGGCGTTGCCGAACGGTCGCAGCAGTTCGAGCACATCACGCTGCACTGGCAGGATACCGAGCATCACCATCACGACGATCTGTCTCTTCATGTCGAAGACAGTGATGACGCCTCGCAACACGAACACGCTGACGCCGGATTCAATACGGCCTGCCTGCTAACGGCGGGTTGGGGCGAGATCGCCAAGATGCAGCCCCTCTCGCCTGACGTAGCGGTCCGGGCCCCCGGTCCGACACCGCTCCTCGACGGCCTCCTGCGACCTCCCAAAGCGGCCGCCTGATAGCCGGCCCGTTCTACCCGGGCTGCTCATGACGCTCAGTCGAGCGTCACATATCCCACGACCAGCAAGACCGCTCCCCACAGAAGTGCGGCAACGGCCAAGCTCAGCAGCGCCCAGAACGCGACCCGCCTGATGCGCGTGGGTGAGGGAGTTGCGGTTGGCGCCATGCCTAGCTTCGTTTGTGGGCTAACCCAGCCTATTGCAAATGTAGATCGACAACTCATACAAATCCAATGCCAAAAATCAAACCCTTGCTCATCCCTTTGGCGGCCGCGGCGGCGCTCGCGGCGCCGCTGCTCGCGCTCGCGCATGGCATCTCCGATGCCGATCGCCAGCGCATGCTCGACGGCGGCTTGCTGCAGTACATCGGCCTGGGCGCCAGCCACATGCTCACCGGCTACGACCACCTGCTGTTCCTGTTCGGCGTGGTGTTCTTCCTGACGACATTCAAGGACATCGCGAAGTTCGTCACGGCCTTCACCGTCGGCCACTGCATCACGCTGATCTTCGCGACCTTCTACCAGATCACCTGGAACTACTACCTGGTGGACGCGATCATCGCGGTTAGCGTGATCTACAAGGGATTCGACAACAACGGCGGCTTCCAGAAGTACTTCGACATCAAGTCGCCCAACCTGCTGGCCGCGGTGTTCGGGTTCGGGCTGCTGCATGGTTTCGGCCTGTCCACGCGGCTGCAGCAGTTGCCGCTGGGCGAGGACCAGACCGGCATCCTGCTGCGCATCCTCAGCTTCAACGTCGGCGTGGAACTCGGCCAGATTGCTGCCTTGAGCGCCATGGTGGGGGCGCTGGCGCTGTGGCGTCGCCGCGCCTCGTTCGCGCGCTTCAGCTTCGCGGCGAACGTGGCGTTGGTCTACGCCGGTGCCTTGTTGCTGCTGATGCAGCTGCACGGCTACCAGCATGACAGCGACCCCAATGGCTTCCGTTTCCCGGCTCAGGAACACCGGCACGTCCACGAGGACATGGACATCGAAAAGACGACCGACGACAGCCGCAACACCCTCAACTAGATCAACTTCTTCAACCTCAAGGAACTCACATGAAAAACCTCGTCGCCACCGCTTCGCTGATCGCCCTGTTCGCAGCCGCCCCTCCCGCCCTCGCCAACGAAGGCGGCAGCTGCCACTTCCACGGTTCCAAGCCCGCCGCCGAAACTGTCGTGCTGGGCTGCGCCAAGCAGCGCAAGGAGGCGCTGGTCAAATCCGGCAAGCTCGAATCGACCTGGCAGGCGCTGCAGCACAACGCGATCGAACAGGTTGACGGCAAGAAGGGCAAGGAATGGAAGGTCGCCTTCAAGGATCCCGCCGCCAAGGACAAGGCCAAGGAAACCCTCTACATGTTCTTCACGATGACCGGCAACTTCATCGCCGCCAATTTCACGGGCAAGTAAACGGCAGTCACCTGAACATGAGTCTCCAGCACACGGGCGACCCGAAAGCCGTGTATCCTCCCGGGTAGGATATTTTTCAGTGACATCTCTGCACATCCATACGACTCATCCGCAGGTTCGCAACCGGCTCAAGCGCGCCGATGGGCACCTGCACAACGTCGTCGCGATGATCGACGAGGGCAAGCCTTGCCTGGAGATCGTCCAGCAGTTGCATGCCGTGGAAAAGGCGATTTCCGCCGCCAAGAAGGCCTTGATCCACGATCACCTGGATCACTGCCTGGAAGATGCGGTGCGGGCGCAACCCCGGGGCAGCCGCGCTGCGGTCGCCGAGTTCAAAGACATCACCAAGTACCTGTGACAGCTGCCACCTGACCGGACCATGCACGCCAACGCCATCCAAGCCAAACAGTCCGCCGGAGTGGCCGCGCGGGCGCTTTGGCTTCTGCGCTGGTTGCTGGTGCTGGTGTTGGTATGGGACCAGGTCAGCTCGCCGCTGCATCACCACCGGCACGACTCAGGGGTTGATGCCCAATGGCTCACCGCGTCCGTACACGACGCACAGGCCACCGCGCCGCACCTGGAAGATGACGATCACGATTTGCGGGCTTCGCATGCCGTGCTCGCGGTGCGTCCGCAGCTTGACCTAAGCTCGCTCACCCTGGGCGATGACCCGGACCACAGCTTCGCTCCCAGCCAGGCTTTCGCCGTCGCAGAGCCCGGCCCGGCAGCAGCCGAAGCCGCAGGCATGGCCGCGTTGGCGCGACCTCATTCCACGCACCGAAGTTTGCCGCCCGCCGGCCGCGCTCCACCTCTCCACACCTGAACCTCGCCCCCGGTTTGGTCCGGCCGCGTTGCCTGTGCGCAATGCGCGCCCTTTGTGGAGTCTTCGAATGTTTAACCGTCTTTCCCGGCGCGCGCTATGGCGCCGCGCCTTCGCGTTGGTTGTGAGCCAGGCCGTGCTGCAGCCCGCCCAGGCCGCCGATGAATTCGCGGTAACCCCCGCGCAGATGCAGTCCCTGGGCGTGCAGCTGCAGCGGCTCGAGCCCGGCGGCGGCGCTGAAGGCCCGACCTATCCGGCGCGCGTCGTGCTGCCGCCGCGCCAGGAGCAGGTCGTGAGCGCGCCATTGGCCGGCGTCATCGACCAGCTACTCGTCGCCGAGAACGACTCGGTGCGGGCCGGCCAGCCGCTGGCGCGCCTGGCCAGTCCCGAGCTCGGAGAACTGCAGCTCAAGCTGATGGAAGCGGCCTCGCAGAACCGGCTCGCGGCCAGGACGCTGCAGCGGGAACGCCAGCTTTTCGCCGAGGGCATCATCCCGCAGCGGCGCGTCCAGGAAGCCGAAGCAGCCGCCGCGCAGCACCAGGCTCGCCAGCATCAGAGCGAGGCGGCCCTGCGCCTGGCTGGCCTGGACAACGCCACGATCCGCCGGGTCGCCGATGGCGGCACGGTGGACAGCGTCGTGATCCTGCGGGCGCGCACTTCGGGACTGGTCTCCCAGTTGGCTGTCAAGCCCGGCCAGCGCGTCCAGCCCGCCGATGCCCTGGTGCGCATCGCGGATGCGAGCCGACTGTGGCTGGACGTTCAAGTCCCCGTCAATTGGCAAGGTGGCGTCGCATCGGTCAAGGGATTGCCGATGACCGTGGTGGGACGCGAGACTGTGGCGGCTGGCCAAAGCCTCGGGGCCACGGTCAGCGACAGCCAGACGCTCACGTTGCGAGCCGAGGTCACCCGTGGCGCGCAGCTGCTGCGCCCGGGCGAGTTCGTCCAGGTGCGTCTGCCTATGGCTGCGGCCCAAGGCTGGACCGTGCCGCTGGCCTCGGTGGTCCGGCAGAACGACAAGGCCTTCGTGTTCGTACGCACGCCCAAGGGCTTCGTCGCCAGGCCCGTCACCGTGCTGGCCAGCGCCGGCCAGACGGTGCGCGTCGCAGGTGATCTGCAGGCCGGCCAGGAAATCGCGGCCACGTCCGTCATCGCGCTGAAGGCCGCCTGGCAGGGCAAGAGCGGGAGTAATTGATGGCCCCCACGCTCACTTTTTTCGCTGCCCCCAAAGGGGGCGCTGGCCTGCCTTGGGGCGGCCCTGCGGAGGCCAGATGATGCTTACCCGTCTGGTTCAATTCGCGCTCGCCCAGCGCCTCTTCGTGCTGCTGGCCGGTGCGCTGCTCGCCGGCGCGGGCTGGTACGCCTTCACCAACCTGCCGATCGATGCGTTCCCGGACGTCTCCAGCACCCAAGTCAAGATCATCATGAAGGCGCCTGGCATGACGCCGGAGGAAATCGAGAGCCGCATCGCAGTCCCGATCGAGGTCGAGATGCTGGGCATCCCGAACCAGCGGATGCTGCGTTCGGTTTCGAAATACGGGCTGGTTGACGTCACGGTGGATTTCCAGGACGGCACCGACATCTTCTGGGCGCGCCAGCAGGTGGGGGAACGCCTTACCAATATCAGCGCCGATCTGCCGCAGGGCATCAGCGGGGGAATGGCGCCCATCACCACACCGCTGGGCGAAATGTTCATGTTCACGGTCGAGTCCCCAGGAATGTCGCTGGAAGACCGGCGCAGCCTGCTGGACTGGGTGATCCGGCCAGCGCTGCGCTCAGTGCCGGGTGTGGCCGACGTCAACGCTCTGGGGGGCAAGGTCCGCAGCTTTGAAGTGGTGGCCGATCCAGTCAAGCTGTCAGCGCTGGGCTTGTCCACCGCGCAGCTTAAGGCGGCGATCGAAGCCAACAACCGCAATGACGGTGCGGGGCGCCTCGGCGAAGGCGACGAGGTGCTGCTCGTGCGAAGCGAAGGCAGCATCAAGACCCAGGACGACCTGCGTGCCATCATCGTCAAGCGCGGCAATGGTTCAAGCGTGCGGCTCGGTGACGTCGCAATGGTGCGGGACGGCAGCCTCACGCGCTACGGCGTCGTCACGCAGGACGGAAAGGCCGAAGCCGTGGAGGGCCTGGTGCTGGGCCTGGCCGGCGCCAACGCGCAGAAGGTGGTCGAGGGCGTCACCCGCAAGCTCGAGGAGATCAAGCCGACCCTCCCCGAGGGTGTGGAGATCAAGGTCTTCTACAACCGGGCGGAGCTGGTCAAGAAAGCCGTGGGCACGGTGTCCAAGGCGCTGCTTGAAGCGACTCTCGTGGTGCTGGTGCTGCTCGGCGCCTTCCTTGGCAATGTGCGAGCGGCCGTGACGGTGGCCGCGGTGTTGCCGCTGGCGGCGCTCGCGACGTTCCTGCTGATGCGCATGGCCGGCATGTCGGCCAACCTGATGAGCCTGGGCGGCTTGGCCATCGCGTTGGGCATGCTGGTCGACGCCGCGGTCGTGGTCGTCGAGAACATCGTGCAGCACCTGGGCCATGACCGGTCCAAAGGAAAACTGCCCAAGCTGCACATCGTGTTTCGCGCGGTGCGCGAGGTGGCCGCGCCGGTGGCCGCAGGGATCCTCATCATCGTGGTGGTGTTCCTGCCGCTGCTCACGCTGCAGGGCCTGGAAGGCAAGTTCTTCGTGCCGGTGGCCATGACCATCGTGTTCGCGCTGGCCAGTTCGCTGCTACTGTCGCTGACCGTGATCCCGGTGCTGGCGTCCTTTCTCTTGAAGAAAGTCGCGCACGAGGACCCGTGGCTGCCGCGCAAGCTGCAGAAGGCCTACGAGCCGGCGCTGGCCTTCGCCATGCGGCGCGAAAAGGTGGTGTACGGCGTGGCCGCAGCGATGCTTGTCGTCGCTGCCATCGTCTACACCCTGGTGGGCAAGACTTTCATGCCGACCATGGACGAGGGCGACATCATCGTCGGCATCGAGAAGCTGCCGTCGGTGAGCCTGGAGGAAACCGCGGCGCTGGACCTGAAGATTCACCAGGCGCTGATGCGCAACATCCCGGAAATCACCGGCGTGGTCGCGCGGGCCGGCTCCGACGAGATCGGCCTCGACCCGATGGGCCTGAACCAGACCGACACCTTCCTCGTGCTCAAGCCGCGCGAGGACTGGCAGCTGGCGGACAAGGACGCCCTGATCGACAAGATCCGCAAGGTGCTGGATGACCTGCCGGGCGTGAAGTACAGCTTCACCCAGCCGATCGACATGCGCGTGTCCGAAATGATCATCGGCGTGCGCGGCGACGTGGCGATCAAGGTGTTCGGCCCCGAACTCGACAAGCTCAACGAGCTGGCCACCCAGATCGAAGCGCTGATCAAGCAGGTACCCGGCAACCAGGACGTGTACACGGTCGAGAACGACGGTGTGCAATACCTGCGCGTCGCGGTGGACCGGCTGGCGGCCGGTCGCTATGGGCTCTCGGTGGAGGACGTGCAGGACGCGCTGCGCGTGCAGATCGAGGGACAGCGCGCCGGCACCGTGATCGACGGCAACCGGCGCATCCCCATCGTGTTGCGGGGGCCGGACAGCGTCAGGATCTCGCCTTCGGAATTCGGCGCCATGCGGGTCACGACGCCCGACGGCCAAAGCGTTCCGCTGCAGGAGCTGGCGAAGCTGACGCGCGACAGCGGCCCGGTGAAGATCGACCGCGAGATGGGCAGCCGCTATAGCGTGGTGATCGCCAACGTCACGGGCCGCGACCTGGTGGGCTTCGTCGAGGAGGCCAAAGCGAAGGTGGGCGAGGCCGTGAAGCTGCCCACCGGCTATCGCATCGCCTGGGGCGGCCAGTTCGAGAACCAGCAGCGGGCGGCCGCGCGTCTGGGACTGGTCGTTCCGCTGTCGCTCGGGGTGATTTTCCTGGTGCTGTTCTCCACATTCGGCTCGGTACGCCAGGCGCTGCTGGTCCTGAGCAATATTCCGTTCGCGCTCGTGGGCGGCATCGTGGCGCTGTGGGTGTCGGGCGAATACTTGTCGGTTCCGGCCTCGGTCGGCTTCATTGCGCTGCTGGGGATCGCGGTGCTGAACGGCGTGGTGCTGGTGAGCTACTTCAACCAGCTGCATGCGGAAGGCCTGTCGCTCGTGGAGTCGGTCAGGCAAGGCGCGATGCGCCGGTTGCGGCCAGTGCTCATGACCGCGTCCATCACGGCGTTCGGCCTGGTACCGCTGCTGTTCGCCACCGGCCCGGGCTCGGAGATTCAGCGCCCGCTGGCCATCGTGGTCATCGGCGGACTGATCACGGCGACCGCCCTGACGCTGATCCTGCTGCCGCTGCTGTACTTGCGGTTCGCGCACGCGAAGCCGGCCGCAAGCGCCAAGACCAAGGAGGTGGCCCATGTCTAGCGCAATCCCGAAGCTGTGCCTGACCCTGCTGGCCGCGCCGTCGGTCGAAGAGAAATTGCTGGATGTGCTGCTGGACGCGGTGGGCGAGGAAGTCTTCACCAGCGTCCCCACCTTCAGCCATGGGACCTCGCACGGGCGCCTGAGCAACGTCGAGCAGGTGCTGGGCCGAAGCGCCGCGGTGCAGGTCCAGATCCTGGTGACAGAGGAAGAAGTGAATCAACTGTTGGAACGCTTGCGCGAAGAATTTCGCGGGACCGGGCTGCGCTACTGGGCCAGCGCGCTGACGGCCGAAGGAAAAATCGAATGAAGCGGTGGATTTTCGCGGCGAGCGCGGCACTTGCCGGTGCGCTGTTGGCACCGGCCCATGGGGCGCAAGCGTCTGGTGCCCCCCTGTCGGCGGCCCTTGCGCCTCAGGCCGCGCCGGCGGACTTGCCGTCAAACGACAAGGCCAAGGCGCTGATCGACGGCGATCCGCGCGTGGTTCAGGCCCGCCATGCTTTGGAGGCCGCCCGCCACCGCGCCGACATGCTCGCGGCCGGGCCTCACGAATGGACGGCCCGTGCTTCGACGCAGCGGCGGCGCTACCGGAGCGGCGCGCAGGATGTCAACGAATGGTCGATCGGGCTGGAGCGTGCGGTGCGCATCGGCGGCAAGGCAGCGCTGGACCGGCAGCTCGGCGAGACTCAGCTTCGGCTCGCCGAAGCGCGGCTGGGCGAAGCGCGCCACGAAGCCGCACGAGAGCTTCTCGATCTCTGGCTGAACTGGCTCGCAGCCGATCGCACCAGACAGCTTTGGAGCGAGCAACTGGGATTCGCCCAGACCAGCCTCAACGCCGCCGGCACGCGTCGCCGGGCGGGCGACGCCTCGATGCTGGAGCAGAACGCCGCCCGTGCCGATCTGGCCGAGGTGCAGCGCCAGCTCAGCGGTGCCGCCAACGAGGAAGCGAAGGCGCGGGCGAAGCTGCGCGCACGCTTCGCGCCATTCCCCGTATCGGGGCAGGTCGCCGCGCTCGGCGAGCCCGTGGCTTTGACGCCCGACGACGCTCTGTGGCGCGAGCGGATCCTGGCCGAGAGCCGTGACCTGCGCATTGCCAAGGAAGAACTTCAACAGGCCGAGTTGACCGCCGCCCGGGCCAGCGCCGACCGGCTGGCGGACCCGACCGTGGGAGTACTCGCCACATCGGAAGCTGGTGGAGCCGAGCGCATTGTGGGGTTGACCTTGAGCATCCCCCTGGGGGGCACCTATCGCAACGCGCAATCGCGCGAAGCGCTGGCCCAGGTCGACGTGGCCCGCGCGGCTGTGGAGCGCGCCCTGCGCGAGCTGGAATCCGAAATCGCCGAAGGCTTGACCGACGCCCGCGGCAGCCTGGAGCGCTGGAAGTTCGCTGAGCAGGCACGAGCCGCGACCCAGGAGAACGCGCAGTTGACACAGCGCGCCTACACCCTGGGCGAGGCCGACCTGCAGGCTGTGCTGCTCGCGCGCCGGCAACTGGTGGACGCCGCGCTGGGCTCCACACAGGCCCGCGTGGATGCTCTGAGGACGCGATATCGGCTTCTGATCGACGCGCACCTGATCTGGGGACTACAGGACGACTGATTGTGAACCGACGGTTTCTTGACAACGCGGACCTGCGCCACGGCGAGGTTGGGCATTTTTTCGCGTCTGAGCGAAAGGAGAATTGGGATGGACTATTCGCGGATGAAGTTGGCTGCACTGTTGGCAGCAGGTCTCATATCTGGTTGTGCAAACAACCCTGTCTACGAGGGCCGCTTTCCGTGGGAGGCGGGCTGGCGCGAGGGCGCGGTAGAGGCGGTGGGAGAGGACGATGAGTTGAGGCACAGGTACGCCCAGCGCTGCAAGCTCGAGGCAGCTCAGGCCTCCACGACCCGTTTCGCGCGAATTCGGTACACCGAGATGGGCAAACCGGAATGGCAGACGGTCACCGTCCCGAAAGAGTCGGCCCTCAAGGTTGGCGACCTGGTTTACGTGAAGGTTCTCGATTGCGCCGGCCAAGCCATGCCCAGAGCTGCGCTGAAGAAGTCCGCGGCCGCGCAGCAGGAAAACACGGCCGCACACCATGCTTGACGTTCTTCGGAACAGGACCTACCGGCATCTGTTCTTCGCGCAAGTCATTGCGCTGCTGGGAACCGGGCTGGCCACCGTGGCGTTGAGCCTCCTGGCGTTCGACCTGGCGGGTGCCAACGCCGGCGCGGTGCTCGGGACAGCGCTGGCGATCAAGATGGTGGCCTACATCGGCGTCGCGCCGGTGGCCGCAGCATTCGCCGAGCGGCTGCCGCGGCGCGCGTTGTTGGTCGGCCTGGACCTGGTGCGCGCAGGCGTGGCGTTGATGCTGCCCTTCGTGACCGAGATCTGGCAGATTTACGTGCTGATCTTCGTGCTGCAATCGGCTTCCGCCGGCTTCACCCCCACCTTCCAGGCCACGATTCCCGACGTGCTGCCCGACGAGGCCGACTACACCAAGGCCCTGTCGCTTTCACGGCTGGCCTATGACGTCGAGAGCCTGGTCAGCCCGGCGCTGGCGGCCTTGCTGCTTACGGTGGTCAGCTACCACAGCCTCTTCAACGGCACGGTGATGGGCTTCCTCGCGTCCGCAGCGCTGGTCGTGTCGGCGGTGCTGCCCAGAGCCAAGCTGCCGCCCAAGCGCAGCATCTACGAGCGCACGACGCGCGGCTCGCGCATCTATCTGGCCACGCCTCGCCTGCGCGGCCTGCTGGCGCTCAATCTGGCGATCGCCTCGGGCAGCGCCATGGTGATCGTCAACACTGTGGTCCTGGTGCAGTCGGGCCTGGGCCTGACGCAGAAGGCCACGGCCATGGCGCTGGCCGCGTTCGGCGGCGGCTCCATGCTGGTGGCGTTCACGCTGCCGAAACTTCTCGAAAAGCTCCCTGAACGACGCGTGATGCTGGCGGGCGCCAGCCTGATTGCCCTGGGCCTCTTTGCCGGCGTCGCAGCGCCATCCAGCTACCTGGTGCTGCTCGCGTTGTGGTTCGTCATGGGGGTCGGCTACTCGCTGGCCCAAACGCCTTCAGGCCGCCTGTTGCGGCGCTCGGCCCGCGAGGAGGACCGGCCCGCGGTCTTCGCCGCGCAGTTCGCGCTGTCGCACGCCTGCTGGCTGCTCACCTATCCCTTAGCCGGATGGCTGGGTGCGAAGGCGGGCATGACGACCAGCTTCCTGACTCTGGCGGCCGTCGCCACGTTCGCGATCATCGTTGCCGTCCGTGTCTGGCCCGCGGCCGAGGAAACCGATCTGCCTCACGCGCACGATGACCTCGCGGCCGGCGACCCGCACCTCGCGGAGGGTGCGGGCGGCTCTGGCAAGCTGCATTCGCACGCCTACGTGGTGGACGACCAGCATCCCCGCTGGCCGTCATGAGCAGCAGGCTGTGGCGATGACCACCATCCCCGCGCTGGCGCTTGCGCTGGCCTTGTTTTCACCTTTGACTTCCGTCACAAAAAGGCGGTTCAGAAGCCAAGCGCGATGAATGGCGGCGGTCGCCACACTACGTCGTCGCCCATCCGACGCGATGCACAGCCGCCGTGGCGTCGTGGCGGGCGTCGTCTTCGGAATGCAGATAGACGCTGGTCGTGCTGATGTTGGCGTGGCCCAGGTTGTCGCGAACCACCTTGATATCGGCTTTCTCGCTCAGGTGTGAGCCAGCTGTGTGCCGCATCCAGTGCGTTGACGCCTGCTCAAGGTGAGCGGCTGCAGCCTCGAAATCAGGCCCGCGCTGGCGCAGTCGGGCTGCGCTTTCGCGCATCACCGCTTTGACGATTTCGTGGATCGCGCTACGCGCCATCGGCTTGGTCGGGCCGATCAGCGGAATCATGAGGGGCAAGGCCTCCCCTTCGAGCGGCAGCGGACCCAAACTGGCCACCTTGCGGTAGCGGATCAATTCAGCCATGAGTTCGCTGGTGGCCGGAACGAGCCGGGCCTTCCTGCCCTTGCCGGTGACTTCGAGCCACCAGCGCTCGCGGCCGTCGGCGCCGCGGCGGCTGAAGAAACCGCCCATAGTTGCATTGCAAATCTCCGAAACCCGCAGCCCACCGAGGTAGAGCAATGAAAACAACCAGCGGCAGCGTGAGGCGTGCAGTCGGTCCCGCTCGGTGGTGACGGGCATCGCCTCGATCGTGGTCTTGACGACTGTCCAATGCTCCATGGGGAGGAAGCGGCTGACGCGCGGCGCGGCGTGCCTTCGTTTGCGCCGGCTGAGGGCAAGCGGGTTTCCGGCGAGATAGCCCGCCCCCACCAGCCATGACAGCATCGCGTTCAAGATCGACAGAGCCTGGCGCTGACTCGACGCACCCAACGGACCCGCAAAAGGTCGCCACAGCAGCGAAGTCCTGCTCGGCTTTTGACCGGGTGCCATCACCCAGCGCTCGGCCGGCTGCGGGTCGGCCAGGAACCGCTGGTAGATCAACAGGTCCTCATGGGTCAGGTCTGACAGCGCCACGCCATGCTGCAGTCCGCACCACAGCATGAGGCGCTCCGCCTCTTTGCGGTAGCTGGCCAGGGTCGCCGGAGAGTCCGTGTAGCGAGCCAGCCAGGCGAGGACTGCCGAGCGGTCATCGGTCGCGGTCAACTGCCCCGGCGACGTAGCGCGATTGCGCCCGAGGCTGCCATCGAGGCGCGCGGGAAATACCAACTGATCCAGGGTGACCAGCGGATTCACGGTGAGCTACTGGGAAATGGTCGCATCGCTGGATATTATGGACATTAGATTGATTATGTCCATAGATTTGATGAAATTGAAAAATATCCAACGTATTACGTTGTATTATTTTCTACATTCAAGACAAAAGCCGCTCCCATGGACACTCTTCCCGTTACCGAAGCCCGGATGCAGGCCGAGATCGAGGCCTTGCGCGCGCAGCATCCAGAGACGCAGGATCTGTATCGCGAGGTGTGCGTGCTGCTGTTCTTCCGCTATGGGCTTACCCCCACGGCCAACAAGCTGTACCAGTTGGTGCGCAAAGGCAGCATGAGCGCGCCGGCCGAGGCGCTGGCCAGGTTCTGGGAAACCCTGCGCGAGAAGAGCCGCGTGCGCATCGAGCATCCCGATCTGCCGCGGCCGCTGCAGGACGCCGCCGGCGAGATGGTCGGCGCCCTGTGGCAGCAGGCGCAGGCGGCCGCGCAGGACACGTTGGCGCAACAGCGCGAAGAAGCTCGCGCGACGATGGTGGCGGCCGAAGGGCTCGCCCAGTCCGCCAGCGCGCGGGCGGATGCCGCAGAGGCGGCGCTGGGCGTCACACAAGACGAGCTGCGGACCACCCAGGAGCGGGTAGTGGAGCTGCAAAGCGAGTTGGCCCGAGCCCATGGCGAGGTCGCCGCCCACCAGCGCCAGGTCGATGCCGCCGCGGTCCACCGCCAGGAGTTGCAGGCAGCGTTGAATGCGGCCCAGGAACGCTTCACCCGGGAACTCGAACAGCAACGCATGATGGCAACGGCAACCGAAGAACGTCACGCGGGAGAGATGAAGCGGGCGCTGCTGGATGTGGACCGAGAGCGTGGCAATGCCGGGAAGCTCCAGAAGGAGATCGAGCAAATGCGACGCGAGATGGCCGGGCAGGCGGATGCTCACCGTCAGGAAGTCCTGGAGCGCCAGCAGCAGATCGATGCGCTACGCCAGCGCAGTGGCGAACTGGAGGGGCGCGCCGCCGAACTGCTGGAGCAGCGGGACCTCCAGGCCCGCGAGCTGGAGGCAATGCGCCGGCGGTTGGAAGCAGCGGCCGCCAAGCGCGCACCAAGCACCCGAGCCGCACAAGGCAGCCCGGCGAAACCCAGGGTTCCCAAGACCGCGCGTTGATTCGAGCGGGTAAGCGGCATGCGGCACACGACAGCCCTTCAGGGAGAATCCCGCAGATGAATGCCCGGCCGCCTAAGCGTTGCAGTTAGGTTTGGGGCCCGGCGGCGCAGCGGAAGTGACCTATGTGTCATTTCTGGCTCTATCCCGGCTTGCCCCCCGAGTAGGCGACAGCGAGCTGGCGGCGGGCTGCGGCGACCAGGGTTTCCCCGGATCTCAAACCGCTACGATTTGCACTGAAACCGAGATCACCCCTACTGGCGCGCCACCCGCGCCTGACACCCGGGTGCGGCGCTCGTGTCTAAAGCTGGTCAACGCGCCGTCGGTGTGTCGCCAAGTGCCCGCCAATACGGGGACAGCACGTCGCACTGTGCGCCCAGCAGGCGCACCCGCGCAGAGACGGTGAGCACATGGTCGACGCCGCACACCGACTCACAGGCCGAATGCAGCGGCGAGTTGGCGAGCGCGCTTGACCTCCTCTCCGTGCAGGTACGTGGACGTGGTGGTGATTGAGGCATGCCGCAGGTTGTCCCGCACGGTGGTCAAGTCGGCGCCGGCGGCCAGCGCATGGCTCGCGTGCGAATGCCGCATCCAATGCGGGCTCGCCTGCCTCAGTTTCGCCGCGAGGGCGGGCGCGTCCCGCTCCAGCACCTTGGCCGCGGTGGTGAAAAACCTTTTCATGACCGCCCACAGCCGCGCTCCTGTGATGCCCCGATCCTCGGCCCCGATGCGAGCGAGCAGCGGCGTCGCCGGCACCCACAGCTCTGGCGACGTGGGCAGTCCGCGAACGCAAAGGTAGTGATCCAGCGCCGAGCGCGCGAGCGGCGGCAGGGCCACCTTGCCGTTCTTCGCGCCCTTCCCTACGACATGCAGCCACCAGTCGTCGCGCTCGTCTTTCCTGACGTCCCGCAGCTTCACACCCACCAGTTCGCCGGCGCGCAGTCCCGTCGCATATCCGAAGTCCAGCAGGAATCGCACGCGATCGGCGGCGCCACGTTCCCACCCGTAGGAGACTTCCAGTCCATCGGCAATCGTGCGCACCAGCCTCCACTCCGCCTGCGAGAACGCCCGTCCCTTGTCCAGGGGCTGCCTGTCGCCGGCGCCACGAACCTTGATCCCGGCAAAGGGATTGGCCAGCACATAGTGCTGCGCCATGAGCCATCGGAACATGGCACCGAGCACGGACAGCGCATAGGCGATCGACTTCGGTGCCAGAGCGCCGGCAAACGGCCGCCATTCGCCGGATTTGCGCGGCCGCGGCGGCCCCACCCAGCGGCGCTGCGGCGTCGGATTGCGCAGGAACGCCCGATAGGCGATGGCGTCATCGGTCGTCAGCGACGAAAGGGGTTTTCCCAGCTGGATCACCGCCCACAGCAGCAGCCGTTCGGCCTCCTTGCGGTACGCCCGCCGAGTGGCGAGCGATTCGTGCAGCTGCAGCCAACTCAGGACAGCCTCGCCGTCATGGCTGGCGTCAATTAAGCAGGTGTGCGCCGGGGCACGGAACCTGCCACGTGAGCCGTCTAGCTCGGCGCGAGGCGAGGTCATGCGCTCCAGCGGCACGATGTCGCCGGGCGCGTCCTGCGCAATCAGCGCGCGCGCACGTTCCGTCAGCTGCGGATGCGCGGCAAAGAACGCCTCGACCTCGCGTGCGCAGGCCTGTCCCAGCCCGGGAATCGCCACCCACCACTGCCGCCGGCGCGGAATGCGCACGGTGAGCTCCGCAAGCGTGCGGATGCCCTGCCCTTTCAGCGCCGCGGCCGCGCGAGCGGGCAACCAGCGTTCGACGGCGTCGCCGATCAGCGGCTGCGGTGCGGGCAGATGCCGCAGTTCATGCAGTGCTGCGGCCACCGCCCTGGCATGCCTGGTGCGCTCCGCAGCAGGCCGCTCGAACACTTCGGCCAGGTCATCGCGCAAGCGCGATCGTGCATGCCTGGCCAGCTCGCGTCGAACCGCGCCGAGCACACCACGTGCCGTGTGCCCCGCATTCAGGCGCTCGGGCAAGTAGCGCTCGACTGCCTGGCGCGAGGGCATGCCTTCATGCCAGGCGCGCAGCGCTGCCAAAGCATTGACGTCGAAAGGACTGCTTCGTGGGGTGGGAGCGGCGGCTGGCACTGGAGCCTCCGGGAACTCGGGCATTTTGCCGAAGCCCAGTTTACTCCCGGCATGCAGCTACTGCGATAAGACCAGTTATCTGACTAGGCGGGCTGGAATGTTCCGCCGGGCTTGTGCGTCGGATCCTCTGTTCACCTTTCCATACCAGCAGAACCCGTGCTTTCCCGCGTCGTTTCTTTTGTGCGCCAGAGAGGGTCTCGTGCCTTGAGGCGGTCAGCTCCATAGGCCAGCACGCTGCGCCTTGCCTCACGGTTGTTGCGCCACAGCTTTGTCTCCGCCACGACGACCTGGCCGGGGTTCAGAACTCGAGATCGTCGTTGATGGCGGCGATGCCTGGCGCGCAGGCGTGATCGGCATCTCCGCCGGGCGCACCCGACACGCCGATACTGCCCACCAGTGAACCGGCGGACTCGATAGGCAGCCCACCGCCGATGGCGACCACGCGCGGCAGTTCCCGGATTCCCGAGGATACCTCCGTAGCCTGGGTGGCACGGGCGAACGCCAGGGTGTCCATCTTGAACGTGACCGCGGCATAGGCCTTGTTCAACGCAGTTTCCGGCGTATGCGGTCCAGCGAGGCGATCGCGCAGCATGACCAGGGAGTGGCCCGCACGGTCGCTGACCGCGCCGCCCACTTGATAGCCTGTGCGCGCGCAACTTTGCAGGGCAGCCTGGGCGGCCCGCAACGCAGCCTCTGGGGTGAGGGACCGAAGCACGTGTTCCTCATGGCAGCGCGTGCCCTGGCCCCGTAGAACCTCGCATAGTGCTGTCCTCGGCACGCCGACAAACAACGGGGGTAAGGGGGTAGTACGCCTGGGCGGCAGAAAAAGAGGCCTACCAGCCTGCCTCCAACCCGCACGAATTCCGCGGACCCCCGAAACTGCTCAAGATTTAGGCAGCCACCTAGGCTCGCGAAATATCCGGGCTAGGTGTCGCCGTCGTCCTTCCTCGTGATGGCCAGCGGCGCGATCGGCTCTGCCGCGCGGGCACTGGAGCGAGCGCGTAGGCAGCGCGCGCGTCGCCCCCACTGTTCCTGGGCGCGACGGTGGTCGGCGACTCGCCGCAGTTCTCCGCGCTGGCCGCCAGGCACGCATCCGCAGAAGATGTTGGCTCCGTCCTCACGTACCAATTGCGTTCGCACTCACCATCGTGAGCATCGCCACCACCAACTGGATGCTGCAGCATGTGCCGGTGCAATGGTTGTTCATGCCGATGGCGATCCGGCGGTCGATCGTGCTCATCGCCTTCCGGCGAATGCTCAGGCAGGGGGACAGCCGAGCGCAAGTGCCGCGCTGAGCGGGCTCCTTGCGCGCAGGCTCACATCATCGCGCGCTCGAACGGTCGCAGCAGCTTCTCGTCGGTGTCCTGCGACGGCGGCTGTGCCAGCTTCAGCGGGTTCTCCGGCTGAGGCTCGTAATCGCCGACTGGGCCATCCACGGGGCCGCCTTCGACGGTAAGCCGCGCCATATTGCGGCGGTGCGGATAGTAGTCGTGCGGCGCGTAGTGCTGGGTGGATCGGTTGTCCCACATCACGATGGTGTGCGGCCTCCATTTCAAGCGCAGCTGGTAGTCGGGGACCATCGCCTGGCGGTACAGAAAGTTCAGGATGGTCTGGCCCTCGTCTTCCTTTAGCCCCTCAATGCCGACAGTGAACTGCGGATTCACGAATAGCACGCGACGTCCGGTCACCGGGTGGATGCGCACGATCGGGTGCATGGGGTTTGGAAATTCGTCCTCCAGCTCGATGAGCTTCATGCGCGCAGCCTTGGAGCCCGCGAACATGTGGCGCCAGGGCTTGAAGTCGTGCCGCGCCCGCAGCCGGTGGACGTACACCTTCATGGGCTCGCTCAGGCCGTCGTAAGCGGCCGTCATGCTGGCGAACACCGTCTCGCCGCCATAGGGTGGCACGACCTTAGCCCGCAGGATGGTGGCCATTGGCGGGCGGGCGCGGAATGTCTCGTCCGAATGCCACGAGTCGGTCGGCCCGGCGGGGTTGCGGCCGGAGTTGTCGAACTCGATCACCTCCGGCACGTCGGGCAGGTTCGTCGCGAACGGATGCGTGGACAGGTTGCCGAACCGCTTCGCGAACGCGATCTGGGCTTCGAGCGAAATGTCTTGGTCGCGAAAGACGAGCACCTCGTAGCGCGCGAGTGCTGCCTGCAGCGCGTCGAAATCGGCTTGCGCCAGGGGCCGGCCCAAGTCAATGTTAGAGATCTCGGCCCCGATGTGCCCGTTCAGGGGCGTGGCAACGATGGCGCTGTTGTCTGTCTGGGTCATGTCGTGTCCGATGCGGAAGTGGGCGGATGCTACGTTCGGCTCTTCCCATTGACCAAGTCAATCGTCACCTCCGCAGCGGAAAACGATTGTGCTCGTCAAGTGTCCCGCCACCGACGTGGCCGCTTGGAGCATATACTCTGCCAACAGGCTTTCCCACAGGAGACACTCGATGACGAATCGCAGGATGCTCGGTACGCTGCTCATGGCGTCGCTGGCCATGGTTTTCGGAACGCCGGCATTGCCGCAGGCTTACCCCGCACGGGCGGTGACGATCGTCGTCCCGTTCCCCGCAGGCGGTTCGCCCGACGTGCTCACGCGGATCATTGCGGAGAAGGTCAGCGCCAACTGGGGAGTGCCGGTGGTGGTCGAAGCGCGTCCGGGCGCGGGCGGATCGATCGGCGCTGCCCACGTCGCACGCAGTCCGGCCGACGGCTACACGCTGCTGCTGGCTACGCTTAGCCACGTCACCAATCCCGGACTGACGGCCGGCAAGAGCACCTGGCATCCGGCCGACGATTTCAGCGGCATCGTGGAACTCGTGAACGCGCCGGTGGTGGCGCTGGTGCCCGCATCGCTGCCGGTGCGGACGCTAAAGGAGTTCGTGGAGTACGCGAAGCAGCGGCCGGGGCAGCTGAACTACCTGATGCCCGGCGTTGGAACCTCGATGCACCTCAACACCGAGATGCTAAGGCTGAGTTCTGGCATCGAACTGCAGCCCATTGCGTACAAGGGCGTGCCGCCGGGCATGCCCGATCTTCTGACGGGGCGCCTCGCGTTCGCCATGTCCCCCATGTCCGTCGCCCGCGGCCACGTCGCGAGCGGATCGCTGCGCGCCCTAGCGGTTGCTTCGCCGACCCGCGTGAAAGATCTGCCCGACGTGCCCACCTTCGCCGAAGCGGGTTTCCCCGATGCGCAGGTCGTGTCTTGGTACGCTCTCGTCGCGCCGTCGAAGACGCCAGCAGCCGTTCGGCAGCGGCTGAATGAGGAATTCACGAAGGCACTCGCGGATCCAGGCGTGCGCGATCGTCTCGCGCAAGCCGGCGCCATGATCTCCGACCGGAGCACCCCGGAGCAGGTGGACACCATGCTCAAGCAGCAAACGGTTCGTTGGGAACAAGCGCTGAAGAAAATCAAGATCGACAAGGAATGAACGCGGCGTCGCGCCCGAGGGGGAAAACGATGAAAGCGGAAGAGAACGACCTGCTCACGCGGACTGACGCGGGCACGGCCATGGGCGAACTGATGCGGGAGTTCTGGATGCCCGCGCTGCTCTCCAAGGAGCTGCCGGCGCCTGACGCCCCCCCAGCGCGCGTGCGGCTGCTTGGCGAGGATCTCGTCGCGTTTCGCGACAGCAGCGGGCGGGTCGGCCTACTCGACGCCTTTTGCCCGCATCGCAGGGCGGAGCTTTACTTCGGCCGCAACGAGGCGGGGGGCCTGCGCTGCATCTACCACGGCTGGAAGTTCGATGCCGGCGGAAGGTGCGTGGATGTCCCGACCGACAGCTGCACCCCGGCGCAGATGCAACGACTCTCCACCACGGCTTACCCGACGCAGGAGCGGGGCGGCATCGTATGGGCATGGATGGGAAAAGGCGAGCCGCATGCGCTGCCCCCGGCCATGGCGTTCACTGTGGTTCCTGGCGAGCACACGTATGTCTCCAAGTGCCTGATGCGCTGCAACTACCTGCAGGCGCTCGAAGGCAGCATCGACTACTCGCACATCTCCTTCCTGCACAAGGAAGGGGAGACCAGCTCCGACGTATTCGGCATCGGCGACATGATCCGTTATTCGGACGAGGACGGACGTCCAACGCTGTTCGCCGAGCGCACCGACTACGGTTTGCAAATCGGCGCGCGCCGTGACGCCGGTGCGGAGAACGCGTACTGGCGTGTCGCGCGGTGGCTGTTGCCGTGCTTCGTGATCGTGCCCACGGCGCCGGGCAACGTGAGCCGCATCAACCTGTTCATCCCGATCAACGACGAGAACTGCTGGTGGTACCGGATTCGCTGGCACCAGGACCGGCCGCTGACCGCTGCCGAACTGGATAGCTACAGGGATGTCGGCGAGGACTATGCACCGCTGGTGCCCGGTTCCTACCTTCCGCGCGGGTCGCGCGAGAACGATTACCTGCAGGACCGTGCTTTGCAGCGGCGTGCGTCCTTCACCGGTATTCGCAGCGCGCAGCTGCAAGATCTGGCGGTGCAGGAGAGCCAGGGACGCGTGCATGATCGCTCCCGCGAGAAGCTGATGCCTTCCGACATGCCCATCGCGCAATGCCGCCGTATGCTGCTGGAGGCGGTGCGCAGCCATCAAAGCGAGCGGCAGTTGCCGCCGTCCGCCAGCCGCCCTGAGTTGTTCGGCGGCTATGCATTTGCGGTCACCAGACCGCGCCGCATGACGTTCGACGAAGTGCGTTCAAGCCTCTGACGCACTTGGGGGACACGGCCCAAGGCTACCTGTCGCGAGTGAGAAGAGCTGCCTGCCGTTCCAGCTTCGTCAGCAGTTCGAAGAGGAATGACGCCTCGTCGTGGGTCAAGCACTCTGCGAGCTCACGGTTGTAAGCCGCAGCCATCAGCTTGGCTTTGCCGTGGATCTGGACACCGTCGTCGCTCAGGCGCAGGCACACCAGGCGTTTGTTGCCCGGGGAGCGTCGCTTGTCCACCAGCCCACGCGAATGCATGTCGGCGACGGTCCGGCTCGCCACGACCACGTCGATGCCCGCGTCCGCCGCCAGGGCCTTCAGGCTCGCATCCGGCGTGCGGGCGAGGTACGCCAGGATCCTCCATTCGCGGCGGGAGATTCCGAGTTCCCGCTTGTACATGTCGTCCGTCCCACGCAGGCCGACGTGCGTGATACGAAAAAGCCGGTACAGCAGGAAATCCTCGATTTCCTGCGGGTCCTTCAGAGTTGGCTTGCCTTGTGCGCCGACAGGCGCCGGGCGCGAGGGTGGGATGCTCACAGGGGGATTTTCGCGCACGTTTCAGCCAGCGCACGAAGGGCAGCGCCGGCGTCACGACACGGCCTGGTAGTAGATGTTCTGCGGATGGCGCGCCTGGGCGAAGAAGAACCAGCGCTCGGCCAGCAGGCCGGCCGCCTGCGAGGCCAGCGCCAGCAGCCAGGCCAGCGCCGAGCCCGACAGCAGCGCCCAGGCGAGCAGCAGGAGGGGAAGCCCGAAGCCCAGCACCTGGAAGCCCACCCGGGCCATGCGCACTGCGCGGGCCGAGGCGCCGTGGAAGAACTCGCGCGTTTTGAACGAGCCGCCGGTCATGCCCATCGACTTCTGCACCACCCGCGCCGCATTGATGCCGGTGGCGGTCTGCGTGGTGGACTTCAGGCCGGCAGTGGTGACCAGCTCTCAAGTGCACGTTCGAGTGCAAACCTCCTTCACACTCGATCCCGGCCGCAGCGCAGGAAGACTCGGATGGCGTGTGCCTGTAGCCTCTATTGATACGGACCGTTCCCGGCCCGTGCCCTCCAGCAGCTCGCCACGGACGAGCGCCCCCTTTTGAAAGCTCAAAGGGAATCGCGCGGGAACCGCTGCTAGGACGAGTGCAGTTCGCCAGCCGCACTGCAGGAGCTCCGCATGGCTTGCCTCGGCTGCGACGAGCTGCGGCTGAGGCAGCCCGGCACGACTCGTGGTCCAATTACGCTATGGACAAATCCGAACTCAAGCTGGGAGAGGAAACCCTTGACCGCGACCACGAAGAGTTGCACGCGCTCATCACGCGCCTGCTGGGCGCATCCGCGGACGACATGGTGCCTGCCCTCGACGCATTGCGCGCGCACGCGGCGCAGCACTTCGCCATGGAGGACGAGCACCTGCGCGACATGAAGGATGGCAACTCGAAGTGCCACTTGGACGAACATGCCAACGTGCTGAAGTCCTTCGATGAAGTCCGGGAGGTGCTGGTCGGCGCCGCCCATCCGCCCGAAATGAAGCAGCGGGTGGTGCAGAGCCTATCCGTGGAACTGCTCGATTGGCTGCCGCACCACGTCCAGGAGATGGATGCCGGCGTTGCAACCTATCGTTCGAAGCAGCGCTTCGGCGGAGCGCCCGTTCAGATCAGCCGCCGCCCAAAGGCCTGAGCTCGCGCGCCCGCGGCGCGAATTCCTTCGGCGGCCAGCCTGCTTGGGAAGAACGGGTACGGTGGCAAGAGCCGGGTTCCTTTCTTGGCCGCTGACTATCGCAAGCAGCAAGTGGACCGGACACGCGGCACCTCAGATCCACGGGAATCTTATGTTGCTGCAGAACTGCCGCAGCGTGCATGCACAGGCTAAGGGTTGCTGTGATCTGACGGGCGGCCAGCAGGTCGGCCTGCAGCACGTCCTTCCGTTGCCAATGCGGTAGCCAGCGCCCGAAGGGCAGCAGGTCACGACACGCTCTGGTAGTAGATGTTCTGCGGATTGCGCGCCTGGGCGAAGAAGAACCAGCGCTCGGCCAGCAGGCCGGCCGCCTGCGAGGCCAGCGCCAGCAGCCAAGCCAGCGCCGAGCCGGACAGCAGCGCCCAGGCGGGCAGCCCTGGAAGCCCACCCGAGCCATGCGCACTGCGGGGGCCGAGGCGCCGTGGAAGAACTCGCGCGTGTTGAACGAGCCACCAGTCATGCCCATCGACTTCTGCACCACCCGCGCCGCATTGGATGCCTGTGGCGGTCTGCGTGGTGGACTTGGGCTTGAGCCGCGCATCGCGGCGCAGCGACAGCGTGCGGGTGAACCACGCCGGTGCTCTCGTTGGCCGAAGTTGCATCTGACGCGCATCTCGTTGCGCGCGGCAATTTCACGGTTGCTGGTGGTGCTCTCCAGCTACAGACCGCGCCTCGGTTTTAGCCGGTAAATCGCAAAACCGGACGCGTCTAGATGAACAAAGCCCCGGTCGGGCTGTTCAGCGTTTACTGCCGGACGCGGTACTGGATAAGCCGCAGGGCCATGCGATGCGGGACGCCGGGCTGCGGGAATCAAGCAGCTCCTGCCGGCGACCGTGAAGTACGTGGTCCGCGGCCGAGTTGCCTCCCCCCTACAAGCTCCCACTCCCCGTCTCCGGGCCCGCCAGCCGCCGCGACACCCAGGCCGTCGCCAGTCCGAGGAGGATCGCCCACTCCAGCGACAGCGTCACCGTCCCGGCGAAGGTCACGACCATCGGCAGCCGGTCGACCGGCTCATGCTTCCATAGGTGCCGGATCTCGCGCGGGTTCACCAGCCCCCACGCCACGACCACCAGCAGCCCCCCGATTACCGCCAGCGGAAGCCAGCGCGCCCAGGGCGCGACAAAGGACAGGATCACGATCAGCAGCACGGCGGCGCTGACCGCCGCCAGCGGCGTGCGGGCGCCGGCCGCCACGTTCACGCCGGAGCGGTTGAATGAACCGCTGGCTGGATACGATGAGAAGAAGGAGCCGGTCAGGTTGGCCAGCCCCTGGCCGACCAGTTCCTGGTTGCCGTCGAAAGGCTCGTTGGCGCGCCGCGCGAACGCCTTGGCGATCGCCATCGCCTCGGTCACCGCCAGCAGCGTCATCACCAGCGCCGGCAGCACCAGGTTCGGCACCTGGCGCAAGTCGGGCAGCGACAGCGGCGGCAGCGCCCCCGGCAGCGCCTCCACGGTGGCCGGCTGCGCGCCCAGCAGGCCGGCGGCGAGCCAGGTGATGGCGGTGCCGCCGATCACTGCCATCAAAATCGGCGGTATCCAGCGGCTGTGCCGCAGCGCCGCCAAATTGATCAGGATGGTGGCCATGGCGGCGATCACCGGTAGCGCCTGGATGGACTGCCCGGTCGTGAATACCGCCCGCAGCGTCTGCGCCACCGATAGCCCGCGCGGCAGGTCGAGTCCGAGCAGCGTGCCGACCTGGCTGTTGACGATCAGCACGGCGGCGCCGGCGGTGAAGCCGGCGATCACCGCATGCGGCACCAGCTCAACCCACTTGCCGACGCGCGCCATCCCCAGCAGCAACTGCAGCGCCCCCACCACGAACGTGAGCGTGAGCACCAGGCCCACGTACTGCGAACTGCCCACCGCCGCCAGCGGTGCCACCAGCGCCATGGTGGTGAGCGAGATGGCATTGGCCGGCCCCGTCACCATCAGGCGGCTGCTGCCGAACAGCGCGGCGATCACGCACGGCATCATCGCCGCATAGAGGCCGTAGGCGGGCGGCATGCCCGCCAGCGTGGCGAAGGCCACGCCCTGGGGCAGCACCACGATGGCCCCGGTCAGGCCGGCCAGCAGGTCCGCCCGCAGCACGTCCTTCTGCCGCCACTGCGGCAGCCAGCGCAGGAAGGGCAGCGCCGGCGTCACGACACTGCCTGGTAGTAGATGTTCTGCGGGTGCCGTGCCTGTGCAAAGAAGAACCAGCGCTCCGCCAGCAGGCCTGCTGCCTGAGATCCCAGCGCCAGCAGCCACGCCAGCGCCGAGCCGCTCAGCAGCGCCCAGGCAAGCAGCAGGATCGGCAGTGCGAAGGCCAGCACCTGAAAGCCTGTCCGCGCCATGCGCATTGCGTGTGCCGAAGCCCCATGGAAGAACTCTCGCGTATTGAAGGAGCCGCCGGTCATGCCCATGGACTTCTGCACCACCCGCGCCGCCTGGATGCCGGTCGCCGTCTGGGTGGTGGACTTCGGCTTCAGCCGCGCATTGCGGCGCAGCGACAGCGTGCGGGTGAACCACGCCAGCGCCGTGGCCGCCAGCGCCCAGGGGGCGATGTCGGAGGCGAACCCGGGTTCCCCCGCCATTACCGCCAGCGCGCCGGCCGTGACAAAGCCGGAGGCCAGGCCGAGCGTCGTGTAGTTCACCACCGTGAGCGGATGCGCCCATTCCTGGATGAAGCGGATGCAGGCATAGATCATCGCGGTGCAGTACCACAGGAGCACGGCGCCGACGATCGCCATTCCGGCGAGCCAGTGCGGCGCCACCGCGTCGCGCTGCGCCAGTGTGGCCAGCAGCGCCCAGCCGCCTACCAGCGCGATGAACGCCGGCAGCACGATCACCTCGCGCGACATCCAGGAGGTGCGCCACATCAGCACCGTACGCCAGGCGCGCAGCGGATGCCCCAGATGGAAGAAGGAGGCGACCAGGGCCACCAGCAACATGCCGGTGGCCGCCCAAAGCAGGGGGGCGAGCGCCGTGGCGGGCGCCATTCCGGCCAGAGTGGCCAACGCCAGTGCCACCACCATCCCCTGGGCGGCGCCGGCGATCGTGGTGAAAAGGATGATCGAGAGGGCTGGCTTCATCGGGCGTCTTTTTCCAACGCACCGCTGCCTGGCTTGTGCTTGCCGGACGCCGGTTCGCCCTTCAGGAAATCGCCCAGCCGGAACTTCGGCTGCGCCTGCGGCGCCGTGCTCCGGGTGACCTGGCGCGGAAGGTAGTGGTTGGCCGGCTGGGTCTCCCACTCAGGCATCAGCTGGTAGCCGCCACGCTCGCGGATCGCCTGCGATACCTCGGAGTCCGGATCCTTGACGTCGCCGAACAGGCGGGCGCCAGTCGGACAGGCCTTCACGCAGGCCGGCTTGCGGTCCTGCGGCGGCAGCAGCTCGTCGTAGATGCGGTCCACGCACAGGGTGCACTTGGTCATCACCTTGCGTTCCTCGTCGAACTCACGGGCGCCGTAGGGGCAGGCCCAGCTGCAATATTTGCAGCCGATGCACTTGTCGTAGTCCACCAGCACGATGCCGTCGCTCTTGCGCTTGTAGCTGGCACCGGTAGGGCAGACAGGCACGCAGGGTGGGTCCTCGCAGTGCAGGCAGCTCTTGGGGAAGTGGATGGTCTGCGTGTCCGGGTAGCTATCGGCCTCGAAGGTCTGGACCCGGTTGAAGAAGGTGCCGGTGGGCCGCTCGCCGTAAGCATTCAGGTCTGTCAGCGGGCCGGCCGCGCCCGAGGTGTTCCACTCCTTGCACGAGGTGACGCAGGCATGGCAGCCGACGCAGACATTCAGGTCGATGACCAGAGCGAGCTGCTTGGCCAGTGTTTCGGGGGCTGGCTGGACTGGGTTCATGGCTTCCTGGGAACGAGGTAGGCAAGCACCTTGCGGGCGCCGCCGAGCACGCCTGGGGCGCTCGGCACGGTTGCAATCTGGGGGAAGGTTTCCGCTGGTTCTTCGGGGGCCGCCGGGCGCAGGTTCACCCGCACGTCGTACCAGCCGGCTTGGCCGGTAACCGGGTCGGAGTTGCTGATGTGTCCGCCGGCAAAGGGCAGCTCCTCCGTGATCAGGTGATTGAGCAGGAAGCCCTTGCGTGACTCGTCGGCGGCAGGCGCCAACTGCCAGGCGCCGGAACCCTTGCCGATCGCGTTCCAAGTCCAGACCGTGCCCGGCTCCACCGCATCGCTGTAGCGCAGCATGCAGCGCAGCTCGCCCCAGGCGCTGGTCACCCAGGCCCAGCCGCCGTCCTCGATGCCAGCTTCCTGCGCGGTGCGCGGGTTCACGTACAGGTAGTTGTGGCTGTGGATCTGGCGCAGCCAGGCGTTCTGCGAATCCCAGGAGTGGTACATCGCCATCGGCCGCTGGGTGATCGCCGCCAGGGGGTAGCGGTCGGCGTCGATGCAGGCGGTCTCCAGCGGCGCATACCAGAACGGCAGCGGATCGAAGTAGGTGGCGATGCGCTCGCGCAGGTGCTCCGGCGGCTGGCGGCCCTTGCTCTTGCCCTGCGCGGCCAGCCGGAAGGCCTGCAGCGTGTCCGAGTAGATGGCCAGCTGCACCGGGTCGTTGCGCTGCCGCCAGCCCTTGTCCTTGGCGAAGTCCAGGTAAGGCTGGTTCCAGTTGCGCATGTACTGCTGGTCTTCCGGCATGTGGTACTGGAAAACGCAGTTGTTCCTGGCGTACATCTCCCACTGCCGGGGGTTGGGATCGCCGCGCAGGTGCTCAGTGCCCTCTTTGCCGCGCCAGCCCATGAGAAAGCCCACGCCCGGCTGGGCCTGGAAGTTGACGACGAAATCGGGATAGTCCTTGAACTTGCGCGTGCCGTCCTCTTGGGTGAAGGCGGGGAACTTCAGGCGCGAGGCCAGCTCGATCAGCACCTCCTGGAACGGCTTGCAGTTCCCGGTGGGCTCCACCACGGGGACTCGCACGGAATCCACCGGACCGTCGTACTCTGAGATCGGCCGGTCCAGCATGCTCATGACGTCGTGCCGCTCGAGATATGTAGTGTCCGGCAGCACCAGGTCGGCGAAGGCGACCATCTCGCTCTGGAAGGCATCGCACACCACCAGGAACGGAATCTTGTAGTTGCCGTCCTCGCCGCGCGCGTTGAGCTTCTTGCGCACCTCCATGGTGTTCATGGTGGAGTTCCACGCCATGTTCGCCATGAAGATCAACAGGGTGTCGATCTCGTAGGGGTCACCGCGCACCGCGTTGGTGATGACGTTGTGCATCATCCCGTGGGCCGACAGCGGGTGCTCCCAGGAGAACGCGTGATCGATGCGCAGCGGCGTTCCGTCCTCGTGCACCGCCAATTCGTCGGGACCGGCGGGAAAACCCAACGGCGCCGCGTTCAGCGGCGTGTTGGGCTTGATCATGGACGGGTCGTTGAAGGCCCGGTAGTTCGGCACGATGTGGCGCGGGTACGGCGCCTTGTGGCGGAAGCCGCCGGGGGCGTCGATGGTGCCCAGCACGCTCATGAGCACCGCCAGCGCGCGCACCGTCTGGAAACCGTTGGAATGCGCCGCCAGCCCGCGCATGGCGTGGAAGGCCACCGGCCGCCCTTGGGTGGTGGGGTGCCGCTTCCCCCACGCATCGGTCCATGGAATGGGAAGTTCGAAGGCCTGGTGCAGCGCCGTCTCCCCCACTTCCCGCGCCAGCTGGCGGATGCGCTCGGCCGGAATGCCAGTGATGTCCTCTGCCCACTCGGGCGTGGTGTCGGCAACGCGGTCTCGCAACAGCTGGAAGGCTGGCGCCACACGCGTCCCGTCCGCCAGCTTGTAGTGTCCCTCCAGCGCCAATTGGCGCCCTTCCTGCACGCCTTCCGGATAGGCCTGCACCACCCGGCCGCTGGCCAGGTCCCATGCCAGCTTGTTGTGCGGGTGGCGGCCGTCGCCGGGCGGGCCGGCGGCGGGATCGAAGGCGAACAGGCCTTCGCGCTCGCCCTCGTCCAGCACCACCAGTTGCGGCGCATTGGTGAACCGCTGCAGGAAGGACCGGTCGACCAGGCCTTGCGCGAGCAGTTCGTGCAGCAGCGCCATGAACAGTGCGCCGTCGGTGCCGGGGCGGATCGGAATCCACTCGTCGGCGATCGCCGAATAGCCGGTGCGCACGGGGTTGATCGAGATGAAGCGGCCGCCCTTGCGCTTGAAGTCGCCCAAGGCGATCTTCATCGGGTTGCTGTGGTGGTCTTCCGCGGTGCCTATCATCACGAACAGCTTGGCGCGATCCAGGTCCGGGCCGCCGAACTCCCAGAAGCTGCCGCCGACCGAATAGATCATGCCGGCAGCCATGTTCACCGAACAGAAGCCGCCGTGCGCCGCATAGTTCGGTGTGCCGAACTGGCGCGCGAACAGGCCGGTGAGGGCCTGCATCTGGTCGCGCCCGGTGAACAGGGCGAACTTCTTCGGATCGGTGGCGCGGATACGGCCCAGGCGCTCGGTGAGCAGCTCGTAGGCGCGCTCCCAGGAGATCGGCTCGAACTCACCCTCGCCCCGCTCGCTGCCTGGCCTGCGCAGAAGCGGCTGCGTCAGGCGCGCAGGCGATACCTGCTTCATGATTCCCGCGCTGCCCTTGGCGCAGATCACGCCCTTGTTGATCGGGTGGTCGGGATTGCCGTCGATGTACCGGACCTGCCCGTCGCGCAGGTGCACGCGTATGCCGCAGCGGCAGGCACACATGTAGCACGTAGTCGTCTTGACCTCGGTGTCCGCGGTGCTGCTCGCGGTTGCATCGTGCACCGGCTCGCTGGAGAGGAACTTGAACATAAGCTTATGCTAGACAGCGCACAGATTCGCGTGCCGCATAATTCCGGTCGCAGTGAATCAGAAAATCGATCAGAGACTGAAGCTCACGCTGCGCCAGCTGGAGGTGTTCGCGGCGGTGGCGCGCGGCGGCACGACGCGGGCCGCGGCCGACGAGATCTCGCGCTCGCAGTCGGCCGCGAGTAACGCGCTCGGCGAGCTGGAGGCCGTGCTTGGTGCGCAGCTCTTCGACCGGGTGGGCAAGAAGCTGGTCATCAACGAGAATGGGCGGGCCCTGCTGCCGCGCGCGGCCGGAATCCTGGAGCAGGCGGTGGAGACGGAAGCCCTGTTCACCGCGGCCCATGCGGCGTCGCTGCGGCTGGCCGCCAGCTACACGATCGGCGAGTACCTGCTCCCGGTGCTGATCGCCAGGTGGAAGCAGGCGAACCCGCGCAGCCACGTGCTGCTGGATATCGCCAACACGCATGACGTGTTCGAGCGGGTCGCCTCGTTCCGCTCCGACATCGGTTTCATCGAGGGGACCCACAGCCACCCGGAGCTCTCGGTCAGCAAGTGGCGCAGCGATGAGATCGTCGTGGTCGCCGCCGCCGGCCACCCGTTGGCGGAACGCCGCGCCGGCGCACGCCAGCTGAACCATGCCACCTGGGTCCTGCGCGAACCCGGCTCTGGCACTCGGGAAGCCTCGGACCGCTGGCTGATCCCGCATCTGACACAGATGGAGGTGGAGCTCGAGCTGGGGAGCAACGAGGCGGTCAAGCGCGTCGTGGCCGCAGGACTGGGCCTGGGGTGCCTGTCGCGGCTGGCGGTGAAGGAGGCGATCGCCGAGGGGTGGCTGGTGGAGCTTGCCACAACCCTGCCGCCGATGCAGCGCACGCTCTCCATCGTGCTGCACCGGGCGAAGAAGCTGGGCGCCGCAGCCGAAGGGTTCCTGCGCCACTGCACGACGGACTGACACGGCCCGAGGACGATCGATTATTCAGGTCAATGCGACCTGAATATTGCGTTCTCGAACTCCAGGCGGGCGCTATGCTGGCCGTATGCGACCCGACGTGGGGCCCACCGCCTGCCTCTCCTTCGAACCCGACGAAGCTCGCTGCCTGCTGTGGCTGCCGCTCGCTGTGCGCCACAAACTGGACGGCTGCCGGCTGCGGCTGTCGCTGCTCGAGTGGCAAGCGCTGCCGCTGGAGACGCGTGCGGAACTGCTGCACTTGCCTGCCGGCGCGGACTTCGCGCTGTGCGCGCTCCAGGCCGGCGCCAGTCGCGACACGCGCCTGCGGCAACCGGCGCGCCTGGAGGCTTACGAGGTCGCCCAGGCGCTGGACTGCGATGCCGCCGCGGCCGGTGCTTGGCTCGCCGCTGCGACGCCTTTTGCGCACTATGTTCTCAGCAGGCGGAATCGGGCTAAAACTTGGGTGGCCGCCGGCGGAGTGGGGCTCGCTGCGCGGTGAAGGGGACGCGTACAAGCGCGAATCAGTGCGGCGGCCGATCCCAAGCAACGCGAACGCGAGCTGGAGGCGGAACTGAGCGAGCTCACCTCCTCGTTCCTCACTGCAGAAGCCTTCAGCGTGGAGGACAATCATCGACCCGCGTGACACGCGGCGGTAGTGTGCCGCCTCATCGATGCCGCGCAGTCGCGCCTGCACAGGTTCCTCATGCGTGCGGACTCAACGTCCCAGCAGGGCTGAGGCGGCGATGCTGACGCCGGTGGCGAGAAGCAACACGCACACGATCCTGAGCACCGTCTCGCGTCGCCAGCGGGGGGGATAGCGTCGCAGCAGCCAGGACGTCCCCAGCACCGCAGGGGCGGCGAGCAGGATCATCTTCAGCGCAAGCAGGCTGAACTGTCCCGTTGCCAGGACGACGACAATCCGCATCACGCTCATCGTGGTCAGCGCGGCGACCAAGGTGGCCCGCAGTGCTTCCATTGCCATGGGCTGTCGGTAGAAGTGGTACACAAGCGGGGGGCCGCCGGCCGAAAACAGGCCGCCCAGCACTCCCGAGAGCAGGCCGAAGCCGCCGAACCAGATGCCGCTGGACCGTACTGGCAGCACGTTTCCCGGCCGCAACATGGTGATCGCGCATGCGAAGATGGTCACGCCGAGCAGCACGCCCAACACGGTCATGACGTTTGCGCTCAGCCACTGTAGCAACAGCACACCGGCGAGAACCCCCGGCGCGGATCCAGCCACCGCCTCGCGATAGGCAGTACGGTCGACGTGTCTCAGCGAGGTGCGCAGCATTGCCGCCGCGCCCAGCACGGCCAGCGTGGTTGCCACGTTCGCCAGGTCGGTCACGGGCGCAAGCTGGAACAGGCCGGCGAGCCCAAGCAGTACCAGCACGAACGCGAAGCCTGTCAGCCCCTGCGCCAGGGTCGCGACCACCACGAAAGCGATGAACAGTGCGACCTGGGCGCCGCTCATGCGCCCCTCTCGCCAGGAAAGTGCAACCCTGGGCGACCGGAAATGATCTGGAGTGTCCTCAGCACCTGAATGGCTTGCCGAACCAGCGGGGTGTGCATTCGTTGCATGTCCAGCGTTCAAAGGTGTTCACCATTGGAAAGCATTCGATCTCGAGGCTTATCGCGTGCCGAACGCTCGCGGAAGGCATCTAGCCCTCGCTCAATGTTCAGTCGGCAGCCTGGCTCAAGCTTCGCTCTGCGACGATACCTGGGCATTCGTCACGTACGAACTCGCCGTTTGGCCAACACTCCGCGACATTGCAAGCCGCCCATCAGGAGCATTCGCGTTGTGAGCAACCGCTTGGCTGCGACATCTACAGCGGCAGATGCGTAAATGCATCGAGGACGCGTGTCTCCAGTTGCACCCGATGGACGCTGAAGCGCCAGCCGCTCCCGACCCGCACCAGCTCGTCAAGGTAGCGGCCCACCACGAAGAGGCTGGTCTCCCCTGTTGGCAGGGTGCGAAATACCGAGAAGGCCGTTTGCCCTCGCGCCGCGTCACCCGTCACGCTCACCAGCGGCGGTCCCAGCACGTGCAGACGCTTGGCCGGATCACGCACGTGTCTCGGCACCTCCGAGATGGTTTTTTGCAGCAGCGGCAATTCCTGCTTCCACCATGCCAGCTCCTTGCCAAGCTCAGTGCTGTACGCGGTGATCTCGTACAAGCCATCCGAATGGAACTGCTCCAGCCATTCGGAAAGCTTCTCGGCGTTCAACAGCGCGGCCGTGCGCTGGATGAACTGCTGCACCTCGAACGCGTCCAGAAGATTCTCGTAGCTCACAGCGTCACCTCTTGTGCGTGCGCCTCGAACGGTGCTGACGCGCTTCGCCCCATCAGCCGGTTCCACTCTTGATAATAGGCTCGCAGGTTCGCGTCGTCCGTCGGATTGAGGTCTTCCTCTCGCGCGAGAATGCTGTAGCGGACTGCGTCGGCACGCATGGCACGGTACTGCGATTCCACCGCAATCAGGTCCTCCGGCAGGTTGCGCCCCGCCGGGCCCCAGAACATGTTGTGATGGCGCAGCCTTAGCTCCCGCGTCTCGGCATCGTCGCCGGCGACACCAAGCCCCCGCCATTCGACCATCGTGTGCTGCTCGTCGATCGGAATCATGCGGTCGATCCGCACCACGTTCGAGCGAATATTCACCATCAGATCAGGAAACAAGTTGACCACCCGCATTTCATTGTCGCGCATGCCCGGCAACGTGCCCCCGGTCACATTGGTGTAGCCGCCGCGCTCGTACGCGACGGCGGCCTCGCCCTCGGACCAGTAGCCACTATGGCCATTGGGAAACAGGCGCAGCTTCATCGGGCTGGTCTTGCCCAACACCCAGGGTTGCGTCGCCCGGTTGATCGCGTGCAGCATGCTGTGATAGCGTTCGCTGTTGTTGTCCTGCCAGAGCTTCCAGTTCGTCTTGACCACTGCCTTGTGGAAGTGGATGACTTGCATCGGCACCGACCCGAGTGGGTCCTGCAATGGGCGGAGGATTTCTCCGAGGTACTCCCTCAACGCAGGCGCTTGCGGATCCAGACAGGTGAAGACCAGCCCGAGCACGGACTCGGTCCTCACCGGAACGAGGCCGAGCGCAGCCTTGTCTAGACATGCGCGCTCGTATCCTTCCGGCTTGGAGACCGCTCGCAGGCTTCCGTCCAACCCGTAGTTCCAGTGGTGGTAGAAGCAAGTGAACGAGCGCGCGTTGCCGGACTCGGAACGCACCACTTCCGCGGCACGATGCCGGCAGACGTTGAAGAAGGCTCGGATGCTGCCGCTTTCGTCGCGGACCACGATGAGTGGCTTTCCCGCGACCTGCGTGGTGCGGAAGTCACCGCTGTTCGGCAGCTCGCTCTCATGGCAGACAAACTGCCACACCTTGGAGAACAGACGTTCCTGTTCCTCCCGGAAGATGGATGGATCGGTGAAGATCCGGTTGTCCAGATAGTGGGTGGGCGGCAATGCCGGAGGCAAGTGGCCAGGGTTCTGCATGGGATGTACCTGCTTGGTTCGGCGCGGAGCGCGCGCCTTGGAAAAAATCGGTGGCCGGTAACGCTACTCGGCGACGAGGCCCGCCTGCTTGGCGACCCTGCCCCAGGTTTCAGCTTCCCGCTTCAGGAACTTTGCAAATTCCTCCGGTGAGTTCGCAACAACGTCGAACTCGTTGGCTTCCATGTTTTTCTGCACTCCGGGACTCATGAGCGCCCGCGCGAACTGCTGCTGCATGTCGCGCACCACCGGGTCCGGCGTGCTGGCCGGAGCAAGGAAACCGATCCAGATGGTGGCACTGAAATTCGGGAAGCCTGCCTCCGCCATGGAGGGGACATTGGGAAGCGCCTTCAGCCGCTTGCTGCCGGTGACCGCGAGCGCTTTGAGCCGGCCGTCCTTGACGTAGGGAATGACGTTTGCCGCCGCAAATACCCCTGCGTGGGTCACCTTGCCGAGGAGATCGGTCATGGCGGGGGCAGCCCCCTTGTAGGGGATGTGCTTGATCTCGACGCCCGCACGGGACTTGAACAGCTCCATCGTGAGGTGCGACGCACTGCCGGTGCCGATGGATCCGAAGTTCATGTTCCCATCGGACTTCTTCGCGAGCGCCACGAACTCAGCCAAGGTGGACACTGGGACTTCAGAGTTGACCACCAGGACCTGCTCGGAGGTAACACCCAGCGTGATCGGCTTCAGATCCTTCTGCAGATCGTATTGCAGGTTCTTTGAGAGGAACGTACTGATGACGAGCGGATTGAAACCGGTGAGGATGGTGTGACCGTCACCCGGCGACTTCGCAACCAGGGTAGCGGCAATGTTGCCCGACGCGCCTGGTTTCGCATCGGCGATCACCGGCTGACCGAGAGCCTGCTGCAACGCCGGGATCACGGCACGCGCGACGAGATCAACCGTTCCGCCCGATGCCGGCACGACGATGCGCACGGGCTTGCTCGGTGTCCAGGATTGCCCGAACGCAAGGGGTGAGGCCAGAGCGGCCGAAGCAACGCAAATCAGCGTGAATATTTGGCGCATGGGAAGCCTAGAGGAGGATGATGGCGCGTCTGTCGACGCGGCTGCGATCGTTGATTGCCGGCCTACTCTAGTCGTTCCCGCGGGCCGGGGTCTTGCGGGTTACCCTCAAAATGTCCGGAGCGTGGACAGATCAGAGTCGCGTCGAGATGTCGCGCGCCGCCTTGGCGGTCTGGCTGCGACAGGAGCGCAGTGCGGCGCCGCGCAGCCGCATCTCCGTCCCGAACACGCAGACTGCCGCCACCGGCTGGCCGCTTTTTGTCAGCACCGGCGAGGCGACGGCCACCGTCCCCGCCATCACTTCAGCGTGCGTCACGAGCACACCGTCCTGGAGCGCGGTCTGGATGTCACGGGCGATCTGGTCGCGTGCACGGCGGCTGAGATTGCTGAGCGACTGCCGCCGCTGGTCCGGCGTCAAGTGCGCCAGTATGACCTTGCCGCTGGCACCGTTGTGCAGCGGCTCGGTGTAACCCACTCCGCGGCTGAACGAGAGGGCCTGAGGGCTCTTCCGCTCGAAGACGCACATGCGATGGGAAGCGGAGACGGGCATCATGAGCGCGACGGTTTCCTGGGTGCTGCGCCAAAGCTGCTCCAGTGGGCCGGCAGCCAGCGTGACCAGCGGAGGCGCAGGCGTCCACGTGCTCGCGAGCAAGCCGATGCGGGCGCCCAGTTGGAAACGTAGCGGGTTGCCGAACGAGTAGATCAGCCCCCTGCTTTCCAGTGTTCGCAACAGTCGGTAGAGAGTGGGTCGGGACAGCCCGGTGCGCTGCTGCAGCGCAGGAATGTCGAGAACCGGCTCCTGTTGTGTGAAACTGAAGAGCACATCGATGGCGCGTTCCACGGAACGCACCGAGCTGTCACTCGACATCGGGCTTGTGGGGGGGTGCGACTTCGGATGCAGCTCTGCCATAGGATGCTTGCTGAGACTTACCGATCAATGACACGCACCCAGTGAAAAGGGCGAGCGCCTGCCTGTCAAAGTGATCATCTTCGTCGAGGTGCTTCTCGGTGTGGAGTAAGGTGCAGAACCGGCCCTGCCCTGCTTGTGTGAGCCAGAGCAGCAGCAGCGACGGAGTTGCAAATCGCCGGCTGCCGCTCGCCGTACGCCCACAAGCTGGAGGAATGCGGTCTGCGGCTGTCGCGGGAACAGTGGCAAGCGCTTCCGATGGCGATGCGACTCGAACTCCTGCAAGTGCCTGCTGGCCCGGAGTTCGCGCGCCGTGCGCAGGCGTCAGGAGCCCGCCGCGATGGCCGGGCGGGTGAACCGGCATCCCTGCAGGTCAGCGATGTAGCCAGTGCGCTGGACTGCGATGATGCGGCTGCCCCTGCTTGGTTGGCGGCCGCTGGTCTTTTTGCGCTGTACGCGATGGCCAAGATCCGCAATAGCCCACCGGCCCAAGCAAGCGCTCCCAGGAGCGCGTGCGGTCCGCTTGCGGGGGGCGGCATCGAGCGGACGTCCTGAAAAAGCCAGGCTTGCAGCAGGGGCGGGCTGGCGTGCGCGCTTGGCGCAAGGATCTCGCTAGCGGCCTTGGGCATCCGGTCGACTCCTCGCGCTCGGGCTTCCGGCCCACGCGGCGCAGCCGCGTCGTCGGCCTCAAAGGTCCAGAACAAGGCAAGCTGACTTGGAGCGGGAACAGCAAGGCAGGAACTGGTCGTTCGCGGACTGCTCCTGCGGCGTCAGGTACATGTCCCGATGGTCGGGCTCGCCTTCGAGCACGCGTGTGAGGCAGGTCCCACACACGCCTTGCTCGCATGAGGTCGGCACCAGGATACCTTCGGCCGCAAGCGCCGAGGTCACGGTGGCGTCGGCCGCAACGCGGATGGTTCGACCGGAGCTGGCTAGCTTGACCTCGAAGCTTCCGTCGGTGGCCAGCTTCTGCGGCGCGGCGCTGAAGAACTCGTAGTGAAGCTGGTCCTGCGGCCAGCCGCTGCTGCGCGCATTGGACAGCACAGCGTCCATAAAACCCTGGGGGCCGCAGGTGTAGATGTGGACTCCGCGCCGTGGCGTGCGCAGCAGCGCGGGCAAATCGAGCTTCTGCTGCTGCGGGCCGTCGTCAAGGTGCAACTGCACGTGCGCTGCATAGCCGGCCTGCTGGATGCGCTCCCGGAACGCTGTGCGTTCCACCGAACGCGTGCAGTAATGAAGGGTGAAAGGCAGCTTGAGCACGTACAGCCGCTCGGCCATGCACAGTAAGGGCGTGATGCCGATGCCGCCAGCGATCAGCAAGGTCTCCTCGGCACCCGGAGTGAGTGGGAAATGGTTGCGGGGTGCGCTGATGGTGATCACATCACCTTCGCGCACGAGCTCGTGCATCGCGCGCGACCCTCCCCTACCCCGCGGGTCCTTGAGCACGGCAATCTGGTAGCGGTGCGACTCCGCCGGATCGTTGCACAGCGAGTACTGGCGCGTGACACCAGAGGGCAACAGAACGTCCACGTGCGAGCCCGCAGAGAACGGAGGCAGTGCCCTGCCGTCGGTGCTCACCAGTTCGAACAAGGCAATGTCCAGCGCAAGGGCAATCTTGCGCGCCACGCGCACTTGCAGCATTTGCGCATTCATGGTCTCGACTTCTCCCGACTGGCAGACGAAGAAATGCTCGCGCCGCGCTGCGGACCGGCAGCCGACGCGGCTGTCCCGATCCGTAGAATCTGCGCATGCGCAACGCTCCCCGTGTGCCTCTTGAAAACAGAATCTCTTACCGCTGCCTGTCGGTGGCATCGCGCATCACACGCCATCTCGCCCCGTGGTGGAAGAGCGAGTTCGGCCTGACGGTGACCAGCTGGCGTGTCATGGCCGTCATCGGACGCTACGAGCCCCTCTCGGCGATGCAGGTCGCCGAGCGCACCAGCACCGATGCCTTCTTCGTCGGCCGGGCGATCGACAAGCTGGTCGAACAGGGCTACCTCAAGAAGGGCGTGGACCCCGAGGACCGCCGGCGATTGCGACTGAGCCTGACGGCCACCGGCAGGAAAGTCCACCGGCAGGTGGAGGACATGATCAACCTGGTGGAAGCCGACCTTCTCGCCGGGATTCCCGCCGATGATCTGAGTACCTTCTTCACCACCATGTCCCTGCTGGAAAGCCGAGCCGGCAGGCTTGGCGCCTGCGATCCGTAGCCGGGTCACTTGTCCAGCGTGATCCCCGCCTTGCGAATCACGCCGCCCCAGCGCTTGTACTCGGCCTTCAGGTAGGCATCGAACTCCTCCGGAGTCATCCCTCGGCTTTCCACGCCGAGTTCCTTCAACTTCTCCTGGACCTCACCCTGATTCAGGATCTGGCGCATCTCATCGGAGAGCTTGCGACGGATCTCGATGCCGGTGCCTGCGGGTGCCAGCACCGCGAACCATGGGCCCGAGACGATTTCAGGGTGACCCGCCTCGGCGAAGGTCGGCACCTGCGGCAGCACGGTGCTGCGTCGGGCAGACGCGATCGCGATGGGACGCAGCTGGCCGGATCGGATGCGCGGCACGAGATTGATCGTGTCCCCGATCATCATGCCGACCCGCCCGGCCAGAACGTCCGTCAGGGCGGGAGGAAACCCCTGATAGGCAACGTGAGTGAGACCAAGCCCAGTCAGCTGATTGATCAGTTCGCCGGTGACGTGCCCGGTGGTGCCCACTCCTTGCGTGCCAAACGTCATCTTGTCCGGGTTTGACTTGGCAAAAGCAAGCAAGTCGGAAAAACTCGACACCGGGAACGCTTGGTTGGTCACCAAAACATTCGGTGCCTCGGCCACGATGGTGACCGGCGCGAACGCAGTTTCGGCGTTGTAAGGCAGGCGCTTCATCAGGAAGGGATTGAGCACCAGCGGCCCCTGCGCCGTGAACAGGAAGGTGTGCCCGTCGGCCGCGGCCCGCGCCACCAAGTCCGCACCGACGGTTCCACCTGCGCCGGGGCGGTTCTCCACCACGACGTTTTGACCGAGCCGTCCTTCCAAGTGCCGGCCCATCAGACGGGCCACTACGTCGATTGAGCCGCCTGCGGCAAACGGGACCACGAAGCGGATCGGCTTGGACGGCCAGGAATCCCTGGGCTGGGCCTGCGCCGCAAACGCACAGGCGGTCGCCACTACAGCGGCAGCCAGGGCGAGGGCTTGGCGGAACTTCACGAGAACATTCACCGGAGTCTCCTTTGGATTGGTGGCGATGCACGGGCGCGCCCTTCGGCGGCGCGCGCCCGACCACTGCAGCGGCGCGCTCAGGCGCTCGGCAAGGTCGCAGGATGGGTTCCCGCCTGGTCTGCGGTCATCTCCTTGGGCAAGAGTATGGCGACGGCGCGCCGCTTGTACAGATCGGCGCGCGCGACGGCCGCCGGGATCGTGCCTTCCGTGGCGAACCTCTTCGCGGATTCGATCAGGCGCCGGCGGCACTTGACGATCGCGGTATCCGAGGAGCCCAGGTGTTCCTTGGTCCGGTCGGCGATCGCGCCCTGGCTCTCCTGCACTGCGAGGTCCTGCAGCTGGGCGCTCAGGATGCCGGTGAACGAGCCGCTCTTCTGGAGGGTGCGGTCCATCAGGTAATCGTTGGCGCGGTTGCCTTCGGGGATGTACGTTCCCGGAACCAGCTTCGCGTAGTCGAGGCCGCCGCCCTTGTACTCGGCGAGTTCATCGTCGCTCAGAGGACGTCCGGCGTGGTAGCGGATGCGGTACCACCAGCAGTTCTCATCGTCGATGGGGATGAACAGGTTGGCCCTGCAGACCAGGCCTTCGGCTGTCGGCACCAGCACGGCCGCGGGCATCAGCCACTGCGTGATGCGCCAGTAGTAGGTGTCCTCGCCTCCGTCCCGGCGCGCAGAGATGCGCATGCCGTACTCGGTGTCCTCGCAGAAAAAGCGTGGCGCCCCGTCGGCGTCGCCGTACTCCTGCAGGTGGCCGACGTTGAACACGTCCTTCTGCATGGGTGCCATGGACCGGTGCAGAAAGGTGAGGTGCGCTGTATCGATGCTGCCTTCCAGCGCCTGCTGGTAATTGCATTTCATCAGGCACTTCGAGGTGTAGAAGTTCTGTGCCGGCAGGCCCATGAATTCCATCTGCGGCAAAGGCGGGATGGACTCCTGCGGGCCCAGGTAGGCCCAGACGATGCCGCCGGCTTCGTGGACCGGGTATGCCTTGGCGCGAATGTTCGGATTGCACCGCATCGGGCTGCCGGCAGGTTCACTCGGCATGTCCAGCAGCTCGCCGGTGACGCTGAACTTCCAGCCGTGGTACACGCAGCGCAGGCCGCCCTCCTCGTTGCGCCCGAAGAAGAGCTCGGCCAGGCGGTGCGGGCAATGCGCGTCCAGCAGCCCGACCTTCCCGCTGGAGTCCCGGAAGGCAACGAAGTTCTCGCCCATCAGCCGAACCCGCACCGGAGCGCAATCGGGCGCCGGCAGCTCCTCGCACAGAAGCGCGGGCTGCCAGAACTGCCGGAACAGGCCACCCATGGCAGTGCCGGGGCCGACGCGGGTGAGGATCTCATTGTTCTCGGAATTCAGCATGTGTGACCTCGGACGAAAATTACTTGCGGTTCGCTATTATTCGATGGCGCCCGCGGGCTGTCAATGCGGCGCCCCTCGCCCCCGCCGCCGGTGGGGGCGTTCGCGGGTCACACGCACGCGCTGCCGAGGTGAGCGGCCCGAACTCAGCAATCCAAGGTGCGCAGCACGTCCGGCAGGATCCGCCGGACCTGAGCGGAGATGAACGGCACCCCAAGCGGGTCGCCGAACACTCCGGCGGTAGGCGGACCGACGGCCCTCAGCGTGGGTTGCGGGTTCCCGGCCGCATCCAGCGCTTCGCAGTGGGACCCCACATGCACGCCGATGCCGGTCGGGTCCAGCCGCAGCCAACCGCGGTCTGCGAGGGCATTCAGAAAGGGGTTGGACCGCCAGGCAGTGCCGGGGTCGAGCCCGGTGCAGTTCACCACCCAGTCGAAGTGCCTGACGGCCGGCTCCCCCGAACGGGGTCCATTTGATTTCAGTGTCAAAAGTGACGGTTCGCTTCCCCAGCAACGGCGCGGGCATGGGCAGGTAACTTGTTGATTTCAAAGGGATTGCTGTTCGGTATTTCGCCGCGTATCGTTGGCTGCCTTTCGAGAGACGAGGAGCAACCGAAATGCAAGGCTGGCAGACCCCATACCTTGGCCTGCGCGATCTGCCGCGCGAGCTCACTGACTTTGAACTCCAGGCCTTCTTCAGCTTCAGTCAAGCCGAGCTGGAGCTGATCTCAAGGCGGCGAGGCGACAACCACAAGCTGGGCCTGGCACTGCACATCGGTTTCGTGCGCATGAGTGGCCGACCGTTGAACAGTGTGCGTGCAGTCCCGCCAGTGTTGCTGCGTCACCTGG
>NZ_WJBU01000026.1 GCF_009646335.1 Caenimonas koreensis DSM 17982 | reverse complement strand
GGGGTGGGCCACGGCCGTCCGGTGGCCGATTCACTCCGTGTCCCCCGCCGGCCCTCGGGGCCGAGCTCCTCCTTTACCTGCGTGAATCGGCCACCGGACGTCCGAGGCCTGGACAGAGCGATTGAGTTGTTACTCAGTGATCACCGCTGCGCGCACATCTGCGGTGCAGCGGTCCTCACCGAGTTGATCTCCGACCGCTCTGCTCAGGCTGTGGACGTTGGGCGGCCTTTTCCCGCAGGTAAAGGAGGAGCTCGGCCCCTAGGGCCGGCGGGGGACACGGAGGGAAAAGGCCGCCCGACGGCCGCAGCCCACCCCCCGAACGAAGGGCGAGCCCCACGCCCGAATAACGTCAGACAACAAGCCCTGTTGAGTACCCGCTCGATGGCATGATCGAGGGGCCTCATGAATGAACCTCTTCTCTTCACCACTGCGCGCATCGCCACATTCGTCGGCCAACAGGCACTGACAGGCGCGACCGGCTTCTTCTTTGCACGCGACGACCGGCTGTTTTTCGTGACGAGCCGCCACGTGCTGATCGACAAACCCAGCGCACACCTGCCCGACCGCGTCGAAGTCACGATTCACACGAGCGAGACTGACCTGACACAAGTCGCCGTGCAGTCGATCCTGCTCTACAACAATGGCCGCAGCATCTGGCGGCAAGGGCGCGACAGCGGCGGCGAGATCGACGTGGCCGTGATCGAATTCGACCAGTCGGCGCTGCCAGCAGGCGCCGTGCTCTATCCGTTCACGCAGGCGCATCTCTTGCCCGAGGCGTACACGGTGAATGTCGGCGCACCACTGTTGATGCCGGGCTTTCCGCTGGGCTTTTACGACACGGTGCATTACCTGCCCGTTGTGCGACAGGCGATCGTCGCCTCCGCGTTCGGCGTGCGCTTCCAGGGGCAAGGCTTCTTCTTGACTGACGCACGCGCACACCGCGGCTCCAGCGGCGCACCTGTGGTGATGCGCGATATGACGGCTGTTGGCGCGCTCAAATACAGGCTGGTCGGCATTCACTCGTCGCGCATGGACATGGGCACGCGTGACCGCCTCGAAGACGAATCACTCGGGCTCAACGTCGCCTGGTATGCAGACATCCTGATGACGCTGACCGACAGGCGCGAAGTAACGCCTGCACCGACGATGCCGCCTGCCGAAACGCTTGCATCAACCACTGCGCCGGGAACGGCTGAAGGCTGGTAGGCCGCGCCATGTCTCTCACACTGCACTATCACCCGCTCTCGTCGTATTGCCACAAAGTGCTGATCGCGCTGTATGAGCTCGATCTTGCCTTCGAGGCCAAGCTGGTCAATTTTGGTGACGCGGGCGAGCGCGCCGCGTTCGAGGCGTTGTGGCCCACCGGCAAGATTCCGCTACTGGTCGACGGCGAACACGTGGTGCCCGAGACGAGCGTGATCATCGAATACCTGCAAGGCAGGGCCGGCGCGCGCACCACGTTGATTCCCACCGATGCGCAAGCAGCGCTTGAGGTGCGCCTGTGGGACAGGCTGTTTGACCTGTACGTGATGACACCCATGCAGGCCATCATCGCGGACCGCCTGCGCGAGCCAGCCCATCGCGATGCGCTCACCGTGTCGAACGCGCGGGCCGCGCTTGCGAAGGCATACGACATGATCGAGCAGCACTTGGCCGGCCGCACCTGGGCAGCCGGTGATCAATTCAGCATGGCGGATTGCGCGGCGGCGCCGTCGCTGTTCTACGCTTGCACACTGGTGCCGTATGGCGACAACCATCCGCTGTTGTCTGCGTACTTCGAACGGCTCGTCGCGCGCCCTTCGGTTGCGCGCACCCTCACCGAGGCCAAGCCGTTCTTCCAGTACTACCCCGGCAAGGAAGGCCTGGCGGCGAGGTTCCTGCAGTAGGGCTTACTCCCCCACAACGCCAGATGCACCTGGCGCCACAGCATTGCGCTCCTTCGGCTTCGCACGCACCACAGCAGGCAGGTGCGCCTGCTCGTAGTCGAGCATCTCCATCAGGTGATGCATCACCTCATCGCCGATTTCATTGCCGCGCCACAGGCGTATCAGCTCTTGCCGCTCGGCGCGGATTGCTGCATGGCGCAGGCGATTGACGAGTTCCATGCGCGGCGTGAGGTCGTCGCCTTCGGTCGCCGCGACGGCAATGCGATCGGCGATCTCGGTCTTCAGGCCCAGTGCCCATTGCTCGGGCACGCCTTCTTTGCGGATCACGCCATCGATCGCGGCCAGCGCGGCGGAGCTCATGGCTGCGCGCACGCGTAACTGCTCTTCGTGCACGCTCCACTTCGAGCCGACCTTCAGCCGCCGGATCAACGGCGCGAGCGACAGACCCTGGCCCACCAGCGTGGCCACGATGACGACGAACGTGATGAACACGATCAGGTCGCGATGCGGAAACGGCGCACCGCCCGGTAACGTGAGCGGCAGTGCCAGCGCCGCCGCAAGCGACACGATGCCGCGCATGCCGCACCAGCCGATGATCGCGAGCTCGCGTGGGTTGGGCCGCGGGTCGTCGTCGTCGCGCAGGTTGCCGATCATCCAGTGCGGCAGGTAAGCAATCGGGAACACCCACAAAAAGCGCACGACGATGGCAACGGCCGTGACCACCGCCGCGATTGAAACGAGCTGCCCTGGCGAATAGCGCCCCAGAATCTCGATGGCGACGCCGTTCATCTGCAAGCCGATCAGGATGAACACCAGGCTGTTCAGCAGGAAGACGAGCAGGTTCCAGACTGAGCGCGCCATGATGCGCATTTCTGCGGAAACAATCTCTGGCGCGTAGCGTCCGCGTATGAGGCCTGCGGCGACCACCGCAAGCACGCCTGACACATGCAGATCTTCCGCCGCGATGTACGCGACATACGGAATCGTCAGCACCGTGAGCACTTCGATGAACGGGTCGCCGAGCTTGCGGTGAATGGCGATGTACACAAAGGCCAGCAATGCGCCCACCGCGATACCACCGGCCGACACGATCGCGAACTGCATGGCCGCATCGGTCAGTGAGAACGCACCGGTCAGCACAGCGGCGACGGCGAATTTGTACATGACAAGGCCCGACGCGTCGTTGACGAGGCTCTCGCCTTCCAGAATCGTGACGATGCGGCGCGGCATGTTCAGCCGCGAAAGGATGGTGGTGGCTGCCACTGCGTCGGGTGGCGAGACGATGGCGCCCAGCACGAAAGCCGCGGCCCACGGCACATCCGGCACCATCCACTTGAGCGCAGCACCAACCGCGAGCGTGGTCACGACCACCAGGCCAATGGCGAGCATGCCGATGGGCCGGATGTTCGCCTTGAAATCCGACCACGAGGTGAGCAGCGCGGCCTGGTACAGGATGGGCGGCAGCACCGCCACCAGGATGAGCTGCGGATCGAAGACGAATTGCGGCAGGCTCGGCACCAGCCCCAGCACCGCGCCACCCGCCACCAGCGCAATCGGGTACGGGAACTTGAAGTGGCGCGCGATCCAGCCGAGCGCAACGGCGCTCAGCAGCAGCAGGATCACGAGTTCGAAGAGCGCCATGAAGTTCTGCTCAGGCAGCGGCCAGGTGGTGCGTGGATGAGTGCGGGAATTATGCGGTGCGCAGCAAGTTACGGGCCGCCTCTGCGTTGCAGCGTCGCCTGTGTGCGCCTTCCTACAGGGCTTCTGGCCGCGCGCTGATTGCCTCCCGGTTCGAAGCGGTTGACGCTTGCGCGCATGAAGCGACCGTCCTGGCAATCATGGCTCTGCATCGCCTTGCTGGGCTGCACCTGCGCACATGCCCAGCAGCCAGGCAGCAGGGCGCTGCCGCCCGTGTCGGTCAAGGCCCTGGGCAACCCTGTCGAAAAGTCGTACCGCAAGATGATGGAGGGCGCGCTGCTTTTCGAGCGCATGCATGCGCATGCGCCGCAGGCGCCGCTTCGCTTCAAGTTGCTGCCGCGCAAGCCGGGCACCAACATGCAGGATGTGGACCTGGAAGTGATCGGCCGGACGTTTTCGTACGCCGTCGATGTCGCGCCCGACCGAACTTTCGCGCTGGCGCGCGACCCGAAAGCACTCGCCGAAGATGCGGTGGTCTCGCCCAACCGTCGCCAGCTGAGCATGACATGGCGCACCGACATTCGCTCACCCGGCGTGCCGGATGGCATGCGCCGGCTGGGCGACTTGCGGCTGGAGTGCCTGGTGGGGATTGAGTCGGGCCTCGTCTCCAACAGCAACGCCTTTACCGAAATGGTCTCGAACCTGTTCAGGAGCCCGACCGGCTACTGCGGCCGCAAGGATGCGAAGTACCTGTTCTTTGCCGAGCGCGCGATCTTCAGCGTGACACTCGTGTCGGCCGACCGGCGCGAAGTGCTTGCCATGAACCGGCTCTACGCCGAGGCAAGCGACGACCCGGGCCTGAAGGCCGACCTTCCCTTCTGCGACTGCGAAGTGATGCTGGATCGCACTTACTACCTGCCGCTGGGCGACACGGACTGGCCCGACGACACGCTCGTGCAGTTCGACTACATGGAAGACGCGCCGCTTGCCGCACAGCCGCCTGCACAACCGTTCGTGCCACTGGGCAGCACCAGGCAGGAGGTGGCGGCCGCGCTCGGCGCCGCGAACGTGATCACCTTCGACAGCGGCTGGGAGGTTTGGCTCTACCGCGGTGCGGCCACGAACGCATCGCAGACCCCGCCGCAAGAGCGCGTCGTGCTGTTCGATGCGTCAGGCCTGGTTCGCAAGGTGCGCGTGCGCGCTTAGGCGGCATCAGGGCATCGGCAGAAGATCGGATGGCGTCATGGCCAGGCGCAGGTCGTAGATCGCACTGACGGGTGCGCCAGCGGCACCTGCATCCGCCAGCGCGCGTGCGCAGAGTTCGCCCGAGAGCAGCAGCGCGATCGCCGCAGCGTCATAGGCATTGACCAGCACGATCCAGTCGGCTGCCGGATCGACCCCGCCACGAATCAACTGCTCCTGTGTGGGCGCGATGGCGGGGGCCTGGGTCTGCAACAGGTGGGCACTGGCCAGGCCCGGGCGCAGGGGTAGAGCGGCTAACGTCGCACACAAGCTCGCACGCAAGGCTTCGCCCTGCCCCGCCGCGGGTGACAGGCGCAGCGTCAGCATCGACTGGCCCAGGCCGCCGCCGAAGCTCCCCAACACACGAGTGAGGCTGCGCACCATGTTGCTGTGGTGCGGCATCAGCTTGCGCGACCAGGGCGTCGGGTTGTTCAGGCGCTCCAGGTAGTGCGGCGACGACAGCGTGGCGTAGTCGTCGAGCTCGTACATCACGAAAAAGCCCGGGCCGCCGGTTGCATCGGCCCATCGCGATCCGCGCCTGAAGCCCGGAATGCCCAGCCGCTCGGGAAAATGCTCGTGCGAGTGCCAGTGTTCGAATTCATCGCGGTGGGCAGGCGCCATATCCCACCACATGGCGATCGCGGCTTGTCCGAGTAGAGGCATGGGCAAATTAGAACAGCCCAGGGTCTTCCAGGCGCGGCGGCTCGGGCGGCTTCTTCGCTTTGGGCACGCGGGGTTCGACGGGATCGGGTGTTGCCTCCAGCGGGCCCTCCCACGGCACGAAGTAGCGTGGCGCGTCCTGCACGCTGCAAGTCAGCCAGCCTTCGTAGTCTTGCGGCTTGAGGATCACCACCGAGCGTTTCTCATCACCCGGCGCATGGAACCGGGAGAACACCGGGTGATCGTCGGCGTTGATCGTGAGCATCGAGAAGAACCACTTCTCGACATCGTCTTTTCGATCGCGGTCCCACTTGTAGATGCCGGCGATGCCGAACGGAATATTGCCCGCCTGCTCGATACGCCATCGCACAGGCTTGCCGCTCGCCCAGTTCGGCTCGTAGATCCACTCGGCAGGGATGATGCAGCGGCGCCCTTCGCGCCAGCTGTCGCGAAAACTCGCGAGCCGCGCCACCGTTTCACTGCGTGCGTTGTGCAGCCGCTTGCCTCGCGCCATCTCTGCGCCAAAAGCGGGCAAGAGGCCGAACTGGCCGATCTCGGCGATACGCTTGTTGCCGCTGCCCGGCTCGGCCAGGCGAATGAAGGGGGCGAGATACCCAGGCCACGCATCCACCGGGATCTCATGCGGCTCGCGCTCCACGCCAAAGAACGTGAGCATGCGGTCTTCAGTGGTGACGGGGCGGTAATTGGCGCACATGGACGTGAGCAGGTCGAGTGTCGGTCAGCAGGTTCTGGGGGATTTTCAGCGCTTTATCGCACCACGGCGCAATTCGTCGCAATCCGGTTTTCTGCTGCAAAGGCGGCGCCTACATTCACTCCATCGAAACGCAACGCCCCCTGGAGAACACCATGACACACGCCCACATCACCGCCCCGCAACCCCTGCTGTCCACCACCGTGCGCGCCATCGCCGCCATCGGTGTGGCCGCTGTCATCGGCCTGGTTGGCGCAGGCACGGCGCAGGCAAGCCACACGGCTGTCGAGACCTGCGCACAGAGCTTTGCGCGCACTGCCCACGTGCAAGTCGTTCAACTGCCGAAGGTTGAAGTCGTCGCCCGCCGGGCAGCGTGAGGCCTCAGGCCGCTACGGGCTGAGGCAGTTCCTTCGGCGCCATGACACCGACCTTGTCGAGTGCGTCATCCAGCTGCGCCACCGTGCGGTCCACATGCGTCCACTTGTCCAGGCCGAACAGGCCGATGCGGAACGTCATGAAATCGCTTCCCTCGTCACATTGCAGCGGCACACCGGCAGCCGTCTGCAGGCCCTGGCCCAGGAATTTCTTGCTCGACTGGATTTCCGGATCGCTCGTGTAGCTCACGACCACGCCGGGCGCCTTGTAACCCTCGGCTGCCACACTCGGCAGGCCCCGTGACTCGAACAGGGCGCGGACTTTGCCACCCAGTTCCACCTGCGCGGCCTTGATCTTGGCAAAGCCCAGCGAGCGCGTTTCAGCCATCGTGTCGCGAAGCCGGGTGAGTGCGTCAGTCGGCATGGTGGCGTGATACGCGTGGCCGCCGCCTTCATACGTTTCCATGATCGCCAGCCACTTCTTCAGGTCGCAGGCAAAGCTGGAGCTGGTGGTGGAGTCGATGGCCGTGCGAGCGCGCTCGCTCAAGGCAATCATGGCGCAGCACGGCGACGAGCTCCAGCCCTTTTGCGGCGCGGAGATCAGCACATCAACGCTGCACGCCTGCATGTCGACCCACATGGCGCCGGATGCAATGCAGTCGAGCACGAAAAGGCCACCGACTTCATGCACTGCGTCGCCCACGGCCTTGAGGTAGGCGTCGGGCAGGATCATGCCGGCCGCGGTTTCAACGTGGGGCGCAAAGACAACTGCAGGCTTCTTCTCGCGAATGGCTGCCTGCACCTCGGCGATCGGTGCCGGCACCCATGGTGCCTGCGGGCCGCTGCCGGCACGGCGGGCCTTGAGCACCGTCGATGAAGCGGGGATGTTTCCCATCTCGAAGATCTGCGTCCAGCGGTAGCTGAACCAGCCGTTGCGAATGACGATCACGTCCTTGCCGCCGGCGAACTGGCGCGCCACGGCTTCCATCCCGAAGGTGCCGCTGCCGGGCACGAGCACCGACGATTTCGCGTTGTAGACCTCCTTGATGATCGAGGAGATGTCTTTCATGACGCCCTGGAAACTGCGCGACATGTGATTGAGGGCGCGGTCCGTGTAGACCACCGAAAATTCGAGCAGGCCGTCGGGATCGACGTTGGGCAAAAGGCCGGGCATGTTGTGTCTCCTAGGGGGCCGCTGGCAGGTGGACTGTCAGGCGGAGAATCAGCTTAGCACGCAGGCGCAAACCTGTCGCTTGACCGGGGTCAAGACCGCCGGCACGCGCCACGCCCGCCGCAGCCGGGGCTTTGCACGATTGACTACCATTGCGGCCAATCACTTTCACTACCTTTGCCTGACTCATGAGTGCTTTCCTCGAAGAAAAGGTGCTGTCCGTCCACCACTGGACCGACCGGCTGTTCACCTTCAAGACCACGCGCGATACATCGCTGCGCTTTTCCAACGGCCACTTCACGATGATCGGCCTGCGCGTCAATGACAAGCCACTGCTGCGGGCCTACAGCATTGTGAGCGCCAACTACGAAGAGCATCTTGAGTTCCTGTCGATCAAGGTGCCGGATGGACCGCTCACCGCCAGGCTGCAGCACATCCAGGTCGGCGACACGATCATCGTCGGCAAGAAGCCCACCGGCACGCTACTGATCGACTACCTGCTGCCCGGCAAGCGCCTGTTCATGCTCGCCACCGGCACGGGTCTCGCGCCATTCATGAGCATCGTCCACGACCCGGCCACTTACGAGAAATTCGAGCAAGTCATCCTTGTGCATGGCGTGCGGCAAAAGGACGAGCTGGCGTATCACGATCTGCTCGTCGAGCATCTGCCCTCGCATGAGCTCGTGGGCGACATGGCGCAAAGCCAGTTCCGCTACTACCCCACCGTGACGCGCGAGACCTACAGGAACATGGGCCGCGTGACCGACCTGATCGAATCCGGAAAGCTCTTCGCCGACCTCGGCATGCCGCCGCTGGACGCCGCGCATGACCGCGTGATGATCTGCGGCAGCCCCGGCATGCTGCGCGACCTGAAGCAGATGCTGGAAGCGCGCAGCTTCAAGGAAGGCAACACCAGCAAGCCCGGTGACTTCGTGATCGAGCGGGCGTTCGCGGAGCAGTAGCAGCGCAATTCACCGTCAACTGGAACCAATGCGGGGCGGCGGTTACGAATCCATGTGAAAGGAATTCCCGCATGACCTCCGAGCAATACCAACTCCTGCTGCAAGACCTCGTCCGGCTGTCGGGCCTGTCTGATCCCTCTGGCCTGCTGGAGCACGGTCGCGTGAAGATCGGCGATATTGATGCCGTGCTCGAACACGAGCCCAACTACGACCCCGACCTGCTGCAAGTGCGCATGCGCCTGGGCACGCTGCCCGACAACGCCGAAGACCTGACCCGCGCGATTCTCGAAGCAAACTACATCAGCGGGTACGGCGGCGAATGCGTCTTCAGCCTTTACCCCGCGTCGGATGACGTGGTCATCACCATGAAGGTGCGCCTGCTGGAGGCGCTCACGGCGCAGGAACTGTGGCAAGGCATCTCGGATGTCGCGCGGCACGGCGGCCAGATGTGGCAGGGCATTCTGGCTGCATCGCACACGCCAATGAATGCCGGGCCCAGCGGCCTGCATGGCACGCCGCACCTGCCGGTCTGAATGCCCGGCCACCGACAGCGGCACGGCTGAGCAAGCCAAGCGCTTAGCATGGGGCAATGAGCCCGACCCTCATCGACGCCCTGCTTCTTCTTGTTGTGCTGCTTGGCGCCTGGGCGGGCGTGCGGCGCGGCTTTCTGCTGGCCGCGCTACAACTCGCCACGCTCATCGCGAGCCTGGTGCTCGCCTTGGCCTCTTATCCATGGCTGGCTGCGTGGCTCGCCGAATACCTTCCTGCTGTGGGCGTACGGTCGGCGCCTGCCGCCTTCGTCGCTGTCTTCATCGCAACGCACATCCTGGCCGGCGCGCTGGCACGTCGGCTATCGCTGTCACTGCCGCAGCGCGCGCACCAGCACGCCGCCAACCGCAGTCTGGGTGTCCTGCCTGGTGTTGCCAGCGGGCTCATCAATGCCTTGCTCGTGGCGATGCTCGTGCAGACGGCGCCGCTCACCGACTCCATCAGCGCCGCGGCGCGCGACAGCGAACTGGCGCAGCTCTTTACCGAGCCCGCCTCGCTCGTCGAGGCCGAACTCACACCGATCTTCGATCCGGCCGTTCGCAGCACGCTGCGCGCCTTCACCGCGCCGCAAGAGCCACATGCAAGCGTGCCACTGCATTTCCGGGTGAGCGATGCGCGAACGCGACCGGACCTTGAAGCGGGCATGCTCGTGCTGGTCAACCAGGAGCGCGTGCGGCAAGGTCTGCGGCCCTTGCGGGCCGACCCCGAGATCGCCGAAGTGGCACGCGCGCACAGCCGCGACATGCTCGCTCGCGGCTACTTCGCCCACGCGAGCCCGGACGGCGTGGACATGGCGCAGCGCCTGAAATCGGCCAAGGTGACCTACCTCGTCGCGGGCGAAAACCTCGCCTATGCACAGACGCTGCAGGCGGCGCACACAGGCCTGATGAAATCACCCGGCCACCGCGCCAACATCCTGCGGCCGCAGTTCACGCGCGTCGGTATTGCCGTGCTCGACAGCGGCAAGTTCGGCTTGATGGTCACACAGAACTTTCGCAACTAGGGAACAATCCGGCGGGTGCAAGACGTCAAACGTTACCTGCCGTGGGTGGTCGCCACGGTGCTCTTCATGGAGACGCTCGACACGACCATCGTCAACACGGCGGTCCCGTCGATTGCGGCGAGTCTCGGCGTGGAGCCGCTCAGCCTGAAGGCAATTGTCGCGAGCTACATCCTGAGCCTGGCGGTGTTCATCCCGATCAGCGGGTGGATGGCCGACCGCTTCGGCACGCGGCGGGTGTTTTTGAGCGCAGTCAGCATCTTTACCGCGGCATCGCTGCTCTGTGCGTTGTCCGTCAACTCGCCAATGCTTGTGGCCGCGCGGCTGCTGCAAGGCGTGGGCGCCGCGATGATGATGCCCGTGGGGCGCCTGACGATCATCCGCACCTTCAGCAAGGCTGAGCTGTTGTCCGCGATGAACTTCGTCGTGATGCCAGCGCTTGTAGGCCCGCTGCTCGGGCCGACGGTGGGCGGCATCATCGTTCACCTCGCGTCGTGGCGGTACATCTTCCTCGTGAACCTGCCAGTGGGTGCCATTGCATTGACGATGATCTGGCGGTACTTGCCCGACTACAAAGCGCAAACGCCGCGGCCTCTCGATGTTGTCGGCTTTGTCCTGTTCGGCTCGGGCATTGCGCTGCTGTCGTGGTTGCTGGAGATTTTTGGCGAGCACCGGCTGGACATCACATCGACCATCGTGCTGCTGGTGATCGCGCTCGGGCTGCTCGGTGCGTACGGCCTGCATGCATCGCGCATTCCATATCCGCTGCTGCGGCTCGCGCTGTTTCGGGTGCGCACATTTCGCGTGTCGGTGATGGGCGGGTTTATCACCCGCATCGGCATGGGCGGCATGCCTTTTCTGTTGCCGCTGCTCTACCAGCTCGGGCTGGGTCTGCCCGCATGGCAATCGGGCCTGATGATGATGCCGTCAGCGGCGGCTGCGATCACGATGAAGTTCGCGACCAAGCCCATCTTGGGCAGGCTCGGCTACAAGCGCGTGCTCACGATCAACACGCTGCTGATCGGCTGCGCGATCGGCCTGTTCTCATTGGTGGATGCGGGCACGCCGACGGCACTCATCGTGCTGCTCGCGCTGTACCTGGGCCTTTGCAATTCGCTGCAGTTCACGTCGATGAACACACTGGCCTATGCGGATGTGGAAGGCCCGCACACCAGCATGGCGAGCACGCTGGCGAGTTCGATCCAGCAGCTGTCGATGAGTTTCGGGCTGGCCACAGGCTCGCTCGCGGCGGCGTGGTTTCTGGGCGGCACGTCGCAGGGCGATCGTGTGCAGGTGACCAGCGCCTTGCACCACGCCTTTGTCACGCTGGCGATCATCACGATCGTGTCGTCACTGTCGTTCTGGAAATTGAAGCGTGACGATGGTGAGGCGGTGAGCAAGGGCGCCGAGCGCGGTGTGGAGAACGCCGCCACCTGAGGGCCTGCGTGCCTACTTCTTCGCGCGCTTCACAGGCGCGTCCATCGCCCTCACATCGGCGACCGACCGCTTCGCATACTCAACGAGGTGATCGAGAAACGCGCGGGTCCTGGCGGGCATGAACTTGCGGCTGGGCAATGCCGCCACGACGGTCAGGCGCGCAGTGATCCACGGTGCCAGCACCCGTTGCAAATTGCCGGACTTCAAGTGCGGCGCAATCAGCTCTTCCGGCTGCGCCGTGATGCCCGCGCCTTCCAGCGCAGCACGCAGCAACGTGTCGCTGTGGTTGGCCGTCATGAATGCCGTGACTTCGATCTCGATGTCCGCACCCGGCTTGCGCGGATCGACGACGACGAGCGGCCTCAGGCGTACGCCCGGCGTGCGCATGCGCAGCATGCGGTGCTGCGCCAGGTCTTGCGGCGTGGCGGGCGTGCCATGCGCCGCCAGGTAGTGCGGCGAAGCGCAGAACACGATCTGCGTATCGATGATCGTTCGCGCGACAACACCTGAGCGCAACGACACCGTGCCGGGCAGCAGCGTCATGTCGTAGTCTTCAATCGCGGGGTCTGCTGCGTCTTCGACGTGGATGTCGAACATGACTTCAGGGTGCACCTGCTGGAAGCGCGCTGCAGCAGGCGCCACCACATGTGCAGCGATGCCCGGTGGTGCGAGCACGCGCATCGTGCCGCTCATTTCCTTGCGGTGAGTCTGTGCACTCGCGTCGGCTTCGGCGATGTCTTCAAGGATCGAGCGCACGCGCGAGAGGTAGTCTTCGCCCGCAGGCGTGAGCGACAGGCGCCGCGTCGTGCGCTGCAGCAGCCGCACGCCCAGGTGCGTTTCCAGGTCAACCACCAGCCGCGTGACCGCAGCGGGCGCCATGTCGAGCCTGCGTGCCGCCGCTGCAAAGCCGCCTTCATCGACGACTTGCTGGAAGACACGCATCGATTGCAGTCGGTCCATTGGATGTGCTTTCTTAGCGGGGAATTATTGCGAATGCAGCAATGAGCATTTGCGCTGCGGGCGGTTTTTCTGGCGGCTGACAAAACCTACAGTTCATTCATCGCAGCGAGGACTGAAAAGAAACAAGCCCCCGAAGCGATCCGGACTGAAAGGGAAGGCCCTGGATGCCGGAACGTTTTGATGAATAGGAAGATCACCATGAATGTATCCCGTACCCTGATCGTTGCAGCTCTTGCCGCCGTTGCCTTTGGCGCCCAGGCCGATGAAGCCGATGGCTCGCAGTTCGCCACGCAATTCAACAGCACCAGGACCCGCGCGCAAGTGCAGGCCGACTTGACGCAATTCAAGCAAGCCGGCACGAGCCCCTGGTCCATCCAGTACAACCAGCTGGCCAAGTTCAACAGCGAACGCAGCCGCGCTGCTGTGCAAGCGGACTACCTGGCCAACCGTGACGCTGTTGCAGCGATGACGTCGGAAGACAGCGGCTCGGCCTACCTGGCCAAGCATGACGCAGCACCGTCGTTCACACGCCTGGCCGGCACGCCGGTCAACGCCCAGTAAAGACCTGTTTACTGTTCGCTGGCGGCGTCGAGTAGCGCCAACGTCTGGGCATCGAGCGAGAGCTGCGATGCCCTTACTATTTCATGCAGCTGCTCCACGGTGCTGGCACTTGCAATCGGAGACGTCACACCCGGCTGCGCCATCACCCACGCGATGGCGATACGCGCTGCCGGCGCACCCGTGCGGCTCGATGCGAGGTCGAGCGCGGCGAGAATTTTCATTCCGCGCTCGTTCACGTATTTGCCGACCACGCCCTTGCCGCGGGCGCTCTTGCCCGCATCTGCCGCGCTGCGGTATTTGCCCGAAAGAAAACCGGCGGCCAGTGAATAGAAGTTGATCACGCCGACCTCCTGCTTCACGCACAGCGGCTGCAATTCGCTTTCAAACACGGCACGGTCGTAGAGGTTGTAGAGCGGCTGCAGGCTTTCATAGCGCGGCAGCTTCTGGCTGGCGCTGATGTCCAGTGCCTCTTTCAAACGCGCGGCGCTGTAGTTCGACGCGCCTATCGCACGCACCTTGCCCGCTTCGACCAGCTCGGCGAACGTCTCGAGCGTTGCCTGCAAGGGCGTGGACGGATCGTCCTGGTGCGCCTGGTAAAGATCGATCTGGTCGACGCCCAGGCGCTTGAGCGATGCATCGACGGCTTCGCGGATGCGCTTGGGCGCAAGGCCGGTTTTGCCATCGCCCATGTCCATGCCGACCTTGGTGGCAACGACCACCTTGTCGCGCTTGCCGCTTTGCTTGAGCCACTTGCCAATCACCGTTTCCGATTCGCCGCCCTGATGCCCAGGCGCCCAGCGCGAATACACATCAGCCGTGTCGATGAAGTTGAAGCCCGCATCCACCCATGCATCAAGAATGTAGAACGACGTGGCTTCGTCTGCAGTCCAGCCGAATACGTTGCCGCCGAGGCAGATCGGTGACACAGACAGATCGGAGCGTCCGAGCTTGCGGTTGTGCATTACTTCCTGCCTCCCATCACCAGCACGAGCGCACCGGCGACGATCGCGCCAATGCCCAGCCAGAGCGGCACATTCACGGTTTCCTTTTCCTTCACAGTGAGCTCGATCGGCCCGAGCTTCACGGCCGTCGTGTCCTTCGTATAGCTGAACCCGCCATACACGAGCGCGAGCGCGCCCAGGGCGATAAGGATGATGCCGACAATTTTGATGGGGGTCATGAATACTCCAGGGAAGAAGCATTCTGACCGCGAAATCAACTCAGCAGTTGCGCGAGCCAGCCTGGATGCAACTTCAAGCCTGCCAGCCCCGCCACGCCCATGGCCACACCGAAAGCCGATGGGAACATCGCCACCAGAAACAATCCCCATTGCTGTGTGAGGGATGCAATGGCCAGCAAGGCGATTGCAATGGCGAATGCCGCATCGGCAAGGTCGAACTGGTCATCGCGGTAATTCAACGCGTCGTAGGTCTGCTGGTCGCTTTCGGCCTGCTTGCGTAAGTCGTCTTTCTTCTGCGCCTGGTCGGCGGCGAGCTTCTCGTAACTGGCGATGGCCATGTCGTACGCGGTCTTTTGCTCCGGCTTTGCCGCAGCCGCCTGCAGACGCAATTGCACGAGCGTTGACTTGGCGACTTCTTCGCGCAGGTTGCGCGCCTGGTAGTAAGCCCAGTGGTCGATCTTGTCAGCCTGCGCCTGCTGCATGGCCTGAACGATGTTGTCGTCCTTGACTTTGCAGATGCCCATGACGGTACTCACGAGCGCAACCGATATGGCAACTGCCGCATTGAGCCGCGAGGGTTTTGCGTCGACGCTGTCGATGGGGTTGATGTCCATGCGGCGGGATTGTGCTCCTGTCGAGCCCTCTTCGCCCGCTTGCGGGAGTAAAATCGCCCAGTCATTGGGGAGTAGCCGCTCTTTCGTTTTTCGCGAAAGAGGCCTGCGTCAACACACTTGGCCCTCATGGCCATGGCGCTGGCAGTCCCATCCACCTGGCAAGACCTTTGACCATCGCGCCCCGCGTCTTGTGGCCGGGCGGAGCCGATGGTCAAGTGTGTTCATCCGGCCCGGTAAAGAGATCAGTCCGTGGAAGCATTTCTCATCTCAACGGGCGTCGTTGCCCTCGCCGAAATCGGCGACAAGACTCAACTTCTGGCGTTCATCCTGGCGGCGCGCTTCAAGAAGCCGCTGCCGATCATTGCAGGCATCTTTGCAGCGACGATCGTCAATCATGGTCTGGCGGGCGCGCTCGGCGCATGGATCACCACCGCGCTCACCCCTAGCGTCTTGCGCTGGGTGCTCGGCCTGTCGTTCATCGGCATGGCCGTGTGGACGATGATTCCCGACAAGATCGAAGACGACGAGACGAAGGTTGCCACGCGCTTTGGCGTGTTCGGCGCAACGCTCGTGACATTCTTTCTCGCCGAGATGGGCGACAAGACGCAGATCGCCACTGTGGCCATGGCCGCCCACTACGCATCGCCACTCGTCGTCGTGGCAGGCACCACGCTCGGCATGCTGATCGCCGATGTGCCAGCCGTCTTCATTGGCGACAAGCTGGCCAAGCGGATCCCGATGAAGCTGGTTCATTCCATCGCCGCGGGCATCTTTGCGGTGCTGGGAATCGCCACGCTGCTGGGCGCCGGCAAGGGCTTCGGTTTTTGAATCTTTCTGATGGGAAAGCCCGCCCACAGCAGGCGTGGCTGGCGGCGGACTCTGCGTGCGCGCCGCATCCTACAGTGCTGCTGCATGCAAGCCTCTCATGATGAATGCGACGGTGCGGCACTTCCCGCCGCATCCCTTACGGGAGTTGGTCATGAGAACTGTTCTTGTGCTTTGTGCGGCCCTCGCAGCTGCTGCTCCGGCCCTGTCGCAAAACCTCGTTGCGCGACAAGGGGAAGACATGATCCGGCTCGCCGATGTACCGTGCGCCAACGCTGGCGTACTGGAGATCGTGCCCGCGCAGTTCCAGTCGGAGTACATGCAGGCGTCAGCGGTGGTGCACGGCCAGACGTTTTCCGCCTGCTGGCGCAAGGCGGGTGCCATGGTGCACCTCGTCTACGAAGATGGCGATCAGGGGCTCGTGCCGTTGACCGACCTGAAGGCTGAACTCCAGGCTTGATGCAGGGCTGGCGGCGCTGCTCACGCGAGCAGCAACGGCAAGTCCTGCATTCGGGCAAAGACAAGAGTGGCGCCTGCCGCGCGCAATGCCTGCGGCGCGTCATGACCCGCTGCGCCGGGGCTGTAGCCAAAGACTGTGGCTCCCGCCGCGACGCCGGCCTTGACGCCCGTCACCGTGTCTTCAACAACCGCACAACGCATGGCATCGGCGCCCAATGCTTTGGCGGCGGCCAGGTAAACATCAGGCGCCGGTTTGGATTGCGGCATTTCATGGCCGCTGAATATGCGGCCCTCGAAGTAGGGCATGAGGCCGCATTTGTGCAGCTGGAGTTCGACCTTGATGCGGTCAGCGCCGGAGGCACAGGCGATTCGCCCGCCAAAAGTGTCATGGATGCGCGCGACCGCGCTGACTGCGCCTTCAATCGCCACCAGTTCACGCATCAGTCCAGCGTTGCGCCGCTCGCGAAACTGCGTCAGCCAGGCATCGGTCAGGGGCTGGCCAGTGCGCTGCTCGATCAGCGCTGCTTCATCTTTCACAGCCTTGCCAACAAAGACGCGCATGCACTCTTCGCGCGTCATCGCCCAACCGAGCTCTTCAAGCATGTCGCGCAGCACACCGTTGGTGATGAGCTCGCTGTCGACGAGCACACCGTCGCAGTCAAAAAGGACGGCATCGAATTTCATGCTATCGGATGTCGCCATCCACGTAGTACCAACGACCCTGTTCGCGCACGAAGCGGCTTCGCTCGTGCAGCCGCACAGCGCGCCCGCCGCCTACGCGGTAACGCGCAACGAACTCCACTTCGGCATGTGTGTCGTCAATGCTGCGGTGATCGCGCACTTCCAGGCCGAGCCATTTGGTGGAAGCGTCGAGCTCAAGCGTTGCCGGGCGCGTGGACGCATGCCAGCTTGCGAGCAACCAATCGCTATCCAGCGCCTCGTACGCTGCATAGCGCGAGCGCATGAGCGCCTCGGCAGTGGTGGGCCATTCAAGCGCCACGATTCACAGCGCGCGATGGATGATGATTTTTTGCACGTCAGACGTGCCCTCGTAGATCTGGCACACGCGCACGTCACGCCAGATGCGCTCGACGGGAAAGTCGTTGACGTAGCCATAGCCGCCCAGCGTCTGGATGGCGGCGCTGCACACCTTCTCGGCCATCTCGCTGGCAAACAGCTTCGCCATGGCGGCTTCTTTCAGGCAGGGCTTGCCTGCATCGCGCAAAGTGGCCGCGTGCCAGATGAGCTGGCGCGCCGCTTCGAGCTGCGTCGCACACTCGGCCAGGCGAAAGCCCACTGCCTGGTGGTTGATGATGGCCGTGCCGAAACTCACGCGGTCTTTCGCATAGGCAATGGCCACATCAAGCGCGCTGCGCGCCATGCCAACGCTTTGCGCTGCAATGCCGATGCGCCCGCCTTCGAGCGACGACAGCGCGATCTTGTAACCCTCGCCTTCCTCGCCGATCAGGTTTTCCGCAGGAATGCGGCAGTTGTCGAAGTTGATCTGCGCAGTGTCGCTGGAGTGCTGGCCGATCTTTTCTTCCAGCCGGGCCACGACATAGCCCGGTGTGTCGGTCGGCACGACAAACGCACTCATGCCCTTCTTGCCGGCGCCTTTGTCCGTGACGGCGATGACCACGGCCAGCTGTCCGTTCTTGCCGCTGGTGATGAACTGCTTGACGCCGTTGATCACCCAGCCGTCGCCCGTCTTGACTGCAGAAGTCTTCAGCGCCGACGCGTCGCTGCCCACATGGGGCTCGGTCAGGCAGAACACGCCAAGCATGTCGCCTTGCGCGAGGGGGGTCAGCCACTTCTTCTTCTGCGCCTCGTTGCCGTAGCGCATGAGGATTGCGTTGACCGGGCAGTTGGTGACGCTGATGGCTGTGCTGGTGCCGCCATCACCCGCAGCGATTTCCTCCAGCACCAGCGCGAGGGTGACGTAGTCGAGGTTCGCGCCGCCATATTCTTCCGGCACGCAAATTCCATAGGCGCCCAGCGCGGCGAGTCCCTTGTGCGCTTCATGCGGAAAGTGGCGGTCGCGATCCCACTGGGGCGCATGCGGCCATAGCTCATCCTGGGCGAAAGCGCGCACCGCGTCGCGGATCATTTCCTGGTCTTGGGTGAGTAACATTTCACGATTGTCCTACGTTGCACGGCCCCGCACGCCTTCACGCCCCGCGCGGATTTCGCAGGCTCGACAATGAAGGTGGGTGCGCAAGTCTGCCGCTCGAGCCGAGTGGGAGATTACCGATGAGCATCCAGCGCCGCAACAATGTGACCGTAACCGGCAACGCCCCGGCGACGATCATGTTCTGCCATGGCTTCGGCTGCGACCAGCACATGTGGAGGCTGATGGCGCCGGCCTACGCGCAGCGCTACCGCACTGTGCTGTTCGACCTGGTCGGCAGCGGCAGCTCCGACCTGGGCACCTATGACTACGACAAGTACGCCACGTTGAACGGCTATGCCGACGACGTCATCGAACTCGCGCGGGAGTTCGGCAGCGGCAAGGTGATCTTCGTGGGCCATTCGGTCAGTGCGACGATCGGCATGCTGGCCAACATCAAGGCACCCGAGCTTTTTGCGGCCCAGGTCATGATCGGGCCGTCACCCTGCTACATCAACGATGGCGACTACGTGGGCGGCTTCGAGCGCAAGGACATTGATGGCCTGCTCGAAACGCTGGAAAGCAACTACCTGGGCTGGTCCAGCACGATGGCACCTGCCATCATGGGCGCACCGGAGCGGCCAGAGCTGGGCATCGAGCTCACCAACAGTTTCTGCCGCACCGACCCCGAGATCGCCAAGCACTTCGCTCGCGTGACGTTCCTGTCGGACCATCGCGCCGACTTGCCCGAACTGAAGGCGCCCACGCTCATCCTGCAATGCAGCGAGGACCTGATTGCACCGCTTGCCGTGGGCCAGTACATGCACCGGCAGTTGCCCGACTCGACGCTCACCATCATCAAGAACCAGGGCCACTGCCCGCACCTGAGCGCGCCGGGCGCCAGCAGCGACGCGATCGACTCATTCCTGATGCAGCGTGGGCTCTAGGGCAGGCATGGCGCACGGTGGCGGGCCCTTTCCCGATTCGCAGTCGGCCATCGAGCATGCGCCGTGCGGCCTGCTGCAGACCGACGCGGACGGCGCGATCGTGTGGAGCAATCGCACGTTCTGCCAATGGGTGGGTTACGGCGCGCAAGAGCTGGTGGGCCAGCGCAGGCTGCAGGACTTGTTCACCGTGGGCGGGCGCATCTTTCACCAGACGCACTGGGCGCCGCTGCTGCAGATCCAGGGCTCCATCGCGGAAGTGAAGCTGGAGATCGTCACACGCAGCGGCGAGCGCTTGCCGATGATCATGAATGCGATTTTGCGCGAGCGCGACGGCCACGTGCAGCAGGAGATCGCAATGTACGTGGCACGTGATCGCGACAAATACGAACGCGAGCTGATCCAGTCGCGCACGAAGCTTGAAGATGCTGTTGCCCAGGCCAACCGTCTTCAGGCCGAGGCCAAAGACCGTGCCCTCTTCGCCGAGCAGATGATGGGCATCGTGAGCCACGACCTTCGCAACCCCCTCTCGGCCATTCACATGGGCGCGGCGCTACTGACCAGGACGGGAGCGACGCAGGAGCAGCAGACGGTGCTCGCGCGCATCACGCGTTCGACAGACCGTGCCAACCGGCTGATATCGGAGTTGCTCGATTTCACGCAGGCGCGTATGGGCAAGGGGCTGGCCGTGACCCGGCAACCCGTGCAATTGCACGCGCTGGTGCGCGAGAGTGTCGAAGAGTTGAAGATGGCCTTTGCGAACCGTGTGCTGCAGCACGAGCAAGGCACGGGAGACGCACCCTGCTATGCAGACCCGGACCGGCTGGTGCAGCTCGTCGGCAACCTGGTCGCCAACGCCATGGCATATGGCAGCCGTGACGCTCCTGTGACTGTGCGCACCTGCGTGGACGGGCCGACTTTTTCCATCACCGTCCACAACCACGGCGAGCCGATCCGCCAGGACCTGCTCGACACGATCTTCCAGCCCATGGTGCGTGGCGAGAATGGAAACGCCAGTGGCCGCAGTGTGGGCCTGGGTCTTTTCATCGTGAGTGAAATCGCGCGCATGCACGGCGGCGCGGTAACGGCCCGCTCGACCCTCGAGGGCGGGACCGAATTCACCGCGCGACTCCAGCGCGAATAACTCGCGCGTCTGGCTGCCCGGTCAGCAGAGCTCGATGGCAACTGCGGTGGCTTCACCGCCGCCGATGCACAGCGTCGCGACGCCGCGTTTGCCGCCACGCGCTTGCAGGGCGTGAATCAACGTCACCAGAATCCGCGCACCCGATGCGCCAATCGGATGGCCCAGCGCGCACGCGCCGCCGTTCACGTTCACGATGTCGTGGCTGACTTTCATCTCCGCCATCAACGCCATCGGCACGACAGCGAATGCTTCGTTGACTTCCCACAGGTCCACATCGCCAACGCTCCAGCCCGCCTTGGCCAACAGCTTTTGCACCGAGCCTATCGGCGCCGTGGTGAACCAGTTCGGCTCCTGCGCATGCATGGCGTGCGCGACGATGCGGGCAATCGGCTTGCTGCCGTACTTCGTGGCGGTCGATTCGCGCATCATCACGAGAGCGGCCGCGCCATCATTGATGGATGAGCTTGATGCGGCGGTGATCGTGCCGTCTTTCTTGAACGCCGGCTTGAGCTGCGTGATCTTGTCGAGCTTGACCTTGCCGGGACCCTCGTCGATGGAGATCACGCGCTCGCCCGCGCGGTCCTTCACCGTCACAGGCGTGATCTCTTTGGCGAACGCACCTGATTCAGTTGCAGCCTTGGCGCGCTTGACGCTCGCTGTGGCGAATGCGTCCTGCGCTTCGCGCGTGAAGTTGTATTTGGCCGCGCAGTCTTCACCAAAGGTGCCCATCGAGCGGCCGGCTTCGTAGGCGTCTTCCAGGCCGTCGAGCATCATGTGGTCGAACACCTTGTCGTGGCCCATGCGATAGCCACCCCGGCCCTTGAGCAGGAGATATGGCGCGTTGGTCATGCTCTCCATGCCGCCAGCGACCATCACCTCATGCGTGCCGGCCAGCAGCATGTCGTGGGCGAACATGGCGGCCTTCATGCCGGAGCCGCACATCTTCGACAGCGTCACTGCACCTGCACTCTTGGGCAAGCCAGCCTTGAATGCTGCCTGGCGCGCTGGTGCCTGGCCCTGGCCGGCCATCAGGCAATTGCCGAACAGCACTTCACCGATCGAGTCGCAGCAGACCCCGGCACGCTCGATGGCGGCCTTGATGGCGGCGCCGCCAAGATCGTGCGCGGCCAGCGCAGAAAAGTCTCCCTGGAAGCCCCCCATGGGGGTGCGGGCGGCGCCGGTGATAACAATGGATTCGGACATGTAAAGCTCCTTTCAGCTTGGCTCTTGAGACTCTTGAAACGTTAGACAGTGAGCAATCCGCCGCGTTCCCCATCGGCAATGCGGCGCAGGTAACTCTGGAATTCGGGGTCTTCACCGCGCAGCAGCAACGGCATGGCATTGCGGAAATCTTCGCGGCGGCACCACTCGCGCATGTAGTCGTCCCAGCTGTTCCAGCGGCGGCGCTCTGTCTCACTCATCCGCTCTTTGTAGGCGACGAGATAGGCGCGCTCGAACAGCGACATCAGCATGTCGAAGATCACGAGCATGCGCTCGTTCTGCTCCGACGTGGGGTTGGCCAGTGGCTCGTTCAGTCGCAGGTGCAAGTCAGGATGGGCGAGCACGATCTTCAGGAAGTCGTTGTACGCATTGGAGAGCAGCTGGTACTGCTCTTCTTCCTCGTTGTCGCGCTCCTTGCGCTGCTCCCACGCGAAAAAGCAGATCGCAAAGGGCAAGCCGAGCGCCGTGACGACAAAGCTCGCGAGCTCCCATGCGTCGCGCGCATTCATGACATCGCCTCACTTGATGTAGCGTTGCCATGCATCACGTTGAAGCGCTTGTCGCGGTCGTACGGAAACACATCGTGCACATAGCCGGCCTGGATGCGCTCCTTCGCGCTTTGCCAGTAGGCGGGGTCGAGCAAGTCGGCGTGGTGGCGCATGAACACTTCGCGCACAGCCGGGTTGCCGAGCAGGAACGGCCCGAATGTTTCGGGGAACACGTCTTTCGGCCCCACGTGATACCAGATCTCGCCAGACATCTCTTCTTCCTCAGTGCGCGCCTGCGGCACCTTGCGGAAGTTCACGTCGGTGATGTATTCGATCTCGTCGTAATCGTAGAACACCACTTTGCCGTTGCGCGTCACGCCGAAGTTCTTCCAGAGCATGTCGCCCGGGAAGATGTTGGCTGCGACGAGGTCTTTGATCGCATTGCCGTATTCGAGCACCGCGCGCTCGATCTGCTCGGCCGCAGGGCCCTGCGAGCCCGCATCGAATGCTTCCTGCAGGTAGATGTTCAACGGGATCATCCGGCGCTCGATGTACAGGTGCTTGATGATCACTTCCTCATGGCCATCGCCATCGCGGTCTGAAATCTCAAGCTGGCTTGGCGCGAACTTGCGGATTTCCTCGATCAGGTCTTCCTCGAAGCGGTCGCGCGCAAAAGCCACTTCGCTGTATTCCAGCGTGTCGGCCATGCGGCCCACACGGTCGTGCTGCTTGACCAGCAGGTACTTGCCCTGGATCTGCTCGCGCGTGGTGTCTTTTTGCGGCGGGTAGTAGTCTTTGATCAGCTTGAAGACATACGGGAACGACGGCAGGTCGAACACCAGCATGACCATGCCCTTGATGCCGGGCGCAATGCGGAACTTGTCGCTCGAGTGCTTCGTGTGATACAGGAAGTCGCGATAGAAGAGCGTCTTGCCCTGCTTGGCCAGGCCCAGCGCGTTGTAGATTTCATTGCGCGGCTTGCGCGGCATGAGCGAGCGCAAAAACTGCACATAGGCCGACGGCACTTCCATGTCCACCATGAAGTACGCGCGCGCAAATGAAAACAGCGCCTGCAGGTCGTCTTCACCGAACAGGCACGCGTCGATGGTGAGCTTGCCGTCTTTGTCGTGCAGCACCGGCAGCACAAACGGCACTTCGCTGAAGCCATTGATGATCTTGCCGACGATGTAGGCGCCCTTGTTGCGGAAGAACAGCGACGTGAGCACCTGGATCTGGAAGTTCGCGCGCAGCTTCGCGCCCTGCATGCGCGCCGACATTTCCTGCAGCACGTAGTTGCTGTCGCGCTCCAGGTCGGCAAAGGGCTTTTGCAGCTGGAAATTGGTGATGATGCGTGTGATCGTCTCGCCCAGCGTTTCGCTGGTGGGGTAGTACGCGCGATACGTCGGCAATGCAGCAGGTTCATCGTTTTCGATGTACTCGGTGCTCACGGCCGGCCGCACAAAAATGAAATCGTTGTGGAAGTGCGTGCGGTGCAGGATCTTGGTCGTGACCGAATTGAAAAACGTTTCGGCCAGTTCGGGCTGGTGGTGATCGACCAGCAGGCCGATGTAGTGCAACTTGACCTGCTGCCACACGTCCATCGGCTGCTCGCCTGCCTTGAATTCCTTTTCGAGCCGTGTCGTCGCTTCCTTGACGCGCAGGTCATAGAACTCGATGCGCTCACGCTGCGCACGTTGCTGGCCGTGCCAGTCGGCCGTTTCGAACCGGTGCTTGGCGCGTGCGGACTCGGTGCGGAACAACCGGTAGTGGCGGTTGAAGCCATCCATCATCGCCTTGGCGATGTCGTAGGCTAACGGCGAGTCGAGGCGCTGGGGAAACATGTCGGTGCCTGCTGCGCGCTAGAGCCGGCTCGCCGTGATGCTTTCAACGGCGGCGCGATACAGGGGTTCGATCTCATCCGGGCTGCTGACCGACATCTTCAGGTCCTGCAGCAGGCCGTCGTGCACGCCGAATGCCCAGCCGTGAATCGTGACCTTCTGGCCTTTGGCCCATGCATCGACCATTACGGTGCTGACGCAGACGTTGACGACTTGCTCGATCACGTTCAGGTCCACCAGCGCGTCGCCGCGCTTGTCCTGGGGCAATGATTCGAGCAGGCTGCGATGGCGGTCGCGCACGTCCTGGATGTGGCGAATCCAGTTGTCGGCCAGTCCGATGCGCCCGCCTGCCAGCGCCGTCATGACGCCACCGCAGCCGTAGTGGCCCACGACCATGATGTGCTCGACCTTGAGCATGTCCACGGCGAACTGGATCGCCGAGAGCGCATTCAGGTCGGAGTGGACAACGATGTTGGCGACGTTGCGATGAACAAAAACTTCGCCAGGCTCCAGCCCCGTGATCTGGTTGGCCGGCACGCGTGAATCGCTGCAGCCGATCCACATGAACTTGGGCGTCTGCTGCTTGGTGAGGCTCGTGAAAAAGCCGGGCCGCGTGCGCTCCATCTCCGCAGCCCATGCGCGGTTGTGTGTAAAGAGATCGTGGATGGACATTTTGGGGAGGTTGAGCGTTGAGCGTTGAGCGTTGGGGGTTGGGGGTTGGGGGTTGGGCTTATGGGTTGGGATTTTCGCTAAACGCCAAACGCCCAACGCTCAACCTCCCGTACAACCTCCCCTACATTGTCTCTGCGAACAACTCGCGCCCGATCAACATGCGGCGGATCTCGCTGGTGCCCGCGCCAATCTCGTAGAGCTTTGCATCGCGCCACAGGCGGCCCAGCGGGTACTCGTTGATGTAGCCATTGCCACCGAAGATCTGTATGCCTTCGCCCGCCATCCACGTTGCCTTTTCTGCGCACCACAGGATCACGCTCGCGCAGTCCTTGCGCACCTGGCGCACGTGCTCGGCGCCCAGCATGTCGAGGTTCTTGCCCACCGTGTAGCAGAAGGCGCGGCCGGCCTGCAGCACGGTGTACATGTCGGCAACCTTGCCCTGGATGAGCTGGAACTCGCCGATGCTCTGGCCGAACTGCTTGCGGTCGTGCGTGTACGGCACCACGTTATCCATCACGGCTTGCATGATGCCGATGGGGCCCGCGGCGAGGACGGCGCGCTCGTAGTCCAACCCGGACATGAGCACTTTGGCGCCACCGTTGAGCGCACCCAGCACGTTCGACGCGGGCACTTCAACGTTGTTGAACACCATCTCGCCGGTGTGCGAGCCGCGCATGCCCAGCTTGTCGAGCTTTTGCGCGGTGGAAAAGCCCTTCATGCCCTTCTCGACGATGAACGCTGTCACGCCGCGCGCGCCGAGTTCGGGCTCGGTCTTGGCATAGACGACCATCGTGTCGGCATCGGGGCCGTTGGTGATCCACATCTTCGTGCCGTTGAGCACGTAGTAGCCGCCCTTTTCCTCAGCCTTGAGCTTCATCGAAATCACGTCGCTGCCCGCGCCGGGCTCGCTCATCGCCAATGCGCCCACATGTTCGCCCGAGATCAGTTTGGGCAGGAAGCGCTTTTTCTGGTCGTCCGTGCCGTTGCGCTTGAGCTGGTTCACGCACAGGTTGGAGTGCGCGCCGTAGGACAAGCCGACCGAAGCTGATGCGCGGGAGATTTCTTCCATTGCGATCATGTGCGCCAGGTAGCCCATGTTCGCGCCGCCATATTCCTCCGGCACCGTGATGCCCAGCACGCCCAGCTCGCCCATCTTGCGCCACAGGTCCATCGGGAACTGGTCGCTTCGATCGATCTCGGCGGCGCGCGGCGCGATCTGCGCTTCGGCGAAAGAGCGCACGGCGTCGCGCAGCGCGTCGATGTCTTCGCCGAGCTGGAAGTTAAGGCCTGGAAGATTCATGGGGTTGTCTCCTGCTGGATGTGTTCGTCTTCTTCGATGTCAGTGCTTGATGCCGTCGCGCCCGACCACGGCCATCAGCGTGCAACCCATGGTCGCGATCAGTTTTTGCTTGCCGGCGTCGATGGCATAGGCCCGGCCTTCCGCCACCGTGACGGTCCGCCCGGGCTTGATGACGACGCCTTCCATGCGAAAACGCTCACCTTTGGCGGGCGCCAGCAAGTTGATTTTGTACTCGATCGTCAAGACGGCCGCCTCAACGGGCATCAGGGTGAACGCGCAGTAGCCGCAGGCGGAATCGAGCGCGGTGGCCAGCATGCCGGCGTGCAGGAATCCGTGTTGCTGGGTCAGTGCCTGCGCCCAGCGCAGCTCGATATGGACGACGCCCGGCTCGACTTTGGTGAGCGTGGCGCCGATGGTCTTCATCGCGTCTTGCCGCTCGAAGCTCGCGCGCACGCGGTTGGCGAAGTCAGTGTCTTGCGGATCGAAACGCGGATCGGCCATCGCGCAGCCCCTGGAGTACGTTGATTGACGGCGACGCCATTGATTGACGTTTACGTAAACGTCAATTATGCCCGCGATTTTTCGGCGCGTGCCAGCAGCACCCGCGCCTCTTTCTCGTGCACTTTCACCTCATCGAGGTTGGCTTGCAGGTCAGCCATCTGCTCCTCGATCTGCTTGCGGTGCAGCGCCAGCACGGCCAGGAACTTCTTCAGCTGCGGCCCCGTGTCGCGCGGCGAGTCGTACATGTCGATGATCTCGCGCGCTTCAGTGAGCGACAGGCCCAGGCGCTTGGCACGCAGCGTGAGCTTCAGGCGGGTGCGGTCGCGCGGGCTGTACACCCGGTTGCGCCCGCCCGGGCCGGACCGCTCGGGCTGCAGCAGGCCCATGTCTTCATAAAAGCGCATGGCGCGCGTGGTGAGGTCGAATTCTTTCGCCAGGTCGCTGATGGTGTAGGTCGTCGGGCTTGCAGGCATAAGTGTTCGTGTACTTCACGGGACATGAGGGGCATGGCCCCGTCCCTACAATGTGATTACATATGACGTTTACGTCAACGTCAATCATCCCTTTGCGCAGGCTCCATGAACGCTCTTGAACAACGGCTGGACTATCCGTTCGGCGACACCCTCCCCGCGCTGGGCGACACGCTGGAGGTCGCGCCGGGCGTCAGGTGGATCCGCATGGCGCTGCCCTTCCAGCTGGATCACATCAATCTCTGGCTGCTTCGCGACCGCATCGACGGGCGAGACGGCTGGACGGTGATCGACACCTGCATTTCACGCGACGAATCCAAGGCGCAGTGGGAGACGATTTTTTCGACGCAGCTGGCCGGCCTGCCCATCCTGCGCGTGATCGTCACGCACATGCACCCCGACCACATGGGTAACGCCGCGTGGCTGTGCGAACGCTGGAATGCGCCGCTGTGGATCAGCGCGACCGACTACAACGTGGCGCGGCTGGCAACGCACAACATGTCCGCCTTCGGTGGCGAGCATTCGGCGAACTTCTTCGCTGCGAACGGCCTCGTCGATCCCGAATCGCTTGCGAAGATCCGCGCGCGGGTGAACTACTACCCGTCGATGGTTCCTTCGGTGCCGGACACGTTTCGCCGCATGCAGGATGGCGATGTCATTCGCATTGGCGGGCGTGACTGGCGCTGTATCAGCGGCTACGGCCACGCGCCGGAACACATTGCGCTTTATTGCGATGACCTGCACGTGCTCGTCTCCGGCGACATGATGCTGCCGCGGATTTCCACCAACGTGAGCGTGCACGACATCGAGCCGGAATCGAATCCGCTGCAGCAGTTTCTCGATTCGATCGACAAGTTTGCGCCGCTGCCCGCCGACACACTCACGCTGCCTTCGCACGGCAAGCCGTTTCGCGGCCTGCACGAGCGCATCACGCAGCTGCACGACCACCATCGCGACCGGCTCGCTGAAGTGCTGCAGGCCAGTGCCACGTCACCGCTATCGGGCTTTGACGCAATGGGCATCATTTTCAGGCGCGCGCTCGACCTGCATCAAACGACTTTCGCGATGGGCGAGGCCGTCGCGCATTTGCACGCACTGTGGTTCACGGGGCAGCTCGACCGCGCCAAAGATGCCGCAGGCGTGTGGCGCTTTTCGCGGGCCGCGTCTACTGCGACTCAGCCATCTTCCACGTAGGCGGCGGCGAGTCTCCCAGCGTGAAGAAGAAGGTCGTGCCCGCACCTTCGCGCGACTCAACCCACACCCGGCCCTGATGGCGCGCGACGATGCGGCGCACTGTGGCCAGGCCAATGCCGGTGCCTGGAAATTCCTTGTCGGTGTGCAGCCTCTGGAAGGCGACGAAGAGTTTGTCGGCATAGGCCATGTCGAAGCCCACGCCGTTGTCACGCACGAAGAACACGCCGTCCCGCCGCCCGACTTCCACGCGCGCATCACCTCGCTCAGAGGAAAACTTCCAGGCGTTGCCCAGCAGGTTTTCGAGCGCGATGCGCAGCAGGCGCGCGTCGCCTTGCGCTGAAAGCCCGTCCTCGACAGTCACTTGCACGGATCGCTTTGGGTGCTGCTCCTGCAGCTCGGCGGCCAGTTCGCGCGCAAGCCCCGTGATGTTCACCGGGCCCCATACCAGCGTCGAGCGCGCAACGCGTGCGAGCGACAGCAGGCCCTCGATCAGCTGCTCCATCTTCACGACGCCAGCCTGGATGCGGGCGAGGTAGTGCCGCGAGCGCTCGTCACCGCTGTCGCCCAGCCTGGCATTGAGCGCCTGGCTGAATCCGGCGATGGCACCCAGCGGGGCGCGCAGGTCATGCGACACGGAATAGGAGAAAGCTTCCAGCTCCTGGTTCGATGCGCGCAAAGCGCGTTCGATGGACTTCAGGCCCGTGATGTCCGCGTCGATACCGACCCAGAACATCACCTCTCCCTGGTCGTCCAGCACGGGCGTGCCGCGATAGGACGTCGTGTGATATGTGCCGTCTTTGGCGCGAAGCCGGCGCACGCCTGCGAACGGTGTCAGCGCGGCCTGTGAGTGCCGCCAGTTCGAGGCCACCGCGGCCCGGTCGTCCGGGTGGATCGCGCCGATGCCGCTGCGCCCGAGCCAGTCTTGCGGCGTGCCGCCAACCAGTTCGTACCACGCCTGATTCAGGAATGTCAGCCGGGTGCCGCTCGCATCAGTGTTCCACACAACCTCCGGCGCCTGCTCGGCCAGGGTGCGGTACAGCGCCTCTTGTCGCGTGAGCTCTGCTGTGCGTTCGGCAATGCGCGCTTCGAGCCCGGCGTTGAGCTCGTACAGGTCGTTTTCGCGCTCGCGCAACTCCGTGACGTCGGTGCACACCACGAGCGCGCCTGCTATTCCCTGCGGGCCGCGAATTGGCTGGTAGCTCGCCTGCAACATGCGCCCCTGGGGTACCAGCGAGTTGCGAACGAAGATGGGGAGCTGCCCGCCGCTTTCGCCTCGAAGGCCACGCGCCATGGGCACGTCATTGGCGTGGTAGATCGTCTTGCCATCCGGATGGAACAGGCCCCACGTCTGCGCCCGCGTCGCTGCAGTGACGTGGGCACTCAACGGAAACAACTGCTGCGCGGCCTGGTTGTGCATCAGGATCCGGCCGTAGTTGTCCATGGCGACCAGTGCTTCCTGCATGCTGTTGACGACCTGGTCCAGCATTTCGTAGGCGGCGCGATTTCGCTCCAGCTCGCTTTCCAGATCGTGTTGGCGCAGCTGCAGGGACTCGGCCATCAGGTTGAATGCACCGCCAATGCGGCCAAAGTCGCCGCGACTCGTGCGCGCCTGAAGCGGGACACGGGCGTCGAGCTCGCCGCGCTCGAGCCGCTGCACAACACCCAGGATCTGGCGCGCGGGCTGCACGAAGATCCGCCCGCCAATGATCCACGCGCCGGATGCCGCCAGCAGCAGGCCCATTGCAATCACGAGAATCTCGGTTCGCAGTGCGTCGCCCGATGCGCCCGCGATGTCGGCGCGCGACATGCTGACGATGGCCACCCACCGCTCAGCGCCGATTTGCCGGGTCGTGGCGAAACCGTACAGCCGATGCTGGCCCGCCTCATCGTCCAGTTCAGTGACACCTGCACCTGCAAGCAAGGCGCGCTGGACGATTGCGAGGTGCGCGCTGCCCACCGCACTGGCAGGCACGCTGGCCGGCGCGCTGGCAGGCACGCTGGCCGGCGCACTGGGCAGCGCCGGGTTGGACATCAGCGGCGCGCCGCGCCCGTCGAGCACCATCACTCGGGCGCTCGTCGGCAGCTCGATGCGCGAGAGCGACTTGGAAGCGCGCTCGAGGTCCAGCGTGGCAAAAACGACGCTTACCATCCGCTGGCCATCCATCACCGGCCGCACGAACGGGATCACGAAGCGCCCTGTCAGGCGCCCGATGATCGGCTCGCCCATGACGAACTGCTGCGTCTTGAGCACTTCGCGGAAATACGGGCGGTCGTGAATGTTGAACTTGACGCCGCGCCCGTTCGCATTGCACTGCACATCGCCGTTCAGGTCGGCGATTCCGATGTTGGAATAAACCGGGAAGCGGTCGCGAAGCGATTCGAAGTAACGGTCGCAGGCGGGACGATCAACGGCGCGGAACTGATCCATGGCGCTCATCGCGCCGAGCAGGTGCTCCACCGCCTCGATCGTGCGGTCCTGGCCTGAAGCCACCAGGGACGCGGCCAGCTGCAGCTGGCCGCGAATGCGCTGCTCAGCCTCGGCTGCTTCGCGCGTCGTGAACCAAAGAGACAGGACGGCCAGCGGCACCACCGCAGCAAGCACCAAGGCTGCCAGGCGCACCTGCAAGCTAGTCGAACCCCACATGTGTGCCCTCCCTGTCAAAACTAAGGCATCGTTCGGCCCAGTGTAAGGCCGTGCTGGGCATCGCTACCAGGGAGGAAGTGTTTCCTGCTTGAGCTGGCCGCGCAGCTGCGCGTAGTCGGGCACGACGGTGCTGACGGTTTCCCAGAAGCGCGGGCTGTGGTCCATGACGCGCAGATGGCTCAGCTCATGCGCGACCACGTAGTCCACGACAGGCAAGCGGAAATGGATGAGTCGCCAGTTCAGCCGGATCAGTCCATCCGCGTGCGCGGTGCCCCAGCGTGTGCCGGCATTGCTGAGCACGAGCTTGCGCCACTTCACGCCGAGCAGCGGCGCATAGTGATCGAGCCGCTCGGTAAACAACCGCTTGGCCTGCTTCATCAGCCAGGCCTGCACAGCATCGCGCACTTGCGACTCGCTCGCGGCATGCGGCAGGCCGACATGCAGGGTGTGGCGCGGCATGCCGGGCAGTGCCTCGCCATCGGTGTTGAGCACGGCGCCGGCTTCGCTGAAGTTGTGGCGCGGATCGAGCACCACGATGACGTCCTCGCCCATGTACGGAAACGTCGCGCCGTCTTTCCATTCGATGCGCGCCGATTCGATGCGCCGGTGCCGCTCGTGCGACTCGTCAAGCTTCTTCAGGATCCACGCCGACTTGCTCTTCACCGCCGCATCCACTTCGGTGAGCGACACCCACCGGGGCGCGCTCACGGTGAGGCCTTCAGGCCCCACGCTGAAGCCGATGCTGCGGCGCTTGCGCCGCACGAATTCGAAGGCGACGACGGAGTCGCCGATCAACGCCTCGCGGTTGGCGCGTGGATGCCGAAATGACGCAGGCTGCAACACGTCGTCGAAGTGTTCGCCGGGAATGTAGGGTTGCGCCGGTGCGGCTGGCGTGGCCGTGGCGGGTGTCTGCGCGGATGAAACTGGCAGTGAGGGCTGTGCGCGATGGCGCTGGCGGCGCGGCGCGGGTGTGGCCGGCTCGGCGGCAGGCGCGGTATCGAACAGATCGAGGGTGAACTGCAACAGCCGGTGCATGGGGTTTGAGTGTAATCGGCGCGTGCGCTGCCCTGCAGGGCGCACGCTTGTTCAGGGCGCTCTGAAAGAGCCCCCCGACCAATGTGACTTAAGCGTAAGCCTCCGGATCAAGCCGGTGCATCTCGGACTCGATCCATGCCTCCACCTCACGCATCAACTCTTCAGGCGCCCGGCCTTCGCTCGGGATCGGCTTGCCGATGACCACATCGACCACGCCGGGATGCTTGATGAACGCCTTGCGCGGCCACACGCGCGCTGAATTGACGGCAATCGGAATCACGGGCGCGCCGGTCTCGCACGCCAGACGCGTGCCGCCCGTTTTGTAAGTGCCCTTTTGCCCGCGCGGAATGCGCGTGCCCTCGGGAAACATGATGACCCACACGCCTTGCGCCAGCAAACGCCGGCCTTGATCGACCACCTTGTTGAACGCCTGCGCACGCGCACTGCGGTCAATGTGAATCATGTCCATGCGGCCCATGGCCCAGCCGAAGAACGGCACGAAGATCAGCTCACGCTTGAACACATACGCCAGCGGATGCGGCATCAGCGTGGGGATCAGGAAAGTCTCAAGCGTGGACTGGTGCTTGACGAGCAGGATGGCCGGGCTTGTCTTGCCCACGGGCAGGTTCTCGTAGCCCGTCACACGCACTTCAATGCCGAGGATGCCGCGGCCGATCGGGCCTGCTGCCCACACCAGCCACTGCTGCGCCTTCCACCACATCTGCTCGCCATTGCTCCAGGTGGACGACACGACCATCCAGATGCCCCACGGAATCACGGTGACAAGCATCCACAGCGCGTGGACAAGCGAACGGATCAGCGGCATGGGATTCAGGCGGTGGGGGACGTGGGTTTGGCAACGGGCTGCCTGGAGATCAGCCAGTCGGCGAAAGCGGCGAGGTCTTCGTGCACGATCGTGCCGGCGGGGAACGTCTCGGGCAGCTGGCGGCCACGGAACTCCGCACCCTTGCCGGTGAGCACGAGATGCGGCTCGCAGCCTGCAGCGACGCCGCCTTGCAGGTCACGCAGGCCGTCGCCCACCACGGGGGTGCCATTGAGCTCAATGCCAAAGCGCTCGCCGATCTGCTCGAACAGGCCTGGCAAGGGCTTGCGGCACGTGCAGTTGTCATCAGGCGTGTGCGGGCAATAGAAGACCGCGTCGATGCGCCCGCCCTGCGCCGCCAGCATCTTGTGCATCTTGGCGTGCATGGCATTGAGCGATGCGACATCGAAGAGACCGCGCCCGAGGCCCGACTGGTTCGAGGCGATCACCGCATGCCAGCCGGCGTGATTCAGGCGTGCAATGGCTTCGAGCGCGCCGGGCAGCGGCGTCCATTCCTCGGGCGACTTGATGAAGTCGTCGCTGTCGGCATTGATGGTTCCGTCGCGGTCGAGGATGACGAGCTTCATGGTGTGTCGAACTTAGGACGCAGGCGCTAGGAGGCAAGGCGTGACAGGTCGGCCACGCGATTCATCGCCTGATGCACCGTCGCGAGCAAACCAAGCCGATTGAGGCGCAAATCCATTTCCTCTGCATTGACCATCACGCCGTCAAAGAATGCATCGACTGTGTCGCGCAGCTGTGCGAGCGTTTGAAGCGAGCCGGTGTAGTCGCCTGCTTCAAACTGCGCAAGCGCTTGCGGCGCCACCTTCTGCGTCATGGTGTGCAGCGCCTTCTCGGCGTCTTCCTTCAACAGGGCCGCACTCACATGCGCATCGGCCTTCTCGGCTTTCTTCAGGATGTTGCCGATGCGTTTGTTGGCAGCAGCTAGTGCGGGCGCTTCGGGCAAAGCAGCGAATGCGCGCACGGCGGCCAGGCGCTGGGCCACGTCGCCCAGGCGCTGCGGCCGCAAAGCCAGCACCGCATCGACTTCCTGTGCGCTGTAGCCCTGGTCGCGCAGCGTGCCCGCCAGGCGGTCGAAGATGAAGTCGGCGAGCAGCTCTTGCGTCTTGGCATCTGCTTGCGGGAACAGCGCGACGGCATGCGAGAGCAGCTCGTGCAAGGACAGCGGCAAGTCCTTTTCGATCAGCATGCGCACGATGCCCAGCGCGTGGCGGCGCAGCGCAAAGGGGTCTTTGTCGCCAGTGGGCAACTGGCCGATGGCAAACAAGCCTGCAAGTGTTTCAAGCTTGTCGGCAAGCGCCGTGGCAACGCCTGTCTGGTTGCGCGGCAACTCGTCGCCAGCAAACCGCGGCTTGTAGTGGTCTTCGATCGCGTCTGCGACGTCTTGCAAAAGGCCGTCGTTGAGCGCGTAGTAGCGGCCCATGATGCCTTGCAGTTCAGGGAACTCGCCAACCATGTCCGTCACTAGATCAGCCTTCGCCAACTGAGCCGCTTGATCAGCCTGCTGGGCCAGGTCATGGCCGCCAAGTTGTGTGGCAATCGCAGTGGCCAGCTTGCGCACGCGCTCAACCCGCTCGCCTTGCGTGCCCAGCTTGTTGTGATACACGACCTTGGCCAGGCCCGCGACACGCGACGCGAGCGTCTTCTTTCGGTCCTGGTCGAAGAAGAACTTCGCGTCGGCCAGGCGCGGGCGCACCACACGCTCGTTGCCGCCGACCACGGCGCTCGCATCGGCGGGGCTGATATTGCTCACGACGAGAAAGCGGTTCGTGAGCTTGCCAGTGGCGTCGAGCAACGGAAAGTATTTCTGGTTGGCCTTCATCGTCAGGATGAGGCATTCCTGCGGCACATCGAGAAACTCTTTCTCGAATTCGCACGTGAGGACGTTCGGTCGCTCGACGAGTGCGGTGACCTCATCGAGCAGCGCGTCGTCGTCGATAGCGCGTGCACCGTTGCCGACTTTCGATGCGGCTGCAGCCAGCTGGCGGACGATGTCCGCGCGGCGCTGCGCAAAGCTTGCAATCACGGCGCCATCTCTTTCAAGCGTCGCCGCGTAGTCGTCAGCGTGCTTGATCACAACGGGGTCAACAGTCGCCTCGAAGCGATGGCCGTGCGTGATGGTGCCGGCCTTCAGGCCCAGTGCCTCGATGGCCACCACATCGCTGCCATGCAAGGCGAGCAGCGAATGCGCGGGGCGCACGAACTTCACGTCGGTCCAGCCGTCGGCGAGTTGGTACGTCATCACCTTCGGGATGGGTAGCTTGGCAACCGATTCGTTGAATGCTTTTTGCAGGGCTTCGGCCAGTGTGGCGCCCTTGACGTTGCTTTCGTAGAAGAGCGCCTCGGCCTTGCCGTCCATCGCGCGCTTCAGGCTCGCGACCGCAGACGCGTCTGCGCCGAGCGCCTGCAGCTTCTTCGTGAGTGCAGGTGTCGGATTGCCTGCGGCGTCGAGGCCGACGCTCACGGGCATCAGCTTTTGCGAGACAGCCTTGTCGGCGCCCTGCGACGCTACCTGCGTGACGTGCGCGCCCAGACGGCGCGGTGATGCAAACGACGTGAGCTTCGAATCAGCGCCCGCAAGGCCCTGTGCCTTGATCTGCTCGAACAGCACGCCGGCAAACGCCTCGCCGAGTTTCTTCAACGCCTTGGGCGGAAGTTCCTCGACGAACAATTCAATGAGAAGGTTCTGTGTTGCCATGACTTCAGGCCGCCTTCTTGTTCATTGGGTCGACCCACTCGCGCGGCGCCATGGGAAAGCCCAGCCGCTCGCGGCTTTCGTAGTAGCTCTGCGCGACAGCACGGGCCAGGTTGCGGATGCGGCCGATATAGGCAGCGCGTTCTGTCACGCTGATCGCGCCACGTGCGTCGAGCAAATTGAAACTGTGCGCGGCCTTGAGCACTTGCTCATAGGCCGGCAATGCGAGCTGCTGCTCCATCAAGTACTTCGCCTGCTTCTCGTGCGCCGTGAAGGCGGTGAACAGGAAGTCCTGGTCGCTGTGCTCGAAGTTGTACGTGGACTGCTCGACTTCGTTTTGCTTGTAAACGTCGCCATACGACAGGCCTTGCGTCCACTCCAGGTTGTAGACGTTGTCCACGCCCTGCAGGTACATCGCCAGGCGCTCCAGGCCGTAAGTGATCTCCCCCGTGATCGGCTTGCAGTCGATGCCGCCGACTTGCTGGAAGTACGTGAACTGCGTGACTTCCATGCCGTTGAGCCACACCTCCCAGCCCAGGCCCCAGGCGCCGAGCGTCGGGTTTTCCCAATCGTCTTCGACAAAGCGGATGTCGTTCTTCTTCAGGTCGAAGCCCAATGCTTCCAGTGAGCCGAGGTACAGCTCGAGGATGTTCGCGGGCGCGGGTTTGAGAACAACCTGGTACTGGTAGTAGTGCTGCAGACGGTTGGGGTTCTCGCCGTAGCGGCCGTCCTTGGGCCGGCGGCTGGGCTGCACATAGGCGGCCTTCCATGGCTCGGGCCCGAGCGCGCGCAGGAAAGTGGCGGTGTGGGATGTGCCCGCGCCGACTTCCATGTCGTAGGGCTGGAGCAGTGCGCAACCCTGTTTGTCCCAATAGGACTGCAGCGAGAGGATGATTTGCTGGAAGGTCAACATGGTGGTGAAGTGGGGCCGCAATCAGCGGGTCTTGGCCCGGCATGTGAACCGGAAATGGAACCGGCAAATGGGCGATGCGCCCGCGTAAACACTCGATTTTACGGCTCCAGACTGGTTTAACCTTCAGCCCCTGGGAGGTCAAGGCATGACGACGCAGCAAATCATCCTGAGCCTGGTGCTCGCCACAATGGTGTTTTCCGTGGCGCTTGAACTGCGGCTGGACGATTTCCGCCGTGTCGCGCAAACGCCGCGTGCCGTCATCTGCGGGCTGATTCCGCAGTTCATCCTGCTGCCCGTGGGCACATGGCTGGCCACCCTCGCGCTCGACCTGCCCCCGAATGTGGAGGCCGCCATGATTCTTGTCGCCGCCTGCCCGGGTGGCAGCCTGAGCAACGTGATCACGCATTTCGGGCGCGGCAATACGGCACTGTCGGTGAGCGTCTCGGCAGTCGCGGCGTTGATGGCGCTGGTCCTCACGCCATTCAATTTCAGCTGGATGGTGGCGAGCAACCCTGTCACGGCTTCGTGGCTGCGCACGCTGAGCATCGACGCCTCCGAGATCTGGATCAGCTTGCTGCTGCTGCTCGCGATCCCGATGGCGCTCGGGCTGGCATTCGGCCACCGGCTGCCGCTGCTCACAGCCCGCATCCAGAAACCGTTGGCCAATTTTTCGCTGATGGCGCTGCTGGCGTTCATCGTCGTGGGCCTGATCAAGGAACGGCAGCTGCTGACGTTGGGGCTGCTCTCGACCCTGCTGATCGTCATCGTGCACAACGCCAGCGGCCTGTTCTTCGGATGGGCGACGAGCAAAGCGATGGGCGTCTCGGTGCGCGACCGGCGCGCGGTGATGATCGAAGGCGGCATGCAGAACTCGGGGCTCGCGCTGGGCATCATCGCCGTTCAATTCAACTCCGACCTCGGCATGGTGACCATCGCCAGCCTGTGGGGCATCTGGCACATCGTGAGCGGCCTGGCCTGCGCCTATTTCTGGCGCTGGCAGGACGGCCGTGCACGCAAAGGGGAGCCGCAGCATGCTTGATCTTCTGATTCGCGGCGGCACCGTTGCCGACGGCAATGGTGGCGAGCCATTCACCGCTGATGTGGGCGTGCGCGATGGACTGATTGTGGAAGTCGGCAAGATCACCTCGCCAGCGCGTGAGACCGTCGATGCGAGCGGTGCGTGGGTCACGCCGGGCTTCGTCGATATTCACACGCACTACGACGGGCAGGCGACGTGGGACGAAAACTTCAGCCCCAGCATCCACCACGGCGTGACCACGGTCGTGATGGGCAATTGCGGCGTGGGTTTTGCGCCGGTGCGGCCAGGCGGCGAAGACGGCCTGATCAAGCTGATGGAAGGTGTGGAAGACATTCCGGGCGCGGCGCTGCATGAAGGCATCCGCTGGAACTGGCAGTCGTTTCCGCAGTACATGGATGCGCTCGAGCGCGAGGCGCGCAGCCTCGACTACCTCGTGCAGGTGCCGCACGACCCACTGCGCATGTACGTGATGGGCGAGCGTGCCGTGGCCGGGGAGGCCGCGACACTGGCAGACATCGTGACAATGCGCGCGCTCTTGCGCGATGCGCTCATCGCCGGTGCTGTGGGCTTTAGCACCGGGCGCAGCGACAACCATCGCACGGCGGAAGGCAAAGAGACGCCGGCTGCCGAGGCGAGCGCCGCCGAGCTGACAGGCATTGCGCGCGCCTTCGAGGATCTGCGCCACGGCGTCGTGCAGATGGTGAGCGACTTCGACCTGATGCAGGGCCCACAGCGCTTCGATGCGGAGTTCGATCTCGTCGAGCAACTCGCCGTCGCGTCGCAGCGCCCCGTGTCGATGACGTGGTTGCAGCGCGACCCGGGCGGCGAGCAGGTGGTCGCCATTCAACAGCGCGCCGAAGCCGCCGTTGAGCGCGGCTTGCCGCTGTACCTGCAGACCGCTCCGCGCGGCATTGGCGTGATCAATGGCCTGGACGCGAGCTTTCATCCGTTCATGGGCTTTCCGGGCTACAAGGCCATCGCGCATCTGCCGCTGGCCCAGCGCGCTGCCGCCATGCGGATTCCGGCGCGCAAGGCGCGCATCCTCTCGGAAAAGTCGGACCGGCTGGCGGGTGATGGCACGCCGATTCCGCCGCTGGTCGATGTGCTGCTGGCACGCATCGAAATGATTTCAGGGCGCATGTTCCCGCTCGACGGCCGGCTTGATTACGAGCCGAGCGTGATGCAGAGTTTTCTCGTGCGCGCCAAGCAGCGCGGCGTGTCGGCGCTGGAGGCGCTGTACGACTGGTTCAGCGAAGGCGACGGCAGCAACCTCGTCTACTTCCCGATCTTCAACTACAACGACGGCACCTTGAATCCTGTGCGCAAGATGCTCGATCACCCTCGCGCTCTGTTTGGACTGAGCGATGCCGGCGCGCATGTCGGCACGGTGTGCGACGCGAGCTTCACCACCTTCATGCTCACGCACTGGGTTCGCGACCGCGCCCAGGACAAGATTCCGCTGGGCCGTGCCGTAGAGATGATGTCGGCACGCAATGCCCGCTACCTGCGCCTTGTCGATCGCGGCGTGATTTCGCCAGGTATGCGTGCGGACATCAATGTGATCGATCCGCAGCGCCTGAACATGGGCATGCCGCAACTCGTGCGCGACCTGCCCGCTGGCGGGCGGCGCTTCCTGCAGAAGGCAGAAGGCTATGCGGGCACGTGGGTGCGAGGCGAAGCGGTTGCGCGCGAAGGCGAAATCACGCAGGCACGCCCGGGCAGGCTGGTGCGGATGCGCTAGCCGCCAGTGACCCGGCGCCGCCACGCAGCCAACCCCGTCATCCCCAAGGCGAGCAGCCAGAACGGCCACAGCCCGAGTTGCGACACCCACGCCGCGTAGGGTGTGATATGGGTGCGGCCATCGACTTCGCCGGTGAGCACGCCGCGCGTCATGCGCGCAAGCGAATGTGTCACACGGCCGCGGTGGTCAATGATCACGGTGGCGCCTGTGTTGGTTGCGCGCAGCATGGGCCGCTGGAATTCCAGCGAGCGCATGCGGCTGATCTGCAGGTGCTGGTCAATGGCCGTGCTGTCGCCAAACCAGCCGATGTTGCTCACGTTCGCAAAAATGGTGGGCGCACTCTCGGGCTGCGCGAATCGAACGCCGAGCTCTTCGCCGAACAGGTCTTCGTAGCAGATGTTGGGCGCGATGCGCTGGCCCTGCCACTCGAACGACGGCTGCGTGAGCGAGCCGCGGTTGAAGTCGCCCAATGGAATGCTCATCATCTGCACGAACCACTTGAACAGCGGCGGGATGAATTCGCCGAACGGCACGAGGTGATGCTTGTCGTAGCGATAGGGCTGGGCGCCGGCTTTGAACGCAAGCGCCGAGTTCGTGTAACCGTCACGGAAACTGCCTAGCGGTATGCCCACCAGTGCGGCCTGGTCACCCTTGGAAAAACGCTGGGTGACGGCGTCGAGATAGCCCTCAGGCAATTGCTGCGGCAGCATCGGGATGGCAGTTTCGGGCGCGACCGTCAGGCTCGCCTTCGTATCGCGCAGCTGCACGCCGTACCACTCCAGTGCAAGAGGGATGCCGGAGCCGCTTTCGAACTTCTCGTCTTGCGGAATGTTCCCCTGCAGCAGCGCGACGGTGAGCTTGGGCTGTGTGGTTGCGCCGTCTGCCGGCACCGCTACCAGGTTGCCTGCGGCGATGACTGCGACGGCCAGGCCCGGTGCGACCCAGCCCGTCCACCTTGGCGCCGGCATTGCCATGGCCAGTTGCGCGAGCAGGCAAGCGAGCCATGCAGCAACCAGTGTGATGCCGTGAACGCCCACATACGGCGCGAGAAATGCGAGCGGCCCGTCCACATGTGCGTAACCGCCCTCACCCCACGGAAAACCCGTGAACAACGTGACACGCAGCAGCTCCGCCGCAAGCCAGACGCACGCAAAGAGCAACGCATCAATGCCGCGGTTGCCGCTGTGCAGCCCGCGGATCACGGCGCCTGCGAGCGCGCAATAGAGTGACAGAAACGCGGCGAGGCCTAGCACCGCCATGGCCGCGAGCGGCGCCGCCAGACCGCCGTAGGTGTGCATGGAAATGAACAGCCACCACCAGGTGCCGACGAGCCATGCCGTGCCGAATGCCCAGGCTCGCATCGCTGCCGGCTTCCAGTTCGGTGTGGCAGCAATGCTCCATGCGATGACGGCGAGCGACAGGATCTGCAGCCACCATTGCGGTTGGCCGTCCCATGGCGCGGCAATCGACATCGCCTGTGCCACTCCCGCCAGCATGGCGATGGCAATGTGCAGGCCCACAGGCGTCAGCCCGTCGCGTCTTCGACGCTGACTGGCGACACTTTGAACCAGCGCACGGCGCCGCCCTTGGTGTGCAGCACGAGGAAGTTCAGGCCGCCCAGCACGTGGTGTTCGCCGCGCTTGGGCACATGGCCCATCTCATGCGCGATCAGCCCGCCAATCGTGTTGAAGTCCTGCTCGGCGTCAGTGGGGGCGATGCGCACGCCAAAGGCTTCTTCGACGCGGTCAATGGCGGTGTCGCCGCTGACGCGGTAGGTTCTGTCGGCCAGGCCGAAGATGTCGCCTTCGTTGTCGTCGATGTCGAACTCGTCCTCGATCTCGCCAACGATTTGTTCGAGCACGTCCTCGATCGTGACGAGGCCAGCCGTGCGGCCGAACTCGTCAATAGTGATGGCGAGATGATTGCGGTTGCCGCGGAAGTCGCGCAGCAAATCGTTAAGGCCCTTGCTCTCGGGAACGAACACGGCCGGGCGCAGCAAGGCGCGGATGTTCAGCTCAGGTGCACGCTGCAGCTTGAGCAGGTCCTTGGCCATGAGGATGCCGATGATGTTTTCGCGGTCGCCCTCGAAAACAGGGAAGCGTGAATGCGCCGTGTCGATCACGATGGCGAGCAGCTCGTCAAAGGGTGCATCGATGTTCAGCAAGTCCATCCGCGGCGCGTCGACCATCACGTCGGCAGCCGTCAGGTCGGCCATGCGGATCACGCCTTCGAGCATCACGCGGGATTCCGCGCCGATGATGTCGTTCTCCTGCGCCTCAGCCAGCGACTCGATCAGCTCGGCCTTTGAATCGGGACCGGGGTGGATGAATTCGGCGATCTTCTGCAGGAAGGTGCGCTTGTCTTCCCGTTCGGTGGAAGGTCGCGCAGGATGCGGGTCGGACACGAGGCGTGTGTGCAGGACTTGCTGTGGTGAGGGGACCAACAGGATAGCTGAAAACAGGTCAGCTGCCGGACCTGTGGCGGCCTTCGCGCACACCGCGCCGCACTTCGCCGACGTTCTGAAGAAAGTCCCAGAAATTCTTCGCCTGCACCTTCAGGCGGTAGTCAGTCAGCGCAATCTGCTCTTCCACGATTTCGCTCATCCGGCTGTCGAGCGTGGCAGGCGGCAAACGCAGGAAGGCGTCTGTTTCCGAGCCCACACGCTCGAGCGAGGCGCCTGAATTGCGCGCGATCTTGAGCATGGCCGTGTTTTCGGTCAGTGCGTGGATGAACATCATGTCCACGCCTTCGTTGCGCGCGTGCATGACAGCGCGCTCGAAGAGCCGGGCTCCGAAGCCGCGGCCGCGCGCCTTCTTGAGCACTGAAACGCCGAATTCGGCGCACGATTCAAGCTTGGCGTCTTCGGCAAAGGCCAGGTGCGCCACAGCCAGCAATTCAAGGTTGCGGTTGTAAATTCCGAAGATGTCGTCGCGGTCAAAGTCCAGGCCCGCGACATAGCGCGTGATCTGCTCGTCATTGGCTGCATAGCCAAAACGCAAGTAACGGTCGTGCGGGTCGAGCGCCATCAGGTGAATGGCGATGCGCTCGCGATGGCTCGGCCCCAATGATCGGATCGGGACCACCACCTGCGATGTGCTGACCTGTGGTAACTCAGTCATGCACGCAATTTAAGGGTTTTTACTAGGGGCGCAAGCCAAAAGGGTCTTGCTGAGCAGCGAGCACGTACTTCTACGTAAGCGGAACGGCCGTCGTCGCCTTGACACGGTCGAGCACAAAGCTGGTTTTGCAGTCCTGCACTGACGGGTGCTTGAGCAGGGTGTCCATGATGAAACGGCTGTAGTGCGCCATGTCCTGGACCAGCACGCGCAGCAGGAAATCCATCTCGCCAGTCAGCGCGGCACATTCGACGACTTCGGGCCAGCCCTGTACGCTGGCGCGAAACAGGTCCATCGGGTTGCGCTTGTGGGTCTCCGTGTGCTTTTCCAGGCGCACGTTCAGGTAGGCGGTCAGGCCGAGGCCGACGGATTCCGGTTTGACAAGCGCCACGTAGCGGTCGATGACGCCAGCGTCTTCCAGGCGCTTGACCCGGCGCAACACCGCACTGGCGGAGAGGCCGACTTCGGCGCCGATCACATCGTAGGTTTCACGCCCGTTCTCCTGCAATCGGCGCAGGATGGCGCGATCCAGCTTGTCAAATGAAGTCATCCCAGTCATTACGCAGGATTATTGCTCAAACGGCACTTTTTACGCTTTGCGACGCCATAAAACTGAACGCAGCGCGACCTACAGTCTCGCTTTTCACGCCTTTGCCGCTTTGCAGGCGTATTTAGTAGCCTGCCACCTTCTGGAGACAACATGAACAAAGCACTCCCCGAGTCCTTGACCCATCGATTTGCAGGCTGGGAGAACCCGATGGGCACGGATGGCTTCGAGTTCATCGAATACGCTGCGCCGGACCCCAAGGCCATGGGGGACTTGTTTGTGCGGATGGGCTTCAAGGCGATTGCCAGGCATCGCCACAAGAACGTGACGCTGTATCGTCAAGGCGGCATCAACTTCATCATCAATGCCGAGCCGGACTCGTTCGCGCAGCGTTTCGCGCGCTTGCACGGGCCTAGCGTCTGCGCGATCGCGTTCCGCGTCCAGGACGCCAAGGCAGCTTATGAGCGTGCCATTTCACTGGGCGCCTGGGGCTATGCAGGCCAGGCCGGCCCGGGCGAGCTGAACATTCCGGCCATCAAGGGCATTGGCGACTCGATCATTTACCTGATCGACCGCTGGCGCGGCAAGAACGGCGCGCAAGAGGGCGCCATCGGCAACATCGGCTTCTTCGACGTGGACTTCGAGCCGCTTCCCGGAGCCGAACTCAACCCCGTCGGGCATGGTTTGACCTACATCGACCACCTCACCCACAACGTGCATCGCGGCCGGATGGCCGAGTGGTCCGGCTTCTACGAACGCCTCTTCAATTTCCGGGAAGTGCGCTACTTCGACATCGAGGGCCAGTCCACCGGCGTCAAGAGCAAGGCGATGACCAGTCCCTGCGGAAAGATCCGTATCCCGATCAATGAGGAAGGCAACGAGAAAGCCGGGCAGATCCAGGAATATCTCGACCGCTACCAGGGCGAAGGCATCCAGCACATCGCCATGGGTTCGACCAACCTTTACGACACCGTGGACGCCTTGCAGCTGCAGGGCATCAAGTTGTTGGAGACGAGCGACACGTATTACGAGTTGCTGCCCAAGCGCATACCTGACCACGGCGAAGACATCGGCGGGCTGCAGTCGCGCAACATCCTGGTCGATGGCAAGCCGGGTGACCTGCTGCTGCAGATCTTCAGTGAAAACCAGCTCGGCCCGATCTTCTTCGAGTTCATCCAGCGCAAGGGCAACGAGGGTTTTGGCGAAGGCAATTTCAAGGCACTGTTCGAGACCATGGAGCTTGACCAGATGCGCCGCGGCGTACTTGAAAAGAAGTAAGCGCATCGCACGCGCCCTCCATATTGACTAGCCCGCGCGCCCAGGTGACTAGTCAACATTGAAACTACTGCTTACACTGATTTGTCTTGCACAAGTCTGACGTGTGCAGGCGTCCAATCAACGCAATATCGAGGGGCACGCCACATGGGCGCATTCATGAAAGAGCACGACATCTATGTCGGCAGCTTGCAGGAGAAGTTGAATCTGAGGTTCGCGCCCAAACTGGACGCGAAGACCAAATCCCCGCCCCATGGCCTGCAAGAGATGGTCGAGCTTCAAAAGGAGTTCGAGGTGTTCAAGGTGGGCCGCCCCTTCGAGCGCAGCATCGCTCTGCTCAATCTGGCGGGCTCTTCGAACGCGCAGGTGACAGAGTCGTTCCACGGGTACCTGCGCAGCCTGCGCAAGGCGAAGTCCAATGTGGCGGGCCTCACCGGCGACGCCGCGATCGTGAAGGCACTCGTGGCTAATCTCTCGGCCAAGAAGCCATTGCCCGTTTACTTCGAGCTGCATGACCGTACTGCGTCCAAAGACAGCGACCGCGTGATCATCACCGAAAGCGCACGCCCCTTGTTCTACATGAAGCAGGACTACCTCGTCATCTCGCTGCCGCTCGAGCAGAACACGCGCAAGAAGTGACCTCGCCGCATGCCGGTGTCCACCGCGCGGTGGAGGCGTATTACACCGGCAAGGTCGAAAAGTACGGCGCGACGGCGTTGGGCGTAGATTGGCCCAGCACGCCTTCGCTGCAACTGCGCCTGGTCAAGCTGCTGAAGGTTGTGGACTTCGCGCAGGGCACGTCATTGAACGACCTGGGTTGTGGCTGGGGCGCGGCACTCGACTTGATCGAGCTGCGCCACCGCGCAGCGCGCATCGACTACTCGGGCATCGACTTGTCGGCTGCGATGATCGAGCAAGCGCGGCGCAAATGGGGGCAACGTGCACGCACCGCGTTTTCTGTCGGCCACCAATGCGACCGGATGGCCCACTACTCCATTGCAAGCGGCATCTTCAACGTCAAGCTCGACGCCACACGCCAGGCATGGGAAGCCGCTGTGCAGGCGACGCTACAAAACCTCAATGCGTGCAGCTCGAACGGCTTTGCGGTGAATTTCATGTTGCCTGTGGATGACGCGGACGCCGTGCCGCAGCTCTATCGCACGGAGCCGGATCCGTGGGTCGCTTTTTGTCGGCAGCAATTGCGACGCGCCGTCGAGATCATCGAGGACTACGGCCAGAACGAATTCACGCTGCTGGTGCGCTAGAGGCTCGCCGGGTTGCGCGTTCAGGCCTTGACGTGTGCCGCCGCAAGCGAGTGGGCGATTTGCCGCCACTGCTCACGCGCGGCGTCAAGGTGGCCGCGGTAGATGGCAGCGCCGGTGAGCTCGATCAGCTCGTGCGCAGCCTCGAACATCTGCGCAGCACCGTCCAAGTCGGCATCAGGCTCTTGCAGCATGGTGGCGCCCAGCGTGATGAGGGCTCGACACTCAGACAGGCGCATCGTCCGCTGGCGCGACACGTCAAGCGCTTCCTCGGCCAGGGCGCGGGCCACCTCGAGCTTCTTTTCGCGCCGCTTGCATTCGGCGTGGCCGGACAGGATGTCCGTCTCGTATTCGGTCGCGACATTCGATGTACGTACGACCCAGAGCGCCTCTTCGAATGCCTTGCTGGCGCCCGCGTAGTCGCCCGCCACCGTCAACGCCATCGCACGGCAACTCAGTGCGACGGGCCGCAAGTACGGAACGGGGTGGCGTTCGGCGAGCAGCGCAATGCTGTCGGCATGCTCTTGCGCGAGCGCGGCGTCATCCTTGCACCAGGCAAACTCAACGTGCGCCAGATGGCGAATGATGTGCACTGTCGGATCCGGGTTGCCTTGCACTTCGAGCATGCCCCGCCACGCATCGTCGGCCTCGGCTGCGCGATCGCACCGCATCAAAAGGCGGCCTCGCATGCCCATGGCCCACTGCCCGACCGAGAAGCCCATGAATTCGTGATCTGCCCGATCGATATGCGAGAGGCCCGCCAACGCAGCATCGTTCGCGGCGAGCGCGTGATTGAGCAGGCCGGCCCAGCCGTAAGCCTGGCTGAGCGCGGAGTGCAAAGTGGCCAGCCGGCCCTTGTCCGCATCGCGATCGACCATCCCCAGCGCTTCCTCGACTCGCTGCACATACCAGTCGGCAGGCCCTCCGCTGGCTTGCAACATGCGCCCTTCGATCGTCAGGAGCAACTGCGTCAGCCGCTTGTCGACCTTGACAGCCAACTGCATGGCTTCGTCGATGAAGGGCTGGACCTGTTCGAGGTTGAGGCCTTCACGCCAGCCCAACAGCGATATCTGGCTGCACGCCATGGCCTTGAGCCTGTCGGCCCGCTCATCAGCGGCGTAGCCCGAGAGCAGGTTACGCACTTTGTGCCACTGTTCAATGGCTTGCGCCGGGTTGGTGGAGCCGAGCCACTGCGCTGCGCGTGAGGAGTACGACGCCGCTTCCAGCACCTGCCCCGCCGCTTCGTAGTGGTGTGCGACCAGCGCAGAGAATTCGTCGAGCTGGTCGGCGTAGTAGGTGACCATCGCTGATGCGACCGCCGCATGGATGGTCGCGCGCTTGGCTTTCATCTGCGTGCCGTACGCAACTTCCTGGATCAACGGGTGGCGGAACGTGAAGCGCCGACCGCCCGCGGCCGGTTGCGGCTGGATCAGCTCGGACTGGCACAACGAGTCCATCGCGCGCTCGATCTGCGCGCGCGTGGCGCCGGCGACTTTGTCGAGCACGGCCATCGGCACTTCCTTGCCGATGATGGCGCACATCTGCAGCAATGACTTTTCAGATTCGCTCAGCCTGTCGATCCGCGCACCAATCACCGCCTGCACCGTGGCTGGCAGCGCCCGCTCGACCGACTCGATCCCGTTGCTGCCGTGCGATGGATCGCCTGACAGCATCCCGCGCTCGGCCACTGAGCGGACCAGTTCTTCCGCGAAGAAGGGGTTGCCTCCGCTTCGCTTCGCAATCAGCTGCGAGATGTCCTGGAATTCGCGGCGATGGCTGATCAGCTCGCGCACGAGCGCATCGGTGTCCGCAGCGCTCAGCTCCCCGATTTCAACCTCGCCGAAATTCTCAAGTCCGGCCCAGGGGGAGCGGTAAGACGAGCGGTAATTGAGCACCACCATCGTCTTGGTCGAAGCCACTGCTTCGACAAGCGCTGCGACGAATTCCTCGCTGGCGTCGTCCAGCCAGTGCATGTCCTCGATGAGGATCACGGCCACCGTGTTCGCAGAGTGCTTGACGAGTGCCGTGACGATGGAAAGCAACCTGGCACGGCGGGCCTTGGCCGGCAAAGGCGGCGCCGCATCTTCAGCAGCTTCGGCCACACCAAGAAAGTCGCATAGCAGCGCGTAGTCACCCGGTTGCGCAGATCCCATCTCCCGCAGCCGCGCTTCGATGCGCGTGCGCGCCACGCCAGGTGCATCGTTGGCATTGATGCCAAAGAAAAAGACGCGCATCAACTCGAGAACCGGCTGCAGGGGCGTTGCGCTGCCATACAGCTGCGCCCTGACTTCGAACACCGGGCGGCCGCGTGCACGGCACCACTGCGCAAATTCAAAACACAGGCGACTCTTGCCCGAGCCGGGCCCACCGCTCACACCGAAGACTTGTGCGTTGCCAGCTTCGGTCAGCCGCTGGGCTTGCTGCAGCAACGCGAGTTCTTTGTCGCGCCCGCGAAATGGTGTGAGCTTGGCCTGGTTGAAGTGCTGGCTGGCGAACGCGGGCTTGAGCCCTTCGAGTGCGAATATCTCCACCTGCTCGGAAATGCCCTTGAGTGCCACGAGGCCGATCGATTCTGCGTCGACGAGCCCGCGCACGAGCGAGTAACAGTCCAGCGTGATGGTCACGCCGCCGGGCGGTGCGACGCCGATGACGCGGCTGGCCAGGTGGATCGTCAGGCCGTGCGCGCCGCCTCCTTTGCCGCCGTCTTGCGCATGCGGGTCGGAGGCAACAAGCCCGGAGTGCAGGCCTACGCGAATGCGCAGGCCATGTGGTTCGTTGAACGCCGCCTGCATTTGCAGCGCCGACTCGCAAGCAAGCCGCGCATGGCCTTCCAGTGCGCGCGGCACGCCGAACAAAGCCATCACGCCGTCGCCGAGTGTGCGTATGACGGTGCCGCCAAATCGCTCGACGACTTCACACATCGCCATCACTGCAGGCTGCAGGCGCTCCATGGCCTGCTCTGGGTCGAGCAATGCAATCTGCTCTGTTGAACTGACGACGTCCGCGAAGAGGACTGTGGCCTGCTTGAGTTCACCCCACCCATGGGCAGGTGTGACTCCAGCGAGTGCGACAGGCCGCGTGGCGGGAGCGGCTGCCGCAGCGCGGCCCAGGGGCGTGCCACACCCGCCGCAGAACCGGGCTGCAGGCGCAATGGCAAAACCGCACGACGAACACTGCCGCGCGAGCGCGCTGCCGCAGTTTTCGCAAAATCGGTTCGTCTCGGGATTAGGTGCGTGACACCCGTGGCACTCCATGCGCGCATGTTACGCGCGCGCGGTGTCAGACCATCACATTGACGGCTTTCCAGCCCGCCTTCACGGCGTCGTGCGCCTTCGAGCCCTTGCCATGTAGCGCCGCTGCAACGTCTACTGTCGCATGGGCTGCATCAAGGAACGTGGAGCGCGCCCGCAACTTGTCGAACCCCTTGAGCCAGGTCTGGCCAAGGGTCTCCCACGACTTGCCGCCCAGAGCCATCGCAGCAACATAAAACGCATGATTGGGAATGCCGCTCGCCTTGTGCGCATCGTCGGTTGGCGAGAAGCGCCGGTAGTCGCTGATCTGGTCGTCCTGCGCCCAAGTCGCCTGCCGGTTGCCGGGGGCCTTCAAGGAGCGCACCGCCTTGCCGACACCCGGGGCGAAGATGTCTTCGCCGATCACCCAGTCCGCCTGATCGACGGTCTGGCCCTTGTGCCACTGCTTGATCATGCTGGCGAAGACATCCGAGAACGACTCATTGAGCGAACCCGCCTCACCTTTGAGCGTGGGAGGCATGCCCGACGGCCACACCACGCCGAGGCCACCCTTGACCAGGTGCTGGGTCACACCATGGGAGAACTCGTGCGCAATGATGCCCAGAGAATGGGCCATCCCCTTGAAGTGAGCGCCGTCTCCGTCGCCAACGATCATCTGCTCGCCCGTCCACATGGCGTTCGCAAATCGAAAACCGTAGTGCACCGAGGTGTCGATGCGCATTCCGCGGCCGTCGGCCGAATCGCGCCCCATGACGCTCTTGAAGAACTGCAGCGCGATGCCGATGTTGTCGTACGCCTGATTGGCCTGCGCGTCGCGCGTGGGCGCGTCGTCCTCGTCGCGCAGCAGCGTGCCGGGCAGCAAGGTCCGGCCCTGGGCGTCGTACACGCGGCGCTGCAAGGGCTGGGTTGCAGGCTCAGGGTGGGCCGCTGCGGCGCTCAGGCCCGAGCGCTGGCCGCGCAGCCCGGTGGAGTGTTTGATCTGCGCTTGCAGTAACGCCCGACCTTCATCGTCTGATTGATCGGCCAGGTGCTGGATCAACTTTCGCGGCACCGCGAAGCAGACACAGCCGGACATGCGTTTCATGGGTTAAGGCGCCCGCTACCAGCGAGCCGGTAGCTTTTTCAGCAGCGTGATGCGCTTGACGCCCAGTTCGATGTAGCCGCCCTTTTCGAGGTCCTTGAGCAGGCGGCTGACCATCTCGCGCGAGGCGCCGACGCGGCTGGCGATGTTCTGGTGAGTGATTTGGGTCAGAACGATCGGCTCTCCCGGCTTGGCCGGGCCCTGCGTGCTTTCAAGCGTGACGATGACGCGGCCATACACGTCGAGCAATGCCATGTTGCGCGCCGTCTCGGTGGCAGCGCGCGCACGGCGGATCACCTGAGCGACGAGATCGAGCGCGAATTCCGGCTCCTCCGCCAGGTGCTCGCGCAAGGCGGACCGGCCAACGACGGAGCAGGTACACGGCTCGAGCGTCATGACCGAGGCAGAGCGGGGGCCTCCGTCAAGCCACATTTCACCGAAGTAGTCGCCCGCCTCCACCACGTTGTAGGTGATTTCACGACCGTCCGCGTCGTTGGAGAACACCTTGACGCGGCCCTGGAGCAGGACAAAGAGCGAATCGCCGATCTCGCCTTCATTGACGATGACGGCGTGTTTGCGATAGTTGCGAAGCGTGCCGCGCAGTGCAAGTTGCCGAAGGCCAGGACTGAGCGCAGTGAGCAGTTTTTCTTGTGCCGCCGAAGGGCCAGGCATGTTCATGACGACGTTCCCCAATTCCGGCGGACTCTAGCATGAGCGGGCGCCGCCGACGAGCTTGCGCGCAGTCAGTGCATCGGTTCGTGCCAAAACGCGGGCGCAACGGGTGGCAGTACGGCGATGCGACTCACCAGCTCACGCACGCCACTGGACTTGGTCTTGGCGCAGAGGCTGCGAATATGGCTGCGCACCGTCGATACGGCAACCTTGAGTTGAACTGCGACTTCTGGTGCAGACAGCCCCTGGCACAGAATGCCGAGTACCTGCTCTTCGGCGGCAGTAAGGCCATGCGCGCGTGCAAAGAAGCACAGCATGAGCGAGTCGCAGACCATGGCGCGCGAGAAGAGCCACGCGGCGCGCATCGGCCCGCCCGGGATGGCAGGCCGAAGCGGCAGGATGACCAGCGTCAGCGACGGACCCACCGGGGCGGCGAGGCTCACGAGGCCCCGCTTGCCATTGGCGACTCTTGCCAGCGCTTCCTGCAGGATGCGCGCGCTGTCCGGCGCGCAGGCATGGACGGCCTCATCGCGCAGCACGATCACACGGGTGCGCGACAGCTCAATTCGCGCAGCCTGGTTGGCGTGAAGCAAGCGCCCTGCGATGTCCGTCACGAGGACGCCGTGCGCCAGCTCATCCATTAGCAGCGCGAGGCCGGCACCCAGGCCTGCAGTCGCTTCGGCGTGCAGGCTGCTTGCGGCAGCGCCTTGTTTTGCCAGTCCATCCATGTCGGGCCCCCAACCTTCTTTGTGTAGGCAAAGGATAGGAACTGTCGAGCCTGCGCGCTGGCAAAAATGAACGCTATTCCTGTGAGAAATTCACATCGCCACTGGGTGCCAGCACGAACGCCAATGTCTCTTCGACAACGAGACGATCGAAGGCCAGGTCCACGTGGGCGACGCCCCGCACGAGCCTGTTGTCCGCGCCGGGCAATGTGGCCGTGGAAACCGGGAAGACGATGTTGTCGCAGTTCGAATACCAGCAGGTAAATAACGCGTGCGACTGGCTGTTTGCCGCCTTGGCAAGCTCACGGACCCACTTGCCATCCAGCCGCATTTCCCGGCCATTCGTCAGGTGGCTGAAGCGCCCCAGCCAGGTGCCGTTGTGCGGCGACCCGATCGTGACAACACGATGCACTCGTCGATGGTCTTTGGCCACACGCAACCAGGCCCGCGCTGCCAGGCCGCCCATGCTGTGGCAGATCAGTACGGGTGGCATTCCGGTGGCCCGCGTCACGCGTTCGACCGCGTCTTCAATGATGGGGACGTACTCGTCGATGGAGCCGAAGACCGGCTCCAGGTTCACCGCCACGAACGGGTGGCCTGCCGCACGCAGGCGATCGAGCCAGGGGTTCCAGAAACCACGGTTGCAGACGAAGCCGTGGATGAACACGGCGCCGCGCCGGCCGCCATCAACCGGCCCCAGGAAGTCGGGCACGGCACGCCACCTGAACGGCTGCCGCCAGCAGAAAACTCGCGGTGCCGAGATCACTTCACCAACCCATGCCCGGATCAGGTCGAGAGCGCCGGGGCGCGCTTGTGGATCGCCACCGACGAAGTGAAGCGCCACAAATTCGACCGCAAGAAACGCGGCGTAGCTAAAGGCAATGAGCACAAAGCCGGCGACTGCGATGCCCGGCGATGCATTCCAGTGCCATGCGAACCACCCAAGCGACAAGGCGGCGAGCGTCACTGTGACGACTTGCTGCAGGCGGGCGAGCGCGGAGTGACTTTGCATCAGGCGAGCGTCACAGCGTCGGCACCGAGCCGCCTTGCCAAACCCTGTGCGAGGCGATTGGTGATGCCGTAGATCGACAGTTGTGGATTGGCTCCGATGCTTGTCGGAAAGATCGAGCCGTCATGGATCGACAGATTCGCCAGTTGCCAGTGCTGTCCATCAGGGCGCGTCACGCCCCGCTTTTCGTCGGCCGCCGCCGCGCATCCGCCCATGACATGGGCACTGACTACTTTGGTGAGCAGGGGCTGCATCGGGAGCGCGGCGATGGCTGCCTTTGCTTCGGTCCAGGACTGGTAGGGGCGAGCCAGTTCATGCACCGGCAAAACTTCCTTGGCGCCTGCGGCGAATTGCAGTTCTGCCATTGTGAGCATCGCCCGGCGCGCACCGTCCATCACAAAGTCAGTCAACTTGTAGTCGAGGCTGGCCGATCCGTCGGCGCGCAATGACACTTCGCCGCCTGGCGACTGGTCATGAAAGCCGTCCCGCAAGAGAGCGAGCAACACATGCGTGTTGGGGAATTGCCTGAGCAGGGCCGCCTGCTCCGCGCCCATCCCCGAGACGCTGGACGCGAAAATCACCGGGTGCAATGGGGGCGCTTCCAGTTTGTAGCCGATGGGCCCGTCGATGGCTTGCGTCTCGAGAAAGTGATCGGTGTAGATGGTCTGCGGCGCGCCGCTCCAGCCTTCGACCTTGGCCGGCATGACGCCAGCTGACATCACCACCGGATGCAGGAACGTACGTTTGCCCAGCTTCCCATGCGGATCAGGCGCCTGCGAACGCAGCAACACTGCTGGCGAGTTGATCGCGCCGGCCGAGAGCACATAGTGCTTGGCGATGATGGTGGTGTGTACGCTGGCTGCCGAAACCGGCGCTCCATTCGGCTTCACCGACTTGCATTCGATTGCCTGAACACGTCCGTTGGCAATGCGCAGTTGCTCGACACGCGTCTCGACGATCAGGCGCGCACCCTTGTCGAGCGCCACAGGAATGGTCGTGACCAGCATGGACTGCTTGGCATTTGTCGGGCAGCCCATGCCGCACGAACCGAGGTTCCAGCAACCTTTGACGTTTCGCGAGATGGAAGCGGCCGCGATGCCCAGCTTGGCCGCGCCGCGTCGCAGAAGGTCGTTGTTCTCGTTGGGCGGCACTAGCCAAGGCCCGATCGACAAGCGCTGCTCGGCTTGCTGGAAATACGGCGCGAGCGTGTCATCGTCGAAAGTCGAGAGCCCGTAGTGTTCGCGCCAGTAACGCAGGGTGCTGCTCGGGGTGCGGAAGGAACTCGTCCAGTTGACGGTGGTCGAGCCGCCAACGCAGCGCCCCTGCAAGATGTTGATCGCCTTGTCGGCAGTCTTTCGCGCCGCGCTCTCCTGGTAGAGCGACGGGTAGGCGATTGCTTCATGCTGCTTGAAGTCCGAACTGCTGCGAAGCGGGCCTTCCTCGATGACGACGACGTCCAGACCAGCGCGGGCGAGCAGTTCGGCCGTAACGCCACCGCCGGCACCCGAGCCAACGATCGCCACGTCGCACGTGATCGTCGCAGGCAATTCGCCGTGCGAGCCGCCCAACACTTTCCATCCGCGTTTTAAACCTTCGCGGATCGGGTCACGAACTGCTGTCATTGGTCAATCTTTTGCGGCCCGGGATACCCAAGCGCGCTCCATGTCTGTGAATCGGAAAAGTACGCACCACCCACGATGTCGTGAAGCGCCTGGTACGCCTGACGCCGCAAGCTGATGGCCGACACACGCATCGACTGCAGCCCTTGCTGGACCTCGGCGACACTGGACTCAGCCCAACTGGCTGACAGCCCGATCAATGCGCGCCGGCCGGGCGCACTGGCGAGGAGCGTGATCAATTGGGAGAGCTCGGCTTGCGCGTGCGGCGGCAAGGCCGCAATCAGCTCGTCGATGCGGTCGAGCAGCGCCGCCGTTGCGGACTCGCGCTGCGCCGCCACCGTCGGCAGCGAGCCATCGAGAATGGCCTGGCTGACCGCGAGAAATACACCCCTGCCTGTCGGCGTGAGCCGCGCATCAGCCATTCCGGGCCGCAGCAGGGCAAGGGAGCCTCCGCCTATGACAAGAACGGCTGCCGAGATCGCTCCCAGCGCCAACAACCTTCTTCTTTGCATGCGGCGCACTATGGCATGGGGTTCTGCCTGCCCTGTAGGGGCCGGAGCCTAGATAGACTCGGGGTTTGCATGGAAGCCGCCCGAAAAATACGTGACGCTGTGCAGCGCGTCAGTGCGCTGCGTGAATCGGCGTCTGCTTCACCGTCAGTGCGCAGTGCATTGGTGCAGGTGAAGAATCTGCAGGCTCGCCGTTTCGTGGGCACTTATACGGACCTGCTGGCGAGCGGCCCGTACGCCGAGGCGGCGCAGTTCTTCCTCGATGAGCTGTACAGCGACAAGGATTACGCGGAGCGAGACGCCCAGTTTGCGCGGATCGCTGGAGCAATCGAACGATTCTTTCCATCGCAGGTTGTGGCAACGGCGGTTGCTCTCGCCGAGCTTCACGCGCTGACCGAGGAGCTCGATCACGCCATGGCAGTCGCCTCGGCGGGGCTGGAAGCAAATACGGCAGGCGAGGCGGCGCGCTATGTGGCCGCGTGGCGAACAGTGGGACGGCGCGCTGATCGCGAAGGGCAACTCGCCGTTGTGCTCGATATCGGTCGCGAGATGACAAAACTGACGCGCACTGCGGGCTTGCGGACACTCTTGAAGATGATGCGTGCACCTGCTGCGGCTGCAGGCCTCAGTTCCTTGCAGCGCTTTTTGGAGCATGGCTTCGACACGTTTGCAGCCATGGCGCGCCGGCCGGCGGGCGCCGAGGCATTTCTGGGCCTGATCGCGAGCCGAGAGAAAGACCTGATCCGCAGCCTGTTCGACGATGAACTTGTCGCCTGCGAGACGGATTTGGCACGGACGTTAGGACAAGCCCGCTAACCGGTTTGACCGGCGCCTTTGACAATCGCTCGCGTAAGGAGTGTGCAATGGACAAGCCATGGATCAAGACCTACCCCGAGGGTGTTCCGCATGACGTGAATCCGTCGGAATACAACTCGCTGACGCAGCTACTGGAGGAATCGTTCAGGAAGAACGCCTCACGCCCGTTTTCCGTCTGCATGGAACGCTGGATGACCTACGGCCAGCTCGACTCGCTGTCGGCGGCCCTAGGTGCGTGGTTGCAGGCACAGGGCCTCGAGCCCGGGGCTCGCGTTGCCATCATGCTGCCCAACATCCCGCAATTTGCGGTAACGATGTCGGCGATCCTGCGGGCGGGCTATACGTGCGTGAACGTGAACCCGCTCTACACGCCGCGGGAACTAGAGCATCAGCTGAGAGATTCGGGGGCGACGACGATCGTCATCCTCGAGAACTTTGCCAAGACGCTGGAAGAGGTGATCGACCGTACACCCGTAAAAAACGTGGTGATGGCCTCGATGGGTGATCTGCTTGGGTTTGTTTTTGGCACCTGGATCACGTTTGCGGTGCGCCACCTGGCCAAGATGGTGCCGGCTTACAAGCTGCCACTGACGGATGGCCGAAAAGTGACGCCGTTCAATCGCGCCATTGCCGATGGGTCGAGCATGACGTTGAAGTCTGTGTCGCAAACGCTGGATTCGATTGCCTTTTTGCAGTACACAGGCGGCACGACGGGGCTATCGAAAGGCGCCGTTCTGACGCATCGAAACATCGTCGCGGCAATCCTGCAGGCCGAGGCTTGGTTCACTCCCGCGCTCAAGAAAATCGGAGACCCGAGCAAGACCAACAGCATCGCGGCATTGCCGCTGTATCACATTTTTGCTCTGACGCTTTGTCTGCTGGCCATCCGATGGGGCTCGCACCTCACGCTTGTGCCCAATCCACGAGATTTCGGCAAATTCATCGAGGTATTGAAGAAGCGGCCCTTCCATCTGTTCCCGGCGGTGAACACACTATTCAACGCGCTGATGCAGCACCCGCAGTTCAAATCGATAGACTTCTCCCAGCTCTGTCTGTCCCAGGCGGGCGGCATGGCCGCGTCGGAGGGCACAGCACGCCAATGGCAACAATTGACTGGCTGCCCCATGGTCGAAGGCTGGGGCATGAGTGAGACGTGTGCGATCGGCACCAACAACATTGTCACGAGCAGGGAATTTACCGGCACTATCGGGCTACCGTTGCCGGGGATCGATATCGCCATCAAGGACGACGACGGTAAGTCTTTGGGCATTGGCGAATCAGGCGAGATTTGTATCAGGGGGCCGAACGTCATGCGCGGCTACTACAACCAGCCAGCAGAGAACGAGAAAGCGTTTACCAGCGATGGCTTCATGCGAACCGGCGACATCGGCATCATGGACCGGCAGGGTTACACCAAGATCGTGGACCGCAAGAAGGACATGATCCTGGTCAGCGGGTTCAACGTGTTCCCCAACGAACTCGAGAACGTGATCTCACTTTGCCCAGGCGTCGTTGAATGCGCAGCGATTGGAATACCCGATGAGAAGCAGGGCGAGGCCATCAAGGTGTTCGTCGTGAAAAGCGAGCCTACATTGTCGGAAGACGACGTTGCAAAGTACTGTAGACAGAACCTCACCGGCTACAAGGTCCCGAAGTACATCGAGTTTCGAGACGATCTGCCGAAAACGAACGTTGGCAAAATCCTTCGGCGCGAACTGCGGGCCGGCAAGTGAAGTCATCTCATCCCGAGTAGTAGTCGGTGCCCACAACGCAAATCAACGCGGCTCTTCCGCCGGGTATGACTGTCTTCGAGCGCGGATGGCTGTCGTCTAACAATATTTTATTTGTGGGCCCGACAAGGTCGGCATTGATAGATAGCGGGTATTGGACGCACTCGCAGCAGACTCTGCGTCTGGTTCAGGCAGCACTAGGCGAACAAACGCTGGATCTGCTGATCAATACGCACTTGCATAGCGATCACTGCGGCGGAAACGAGCAACTGCAAGTTCGTTATCCTGCGCTGAGGACTCTGATTCCTCCTGGTCAGGCAGACGCCGTGCGTAGCTGGGACACGGTCGCTCTGACGTACGTGCCAACCGGGCAAGGATGTCCGCGTTTTTCGATCGATGACGTTTTGAATCCAGGCACGACGCTCCTTCTGGGCGATCGGCAGTGGCAAGTGCATGCCGCGCCAGGCCATGACCCGCATTCGGTGATTCTTTACGAGCCGCAATCGCGTGTTTTAGTTTCAGCGGATGCGCTTTGGGAAAACGGCTTTGGTGTCGTCTTTCCAGAACTTGAGGGTGATGATGGCTTCGATGGCGTCGCATCCACGCTCGATTTGATTGAATCACTTGCGCCGCACACAATTGTTCCGGGACATGGGCCGGTCTTCCACGATTTGGCAGCGGCCTTGAATGTAGCGCGCTCGCGCCTTGCGGCGTTTCGTGCCAGCCCTCGCAAACATGCTGGCCACGCTGCCAAGGTACTTCTCAAGTTCAAGTTGTTGGAGTTGCAAGAGATGTCGTTTGAATCTCTCGAGTCGTGGGGCGAGATGACCTGCCCCCTTCCACCCTGCCAATCAAACTTTGGAAGTCCGGGGTTTCAAGGTTAATCGATTGCTCGATCGGTTGATGATCGAACTGCATCGCCTGCGCGCAGGCGATGCAGTTCGGCGAATCG
>NZ_WJBU01000025.1 GCF_009646335.1 Caenimonas koreensis DSM 17982 | reverse complement strand
CGATTCGCCGAACTGCATCGCCTGCGCGCAGGCGATGCAGTTCGATCATCAACCGATCGAGCAATCGATTAACCTTGAAACCCCGGACTTCCAAAGTTTGATTGGCAGGGTGGAAGGGGGCAGGTCACTAGTCAACAAATACTTGAAGCCGAATGTTGACTCAAGTACAGCGATAGAAAGCGATTGGTCCGTCAGGATGACGACCAAACCATCGGCCAGGGAAATCTCTGTTTTGGTTTCTGAGACCGATTGAGCTGCGGCCACAGTCTGGATTGCGAGCAATATGAGCGTTATCGCCGAGCGGCTTAGTAAGTGCATAAGGTCGAACTCCCAAACTTTCGGGTGATTTTCTAGAGGTACTTGAACCGGACTACAACGGTTTGAATGCAATCGCCGGCGTTTGGTATGAAATAAACCAAACGGCTAATGCCGTCGACTTCGAGTGTGTAGTGGTCATTTCGGATGTCGTGTATCGGGTCCGTCACCAACTGGTGCTGCCAATTTCTATTCAACAGCTCGGCGACAAATTCTTGACGCGGAAGGCAGAACTGAGGAAGTTGCGTCGCAAAGAGCCGTTCTGGCGAGGCGAAGTGAATTGAAACCAAGACCTGCGGGCGCGCTCCGGCCGGATATAGCAGGTAGGTGCTTGCGGCGCTCTCAGCAGCGAATGGGTAGGCCCCAGGAGCTTCGTAGACTTCTACGTATCTGGAGATTCGTGGGGGCGCATATTTGAGACCGAATGTAGCCTCAATGTCGCGGGGCGTCGGTACGCTTCCGACTGCGCGTTCAACAAGCCCTTTCAGCATCTGGCCTTCAACGTCGCGTTGTAGGGGCATCGCCTGAAGAGCGCATGCAGACTGCGCACTCAATATGAGCGCGACGGACAGAAAGGCTATTCGATGCCATGCGGGTCCCATGGGGTTCCTCAATCTAGAAGTCGCAACATGTGAGCTAGTTGTATTGAATGACGATTGTTTGGACGCAAGGCCCTATCGTGGATGAGACGCTGATGGAGCGGGCGGTACCCAGGAATCTGGCTGTATGGAGTTCTTCCTTCAGGTTATGAAGGGGGTCAGTGACGATTTCTTTGCGCCAATTTTTGTGCGCAAGCTCGCTCGACAGGTGATCTCGTTCGATGCAAAACGCCGGCAGGCCTTCACGTTGAATTTCATCCTGCGACAGAAACCGAAGCGCGACTCGAATTTGAACTCCATTTACCGTAGACATGCGGAGGTAGGTGCTTTCGGGAGCATGCGCAATCGGTGGGTTTTGCCTTGTGGTCTTGAATCCTTCGCCTACTGGAGATATTGGACCGCCGTATTTGATACCGAATGCGACCTCGACATCTCTCTGTTGTGGGATGACGCCACTGGCGATTTCGACGATGGCCTTGATTGTTTTGGCTTCTAAGGCTCGCGGAAGCGTCACGGCTTGCGAATGGGCGGGCTGCATGCCCGAAAGAAACATGGCTAAGCCAGCGAAAGCGACTGAGTGCAGTTCGATCTTCATTGCGAAAACTGTTGTTGCGGAGAAAAAAGCGCGTGCCTCTGATCGCATCTCTTGGCACCGTCTGTGACGCCCAGCATGACCCGGCCTCGGCATCAATTCAAGTGTTTGAAGCTGTTGAGCTTAGCCTGTTGCTGGATCCGGGCGTAGCGAGGGAGGCGTCTCTCACGGCGTTTCCTTTACATGCTGGACGCCAATGCGGACGACGCAGTCGATCCCTTCCGTGGAGAAGAACATGCTAGGCAGTGCAAGCCTCGTACCTTCTACGTACCAGTTCCTTGCCCCAGGGTCGGCCACGCCGAGCCATTTGACGGTGCTCGGGCGTCGATAGATAGGGTGGGGATTCTGCGGCCCGACGCGAAAGGTGCGCTGAAGGAGTCTTGGGACTTCATGACTTTGGATACACACGCGTTCCATGTCGACGAACAACAGCAGAACACTCCGTCTTGTCCAATGCTCCGGCGTCCGGCTTTCTAGTTGGCTGAGCGAAATCGAAATCCCGGAAGGCAGATTCCGAAATTGGAATCCTCTATTTTCCGGCGTCTCATATTGTCGATCGAGCCGGGCACCAAACGTAGTCGCCAGCGCGTAAGGGTCGTCAATAAGTCCTGGATCGTCATGCGCCTGTGCCATGGCCCTCACCAGCGCCGCGACTTCGGGCGAGACAACTGGCGCCTTCTCTTCGAGGGGCACGGCCGCCTGACTTGCACTGGCAACATTTGCTGCAAGGAGAGAAATCAGTATGAAAGCAGCTAGCCTGAAGTGAGCCATGACAGATTATCTCGTCGCGACGCCCAATGCAGGTGGTTCCTTGCGAAAGTGTTGGGTCCTGCAGAAACGGCGAAAGGCTAGGATGGGCAGACTCGGGAGGTTGTCCTCACTGCGGCTGCTTTTGTTTTGGCGTGCCAAGATTGAGGTCCATGACCTGGTTCGGCGACTCAATGTGAAATGTCTTGCCTTCAGCCATCAGACTCGCTTTACAACCGTAGTGATGCTCGAAGAGCACGAGCGCGTAGCTCTTCGGGTAGCGAAGCTGGCCCCGCATCAGGACGCCTGGTGTCTTTTCACTTTCGTACCAGACCTCTCCACCTACGATGGCAACTGGGACCCACCCGCCATCTGAGTAGTCGCGTTTGCCATCTGGACTAGTTAGCTCGATTGAGTAGGGACTGCTTGAGAAGCGTACAAACCGAATGGTGATCGAGCTCTCGTCCATATCGACCTGCTCGATGCCGCAGGGACCGGCGGCGCTCACAGTGGCAGCTGCGACCAACGTCAGTGCACCAATAGGAAACTTCACGAGTTGCGGCATTCAGATTTTCTCAGGCAAGCGAGCTTCGCGTGCGAACACCAGGCAGCAGCTCGTGAGCAAGACGATGAACACTGCCTTCTCGAAATTCTGGAAGCCCAGGTCCGTCACCGTGCAAGGAATGAAAACGAGCAGCGCGCACAGCGGCCAGACCCGCCCCCGCGACACATAACGCTTCCACACCAGCGCCAACAATGCGGCGAAGAACGCAAGGTAGGCGAGCAGCGCAATCGCCCCCCAGCTATACAACGTCTGGATCAAGTCGTTGTGGCTGTGCTCCAGCGGAATGAAACCCTTGGCGAACATCGCGGCGTTCGGCACGAGCGTGAAGCCATGGCCGATCAACACAGCGGGCCACTTCATCGACTCGTCGAAGTACAGCGCGTAGTACGCCAGCCGCAGGTCCATGCCGCTCTTGTTGGCGGAAAACAGATACCAGTACGACGCGGCACCGATGGCCACCAGCACGCCCAGCGCGATCCACGTCCTCGCGGCGCGCGGCCTGCGCCACGCCAGCAGCGCGAGCAGGCCCGCCGCCATCGTGCCGGCGAACGCACTGCGCGACTGCGTGGCTACCGCAGGCAGTCCCCACGCCATCGCCAGCAGCGCCCACGCCAGTGGCGACATGCGCGGCCAGCGCGTGATCCGGCCTTCGCTCAATGGCCCCCACGCCAGATAGAACATCGGCAGGAAGAGTCCGACAAAGTAGTACACCTGCCACGCGAGCCCCGCCGCCTGGTAGTGCAGCGGCCCCGCATCGCGTGGGAACAGCTCGATGGGCTGCCAGCTCAGGCGAATGCCCGTCACCGCTTCGAACGGCATTGCAAAGAAGTGCCAGATGCAGATCGCGGCGAAGAGCCAAACGGTGAACCGAAGGCGAGCGTCGTGCATCAGAAAGACGGTGAGCACGGGCAGGCAAAGGACGAGCCACATGGAAGGCGGCAGCAAGATCGCCAGCCCTTGCACGCCCCGCTGGGCTGCCAACATCTCTGCCATGGCAATGGACGCGACCAGCACTGCGAGCGACAGCCATATTGCGCGGTGGTTGCCCAGCATGTCGATTAACTGCGACCGCGCCGACCACAGCACATATGCCATGCCCGACGCGAACAGCACCGGCAGCACCGCAGGATGCGGCGGCTTCACGGTCGAGCAAGTGAGTGCCGCCAATAAGAAGGCGATGAGCCAGGCCCAGGCAAAGAGCTGGCGGCCGGGCTGGGTGTCGTGCGGTGTCAAAGGAGGGGGAGCGGATTGCTTGCGGGTTGCAGCGCATTCTAAGGAGGACACCTGCGAGGCCCGCTCGAAGTGCCGCGCAGCTCTGCAGTTGCGTCCGCGTCGGGCCGTTTCGGGTTAACCCTTGCCGACGCTAGAAGGCGCGCTCTAGAAAGTCACCACGCTGTCACGGCTGATCGTGCAAAATAGTACGACCGTTCGTTTTATTCTGAATCGCCGCCCACCCACGATGTCCCTTCACGACCTGCACGCCAAACATGCCCGCGCACCGCGCGAAGGCCGCGCCATGCAAAAGGGCCAGCAGACCAAGGCAGCCATCGTCGACGCAGCACTCGGCCTGGCCACGCAGATCGGCCTGGAGGGCCTGTCGATCGGCGCGCTCGCCGAAGTCACGCAGATGAGCAAGTCCGGCGTGTTCGCGCATTTCGGCTCGCGTGAAGAGCTGCAGATCTCCGTCATCCGCGAGTACCACACGCGCTTCGAAGAAGAAGTGTTCTACCCGGCGATGCACAAGCCGCGCGGCCTACCGCGCCTGCGCGCGATGTTCGCGAACTGGATGCAGCGCACGTCGTTTGAAATCGACTCGGGCTGCATCTACATCAGCGGCGCCGTCGAATTCGATGACCGCACGGGGCCCGTTCGCGACGCGCTCGTCGGCTCGGTCAAGACGTGGCTTGCCGCCATGCGCCGCGCCGTCGTGTCAGCCAAAGAAGAAGGGCACCTGCGCGCTGAAGTCGATGTCGACCAGCTGCTCTTCGAAATCCACGGCCTCATCCTCGCACTGCACTACGAAGCGCGCTTCTTGAAGAACCCAGGCTCGATCGACCGCGCCAACGCCGGCTTCGACAACATCCTGCGGCTGTACGGCGCGAAAGACTCGCTGCCTGTACCCGCTGCCGACAAGTCAGCCAAATCCTCCAAATCCGCTAAATCCACCAAGTCATCCTCCAAGGAGTAATCGAGATGCCCACTTACACACCGCCCCTGCGCGACATGCAATTCGTGATGCACGAAGTGCTCGATGTCACGAGCGACTTCAAGGCGATCCCGAAGTACGCCGAAGCAGACGCCGAAACGATCAACGCCGTGCTCGAAGAAGCCGGCAAATTCGCCACCGAAGTGACGTTCCCGCTGAACATGAGCGGCGACGCCGAAGGTTGCACATTGAACAAGGAAACCCATGCGGTCACCACGCCGAAGGGTTTCAAGGAGGCGTATCACAAGTACGTCGAGGGTGGATGGCCTGCATTGAGCTGTGATCCGGCTTACGGCGGCCAGGGCCTCCCGCTGGTGCTCAACCAGTGCTTCTACGAAATGCTCAACAGCGCCAACCAGGCCTGGACGATGTACCCCGGCCTCACGCACGGCGCCTACGCAGCGCTCGCCGAGCACGGCACCGAAGAGCAGAAGCAGCTCTACCTGCACAAGATGACGAGCGGCGAATGGACCGGCACGATGTGCCTGACCGAAGCGCATTGCGGCACGGACCTGGGCCTGATGCGCACCAAGGCCGAAGCGCAACCTGATGGCAGCTACCTCATCACCGGCAACAAGATTTTCATCAGCGCGGGCGAGCACGACATGACGTCGAACATCGTTCACCTGGTGCTGGCCCGCCTCACAGATGCGCCTCCCGGCATCAAGGGCGTGAGCCTGTTCATCGTGCCGAAATTCAACGTCGAGAAGGACGGCTCGCTGGGCTCGCGCAATTCGATTTACTGCGGCGGCCTCGAACACAAGATGGGCATTCACGGCAATGCCACGGCGCAGATCGTCATTGACGGTGCGCGTGGCTACATGGTCGGCCAGCCCAACAAGGGCATGCAGGCGATGTTCGTGATGATGAATGCGGCACGCCTGGGCGTGGGCAACCAGTCGCTCGGCCTCACCGAAGTGGCTTACCAGAACGCACTGGCCTACGCGAAGGACCGCATCCAGATGCGTTCGCTCTCCGGCGTCAAGGCAAAAGACAAGCCGGCTGACCCCATCATCGTGCACCCCGACGTGCGCAAGATGCTGCTCACCGCCAAGGCGTATGCCGAAGGCGGCCGCGCACTCGCGATCTACTGCTCGGTACTGCTCGACAAGGCGCACAACCATCCCGACGAGAAGGTGCGCAAAGACAGCGACGAGATGCTGTCGCTGCTCACGCCCATCGTGAAGGCCTTCAGCACCGACAACGGCCACATCGCGACCAACATGTGCCTGCAGGTGTTCGGCGGCCACGGCTTCATCAAGGAATGGGGCATGGAGCAGTTCGTGCGCGACAACCGCATCAACATGATCTATGAAGGCACCAACACCATCCAGTCGCTCGACTTGCTGGGCCGCAAGATCCTCGGCAACAACGGCGCCACGCTGAAGAAATTCGGCAAGCTCGTGGCGCAGCTGGTGGAAGAAGAAGGCGTGAACGAGAAGATGGCCGAGTTCATCAACCCGATTGCGTACCTGGGCGACCAGATGACGAAATTCACGACCGAGCTCGGCTTCAAGGGTTTCCAGAATCCTGACGAAGTGGGCGCGGCTGCAGTGGACTACCTGCGCGTGGCAGGCCACCTGGTGCACGGCTATTTCTGGGCACGCATGGCGCAAGTGGCGCTGCGCGAAATAGCAGCGGGCAACACCGATCCGTTCTACCAGGCTAAGCTGCAGACGGCGCGCTTCTACTTTGCGAAGCTGTTCCCTGAGACGGCGACGCTGATGCGCACGGCGCGTGCTGGCAGCAAGGTGTTGATGGACACGGACGCGGCTCTCGCATGAAGACGCTCTTCGTCATCACAGGTTCGATGTTCGCCTGCGCTACCGCCTTCGCCCAGATGTCCCCCGTGGGCCTGTGGCGCAACATCGACGACAAGACGGGCGAGGCGAAAGCGGAGATCCGCATCATCGAAACCACCGGTGTGATCAGCGGCAAGATTGAAAAGCGCATTGGCAAAGGTGCCAAGCCGGGCGAAGTCTGCGAAGAGTGCCGCGACGAGCGCAAGGGCAAGCCGGTGGACGGCCTTGAAATCATTCGAGGCGCGAAGAAAGCAGAAGGCAAGGACGTGTGGGAAGACGGCAAGATTCTCGACCCCGAGAACGGCCGCGAATACACGCTGCGCCTCACGCCCGTGGATGGCGGCAAGAAGCTGGAAGTGCGCGGATCGTTCGGCCCCTTTGGCCGCACGCAGACGTGGGTGCGAGTGAATTGAGGTTTTGAATTGACTCCCTCCCCCTCTGGGGGAGGGCAGGGGTGGGGGCACTTCATGGGCGCAGCGCCCAGACCGTGCCCCCACCCTAACCCTCCGCCAGAGGGGGAGGGAACAAGAGAGAGAAGGAATGAACATGAGCCGTTTCAACGTCAAGAAAGTCGCCGTGCTCGGCGCCGGTGTGATGGGCGCGCAGATCGCTGCGCATCTTGTCAACGTGAAGGTGCAGGTCGTGCTGTTCGACCTGCCCGCCAAGGAAGGCCCGAAAAACGGCATCGTCACCAAGGCGGTCGAAGGCTTGAAGAAGCTCAAGCCCTCACCGCTCGGCGTTGCCGACGACGCAGCGCTCATCGGCCAGGCCAACTACGAAGAGCACATGGAGCAGTTGCGCGACTGCGACTTGATCATCGAAGCGATTGCCGAGCGCATGGACTGGAAGCTCGATCTCTACAAGAAGATCGCGCCCTTCGTTGCGCCGCATGCCATCGTCGCGTCGAACACGTCGGGCCTGTCGATCACCAAGTTGTCCGAAGCGCTGCCTGAAGAAATCAAGCCGCGCTTTTGCGGCATCCACTTCTTCAACCCGCCGCGGTACATGTACCTGGTCGAGCTGATCAACACGCCCACCACGGATTCGCACATCCTCGACGACCTCGAAACCTTCGTGACGAGCGCGCTGGGCAAAGGCGTTGTGCGCGCAAAAGACACGCCGAACTTCATCGCCAACCGTGTTGGTATCGCCGGCATGCTGGCCACGATGAAAGAGGTCGAGAACTTCGGCCTGACGTACGACGTGGTCGATGACCTCACCGGCAAGAAGCTGGGCCGCGCATCGAGCGGCACGTTCCGCACTGCCGACGTGGTGGGCCTCGACACGATGGCGCATGTGGTCAAGACCTTGCAGGACAACCTGAACGCGGAAACTGATCCCTTCTACGCGAGCTTCGGCACGCCGGAAGTTCTGAAGACGCTGCTGGAGATGGGCAACCTCGGCCAGAAGTCGAAGGCTGGTTTCTACAAGAAGGTCGGCCGCGATGTGCTGCGCTTCGATCTTGCAAGCAAGGACTACGTGCCCGGCGGTGAGAAGGCCGACGAGGTGTATGGCCGCATGCTGAAGAAGCCTGCGGGCGAGCGCCTGAAGCTGTTGCGTGAATCAGAAGGCGCGCAGGGCCAGTTCCTGTGGGCGATCCTGCGCAACAGTTTTCACTACGCCGCTGTTCACCTCGCGTCGATTGCCGACACGGCGCGCGATGTGGACTTCGCCATGCGTTGGGGCTTCGGCATGAGCCAGGGCCCATTCGAGCTGTGGCAGGAAGCAGGCTGGGCGCAAGTGGCGAAGTGGATCCAGGAAGACATCGCCGCAGGCAAGACGCTGTCGAGCGCGCCGCTGCCCGAGTGGGTGTTCAAGGGCCCGGTCGCCGATGCAGGCGGCGTGCACTCACCTGAAGGTTCGTGGAACCCGACGCACGGCAAGTTCGAGCCCAAGCGCGTGCTGCCCGTTTACTCGCGCCAGCACTTTCCTGAAGCCGTGCGCGGCAGCAACGCGCCTTCGTTCGCCACGGCAGGCAAGACGCTGCATGAAGACGACGCGATTCGCCTGTGGACGATGGACGATGAAGTCGTCATCGCCAGCATCAAGACGAAGATGCACGCGATCAGCCCTGAAGTTGCCGAAGGCTTGCAGCTCGCCGTCGAGATGGCCGAGAAGGACTATCAAGGCGTGGTGATCTGGTCGGGCGACGACCCGTTCTCCGTCGGTGCAGATTTGCAGGCCATGCTGCCGGCGTTCATCGCCGTGGGCGTGAGCGCAATCGACGAAGCAGAAGGCCATTTGCAGCAGACGATGCTGCGCATGCGCTACGCGAACGTGCCGGTGATCTCTGCGATTCGCGGCATGGCGCTGGGGGGTGGTTGCGAAATTGCCATTCACTCTGCGCGCCGGGTTGCGGCGATGGAAAGCTACATCGGCCTGGTGGAAGTGGGCGTCGGCCTGATTCCTGGTGCCGGTGGCCTGACGTACATCGCGCGCCGCGCGGCCGAGCGGCAAGCTGAATCGACGCACAAGGACTTGCTGCCCTTCCTCACTGAAGGCTTCACCGCCGCGGCGATGGCCAAGGTCGGCACGAGTGCGATCGAGTCCCGCCAGCTTGGCTACCTGCTCTGGAGCGACATCATCGTGCCGAACAAGGACGAGCTGCTCTACGTTGCCATCAACGAGGCGAAAGCCATGTTCGCAGGCGGCTACCGCCCGCCGCACAAGCGGCAGTTCCCGGTGGCGGGCCGCAGTGGCAAGGCGACGATTCAGGGCCAGCTCGTGAACATGCGCGACGGCGGCTTCATCAGCCAGCACGACTTCCATATCGCATCGCTGATCGCGAATGTGGTCACGGGTGGCGATGTGGATCCCGGCACATTGGTCACCGAGGAATACCTGATGACGCTGGAACGCCAGGCGTTCTGCGCGCTGCTCACGCATGAGAAGACGCAGGAGAGGATCATGGGGATGCTGTCGACGGGTAAACCGGTACGCAACTAGATTGCCTTCCTCCTTCCCCCTCCGGGGGAAGGCCGGGATGGGGGCATGCATGAATAACTACCCAACACCAAAAGCGCAAACATTCGCAAGGGAACTGCGTCGGGACATGACCGATTCGGAGAGGCGCCTGTGGTCGCGTCTTCGTCGGGAGCAACTGGGCGCGAAGTTCAGGCGACAGCACCCGGTTGGAAACTACATTGCCGACTTCGCATGCCTCGACCCGAAACTCATCGTGGAGCTTGACGGGTCGCAGCATCACCAGAGTGTGGAGTACGACGAAGTCAGGGATGCATTTTTTCGGCGCGATGGGTTTGTCGTGCTGCGATTTGCGACGGACCAGCCGTTGCGGAATATCGATGGGGTGTTGACTGTGATTAGCGATGCGCTCAGCAAAGCGATGCCCCCATCCCAACCTTCCCCCGAAGGGGGAAGGAGTTAAGTCAAACAGCCTTCGCCTGCAGGCGAGGGCCACTTCAGGAGCCTTACATGAAACAAGTCCAGGAAGCCTACATCGTTGCCGCCACGCGCACGCCCATCGGCCGCTCGCATCGCGGCTACTTCCGCAACACGCGCCCTGACGACCTGCTCGCCACGGCCCTGCGTGCAGCGCTCGCGCAAGTCCCGGGGCTCGACCCGAAGGCCATCGAAGACGTGATTTGCGGCTGCGCGATTCCTGAAGCGCAGCAGGGCCTGAACGTTGCGCGCATCGGCGCGGTGCTCGCAGGCCTGCCCAAGAGTGTGGGCGGTATCACGGTCAACCGCTTTTGCGCCTCAGGCCTGTCTGCAGTGCAGATGGCGGCAGACCGCATTCGCGTAGGCGAGGCCGACGTGATGATCGCGGCGGGCACAGAGAGCATGTCGATGGTGCCGATGATGGGCAACTCGCCGTCGCTGTCGCCCACGATCTTCACCAACCCGGATGACATCGAAAGCTACGGCATCGCGTACGGCATGGGCCTGACGGCCGAGAAGGTTGCGCAGCAATGGAAGGTCTCTCGCGATGCGCAGGATGAATTTGCCTACCAGTCGCACATGAAGGCGATTGCCGCAATGAAGGCCGGCGAGTTCGCCAGTGAAATCACGCCGGTGGAAGTGGCCGAGCGCAGCGTCAATCTCGAATCGGCTGAAGTGACCGTGAACACGCGCACCGTGAACCTCGATGAAGGCGCGCGCCCCGACACAACCGTCGAAGGCCTGTCCAAACTGCGTACAGTCTTCTCTGCACGTGGCTCAGTGACGGCAGGCAACAGCTCGCAAACATCGGATGGCGCAGGTGCGCTCATCCTCGCGAGTGAAGCCGCCGTCAAGCGCTTCGGCCTCAAGCCGCTCGCGCGCTTCGTGAGCTACGCGAGCCGTGGCGTGCCGCCGCACATCATGGGCATCGGCCCGATCGAGGCGATTCCGGCAGCGTTGCGCTACGCGGGCCTGAACCAGAACGACATCGACTGGATCGAGCTCAACGAAGCATTCGCCGCGCAGTCACTTGCCGTGATCAACACGCTTGGCCTTGATGCGAGCAAGGTCAACCCGATGGGCGGCGCTATTGCACTGGGCCATCCGCTTGGCGCGACGGGTGCTATCCGATCGGCGACAGTGATTCACGCATTGCAGCGCAAGAATCTGAAGTACGGCATGGTCACGATGTGCGTGGGCATGGGGCAGGGCGCAGCGGGGATCTTCGAGCGCGTCTGATCTGTTTTTTGCGAGGAGAGCCGGATGAAAGCGCAAACCATCGTGGCTGCGGACGGAACGAGCCTCTCGGCCCGCGTGTTCGAAACGGCCAATGGCAATCGTGGCAGTGTGGTCATCGGCGGCGCCATGGGCGTGCGGCAGGATTACTACGAGGCGTTTGCGCAGTGGCTGTCCACGCAAGGCTGGCGCGTCACCACGTTCGACTATCGCGGCAGTGGTGACTCAGGCCCGAGCGGCGCAGGCCTCAAGGGCTTCAACGCTGATCTCTTCGACTGGACGCGCGACTACGAAGCCGTGATCGACAACGCGCACGCCGCGTTGCCCGACCGCCCGCTCTACCTGCTGGGCCACAGCCTGGGTGCGCAGCTGCCCGGCATGCTCACCAACAAGCACAAGGTCAGCGGCCTGCTCAGCGTTGCAGCCGGCAGCGGCTACTGGCGGCAGAACGCGCCGCAGCTCAAGCGCATCGTCCCGTATTTCTGGTTCTTCCTGGTGCCCCTCGCAACGCGCTTGTGCGGCTACTTCCCCGGCAAGAAGCTGCGCAAGGTTGGCGACTTGCCAGCGGGCGTGATCATGCAGTGGCGCAGGTGGTGCCTCAACCCGAACTACAGCGTTGGCGCCGAAGGCGAAGCGGTGCGTGTGCAGTACGCCGATGCGCGATTCCCGGTTCAAGCCCTGTCGATCACCGACGACGAGTTGATGACGCTGGCCGGCACGCACAGCCTGATCAATCTCTACGAGAACGCGCCGCGTGAAGTCACCAGCCTCGCGCCCGCTGACCTGGGCATCCGCCGCCTGGGCCACTTCGGCGCGTTTCGCAGTGAGCATCAGGCGCAGTTGTGGCCGCGCCTGTCGCAGTGGCTCACGCAGCTTGCGGCAACAAGGCCTGCTGCTGCATGAGCGGCCACGCGTTCGACGCGGCGATTGCGCTGCAACCCGCTGGCGACAACCTGTTTACCGGCGCGACGAGCCCGGCCTACGCCAACATGATCGGGCCTTACGGCGGCATCACCGCTGCGCAGATGATCAACGCGGTGATGCTGCATCCAAAGCGGCTGGGCGAGCCGCTCTCGCTCACAGTCAACTTTGCCGCTGCGCTGGCCGATGGCGCGTTCACCGTCGAAGCCCGCCCCGCTCGAACGAATCGCTCCACACAGCACTGGACGCTGGAGATTCGCCAGGCGGATGGCGTTGTGATGACGGGCACGGCGGTCACCGCTGCGCGCCGCGAAATCTGGTCGCCGAGCAGCGATGCGATGCCGGCGGTGCCGCCGGTGCAAGACGTGCCCGTCGTGAGCCGCCGCAGCCGCGTCGAATGGCTCAACAGGTATGAAGTGCGCAGCGTGGAAGGCAGCCTTCCCGAGACATGGGACGGCGCCGACCAGGAGCACAGCCGCACGCAGGTCTGGGTGCGCGACACGCCCGTGCGTGCGCTCGACTTTGCGTCGCTCACGGCGCTGTGCGATGTGTTCTTTCCGCGCATCTGGCTGCGCCGCTCGAAGTTCACGCCAGTCGGCACGGTGTCGATGACGGTGTACTTCCATGCAGGTGATGCGCAACTCAAGGCTGTGGGTACCGGCTACCTGATGGCCCAGGCGCAGGCGCAAGCGTTCCACAATGGGTACTTCGATCAATCGGCGCAGATGTGGAATGAGCAGGGCCAACTGCTCGCCACCTCGCACCAGATCGTGTACTACAAGGAGTAAGCCATGAGTGACAGATCGCCGGTATGCCTCGTTATCGGCGCGGGTGACGCCACGGGCGGCGCCGTCGCGCGGCGATTCGCCAAGGGCGGCTACACGGTGTGCGCAACCCGCCGCAATCTCGACAAGCTCAAAAGCACGCTCGAGCAGATCGAGGCGGATGGCGGCAGGGCGCACGGCTTCTCGTCCGATGCGCGCGTCGAAGCGGAGGTTGTGCGCCTGGTGGACGACATCGAGACGACGATCGGCCCGATCGAGGTGATGGTCTTCAACATCGGCGCGAACGTGCCGTCGAGCATCCTCGATGAAACAGCGCGCAGGTACATGAAGGTGTGGGAGATGGCTTGCTTCGCAGGCTTTCTCAATGGCCGCGAAGTGGCCAAGCGCATGGTCGCGCGTGAGGGCGAGGGACCGCACGGCACGATCATCTTCACGGGTGCCACCGCATCACTGCGTGGCTCGGCAAATTTTGCCGCCTTCTCAGGTGCCAAGCACGCGCTGCGCGCGTTGGCCCAAAGCATGGCGCGCGAGCTGGGCCCGCGCGGCATCCATGTGTGCCACACGATCATCGACGGCGCGATCGACACGGCGTTCATCCGCGACAATTTCCCCGATCGCTATGCGCTGAAAGATCGCGACGGCATCGTCAACCCCGACCACATTGCCGAGGCGTACTGGATGCTGCACAAGCAGCCGCGCGACGCGTGGACGCACGAGCTGGACATGCGGCCCTGGATGGAGAAATTCTGATGACCAAGACGGTGGAATTCTGGTTCGACTTCGGCAGCCCCGCCGCCTACCTGGCGTGGACGCAGATGCCGGCCATCGCGCGCGAGACCGGCGCGCATATCGACTACCGGCCGATGCTGCTGGGGGGTGTGTTCCAGGCAACGAGCAACCGGTCACCCATGGAAGTCGCGCCCAAGGGCCGCTACATGCAGGACGACCTGCAGCGCTTCGCGCGCCGCTACAACGCGCCTTTCGTGCACAACCCGTTCTTCCCGATCAACACGCTCATGCTGATGCGTGGTGCCGTGGGCTTGCAGATGCGTGAACCTGAAAAATTCATCGACTACGGCAACGCGATGTATCGCGCGCTGTGGGTGGAGGCGCGCAACATGAACGATCCGGCGGTGGTGGGCGCTGTGCTCGAAGCCGCCGGGTTCGATACGCAACAATTTCTGGCCCTCACCGCCGACGCTGAAGTCAAAGAGCGCCTCAAAGCCGTGACGCAGGAGGCCGTTGCCCGTGGCGTGTTTGGCGCACCGACTTTCTTCGTTGATGGCGACATGTTCTGGGGCCAGGACCGACTCGATTTTGTACAGGAAGCATTGCTGAAAGCGACACCATGACCGACATCCTTACCCACGTCGAAGCTGGCGTGATGACCATCACGCTCAACCGGCTTGACCGCAAGAACTCCATCACTGCCGCGATGTATGGCGCGATGGCCGATGCGCTCGCCACCGCCGAGGCCGACGCATCGATCCGCGTAGCGGTCTTCCAGGGGCACGAGACGATTTTCAGCGCCGGCAACGACATCGGCGACTTCCTCAACAAGCCGCCGCAGGGCATGGAGTCGCCGGTGTTCCGCTTCCTGCGCGGCATCGCCACCTTCACCAAGCCGCTGCTGGCAGCCGTGTGCGGCCCCGCTGTGGGCGTGGGCACGACGATGCTGTTCCATTGCGATCTGGTCTATGCCGGCGACAACGCGGCGTTCTCGATGCCCTTCGTCAATCTTGGCCTGTGCCCCGAAGCGGCGTCGAGCCTGCTCGTGCCGCAAATGCTCGGCTACCACCGCGCTGCCGAGGCGCTGCTGCTGGGCGAGCCGTTCATGGCCGAAGCCGCGCTTGAAGTGGGCCTTGTCAACCGCGTCGTGCCGCCGACGGAGGCGAACAACGTGGCGCAAAGCATTGCGCGCAAGCTCGCAGCCAAGCCGCTTTCGTCCTTGATCGAGACCAAGCGCCTGATGAAGAAGGGCCAGACGCAGCTGGTGATGCAGCAGATGGCCGATGAAGGGCAGAGCTTTGGCCGCATGCTGGGTGAGCCCGCAGCCAGAGAAGCATTCGGCGCCTTCATGGAAAAGCGCAAGCCGGACTTCTCGAAAGTCTGAACAGGCGCTGGCAGCGGCTGGCGGTTTCTTTGTAGACTGAGGGCGTGAAAACGCTTCAACACCTTCTTTGTGCCGCTGCAGTGACTGCCGGGTTCAGTGCCGCGGCCCAGCAGCCTGCTGCCGCGCCGGCATCGACGCCTGCGGCCTCCGTTCCATGCCCGGCGGCCAGCGCGCAGCGCACCACTACGGCGCAATGGCTCATCGGCTCATGGCGGCACGTGGAGCTCAGCCGTTATGCCAACGGCAAGCAGATATCCAAAGACACCTACAACGGCGAGAACGTGCTGCGCTTCGAGTGCGATGGCCGCTGGTCGCTCAATGGTCCGAAGTTCAAGTCGTCCGGCACCTACCGCTGGCTCGGGCCTGACCAGCTGGAGCAGACCATCCTGGAATCCAACCATCCGGTGCAAAAGGGGCAGGTGTCCACCAAGCGCATCGTGGCTGAGTTCGGCGTGATGGAAATGCATGCGCAGATCACACAGGAGCAGCTGCAAAAGCAGCAGCGGCCGATGAAGATCGACACGCCCGGCGAAACGGTGCGCGTCATCTCGTTCTTCCAGCGCATGACGCTGCGTTGAGGCCGCGGCATGCCCTACATGCTCCTCATCCATGAGCCAGTCGGCCAGCGCCAGGAGCGCTCGCAGGCAGAAGGCGAAGCCGTGTACGAACGCATGCTGCGCTTCGCAAGCGAGCTGAAAGAGCGCGGGGTGCTGCGCGGCGTGGAGTCGCTGCAGTCGCAGGACCAGCGCGCCACTCGTGTACAGGTGCGCGCCGGCCATGCCCAGGTGCTCGACGGCCCTTTCGCCGAGGCCAAGGAAATGGTCGGTGGATTCTTCCTGGTCGATGTGCCCACGCGTGAAGACGCGCTTGAGGTGGCTCGGCAGTGCCCGGCGGCGCAGTGGGCCACGATCGAGGTGCGCGAGACCGGCCCCTGCTTCATCTGAGCGGCACAGCAACCGGGCGTCAGCCGTTACGTAAATCGATACGTAGTCGGCACTTGTCGATTCTGCGCATCGCGATTCGTCGTGTAGGTACAGCCACCACACACACAGGAGCGCAGCATGAAGTTCATGATCATCGTCAAGGCCACCGCTGATTCAGAAGCCGGCCGGTTCCCGCCCCACTCCGAACAGATGTTCAAGGAGATGGGCGACTTTCACGAGGAGCTTGCCAAGGCCGGTGTGCTGCTCGATGCCTCGGGCCTGCAGCCGTCGTCCAAGGGCTGGCGCATTCGCTACGACGGCGATGTGCGCCACGTGACTGACGGCCCCTTCACCGAGAGCAAGGAGCTGATCGCCGGCTACACCATGATCCAGGTGCGCGACCGCGCCGAGGCGCTTGAGTGGTCGCGGCGCTTTCCGAACCCCGTCGGGCCTGGCATGTCCGCAGAGATCGAGGTGCGGCAGTTCTATGAGCTCGACGACTTCAAGGAAATCGCCGAGCTGCAAACGATCGACCGGTTCAGGAAGATGGGCATGGAGTGAGGCCGCCATGCTCAAGACCATCCTCATCACCATCGTTGTCATCATTGCCGTCCCGCTGGTGCTGGCGGCATTTCGGCCCGACACGTTCCGCGTCGAGCGCACAGCCCTGATCAAGGCGCCGCCCGACAAGCTCTACCCGCAGATCAATGACCTGCGAATGATGAACACGTGGAACCCGTTCACGCTCAAAGATCCGGGCCTGCACGGCGAATATCGGGGGCCAGCCACCGGGCCAGGGGCCGAATTTCACTTTGCCGGCAACAAGGATGTAGGCAAAGGCAGTATCGCCATTGTTGAGTCGAAGCCGACACGGGTCACGCTCAAGCTCGACATGTTCGAGCCGATCGAAGGACATAACATCGTCGAATTCACGCTGGTGCCACAAGGCGATGCAACGCAAGTCACGTGGGCCCTGCACGGCCCCAGCCCGTACATCACCAAGCTCGTCGGCCTCTTCATGAACATGGACAAGATGGTGGGCGGCGAATTTGAATCGGGCCTGGCCATGCTGCGCGCCCGCGTTGAAAAAAAAGACTGAAGAACACACCCGCACAGGAGTTGAATTCAATGACACGCCAGATCTTCGTCAACCTGCCGATCAAGAACATGGAACGCACACAGGCGTTCTTCAAGTCACTTGGTTTTTCCTTTAATCCGCAGTTCACCAACGACAAGGGCGCCTGCATGATCGTGAGCGACAACATCTTCGTGATGCTGCTCGTCGAGCCGTTCTTCCAGACGTTCACCAAAAAGCCGGTGGCCGATGCGACGAAGACCACCGAAGTACTCGTGTGCCTGTCGTGCGAGAGCCGCGCTGAAGTCGATTCGCTGGTGGCGAAGGCGCTGGCCGCTGGGGGCGCCGCGCCCAATGCGCCACAAGAACACGGCGACTTCATGTATGCCCACGGCTTCACCGACCTGGACGGCCACGGCTGGGAGCTGGCTTACATGAATCCGAACGCCGCCCCACCGCAAGCCTGAGGCGCATGCATTCAACCACCCACGACGCGATCAGCGCTGTCTGGCGCATTGAGTCTGCAAAGATCGTGGGTGGCGTCGCGCGCATGGTGCGCGACGTGGGGCTGGCGGAAGAGCTGGCACAAGATGCGCTGGTGTCTGCGCTGGAGCATTGGCCCCATGAAGGCGTGCCTGCCAATCCCGGCGCGTGGCTGATGCGCGTGGCCAGGAACAAGGCGCTCGACCGCATCCGCCGCGACCGCAGCCTCGAAGGCAAGCTCGACCAGATCGTGCATGACCTGCAAGCGCAGGAGGCACTGGTCGCGCCCGACTTTGTCGACGCACTCGACGAGGCGCGGGCTGACGAAATCGGCGACGACGTGCTGCGCCTGATGTTCACCGCGTGTCATCCGGTGCTGTCGATGCAGGCGCGCGCGGCACTCACGCTCAAACTCCTCGCAGGCTTGACGACGCATGAGATCGCCCGCGCCTACCTGGTGCCGGAGCCGACGATTGCGCAGCGCATCGTGCGCGCGAAGCGCACGCTCAGTGAGGCCAATGTGCCGTTCGCGGTGCCGCGCGGCGACGAGTTGCGCGCGCGGCTCGCTTCAGTGCTCGAGGTGATCTACCTCGTGTTCAACGAAGGCTATACCGCCACGGCCGGCGAAGACTGGATGCGACCGGCGTTGTGCGACGAAGCGTTGCGGCTTGCCCGGATGCTGGCTGAGCTGGCGCCCGAGCAATCGGAAGTGCATGGGCTCGTCGCGCTGCTGGAACTGCAGGCGTCGCGCGCAAATTCCCGCGTCGATGCGCAAGGCCGCCCCGTGCTTCTGCTGGATCAGGACCGCGCCCGGTGGGACCGCCTGTTGATCCGCCGCGGCCTGATCGCGCTGGAGCGTGCCGAAGCGCTCGGTGGTGCGCTGGGGCCGTATGCCTTGCAGGCTGCCATTGCCGCGTGCCACGCCCGTGCGAGCACCGCAGCCGGGACGGACTGGAAGCGCATCGCCGCCATCTACGACGCATTGGCGCAAGTGTCGCCTTCGCCGGTAATCGAGCTCAACCGGGCGGTGGCCGTGGGTATGGCATTCGGGCCTGCGGCGGGGCTGGAGATCATCGACCAGCTGGCGCATGACAAATCGCTGGGCCACTACCAGTGGCTGCCGAGTGTGCGTGGCGACCTGCTCGCCAAGCTGGGTCGCCACGATGAAGCGCGCGCGGAATTCATGCGGGCGGCGCAGCTGGCGGGCAATGCACGCGAGCGGGAACTGTTGCTGGAGCGTGCGCGGGCGGGGTAGCCGGCCTGACCCCGCCGGGCGTCATATTCCAGGTTGCACAATATATTTGACTTATAATAGCCAAATATATTCGACATCAATCTGGCATGCCCATCCTTGCTGAACTCTCCACCGCCGCCAAGCAGCGCCGTGTCGAAATAGGCTTGAGCCAGGTGCAACTGGCGCAGCTGTCGGGCCTATCGCGCGCCACGGTCAATGAACTCGAAACGGGCAAGTTGCACAACCTCAGCTTGCTGCGCGCCGAAAAGCTCGCCAACGCCCTGGGTCTCAGCCTTGGCGTCACGAGGCCACGCGCGTCAAAAGAAGGTCGGGCACTTGAGTTGGCGGCACGCACCGCAGCTGTCAGCTACGGCAAGAAACTTCCCGTTGACTCGCTCGAAGACGCCTTGCTTCACGGCGTTGTCCCGCCCGGCTACCTGCCGCAGTTGCGCGCGGTGCTCGAAGAGGCCCCGACAGGTGTGCTGGCAGAAGTCGCAGTCGAAATCGAGAACAAGCATGACGTTGACCGGCGCAAGACGTGGCAGGTCATGCGCACCCTGGCATCCGTGTTGAAGGTCCAACGTGGGATATGGAATTGAACAAGCTGAATTGGCGCCGTCCGGGTGCGTGGCAGTCGCTGTTCGATGCGGCATTGACGCTGACGGATCACCTGGAGCGCGTCATCAACAAGCCGGTGTGGTCATTTGGCGGCGGCACCGTGCTGATGCTCAGGCTGAATCACCGGCAAAGCAAGGACATCGACCTGTTCGTGCCTGACCCGCAATATCTGGGCTATGTGAACCCGCGCCTGTCAGACCCGGCTGAGTCGCTCACTCACGACTATGTGGAAGCGGCGGAATACATCAAGCTCCAGCTACCCGCGGGCGAGATCGATATCGTGGTGGGCGAGCCGTTGACGCAAGACCCGTGGGAAGAAGTGATCCACAAGGGGCGGCTGGTTCGTGTGGAGACCAACGCTGAAATCATCGCCAAGAAGATGTTTCATCGTGGGGACATGGCGAAGGCGCGGGACCTGTTTGATCTATGTGCGGTGGCCCATGCAGACCCGCAGGCGATAGAGCATGCGGCCCCGTTCTTTGCGAAGCACGCGAGCACGTTTATCTCGCGGTTGAAGCAGAACGCAGTCTATGCACAAGAAGAATTTGCGCAGATTGATCGCCTGCAGTTCGAGCGGTCGTTCGACGAGTGTCTGGTGACAGCTGAACTGATTTTGCATGGCGCCCATGCGCGATAGGTCCCGGCTTTACCTCTGCTCACCGTAGGAGCCGGGCGCGCTGAGTGCAGGCCCGTAAGACACGGGGGGCGGGCCAGGGGGCGGGCGCAGGCTCTCTGGAAGGCGGACGATCTCCGGCGAACGCGCATCCTGAGGTCGCGGCAACTCCGGGGGGCGCACGTAATCAGGCACCCTGATCAGCGGGCTCTCCTGCGGTGGCTCTGCTGCCACAGGCGTCTGGCGCTGCGTGACCGCGCCCTGTTCATTCTGGTAGATCGTGATGATCTGCGGCGAATCGGCCGTGACCATGGGCTGCGGCTCCTGCTCGGCTGGCTGTGCATTGAACACGCTGTTGAGCCAGTCGTTGACTTTGTCGAGCGCGCCAGCGTCCTTGGGCGCGGCGAAGGCTGCCTTGGTGTCGACCAGTTTGGCCTTGACCGTCTGCTGGAAGAAGTCGCCCACGATGTTCAGCGCGTTGTGCGCGCCTTGCCCCCATGAGTCGCCCATGGTGATGCGGTTGTCGTTGAAGCCGACCCATGCGCCGGACACCAGCCGCGGATGCATGAGGATGAACCAGCCATCCGTGTTGTCCTGCGTCGTGCCTGTCTTGCCTGCCAGGTCGCCCTGCAAGCCAAAGCGCGAGCGAATGCCGGCGCCCGTGCCCCTGTCGATTACGCCGCGCATTACATCGAGCAGCGTCTGCGCCGCGGCGGTTTGCAGGCCCTGCTCCGGTGGTTTCTGGTGAAACTCTTCCAGCACGGTCCCCTTGCTGTCCTCCACGCGAAGGATCAGGATCGGTTCGCGGTACGAGCCGTTGTTCGCGATCGTGCCGTAAGCGCTCACCATCTCCTTGAGCGTGACGGGGCTCGTGCCCAGTGCAAGCGCAGGCACGGCGTCCAGTTTGCTTTCGCGCACACCCATGTCCCGGGCGACCTTGGCCACTTGCGCGGGGCCCACCTGCATCATCAGTTGCGCCGTGACGGTGTTCTTGGACTTCACCAGCGCGTCACGCAGGGTTGTCTGCTCGCCGCTCGACTCGTGCACGTCGCCGGGCCGCCAGACGGTTTTCGCGTCGATGCGAATATCCACCGGAGCGTCGAGGAACGTCTGCATGGGGCTGATGCCCTGCTCGAATGCGGCGCCGTAAACAAAGGGCTTGAACGTCGAGCCGGGCTGTCGTCGTGCCTGCTGCACGTGGTCGAACTGGTCCTGGCGGAAGTCCCGGCTGCCCACCCACGCGCGCACCTGGCTGTCGGTCGGGTCCATCGCGAGGAACGACGCCTGCAATGTGGTCTTGTCTTTCCACATCGCCTGCACGAAGTCGGTGTCGGCCTGCACTTTTGCAAGCGCCTGCGCGTCGTCCATGCCCGCCTCGCGTGCCGCGCGATACGGCCCCGACTCGCGAATGAATGTCTGCAGCAGCGGCTTGTTTGCGCCCATGCGCCTGGCCCAGGCATTGTCGGCAAATACCTGCAGCTTGTCGGCCTGGCGCTGCAGTGCATCGACGGCAAATGTCTGTAACCGCGAGTCGATGGTGGTCTGGATCACCAGGCCGTCGCCGTAAATGTTGTAGCCCTTGCGGTCTGCCCACGAGATGAGCCAGCGCTTGAGTTGCGACGCGACGTGGGGCGCGGAGCCCAGGTCTTCTTCCTTGCGCTCGAACTCCAGCCCGAGCGGCCTGGTCTTGAGCGCCTCATAGTCGGCCTGCTTGAGTTTGTCGTACTTCACCATCTGCGCGAGCACGGTATTGCGCCTGCTTACCGAGCGCTCCGGGTTGATCACCGGGTTGTAGTAAGCCGTGCCCTTGAGCATGCCGATCAGCGTTGCGCTTTGCAGCACGTCGAGCTCGCTGGCCGACTTGTCGAAGTAGGTCTGCGCCGCGACTTCGATGCCGTAGGCGTTGTAGAGGAACGGCACGGTGTTCAGGTACATCTCAAGAATGTCGTTCTTGCTGTACACCGACTCGATCTTCGCGGCCGTGATGGCTTCTTTGAGCTTGCGGTTGATCGTCTGCGCCCGGCCGACTTCTTCGGGGAACAGGTTGCGGGCGAGCTGCTGCGTGATGGTCGAGCCGCCCTGCGTATCGCCGCGCAGCGTGCGCAGCAAGGCGGACGCCGTGCGGCGCAGGTCGAGGCCGTGGTGCTCGAAGAAGCGGTGGTCTTCCGTGGCCAGCAGGGCGGCGATCACGTTCGGTGAGATGGCGTCCAGCGTGACGCGTTCGCGATTGACGCGCTTGAACTCGGCGAGCACCTGCCCGTCGGACGACATCACGACGGTCGGTGCTGCCACCCGTGCCTTCTTGATGTCGTCGATGCTGGGCGTGAGCGGGATCAGCACCAGCAAATACAGCAGGCCGAAGAACGGCAGGAACGCTGCGGTGATGAAAGGGTGGCGGCGAATGGCCTGCCCCTCGCGCGCGAGAAAGGCGCGACTCCACACCCAGGCAGCGTTGAGTTTGTCGTTCATGGTTATGCGCCCAATTTAGGGGCGGGTTGCCGCGCCGGGTGTAGGACTAGGGCGCGAAGCCAGCGCGATGCCGGCCGCCCTGCGCCTTCATGCGCGAGCAGCCGCGGCGCCGCCTGGAAAATTCAGACGTTGCTGATCGCGATCGAACGCGTATTCAGGTACGCCTCCATCGCCTCCGGCCCGCCCTCGGAGCCATAGCCCGAATCCTTCACGCCGCCAAACGGCATCTCTGCATTCGGCAGCGCCGGCATGTTCACCCACAGCATGCCCACTTCGAGCCGGCGCGTAATCAGGTCGGCGTTCTTGAGGGACCGCGTGAAGGCATAACTCGCCAGGCCATACGGCAGGCGGTTGGCTTCGGCGATGGCTTCGTCGAGCGTGTTGAAGCCGCGGATCGCCGCCATCGGGCCGAAGGGCTCGTCGTTGAACACCTTTGCACCCAGCGGCACATCGGTCAGGATCGTCGGCTGCCAGAAGTTGCCCGTGCTGCCGATGCGCTCACCACCGAGCGCGACGGTTGCGCCCGACTTGACGGCGTCCTGCGTGAACTCGGCCATCGCCGTCACGCGGCGCGGATTGGCCAGCGGGCCCATCGTCGTGCCCTCCGCCGCGCCATCGCCAACCTTCAGGCCGTGCGCGTACTGCGTGAGGGCCGTGGCAAATTCGTTCTTGATGCTCTCATGCACGAGAAAGCGCGTGGGCGAAATGCAGACCTGGCCCGCGTTGCGGAACTTCGCTGCGCCGGCTGATTTGACGGCCAGTGCAATGTCGGCGTCTTCACACACGATGACGGGGGCATGGCCACCGAGTTCCATCGTCACGCGCTTCATGTGCTGGCCCGCCAGCGCGGCGAGCTGCTTGCCCACGGGCGTAGAGCCTGTGAACGTGATCTTGCGGATCGTCGGATGCGGAATCAGGTAATTGGAAATCTCGGCGGGGTTGCCGTACACCAGGCCGAGCACGCCAGCGGGAATGCCTGCATCGGCGAAAGCGCGGATGAGCTGTGCGGGCGCTGCAGGCGTTTCTTCGGGTGCCTTCACGATCATCGAGCAGCCCGTGGCCAGCGCAGCCGCCATCTTGCGCACGACCTGGTTGATCGGGAAATTCCATGGCGTGAACGCAGCGACCGGGCCAACAGGGTCTTTCAACACCATCTGCCGCGTGGTGAGCGCAAAGCGCGGCGGCACGATGCGGCCATACACGCGCTGGCCTTCATCGGCGAACCACTCGATGATGTCCGCTGCGGCCATTGCTTCACCCTTGGCTTCGGCGAGCGGCTTGCCTTGCTCTTGCGTGAGCAGCAGCGCGATATCGCCAGCGCGCTCGCGCATCAGGGCCGCAGCCTTGCGCATGATCTTGTTGCGCTCGATGGCAGGCATGTCGCGCCACTTCTCGAAACCCTTTTGCGCAGCGGCGAGCGCGCGGTCCAGGTCAGCAATCGACGCGTGCGCCACACGGCCGATTTCGGCGCCAGTGGCGGGGTTGAACACAGCGAGCGTCTTGCCGCTGGCAGCGTCCTGCCATTCGCCGTTGATGAAGAGTTGGGTGTTGGGGTAGGTCATGGAAGGGCATTTTCCGCCATTTGCCCGACCTGCGTATTGCCAGGTGGCATGCCACCTGGCACCCGCCGCGCGAGCAGCTCAGGCAGCAGTCTTGGCCCGCGCAGGCCTGCGCACCGCGCGCACCGTGCCACTGCTGCCGCCACCGCAATAGAACAGGCCAGCACCGTCTGATTCCAGGCCCGACACGCCAACGCCTTCGGGCATGTCGAGCTGCTCCAGCACGTCACCCGTGCGCGGGTCGATGCGGCGCAGCTCGCTCTTGTCGCCCTCCCACGTGCCGTGCCAGAGTTCGTTGTCGACCCAGCTCACGCCGGTGACGAGGCGGTTGCTTTCAATCGTGCTCAGCACCTTGCCGCTGGCGGGGTCGATCTGGTGAATCTTGCGGTCGCGATGGTTGCCCACCCAAAGCGAGCCTTCAGCCCATGCCATGCCCGAGTCGCCGCCACCGCCGGGCGCGGGGATCGTGGCAAGCACCTTGCCATCGGCCGGGTCGATCTTCTGGATCTTGTCCTCCGCGATCTGGTAGATGTGCTTGCCGTCGAACGCGGTGCCTGCATGCGCAGCCACGGCGTCGATCGAGCGAACGGCCTTGCCGCTCGCGGGGTCGAACGCGTTGAGCTTGTCGCCCGACGCGAACCACACTTGTTTGCCATCGAAGGTCACGCCGTTGACTTTGGCCGCGCCTTCGAAGGGGCCGTACTCGCGCACGATTTCAGCTGCTTTTCGTTTCATGGCGTGATCCTAGTCGGCTGGCATCGAAGCTGGGAGTAACAGTGATGTCGTGAATCCGGGCACCGTTTGCGTCGTCATCCAGCGGCGTGAGCGAGCAAGGCCGACTGGGCGCACCTTGCCAGCCGCCGCCAGCGTCTCGAGTGCGCGCTGCACCGTGCGCTGGCTGGCACCGAGCGCCAGCGCCAGCGCAGAGCTCGACCATGACTGGCCGTCGACCAGCAGCGCGAGCACGTCGCCATGCTCGTCGTCAGACGGTGGCGCGAGCAGGACAACTTCCCTGGCGCGATGCGGCTGCAGTGCAAAACCGTTCCTGGTTGCGATCACGCCCGCCAGCGGCTTGAGCAGCGTACGAAGGCGCCCCATCTCCACGCGCAATCGCGCCCGGTACGACTCGTCTGCCTGCCTGCCGCGAAATGCGCGTGCAACCAGCACCTCGCGCGATGCATCGCCGGGCCACGTATCGCCGAGCGCCCGCACCAGCGCGAACAACACGGGGCGGCTGGCCAGTGGAATGGCAACGCCCGCTTGCCGCACGGCGTGGCGGCATGCGTCGATCACGAAGCTGCGCGAGGCGAGCAGTGCCTCGACCTCATCGAGCGACAACAGCTGCGACGAGCCGTGTGTGTTGCAGCGTGCGGCGGGCGCGTCGATGTCTGCCGCTGCGGCCTGCACCTCGGCGACGAGCGCGGCGATGCCAGCGCCTTGCGCTTCGCGTGCCGCGTCCTGCAATGCTGCACGCGCAACCTTCATTTGCAAGCGCCTGACCGCCAGGCCCGCGATGACAAGCGCGTGTGCGGCACGCGCTGCTGGAGCAAGCAGCGTTGGGTCCAGTTGATCGAGCGTGCGCTGCGCGGCGTCAAGCTGGCCGACGAGCAAGTAGCGACGCGCTTGCAGGTGCCCTGCATGCGCTGCGTTGGCGTCGTCCCCATGCGCTTGCAGTGTGCTGCGCGCCGCGTCGAGATCTTTCGTGGGCCATGCGAGGTCGCGCGAGACGAGTGCGATCTCTGCTTCTGCAACAACGCATCGCGCACGCGAGAGCGCTTCACGCGGCCCGAACGCGCGCCCCGCAGCCCTGAGCAATGCACGCGCGCGAGCCAGGTCGCCCAGCCTCGCCATTGCAATGCCACGCAGCGCCAGGGCAGGCGCGTCGTTGCGCAAGGCCACGCGGTTGAGCGCACCAAAAACATCGCCCGCTGCGAGCGCGCGCGCCGCCGCAGATATCAGCGAATCCATCGCAATCCCGACACACTTGTCACTCTCATCCTTCGCATGTTCATTCTTACTATAAGTCCGCGATTCGATTCAACAACCCTTTGAAGGACATGCGATGACGACACTGGACACAGCCTCTCACAAGACAGCGACGCGCGATGAATGGATGGCCGCGCGGCTTGAACTGCTGGCCGCCGAAAAGGAACTCACCCGCCGCAGCGATGCACTCGCCTTGCAACGCCAGCAACTGCCGTGGGTGCGTGTAGACAAGGACTACCGCTTCGACACAGGCGCAGGCATGGCAACACTCGCGGACTTGTTCCAGGGCCGCTCGCAATTGCTGGTCTATCACTTCATGTTCGGGCCTGACTACACGGCGGGCTGCCCGTCGTGTTCGATGATTGCCGATGGGTTCGATGGCTTTGCCGTGCACCTGGCCAACCATGATGTGCAGCTGAGCGTCGTGTCGAGCGCGCCAGTGGCCAAGCTGCACGCCTATCGCCAGCGCATGGGCAGGACGTTTCCGTGGGCCTCGTCGGCAGGCAGTGCGTTCAACTACGACTTCAATGCGTCGCTGACTGAAAAGCAGCAGCTCGACGGCACGGTGGAATACAACTACCGGCGCGAGCCCGCGTGGACGCTCAATGGCATCGGCGACGCGATGACCAAAGATGGCGAAGGCCCCGTCGCCTTGATTGCCGCGACGACCGGCACCGATGTGGCGACCTACACGCGCGAGCGCCCCGGCATGAGCGCGTTCGTGATGGAGAACGGCGTGGTCTATCACTCGTACTCCACCTACTCACGCGGGCTCGATGGTTTGTGGGGTTCGTACCAGTGGCTGGACCGCGCGCCCAAGGGCCGCAATGAGCAGGGCATCTGGTGGCGCCGCCACGACGAGTACGCAGCGCAGGCACCCAAGGCGGGTGCGTGCTGTGCCTGATCACGGCGAAATCCCCATGCCCGGCGGCTGGCTGGTGTCCACGATGTGGACGCCGGTGTGCGGCCAGGGCTGGGCGGATACGGCGGCGTGCTTCATCGGCATGTGGAGCGCGATGATGGTGGTGATGATGCTGCCGTCGATTGCGCCCGTGCTGTGGCGCGCGCGCCAGGCGTGGCGCGATCGTGGCCAGCGGTGTGCGGGCGCGCTCGTTGCAATGATGGCGGCGGGCTACTTTGGTGTTTGTGTTGCGACGGGCGCGGGCATCTTTGTGCTGGTCGCTGCGCTGGTGGAGGCCGCCATGCAGTTCCCGGCACTGGCGCGCGCCGCGCCCGTCTGGTTCGCGGCTGTCGTGCTGCTCGCAGGCGGCTACCAGTTCACCGCAGCCAAGTCGCGCGAGCTTGCAGGGTGCAGGCCAACGACGTGCGACGTGCCGCAAGGCACATCGACGTGGCGCTGCCTTGCCGCCCTGCGCCACGGCATGCGGCTTGGTGGCCGATGCACGCGCGCCTGCGCGGGGCTGACGGCGATCCTGCTGGTGGTGGGCGTGATGGACTGGCGCGCCATGGCCGTCGTTGGCGCGGCCATCACGGCAGAGCGGCTGGCGCCGCAGGGTGAGCGCGTGGCATGGGTGGTCGGGGCGCTGTCACTGGTGGCGGGCGTTTACCTGATGACGCACGCCCTGTGGTCCTAACGTGAGCTAGATCCTAGCCCTTGACATACCACGCGCGATTCACGAAAGGCACGCCGACTTCCACGTTCTCGCCCGGTCGCGGCGTCACGATCTGCACGCCTTGCGCTTTCGCCGCGGCAACGCTGCGAACCATGGGCTCGGCCCATGCGTGATACGCGAGGTTGAACGTGCCCCAGTGCACCGGCAGCAGCGTGCCCGCACCCAGGTCCCGGTGCGCTTGCACCGCGGACTCGGGGGTCATGTGAATCGTCTCCCATGTATCGCCATAGGCGCCGACCTTGATCATCGCAAGCTCGGGCGCACCCAGGCGTTCGCGCACTTGCTTGAAGTGGCCCGCATAGCCTGTGTCGCCGCTGAAGTACACCGAATGATTCGGCCCCTTGATCATCCATGACGACCACAGCGTGGAGTTGTCCATGCTCTTGCGGCCCGAGTAGTGGCGCGCTGGCGCGCAATGAAAGGTGACGTTGCCGACTTGTGCACTCTCCCACCAGTCCATGTCGTGCACTTGCGCAGCCGGCACGCCCCAGCTTTCGATATGCGCGCCAATGCCCAGCCCGACGTAGAAGTGCGTGCCGCCACGCCCGAGCGCTTGCACGGTGGCCATGTCGAGATGATCGAAGTGGTCGTGCGAGATCACGACGGCGTCGATGTTTTTCAGGTCTTCAAGCCCAATAGGCGCGGCGTGCAGGCGCGCAGGGCCGACGAACTGGAAAGGCGAGACGCGTTGCGACAGCACAGGGTCTGTGAGGATGCGCACCCCGTCCACTTCGACCAGCACGCTGGCGTGGCCCAGCCAACGCGCGCGAAGGCCAGGTGCAACAGGGCGGGCGAGCGCGTTACGTGCCAGCCGTTCTACGGGCACTTCAAACGTCGGCTCACGCACCTCATCGCCCAGCCACGACTTCAATTCGCCAGACCAGGACAAATCGCTCACATAAGGCGGCGTGTTCTCGAAGCGCCCGCCGTGGAACTGCTTTGACGCGCGCATGCGCTCCATCAACGCGGCGCCGGGGCCCGCGCCGAATACCGGCAGCTGGAACGTCGCCCAAGTGGCAATGGCAAGCAATGCAGCGATGCCTGCAAGCACGAGAAATGTTGTCTTGATCCGTTGGCTCATCGGCCGGAGTGTGACGGCAAGCGGCGTACAGTCAAGCCATGCCAGAAGCCACCATCAACACCGGCACCTACAAGCTGTTCCCGTCGCCGCGCAACCGCGAGCGCACGATCTTCGAGCACGAAGTGTTCGTGCCGCATGCATACACTCTGATCGACCCGCCCAGCTACGACCCCAAGGGCAAGTGGAGCCTGTTTGCCGCGCACCGGCTGGCAGACCGCAAGAACGGCCAGCTCGTGACGTACGAGCTGGAGGCAGATGCGGTGAGGTTCAAGCAGCGGTTCGTCGCCGACTGATCTCTCGCCCGCCCGCGCCTTCAGGCGCCAGCGGTGAGCCGCGCCAGCAACGCATCGATCGCGCCCAGGTCCACCGGCTTGGTCAGGTGATCGTCGAACCCCGCTTCTTTCGTGCGCCGCCGGTCTTCCTCCGCTCCCCAGCCCGTGATCGCGATCAGCACCGTGCGCGAGAAACCCGGGTCGGCCCGAAGCTGCTTTGCCACTTCGTAGCCCGACATGCCGGGCAGGCCGATGTCGAGCAGCACCACGTCAGGCTGGAACTGCCGCGCGGCCTCGAGCACCGACAGGCCATCGTGGACAACGCGCGTGCGCCTGCCCGTCATGTCGAGCACGGTGGCCAGCGTTTCCGCGGCATCGACGTTGTCGTCCACCACCAGCACCTTCAGGCCAGGGTCGTTGGGTTGTTCCATGGATTCCTCTTGTGGTGCAGGTGTGGGTGCCGGCTGGAGCAGGCACGGAATACGGACTGTGAAGGTGCTGCCCTGGCCTGTGCCGGCGCTGGCCGCGGTGACGGTGCCGCCATGCATGGTGACCAGGCTTCGAACGAGGTACAGGCCGATGCCCAGGCCGCCCTGCGCGTGGTCGAGTGTGCGGCCCACCTGTGTGAACAGGGTGAAAATTTTCTCGAGCATGTCGGGCGCGATGCCCACGCCATCGTCGGTCACCTCAACGACAGCCATGCCGGCTTCCTGGCGGGCGCGCATCGAGATGTGCCCACCCGCCGGCGTGTATTTGGCGGCGTTGTTCAGCAAGTTGCCAAGCGCCTGTGCAAGGCGGGTGGGGTCAGCCATCAGCTCAATGGGCGAATCGGGCAGGGCCAGTTTCAGCTGGTGGCCGCGCGCCTGCATGGCCGGGCGGCTGATCTCCACTGCGCTTTCGATGGCACTGGACAGGCGCGTTCGCGTCTTCTCCAGGCGGATCTTGCCGCTGTTGATGCGCGAGATGTCGAGCAGGTCGTCGATCAGGCGAATCATGTGCGCGAGCTGCCGCTCCATCGTGTCGCGTGCGCGCTGCGAAGGTGGGCCGTTGGCAGCATCCTTCTTGAGGATGTCCAGGCCGGTGCGGATGGGCGCCAGCGGGTTGCGCAACTCGTGAGCGAGCGTGGCAATGAATTCGTCTTTGGCCCGGTTCGATTCCATCAGCACTTGCTCGGCGCGCTTGCGCTCCGTCACGTCGATGATGGAGCCGGCCATGCGGAAGGCGCGGCCATTAGGCTCACGCTTGGCCATGCCGGTGATCAGGAACCAGCGGTACTCACCCGACTTCAGGCGCAGGCGGCACTCGCCCGAATAGGGCGCGTCTTCACCCAGGTGCGCGCGCAGCAAGTCGTGCATGGCCTGGCGATCGTCTTCGTGAACGATGTTGGCCAGTGACGAGGGGACGTCGGGGAATTCCTCATCGGTGTAGCCCAGCAACGCCTTGAAGCGCGGCGAATAGAACATGGTGCCGGCGGCAATGTCCCAGTCCCACAGGCCCGCGCTCGAGCCGCGCACGGCCAGCTGGTAGCGTTCATCGCTCGCGCGCAGCGCGCGGATCGCCTGCTCGAGCGTGGCGGCGCGATGGCCCAGCTCACCCAGCATCGCATTGAACACATCGGCCAGCTCACCGATTTCGTCGTTGGTGGTTCGCGGTGCGCGCAGCTCGAAGTTCTGCTCACGCTGGATGCTGCGGGCCACCTCGGCAATCTCGTGGATAGGCTGCGTCACCATGCGCTGCATGCGGTTGGACCACACCAGGGCGCCGCCGAGGGCCGTGGTCATGATCACGGTGAGCAGGCCCAGGAAGTCGAGCGCGCGGTTAAGCAGCTCGTGCCGCGCCTGCAGGTACACCACGCCGATGGTTTCGGCGCTGGTCGCGATGGGCCGCCACACGCGGATCGACTCACGGTCGAAGACGACGCCGGCGGGTCGCGCAGTGGGCGCAATGGCGACCGGCTCGGTGGCGGACGCCTGGAACGAGGCGAAGAGCTTGCCGTGCTGGTCATAGAGCGCAGCGGCCGAGACGTTGCCCTTGGCACGCAGCACGCGCAGGTTTTCTGCCGCCACATTCACGTCGTCGAATGCCAGCGCCGGGGCACTCACCAGGCCAATGATGTCGGCCTGCGTCTGCATGTCGGTTTCGATGGCGCTCATCTGCGAGCGCAGATCGACGCCGACCAGTGCAACGGCGGCGATGGTCAGGGCCAACAACGTGGTCGAGACCAGGATGATGTTGAGCTTCTGGCGTATCGATCGCAGCGCCGGCATGAAGATCATTTGCTGCGCCCCTCGATGCTGTGCGCGACCGACAGCAGCCTTGCACTGAGCCGCAGGCCGCGCGCTTCAGCCGCAGCGGGCGACGCCGAAAACCGCACGCGCGCGCCCTCCATCGAAAAGTTGAGGATGCTGCCCCATGCGTGCGCATTGGCCTGCTCCGTCACGATCAGCACCGGGCCGAGCGTGGCCTCGATCGCCTCGCGCAGCCGTGCGTCGCGGCGAGCGCCAAAAAACACGATGTGCGCCCCCACGGGAACTGCGTTGTCAACGATGCGTTTGACGATGGCCGGGTGGCCATCGATGCTGCGCCCGACGAGTTGCTGCTCCAGGTCGTCAGCGACGGCTGCGTCGCCGGACACCGCCATGACCAGCGGCTGGTCAACACGGGTGAACGTGCCCGCTGGCCATTCGACAAACGATGCGAACTTGAAGATGAATGCAGCCTTGAGCGCGCTTTCAGTCGCCGCCTGCGACTGCGCCCACGCCGCGGCAGCGCCCAGCAAGAAGGCCAGCACTGTGACCACTGCCAGTTGAAATGTCGCGCGCAACCTCATTGCGAATGAGTATAGGCAGCGATGCGCGCGCTGTGCTGCTCAGCCATGACGGAAATCCACTGGCTGAGCTGCAATTATTTTCACCAAGCATCCGCTTGCTAAAAATAATCGGCTTTGCTATCGTGATGCCGATGGACATGACTGCTGAGCACACGTTGCCTGCCTTGCAAAAGCGCCCGCGCGGCCGGCCGCGCAAGAGCGACGAAGACCGGGGCGACGGCAACCGCCGCGGCGAGCTGCTGCGCTCGGCGGCCAGGCTGTTCAGGCGCAAGGGTTTTGGCGGCACCAGCACCCGGGACATCGCGGCTGCCACTGGCATGCGAAGCGGCTCGCCGTTCTATCACTTCGAGAGCAAGCAAGCCCTGCTGTACGCCGTGATGGATGAGGGGATGCGCAGCGCCATCAGCAAGCAGGCGGCGGCCATGCAGCAAGCAGCGTGCCCCGGTGCGGGCAGCAGTCGCGGCCTCGCCCCAGTTGCGCAGTTGCGTGCCCTGATCCGCAACCACTTCGACATTCTTCTGGGCCACGGCAACGACTTCATTCCAGTGATGCTGTACGAGGCGCGGTCAATCACGCGCAGCCAGCGCGCAGCACTGGCCCACCTGCAGGGCGAGTACGAGGCGCCCTGGATTCCGGTGCTCGAGTCGCTGCGCGAGGGCGGCCTGCTCAAGGCCGACGTGAAGATCGCCCGCCTGCTGATCTTCGGCGCGCTCAACTGGTCGGTGCAGTGGTTCGACAGGCGCAAGGGCGCTTCGCTGGATGAGCTGACTGAACAGGCCATGCAACTTTTCACGGGGACGTCATGAGCGATCGCTACGAGTCTGTTTTTGCGCCTCACCTCTTTCAAGGCAAGGTCGCCGTTGTCACGGGCGGTGGCTCGGGCATTGGCCGCTGCATCGCACATGAGCTGGCGGCGCTCGGTGCTCACGTCGTGGTAATTGGCCGCAACCTCGACAAGCTGGTCGACGTGTGCGGCGAGATCGTGGGCGACGGTGGACGTGCGAGCTTTCATTCGTGCGACATCCGCAATGAAGAAGCGGTGAAGAACACGGTGCAGGCGATCATCGCCGTGCACGGGCGCATCGACGCGCTGGTGAACAACGCAGGCGGGCAATTCATATCGCCGCTGGAAAAGATCAGCGCCAAGGGCTGGCAGGCGGTGATCGACACCAACCTCACGGGCGGGTTTTTGCTGGCGCGCGAGTGCTACGTGCAATCCATGCAGCAGCACGGCGGCGCTGTCGTGAATATCGTGGCCGACATGTGGGGCTCGATGCCCAACATGGGGCACAGCGGCGCGGCGCGCGCGGGCATGGTGAGCTTCACCGAAACAGCAGCTGCTGAATGGGCGCGCAGCGGCGTGCGCGTGAATGCGGTGGCGCCGGGCTACATCGCATCGAGCGGCATGGACCACTATCCGCCCGAAGCGGGGCCGATGCTGCGCGAGATGGGCAAGACGGTGCCGCTGGGCCGCTTCGGCACGGAAGCAGAGGCGTCGGCAGCAGCCGTATTCCTGTTGAGCCCTGCCGCAGCGTTTATCAGCGGTAGCGTGCTGCGTGTCGATGGCGCGCGGCCGCAAGTGCGTATGGGCTGGCCGATGCAGATGCCCGGCAACGACGCGATGCAGCGCGATGCCGTCAAGCCTTTCAACGGTTTTCATCGCGCCACGGTGCCGAAGGTGTTCCAGAAATGAGTGTGTTTGCATCGTCATGGAACGCACAAGGTGCGCTGGCGCAGCAGCGCCGCGAGGCCATGCTTGCGCGCATCGCGCAGATGCGTGCGCTTGAAGAACGCGCAGCACAGGCTTCCGCGAAATCCAAGCCCGTGTTCGACAAGCGCGGCCAGCTGCTGCCGCGCGAGCGCGTGGCGCTGCTGCTCGATGCGGGCACGCCTTATCTGCCGCTGTGCTCGATCGCGGGCTTCATGCAGGACGTGAAGGACCCGGCGCAGTCCGTGCCCGGCGGCGGCATCGTGGCGGGCATCGGGTTCGTGAATGGCGTGCGGTGCATGGTGGTGGCGAGCGACTCGGGCATCGAGGCGGGCGCTATCCAGGCAATGGGCCTGGAGAAAATCCTGCGCGTGCAGGACATCGCCCTGCAGAACAAGCTGCCCTTCCTGCATCTGGTGGAGAGCGCAGGCGCCAACCTCATGCGCTATCGCGTGGAAGGCTTCGTGCACGGTGGCGCGCTGTTCCGCAATCTTGCGCGCCTGTCGGCAGCGGGCATTCCGGTCATCACGGTGCAGCACGGCTCAGGCACGGCAGGCGGCGCTTACATGCCGGGGCTGAGTGATGTGGTGGTGATGGTGCGCAATCGCTCGCGTGCGTTTCTGGCGGGGCCGCCGTTGTTGATGGCCGCGACCGGTGAGGTGGCGACAGAAGAGGAGCTGGGCGGCGCAGAGATGCACACCACGCTGTCAGGGCTGGGCGAGTACCTGGCTGAGGATGACCGGCAGGCGCTTGGCATCGCGCGGGAGGTGGTGGGGCAACTGGGATGGACGCGCAGCGCGACCAGCACAGGTGCGGCCCCCCGCTACGACCGCGAAGAATTGCTCACGCTCATCCCGGCCACGCTGCGCGAACCCATCGACATGCGCGAGATCGTCGCGCGCATCGTGGACGACTCGGACCTTCTTGACTTCAAGCCGCTCTACGGCGCCGCCACGGTGTGCATGCAGGCGCGCATCGAAGGCCATGCGATTGGCATCATCACGAACAACGGCCCCATCGATGTAGCCGGTGCCAACAAGGCCACGCACTTCATCCAGCTGATGTGCCAGCTCGGCCACCCTATCCTGTACTTGCAGAACACCACGGGCTACATGGTGGGCAAGGAGAGCGAGCAAGGCGGCATGATCAAGCACGGCAGCAAGATGATCCAGGCCGTGACCAACGCCACGGTGCCGCAGATCACCATCCAGTGCGGCGCATCGTTCGGCGCGGGCAACTACGGCATGTGTGGCCGCGGTTATGCGCCGCGCTTTCTTTTCAGCTGGCCCAGCGCGAAGACGGCTGTGATGGGCGGCGAGCAGGCGGCGCGCACGATGCAGATCGTGACGGACGCCGCCCTCGCGCGTAAAGGCATCACACCGGATGCTGACAAGGCCAGGCAGCAGTTCGACCAGATCGTCGCCGTGTTCGAGTCGCAGGCCGACGCGTTCTACACGTCGGGCCTGCTGCTCGACGACGGCGTGATCGACCCGCGTGACACGCGCGCCGTGCTGGCGCAATGCCTCGCGATGTGCGCAGAGGCGGACAACAAGCAGCTCCATCCGATGCAGTTCGGCGTGGCAAGGATGTAGGCCAATACAAGACATACACGCACAAGAGAGAACATGAACCTCACCCACGAACACCACGAGATCCAGAAAACCCTCAAGCGTTTCATTGACGACGAGATCAATCCGCATGTCGATGAATGGGAGGAGGCGCAGACGTTCCCTGCGCACCAGGTGTTCAAGCGCCTGGGTGAACTGGGGCTGCTCGGCCTGACCAAGCCGGAGGAATACGGCGGCGCAGGGCTGGACTATTCGTATTCCGCTGCCATGGCCGAAGCGCTTGGCCACATCGACTGCGGCGGCGTGCCGATGGCCATTGGCGTGCAGACCGACATGGCAACGCCCGCACTCGCACGCTTTGGCAGCGACGAGCTCAAGCGGCAGTTCCTCGCGCCCGCGATTGCCGGCGAGATGGTGGCGTGTATCGGCGTGAGCGAGCCGGCTGCCGGCAGCGATGTGGCGAGCATCAAGAGCCGCGCCGTGAAAGACGGCGACGACTACGTGATCACTGGCCAGAAGATGTGGATCACCAACAGCCTGCAGGCGGACTGGATGTGCATGCTGGTGAACACAGGCGATGGCCCGGCGCACAAGAACAAGTCGCTCGTGATCGTGCCGATGCGCGACGGGCCGAACGGCAAGCTCACCAAAGGCATCGAGGTGGCGCAGAAGATCCGCAAGATCGGCATGAACTCGTCGGACACGGGCCTGATCTATTTCGATGAAGTGCGTGTGCCGCAGCGCTATCGCATCGGCAATGAAGGCCAGGGCTTCATCTACCAGATGCAGCAGTTCCAGGAAGAGCGGCTGTGGGCTGCGTCGAGCTGCCTGCAGTCGCTCACCAACTGCATCCAGTGGACGATTGACTGGGCACAGGAGCGCAAGCTGTTCGGCTCGTCACTCGCCGACCAGCAATGGGTTCAGTTCAAGCTGGCCGAGTTGAAGACAGAGGTGGAGTGCCTGCGCGCGCTGACCTATCGCGCTGTTGACCTGTATGTGCAGGGGCAGGATGTGCTGGAGCTGGCGTCGATGGCAAAGCTGAAGGCTGGCCGACTGAACAGGATCGTGCCGGACACCTGCCTGCAGTTCTGGGGCGGCATGGGCTTCACGTGGGAGAACAAGGTCTCGCGCATGTATCGCGACGGGCGCCTGGGCTCCATCGGCGGCGGCGCGGATGAAGTGATGCTGCAGATCCTGTCGCGCCTGATGGGCATCGCGAAAAGGCCGATGCCGCAATGACGCAGCCTTTGCGCATCGGCAGGCTGCTCGTTGCCAATCGCGGCGAGATCGCGCGGCGAATTCTTCGCACGGCGCATCGCATGGGTGTGCAGACCGCAGCTGTGTTCTCCGACGCAGATCGAAATGCGATGCATGTGCGCGAGGCCACGGTGGCTTTGGGCATCGGCGGGCTGACGTCTGCGGATTCGTACTTGCGTGTCGACAAGTTGCTGGACGCGGCAAAGCAGACCGGCGCAGATGCGATCCACCCTGGCTACGGCTTTCTCAGCGAGAACGCGGATTTTGCGCAGGCGGTGATTGATGCGGGCCTGACGTGGGTCGGGCCGCCGCCTTCTGCGATTCGCGCGTTGGGCAGCAAGTCGTCAGTCAAACAGATTGCGCAGCTGCAAGGTGTGCCGTGCCTGCCCGGCTATTGGGGCGAAGACCAGTCGGACGCGCGGTTTGCTTTGGAGGCGCAACGCATTGGCTATCCCGTGATGGTCAAAGCGGCTGCGGGCGGTGGTGGCCGCGGCATGCGGCTCGTGATGCATGCCGCGCAGCTGCAAGATGCTGTGTCGAGTGCGCGCACTGAAGCGCAGTCAGCATTCGGCTCGGGCGAGTTGCTGCTGGAGCGCGCGCTGTTGAATCCGCGCCATGTTGAGGTGCAGGTCTTTGCCGACTCGCAGGGCAACTGCATTCATTTAGGTGAGCGTGATTGCTCTGTGCAGCGGCGCCACCAGAAGCTTATTGAAGAGACGCCCAGCCCCGCGGTTGATGCAGCCTTGCGCGAGCGCATGGGCCAGTGCGCCGTCAATCTCGCGAAGGCGGCGGGCTATGTGGGCGCAGGCACGGTGGAGTTCCTGTTGCAGGACGGTGAGTTCTTCCTGATGGAGATGAACACGCGACTGCAGGTGGAGCATCCGGTGACGGAGATGGTCACGGGCCTTGACCTGGTCGAGTGGCAGTTGCGCGTGGCGCAGGGCGAGGCACTGCCGCTGATGCAGGACGAGGTGAAGTTCAGCGGCCACTCGATCGAGGTGCGCTTGTGCGCGGAGGATGAATCATTTGTGCCGCACTCGGGTGTGGTGGCGCACTTTGTGGATGGTTCGGGCCTGCGCTTTGATCACGCGATTGAACCGGGTGCGTACGTCAGCCCTTATTACGACTCGATGCTCGGCAAAGTGATTGCCCACGCGGCCACTCGTGCAGAAGCGGTGGCGCAACTCGCTGGCGCACTGGACCGCATCGAGGTGTTGGGCCTGGCGACCAACCGGCAGTTTCTTGCTGCGTGCCTGCGCCATCCGCAGTTTGCGGCGGGTGACGCCACCATTGCATTTCTTGCGGGCCACGCAGCGGAGATTCGCGGCGGTCTGGAAGCGCGCGAGCGGCAGCTGGCGTTGCCGGCAGGGCTCGCTGCGTTGTATGGCGCGCCTGCGCGCGACGTGCAGCTGGCGTGCCCTTTCCCGCGGCCTGTGGTGCTGCGCCATCGCGGCACCACCATTGCAGCGCGCGTGGAGGCGGCCAGCGTGGACCCGATTCGCGCGAGCAGTGTTCGCTTGCCGACGGGCGCGTGGCATGTGCAGGCGGCAGGCATCGATCTCGTTGTGGAAGACGCGTCGTTCGACCCGCCCGGCGGCGCAGGTGCAGCGTCGGCAGGCAATGAGCTTCGCGCGCCGTTCAACGGCAAGGTGATCGCGATCAAGGCGGCGGTGGGCCAACAAGTCGCGCGTGGCGACACGCTGCTCGTGCTCGAGTCGATGAAGCTCGAGCATGCGCTGGCCGCGTCGCGTGACGGCATCGTCAAAAGCGTTGCCGTCGAAGTCGGCCAGCAGGCCGCTACTGCACAAGTGCTTGTCACGTTCGAGGCCGCCGCATGATGCACGCGATCGAAGAAGACGTCGCCAGCATCGCCGACCTGGTGAAGCGATTCACGCTCGAACGCATCGCGCCCGACATCTCGAAGTGGGACGAGGCGGGCGAGTTTCCGCGCAGTGTTTACCGGGAAGCGGCGGCCATCGGCTTGCTAGGCCTGGGTTATCCGGAAGAGCTCGGCGGAACGCCCGCATCCTTCGCGCTACGCAACGCCATGTCCACAACGATGGCGCGCTATGGCGGCAGCGGCGGCCTGATGGCAAGCCTGTTCTCGATCAACATCGGCTTGCCGCCTGTCGTGCGCCACGGCACGCGCGAATTGCAGATGGAGATTGCACCCGATGTGATTCGTGGCGAGAAGATCGCCGCACTGGCCATCACCGAACCCGGCGGCGGCTCTGACGTGGCGGCACTGCGCACCACGGCCCGGCGCGACGGTGGCGACTACATCATCAACGGCGAAAAGACATTCATCACCTCGGGCATGCGCGCCGACTGGATCACGATGGCGGTTCGCACGGGTGATGCAGGTTTGAAGGGCGCGAGCGGCATATCGATGATCGTTGTGCCGGGCGATGCCATTGGCCTGACACGCACCAGGCTCGAGAAGATGGGCTGGTGGTGTTCCGACACGGGCCACCTGCGCATGGACAACGTCCGCGTTCCGGCCCGCTACCTCGTCGGTGAAGAAGGCGCGGGCTTTCGCATGATCATGAGCAACTTCAACGGCGAGCGCCTGGGCATGTCAGCGATGGCGCTGGGCTTTGCGCAGGCCTGCTTTGACGAAGCACTTGACTGGTCGCGTCAGCGCAAGACATTCGGCAGCGCGCTGGTCGAAAAGCAGGTGGTGTGGCACAAGCTGGTTGACATGCAGATGCGAATTGCATCGACTGCTGCATGGCTCGACGCGGTTGCGCGGCTTGCCGACGCGGGGAAATTGGAATCTGACCCCGATTGCGTGGCGCAGGTCTGCATGCTGAAGAACCATTCCACGCAAACCATGCAGTTCTGCGCGGATGCTGCCGTGCAAACGCTGGGCGGCATGGGCTTCATGCGCGGCACAAAGAGCGAGCGTATCTATCGCGAAGTGAAGGTGATGATGATCGGCGGCGGCGCCGAAGAGATCATGAAGGACCTGGCCGCACGACAATTGGGACTATGAAAAACAAAAGCGATGCTGTTGAGTTCGAGTCGCCATTCGTCGATGGGCTGCGCGACATCTTCGAGAACAAGATCGTCTTCAACCGCGTGCTGGGCCTGAAGATCACGAGCCTGCGGCCCGAGGAGGTGGCGGGCCGCATCGAGATGAAGAACGAGCTCGTCGGCCACTACACACACAACCGCCTGCACGGCGGCGTGATCAGCGCGACGCTTGACGCGCTGGGTGGCCTGGCGGTGATGGCCGCCATTGGCGCGCGGCACATGGATGAGCCGCCGTCGCAGCGCCTGCAGCGCTTTGGCAAGCTCGGCACGATCGACTTGCGCATCGACTACCTGCGGCCTGCTATAGGCGAGTATTTCGAGATGAAGGCTTCGGTGATGCGGCTGGGCTCGCGCGTGGCATCGACGCGCATGGAGTTTTATGGGGCAGACGGCAAGCTGATGTCTGCCGGCTCAGGGGCTTACATCGTCTCGTGAAGGCGCAGCGGTTTCAGGTAACCGGCTGGCTGTGCGCGTTTCTGAAAAGATGTCCCATGCCGAGATGAACATCGCGGCGATCACCGGCCCGATCACGAAGCCGTTGAGGCCAAACACTGCAATGCCGCCGAGGGTGGCAATCAGCACCAGGTAGTCGGGCATGCGCGTTTCCTTGCCGACAAGTACGGGCCGCAACACGTTGTCCACCAGGCCTATCACGAGCACGCCCCAGGCGACCAGTGCGATGGCCTGCCAGATCATTCCGTTGGCAAGCATGAACAGCGCAGCCGGGCCCCACACCAGCGCAGCGCCCACTGCGGGCAGCAACGACAGCAGTGCCATCAGCGCGCCCCACAGCAGCGGGCCTGTGAGGCCCAGCACCCAGAATGCAACGCCGCCGAGCGCGCCTTGCACCAGCGCAACGACGACATTGCCTTTGACGGTGGCGCGCACGACAGTGGAGAACTGCTTGAACAGGCGCGTTGTGTGTTCTTCGCGCAGGGGCAGCCTGCGCGCCGCACTCGCTGCCAGTTCGCGCCCATCGCGCAGCAGGAAGTACAGCACGTACAGCATCACGAAAAAATTGACGAAGAAGTCGAGTGTGTTCTGCCCGATGGAGAAGGCGCCGGCCGTGAGCGCGTCGCCACTCTTGCCCAGTGTGTCCACCAGTTTTTTCTGCAAAGCTGCCAGGTCTTCAAGGTGGAAGCGGTCGAGCAACGCGCGCATCCACACGGGCAGCGCATCAATGGCTTGCTGGAAATACTGCGCCAGCGACAACTCGCCTGTCTTGAAGCGGTCGTAGGCGGCGCTCGCTTCATGGCTGATGGATACGGTGAGCAATGCCATGGGCAGCATCACGCTCACCACAATGATGAGCAGCGTGCTCAGCGCCGCCCACCCACGGCGCCCGCGGCAAACGGCCACCGAGCGCTCTTGCAGCGACGAAAACACAATGGCCAGGAACACGGCCCAGGACACCGCCCCCGAGAGCGGGTACAGGATCACGGCGAACAGCACCGTGACGGCCATGACCAGCCACAGGAACGCCTTGTCTTCGAATGTGGAGTTGGGGTTGCTCACGTGGGCGAGGTTACCCCATGGCACGCGTTCACAGTGCAGCAAAAAAAAGGGCCGGCGTCATGGCCGGCCTTTTTGCATGCAGTGAATTCAGGTCACGGCGTGGGCTTGACGTAGTCGGACACGACCTTCCACTTGCCATCGGTGATCTGCGACAAGCGCGACAAATCGTTGCCCAGGCGCTTGGTGGCGGTGTAGCTGCTCTTGGGGCTGCCGAACATGTCGGGCTCGAACGTCATCGTGTCCATCGCCTTGATGAAGGTGTCGGTCGTGAGGTTGGGGCCAGCCTTCTTCGCGGCCTGGATGAACTGGTCCATGATCGAGTAGCCATACACGGAGAACACGGTCGGGTCTTCGTTGTACTTGGTCTTGTACTTGTTGGCCCAGAAGCGGATCGGCTGCGAGGCTTCATCAAGGTAGGGGTTCTGCACGGTCATCGTGGCGTAGATGCCATCCATGGGCTTGCCGCCGAGCTTGTGGATCAGGTCGGTGTACACAGCGCTGGAGCCGAGGAACGTCGGGTTGAAGCCGGTCTTGCGCGACTCAGCCACGGTGCCGATCGTCTCGCGGATGATGGTGCCCAGCACGACCATGTCGCAGCCCGAGGCTTTCATCTTCGCGACTTGCGACGAGAAGTCGGTGGCGCCGCGCTTGTAGCTGGTTTTTTCGGCCAGCTCCATGTTCATGGACTTCGCGCCGGCTTCTGCGCCGCGCAGCACTTCGAGGCCGAAGTCATCGTCCTGGTAGATCGTGCAGATCTTCTTGGCGTTCTTTTCCTTCACGAGCTTGGGCAGCGCGATGCGGATCTGGTCGTAGTACGTGGCCGCGAACGAATACTTCAGGCGGTTGAGCGGCTCGTACATTTCGCGCGCTGCCGTGATCGGGAACAGGTTGACGATGTTCTTTTCAAACTGCACCGGCATGGCGGCCATGTTCTGCGCCGTGCCCAGGTGGCCGGCGATGATGAACACCTTGTCCTGGTTGACCAGTTTCTGCGCTGCGAGCACAGCCTTCTTCGGGTCGTAGCCGTCGTCTTCTGCGATGAGGCGGATCTTGCGGCCGTTGATGTTGCCTTGCTGCTCGTTCAGCTCGTCGATGCGAAGCTGCATGCCATTGCGCGCCTGCTTGCCGTAGCCTGCGAGCGGGCCCGACAAGTCCTGGATCGTGCCGACGAGGATTTCTGTCTTGCTCACGCCCTGCTGTTGTGCTGCGGCTAGTGTGGACGCCAGCGCAAGTGCTGCGAGTGCGACGGTGTGTCTGGTTTTCATGTTGGCTCCTTGTGTAGGGGTCTGCGTGCGGATGATTCTTGCGGGCTGGTGGGGGGTGTCAAGGGTGTTATCCCGCCTCTTGCCTACCGGTACATCGCCTCAATCTGCGGCGCGTACTTCTTCTCGACCAGCTTGCGTTTGAGCTTCATCGTGGGCGTGAGCTCTTCGTCTTCTGCGGACAGCTGTGTGTCGAGCAGGAAGAACTTCTTGATCTGCTCGACGCGCGCAAACTTGGCGTTCACACGATCGATCTCGCCCTGGATCAGCTCCTGAACCTGCGGCGACTTCGTCAGGCTCGCATAGTTGGAAAACGGCACATCGTTGTCCTGCGCGAACTTCTCGACGTTCTCCTGGTCGATCATCACGATCAACGTGAGGTACGGCAGCTTGTCGCCGATCACCACTGCATCGGTGATGTACGGCGAGAACTTCAACTCGTTCTCGATCTCACTCGGCGTGACGTTCTTGCCGCCAGCAGTGATGATGATGTCCTTCATGCGATCGACGATGCGAAAGAACCCCTCGTCATCAACTTCGCCCACATCGCCCGTGTGCAGCCAGCCGTCTGCATCGATCGTCTCTGCAGTTTTTTCGGGCTGGTTGAGGTAGCCCGCAAAAACATTGCCGCCGCGCACCAGGATTTCCTTGGTGACCGGGTCGAGCTTCACCTCGTTGTAGTTCGCTGCCGGGCCAATCGAGCCGGGTTTGATGCGCGTGGCAGGCACGCCGGTGGCAGCGCCGCACGACTCGGTCATGCCCCACACCTCCAGCATCGGCACGCCGAGCGCGAGGTACCACTTCACCAGGTCAGGCGCGATGGGCGCGGCGCCCGTCACGAGAAAGCGCGCACGATGAATGCCTATTAACTTGCGCACGTTGTCGAGCGCGAGGCGGCGTGCCAGCGTGAACTTGAATTTGAGGAAGCTGTCGATGGGTTGCCCAGCGAGCACCTTGTCGGCGATTTCGGTGCCGACACCAATGCTCCACGCATACGCGGCTTGCTGCACGGGGCCGGCTTCCTTCAGCGCAATCATCACGGCTGAATAGAACTTCTCCCACACGCGCGGCACGGCCGTGAACACCGTCGGCGCAATCTCGCGCACGTTCTCCGGCACCGTCTCGGGGTTTTCAACGAAGTTCAGCTTTGACGCGGTGTAGAGCGAGAAGTATTCGCCGCCCATGCGCTCGGCGATGTGGCACAGCGGCAGGAAGCACATGCGCTCATCGCGCTCGTCTTGCGCTACCAGCGTGTTGTAGCCGCGCACGGTGTAAACAAGCCCGCTGTGCTTGTGCATCGCGCCCTTGGGTCTGCCGGTGGTGCCCGATGTATAGACGAGGATCGCCAGGTCATCAGGCTTGACGGCTTTGACACGTTGCATCAGCTCCCCAGGCTGCTGTGCGTTGTACGCACGGCCCAGCTCGCGCAGCTGCGCCAGGCTGATCACGCCGTCGTCGTTCAGGTCGCGCAGGCCTTCCATGTCGAACACGACGATCTTCGTGATGCCGGGCAACTGCGCGCGCACTTCGAGCGCCTTGTCGAGCTGTTCGTCGTCTTCCACAAACAGGATGCTCGTGTGCGAGTCTTCGCACAGGTATTGCACCTGCGATGCAGCGTCTGTCGGGTAGATGCCGTTCGACACGCCGCCACACGACAGGATCGCGATGTCGGCCAGCACCCATTCAATGATCGTGTTGGAAAGGATCGATGCCGTGTCGCCGGGCTTGAAGCCCAGATGCATCAGGCCGCCGGCCATCTCGCGCACGGCCTCGGCCGTCTGGTCCCATGTCCACGCGCGCCAGATGCCGAGCTTTTTCTGGCGCATCCAGGTGTTGGGGCCGCGCGCTGCAACGGCGTTCCAGTACATGGCTGCAATCGTGTCGCCTTCGAGCACGACGCGTGTCTCGGGCTGGATGCTGGAGAGGTCCCACAGGTTGCTCATTGCGCTATCTCCAATTCTTCTTTTTCTTCCACCTGCGCTCGCCGCGCACGCCGGCTTCCTTCATGCCCAGGTAGAACTCCTTGATGTCGTCTTTTTCGCGCAGGCGCGCGCAGGTGTCTTCCATCACGATGCGGCCGTTTTCCAGCACGTAGCCGTAGTCGGATGCATTGAGCGCCATGTTCGCGTTCTGCTCCACCAGCAAAATCGTCGTGCCGCGTTCGCGATTGATGCGAACGACGATCTCGAAGATTTCTTTCGTGAGCTTGGGCGACAGGCCCAGGCTCGGCTCGTCGAGCAGCATCAGGTCGGGCGCGGCCATGATCGAGCGAGAGATGGCCAGCATCTGCTGCTGCCCGCCTGAGAGCAAGCCTGCATCCTGCTGCGCGCGCTCACGAAGAATCGGGAAGTACGTGTACACCGCCTCCATGTCGCGCGCGATGCCGTCTTTGTCTTTGCGGGTGTAGGCGCCCATCAGCAGGTTGTCGTGCACCGAGAGAAGCGGGAACACCTCGCGCCCTTCAGGTACGTGAGACAGGCCTTGCTGCACGATGTAAGCCGGGTCTTTCGCGGTGATGCTCTCGCCCTTGAACTCGACGCTGCCCTTGCGCGGGTCGATGATGCCGGAGATGGTCTTCAAGATTGTCGTCTTGCCAGCGCCATTCGAGCCCAGCACGGTGGCGATCTCGCCGCGCCGCACTTGCAGCGACACGCCGCGTATCGCGCGAATCGGGCCGTAGGCCGACTCGACGTTCAGCAGCTTGAGCACTGGCGTGTCAGACACGGCGGGAGGATTTTGTGTCATGCCGCTGTCCTCCGCAGTGACGACACGTCGTCTACCGTGCCCAGATACGCTTCGATCACGCCGAGGTCGTTCTGCACTTCGCGCGGCGTGCCCATGGCAAGTACTTCGCCCTGGTTCATGGCGAGCACCCGGTCAGACACTTTGGAGACGAGCGTCATGTCGTGTTCCACCATCAACACCGTGATACCCAGCTCGTGCTGGATGTCCTGGATCCAGAAGGCCATGTCTTCCGTTTCTTCGACGTTCAGGCCTGAAGACGGCTCGTCGAGCAGCAGCAGCTTGGGTTCGGTGCATAGCGCGCGGGCCAGCTCCACCACTTTGCGCACGCCGTACGGCAGGCCTGCGACCATGGAATCGCGATGGTGTTGCAGGTCAAGAAAGTCAACGATGCGCTCGGCCTTCTCGCGTGCGTCGATTTCGGCCTGACGCGCTTTTTTGGTGAAGAGAATGTCGTCGAGCAGGCTGGTGGTGCGGTGCGTGTGGCGGCCGATCAGCATGTTCTGCAGCACGGTCGCGTGTTCGAACAACTCGATGTTCTGGAACGTGCGTGCGATGCCGAGCGACGCGATTTTGTGCGGCGGCTGCTGCGTGAGCGGCTGGCCTTCGTAGTCGATCGTGCCGGTGGTGGGCGTGTAGATGCGGCTGATCAGGTTGAACACCGTGGTTTTGCCAGCGCCGTTCGGACCGATGAGCGTGAACACTTCGCCGCGCTTGACGTCGAAGCTGACCTTGTTGACGGCCAGCACGCCGCCAAAGCGCACGCTCAGGTCGCGGGCAGACAGCAGGATGTCGTTCGTGGAGGTGGTCGTCATTTGAGCCGGTCGGATTTCTGGAAGGACTTTTGCCGCTTGAAGAGCCCTTTGCGGTAGAACGGAAAGAGTTGCAGGTACGTGCGCACCTTCAGCCACCGGCCATACAGGCCATACGGCTCGAAAAGCACGAATGCAATGAGCACCACGCCATACACAAGGCCTTGCAGGCCGGGTGCCTGGCCAATTGTTGCGGGCAGGTAGTCTTTGGTGAGCGAGATCAGCTGCGGCATCGAGATCAAGAAGATCGCGCCGAGGAAGGCGCCGTGCACCGAGCCAAGCCCGCCGATCACCACCATCAGGAGCAGGTCGATCGACTGCAGGATGTTGAACTGGTCGGGCGAGATGAACGACAGCTTGTGTGCATACAGCGCGCCGCCTATGCCTGCGAGCATCGCCGACAGAGCGAACGACAGCGTCTTGTAGCGCGCGAGGTGGATGCCCATGCTCTGCGCGGAAATTTCAGAATCGCGAATGGCGACGAACGCGCGGCCCGTGGGCGAGCGCAGCAGGTTGAGGATGCCGAGTGTGGCAACCACCGCGATGATGAGGCACAGGAAATAAAAGCCCGTGCCCGAGTCGATGCTCCAGCCGAACATCGCAGGCTTCTTCACCGTGATGCCCGCGTTGCCGCCCGTGACTGATTCCCAGCGGGCCAGCACTTCTTCAACGATGAAGCCGAATGACAGCGTGGCGATGCCGAGGTAGATGCCCTTCACACGCAGCGCAGGCAGGCCGACGATGACGCCCACGGCTGCTGACAACAGGCCCGCGAGTGCAATCGAGATCGGGAATGGAACGCCCATGTTGTTGAACACGGCCTCGGTATACGCGCCGACACCGAGGAAGGCGGCGTGCCCGATCGAGAACAGGCCTGTGAAGCCCGCGAGCAGCATCAGCCCCAGGCCGACGATGGCGTAAATGAGCACGAAGTTCAGTTGCGCGAGCCAGTATTCGGGGAATACCCAGGGCGCGGCGACGAGCACGACCATGAGCAGGCCGTACCAGAAGCGCTGGCCGTTGTGTTTGACCAGGTCGATGTCCTGGCCGTAGTCGGTCTTGAAGATGAAACGCATACTTAATCAGTTGAGGACAGAGCTGAAGATCTGTCCCGCAAAGTTTTCAAACCTTCTTGCGCAGCTTGTCGCCGAACAGGCCGTTCGGTTTGACCATCAGCATGACCAGCACGACGATGTAAGCGGCGATGTCCTTGAAGCCTTCCGGCAGGTAAAAGCCCGAGAGCGATTCGACGATGCCAATGACGAGCCCGCCGACGATGGCACCGGGCAGCGAGCCGAAGCCGCCGACCACCGCAGCAGGAAAGGCCTTCAGGCCGATGAAGCCCATGTTGGCGTGCACGAACGTGATGGGCGCGAGCAGCAGGCCCGCCACGGCTGCGACGGCAGAGGCCAGGCCCCACACGATGCCGTTGAGCCGCTTGACCGGTATGCCCATGTAGTAAGCGGCCAGCTGGTTCTGCGACGACGCCTGCATCGCGATGCCGACCTTGCTGTAGCGGAACACGGCGAACAACAGCGCGCACAACATCGTGGTCGCGCCGATGATGACCATCTGCTCGGCGTTGAGCACCAGCGCGCCGACATTCCACACCTGGTCTTTGTAGGGCACGGGCAGCGTGTGCGTCTCGGTGCCGATGCCGGGGATCATGGTGATGAGGCCGCGCGCCACGTAGCCGATGCCGATGGTGAGCATCACGATCGAGAAGGCGGGCTGGCCCAGGATGGGGCGGATGACGATGCGCTCGAGCAGCACGCCAAACGCCGCCATGGCCGCGATGGCGCTGATGACGGCCAGCCAGAACGGAAAGCCCATGAACGTCATCAAGGCCAGGCCGCAGAACGCGCCGAGCATCATCAGCTCGCCCTGCGCGAAGCTCACTGTCTCAGTGGCCTTGTAGATCAGCACGAAGCCCAGCGCGATCAGGCCGTAGATACAGCCCTGCGCAATGCCGCTGATGACGAGTTGAATGAATTGCACTCTTGCTCCGGTGAAGCGAACCACAGGTTTTATAGCGGGTCGGGCGCAGTGAAGATACCGGGTGCAACCCGAACGATCTGTCGCGCGGCTGGCTGCATTGCTGTCTAATGCCCTCATGCAAACAGGCGTACACGTGACACACCACAGCGGCGTGACCGTTGTGACACTTGACCGGCCCGACGTGCGCAACGCCGTCGATGCCGCCACCGCCCTCAAGCTGCACGAGGCATTCGTCGCCTTTGAGAATGACGCGGATGCAAAGGTCGCCGTGTTCCATGGCGCGCACGGCCACTTCTGTGCGGGCTGGGACTTGCAGGCCGCCGCAAAGTCGTCAATGCCCGCGAGTGACGTGATCGCCGCGCTGGAGTTTCCGCAAGGCGTGGCGCAGCCTGCAGGCCCGATGGGGCCGTCGCGCCTTGTCTTGTCCAAGCCCGTGATTGCGGCCGTGAGCGGAGCGGCTGTGGCCGGCGGCATGGAGCTGGCGCTGTGGTGCGACATGCGCGTGATGGAAGAAGACGCGTACTTCGGCATCTATTGCCGCCGCTTTGGCGTGCCGCTGATCGATGGCGGCACGGTGCGGCTGCCGCGGTTGGTGGGCATGGGTCACGCGATGGATTTGATCTTGACCGGCCGCAAGGTCGAGGCCGCGGAGGCGTTGCAGATGGGGCTGGCGAATCGCGTGGTCGCCAAAGGGCATGCGCTGGCTGCTGCCGTGGAGCTGGCCAGTCAGCTCACGAAGTTCCCGCAAGCCACGATGCTGGCTGACCGCATGAACGCTTATGAGCAGTGGGACTTGCCGATGCAGGACGCCCTGCGCATGGAGTGGGAGCGAAGCAAGGCCCGTGTGGTGGATGGCATTGAAGGGGCAGGGCGCTTCGCGTCAGGCGAAGGGCGGCACGGGAAGTTTTAGCCCGCTGCTGCGAGCCGCCCTCAGGGCTTGCGCGGAATGGGCCGCGGCTTGCCCGCTTCATCGATCGCAACGTAGGTCAGTGACGCTTCCGTCACCTTCACGAACTGGCCCTGCTTGCGAAAGCGCTCGGCAAACACTTCCACCTGCACCGTGATGGACGTATTGCCGATGCGCGTGATCGACGCGAAGAACGACAGGATGTCGCCCACGCGCACGGGCTGCTTGAAGATGAATTCATTCACCGCCACCGTCGCCATGCGCCCTTCGACATAGCGCGCCGGCACCACGGAGCCCGCCAAGTCGACCTGCGCCATGACCCAGCCGCCGAAGATGTCGCCATTGGCGTTGACATCGGCGGGCATGGGGATGACCTTCATCACGAGCTCTTTGTCGGTGGGCAACGTGGCATGTACAGGGCTTGTATTGGCGGACATGGGCACAATCTCTTTAACTCAGGTCTGAATCGAACGGATTGTCCCTCATGCGCCAGCACGGCGAAGCAGCTTCCACAGGGCCCTGCGCGCCCACAACCGCCAACACCACGACGCAGCCCGCGCCAGCGAAGCCGCGCTCGGACTGGGCCACGCTCAAGCGCCTTTTGCCCTTCCTGCTGCAATACAGGTGGCGCGTGGCCTTTGCGCTGCTCTTCATGGTGGGCGCAAAAGTCGCCAATGTGAGCGTGCCCATCCTGCTCAAGCACCTGGTCGATGCGATGTCGATCAAGCCGGGCGATACGGCGGCGGTGCTGGTTGTGCCCGTCGGGCTGCTGATCGCGTATGGCTTGCTGCGCCTGTCAACCTCGCTGCTCACCGAGTTGCGCGAGCTGATTTTTGCCAAGGCCACGCAAGGCGCGGCGCGCACGATAGCGCTTCAGACGTTTCGCCACCTGCATTCACTGAGCCTGCGCTTTCACCTGGAGCGGCAGACCGGCGGCATGACGCGCGACATCGAGCGAGGTGTGCGCGGCATTGAATCGCTGATCTCGTATTCGATCTTCAGCATCTTGCCGACGTTGATCGAGATGACGCTGGTGCTGTCGATCCTGGCGGTGAAGTTTGATGTGTGGTTTGCGTGGATCACGCTGATTGCGCTGGTGCTCTACATCACGTTCACTGTGACCGTGACGGAGTGGCGCACGCAATTTCGCAAGCTGGCCAACGAGCATGACTCGGCAGCGCATTCGCGCGCGATTGACTCGCTGCTGAACTACGAAACGGTGAAGTACTTCAACAACGAAGACTTCGAGGCGCAGCGCTACGACAAGAGCCTGGAGAGCCTGCGGCGCATGCGGCTGAAGGCGCAGACGTCGCTCACGATACTGAACACCGGCCAGCAACTGATCATTGCCGTGGGCCTGGTGGCAATGCTGTGGCGCGCGACGCAAGGTGTGGTGAACGGCACCATGACGCTGGGCGACCTGGTGATGATCAACGCCTTCATGATCCAGCTGTACATACCGCTGAACTTCCTGGGCGTGCTCTACCGCGAAATCAAGCAGAGCCTGACGGACCTGGACAAGATGTTTGTGCTGATGGAGCGCGACCGCGAAGTGGCTGACAGGCCGGGCGCCAAGCCGCTATCGCCGCAAGGCGACTGGGCGGTTCGTTTTGACGACGTGACGTTTGCCTATGACCCGGCCCGCATCATCCTGCACAACGTGAGCTTTGAGATACCGGCGGGCAAGACGGTGGCGGTGGTGGGGCCATCAGGCTCCGGCAAATCGACACTGGCGCGGCTGCTCTATCGCTTCTATGACGTGGGCGTTGCGGGTAGCGGTGGGATCGAGTCGGGCCGCATCACGATTGCAGGCGAGGACATTCGCGAAGTGACGCAGGCGAGTGTGCGGCAGGCCATCGGCATCGTCCCGCAAGACACGGTGCTGTTCAACGACACGGTCGAATACAACATCGCTTACGGCAAGCCGGGTGCGTCGCGCGAAGAAGTGGAAGAAGCTGCGAAGGCGGCGCACATCCACGACTTCATCGAGTCCACCCCCAAGGGCTACCAGACGATGGTGGGTGAACGCGGGCTCAAACTTTCAGGCGGTGAAAAACAGAGAGTTGCGATTGCGCGCACTTTGCTGAAGAACCCGCTCATCCTGATTTTTGACGAGGCAACCAGCGCGCTTGACTCCGCGAACGAGCGCGCGATTCAGGCGGAGATCAAGAGCGTGGCACAGAACAAGACAACGCTGGTGATTGCGCACCGCCTTTCCACCGTGGCCGACGCGCACCAGATCCTGGTGATGGATGCGGGCCGCATCGTGGAGCGCGGCACCCATGCGGAACTGCTCGCGCGCGGCGGCCGGTATGCCGACATGTGGCGGCTGCAGCAGCAAAGCGAGCAGGTGTGACGCCGGTGAAGTGCCCGGCCTGTTCAAAGGAGCGATGCGTGGCGGGCAGCATCATGGCTTCAGACGAAGGCGGCAAGTTCAGGGGTGCCTTCTACCCGGACGGTTTGCGCTTCTTCGCTTTCAAGCGGATGGTGCGGCTCAAAGACAAGCAGCGGTTTCACGCGTGCCCTGATTGCGGATGTTTGTGGAGCGCTGTCGATGCAAGTGAGCTGCAGGCGTTGCTCGACAAGAACGAGCGGCGCGCGAGCGGCCCGGGGCGCTATGTGTGGGGCTTGCCGCAACGCGCCAAGGTGATCTTGCTGGTGACCCTGCTGTTCATCGTGATTGGCGGCGTGATCAGTGTGGCGAAGCTGTTTGCTGCTTGAGATGTCGTAGGCGACCACGGCCTCTTCGCAGCGGGGCGGCTGCTGGGGTGGTGCAATAGGGGTCAGCGAATCGAGCGGGCTTGCGGTGCCGCCTGCAGCAATCTTGAGCACGTGCGTGTAGATCATGGTGGTGCTCACGTCGCTGTGACCGAGCAGTTCCTGCACCGTGCGGATGTCGGTGCCGGCCTGCAGCAGATGCGTGGCAAAACTGTGCCGCAGGGTATGCGCTGAAACGCGCTTCTGGATGCCTGTGGCGGTGATGGCTTTGCGCAGGGCGCGTTTGAGCCGGTCTTCAAACAGGTGATGCCGGCGCACGACGCCCGTGGCCGGATCGGTGGCGAACGTGGGCGAAGGGAACAGCCAGAACCAGCCCCAGGTGCTGCCGATTTGCGGGTATTTGCTCTCAAGTGCGTGTGGCACTTCGACGCCGGCCTTGCCGGCAGCGCGGTCGCTCATCCAGAGTGCGTGTGCGGCCTGCATCTGTTTGCGCAGCGGGCCCGTGAGCGAGCGCGGAAGCATCACCACCCGGTCTTTGCTGCCCTTGGCTTCGCGAATGATGATGGCGTTGCGCTCGAAATCAACATCCTTGACACGCAGCCGCAGGCCTTCCATCAGGCGCATGCCCGTGCCATACAGCAGCTGCGCGACGATGGCGATGTCTCCTTCCATTGCTGCGAGTAGCGCGGCAACCTCTTCACGCGTCAACACGGAAGGAATGCGCTTGGTGTAGGTAGGCCGGCGGATGTTGTCCATCCACGGCAGCTGCATGTTCAACACTTCGCGATAGAGAAAGAGCAGCGCGCTCAGTGCCTGGTTGTGCGTGGAAGTGGAGACATTGCGCTGCATGGCGAGCATCGACAAAAACGCCTCGACCTCCGCCGAGCCCATGTCGCGCGGATGCTTGAGCTTGTGCCAGCGAATGAAAAAGCGGATCCAGTAGACATACGCTTTTTCGGTGCTGAAGCTGTAGTGGAGATAGCGTGCGCGCGCGCGGACCTGGTCGAGCAGGCGCGGGGATGCAACAGACGATGAGGCTGAAGGCGGTGCAGGGTTTGGCATGGGATTTATACTGTATGAAAAGACAGTATATTGACGCGAGCGGCATTGAGCAATGAGCTCATCGCCAATGAGACGAAGGGCTGCAAAAAAAAGCGGCGTTGGCGTTATCACGCAAGCCCGGCGAATATCCTGCGGTTTTATTCCGCACGAAGAATCCTGCGTGATATATATGCGGAGAGAAAAATCAGGGGCGGCCGAAAAAATGAAAACTCATCTTGTCGTTCAAGGACTTGCGTGCGATGTGACGCGGGGTGAAGTGAGGCCCCGCCGTTTTTATCGTGCGGGTTTGCCTGAGACATTACGTTAGATTGCATGAAGCACGGCCCTGTTCCAATCGAAGCAACGTTCACGATCACTGGGCGCGGGCTTGTGGCAGTGGTCAGTGATCAAATGCCGCTTTCGGTCGGGAAGCGTTTGAGAGCCACCATAATTCTTCCCAATGGAGAGCGCCGCGAGTTCATCGCATGGAAAGAGTGGCTATTACGTCGACAACCTGTTCCGCATGAGAAAGATGCCTTTCTACTCGTCGAAGCCACGACCGCGGAAGTGCCCAATGGTTCGTCAATTGAGGTAGCGGACGATGCAATCTAACTGGGCAATCGAGACGGGCGCCCAATGGCGTCCGCGCCTGCGGCGCTCGAACTCCATCGGTCGCCGCTCATTTTTACTACAAGGGCTTCCCCACCTGTCAAGCAAATGATCCCCTTCGCGATCGCAGATCGCGTGTAGCAATCAAACTTTCCATGCGCTCAGTGCAGCTGCTTGCGAAGGGTGCGGACAGCGAAACTACAAACGGTCATTGATGCAGCACTCGTGCTGCGGACCCTGATGAAAGACGCGCGCGGGGGCCTCAATCGTTAGCCGAGGACGGCAGATGCCCTCTCCTAGAGATGAACAGGCACACCCCGCGCAGGTCCAACCTTCACTCACATCAACGCTTGCACATCACGCGGTGAAACTCTTTGCCGGCTTCGACTACGCCGGCAACTTGAAACTCTCTCCCCGGGCCAGCACCGCCCAGCACATTCGGGCGTTCTTGGCCGCGATCGCGACAATCGCCTTCCAGTAACCCACGCGGGCTGCCAGCTGCACGGCCCATCGGCTCACGGCATCGCTCTTGTCCTTGGCCGTCTGCAGCACCGATCGCGCGCCCAGGATCAGCAGCATTCGCATGTACGGATCGCCCGCTTTGGTGATGCGCCCCAGGCGCTGCTTGCCGCCTGAGCTGTACTGGCCTGGCACCAGGCCCAGCCACGCCGAGAGCTGGCGGCCGCTCTTGAACTCGTGGCCGCTGCCGATCATCGCAATCAATGCCGTCGCCGTGGTCGCACCCACGCCGGGAAGCTGCATCAGCTGCTGCGCGGACTTGCTCTGGCGCGCAATGGCTTCGATGTGCCGGTCGTACTGCGCGATGCGCTCGTCCAGGCGATGCACTTCGCTCAGCAGATCGCCGATCACGGTGTTGCACCAGCCCGGCAGGTCCTCCAACTGCGCAAGCGCCTCGCGACGCACCGTAGCGGCCTTCAACGGCAGCACGATGCCGAACTCCGACAGAAGGCCGCGGATGCGGTTGATCGTGGCCGTGCGCTGCACGACGAAGCCCTGGCGCGCGCGATGCACGAGCAGCTCGCCTTGCTGGTGAATGTTCTTGACCGGCACAAAGCGCATGGCGGGCCGCGTCACGGCTTCGCAGATCGCCGCCGCATCAGCCGCATCGTTCTTGCCGCGCTTGCCCGACAGGCGATAGGGCGCGACGAACTTGGGCGCCATCAGCTTGACGGTATGCCCGTGCGCAGCGAACAAACGCGCCCAGTGATGCGCACCCGAGCACGCTTCCATGCCGATGAGGCACGGCGGCAAAGAGGCAACCAGTTCAAGCAACTTGCCGCGCGTCACGCTCGGACGCGCTAGCACCACGCGGCCGGTGGCATCAATGCCATGCAACGCAAAAACGTTCTTGGCGAGATCGATTCCCAGAGTAACAATAGACATGGACTTCCCCTTTCGAACGAGTTGATGAGACATTCGCACTTCCCATCGTGGCACTTCGTTGCCGGTCGCCGCAATACGCGGCTAGTTCGGGACGGGGAAGTCCCTTTCATTCGTTAGACCGCATGAAAACCGCCCACGTATTCTCCTTAGCAGCTGCTGCGCTTTGGGTGGCGTTCTTGGTGATAGGCCTCGCGGGTATTGACGGAGTTCGCTCACAAAACGTGCCCGGGTACCCGTCTGCAGGTCAGCTACGCTACTACGTTCATGTCCCGGTAGGCGTACTCGCTTTGGTCGCTGCTGCTTGGGCCGTTGCAGTTCGTTGGAGGCTCAAAGTGCTGGCTGTCTTAGTTTCGATCACGGCGCTGTTGGCGCTGCCGTGCTATTTGGTGTTTTATACGGGCGGTGTGTGATGCCGTCTAACTTGTCGATCGACACGGACCAACAACAGCAGAACGCGGCTTCGCCGCAAGGTGTTGTTGTCCGGTCATCTTTACTACAAGGGCTTCCCCACCTGTCAAGCAAATGATCCCCTTCGCGATCGCAGATCGCGTGTAGGCAATCAAACTTTCCATGCGCTCTGTGCAGCTGCTTGCGAAGGGTGCGGACAGCGAAACTACAAACGGTCATTGATGCAGCACTCGTGCTGCGGACCCTGATGAAAGACGCGCGCGGGGGCCTCAATCGTTAGCCGAGGACGGCAGATGCCCTCTCCTAGAGATGAACAGGCACACCCCGCGCAGGTCCAACCTTCACTCACATCAACGCTTGCACATCACGCGGTGAAACTCTTTGCCGGCTTCGACTACGCCGGCAACTTGAAACTCTCTCCCCGGGCCAGCACCGCCCAGCACATTCGGGCGTTCTTGGCCGCGATCGCGACAATCGCCTTCCAGTAACCCACGCGGGCTGCCAGCTGCACGGCCCATCGGCTCACGGCATCGCTCTTGTCCTTGGCCGTCTGCAGCACCGATCGCGCGCCCAGGATCAGCAGCATTCGCATGTACGGATCGCCCGCTTTGGTGATGCGCCCCAGGCGCTGCTTGCCGCCTGAGCTGTACTGGCCTGGCACCAGGCCCAGCCACGCCGAGAGCTGGCGGCCGCTCTTGAACTCGTGGCCGCTGCCGATCATCGCAATCAATGCCGTCGCCGTGGTCGCACCCACGCCGGGAAGCTGCATCAGCTGCTGCGCGGACTTGCTCTGGCGCGCAATGGCTTCGATGTGCCGGTCGTACTGCGCGATGCGCTCGTCCAGGCGATGCACTTCGCTCAGCAGATCGCCGATCACGGTGTTGCACCAGCCCGGCAGGTCCTCCAACTGCGCAAGCGCCTCGCGACGCACCGTAGCGGCCTTCAACGGCAGCACGATGCCGAACTCCGACAGAAGGCCGCGGATGCGGTTGATCGTGGCCGTGCGCTGCACGACGAAGCCCTGGCGCGCGCGATGCACGAGCAGCTCGCCTTGCTGGTGAATGTTCTTGACCGGCACAAAGCGCATGGCGGGCCGCGTCACGGCTTCGCAGATCGCCGCCGCATCAGCCGCATCGTTCTTGCCGCGCTTGCCCGACAGGCGATAGGGCGCGACGAACTTGGGCGCCATCAGCTTGACGGTATGCCCGTGCGCAGCGAACAAACGCGCCCAGTGATGCGCACCCGAGCACGCTTCCATGCCGATGAGGCACGGCGGCAAAGAGGCAACCAGTTCAAGCAACTTGCCGCGCGTCACGCTCGGACGCGCTAGCACCACGCGGCCGGTGGCATCAATGCCATGCAACGCAAAAACGTTCTTGGCGAGATCGATTCCCAGAGTAACAATAGACATGGACTTCCCCTTTCGAACGAGTTGATGAGACATTCGCACTTCCCATCGTGGCACTTCGTTGCCGGTCGCCGCAATACGCGGCTAGTTCGGGACGGGGAAGTCCCTTTCATTCGTTAGACCGCATGTTTAGGCTGCTGTCTGCTTTTGTGTTCGCGCCATTCGTGGTCGCATTTCTCAGCAGCCTCGTTCTAGGCACTGGTGAAAGCATTGGAGCGCTTGCTACTGGTGCGCTCGTGCACGCAGCCTTGGTATTAGTCGTCGCTGTACCGCTCGGTTTGGCGCTCTTTGCCATTGCTTGGAAGTTCAAAAGGCTGCAGTGGTATTGGGCTGCGGCAGGCGGCGCACTGATCGGCATGCTGTACTTCGGGCCAATCTTCGTGTCAATGGTTTTTGATGAAGGTCTCAGAGACTGGAAGAAAATCGAGGCGCTGGAAGACCTCGCGGGCTTTGTCATGTACACGACGGTTATCGCACTTGCTACATGGGTGCTTGGCATTTGGCGAAATCCGGCACTTTGGACACGCCGAGAAGAGGTCGCGCGTCATGCTGTCTAACATGTCAATCGACACGGACGCACAGCAGCAGGCTGCGGCTCGCACCGCAGTTGCTGTGCGCCGGTTACTTTACGTTAGACCGCACGGGCACAGAATGCGCATGAATAGGAGTTTGGAGTCGGACAGAGAACGCGAAGCGGCGAAAAAGCTGCGGAATCTACTGCAGTCGTCGACTCCGTCAAGAGCGTTTCGTGCTGTCGCGGCGACTTACGGCCTCGATAGGTATGCGCTTGCGTTTCTTGCGACGCGTCTGTACTCGAACATCCTTACGCCTGAGGTGCAGGCCATTTGGCACTGGGATAGCAATCACAAGGGCGCGGGGCATACGGACGAAGAACTCGATGCACTTCTCTCTCATCTCGTTCTTGTTGCGGAGCCACGAAGTGCGGTCTAACCTGTCAACCGCCACCGACGCACAGCAGCGGGCCGCGGCTCGCGCCGCAGTTGCTGTGTGCCGGTCATCTTCACTTTAGACCTCATGCACAAGCTCTCGCGTCTAGTCGACGGCAGTTGGGTTCAACACTCCGCACGTCCTGTCTTCTCATTGACGCCGGTGGGTGACGTTCACCGTCTTACGACGGTTGCACCGGGCGGAGACTCGGCTCCATTTACCAAGCTCGTCCTGAGCATGGCGGAGCCTTACACGCTGCTCTATGTTCTGCACACGCCAAGGGGTGAAGGTGAGCCAGGTCGCTATCAGAGCCCGGAACTGTCGGCCGTGGATTTTCAGTCGTTCATGTCAAGGTTCGCCTCATTTCTGTCCTCTGACGCCAGGTTTGATATTTGGGCGCACTCGCGCATTGATCATGGAACTGTCGTGTGGGATCGGCACAATGAACTCTTTGCGTATGGACGGCTCGATCGCTTCGTATCTGAAATGAAAGCGCTTGGCTTTGAACGCGGAGAGATCGAGGGTTCGGCGCCTCACGCGCACAACTATTGGCCGGAGCTCGATATGGACGCAACTGCCTTGCTTTCGTACTGGTCTTGGTCACATTCGCCATTGCAGGCGGAGGACGAGCAGTGAGCAAGAGGTCTGACAGGTCAGTCAAGACGGATGCCTTGCGGCATCTGCTCGCGATGCTCGCAGGTGCCTTTGTCACCGCGTACCTCTAACGTTAGATCGCATGGCACACATTGCGCCTCCACATCCGCTCTGGTGTGCCATCGGTGGTATAGCGCCAGCAGTGTTCTTGTTGCCGGTAACACTGTTGATCGGACCGGCGCTCAAAGTTGGCCTCGTGTCATTCGCAGTGTTCGGGGTCGCTGGCTTACTCGGCCTCACCCTGGCATCTTTCCACGGTCGCTGGCGGCACAGCTTCGTTCTCACTTGGATGACTGCAAGTTTGCTTTGTCTCGGTCTGTGCGGCGCACTTCCCTGGGGTCTTGGGGCTGTCTACAACATGCTCCTTTTTCCAGAAGCCTGGAGCTGGATGAATGCTTGGTTGCCCTTGGTGTTCTTAGCGCCGAGCGCGGTCGCAGTACAGTATCTGCTCTGGTTCGGGGCGCAGTTTGTTAGGAAGGGTGGAAATGCGGTCTAACAGGTTGTTCAACATGGTCGCGGAGCTTGCTTCACGTTTGACATCAATTTCATGACTCACTTGCACCGCTTTGCCTTGCCTTTGACAACGGTTCTGTTGGCGGCATGCGCTTCTTTTCCTCCTGGCCCCGCCGTGAAGGCCGTTGGATACTCCGGGGCGCCAAGAATTGAGTCTGAGGTTGCCACGGTCTTCATTACCGACGGTCGACCAAACTACGAATCTGGCTTCATTTGCAGCGTGGATGGAAAGCCTGCGACTTCTCAAGGCGGCTGCGCCTCGATCATCTATTTGCTTCCGGGGGCTTACCGTATCGGAATTCGCTACCAATCCCGCAGAGAGACTGGCGAAGGTCAAATCGGACTTCGGGTCGAGGCTGGCAGGTTGTACCAGTTGAACGCGACTTCGTTCCAAACTAACAACCGGGGAATGATCTCGGTGATTCCGATGCCTGTGGGCTCTCGACTTGTCTACCGCAACGTTGCACCGAATCTGTTTCCTGCGGGTCAGCTGGATACAGTTGTGCCGTATGGGGAGCGTTAGCCGGCCTAGCCGGGAAGTCAACGCAAATGTCCACAATCGTCTACTCGCTGCGCTTGCATCTTGGCGCGGCCATCGGTTACCTCTACGGGTTGTACCGCAATACTATCTATGGATTTCATCCGCATCATTAAAAGCAAGACTGAGCTGGTTGGCACTGCATACATGGAACTTCTGCCTGGCCCGTACTTAGAGCAATGCTGGAATGACGGTTCGTTGTTTTTCGAAGAGGAAGTCTTCGCTTACTTGGAGCCAGTTATCCAGCGGCACGTTCCGGACTATGACCACTACGCATTTACCGAGATCGCTGCAAGCAAATGGGAGTGCATCGTTAGCGACTTGCGGTTGCTCGAAGCAAATCTTGAATCATCCGAATCTGTTCAGGAATTGAATGCGGCGGTCGGCTTCCTGTTTCCCTCGACCAAGGTGCCCTTCGCCGAGAATTTTCAAGCGAACAAGCGCGCGCTTGCGCGACTCCTTCATGAGGTGTGTGCGTGGATATCCAGCAAAGCACTTTCCCACGAATGTGTCACAGTGCTAGGCATATAAATGCGGCGCCCGTTCATTCGTCTTCGCGGACACATTTCCATCGCTACCAGGCGCTCGCGCAGTGACTAGGATCATCCTTTCCGCCGATTTCCATTCACACCCGACCCCATGAAACAACCGCAGCCCCCACTGTCCCTTGAAGGCTCCTTGACCTTGCCCCTGTTTGACGAATCCCTTAACCGAGCTTGTTAAGCGGACTTCTTTTCCTGGGCCGCCAACCAGTTTCTCTCATGCTGCATTGGGCTCACGTACCCCAGCGTCGAATGCAGCCTCGT
>NZ_WJBU01000024.1:10000-66434 GCF_009646335.1 Caenimonas koreensis DSM 17982 | reverse complement strand
AACGCCAACGGCGAGCCGGTATCGGTAACCGACCCCTTGCAGCAAACAACAGCCCAAACGCTCGACGGCCTGAGCCGCCCAGTTCGCACGACCCTGCCCGACAGCGCGAGCGTGACCACCGACTGGAACGCGTTGGACCAGCTCACGCGAGTCACCGACCCCAAGGGCGTGCAGACCGGCTACGAGCAGAACGCCTTGGGCGATGTGAAGCGCCAGACCAGCGCCGATGGCGGCAACGTCACCTACGAGCACGACGCCGCAGGCAACGTGATCGCAAGCACCGATGCCAAAGGCATCAAGACGGCAATCACCCGCGACGCCCTGGGCCGCCCCACAGAAATTCGCCACGGCAACGAACCCGCCCAACAGTTCGAGTGGGACAGCAACAAGACGGGGTATCTGGCCAGCATCAGCGACAAGACGGGTTCACTCGTCTTCGTGCGCGATGCGCAGGGCCGCATCACCAGCAAGACCTCCACCGTGCTGGACAACCCAGCCACGCCGAGCCGCTACACAGTGACCTACAGCTACGCAGCCGGAGAGCTCGCAGGCATGACCTACCCCAGCGGCCTTGCAGTGAGCTACCAACGCATGGCAGGCCGCATTACGGGAGTCACCGTGCGCGAGCCCGGCACCGCCCGCAAACCCAAGCCCACGATCCCGTTCATCAGCAGCCTCACGCACAACGCGCTCGGCCAGCCGCAATCATGGACGTGGGGCACGGGCGACACCGCAGCGCGCACATTCGACACCGATGGCCGCATGACGGCCACCGAGTTCTCAAGCTACGGCTACGACGCGGCAGGCCGCATCACCAGCATCACGCAAGAGTTGTGGGCACAACGCACCACGACGCTGGAGCTGTACCGCACGCCTTTGACCTGGACCGCTGGCTACGACAACCGTGACCGCCTCACTTCATTCACCCGGGCAGGCGCCAGCACCCACTACACCTACGACGCCAACTCCAACCGCCTTACGTCCATCGACAAGACCACCAGCGACACGGACATAGACGGCCAGTTCACCGAGCAAGACGCCGCCAGCACCACAAGCCACGTGTCTTTGATGGACGGCGACAGCAACCGCCTGCTGGGCTTCACGCAGACGCTCACCACCATGAGCAATGGCAAGGTCAAGAGCGTGGTGACGGCGCCGGTGAACTACATCGTCAACGCGAACGGATCAATGACCAGCGATGGCCTGCGAGAGTTCGACTACGACGCGGCCAACCGACTCGCCAAAGTGACCGTCAGCAAAGACGGCGAAGCCGCAAGAGTGGTCTATCTCACCAACGCGATGGGCCAACGGGTGTTCAAGAGCGTCACGCAAGCCGAACAAACGCTGCCCGATGAAACGACGCTGGACGCGGGCTTCATCGCCTGGCTCAAGAAATCGTTCGGCTGGCTGTTCACGACACCGACAACAACAGGTGCAGGCTTAGGCACGGCATACGTTTACGGCGATGGCCCCATCCCCGCCTGGGCGATGCTGGGCGAGTACGACAACGGAAGCGCAGTGGGCAAAGGTAGAACGGAGTACATCTGGCTGCCCACCCAAGACGGCCAGGCCATGCCAATGGGCATGTACCGTAACGGCAAGTTCTACGCCGTGCATGCAGATCACCTCGGCACTCCGAGACTGATCACGGACGAAGCGAACAAACCGGTGTGGCAATGGCCCTATTCAGCGTTCGGCAACAACACGCCAACGGGCGTGCTGCAGGCCACACCCAACCCCAAGCAAGCGCTGACGAATCAGCCGGTGCTGCTCAAGGCGAGCAAGCCGATTGAAATGAACCTGCGCTTCCCGGGGCAGTACTACGACGCGGAGACGGGGCTGTTCTACAACTGGAATCGTTATTACAACGACAAGGGTGGGCGGTACATTCAGAGCGACCTGATCGGGCTGGGAGGCGGAATGAACCGATTCGGCTATGTCGGTGGCAATCCTCTAAGCCGCATCGACACTGACGGAACGGTCATTTTCGTACCTGCTCTTGTGTGGTGGGGCGCAACCGCAGCAGGTGCCGCCGGCTGGGCGGTTTGGATGAGCACGGATTCGGGGAAAAGGGCCGTTTCTGATGCAGTGAAAGCGTTTGGGGACATGTGCGAGCCAACAGATCCATGTTCCGAAATTAGCCGTCAGATGCGCGATATTGCTGAGAAACTTAAGACCAAGATTTCGCAACAATTGCGCGACACCAACCATCTTTTTGAGCGCGCGTTTGAGCTGGGATCCAATCCTGGTGGAGATCTTGCCGGTAAGGGAACCTGGATGGGACACGATGCACAGATAACTGGGCTGAAGACCGGCCTTATGAGAAAGATCGGGGAAGCGCGAGCCCTCAACTGCCCAGTGCCGCCTGATCTCTTGGTTCTGGCGACGACACCCAACCCTTCTTCACCTCAAAGGTAAGAAATGATCAGTAATGAACTGGCGATCAGATTTATTGACAAGTTGTCCAAAGCGGCGGCATTGGACCGACAGTCAATTCAGTATGAAATTCAAGAGGAATGGCGTTTTCTATTGGTGTTGGTGCATGTTTCGTCAGCGACAGACACGCTTACGCTTAGACGAATACTTGAAAGCGCCCAACAAATTGCACAAGACTTACTGCCGTTCAGGGATAAAGAGTATTCGTGGATGGTGAACGTATTGCAGGACGGTGCAGTCGTTGACAGCGTCTTTGGCGGCAACCGATCTTCGCCGAGATCAGGGGAAATCTAGGAATGGCTTCGGGACTGATTCGAAACAGTCTTTGACAAGGCGCATACCGAGTTCTCAAGCTACGGCTACGACGCGGCAGGCCGCATCACCAGCATCACGCAAGAGCTGTGGGCGCAACGCACCACGACGCTGGAGCTGTACCGCACGCCCCTGACCTGGACTGCCGGCTACGACAACCGTGACCGCCTCACTTCATTCACCCGAGCAGGCGCCAGCAGCCACTACACCTACGACGCGAACTCCAACCGCCTCACGTCCATCGACAAGACCACCAGCGACACGGACATAGACGGCCAGTTCACCGAGCAGGACGCTGCCAGCACCACAAGCCAGGTGTCTTTGATGGACAGCGACAGCAACCGGTTGCTGGGCTTCACGCAGACGCTCACCACCATGAGCAATGGCAAGGTCAAGAGCGTGGTGACAGCGCCGGTGAACTACATCGTCAACGCGAACGGCTCGATGACCAGCGATGGCCTGCGCGAGTTCGACTACGACGCCGCTAATCGCCTCTCCAAAGTGACGGTCAGCAAAGACGGAGAAGCCGCGCGAGTGGTCTATCTGACCAACGCCATGGGCCAGCGCGTGTTCAAGAGCGTCACGCAGGCAGAGCAAACCCTTCCCGATGAAACGACGCTCGACGCGGGCTTCATCGCCTGGCTCAAGAAGTCGTTCGGCTGGCTGTTCACGACACCGACAACAACAGGTGCAGGCTTAGGCACGGCATACGTTTACGGCGATGGCCCCATCCCCGCCTGGGCGATGCTGGGCGAGTACGACAACGGAAGCGCAGTGGGCAAAGGTAGAACGGAGTACATCTGGCTGCCCACCCAAGACGGCCAGGCCATGCCAATGGGCATGTACCGTAACGGCAAGTTCTACGCCGTGCATGCAGATCACCTCGGCACTCCGAGACTGATCACGGACGAAGCGAACAAACCGGTGTGGCAATGGCCCTATTCAGCGTTCGGCAACAACACGCCAACGGGCGTGCTGCAGGCCACACCCAACCCCAAGCAAGCGCTGACGAATCAGCCGGTGCTGCTCAAGGCGAGCAAGCCGATTGAAATGAACCTGCGCTTCCCGGGGCAGTACTACGACGCGGAGACGGGGCTGTTCTACAACTGGAATCGTTATTACAACGACAAGGGTGGGCGGTACATTCAGAGCGACCTGATCGGGCTGGTCGGGGGGATGAGCCGGTTCGCCTATGTCGGCAGCAGGCCGCTGACGTATATAGATCCGGATGGACGGCAGGCGACTTTAGGAGCGAGACTCGGAGCTATGGGTGGATTCGCGCTAGGTGGCCCGCCTGGCGCTGTGGCCGGCAGTTTGCTGGGCTTCGGTGGCGGCCTTTTGCTCGGATACGGTCTTGACCGGATTTTCAATAGTCCAGAGCAGCCTCGTGGCTTGCCGCCTGACGGCGTCAAGCCGCCAATTCCTGAGGCAGATCAATGCAAGCCAGGGCCAGCCAGCCGGCCTTCGGAGCGTGACAAGGGCGGACAAAGCCTTTGGGATCCAAATGGCGGTGAATGGCGTTGGTTTCCCGGCGATAAGTGGCATAACCCTCATTGGGACTACAACCCCCATGAGGGCAAGAATTCTCCTTGGTCAAATGTTCCACATGGCGACCTGCCGCCCGTTAAGAAATGACTAACTGCAACATACACATTGGGCTTGCGGATTTCGCTGAGCCGACACTGCTGATTCTTGGAAATGTGGCATCGCTGAATTGGCTTGCTGATCGCATTGAATCTCGGCAGTCACTCGATCTAGCGGACGCTCCTTCTGCAAAGCTCCTGAACGTGGGTTTGAAACTTGAATCGACTGAGGGGGATGGCAGCTTCAGTCGGCAGGGTGCGAAATTCCTTTGGAAACTTTCGTCGTTGGAGTCGCGGAAATTTGCTGCGCAATTGCGTGCACTTGCAGCTAGTGAAGCACCGGCGCATGCATACTTGGATTCAATCACAAATGGAGCGGGCGTAGAGGTGGTTGCATCAAAGGGCGAATACACGGACGCTGTCTTTCTTCCGTGAACAGAAGAGTCATCCGCAATACGGCCCTATCTGTACTTTGGCTTTGTAGTGGTTGACACCATCGCTGGTCGTTTGCCACCTCCCCGCTTGAGTAGCCCCTAACGCCGCCGCGGCTTCAAGGTTGGCGTCTTGCCTATGGGAGTGGAGTCGGGGTCAGAGTCCGATTGTGTTCGCAGTGAGCTACCAGCGCACGGCGGGCTGTATCACTGGCCTGACCGTGCGCGAGCCAGGCACTGCGCGCAGGCCCAAGCCCTCGCTCCCCTTCTTCAGCAGCCCCGCGCACGACGCAGAAACTGCTGGCGGGTCTGGTCATCTGATGTTCAGACAGGCTGCCGGGTCCGCTGCGCCGCCATTGTTGCGGCCCACGCATCAAAGCCCGCGCGAACTTTCATTGGCGCGGCCGCTGCGCGCGTGAAACGATCAACGCATGCCCATCACTCATCTATTTCTCGCGCTCGCTGTCGTCTTTGTCTGGGGCACGAATTTCGTCGTCATTCACTGGGGGCTTGCTGAGTTTCCGCCGTTCGTGTTCGCGACGCTTCGCTTCACGCTCTCGACGCTGCCGTGGGTCTTCTTCATCCCCCGCCCGGCGGTGGGCTGGCGCACGCTCGCGCAGTTCGGCGTGTTGCTCGGGGCAGGGCAGTTCGGCTTGCTCTATCTCGCCATGCGCTCGGAAATCTCGCCGGGCCTTGCATCGCTGCTGATGCAAAGCCAGGTGTTCTTCACCATTGGCGCGGCGGTCGTGTTCCAGGGCGAGCGCATGAAGGCGCTGCAGGTTCCCGCCACGCTGATGGCAGTGGCCGGCGTTGCGCTGATCGGCTGGCACGGCATCGCAGGAGGCGGCGGCTCGATCACGGCGCTGGGCCTTGTGCTTGTGCTGTGCGCATCGGCGTCGTGGGCCGGGGCGAATATCGTTGCGCGCAGTGCCGGGCGTATCAACGCCCTGTCGTTCATGGTGTGGAGCAGCCCGTTCGCCGTACCGCCGCTTGCATTGCTCGCGCTGGCATTCGATGGCTGGCCGGCGATCGCGCAGTCGATCCCACAGGCGTCGCTCGCAGGCTGGTCCACCGTGCTTTGGCAGGCAATTGGCAACACGCTCTTTGGCTACGGCGTGTGGAACTGGCTGCTCGCGCGCCACCCCGCATCGACGATCACGCCGACGGCGCTGCTCGTTCCCGTGTTCGGCATGACTGCTTCGGCGTGGGTGCTGGGTGAGTCGCTCGACGCCTGGAAAGTCGGCGCTGCTGCGCTGGTGATGGGCGGGCTCGTGCTCAATCTGCTGGCAAGCAGGCCTTAACCGCGGCCCGCAAGGCGACTTCGACGAATGGCTCGCGCGGCTCGACAACAAGGTGCGCGAACTGCATGACAGGCAGGGCCGCACGGTGAGCATCATTGGCTGGAGCCTGGGCGGCATCTACGCCCGGGAAATCGCCAAGCGCGCGCCACAGCTGGTGCGCCACGTGGTCACGCTCGGATCGCCCTTTGGCGGTGTCGAGGCGAGCAATGCACAAACGGCGTTCAGGCTTCTCAATCGTGGCGGTGCGTCGATGACGCCTGCGATGCGCGCACGTTTGCGGCTCGATCCACCCGTGCCGGCGACGGCGATCTACAGCCGTACCGACGGCGTCGTGGCGTGGCGCTCGTGCATGTTGCAGGAGTCCGCGACCGCCCGCAATTTCGAGGTGAGCGGCGCGAGCCACTGCGGCATGGGCGTGCATCCGCAGGTGTTGCGCATTGTTGTCGATCGGCTGGCCGCCCTGTAGGACAACACCGCTTTCGGATCACTGCACGCCCGCGCGCCTGGGGGCGGCGGTTATCGTGGATGGCTCATTGCCCGTTCACGGATGCCCCTGCCACTGACTCCCGCCGCCGCGCTCGACGCACCGCTCGAGCAGCGCCTCCAGCTGCTGATCGAGGCAGTCGTGGACTACGCCATCCTGATCCTCACCCCCGAGGGCCTGATCAGCTCGTGGAACAGCGGCGCTGAAAAACTCAAGGGGTACACGCGCAAGGACGTCCTGGGCCGGCACATCTCGATGTTCTACGAACCCGACGCTGTTGCCCGGGCCTGGCCCGAGTTCGAGCTTCAGCAAGCCGTGCTGGCCGGACGATTCGAAGACGAAGGCTGGCGCGTGCGCAAGGATGGCTCGCGCTTCTGGGCCAACGTCGTCATCACTGCGGTCAAGGACGACACAGGTGCGCTCACCGGCTTCATCAAGATCACCCGCGACCTGACGGAGCGCCGCCGCCACGAAGAGGCCCTGCGTACCAGCGAAGAACGCTTCCGCCTGCTGGTCGAGAGCGTGCGCGACTACGGCATCTTCATGCTGGACACCGAAGGCTTCGTGCAGGGCTGGAACGCGGGCGCGCAGGCCATCAAGGGCTATACGGCCGAGGAGATTGTCGGGCGGCACTTCAGCAATTTCTACACACCTGAAGACAGGCTGGCGCGCAGGCCCGAGCGGGGGCTGGCCATTGCCCGGGAACAGGGCCGCGTGGAAGACGAAGGCTGGCGCGTGCGCAAGGATGGCACTGCCTTCTGGGCGAATGTGGTGATCACCGCGATTCGCAACGAGCGCGGCGAGTTGCTCGGGTTTGGCAAAGTCACGCGCGACATGACAGAGCGGCGCAAGCTGAGCGACCTCGAGGCGTCGAGCCGGCGCATGAATGAATTCCTGGCGATGCTGGCCCATGAACTGCGCAACCCGCTCGCGCCTATCCGCAACGCGGTATCGATCATGCGGCTGGAAAGCAATGTGAATCCGGTTGTTGCGAAGTCGCGTGACATCATCGACCGGCAGTTGACCCACATCACGCGGCTGGTGGATGACCTGCTCGATGTCGGCCGGCTGACCACCGGCAAGATCAAGCTGCGGCAGGCACCCACGGCGATGGCAGATGTGGTGGCGCGCAGTGTCGAGACGATGCGCCCCGTCATCGACGCGCACCATCACTCGCTGAAGATTTCCATGCCAGCCGAGCCGGTCTTCGTGAGTGGCGACCTCACGCGGCTCGCGCAGGTGATGCAGAACCTGCTGGCGAATGCCGCGCGCTACACGCCGGACGGCGGCATCATCGAAATCAGGGTCGAGCTGATGGACCAGTTCGTGGCGACATCCGTCATCGACAACGGCAGGGGCATTGACGCCGGCGAACTCGAAGCCATCTTCGAGCTGTTCCACCAGGGTGACAACGGCAAGTCGCCCACCGACAGTGGCCTGGGGATCGGCCTCACGCTTGCCCGCTCGCTGGTGGAACTGCACGGCGGCACGCTGGAGGCGAGCAGTGCCGGGCGGGGCCAGGGTTCTTCATTCCGGTTCCGCCTGCCGCTGGTGGTGGCTGACCTGGGCGCGGCGCCTGCGCCGCCAGAGGAGGAAGCTGCGGCGCCGCTGCGTGTACTGGTGGTGGACGACAACCGCGACGGCGCAGACAGCACCACCGACATGCTCCGCCTGCTGGGCCATGAGGCGCAGTGCGCCTATGGCGGCGCGCACGCCATCGGGATGGCAGCGCATTTCGCACCGGACGTGGTGCTGCTCGACCTGTCGATGCCCGGTATCGACGGCTTCGAAACGCTGCGCCAGTTGCGCGAATTGCCGGGCGCGCAGGGTGCCTTCATCGTCGCCATGACGGGTTACGGTGCGCAGCAGGACACCCGGCGCACCAGCGAAGCCGGATTCGATGCGCACCTGACCAAGCCTGCGCCACTGGAGGCGTTGATCGCACTGCTGGACCGCGTGCGCGTTTGACCGGGTCGCAGCCAGGTAGATCCGGCCTCGCGCATACTGCGCCCAGGAGAAAAAGCCATGGCGCAATTCGATCTGTTTGTCATTGGTGCGGGCAGTGCAGGCGTGCGTGCTGCGCGCATGGCCGCACAGCGCGGCGCGCGGGTGGCCGTGGCCGAGGCCGCGGCGTTGGGGGGTACCTGTGTGAATGTCGGCTGCGTGCCGAAAAAGCTCTATAGCTATGCCGCGCACTTCGCCGATGACTTTCGCGATGCAGCCGGCTTCGGCTGGCACCTGCCACCAGCGACGTTCGACTGGGCAGTGCTCAAGAAAAACCGCGCCGCCGAGATCACGCGGCTGAACGGCATCTACGAAAACCTGTTGACGGGCGCTGGCGCGCAGATCGTGACGGGGTGGGCCAGCGTTGTGGATGCGAACACGGTGCGCGTGCAGACGGCTGCGGGCGTCGAGTCGTTCAGCGCGAAGCACATCCTGATTGCCACAGGCGGCCAGCCGAGCGTGCCGCAGTTTCCTGGCCGTGAGTTCGTGGTGAGCTCTGACAGCATGTTCGACCTGGAGACCTTTCCACGCAGGTTGCTGGTGGTGGGCGGTGGCTACATCGCGTGCGAGTTCGCCTCAATCTTCAATGGCCTGGGCTCGCAGGTCACACAGTTGTATCGCGGCGAGCAGATCCTGCGCGGTTTTGACGACGAGGTGCGCGCTTTCATCGCGCAGGAGGTGCGCAAGCATGGCGTGGACCTGCGTGTTGGCAGCGATGTGCAGTCCGTCGAGAAGACTTCCAGCGGCCTGGTGGCCACGCTGGTCGACGGCAGCACGATCGAGGCAGACACCGTGCTTTATGCCACGGGGCGCGTGCCCAATGTCGCTGCGCTTGGCCTGGACAGCGTGGGGGTGGAGCGCGGTGCCAGTGGCGCCATCGTTGTCGATGAGCACTACGTCACTTCCGTGAAGTCGATTCTTGCGATTGGCGATGTGACGGCGCGCATGCAGCTCACGCCCGTTGCACTGGCCGAGGCCATGGTGGTGGTCGACCGGCTCTTCGGCGCAGGCAAGCGCGACATGAGTTACGAATTCATCTCGACGGCCGTGTTCACGCATCCGTCGATCGGCACTGTGGGCTATGGCGAGGCCCAGGCGCGCGAGACGTTCGGCCGCATCACGGTGTACCGCAGCGAGTTCAAGTCGCTCAAGCACACGTTGAGTGGCAGCAGCGAACGCACGCTCATGAAACTGATTGTGGAAGACGCAACGGATCGTGTTGTCGGCCTTCACATGGTGGGCGCCGATGCCGGTGAGGTGGTGCAGGGGTTTGCCGTGGCAATGAAGGCTGGTGCGACGAAGGCGGTGTTCGACTCGACGATTGGCATTCATCCGACGATGGCGGAGGAGTTTGTGACCATGCGTACGGCGGTTGTGTATTGAGTCTGGTGTTGCTCTTTGTTCGTGTCTGTTCTTGTCTGTCCGGTAAACCGCAAGGGTTTACGAGAACCTCAAACGACGCACCCCGCGCGTTGGAGTGATTGGGACGACACGGCCTCGGCGTCTGATCTGACAACGGTGGCTCGACAGTTGGGCTAACGTCGGCACGTGCCGTCCCGCAAGGAGAAATGAATGACTCGAATGATGACCCGACAGTTTGGAAGCGGCCTGCTGCGCTATCTGCTCCCCTTCCTGCTCGCGCTGGTGTCGCTAGGCGCATGGGCCGATCCGCCGATGCGCGTGGCGCGCATCTCTTACGTCACGGGTGACGCGAGCTTTTCGGTGGGCGGCGAACGTGACTGGGGTCGCGCGGTGGTCAACCGCCCGCTGATCACCGGCGACAAGCTCTGGGTGGACCGTGGCGCTCGTGCTGAACTGCAGCTGGGCTCCTCCGCCATTCGCCTGGGCAGCAACACCAGCATCGCGCTGCTCAACCTGGACGACCGCACCACGCAAATCCAGCTGACGCAAGGCGTGCTCAATGCCCGCGTGCGGCGACTGGACCGCGGCGAAGTGTTCGAGATCGCCACGCCCAACCTGGCCTATTCGATCCGCAAGCCGGGCATCTATCGCATCGAAGTCGATCCCCAAGGCGACTCGACCATGGTGCTGGTGCGGCAAGGCTCGGCGCAGGTGTACGGCGAAGGCCGCGCCTTCATGATCGGCGCCAACCGCGCCTACCGCTTCTACGACACCAACCTGCAGGACTTTGAAACCTTCGCGGTGCGTGCACCGGATGAGTTTGACCGCTGGAGCACCGACCGCGACCGCCGTTGGGACGCATCGCCCTCACGCAAGTTCGTCCCGGCCGACATGATCGGCTACGCCGACCTTGACGCGAACGGCACATGGCGCAAAGTGCCCGAGTACGGCAACGTGTGGATTCCCACTCGTGTTGCAGCTGACTGGGCACCCTATCGCGACGGCCATTGGTCGTGGGTCGAGCCGTGGGGCTGGACGTGGATCGACGATGCACCGTGGGGCTTCGCGCCTTCGCACTACGGACGCTGGGCCCGTGTGAGCAACACGTGGGCCTGGGTGCCCGGCCCCGTCGCGCAGCGCCCGGTTTACGCGCCCGCGCTGGTTGCATTCATCGGCACTGGCTCGCCGCAAGGCGGTGGCGGCACAGTGGCCTGGGTTCCCCTGGGGCCGCGCGAGGTCTACCGCCCGGCGTACACGTCAAGCCGCGAGTACTTCTACCGCATCAACAACGGCGCCGACCGCAATTTTGTCGAGCGCTCCTATGTGCAGCGCGCAGAACCGCCGCCGCGCTACGCCAACCAGCAGATCGCTGGCGCCGTGATCGGCATGCTCGCCTCCGCCTTTGCGCAATCGAAACCCGTGCAGCGCGAGACCGTTCGGATCGCGCCGGATATCGCGCAGCGTGCGCAAGCGTTGAATGTGGCTCCCGTGGCTCCGCAGCGCGCGAGCGTCGTGGGCGCGGCGCCGAGCGACACCCGCCCGCCGCCGCGTCGCATCGAGCGCCCGGTGGTCGCGCAGACGGCACCGCCGCCACCGCCCGTGTCGTTCGAAGCAAAGCTCAATGCGCTGACTCGCAATGCGGGCAGGCCGCTCGACGCAGCGGCTGTGGCTGCCATCAGGCCGGCGGCGCCCGCGAGCGCGCCGCAAGTCACAGTCGTGAAGGCGGCAGAGCCGGTGACTGCGCCGGCGTCGTCTGCCGCCCGCCCGCCAGGTGGCGGTCCGCGCAGTGCTGCTTCAGGCATGGGGCGCCCCGGCGGCCCCGGCTTGCCGCCGCCCGTGGCACCAGCACCGCCTGCTGCGCCAGCACCAGCAGCCACGCCGACGCCGCCTGCTGCTCTCACACCGCCTGCTGCATCTGCACTGGTGCCGCGTCCTGCACCTGCGCCGGCAGCACCTGCGCCCACCGCATCGGCTCGCGTCGCTCCTGCGCCGGTGGCGCCGCCAGCGCCCGTCCTCGCGCCACGGCCTGTGCCCGCACCTCCTGCGGCGACACCGCCCGCAGCCACACCCCCCGCAGTGTCCCCGCCCGTTGCAGCGCCCGTTGCACCGGCGCCTGCCCGCGGAGCTTCCGCGCGGCCCGGCAGTGAGCGCGGACAGCGTGGCAACGACCTGCGCGATGCAGTGGATGAGCAGCGGGCACGTGATGGCCGCCGGCCTGCCGCGCCTGGTGCCACAGCACCAGCTGCTACCCCGCCAGCGCCGGCCGCAACACCGGCACCGCCTGCACCGGTTGCTGCGCCAGCACCGGCGGCCCGTCCTGTGCCGGCCGCGCCCGCACCGGTGCAGCCCGCCCCGCCACCCGTTGTGCGCCCTGCGCCAGCGGCCCCGGCTGCAGCCACCGCGCCGGCGCCAGGCCCGCGTCCGCAAGTCACGCCGCCCGCAGCGCCTTCAGCACCTGCCGCGCCCGCTGCGGATGCGCGTGGCGATCGCGCGCAGCCGGGCGGTGCGCGGCCGCGAGCGCAGGACGCCAGCGAGCCGGCGAGCGGTCGCCGTGGTCGTCGTGGTGAAGAAGAGCAGAACCGCAAGCCTTGACCGGATGCGCTGGTAGAGCTGTCCGCGATTGCGCTGGCAGCTCAGCGTTCTCCAGCTAGCGCTCATGGGCGCCAAGCCGATATGCTCGGCGCCCATGACGTATCTCCTCGCACTCGACCAGGGCACTTCCTCATCGCGCAGCATCGTCTTCGATGCGCAGGGCCGCGTTGTCTCGCAGGCGCAGCAGGAGCTGCCGCAGATCTACCCGCAACCCGGCTGGGTCGAGCATGACCCGATGGAGATCTGGCGCGGCCAGCTCGCCACGGCGCAGCAGGCGCTGGCCAACGCGAAGCTCAAGGCGTCTGACGTGCGTGCCATCGGCATCACCAACCAGCGCGAGACCACGGTGGTGTGGAACCGCAAGACCGGCTTGCCCATTCACAACGCGATCGTCTGGCAGGACAGGCGTGGCGAGCCCATGTGCGCGCAGTTGCGCGCGCAAGGCCATGCAGACCTGATCCGATCGCGCACGGGGCTGATCGTCGACTCTTATTTCTCGGGCACCAAGATCCGCTGGCTGCTCGACAACGTGGCTGGTGCGCGCGAGCAGGCGCAGCGCGGTGAACTCGCTTTCGGCACCATCGACAGCTGGCTCATGTGGCAGCTGACGCAAGGTGCCGTGCATGCAACTGATGTGTCCAACGCGTCACGCACCATGCTCTTTGACGTGCACACCAACGAATGGAGCGCGCAGCTGCTCGACGTGATGGGTGTGCCCGCGTCGATGATGCCCAAGGTGATGGCGTCGAGTGCGCACTATGGCGAGACAACGGCGTCGCTGCTCGGCGCGCCGGTGATGATCGGTGGCGTGGCGGGCGACCAGCAGGCAGCCCTGTTCGGCCAGGCCTGCTTCACCGAAGGCATGGCCAAGAACACGTATGGCACGGGCTGCTTCATGCTGATGCATACCGGCTCGAAATTCCAGCTCTCGACCAACGGCCTGCTGACCACGAGCGCCGCGCAGGTCACGCCGCGCACTGAATTCGCAACGGAGGGAAGCGTGTTTGTCGGTGGCGCTGTGGTGCAGTGGCTGCGCGACGGCCTGCGCGCCATCGAGGGCAGCGGGCAAGTGCAGTCGCTGGCTGAATCTGTCCCCGACTCTGGCGGTGTGATGCTCGTGCCCGCGTTCACCGGGCTCGGCGCGCCTTACTGGCGGCCCGACGCACGCGGCACGATCACGGGCCTGACGCGTGGCACGACTGTCGCACACATCGCGCGCGCCGCGCTCGAGAGCATCGCGTACCAGAGCTGCGCGTTGCTGCAGGCGATGAGCCGCGATGCAGTGGCGGCAGGCGCCGCGCCGGTGAGCGAGTTGCGAGTCGACGGTGGCGCCTGCGTCAACGACTTGCTCATGCAGTTCCAGGCCGACTTGCTCGGCATCCCCGTCGTGCGGCCCGCCGTCACGGAGACTACAGCGCTGGGCGCGGCGTACCTCGCGGGGCTTGCTGCAGGCGTGTTTCGCAACACGCAAGAGCTCGCTGCGCTCTGGCAGGCACAGCGGCGCTTCATGCCCGCGCTGTCGCGTGGCGACGCTGCCGGCTTGATGGATCGCTGGGAGCATGCAGTGCGGCAGACGACGGCTGCTTGAGCGACTCTCGCAAGTGCGCTTGGGCCAGCTTTGCACGCTGCGCCAGCTGTCGCAAAATAAAGCTTTACTCATCCAGGAAGACCCGGCCATGAAACGTGCTTTCTTCATCGCAGCTGCCATCACGGCATTCACCACCACTGCCTTTGCGCAAACCATGAAGCCGGGCCTGTGGGAGGTCAATAACAAGATGAGTGCCGGCGCCGGCAGCGAGATGGACCAGAAGATGGCGCAGGCGCGCGAAGCAATGAAGAGCATGCCACCCGAGCAGCGCAAGATGATGGAAGACGCCATGGCGCAGCGCGGCGTCAAGATGGGCGAGGGCGGCCCCGGCAATATCAGCGTGAAGGTCTGCATGACCAAGGAGATGGTCGAGCGCGACCAGATGCCGACGCAGCGCAGCGGCGACTGCACCACCACCAGGCAATCGCGCAGCGGCAACACCATGAACATGGCTTTCACGTGTACCAACCCGCCTTCCAGTGGCGAAGGCACCTTCACCTTCAACAGCTCCGAGGCCTACAGCATGAAGATGCTGATGAACACGGCTGTTGAAGGCAAGCCCACGAAGATGACCATGGAAGGCACGGGCAAGTGGCTGGGCGCTGACTGCGGCAGCGTCAAGCCCATGGTGATGCCGAAGAAGTAGGGCGGACTGGCGAGCGCTCTTTACCGCTTGCCAAAAATCGCGGTGCCGACGCGTACCATCGTGCTGCCCGCGGCAATCGCGGCCTCCAGGTCGCCCGTCATGCCCATCGACAGCGTGTCGATGTCCAAGCCCATCTGCCGCAGCTCGTCGAACAACGCTCGTGCTTTCAGGTGCACGGCCTTTTGCGCTTCGAAGTCGGGCGCGGGGTCGGGAATGGTCATGAGGCCGCGCAAATGCAGGCGCGGCAGCTGCGCGATTTGCCTTGCAAGCGCCAGCACTTCGCCGGGCGCAACACCGGACTTCGTCGCGCCCGCATCAACATTCACCTGGATGCAGACCTGAAGTTCAGGCAGGCTCTCGGGGCGTTGTTGCGACAGGCGTTCGGCAATCTTCAGCCGGTCCACCGTGTGGGCCCAGCTGAAGTTTTCAGCGACGAGGCGGGTCTTGTTGCTCTGGATCGGGCCAATGCAATGCCATTCGACCGGCAGGTCGCGCAGCAGGGCCATCTTCTCGACAGCTTCCTGGATGTAGTTCTCGCCAAAGGCGCGCTGGCCACCCGCGAAGGCTTCACGCACGGCCTCGGGGCCGAAAGTTTTTGAAACAGCGAGCAGCGTGACGTGCGTCACGGGGCGCCCGGCAGCAAGGCAGGCTGCGGCGATGCGCTCGCGAACCCGCTGGAGATTGCCTTCAATCGTGGTCATAATCATTCGGTCGAGCTGACACGCTTCGCGCGCAGCTCACCTATTGTCGCTGCCCGAGGCCGACACCCGGTGGGTGCGGCTCGGCTGCGACAGGGGTGGGGATGGCGCTGGCGATTGGGGGCGCGATCGGGGGCGCACGGGGCTCGATACTGGCTGCTTACGGGAAGAGGAATAAACGTGGACATTACTCAGTTGCTGGCGTTTAGCGTCAAGAACAAGGCATCGGATCTGCACTTGTCGGCAGGCCTGCCGCCAATGATCCGGGTGCACGGCGATGTGCGGCGCATCAACGTTGATGCGCTCGACCACAAGCAGGTTCACGCCATGGTGTACGACATCATGAACGACACCCAGCGCAAGGTGTACGAAGAATTTCTTGAAGTGGACTTCTCGTTCGAAATCGAAGGGCTTGCACGTTTCCGCGTGAATGCGTTCAACCAGAACCGCGGCTCCGGCGCAGTGTTCCGCACGATTCCTTCCAAGATTCTTTCGCTCGAGCAGCTGAACTGCCCGAAGATTTTTTCAGAGCTCGCGCTCAAGCCGCGCGGCATGGTGCTCGTGACGGGGCCAACGGGTTCGGGCAAATCGACAACGCTGGCCGCCATGGTCAACTACCTGAACGAAACCGAATACGGTCACATCCTCACGGTGGAAGACCCGATCGAGTTCGTGCACGAATCCAAGAAGTGCCTGATCAACCAGCGCGAAGTCGGGCCGATGACGCTGTCGTTCGCCGCCGCGCTGAAGTCGGCACTGCGCGAAGACCCGGACGCGATTCTGGTGGGCGAAATGCGCGACCTGGAAACGATCCGGCTGGCGATGACGGCTGCTGAAACGGGGCACCTGGTGTTCGGCACGCTGCACACGTCGAGCGCCGCCAAGACGATCGACCGGATCATCGACGTGTTCCCCGCGGAAGAAAAGGAAATGATCCGCGCGATGCTGTCCGAGTCGCTGCAGGCGGTGATCTCGCAGACGCTGTGCAAGACCAAGGACGGCGCGGGCCGCGTGGCTGCGCACGAGATCATGGTCGGCACGTCAGCCATCCGCAACCTGATTCGCGAGGCGAAGGTGGCGCAGATGTATTCGGCCATCCAGACCGGCAACAGCTTCGGCATGCAGACGCTGGACCAGAACCTGGCTGACCTCGTCAAGCGCAACATCATCAGCCCCGGTGAAGCGCGCGGCAAAGCGAAGATTCCGGAAAACTTCCCAGGCTAGAACGTGACCTCACGGGCAATGATCTAAAGGACCTTCATGGAACGCGATCAGGCATCGAAATTCATCAACGACCTGCTCAAGCTGATGGTCAGCCGCAATGGCAGCGACTTGTTCATCACGGGCGACTTTCCTCCGGCGATCAAGGTCGATGGCAAGGTCACCAAGGTGTCGCCGCAGCCGCTGAACGCGGGCCACACGCTGGCGCTGGCGCGCTCGATCATGAACGACAAGCAGGCAGCGGAGTTCGAGCGCACGAAGGAATGCAACTTCGCGATTTCGCCGCCGGGCATCGGCCGCTTCCGCGTGAATGCATTCGTGCAGCAAAGCAAAGTGGGCATGGTGCTGCGGGTGATTCCGCAGATACTGCCGACCATCGACGGGCTGGGCGTGCCGCAGGTGCTCAAGGATGTGGTGATGTCCAAGCGCGGCCTCACCATCCTGGTGGGCGCAACGGGCTCAGGCAAATCGACGACGCTCGCCGCGATGGTCGATTGGCGCAATGAGCAGTCGCAGGGCCACATCATCACGATCGAAGACCCGGTTGAATTCGTGCACCCGCACAAGAACTGCGTGGTGACGCAGCGCGAAGTGGGGCTGGATACCGACAGCTGGGAAGCAGCGCTGAAGAACACGCTGCGCCAGGCGCCCGATGTGATTCTGATGGGCGAAATCCGTGACCGCGAAACAATGGAACATGCCATTGCCTTCGCTGAAACCGGTCACCTTTGCCTGGCCACGCTGCACGCCAACAGCGCAAACCAGGCGCTGGACCGCGTGATCAACTTCTTCCCCGAAGAGCGCCGCCCGCAACTGCTGATGGACTTGTCGCTGAACTTGAAGGCGTTTGTCTCGCAGCGGCTGATTCCCAAGCAGGACGGCAAGGGGCGTGCTGCTGCGGTGGAGATCATGCTGAACTCCCCGCTCATCTCCGACCTGATCTTCAAGGGCGAAGTCTCCGAGATCAAGGAGATCATGAAAAAGAGCCGGCAGCTGGGCATGCAGACCTTCGACCAGGCGCTGTTCGACCTGTTCGAAGCCAACGTGATCACCTTCGAAGACGCGCTGCGCAACGCCGACTCGATGAACGACCTGCGCCTGCAGATCAAGCTGAATTCACAGCGTGCGAAGAGCTCCGACCTGTCGGCCGGAACCGAAAACTTCGCGATTGTTTAGTCATTCACTGGAAAAACGCTGCGCGTTTTGCAAGTTGCCCACCGGGGCACTTCGCGACCGAAGCAACGCGCAGGACGCGTGCAACTTGCGAGGGAGCCGGCTTCGCCGGTCCCGACCAACACTTTAGAGCACTCAAAAAACGCGCAGCGTTTTTTGAGTGAATGGTCTATTGCCGGATCTTGCCCTTGCCGCCCAGGATCGTGAGTTCGACGAACTTCGATCCCGCGCGGATGTCGGGCCGGTAGCTCACCGAATACCCGCCCATGTCGTAGTAGTCCATGCGGCCCAGAGCTTCGATCGTGCCGGCGCGTGTAGGCGTCTTGCCCTGCCTGCGGATCGCCTCGACGACGACCTTGCCTGCGATGTAGCCTTCCATCATCGCGTAGCTCACCGGCACCTCCAGCTTTTCGGAGCGCGTGACGGTGTCGATGAATTCCTTGGCGATCTTGCTGGAGATCTTGTAGGGGCTGGGAACGGCCTGTGCGATAGACACGCCGCTCATCATCGCGTCGTCCAGTTTGGTGCCCAGCTGCTCCATGTCGACGCCGTCGTTGGCGAAGAGGCTGGCCGTGCCGCCGGCCTTGCGGTATTGCTCGATGAAGGCTGCCGCAGAAGCGCCCGAGCCCACGAACATGATCGCCTGTGGCTGCGTCTTGATCATGCCCTGCACGGCTTGCTGGACGTTGGTGGTGCCAGCCGGAAAGCCCGCCATGGCAACGACCGATCCCTTGGCCTTTTGCGCGGCTTCGCCTGCTGAATTCATCAGCTGCAGCGAACCCGGGCCTTGCTCATACACGATGCCCAGCCGCGTGATGCCAACCGTGGACAGGTGCTCGGCCACCTTGAACAGTTCGTCGCGCAAGCTCGCCCGCACATTGAACAGGTTCGTCGTTTCGGGCCGGATCTGCGAGGCACGCCAGCCCACGAGCGCGATCTGCTCCTTGTCGAGAATGTTCGACCGGGCGATCGTCTCGATGCTGGAGATACCGAAATACCCCGCCAGCACGATGGCCTTGTCCTGCTCGATCAGCTCCTTCGTGAGCTTGAGCGTCGACTCGGGGTTGCCGGCGTCGTCCTTGCGCACGAGCACCAGGGTATTGCCGTTGATGCCGGCCCCCTTGTTGGCGTTATTGAGCGCGAGTTGTATGCCCGCGGCATAGGCGCGGCCCTGGTTGCCGTCCAGGCCCGACAAAGGTGCGACTTGCCCCACCACGATCTGCCCCGCATGTGACGCGGTGCAGACCAGCATGGCCAGTGCAAAGCCGGCAGTTTTGAATCCCATTGACGTTTCTCCTCGTGAGAGCCCCCATCGGCCCCCGACGATACAAGAAGCAACAAAGACGCCAGCCATGGAAATCACCCATTGCATGAGCGCGCCGGCGCCCGTCTGTCTGGCGGTTGCCGGGTTTGCAGGTGGCGCAAAGCCCATTTGCGGCAGGGAATGTTTCCGGCTGTGAGCACGGCGGGCAAAGTCCGAGTTTTGCCAAGGAGACTGTCATGCCCCTCGTACGTATCGAGCTGCCGCCCGCTGTGGCTCCGGCCGCCGCCGCGGTGTCCCGCGCCGTCCACCAGGCCATGGTGGACACCATCAGCGTGCCAGCCGACGACATCTTCCAGGTGGTAAGCCGCCATGCCGAGGGTGCGCTGGTCATCACACCCGAATACCTCGGGGTGCGGCATTCGCAGCAGGCGCTCATGATCCAGATCTTCCTGGCGCCGGGCCGCACGCTGCAGCAAAAGCGGGCGCTCTACGCACGGATTGCGCAGGACGTGGCTGCCGCAGCGCAGGTCAGCCCGGCCGACGTGATCATCAACCTCGTCGAAACGCTGCGCGAGAACTGGTCGTTCGGCGACGGCATCGCGCAATACACGCTGTGATGCGCGCAGGAGGCGGGCGGCTAAAAAAAGACGCGCCTAGAATTCCGCGACATCTACAGGAGAAGTAAGCATGCCATCGACCAACCCCAAGACCTACGAAGCAACCCCGGCGCGCAGCGTCGCATTCCTTGGCCTGGGCGTCATGGGCTATCCGATGGCGGGTCACCTTGCGCTGGCGGGGCACCACGTGACGGTCTATAACCGCAGCGCTGCCAAGGCCCAGGCGTGGGTGGCGCAGTTCAAGGGCAAGTCAGCGGCGACACCGCGTGAAGCCGTTGCCGGTTGCGATCTGGTGTTCTGCTGCGTCGGCAATGACGACGACTTGCGCTCCGTGGTGCTGGGCGCTGACGGCGCGTTCGCGGGAATGAAGGCAGGCGCCGTCTGCGTCGATCACACAACGGCCTCGGCGAACGTGGCGCGCGAGTTGTCGGCCAAGGCACGCGAGATGAATCTGCAATTTGTCGATGCGCCGGTGTCCGGTGGCCAGGCGGGCGCGCAGAACGGGATGCTTACTGTGATGTGCGGCGGCGATGCGGCGGCATTCGATGCTGCCAAGCCTGTTGCGATGGCGTTTGCGCGAGCCTTCACGTTGCTGGGCGCAAGCGGTGCCGGCCAGCTCGCGAAGATGGTCAACCAGATCGCGATTGCGGGTCTTGTTCAGGGCCTGTCGGAAGCCGTGGCGTTCGGCCAGAAGGCGGGGCTCGACATGGCGCAAGTGCTCGACGTGATCGGCAAGGGCGCCGCGCAAAGCTGGCAGATGGACAACCGCGGCAAGACGATGATCGAAGACAAGTTCGACTTCGGCTTTGCGGTGGACTGGATGCGCAAAGACCTGGGGCTGGTGCTCGATGAAGCCAAGCGCAACGGTGCACGCCTGCCAGTGACAGCGCTGGTCGATCAGTTCTACGCCGACGTGCAGCAGATGGGCGGCAAGCGCTGGGATACCTCCAGCCTGATCAAGCGGCTGAAGTAGTCAGTGTGAAACGCAGCCGTGGAACGGATTCGCTCCGCGTGTCACTCAGATGAACCATCCGGGCGCTGCCATGGAGGTTTCATCTGAGGATTTCCATGAATGTAGCTAGCACTTCTTCGACAATTTCTCCGGCAGCTCGCAGCGATCTAGGGTCATCGCATCCCGTGCAGCAAGAACAGACGCGCGGCCAGGATCCGCGTCTTGCGGGCATTGAGTCAAACATCCTCGCAGCGAGCGACCCTCACCGAGATCTTGACTCGGCGATGCGTGAGTTGTTGGAGGGCTTTCATAAAGCGTCCGACTTTACCGACGTAGGCAATCCAGACTTTCACGACATGGTGGTCGCCTTCACCTCTGAAGCCGTGCGTCTCATTGAGCGTCAGCCGATGCAAGAGCGTAGTGATGCTCTTCAATCTTTAAAAGAGTATCTGCCGTACTTCGACAACGATAGGCCTAGGCCCTTGCCCACGCCCATTTCCATGTCCATGTTGGAGCCACAGCTCTTGAAAAAGTTGATTGACTCTTTGCTACGGGGCAGTGAGGTCTCTGTTGATTTGGCAATCAATTTGGTTGGAAAACTTGCCCGGAACAACCGGGAAGCTGGCGAACTGCCCCTTCTGCTCGACAGCGTACTGACGGCAGCACGACTTCACGTGATTGACGACGATTTGGTTCAGGATTGCGTGCAGCTTGGCAGAGTGCTGCAAGGCATGAATGACTTTGCCCCCGCAGCAACCGCAATTGCGCATATTTGTCTGGACCACCTCGAATACCATCTGGCCAGTATTCAGCAAGACAATTTCAGATTTTCTAGCCACGGCAAGTGGGTCCTTGAAAGGCTCGAGGACAACCATCTTCAACCCAACGTCGGCATAGCTGAGCGACTCGGCCGACTGCTGGTCGATATGACGCCAGCAAGCTTGAATTACGACTTTTCGCGCCGCATGGGCCGCCATAATTGGCCAGTCGACTTTTGGTGCGATGTCATCCGCGCCGGACTTGGAGCTGCCGCGATTTCGCAGATGGACAAGCAAGAGGTGGCGCTTGCAGCGCTAGCCGGAGCACAACAGTCCGGGTTTCGGCTCTCAGTGTCCGTACATATGCTGTGCAGCGCTAGCTCCAGGTACCTGCCCGATGAATTGAAACCGGTGTTGATAGAGAAATTGCTTTCGAAAGATGTCATCTATTCGGAGGTGGCAAATGACTTGGCACGCACCATAGACGCCTTGCCAGAAGGATCGGAGCGCGATCGGCTCAGGGATATGCTGCGACAAAAGTTGGTGAAGGAATGCTCAAAAACGGACCAGGATCTCCTATCGCTGGTGCGCGTGGCGCTGTCGGTCGACCACGTGTCCGAAGGTCTTATGGCTAGTGCGCTCTTGCGGTCGGCCAATTCTTATATATACGATGCGAGCCGTCAAAATAGCGCCAAAAATCTTGACCGCATGGACGACTATGCGATCCTGACTTTCACCTTCGACCCCGATGGCAGCCTGTTCGTTCCAGACTCTCAGGAGCGCGATGTCGGCAACAAGACGAATCCTGATTTCCTGATCAATGGCGAGCACTTCACTTATCCGAAGTGGCTCGCGGATCGCAGACAAATCCTGCAACAGGCGCAACCGGCGATTGCAGCAGGAAGGGTGGCGTCGATGGTCGAAGTGGCCGACATTCCGAAGGAGCTAGCGCAACTGACGGCAGCCTACACTGGGCGCTTGGTTACCCCTGACGATTGGCCCGCGATGAAGCAGGTGCTGACCGCGGCTCGCATTTACGACCCGCAGCGGTAACGCCTATTCGTCACCATCAGTTTTACGCCGACGTGCAGCAGATGGGCGGCAAGCGCTGGGACACCTCCAGCCTGATCAAGCGGCTGAAGTAGCCAGTGCGAAAGCGAGCGGTTGAACGGATTCAGTCCGCGCGTCACAGGGATGACCCGTTCGGGCATAGCCACGGACGTTTCATCTGAGGATATCCATGAACGCAGGTACCACTTCTTCGACAGCTTGTCTGGCAGCTCGCAGCGATCTAGCGTCGCTGCAGCCAGTGCAGCAGGCACGGATGCACAGCAAGAATCCTCTTCTTGCGGAGATCGAGTTAAACATCCTCGCAGTGAGGGACCCTCACCGAGATCATGGCTCGGCAATTCGCGAGTTGTTTAGAGGATTTAGTAAAGCGTCCAAATTTGACGACGTAAACAATCCGGACTTTCACGACACGGTGGTCGCCTTGACCTCTGAAGCCGTGCGCCTCATTGAGCGTCAGCCGATGAACAAGCGCAGTGATGCTCTTGGTCGTCTCATACAGGATCTGTCGTACTTCGATGTGCACAGCAGGGTGGGTGAGCATGCGTTCATGTTGCAGCCGAAGCTCTTGAACAAGTTGATCGACTCTTTGCTGCGGGGCAGCGAGATATCTGTTGATCTGGCAATCAAGTTGGTTGGAAGACTTGCCCGGAACAACCGTGAAGCTGGCGACCTGCCCCTTCTGCTCGACAAAGTACTGGCGGCTGCACGACTTCACGTGAGTGACGACGCTTTGGTTCGGGATTGCGTGCAGCTTGGCAGAGTGCTGGAAGGCATGAATAACTTGGCCCACGCAACAACCCGAATTGCGCATATTTGCCTGGACAGTATCGAAGCCGGTCAGGCCAAACCTGGCAAACCAGGCTTCGCCGATGGGCTCTGCATCGGGGCAGTCCTCAGTTGGCTGCGGGGCAATCGTCTTCAACCAGGCGCCGGCATAGCTGAGCGACTCGGTCGACTGATGGTCAACATGACGCCAGCCAGGTTGCAGGCCGAACATATGTTGTGCAGCACGAGCTGCAGGTACCTGCCCGACGATTTGAAACCGGTGTTGATTGAGAAACTGCTTTCGAGCTGCTGCAACGATTCGCAGCTGTTAGACGACTTGGCACCCGCCATAGATTCCTTGCCAGAAGGATCGGTGCGCGATCGGCTCAGGGCGATGCTGCGACAAAAGTTGGTTCAGCAATGCTCATTCACGCAGGACTTGGCTGATCGGTCATCGTCGGTGCGCCTGGCGCTGTTGCTCGGCGACGGCAGCGAAGATATCCTGGCTGGCGCGCTCTTGCGGGCGGCCAACAATGTAAGTGATGCGGGTAGTCAAAACAGTGCCGAAAAGCTTGAACGCATGGATGACTATGCGATCCTGAGCTTCCACCTCGACCCCGCTGGTGACCTGTGCGTTCCAGACTCGCGCTTGTGCGAAGGCGTCAACAAGTCAAAGCCCGAGTTGCTCGTGACGGGTGAGCACTTCATTTATCCGCAGTGGCTGGTGACGCGCAGACAAATCCTGCAACAGGCGATTGCAGCAGGAAGGGTGACGTCGATTGTCAAAGAGGCCAGCATTCCGACCGTGCTGGCGCAATTGACGCAAGCCTACGTGGGACCCACGGTGGTTCCTGGTGACTGGCCTGCGATGAAGCAGGCGCTACTCGCGGCTCGCGATCAAATCGCGATGCAGTAACGCCGGTTCGTCATTGCTTCGCAGCCGCTGGGCGCGCCTGCGAAGGCACGAGCTGGCGCAGCTCGTCTTCGGAAATCAATTCAAAAATCCGCACCACGCGCTGCACGCCGCTGATGGTGCGCGTGATCTGCGTTGCGCGGTCTGATTCACGCTGCGTCACGCGGCCCATCAGGTAGACCGTGCCGCGCTCAGTGACGACCTTGAACGCGCCGACATACAGGTCTTGCGCATCGACGAGCGACGCCTTGACCTTGCCGGTGACGAGTGTGTCGGACGAGCGTTGGCCGATTGTGGACACGCCCATCACACCAAGCTCGTTGACCACGCCCTTGACGTTTTCGATGCGGCCGAGCGCCTGCTCAGCTTGCTGCTTGGCCTGCTCCGTCGGCACTTCGCCGGTGAGCAGCACCTGGCGGTTGAAGCTGGTGATGTTGACGTGGGCGCGTTCACCGAACAGCTCGCGCATGCGCGCACCGGCTTTGAGCTCGATGGTTTCGTCGTCCACTTGCGTGCCCGGCGTGCGGCGGTCGATCGACACCATCACGCCAACGGCAGCGCCACCAATCACGAGCGGCGCGCAGGCCGTCAGTGCACTGGCCGCAACAACGGCCGAAAGCGCGGAAAGTACGAATCGCTTCATGTGGGGGTTTCCTGTTCTCCGAGCAATTGAGCATCGACACCGTCGCAGATGCAGTGCAGCGCGAGGATGTGGACTTCCTGGATGCGTGCGGTGCGCTCGTGCGGCACGCAGATGTGCACGTCGGTGTCGCGCAGCGCGTGTGTCATTTTTCCGCCGCCGCGGCCCGTGAGCGCGACGACGGTCATCTCGCGCTCATGCGCAGCAGCAATTGCGGCCAGCACATTCGCGGAGTTGCCGCTGGTGGTGATCGCGAGCAGCACATCACCTGCCTGGCCGAGTGCGCGCACCTGCTTGGAGAAGATGCGCTCGAAGTCGTAGTCATTGCCAATGGCAGTGAGGATGGAGCTGTCGGTGGTGAGTGCAATCGCGCCGAGCTCGGGGCGTTCGCGCTCGAAGCGCCCGACGAATTCGGCCGAGAAATGCTGTGCGTCAGCGGCTGAGCCGCCGTTGCCGCACGCGAGGACTTTGCCGCCGCTGGTCACGCAGGCGAGGATCGCTTGCACAGCTGCTGCGATGGGTTTGCTGAGCACTTCGGCAGACTGGTATTTCAGGTCTGCGCTGTCAATGAAGTGCTGCTGGATCCGTTGTTCAAGCATGGTGAAAGATGATAACCGCCCGGTGTTGCGGGCCCGCTCGCGGCGCGCGCGTACGCACCTTTGCCGCGAATGGATGCAAAACGAGCCTGTATCCGTGTGAGCCGCTCGGCTAATCGCGAATCCCACATCCATCGCGCCACAGCGCCGCGTATGGCAAGGGCATTTCATCACCTCCGTCACCTCCAACACATCAAGGAGATCTCCCATGCGTATCAAGAAACTGAAAGCCCTGCAGCTCGGCCTGCTCGCCGTGAGCGCCGCGTGCGCGGCCAGCACGGCGTTCGCGTCGAGCCACCGCGAGGCGCCGTTCATCACGACCAGCCCCAAGGTCGATGCAACGGACTTTTACATGTTTCGCAGTTACGAAGGCGTCGCCGCAAATGGCAGCGGCGGCCGCAGCGACTACGTGACGATGATCGCCAACTACCAGCCGCTGCAAGGCCCCTATGGCGGCCCGAACTACTTCTCGCTCGACCCGAACGCGCTGTACGAAATCCATATCGACAACAACGGCGACGCGGCAGAAGACATCACCTTCCAGTTCCGCTTCAACAACAAGCTCAACAATGTGTCGCTGCCCATCGGCACGGGCGCAGCGCAAAAGTCAGTCGCGATTCCGCTGATCCAGGCGGGCCCCGTCGCGAACGTCAATGACGCGAACCTGAACCTCAACGAAACGTACAGCGTGAACGTCGTGCGCGGCAATCGCCGCAGCGGCTCCGTGGCGGCCGTGACCAAAGCCACCGGCGCGGCCACGTTCGAAAAACCTGTCGACTACATCGGCGTGAAGACGCTCGGCAACTCGGCGGCTTACGCGACGTACGCTGGCAAGCACATCCACGAAGTGAAGATCCCCGGCTGCCCCGCAGGCAAGGACACGGGCCGCGTGTTCGTGGGCCAGCGCCAGGAAGGCTTCGCCGTGAATCTCGGCCCGATCTTCGACCTGGTGAATGCGCCGCTGGGCGTGATCACGAACCCGGCGAACATCAACGCCGCCGCCGCGAATTCGATCCAGGATTCCAACGTGACCTCGATCGCGCTGGAAGTGCACAAGGACTGCCTGACGGCCGGCTCCGAAACCGTGATCGGTGGCTGGACCACCGCCAGCCTTCGCCAGGCGCGTCTGCTGTCGGGTGCACCGGCCTCGGGCCACCAGACGAGCGAGAAGCCCGGCGGCGCATGGACGCAGGTCTCGCGCCTGGGCCAGCCCCTGGTCAATGAAGTCGTGATCGGCCTGAAGGACAAGGACAAGTTCAATGCGTCGCGCCCGTCGGGTGACGGCCAGTTCCTCGACTACGTGACGAACCCGACGCTGCCCGCGTTGCTCGGCCTCGTGCTCACGGGCAATGCCGCCGGACTTGCGCCGACGAACATTCCGCGCACAGACCTGGCCACCGTGTTCCTCACCGGCATCACCGGCGTGAACAAGCCTGCGACCGTGACGCCGTCTGAAATGCTGCGCCTGAACACGGCGATTGCGCCGGTGCCATTCGCGAGCCAGAACCGCCTGGCCATCGTCGGCAGCCTGAAGGCTTCACCCGCGGGCACTGACTTTGCCGGCTTCCCGAACGGCCGCCGCCCGAAGGATGACGTGGTCGATATCGCGCTCGTCGCCATGCTCGGTGGCTTGTGCATGGCCAACGGCGACGGCGACTCGCTCAAGCTCAACAGCATTCCCGGCGTGGCCGGCGTGACATCCGCCTGCAAGCCTTCGAGCGTGCCGGCCGGTGCGGCGTCGCTCGACGTGCATGACGCCGTTGACCAGGCCGTGGTGCCGTTCCTGCCGGGCTTTCCGTACCTGAACACGCCGCTGCCGGGTTCGCAGTGATTTCACACCCACCAAGGAGCCAACGATGAGCCAACTTCCATTTCGTCGCGCCCTGGTGCCCGCAGCCGTCGCTGCCTTGCTCGTCGCTGCTTGCGGCGGCGGGGGAGGCGGTGGCAGCGGGGTGACACCGGTGACTGACCCGAATGTCTCCGGCACCGACGTGCCCACGTCGGCCACTGCCAGTTCGGCCGGGGCGCTTGCCTTTGTCAAGATCGTGGCGGCGTCGCCCAACAACACGGCCGAGCCCATTCGCGTGGGTGATGCGACGCTGGCGACCAGCGAGACCGAAGAGCCCGATCCGGGCGTCTGAGTCACTCGGGACGTCCCCGCGCGCCGACCCAGGACGGCGCATTTCCCGACGCGCCACCGGCTGCTTGCAAGCACCCGGTGGCGTTATGCTGAGGCATGCCTGAATCCGCGCGCGCTTCCCGTGCGTAGTTATGACAGGACCAATACCCTCATTCCCATGGACCTCAGCACCCAAGACCACTTACTCATCGACCTGCTCGACCGCATCGCCGCGCGGTCTGTGTCACCCGCCCGGCAGGCGGAGAGCGAGGCGGCGTTGCGTGAGCTGTACGACCTCACGTCGTCGCGCCTTTTCGGCCTGGCTGTGCGCGTCGTTACCAATCGCGAATGGGCCGAAGACGTGCTGCAGGAGGCTTACCTGAACATCTGGCGGATTGCGGGCGACTATCGCTCTGCGCTGAGCCCGCCGCTGGCATGGATGGGCGTGATCGTGCGCAGCCGTGCGCTCGACTTCCTGCGAAGGCGCAACAGCGAACGCGCCGATGCGGCGCTGGAGCTGGACGAACACATGAGCGACACCATTGCCGGCGATTCGTCGGACCCGATGGATACGAGCCAGGCGAGCGAGCAGGCGTGGGCCCTGCATGAGTGCCTGCGCAAGCTGGAGGCGAAGCAGCGCGAAGTGGTGAGCCTGGCTTACCTGCGCGACCTGAGCCACAACGAACTCGCCGACCAGCTGAAGCTGCCCCTGGGCACCGTCAAGACGTGGATACGACGTGGCATCGAGCAACTGCGCGGCTGCATGGCCCGGTTTGCATGAGGGCCGCGCCATGAACCTCAACCAGCATCCCGAACTCGCCGACCGTATCGCTGCCGCATATGCCCTGGGCACACTGCGCGGCGGCGCGCGCCGCCGCTTCGAAACCATGGCGCGCCAAAGCTCCGCGCTGCGCGCCAACGCACTTGTCTGGCAGGAAAGATTTGCGGCCATGACTGAACTGCAACGCATCGAAGTCCCGGGCGAGAACGTCTGGAAGCGCATCAGCAACCAGCTCGACTTGCAGCGGCCACTTGCAGCCATGCCAGTGCAGCAGGGCGTTGCCGGGCGTGTGCTGAACTGGTGGCGCGGCGCCGCCATGGCGGGCGGCATGGTTGCCGCGGCCATGATGGGTGTGGCCGTGTATCTGGGCGGTGAAGTCAAGGAGCGCGAGTCGCAGATTGCACAGCTCGACAACACGCGCACCACGCTCGCGCAGCAGAACATCCGCCTCGCATCCGAGCTGCAAGGCAAGCCCGAGATTCAGTACGTGGCGGTGCTGTCGGATGACAAGTCGTCCGCGACCATGCTCGTCACGTTCGACCCCAAGCACAACACGCTGACGCTCAAGCGCGTGGGCGCCTTTGACGAGGGGCCGGAGAAGTCGCTGCAGCTGTGGGCGTTGCCGTCTTCGCCCACGGGCGCGCCGCGCTCGCTGGGTGTGCTCAGCGCCAACCCGGTGATCAAGCTGGCTGCGTTCCAGACGCAGCTGAAGGAAGCGCCGGCGCTGGCCATCACGCTGGAAGCTCGCGGTGGCGTGCCTGAAGGCAGTGGCCCCGCAGGGCCGGTGGTGTTCAAGGGCGCGTTGCTGCAGACGCCTTGATAGGTCAGGCCGCGTCGAACGCCGCGCGCAGCCACTCGATGTGATCGCCTTCGACGCTGATCACATCGAACCTGCAGGCGGGCTCCTTCGCCAGGCGCATGATGAAGTGGCGTGCCGCGAAAACGATGCGCCGCTGCTTGAAGAAGCTGACGCTGGCCGCCGCGCCGCCATGTGAGCGGCTTGCGCGCTTGCGCACTTCGACGAACACAACGGTGCCGTCGGGCTCGCGCATCACCAGGTCGATTTCCCCGCCGCCGCGACCGGGCGTCCGATAATTGCGCGCAACGAGCTTCAAACCTTTGCGCTGCAAGTGCGCAAGCGCCAGGTCTTCGGCGGCGTCGCCTGTCTGTTTGGTGGTGGCGGCCCGTTGGGTGATGGGGACGGCGACTTCTTTTTCCCGGGGAAATTCCATTGAGCGCTTCTTTTGCTTCTGCCCTGATTGCCGCGCGCGAGTCGGCGGCGTCGCAGCATTATCCGCAAGGCGCTTTGTATGTCGTGGCGACGCCCATCGGCAATCTCGCTGACATCAGCCTGCGTGCTTTGCATGTGCTGCACATCGCTGATGTTGTTGCGTGTGAAGACACTCGCCACACACAGGCGCTGCTGCGCGCTTACGGCATCGACAAGTCGACAGCGCAGTTGCTGGCCGTGCATCAGCACAACGAAGCCGAGGCGGCGCAGCAGGTCGTCGAGCGGCTGCAGCGCGGCGAACGCGTGGCCTATGCGAGCGACGCAGGAACGCCTGCGGTGAGCGACCCCGGTTCGCGCCTCGTTGCTGCGGCGCATGGCGCGGGGCTTCGTGTCGTGCCCTTGCCGGGGGCAAGCAGCGTGACGGCGATCCTGAGTGTGGCGGGCGCGCTGGGCGAAGGAAGTGGCTTTGTGTTCGCGGGCTTTTTGCCCGCCAAGTCGGGCGAGCGTGATGCGGCTGTGGCGTTGCTCGCGCAGGAATCGCGCGCGACGGTGCTGCTTGAAGCGCCGCATCGCATCGAGGCGCTGGCGCAATCGCTCGCCGCGCTGGGCGAGCGGCTCGTGACCATTGGCCGCGAGTTGACCAAGCAGTTCGAGCAAGTCGCCACGCTGCCGTGCGCCGGGTTTGCGCAATGGCTGGCCGCGGACCCGCAACGCTCGCGCGGTGAGTTCGCGCTTGTCGTGCATGCCAGCCCGGTCGCCCAAGTGGTGGGCGAGGGCGAGCGGGTGCTGGCCGTGCTGATGAAGGAGCTGCCCGTGAAAAGCGCGGTGAAGCTGGCTTCGCAGATCAGCGGTGAATCTCGCAACGAGCTGTACGACGCGGCATTGCGGATGAAAAAGGCGATGGGCGAGGGCGGGTCAAATTAGATCGTCAGCGGGTCCACATCAACCGCCCAGCGGATCAGGCCTTTTTCACGCGTGGCGTGCAGCACCGGTTGCCATGCAGCAAGGAAGCGCTGTAGTGCGATCCGGTGCTGGCTTTCAATGAGCATTTGCGCGCGCTCGACATTCGCCACGCGCTGCACCGTCATCGGCACGGCCGAGTAGATCGTCACACGGTCGAAGTCGGCGAGGCCCGCGGCCTGCTCGCTGGCTGCATTCAGGAAGGACTGCGCCGCCTCTTGTGTGCGTGCATCGGCGCGCAGCAGCGCCTGGAAGCCGAAAGGCGGCATTCCGGCTTGCTGGCGCTCCTTCAACTGCTGCGCGGCAAACGTGGGGTAGTCATGTTTGCGCAAGGCGCCGAACAGCGGGTGCGTGGGATGAAACGTCTGCACCCACATTTCGCTGGCGGCTGCCTGCGTTGCATCGCGGCCCGCGCGGCCTGCGGCTTGCAGCAGTAACGAGAACAATCGCTCAGGCGCACGAAAGTCGCTGGAGAACAGCGCCGAATCGGCGTTGAGCGCCGCCACCAGCGTGATGCGGCGGAAGTCATGGCCCTTGGTCACCATCTGTGTGCCGACCAGCACATCCACATCGCCGGCATGCACGCGCGCCAGTTGCTCTTCGAGCGAGCCTTTCAGTCGCGTGCTGTCGGCGTCCATGCGCGCGATGCGCACAGGCTGCCCGTCAGCATGGCGGATGTCTGCCAGTAACTCGCCCAGGTGTTCTTCGAGCCGCTCCGTGCCGCGACCCACGGGCGCGATATCGACGTTGCCACATACCGGGCATGACCGCGGCACGCGTTCGGCAAAGCCGCAGTGGTGGCAGCGCAGCGAGCGGTCGATCTTGTGGAACACGCGGTATGCACTGCAGTTGGGGCACTCGCTCTTCCAGTCGCAAGAAGTGCAGGCGAGCACCGGCGCATAGCCGCGGCGGTTGAGGAACACGAGCGACTGCTCGCCGCGCGCGATGCGCTCCTGAATGGCGCCCAGCAACTGCGGCGAGAACACGGCCTTTTTGGGCTGCAGGTTCATGTCCACCAGCCGCACCGCCGGAAACACCGCGTGCTGGCCAACACGTGCAGGCATCTCGATGCGCTGGTAGCGCCCCGTTTCGCTGGCGTGCCAGCTCTCGAGCGATGGCGTTGCGGAGCCGAGGATGACCTTGGCGCCTTCGATCTTGCCGCGCATCACCGCCAGGTCACGTGCGGAATAGCGTGCGCCTTCCTGCTGCTTGTAGCTCGGGTCATGCTCCTCATCGACAACGATCAGCCTCAGGTGCGGCATCGATGCAAACACGGCCATGCGTGTGCCGAGCACGATGCGTGCAGTGCCGGTGTGCGCTGCAAGCCAGCTCTTCAGGCGCTGCGGATTTGTCATGCCGCTGTTCATGGCGACGACATTCGCCTCGCCAAAGCGTTCGACAAAGCGCGCCTGCAATTGCGGCGTGAGGTTGATTTCCGGAACCATGACCAGCGCCTGTGCATTGGCATCGCGCGCAAGTGCGTCGGCCACGGCGTGCAGGTACACCTCGGTCTTGCCGCTGCCCGTGGCGCCGAACAGCAGGAACGGGCCGCTTGCGGCCTCGATGTCAGCCAGTGCCTGCTTTTGCTGCGCAGTCAATTCGGGTGCTGCTGCCGTGACGTGATCGTGCGCGGCTGCAGTGCGCTTGAGCCGGCGCGCGAGCTGCACGGTGTTGAGGTCGCGCAGCTGCGGCGGCAGGCCGGCGAGCGCCACTTCGCCCAGCCCGCGCTGGTAGTAGGCAGACGAAAAGGTAACGAGCTGTCGCCAGGCCGCGCCGAGCGGCGCAATGCCCTGCAGGCTGCCCGCGACCGGCTTGAGCTCGATATCTTGCGCGGCCTGAGCCTGATCCGACGGGAGATCCCACACCACACCGAGCACCTCGCGCTTGCCCAAAGGCACTCGCACGAGGCTGCCCGGCGACAGTGGAAGCTCACTTAGGTAGCTGAGTGGCCCGGCAATCGTGCTGTGCGCGGGGGTCGGGACGACAACGGCGAGCCGATGGGTCATGGTGTGCCGTAGTTGGCCGATGTTCTTCAGAAAAAATTGCGAAATCAGCTGTAAGTGCTTGAATCCAATCAGCTTTGGCTCAAACGCCGATTTTTGTGGATAACTTTGTTGATAGATCGTCGCCGCAAGCCCGCGGAGCCTGAAAAATCAAGCAGTTGGCGCATCCATGCAAAATATGCACAAGAACAGAACTCCTTACAAATCAACAACTTAGCATCGCTATGGGTTTTGTAGCAATCCGCTGCGTCCGGCGCTACCTGCCGCACGCGTTTTGTGCATAAGTCAAGTGGCTGGCAAACTTTTTGCAAACCGGATGTGCTAGGGAACTCCCTGATGACGAACGTTCAGCGCGTGCGCTTGGCAGCCGCCCGTTGGGCGATGGAGTGCTCGTGGACGGCGTCAACGAGCACCTTCACGTTGTCTGGCGGCGTGTGCTGGCTGATGCCGTGGCCGAGGTTGAAGACCAGGCTCGGGCCGGCTCCTTCACCGACGTGCGGCGCGCCGAAACTGTCGAGCACCTTGATCGCTTCTGCCCGCACTTGGGCCGGTGGCGCGAACAGGCTGTTGGGGTCGAGGTTGCCTTGAAGTGCCTTGGCTGAGCCGACCTGCGCACGCGCGCGCTGCAGGTTCACTGTCCAGTCGACGCCCAGCGCATCGCAGTCGAGTGACTTCATCTCGTCGAGCCACAGGCCGCCGCCCTTGGTGAAGACGATGCGTGGAACGACCACGCCATCAAACGAGCGCTTGAGCTGCTTGAGCACCCGGGCCGTGTAGGCCAGGCTGAATTCCTGGAAGGCGCCGTCGGCCAGCACGCCGCCCCAGCTGTCGAAGATCATCACGGCCTGCGCGCCGGCGTCGATTTGCGCGTTGAGGTACGCGGCCACTGCATCCGCGTTGATCTGCAGCATGTGGTGCATCAGGTCAGGGCGGCTGTAGAGCATCGTCTTGACGAGGCGATAGTCGTCCGAGCCGGAGCCTTCGACCATGTAGCAGGCCAGCGTCCACGGGCTGCCCGAAAAGCCGATGAGGGGCACGCGGCCGTCGAGCGCCTTGCGGATGGAGGTCACGGCGTCGAACACGTAGCGCAGCTTGTCGAGGTCGGGTGTGCGCAGCGCGTGCACGGCCGCTTCGTCGCGCACGGGTGACGCGAACTTCGGGCCCTCGCCGAGCGCGAAGCTCAGGCCCAGGCCCATGGCGTCAGGAACGGTGAGGATGTCCGAGAAAAGAATCGCGGCGTCAAGGTTGTAGCGCTCCAGTGGCTGCAGCGTGACTTCAGTTGCGTAGTCCACATTGGTGGCCAGGCCCATGAAGCTGCCGGCACGCGCGCGTGTTTCGCGGTATTCCGGAAGATAGCGGCCTGCCTGGCGCATCAGCCAGACGGGGGTGTGGGCGGTGGCCTGGCGCATGCAGGCGCGCAGGAATGTGTCGTTGCGCAAAGGGGCGAAAGTCATGAGGCCATTGTCGCGCAGTTGGGCGCGCCGTTTTGCCACCTGCCTGCCGCCCGCTTGCCTATGATCGCCAGCCATGGACCCTCAACTCGAACAGGCGCGCGACTTCTTTCTTGCAGGCGTCAGTGACTATCAGGGCCGGCGCTTCGAGAGCGCCGAGCGCAACTTCACGGCATCGCTTGCGTTGGCGCCGGGCCGGCCTTCAACGCTGACCAACCTGGGTGCCACCCGCCTGAAGCTGGGTCGTGGCGATGAAGCGCTGGCGCTTCTGGACGAGGCGCTGGTGGCTGACCCCGACAACACCGACGCGCTGGGCCACCGGGCGATGGCGCTGGCTGAACTGGGCAAGCCGCGCGACGCGCTAGCCGCCATTGAGCGCGCGCTTGCCATCAACCCGAAGCTGGGCGCCGCATGGACGCTGCGCGGCACTGTGCTGCGCGACCTGGGCGATGCGGCCGGGGCTGTGCAGTCGTACCGGACCGCGATCGCCCACGGGGCCGACAGCGAATTGCTGGGCTTCTATATCGCGGGCATAGAGGGCAGTGCTACGCCTGACGCGCCGCCGCCGCAGTATGTGCAGTCGCTCTTTGACCACTACGCCGATGGCTTTGAGAAGCATCTCGTTGAAGTGCTGAAGTACCAGGCGCCGCAGGTGTTGGCAGCAGGGCTTGCCAGGGCAGGGCGCAGGTTCGAATGCGCGCTGGACCTGGGTTGCGGCACGGGCCTGTGCGGCGTGTTGCTGCGCGAGAGCGTTCGACATCTTGACGGCGTGGACTTGTCGCCGAACATGGTGCGGCAAGCGCAGGCGCGCGGCGTTTACGACGAGGTGACCGAGGCAGACATCGTCGTGTTCCTTCGCGATGTGGCTGCGCATTACGACCTGGTGATCGCCGCCGATGTGTTCATTTACGTCGGCGCGCTTGAATCAGCGTTTGCGCGTGTTGCGGCGGCGATGAAGCCGGGCGGCGTGTTCTGCTTCTCAGTGGAGGCGCAAGCCGCCAGGGATCTGGTGCTGCGCCGCAGCTTCCGGTACGCGCATTCGGCGGCCTATATCGAGAGGCTGGCGGCAGCCAACGGTTTCGATATCCAGTCGGTTGAACAGCACGCCGTGCGCGAGGACCAGCGCGTTCCTATCGCAGGCTTGTTCTACTGGCTGGTCAAGCGCTAGGGCCTGTTAACACTAGTTATGGCTGCGCGAACGCGGCCAGAACCGCGCCAATCAAGGCGCGGGACGACGGCAAGGCTTGTGCCTTGCCTAGGAGCGCAACGTGGAGTGGCGCGGTTCTGGCCACGTTCCCTCCGGGTTGCCACCAAAAGGGCCCATCCGCGTTGTTGCGAAACACGAACGGGGATTGCCCCTGTCCGTGTTTCGCGCCTAGCGCCTGAACCCTTTTGGTGGCAACGCGCAGCCATAACTAGTGTTAACAGGCCCTGGCGCCTCACGCAACGGCCTGCTTCAGCGCCTGGTCGATATCCCACAGGATGTCCTGCGCGTCTTCGATGCCGACGGACAGGCGGATCATGTCTGGCCGTACGCCCGCGCGCTGCAACTCGTCTTCGCTCAACTGCCGATGCGTGGTTGATGCGGGGTGAATCACCAGCGTTTTCGCGTCGCCGATGTTGGCCAGGTGGCTCATGAATTCGCACGCGTCGATGAAGCGCTCGCCTGCGCGTGCTGCATCCGCTGCCTTGATGCCGAAGGTGAGGATGCCTGAGCAGCCCGGTGCGCCGTCGATCGTGCGGAACTGCTTTTTCGCGAGTGCGTGATGTGGTGATGTTGCCAGGCCGGGGTAATTGACCCAGCTCACCAGCGGATGCTGTTCGAGAAATTGCGCCACTTGCATTGCATTGCGGCAGTGCGCCTGCATGCGCAAGTGCAGCGTCTCGATGCCTTGCAGGATCAGCCACGCGTTGAGCGGCGACAGCGTCGCGCCGAAGGTGCGGTTGACCTCCATGCGCGCCTTCATCGTGTAGCCGAAGTCGCCGAACGTTTCGTAGAACTTCACACCGTGATACGCGCGGCTGGGCTCCAGCATCTCCGGGAACTTGTCGCGCGACTGGGGCGAGCCCCAGTCGAACTTGCCGGATTCGACGACCACGCCCGCCATCGTCGTGCCGTGCCCGCCGAGGTACTTCGTTGCGCTGTGCACGACGATGTCGGCGCCGAAAGCAAACGGGTTGCACAGGTACGGGCTGGCCACAGTGTTGTCGATCACGAGCGGGATGCCGTGGTCATGTGCGACGGTGGCGACGGCCTCGATGTCGAGCACGTTGACCAGCGGATTGCCGATCGTTTCGCCGTAAACGGCGCGCGTGTTGGGCCGGATCGCGCGACGGAAATTCTCCGTGTCTTGCGGGTCGACAAACGTCGTTTCGATGCCCAGGCGCGAGAAGCCGATGCCCAGCTGGCCGATGCTGCCGCCGTACAGCGTGGAAGCAGCAACGATGTGGTCGCCGTTCTTCAAGATGGCCAGCAGCGCTGTCATCTGCGCTGCCATGCCAGTGGCGCACGCGAGTGCTGCGCGCCCGCCTTCGAGCGATGCCACGCGCTCTTCCAGCACCGCCACGGTGGGGTTGCTGATGCGGCTGTACACGTTGCCGAACGTCTGCAGGTTGAACAGGCTGGCCGCGTGGTCGGCGGAGTCGAACACGAAGCTCGTGGTCTGGTGAATCGGCGTGGCGCGCGCACCGGTGACGGGGTCGGGAATGGCGCCCGCATGAATGGCACGCGTGCCGAAACCGTATTCGTGATCTTTGTGGTCTGGGCTCATGGTTACTGTGTCGCGGCCGGCTCAATAAGGCAGTTGTTGCGGGCGGCGCGACGAAATGACTTTCGTGTTCACGCCGGCCCAGTTGAGCCCGCCGAACAGGCGCGCATGTTCGATCTTCACGCAGCGGTCCATCACGGTGTCGAGCCCGGCAGCGCGGGCCTTGGCGGCTGCTTCTTCATTGACGACACCAATCTGTTGCCACAGGCACTTCGCGCCGATGGCGATGGCTTCGTCGGCGATGGGGCCGATGTCTTCGGTGCGGCGAAAGCAGTCGACCATGTCGATCTTTTGCCCCTGCGCAGCGAGTGCTTGTGCGGCAGCCGTCACGCTCGGGTAGCAAGGCTCGCCGAGGATTTGCGTCGCTGACGGATTGACGGGCACCACGCGGTAGCCGTGCGCCTGCGCGTACTTGGCCACGAAGAAGCTGGGGCGGTGCCACTGCGGCGACAGGCCGACGATCGCGATCGTCTTGCAGGTGCCCAGAATGCGGCGCAATTCGCTGATGGAATTCATGCGCCCCAGTGTACGAGTCCTAAAGCTTCGCGATCACCGCGCGCACTTCATCGACGCCGATGACTTCCGACAACACGACCGGCGGCTGGCCCTGCTTGTAGAACACATAGACCGGCACGCCATTGCGGCCGAGCTGGCCGAGCGCGGCGGTGATGGCTGGATCGCGGCGCGTCCAGTCGGCGCGCAGCAGGGCGACGTTCTTGCCCGCCAGGTCAGCCAGCACGTCCTTGTTCGAGAGCGTGGTCTTCTTGTTGTACTGGCACGTGACGCACCATGCGGCCGTGAAGTCGACAAAGACGGGCTGGCCCGTCGCGACGATCTGGTCAACACGGCCCGGCTCCCAAGCCTGCCAGCCGCTTTCGGTTGCGGCCAACTGCTGGGTTTGCATGCGCGTCACGCTGCCGCCTGTGGCCCAGCCCAGCATGGCGACCAGCACGAGCGAGATGGCGGTGACGATGGTTCGTGCACGACCTTGCAGCGTCAGTGCCCAGATGACCATGCTCATGCCAACGAGCAGCGCGAGCAATGCACCCGCGCCGTCGATGCCGCTTTGCTGGCCGAGCACCCACACCAGCCACGCGACGGTGGCGAACATCGGGAACGCCATGAACTTGCGGAACGTGTCCATCCACGCGCCGGGGCGGGGGAGCAGCCGCGCAATAGCGGGTACCCAGCTCGCCGCCAGATAGGGCAGCGCCATGCCGATGCCGATGGCAGCGAAGATCAACAACGCCTGGACAGCAGGCAGGCCAATGGCCAGGCCGAGCGACGCGCCCATGAACGGCGCCGTGCATGGCGACGCAATTGCCACAGCCAGCACGCCCGACAGGAATGAATTGACGACCGGATGTTTTGCTTCCAGAGAAGCCACGCCCGATGGCAGGAATGCGCCGAACTCGAACACGCCTGCGAGGTTCAGGCCGATCACGGTGAAGAGCGCCGCGAGCACGGCGACGACAGCCGGCGACTGCAGCTGGAAGCCCCAGCCAAGCTGCTCGCCCGCCGCACGCAAAGCCAGCATCACCGCACCGAGCGCGACGAACGAAGCGATGACGCCTGCGGTGTAAGCCAGCCCGGCGATGCGGTGGCCCCGCCGGTCGTCCGCGTGCTTGGTGAACGCCACAACCTTGATCGCGAGGATCGGGAACACGCAGGGCATGAGGTTGAGGATCAGCCCGCCGAGCAGTGCGCCGAGCAACGCGGCAGCGAACGTCAAGGACGGCGCTGACGACGCTGCAGCAGGCGTGGCCGCGCTGCTCTTCAGCGCTGCTTCCATGGCAGGCGTCAAGCCGGATGCGCTCGCCGTCGCCGGCCATGTGCCTTGCACTGCCGCTTCGACACGCCAGCCCTGGGCGCCTGACGACAGCACGATCGGCATGACCATCGGAGCCTGGCTGCGCTGGAGCGACAACGGAATCTGCGCAGTCCAGCGGTCGCCTTGCCACGCTTGCGTCCAGGCGCCTGCGGTCTCGATCACTTCGCTGGTTTCGGGGAAGAACTCGAGTTGCTTGCCCCGAACGGAAGCCGGCAAACCAGAGACCGACACCTTGATTGCGGTGGGTTCGACGGCGACAGTGCTCTCGCCGGCAAGTGCCTTCGGCTGCGCGTCGAAGCTCGCCTGGAATGCAGCCGCGTTGCCGGCCGTGGTGCTGCTGGCGGGAATCTTGAGCGTGAAGTCGCCTTCTTCGGGAATGCATTCCTTGCGGCAGACGAGCCATTGCGCCTTCAGCTTTACTTCAAGGTCGCGCGAGAGCAGTGACGGCTTGAAGTCCTTGCCGATGGTGAGCGGCACGGGCAGCAGCACCACGTTTTCATAGCCGTAGTTGGCGAGTGGGCCGATCGGGATCTTCTTGGGCAGGGGCCATGCGATTTCGCCGGCTGTCACCCCGGCAGGCAGCGTCCACTGCACTTGCGTGGGCAGGCCCGAATCGCCGGAGTTCTTCCAGTAGGTGTGCCACTCGGGGGCGTGCTTGAGCTGCAGGCCCACCCAGACTTGCTTGCCGGGCTCGACACCGTCAGGCGCGTGGGCCATCAGCTCGGCGCGTACACGCTCGCTCTGCACAATGGCCTTGTCGCCAGATTGGGCGTGCGCCGCAACGGGTATGAGTGCAGCCAGGGCGAGCCCGGCAAGGGCGCGGGACAAGCCGTGCGACAGGAGGCGAGAGATGATCATCAGGTAGTCAGAGCAGGCAAGGGTGCGCCTGGTTCCTTCATGCAAAACCTAAAACGACGCGACGGGTGGTTGCGCTCTTCTTTTCAATCTTCGTGACGACCACGGCGCCGATCTCCGACGTGTTCGCCACGTGCGTGCCACCACACGGCTGGAAGTCGATTTGTTCGCCGGCGCCGCCGCCGTCGTCGTTGCCGATTCGGATTGTGCGGATGCGGCCCGTGCCGCGCGGCGGCTGCACCGACATGCTTTTGACCAGTGCGGGGTTGGCGTCGAGCTCTTCGTCGGTGATCGAGCTCACCGTCACGGGATATGCCGCCGCGACCAGCCGCGCGATGCCTTGCGTCAGCGCCTCCTTGTCGAGTGGATCCGTCATGTTGAAGTCCAGCCGCGCTGAGTCAGCCGTGATGGAACAGCCATTGACCAGTTGGGGCACGAGGTTGCAAAGCAGGTGGGTGGCGGTGTGAAAGCGCATGAGTCGATGGCGGCGCTCCCAGTCAACGCGTGCGGTCACGCTGTCACCGGGCGCCAGCGTGGCCAGCAGGTCTTGCTGGCCCGGCGCTGGCACATGCGCAATGTCCTTGGTCGGTTTGCCCTCGGAATCCTTGCACTTGCGCGTGTCGGCAATGTGCAGCAGGCGGCCATCTGGCAGTTCGAGGGTGCCTGCGTCACCGGCCTGGCCGCCGCCCAAGGGATAAAACACCGTGCGGTCGAGCACAACCCCCTGCTCATCCACACGCGTCACCGTGCCGTTGCATTGCTGGAGATAGGAGTCGGCGCGAAATAGCTCATCGGTCATGGCGCTATTTTCGCGGTTTCGGCCTACGTGCGCCCAAATGAGGGCGATTCAGACTCAGGCGATGAAATTCATACCGCCTCGCCTGCCCTCGGTTCTCTCGATGACCTGCCTCGTGGGATGTGCCGCCATCGCGCAGCCGTCGCCCGTCGCAGGGATCGGGCCTGACCCCGACCTGCCCGCTCCCACGAAGTCGCTCATCCCCACTGTCCATATCGCGCCGGCAATCGGTTGGCCCAAGGGCACGCAGCCGAAGGCGCCTGTGGGCTTCAGGGTGACTGCGCTGGCGTCGGGGCTGGACCATCCGCGCTGGCTGTACGTGTTGCCCAATGGTGATGTGCTGGTGGCCGAGAGCAACGCGCCTCCCAAGCCGGACGATGCCAAGGGCATCAAGGGCGTGGTGATGAAGCAGGTGATGAAGAAAGCTGGCGCTGGCGTGCCCAGCGCCAACCGGATCACGCTGCTTCGGGACGTAGACGGCGACGGCGTGGCCGAGACGCGAACCACCTTCATGCAGGGGCTGAACTCGCCGTTCGGCATGGCGCTGGTTGGAAATGAGCTCTTCATCGCCAACTCGGACGCGATCGTCAAGGTGCCGTACCAGGCGGGCCAGACGAGCATCAGCGTTGCTCCCGTGAAGTTGACCGATCTGCCTGCAGGCTCCATCAATCACCACTGGACCAAGAACATCATTGCCAGTGCCGATGGCAGCAAGCTGTATGCAACCGTGGGCTCCAACAGCAATGTGGGTGAAAACGGCCTGGCAGCCGAAGAAGGCCGGGCGGCGATCTGGGAGGTCGATCGCGCCACGGGCGCCAAGCGCATCTTTGCGACTGGCCTGCGCAACCCGAACGGCATGGCGTGGGAGCCGCAATCGAAAGCCCTTTGGACGGTGGTGAACGAGCGGGACGAACTGGGCAACGACCTGGTTCCTGATTACCTGACGTCGGTGAAAGAAGGTGCTTTCTACGGCTGGCCGTTCAGCTATTGGGGCCAGAACGTGGACACGCGTGTGGTGCAGCAACAGCCAGACCTGGTCGCCCGCGCCATCAAGCCGGATTACGGCCTGGGTTCGCACGTGGCGCCGCTCGGGCTCGCGTTTTCAGACGAGCGCACCATGCCGCAAAACTATGCGAGCGGCGCGTTCATCGGCGAACACGGCTCGTGGAACCGCAAACCGTTCAACGGCTACAAGGTGGTGTTCGTCCCGTTTGCGGGTGGCAGGCCATCGAGCGAGCCGATCGACTTTCTGACCGGCTTCGTGAGTGCGCAAGGCAAGGCCTATGGCCGGCCCGTGGGCGTGGCGATGGATGGCAAGGGTGGTGTGCTGGTGGCCGATGACGTCGGAAACGTCATCTGGCGGGTGGGGATCGCGAAGTAAGCTGCGCATGCGGGCCAGGCGTCCGCGGGGGCATGCCGGCAAATGCAGCGCCAAAGCGCGTACAGTTTTGCCATGAGCGACCAGAGCCTGACCCGATACCTCCAAGCCGACACCGGCGACATCGACCCTGCAGAGACTGCCGAATGGCGCGAGGCGTTCATGGCGCTTGTTCAAGCGCATGGCCCGGCGCGGGCGCGTTTCATTCTCGACCAGCTGGCCGTGATGGCGCGAGGGCCGCTCGTGGAGTGGTCGCCGGAGCTGGTCACGCCCTACGTCAACACCATCGCCGTTGACAAGCAGCCGCCCTTCCCGGGTGACCTCGCCATCGAAGAAAAGCTCGCTTCGCTCATGCGCTGGAACGCGCTCGCCATGGTGGCGCGTGCGAATGCGGCTTACGGCGAGCTGGGCGGACACATCGCCAGCTATGCGAGCGCTGCCGATTTGTTCGAGGCAGGCTTTAACCACTTCTTCCGCGCCCGCAATGAGTCGCAAGGCGGCGACCTGGTGTTCTTCCAGCCGCACAGTGCGCCAGGTGTGTATGCACGTGCGTACCTGGAAGGGCGCTTGAGCGAAGCGGACCTGGCTCACTATCGTCAGGAGATCACCGCGCCAGCGGCCGGGGCGCGGGGCCTGTCGAGCTATCCGCACCCGTACCTGATGCCTGACTTCTGGCAGTTTCCGACGGGCTCGATGGGCATCGGGCCGATCAGCTCGATTTATCACGCTCGCTTCATGCGCTATCTCACGCACCGGCAATTGCTGGACTGCGCGACGCGCAAAGTGTGGGGCGTGTTCGGCGACGGCGAGATGGACGAGCCCGAAAGCATGAGCGCACTCACGCTCGCCTCGCGCGAGAAGCTCGACAACCTGGTGTGGGTCGTGAACTGCAACCTGCAGCGTTTGGACGGCCCGGTGCGCGGCAATGGCCGCATCATCGACGAGCTGGAGAAGCTGTTCCGCGGCGCGGGCTGGAACGTGATCAAGCTCGTGTGGGGCAGCGACTGGGACGGCCTGTTTGCCCGCGACACGACAGGCGCGTTGATGCGCGCGTTTGCCAACACCGTTGACGGACAGATGCAGACTTTCGCCGCGAAAGACGGCCGTTTCAACCGCGACAACTTCTTTGGCCAGAACGACGAGCTCAAGCGCCTTGCGCAAGGCATGACGGATGAGCAGATCGACCGCCTCAAGCGCGGCGGCCACGACCTGGTGAAGATTCACGCAGCCTACGCCGCCGCAGCTGCGCACACGGGCGAGCCGACCGTGATCCTTGCGCACACCAAAAAGGGCTACGGCATGGGGACGGCGGGGCAGGGCAAGATGACCACGCACAGCCAGAAGAAGCTCGACGACACGGCGCTCATTGAATTTCGCAACCGCTTCAACCTGCCGCTGTCGGATGAGCAGGCGCGCAACCTTGAATTTTTCCGCCCCGCCGAAGACAGCGCCGAGATGAAGTACCTGCGAGCGCGGCGCGCCGAGCTGGGTGGCGTGATGCCGCAGCGCCTGGCGACATCGCAGGCATTGGCGGTGCCAGCACTTGATTCTTTCGCTGCGTTTACAACCCAGGCCGGCGGCAAGGAGATGTCCACGACGATGGCATTCGTGCGGCTGCTGGGCAACCTGCTCAAAGACAGCGAGCTGGGTCCGCGCATCGTACCGATCGTGGCGGATGAAGCTCGCACGTTTGGCATGGCGAACCTGTTCAAGCAGGTTGGCATCTATTCGAGCGTGGGGCAGCGCTATGAGCCGGAAGACATCGGCTCGGTGCTGTCGTACCGCGAGGCGCTCAACGGCCAGATCCTGGAAGAGGGCATCAGCGAAGCAGGCGCCATCGCGAGCTGGACGGCCGCGGCAACGAGTTATTCGGTGCATGGCTTTCCGATGCTGCCGTTTTACATCTACTACTCGATGTTCGGCTTCCAGCGGGTGGGCGATGCGATCTGGGCGGCGGCTGACCAGCGCTCGCGCGGCTTCCTGCTTGGCGCCACATCGGGACGCACCACGCTCGGCGGCGAGGGGCTGCAGCATCAGGATGGTTCGAGCCACCTGGTCGCCGCGACGATCCCGAATTGCAGGGCCTTCGACCCGGCGTTTGCGGGCGAGATGGCCGTGATCATTCACCACGGCATGAAGGAAATGCTGGTGGAGCAGCGCGACGTCTTCTATTACGTCACGCTCATGAACGAGAACTACGCGCAGCCCGATGTGCCGCCGGGCACCGAGGATGACCTCGTGCGCGGCTGTTACCGGTTTGCGACGATCGAGCCGCGAACAAACAAGAAGGCGGGCCGCGTCACTTTGCTGGGCTCAGGCGCGATCCTCACGGAAGTGCTCAAGGCGGCTGATGTGCTGGCGCACGAGGGAATTGGCTGCGATGTGTTCAGCGTGACGAGCTGGAGCGAGCTGGCCCGCGATGGCATGGCTAGTGAGCGGGATGCGCTCGCGGGTGCGAAGCCGGCCGAGCCGTTCATCGCAAAGCAGCTGGCCACCAGCGTGGGGCCGATCATCGCTGCCACTGACTATGTGCGCGCGGTGCCTGACAGCATTCGCGCCTTTGTGCCGGCGGGCAGGCGCTACATCACCCTTGGCACCGATGGCTTTGGCCGCAGCGACACGCGCGCCGCGCTGCGCGAGTTCTTCCGGGTCGATGCTGCGCATGTCGCCAACGCCGCACGGCACGCGCTGGGCCGCGCTTAACATTCGCACATGACCACATCACGTTTTTGGGCCGAACTGGGAACGCGCGACTTCGCTGCGCTCGATCCCGCGACAACGGTGGCGGTGTTGCCTGTCGGCGCGACGGAGCAGCATGGGCCGCACTTGCCGCTGGCGGTGGACCAGATGATCGTGGATGGCGTGGTCGCCGCGGCGCTGCCCCTTCTGCCCCAGGCGCTGCCTGCGTTGTTCATGCCGACGCAGCAAGTAGGCTACAGCCCCGAGCACTCGCGGTTTGCGGGCACGCTGACGCTGCCCTACCAGAGCGTGATCGACACCTGGGTGGAACTTGGCGAGTGCGTGGCGCGGGCAGGCGTGAAGAAGCTGCTGCTTTTCAATTCCCACGGCGGCCAGGTCAGTCTGATGGACATCGCTGCGCGCGAGTTGCGCACGCGCGCCAACCTGATCGTGTACAGCTGCAGCTGGTGGAACCTGCCGCTGGGCGATGAGGTGATGGGGCTTTTCAGCGCGCAGGAGCATCGCTTTGGCGTTCATGCGGGCGAGATCGAAACCTCGATGATGCTGGCCCTGCGCCCGGACCTGGTGGACATGTCGCAAGCAAGGGACTTCGCCTCGACCTCGCAGCAACGCGCTGCACTGTTTCCTGTGCTGGGCAATGGATCGAGTGCAAAACTCGGCTGGCACATGCAGGACTACAACGCGCAAGGCGCAGCAGGCAATGCCGCTGCCGCGACGGCACTCAAGGGGCGCGCATTGCTGGATGCGGCGGGCCGCGAGTTGGCAATTTTGCTCGCAGAAATCTCCGCGCTGCCTCTGTCGACGCTGGTCGACCGGCCAGGCAGCTAGCGCCTTGGCGCACGGGTGTTGCGCAAGACCCACTCGCCTCAAAAATTTCCGCACGTTTGCCAACCTTTGTGCGCTTGGTCACAGAGGCGAAACACACGGGTTCCTACACTTGAGTCAAGAAAGGAGCCGCCATGCGATTTGCATCAATCAACGTACCCAAAGAGACTGTGCCCGAGCGCGTGTCGGCTGCCGAAATACTCCGCCGCATCGTTGTGGGCGAGCCTGCAGCGCAAACACCGGGTGCCGAAGTCCGCATCCAGGATCTCCCCATGGAACTTGACCAGCGTGTGCGCCTGGTCGGCGAGTGGTAGGCGCAAAAACGCGATTCGCACAATGAAAAACGCGGCCAGCAGGCCGCGTTTTTCATTTCAAGGTCTTGCCTTGCGCTGGTGCTGCTAGTTGGAGCTGTTGCCGTTGCCGGCTTCCAGGCGCTCGCGATTGCTGCGGCTGCGGGCCTGGCCGCCCTTGCGGCCGGCAGCGCGTGCTTCTTCGGACGTGAATTCGTGCGCGGTGCCTTTTTCGTGGGCGGCGCGACCACCCTCGCTGGCGATCTCGCGCTGGCGTTGCGGGTCCATCGAAGCAAAGCCTCGATTCGAGCGGCGAGCGGTAGCGCCGCTCAAGCCGGATTGCTCGCCTGGCTTTGAAGAAGCGTTGCTGCTGTTGCTCTTGCTGGTGTCCTGATCAATGGATGTCATGTCGGTTACTCCTGAGTACTGCTGGAAGGATAGGGAATGAGCGGCGTTGGAGCGCCACCCATGACATCTATTGGGCTTGGAATGCGATGCGCGTCTCGTCAGCGTGGAAACCGCCCGGCTGTAGGACCTCTCCTTCCCGATGAGGTTTGACCTTATCGGGGAAGCACCCCTTCAGCCAGGCGTTTGAGCAGGGGTGCAGCTGACGCCGAGACGGCACCGGGAGCGCTTGCAGGTTGCGTCAGGCTGGACAGCAATCTGGCGAACTGCGCGCCCGACGGCTGAAGCGGCCCAAAGAACAGGGGCGTTGTATCGCGCGCAATCAGCAAGGTGGGGAAGGTTTCAATATCGACGTCGCCCATGGCGTCGTCTTCGTCTTCGACATCCACCCAGGCGAAGCGCATCGTGGGGTGTGCAGCCGCCGCTTCGTCGAAGGCGGCGCGCCATTCGCGGCAGACGCCGCACCAGTCGGCGCACAGGCAGATCACCCACCATGTGGGCGTGGCATCGGCAGCGGCGTTCATGGCCGCCAGTTTAAGAGTAGGTGACCCAGCTCGCGTATTGGGGGTCTTCAAGATGCGGGATCGCGTTGTAGCCGACCAGCATATGCCGCTTGGGGGTGAAGGCGAACTCGGTGATGGAGGTGTTGCGGATGCGCAGGTTCAGCTCGATGGTGGTTTCGGGGCTCGTGCCCAGGATGTAGCCGACAGCCGTGGAAATCGGCCCGCCACTGGTGACCATCAACACGTTCTTGCCGAAGTGATTGGCGCGCACGTGGTCGAGCGCGCTCGAGACACCAGACACGAAGTCCGCGTAGCTGGGCATGCCGTGAGGTGTGACGACCCCGGCCATCCATTGCGCCAGGCCGTCGCGCAGCAGGCGGAAATGGGCGCGGTACATCTCGGGTGAAGTCGGCTTTTCGAGCTTGTGTGGATGCACGGTGGCGATCACGGCTTCGCTGTCGTATTCATTGAGGCCGTCCCACGAAAGGTGTTCGCCTTCGTGATTCATGCCTTCAAGAATGCCCGCCAGTGTCTGCTTGTGGCGGCGCAGCGTACCGGCAATCAGGCCATCGAAGTGGATGCCCTTGTGCGCGAAATATTCGCCCAGCCGAACGCTCTGCTTGTGGCCGAGTTCGCTGAGGTTGTCGTAGTCTTCGGCGCCGAAGGAAGCTTGCCCGTGCCGCACGAGGTAGAGAGTGCCCATAGGACGGGGATTTTGCGTTGCGCGACCCGGCGGTGAAGTCGCAGCCGCGACCCCTTGCTGCGTGCGCGACAGGGCCTGGTCTTCAACGCGCCCGCGCTTAGACGCCGGCGGACTCGATTGTGATCGGACCCCTGGGTGTGAGCAACGTGGCCGACAGGTTGGCTGCGCCGGTTTCAACCGCAACGCCCTGCAGCCCGATGGCGCGATGTGCCGCACGCAGTGCGTCGCCCCGCGGGTGGGTCACGGTGAGCGACTGCAACGTGAGTGCGCTGACGGGCATGGCGTCGGTGGGATGCGCGCCGCTCCACTCGATGATCGCAGGCAGGCCGCCCTGGAAGAGCCGTTGGCCGTCAGCCCGTACCGAGATTTGCCAGCGCAGCATGCCGCTGGCGACGGGGCGTTCGGCTTTGAGTAGCGGCCCGCGATCGATGCCGTGTTGGGCAAGGGCGTCTATCGCGGCGGCAGCATCAGGCGTCGAGGCGACGAAATGCACCAGCCGCGGCTGCTGGCGCACGGCGTCGCGCAGCGCTGCGTCGTCCATGTCGAACCAGCGCTTGTGCGCGGGTGCGATGGTGTCGCTGTCGATGGCGATGATTTCGAAATAGGCGCTCGGGTACGCCGGCGAGTCGATACGCAGCAGCCGGTTGTGCGTGCCCATCAGCGGATGTTTGCCGCCGGGGCCGGGCGTGACGCTCAGCGTTGCCTCGCACCAGGCAACGCCCTGTTCGAGCGAGTGCGCGACAACAACAAGATGATCGATGCGCGACTCGATGCTCACAACAGGACGCTTCCCGTCACGCAGGTGACGGACTGGCCGCCCACCCACACCTGGCCGTCATCGCCGCGCTCGATGGCGACGCGGCCCGCGCGCTGGAGGCAGACGCCTTGTGATGCGATGTACCGTGCGGACATATGGCCCTCTGCGATCAACCACTGGGCCAGGCCCGCGTTCAGGCTGCCGGTCACGGGGTCTTCAGGAATGCCGATGGCTGCTGCGAACGCGCGCACTTCAAGGTCGGCCGCGCTGCCGGCTTCATGGCGCGCAGCGACGCCAACTTTGCAGCCGAGGTTCTTCAGCTCCAGGTGATTGGGCGTGAGGCCGAGCACCGTTTGCGGGCTGTCGAGCAGCAGGCTGAACCAGGCCGGCCCGTTGTCGAGGATCTGCGCGGCGACGATCTGGCTGGCTTTGAGGCCGAGTGCGGACGCCACTTGGGCGAGGACGGCGGGGCTGGGTGAAGTGCGCTTCAACTCGGGCGCTGCAAACGCGAGGCCATCCGGCTCGCGGCGGATGGTGACGAGGCCCTTCTTGCATTCCTGCACGATGAAGTTGCGCGCGCGCGGTTTGCCGCCCGCCTCCAGCCAGGCATGGCAGCTTCCCAGTGTGGGGTGCCCTGCAAACGGCAGTTCGCCGCCGGGCGTCATGATGCGCACGCGGTAGTCGGCTTCGCTTGTCGTCGGCGGCAGCAGGAAAGTGGTCTCCGACAGGTTGGTCCAGCGCGCGAAGTGCTGCATCTGCTCATCGGTCAGGCCCGCCGCGTCGAGGACGACGGCCAGTGGGTTGCCCAGGTAGGGCTGGCCGGTGAACACATCGACTTGCTTGAAATCACGTTGCTGCATGCCTGTCTTTCGGATGCTTTCAGGAGAGTGGAAGGTCGAGCACACCGCGTGCGGCATGACGATCAAGGATTTGGTGGTACCACTGCGCGAGCGCGGGGCGCGTCTTGTGTTCCAGCGGCAAGCCCTGCCAGCGGTGAATCTCGCAAGCAATTGGAATGTCCGCCATGGTGAACTGTTCGCCGCTGATGTGCGGCTGCTTCGACAGCGTGGCTTCAAGCATGTCGAGCAGCGGCTCGGTTGCGGCGACTGACTGGGCGATGGCAGTTGCATCGCGCTTGTCTGGCGCCACGCGGATGAGTTGCACGAACGCGGTACGGCCGGCAGGGTTGAGCGTGGTCTGCTGCCAGTCCATCCAGCGTTCGGCGTCGAACCGCGCCTGCAACGTCGCCGGGTAAAGGCCGCCTGCAGAGTGTTTCGCGCAGAGGTAGCGCACGATGACGTTCGACTCATACAGAGTGAAGCCATCGTCATCGATGAGCGGCACCAGCGAGTTGGGGTTGATGGCGCGGTACGCGTCGGTGGTCACGATGCCGTATTGGCCGCCGGCATCAACGCGCTCGAATGGAATGCCCAGCCACTGCGCGGCCAGCACGACTTTGCGCACATTGATCGACGACAGGCGGCCCCAGATCTTGAGCATCACGTCACCTTGCGGGCTGAACCGTTGATGCCTCGCGAATCGCTGCGGCCAGTGCAGCGATGCCCTGGTCAATCTGCTCGCACGTGGCAGTGACGAACGACAGGCGCACCGTGCGTGGATCGCCTTCGCCCGCATAGAACGCAGCGCCTGGCACGAACGCCACACCGCGATCGACCGCCTTGGGCAGCAGCGCGACGGCGTCCATGCCCTGCGGCAGCTTCGCCCAGAGGAACATACCGCCATCGGGTGTGTTCCATTGCACGTCCAAGCCTTGCATCTCGCGTTGCAGCGCTGCGAGCATGGCGTCGCGCTGCGACTTGTAGAGCGCGCGGATGGTGGGCACGTGCCGGTCGAGGAAACCGTCTTTCATCACCTCGGCGACCATGCGCTGGTTGAAGCCGGGGCTGTGCAGATCGGCGGCTTGCTTGGCTTGCAGCAGCTTGGGGTACAGCGCCTTGGGTGCGACGATGAAGCCCAGGCGCAATCCGGGCGCCAGCACTTTGGAAAAGGAGCCCAGGTACACGCAGCCTTCCGGGTTGCGTGCGGTGAGCGGCAGGGGCGGCGGCGCGTCGAACCACAAGTCGCCATAGGGGTTGTCTTCGATCAGCGGCAGGCCGATTTCCATCGAGCGAGCCGACAGCGAGGCGCGGCGCGCTTCGCTCATCGTGCGGCCGGTGGGGTTCTGGAAGTTGGGCAGCACGTACAGGAATCGTGCAGGGCTGGCGCCAACTGCCTTGGCAGCAAGGTCCTCAACGTCCACGCCTTCTGCATCGCTCGCCACACTCACGACTTGCGGCTCCATGGGCGTGAAGGCCTGCAGCGCGCCGAGGTAAGTCGGTGTTTCAACGAGGATGCGCGAGTCGGCATCGATCAGCACTTTGGCGACGAGGTCGAGCCCTTGCTGCGAACCCGTGGTGATGAGCACCTGTGACGCATCGACTTTCCACGGCAGCATCGCCGCGACCATCTCGCGCAGGGGTGCATAGCCTTCGCTGGCGGCGTACTGGAGTGCTGCAGGGCCGTCGTCGCGCAAGACCTTCTCGCAGGCGGCGCGAAATTCGCTGACCGGAAACGTCTTGGGCGAAGGCAGGCCACCCGCAAAGCTGATGATGCCCGGGCGTTCCGTGACCTTGAGGATCTCGCGGATGACAGAGGGGTTCATCCGCTCGGCGCGGCGTGCCAGGGTCCATTGCGTGGGCTGCAGGTCGTTGAGTTTCATCGGCGCATCTCGGGTTGCTGGTGGTGACGGTTCAATGTAATCTTCGATGTCAGTACACGACCAGTACAGTTGGCCAGCGCAGTTGGACATCTGTATTGCTTCGGGCGGCAATACACGAGAGGACCCCCGCATGTTGATGAAGTCTGCGACGCACTCGCTCACCGAGCAGTTGTCGGACCGTTTTGCACAGCGCATTCGCGATCGATTGCTGGCGCCCGGTGCCCGCCTGCCGTCAGTGCGCCAGTGCGCCTTGCAAACAGGCGTGAGCCCGTCCACGGTGGTGTCGGCATACGACAAACTTCTGGCGCTCGGCCTGGTGGAGGCGCGCAAGAACAGTGGTTTTTTCGTGCGCGAGACGCGCGCGGAGCCACCGAGCGCGCCCGGTTCCATGTCGAAACAGCGGACGGTCCGGGCATGGGAGCCGGACACCGTCCAGGCGCCGCGCGGCAATTCGGCGCCCATCGATGCCACTGCATTGATTCGAGGGATGTTCCACAAGGTGAGCAACAAACCCCAGCCGGGAATGGGCGTGTTTCCGCCGGAGTGGTTGGAGTCGACTTTCATGCCGGCAGCCGTGCGCAAGGTGACCGGCACGCGGGCGCTGCACGACTTTTCGCTTCAGTACGGTGAGCCGATGGGCGACTCCGGCCTGCGGCGGATGCTGGCCACCAAACTCGCCACGTTGAGTGTTCCGGCAACACCGGAGAACATCATCACGACGGTGGGTGCGACGCACGCGCTCGACATCGTCAGCCGCACCTTGCTGCGCGCCGGTGACCACGTGATGGTTGAAGACCCCGGCTGGGCCGTGGAATTCGCGCGATTGAACGCCATGGGCATGCGCCTGCTGCCTGTGCCGCGTAAGCCCTACGGACCGGACCTGGATGTGATGGCGCGCTATTGCGAAGTGCACCAGCCCAAGCTTTATGTGAGCGTCAGCGTGTTTCACAACCCGACGGGCTACTGCCTCGCGCCGGGCAATGCACACCGGCTGCTGCAGCTGTCGACCACGCATGGCTTTCACATCGTCGAGGACGATACGTACAGCCACATCGCGCCGGAGCATGCGACGCGGCTGTGCGCTCTGGACGGTTTGCAGCGAACGATCTACGTGAGTGGCTTTGCGAAGATCCTGGCGCCGAATTGGCGTGTGGGCTTCCTGGCAGCGCATCCGTCGCTGATCGAGCGCTTGCTGGACACGAAGTTGCTCGCCACATTGACCACACCCGCCCTGATGGAGCGCGCGCTGGCGCTGTGCATGGCGCAGGGGCAGTTGCGACGGCACGCCGAGCGCATCAAGTCGCGCCTTGACGCTGCGCGCAGCCGCGCCGTCAAGCTGGCGTTGAACGCGGGCGTGTCGTTCGCGGCTGAGCCGGCAGGGCTGTTCGGATGGGTCGACACGGGTGTCGATACCGATGCACTTGCGCAGCGAATGCTCGACGAGGGCTATTTGCTGGCGCCGGGCGCGCTGTTCCATGCAGAGCGAAAGCCATCGACGTTGATGCGCATCAACTTCGCCACGACGCAAGACGCCGTGTTCTGGAAGAAATACTCAGAGATGGTCAAGACGATGCGCTAGCAGCGTCTCAAAGCATTTCGTCCGGCGCGAAGGGCGCTATCAGGCGCATCAGCAGGCGTTGCCTGGCAGTCGCTTGCGGCTCGGAGGTTGTGTCCTTGAATGCGGCGCCCGGCGGGGCGCGCCAGACGAGAGATCCGTTTTCAACGGCGACCCGGTAGGCGCCTTGCGCCAGGGTTGTCTCGATCTGCCGGGCCGCAAGTCTTGACACTGCCGCACTGCGGATGAGTAACGCGACCTCGCTGTTCTGCCGCTGGGAGCGCAAGTCCAGGTTCATCGATCCGATCACTGCCAGGCGACTGTCGATGATTGCCGCTTTCGAGTGAAGGCTTGCGTGGGATACCCCGCTCTTGGAGCCGCCGGCCGAGCCGATGCCGGAACCGATGCCGGCAGCCGTGCCTTCCTGGTCGGCGCGCATTTCGTAGAGCTCGACGCCCAGTGCGATGAGTGCCTCACGGTACCGCGCATAGCCCGCGTGTGCGGCGGGTGCGTCGTTGGAGGCGAGTGAATTGGTGAGCACCCGGATGCGCACGCCTTTCGCTCGAATCTGGGCGAACACTTTCATCATTTCCGCACCAGGCACGAAATAGGGTGAGACGATGAGGACGTCCTGGCGGGCCTGATTCATGAGTGCAAGCAGGCCGTCCACCACCGTGTCGCCGGCATCTGCCTCGTCGTCGTCGGGGCCAATCTTGCCGGGCTTGTCGACCAGCAGGATGGAAGGCGCCCAAACCAACGGTACGCTGCGCAAGTCATACCCAGCAGGTTTGGCGTCTGCGACGGCCGCTCGTGTGACGTCCGGCATGACCGCTGATGTGTTGGTGGCGACAACGGGCACTGCAGGGGCCGTGCCTTTGCCTTGCTGTGATGCATCTGGTGCCGATGCAACCGGCGCAGATCGCATCTGGTCAAGCTCTTGCTGCGTGACGAGCTTTTCCATGGGGAATGACAACTCATCGTTCCAGTACCGGTCGAAGCTGGCCGACATGTCGCGCACGATCCGGCCCGCCGAGAGTGTGTCCAGGTCGACGAAGTTGCTGCCGCCGGGGCCGCCGAAATAGGCGTCGCCCAGGTTGCGACCGCCACTGATGGCCATCGCGTTGTCGGCAATGAACAGCTTGTTGTGCATGCGCTTCTGGATGCGGTCCACATCCTTGAGCGACGTGAAGATGCGGACCACAAGCGACGAACGCGAGCCGGGCAGCGGGTTGAACAGGCGAATCTGCACGTTGGGCTCGAACGCCAGACGCAGCACTTGCGCGTCTTTGCCGACGGCGTTGAAGTCGTCGAGCAGCAAGCGAACGCGAACGCCTCGACGGGCCGCGTCGCGCAGGTGTTGCAGGATCAGCTCGGTACTGGCGTCGGCATGAATCGCGTAGTACTGCAGGTCGAGCGTCTTTTGCGCGGCATCGACCAGAGCGAGCCGTGCAGCCAGCGCGTTGTCGACGTTTTCCAGGAGGCTGAAAGCTGAGTCGCTGCGCGCGCCAGCTTGGACGCGCCGCTGGGCAGTCAGTTGCCCCAGCGCCGTCTGGCCCGGGGACTGAAATGACTGCGATGCGACCCTGCCCGTATTGGCGGGCAAGCTGGCGCAGCCGACGATGACAGCGGCCACGATCAGGGCGGCGAGCGCGCTCCACGCGGTCGAGAAGCGTCGTGGCAGCGTGGGGCAGGGGTACTGCAGGTCTGGGGGAAAGGTCACCTGAGGACTTTATCGGCTGACCTGCTGAGCAGGGGGCGCACCAAGTAAGCCGTGGCGCTCAATCCATGACAGACAACGTCTACACCGCGGCGCCCAGCGTCTCCCAGCGGTCCAGTGCGGCCAGCAACTCGTCGTCGATGCGGGCGTTGCGCTCGGTCAATTGCATCGCGCGGGCGGCGTCTTGTGTGTAAAGGCTGGAGTCGGCGAGCGCCTCCTGAATTGCCTTTTGTTCCTGCTCGAGCGCGTCAATCATGGCCGGCAGGGCTTCGAGTTCGCGCTGCTCCTTGTAGCTCAGCTTTCGTTTGGCCGGTGCTGTTGTCGCCGCCGGTGTTTCGGGCTTGACTGCAGGTGTGGCCGATAACCCGCGTGAGGCGGCTGCGGCGGCGGCCAGCGCAATTGCCTGCGAGCGGCGGGACTGGGCGAGCCAGTCGTCAACACCGCCTTCATATTCACGCCAGCGGCCGTCGCCTTCGAAGACGATCGTGCTTGTCACGACGTTGTCCAGGAACGTGCGATCGTGGCTCACGAGGAACACGGTGCCGTCGTAGTTCTGCAGCAGGTCTTCGAGCAGCTCGAGCGTGTCGATGTCCAGGTCGTTCGTGGGTTCGTCGAGCACAAGCACGTTGGCAGGCCGTGCAAACAGGCGCGCCAGCAACAGCCGGTTGCGCTCGCCGCCCGATAGCGAGCGCACGGGGGACAGTGCTCGTGCCGGCGAGAACAGGAAGTCGCCAAGATAGCTTTTGACGTGCTTGCGCTGCTTGCCGATTTCGATCCATTCGCTGCCGGGGCTGATGAAGTCTTCGAGCGTGGCGTCGAGGTCGAGCGCTTCGCGCATCTGGTCGAAGTACGCAACTTGCAGATTCGCGCCCTGTCGGACCTTGCCCGAATCAGATGCGAGCTCGCCAAGGATGAGCTTGAGCAGCGTTGTCTTGCCAGCGCCGTTCGGACCCATGAGGCCGACTTTGTCGCCGCGCAGGATAGTGGCCGTGAAGTCACGAACGATCGTATTGTCGCCAAAGGATTTGGTGACCTCGGTGAGTTCGGCCACGATCTTGCCGCTCGGCAGGCCGGATGCCACGTCAAGCTTGACGCTGCCGAGCGCATCGCGGCGGGCCGCGCGATTGGCGCGCAGGCGGTCCAGCCGAACGATACGGCCCTGCGCGCGCGTGCGCCGCGCCTCCACGCCTTTTCGGATCCAGACTTCTTCCTGTGCGAGCAGCTTGTCGGCCTTGGCAGAGATCACGGCTTCCTGGGCAAGCTGTTCTTCCTTCTGAACCTGATAGCGCGTGAAATTGCCCGGGTAAGAGCGCAAGAGGCCGCGGTCGAGTTCGACGATGCGGTTTGCAACGCGATCAAGAAAGGTGCGGTCGTGCGTGATGATGACGGCGGCACCGCTGAAGTCGATCAACAAGTTTTCCAGCCACTCGATCGAATCCAGGTCGAGGTGGTTGGTTGGCTCGTCAAGCAGCAGGACGTCGGGCCGACGTACCAGCGCCTGGGCGAGTGCGACACGTTTACGGGTGCCGCCCGAAAGAGTTCCGACGATGGCGTCTTTGTCCAGATGCAGGCGCTGCAACGTCTCCTCCACGCGTTGCGACCAGTTCCAGCCGTCATGCGCTTCGATCTTGCCTTGCAGGTCGTGCAAGTCGCCATCGCCGCTCGAGTAACGGTCGATCAGCGCGATGATGTCTGCCAGACCCGCGACGGTTGCATCGAACACTGTCGCGGCCGCGTCGAGTACGGGTTCTTGCGGGACGTACGCGACCAGAAGGCCTTGCTGGATCTGCAGCGTGCCATCGTCGGGGCGCTCCAGTCCGGCGAGAATCTTGAGCAGCGAGGACTTGCCGGCGCCATTGCGACCGATAAGACCCACCCGCTCGCCGGATTCCAGCGAGAAAGTGGCATGGTCCAGCAGTGGCACATGGCCAAAAGCGAGCTGGGCGTCGAGGAGGGTGAGAACTGCCATAGGAGCGGCAGATTATCCGGGTCGCGGTAAACCCCCTCACTTTCTTGCCATGTCTGACGTCGATATAGTCCACCGAGAGGGTCTGCCGGCCCCAGGAGACACAGTTGGAATTGCTGATCAACGGGAAAACCGTGAGCGCGGACGTGGAGTCCGAGATGCCCCTGCTCTGGGTCTTGCGTGACGTGCTGAACATGACGGGCACGAAGTTCGGCTGTGGAATTGCGGCATGTGGGGCGTGCACGGTCACGGTCGACGGGCTGGCCGTGCGGTCGTGCGTTGTGCCGGCATCCAGCGTCGTGGGCAAGAAGATCCGCACGATTGAGGCGCTGGGAACGCCCGAAAAGATCCATCCGTTACAAGCTGCATGGATCGCTGAGCAAGTCCCGCAGTGCGGCTACTGCCAGAGCGGCATGTTGATGGCGGCAGCAGCCCTACTCGAGAAGAACCCCAAGCCTACCGATGCGGACATCGATGCAGCGATGACCAATATTTGCCGCTGCGGAACGTATCAGCGTGTTCGGGCAGCGATCAAGCGCGCAGCAGGGATCAAGGTATGAGGCGGCGGACTTGGCTTTTGAGTGCGGCTGGTGCCGCCGGCGCACTGGTGGTCGGCTGGGGCGTTTTGCCCCAGCGGTCGCGTTTGGGGTCGGGTGCGCTGATGTTGCGAAGTGAAGGCGAAGTGCCCCTCAACGGCTGGATCAAGATTGCCGC
>NZ_WJBU01000024.1:0-5000 GCF_009646335.1 Caenimonas koreensis DSM 17982 | reverse complement strand
CGGAACGGCTTGGAAAAGCTGGCCATAGTGGGTGATAGCCCCGTACGTGAAAAGACCTGTGTGGTACTAAGCTTGCGACAAGTAGGGCGGGACACGAGAAATCCTGTCTGAAGATGGGGGGACCATCCTCCAAGGCTAAATACTCGTAATCGACCGATAGTGAACTAGTACCGTGAGGGAAAGGCGAAAAGAACCCCGGGAGGGGAGTGAAATAGATCCTGAAACCGCATGCTTACAAAAAGTAGGAGCCCGCAAGGGTGACTGCGTACCTTTTGTATAATGGGTCAGCGACTTACATTCAGTGGCAAGGTTAACCGAATAGGGTAGCCGCAGGGAAACCGAGTCCGAATAGGGCGTCCAGTCGCTGGGTGTAGACCCGAAACCAAGTGATCTATCCATGGCCAGGATGAAGGTGCCGTAACAGGTACTGGAGGTCCGAACCGACTAGTGTTGCAAAACTAGCGGATGAGCTGTGGATAGGGGTGAAAGGCTAAACAAACTTGGAAATAGCTGGTTCTCTCCGAAAACTATTTAGGTAGTGCCTCAAGTATTACCGTCGGGGGTAGAGCACTGTTTAGGCTAGGGGGTCATGGCGACTTACCAAACCTATGCAAACTCCGAATACCGATGAGTACAGCTTGGGAGACAGAGCACCGGGTGCTAACGTCCGGACTCAAGAGGGAAACAACCCAGACCGCCAGCTAAGGTCCCTAAAATTGGCTAAGTGGGAAACGAAGTGGGAAGGCTAAAACAGTCAGGATGTTGGCTTAGAAGCAGCCATCATTTAAAGAAAGCGTAATAGCTCACTGATCGAGTCGTCCTGCGCGGAAGATGTAACGGGGCTAAGCCAGTTACCGAAGCTGCGGATTTGCACGCGAGTGCAAGTGGTAGGAGAGCGTTCTGTAAGCCTGTGAAGGTGCGTTGTAAAGCGCACTGGAGGTATCAGAAGTGCGAATGCTGACATGAGTAGCGTTAAAGGGGGTGAAAAGCCCCCTCGCCGTAAGCGCAAGGTTTTCTACGCAACGTTCATCGGCGTAGAGTGAGTCGGCCCCTAAGGCGAGGCAGAGATGCGTAGCTGATGGGAAACAGGTCAATATTCCTGTACCGATGTGTAGTGCGATGTGGGGACGGAGAAGGTTAACTCAGCCAACTGTTGGATATGTTGGTTCAAGCCTGTAGTCGTGCCTGGTAGGTAAATCCGCCGGGCTTAGATGAGGGGTGATAACGAGGCAGCTTGCTGTCGAAGTGAGTGATACCCTGCTTCCAGGAAAAGCCACTAAGCTCCAGCTACACACGACCGTACCGCAAACCGACACTGGTGCGCGAGATGAGTATTCTAAGGCGCTTGAGAGAACTCAGGAGAAGGAACTCGGCAAATTGACACCGTAACTTCGGAAGAAGGTGTGCCTTTAGTAGGTGAAGGGATTTACTCCTGGAGCCCAATGAGGTTGCAAAAAATCGGTGGCTGCGACTGTTTAATAAAAACACAGCACTCTGCAAACACGAAAGTGGACGTATAGGGTGTGACGCCTGCCCGGTGCTGGAAGATTAAATGATGGGGTGCAAGCTCTTGATTGAAGTCCCAGTAAACGGCGGCCGTAACTATAACGGTCCTAAGGTAGCGAAATTCCTTGTCGGGTAAGTTCCGACCTGCACGAATGGCGTAACGATGGCCACACTGTCTCCTCCTGAGACTCAGCGAAGTTGAAATGTTTGTGATGATGCAATCTCCCCGCGGAAAGACGGAAAGACCCCATGAACCTTTACTGTAGCTTTGTATTGGACTTTGAACGGATCTGTGTAGGATAGGTGGGAGGCTTTGAAGCAGGGTCGCTAGATCTTGTGGAGCCAACGTTGAAATACCACCCTGGTGCGTTTGAGGTTCTAACCTAGGCCCGTTATCCGGGTCGGGGACAGTGCATGGTAGGCAGTTTGACTGGGGCGGTCTCCTCCCAAAGCGTAACGGAGGAGTTCGAAGGTACGCTAGTTACGGTCGGACATCGTGACGATAGTGCAATGGCATAAGCGTGCTTAACTGCGAGACTGACAAGTCGAGCAGATGCGAAAGCAGGACATAGTGATCCGGTGGTTCTGTATGGAAGGGCCATCGCTCAACGGATAAAAGGTACTCTGGGGATAACAGGCTGATACCGCCCAAGAGTTCATATCGACGGCGGTGTTTGGCACCTCGATGTCGGCTCATCTCATCCTGGGGCTGTAGCCGGTCCCAAGGGTATGGCTGTTCGCCATTTAAAGAGGTACGTGAGCTGGGTTTAAAACGTCGTGAGACAGTTTGGTCCCTATCTTCCGTGGGCGCTGCAGATTTGAAGAAGCCTGCTCCTAGTACGAGAGGACCGGAGTGGACGCACCTCTGGTGTATCGGTTGTCACGCCAGTGGCATTGCCGAGTAGCTAAGTGCGGAAGAGATAACCGCTGAAAGCATCTAAGCGGGAAACTCGTTCTAAGATGAGATCTGCCGGGGCCTTGAGCCCCCTAAAGAGTCGTTCAAGACCAGGACGTTGATAGGTCAGGTGTGGAAGCGCAGTAATGCGTTAAGCTAACTGATACTAATTGCTCGTGCGGCTTGACCCTATAACTTTGATAGACGCATTGGAGGTGGCTCCATCGCTGTCAGGGTGTTATGCCAAGTTGACGCAATCTAAATTGAAGCTGATTTGCTCTATGAATTGGTTGTCTTGATTCAGTCAAGATGACAAAAAGTTATGCCTGATGACCATAGCGAGGTGGTCCCACTCCTTCCCATCCCGAACAGGACAGTGAAACGCCTCAGCGCCGATGATAGTGCGGGTTCCCGTGTGAAAGTAGGACATCGTCAGGCTCTTATAGCGACTAAAGCCCCGTGAGAAATCACGGGGCTTTTTGTCTTTCATCGTCTGAACGTGATGTGATGCGTAATAAGTGGCCCACCCGCTCTATCTCAAGCTTGGCCTGAGTGCACCGCAATGGCCGCTCAAGAGCATCCATTAATTTCATGCCGCGCTCGCCCGTTCCTCCGAAGAGGCTTGATGAGATCGCAATATGTTGTAGCGCGATCCCAGCAGGTCTGCAAAGATCAGGCCTTTCTCTTGGGTTCAAGAGGTAGATCTGTTTCTAAGTAGCTATCGAAACGTGCTCACGAAGTTGCTTGTTCCTGGAATACGACTTCACAGTTACCTCGACCACGGTCGGCAGATGGCAGACGCTTGCATATCTTAGCAAGCTGAAGTTTCACTTTAGCGACCACGCGGGTTCGTGTTGGATCTGCACCCTGCCAAGCGATGAGTGACTTTGCCATTTTCTTTAGCGATCGCTCATTTCTCTCAAAGAAAGTTTCGCTTCGCGGTTCAAGCTGAGATATCACCGCAGACGCAGCTGTTTCGACCCGCGCCGTATCACCGGGGGCCAGTTCGATCACTTGTATGGTGTACCCGGTGCCCCATTGAATGCGGGTAGCCGGCCCCTCTGATTTTTTCCAAGCCTGCTCGTACAAAGAAAGTGCCCTCTCAGGTTCCCCCCTCTTCTTCGCATTAGACGCAAGCATTAGCAAGTGATAGTAGGGAGCCACGGCTCGCGGAAGCTCAGATTGGAGTAACTTGTCCGACTCCATATACAGCCCAGACGACGCCAACAAGTGCGCTGCGCTGGGGATCACCGCCTGCCTCTCATATCTGTCCGCGGTCGCAGCCACAATCTTCGAGGTATCCATCAGCACCTGCTTTCGACGCTCAGCGGACAAGACGCCATTGCCCTCAATCAATTTCCAAATGCCCACCCGAGAATCCAGCAAGTCCAAATGATCCGAGCGTGAGAGTGGCGGTCCGGACAACAACTGGACTAGCGCACTTTCCCATTTCGTCGCCAGAGCCCTCCGAGCTTCGCCCGCCGGAGCCAAATACCGAATGATCGATTCCGCATTGCCTATCAAGATATCGAACTGCTCTCGCACAGCCACCGGATCCGACAAAATCCGACTAACAAGCCGATAGTTCGAGTCACTCGCCGTTCCATCCCGGTTAGCCGACAGAACACGCGCACTCGCCGCGAGTGCCTTAAGGGCCAATCGATCTCTTTCATGTGGGCGATCAGCTGGTGCAGCGGCAGCCAACTCCGCAAGTCTTTGGGGCAACTCAGCGTCGGAAAACAGTTGCTGTTCATCGGTATCCCAAGAGTAGTAGGCCAGCAGTTGCCATTGTTCAGCGGTCAATGCCTGCTTCAATACCGCTCGCCGCGCAAGTTCCCGAACCGGTTCCTGGGCGTCAAGGCCAGCTGTCAACGTAAGCAGATATCGCTGCGGGTCAACCTCACCGGGTAGCCGAGTAATCTCAGTCCCATCCGCCCGAAAAACAATCATGGTCGGATAGCCTTGCACCTTGAATCGTGATGCAACTTTCTGCGCACCCGGTCTATCGCCGTCCACATATACAGCTATGAAGGCGCGAGAGCGCTCAACAAAATCAGGACGCGAGAACAATGTGGCTTTCACCTGGTTGCACGGCGGACACCAGACCGCGCCCCAATAGAGAAAAACAGGCTTGCCGGATTGCTTGGCAAGCGCGAACGCTCTGTCCACCTCATTGTCTGATGCGGCCATCTGCCAAGCCACACCGCCTACTGCGCGCGTCGGGGCGGATGCAAGTGCTACACCTGAACTCAGGTAAACGAAGGCACCAAGGGCCAACAAATAGACACCAGTTGTGCGGCGAAAGCCAGTGCGCATACAGAGAACTCCAGTTCAGTTGTTCAAGATCCGATCACCACTTATGACAGCAGCCCCCGAATGGACAAGCCCCGAGGCAAGAGCCCGCATCCAATTTGAAAACCCCGTCTCGCCAAAGTATCGCGCAAACACAAGTCGAAAATAGGGTGTCTTCTCTGACCTGCCCCCGCCCTGCCGTGCCAACCTGAACTTGGCGAAGTCCGTCAACCCGGAGAATGGCGGACATGAAAAAGAGCAGATTCACAGAGGAACAGATCATCGGTTTTCTGCGGCAGGCAGAAGC
>NZ_WJBU01000023.1 GCF_009646335.1 Caenimonas koreensis DSM 17982 | reverse complement strand
CTCGAACGGAAGACTCAGATGCGGCGTCACGTCGTGCAATGCGAGGTATTTCACGAGGAGCCCGGACGAGACGTAGAGCAGGCCGAACACCGATGCGACCGCCAGGAGCAGCAGCACGGCGATGGCTATCGCGATTTTTTTCTTGCTCATGCCGCGCTGCCTCGCAAGAGACGCAGCTTGTTCGCCGGGTCGTAGTACAGCTCCTTGAGGAAGGTCTTTTCGAAGTAGACGACCACGTCGATGGTGGTCATCACCTCTTGCATGATGTAGTTGAAGTCCAGCGTCTGCCCGACTTCGGATTGCTTGATGTACGAGCCGATCTTGTAGAGCGCGCCGCGGCAGTCGTTCGCGTGGATCGACGTCACCGAGCCGCTGTGACCGGACTTCAAAGCCATCAGGTAGTCCCAGCTTTCGTCGCCGCGCAGCTCGGTGATGAACAGGTGATCGGGCTTCATGCGCATGCAGCTGGAGAGCACGGCCTTTGCGCTAATCGACGGGCTGAAAAACAAATGAACCGAGTTCGGATGGTTCGGTGTCGTCAGCTCGTGGGCGTCCTCGATCGTGAAGAGGCGCCGCGTCGGCGGGTACAGATCGATCAGGCATTTGGAGAACGTCGTCTTGCCCGAGCCGGTGCCGCCCACCGTCACCACGTTCAGGTGGTGCTCCACCGCCAGCTCGAAGAAGCGCTCGAAGTCGCCTTGCTTGGTGAGTTCGAGCATTTCCTTTTCCCAGGCCTGCAAGTCGTCGCTCGAGCTGGAGAGCGCGGGCTTGAGCCTGCCCGACCCCGCGTAGTCCGTCAGGGTGAACCGGCTCGTCGATGGCTTGCGGATCGTCATGCTCACGGTGCCGTCCTCGCAGGCCGGCGGCAGCACGACCTGGCACCGCTCGCCGTCCGGCAATGTGAGCGATGCAATTGGCGTGTCGCGATCGAGCTTCTTTTGATTGAAGACGGCTGTAGCCGTGGCCAGGCCTTGCAAATTCGACAGGGTCAAGGCCTCGTTGTGGGTGAACACCCAGCCATTCACGCCTTCGGTCCAGTAGCCGCCGGGCCGGTTGATCGCGAATTCGGTGATAGGACCGCGCAGTGCCTCGGTGATGCCGTACTTGCGCATCATCTCGCGCACGGACAGCGAGCGATCTACGCGCGTGATCGGTGGCGCGTCACTTAACAAGGCTGAAGACATTTTCGAAGCTCACGTCACGCGCCACCATCACGTTCACGATGGTCGCGGGGTTCACTACCAGGGTCGGCGGGATGTTGATCGAATTGCGCAAGGCCTCCGAGGCCATGTTCTGCGCGGCCTGCTGCGTGTTCTGCAAGGGCGGTTGCGAGTTGACGACGGTGGCGCCGGTGTTGTTGCTCGCACTCTGCTGGTTGGCCCATCGCTGGGCCATCGCCGCCGAGAAGTCCTGGATGAGGCTCAGCATGATCGCGCCGCCGAAGCGCTGCCAGAAATGCGTATCCACGTATCCAGGCACGCCGCTGTAGCCCATCTGGTCGGAGGCCGGGCTGTCAATGTTCACGAAGATCCCGCTCGGGTTGTCGATCCGCGTCCAGAGCACGAAGGTGCGCGCCTGGCCCTGCTTGAGACTCGACTGCTGTTCGCCGAACACCGTCGCGCCGCGATCGATCAGCACCGTGTTGCCGTTGGCCGACCGCACGTCATTCAGCACTTCGCAGATCACGAAGCCGGGCAGCGTCGTATCGATGCCCGTCTTCAAAGCGCACGGAATGCTTGTGCCCTTCTTCAGCAGGTAGTCCAAGTCGGGCAGGCGGCCCGCCGATCGCGCTTGCAGCACGGTCGGCTGCAGGCGTGCGGCGATGGTGTCGCTGCCCTGCCCAGCACTGCCACCTCCGGACGCCGCGCCGGGTCCGCCGGCTGGCTGCGCGCCCATGGCAGAAAGCCGCGCCTGCACTTCACGCTGCTGCTGGTCCTTGTCGGACAATGGACCGTCCGCCTTGGGCCTGGCGCCCGTCGTCTCCAGCAGCACGCCGCCGGCCATCGCGCGCTCCGCGGGCGTCGGCGGTCTCGGCGCCGCTTGCTGGCCGTTCGCGGTCGCGGAACCGCTCGGGGATGACCCTCGTCGAGCTCCAGTCGCGCCCTTCTTGGCCGCTTCCGCTTCGGCTTGACGCTGTGCTTCAGCTTGCGCGTCCTGGATCGCCTTCAGCTGTGCCTTCTCGTCGTTCTCCTTCTTCTTGATTTCGGCCTTGGTCTTCTCGATCGAGTCGCTTTCGACCGCTGCGTTCTTCTGCGCGAAGCCAGGCTTGATCGCCTGCGCGATCCGCTTGGAAGCGGTCACCGGCTCCGCGGCCGCCTGGTTGCGCTTGTGCCGCTGATAGATCAGCAGGCCCGCGACGATGAAGAGGAACGCGGCGAGCACAATGCCCAGCACCGCGAACTTGCCGACGTTCGTCTTCGACTTCAATTTGCTCGCCGGCGCGCCCAGCACCTGCGCGTCGGGTGCCGTGAGGCCTGGCAGTGCGCCCGGGTCGGTGAAATCCACCGTTTCGCTCATGATTGACTCCCCTTGTCCACGCGCACGGTCCCCGGCACGCCGGTGCCTGACTCGTTGAACTTGGGCAGCACATAGCCCTTGTTCACGATTTCGATCACGCTGTCGCCCATGCGCGCGCGCACCGTGCGGATCACTTCATGCAGCACCACGGTGTTCTTGTGCGCCGGGTCGATGTTGAAGTTCAGCAGCGACTCGCTGCCGTCCGGCAGCACCTTGAAGAACACGGGCAACTCGCCGCCGTGGTCATAGACCAGCCGCGTCGATCGGCCGTCGTCGTAGGCCGCCGTCGGCTTGAGCATCTCGTTGTCGCCGCGCCAGACGTAGTCGGCGTTCACGACTACTTTTTCCGCCTTGGCGGCCGCCGTGATCTGCGCGCGCTTGGCTTCGGCGGCCGCTTCCGCCGCGGCCTTCGCTGCTTCGCTGTCCGGATACCGGAACCGCAGGATGTAGGTCGGCGTCGCCTCCTTGGGCGTGGCCAGCAGCTCGAAGGAGTACGTCCGCTTGTTGGTCACCAACACGACGTTGGTGTGCGGCATCTTCTGCGACGGCTTGAGCACGATGTTGTTGCCGCGCACGCCCAGATTCCAGGCGTCCGCGTCGCCGATGCCCAGCACCGACGCCGGCGAGATCGCCAGCGATTCGTCATCCTCCAGCTGGATCAGCGTCGCGCGGCCGATCATCGTGTGGACGTTGTACACCTGGGTCTTGTCGTAGATCTCCGTGCGGATACGCGGATCGGCATGCGCCGACAGCGCGACAATCGCGAGCAGGCTCAAAAGGCGCGCCTTCATTTCACTACCTCGGGGTCGATGCGGTAGGTCACCACCTTGAAGCCCAGCGGATTCACGAGCCGCTGCTGCTCCGTCATCTGACCAGGCTTGAACTGGAAGACGACCGTCGCGATCCACTTCTGCACGGGCGAGTTGTCCAGGTTCTCGCCGCTCGCGTTCAGCTTCTCGGACGTGTAGCGAACCTGGGCGCTGTCGTCCATGAGCACGATGGAGCCGACCTTGACCACCACCTTGCCCTTGTCCTTGAGCACCTTCAGCGGGGATTCGGGCGCCTGCACCTTGCGCGCGTACTCCTTGGCCACGGCATCCTCGGACATCAGTTTGCACGCCTCGAACTGATCGCCGATCGTGTACCAGTCATAGGCCTCGCAGGTGCGAACGTATTGGGCGAGCATGTACTTGTTTACCACCTCGTCGTATTGATCCTTGCTGTCGCGGATCGATCGCAGCGCCGTTGTGGCTCCCGTGCTGTTGTCCACTTTCAGGATCACGGGTTCGGGCTCGGTGCGCATGACGATCGCGACGAAGGCCGCGGCGACCGCGACACCAGCGACCGCTGTTGCGGCGCCCGCGATGCGCCAGGCGATCGTGCGCGAGCGCTTGAGTTCTTCAAGCTTCGACCGCTCGAAATCCGCGGCGGCTTCGGCGAAGGCCTGCGGGACGCGCTTTTGGTTGGTCTTCTGCTTCGCTGGTTCCGTTGCTTCCAGCGCTTGGGCGTTGGCGTTCATGTTTACCCAGGCTTTCTTTGAATTGAGTTGTCCCGATTCGCGAATCGATCGCGAAGCGTCTGCGCGAGTCGCATGCCGCTCTTAGCCAGCTGCACGCCGGCGCGCCCCTCGCGGTAGGTTCCCATCGCGCCGGATCGAATCCCGCTGGCTAGCGTGCCAATGCTTCCGGGCATCGACGCGTTGATACCGCCGGCGCTCAGAGACGATGCAAGTGCGCTGACCTGCTTGAGCAGGAACAACAGGACCAGATTGCCCATGGACGCCAGGAAGACGGTTTTCAACGAGGCATCGTCCAGCGTGCCGCTGCCGATCATCGTGGCCGACAGGCCCACGGAAATCACCGCGATGACCGCCACGAAGATCGGAATCAGGGCGTAGCTCAGCGCCGTGTTCACCCACGCCGAGAAGTACTGGCGGGTCGCGGGGAACAAGAGAAACGCGAAGAACAGTGGCCCGACGCTGGCCACCAGCACGGCGCCGACGTCGGCCACGATAAGCATCAGGGTGGCCAGGACGAGGAACGGGATCAGTCCGACCAGGATGCAGAGGGCCTTCAGCGCATACAGCAACAACGGCCCGACGTTGAAGGGAAACGGCGTGCTGTTCGCCGCGTCGTACCCTTCAGCCAGGATGTTGAAATACTTCAACGCCAGCTGGTCCAGCGTGCCCGCCGTCGCGGTGCCGCCGCTCACAGCCGATGCCAGATCACTGCCGAGGCCGGTGACGATGGGAATCACCGTGCTCGTGTAGTTGGCGGCGTTCAGGCCCAGCCCGATGACGACGGCGAAGCCCGCCATCCTCATCCCGAAGTCGACGACAGGCTCGGTCTCCGCGCCGCGCATGTAGTTCACGCAGATGAGGATGATGTAAATGCCGAAACACGCCGAGGCCAACGGTGTGACCGCCGAGGCGATCGCGCTGGCCGTGGCGCCGGCGCCAGCGGTCACGATGGCGTTGATTTGGCTAATCAGCCATGTAATGGGCGCCGCTTCATCCATCGGCTACCTCTTGAAGCCCTGGGCGTCGAGGCACTCGTGGTTCGTGTTCGCCGTCGCCACATGCCGTTCGGCGGAAGTCTTTCCCCAGCACTGCAAGACGCGATCCGACCCGAGCTTCGCGACAGCCTGCGATGCGTTGATCACCGCCGCGTCGTTCTGCAATTTGGCCGGATCACCCTGGTACTCCTTGACCTTGGCACGTGCCGCGTCGATGTCATGCAGATAGTCCGCAGCGCTCGGGACTTTCTCCCCGACCTTGCCGCATCCTGCGAGAGACAGGGCCACGATCGCCGCCGACGCGGCGGCCGTGATCACGAGCAGTTTTTGAATTCTTTGCATGACAGTTCCTTCACGGCTTGTTGACTGGCGACTTCGAGCTCCTGCTTTTGCGTGCGCTGCAGGATCGTCACGAGGTTGTTGGTGGCCTGGATATTGTTTTGCTCGCTGATGAGCCGGTTCGCGAGGTCCTGCTTCGCCGCGGGGTCGGAGGCTGAATCAATCTGACCCATGAGACTTTGAATCTGCTGCAACCGTCCGTTGGACTTGGCGTAGAGGTCGCTCATGGTCGCGTTCTGCGCCGCCACCACGTCATACAACGCCGTGGTCTTTGGCAAGTTCGGAAAGGTCGGATACTTCTGCCGCTCGGTCGCATAGGCGGCCGTCGACTTCACCTGCGTGATGATCGATTGCCAGTCCGAAGGCAAGGCACTGCGAAGGGCTGGGTTGTCGAGCAGTCCGCCCATCCCGCGCGCGCCTGTGATCGCGGTGTACTGCTGCTGGAACTGCGTGATCTGCTGCTGCATCTGGTTGAACTGCTGAACCCACTTGGCGATGGATTCGACCTGGTTGCTCACTTGCGTGGTGACGCTCGCCACGTCCGTGACGGGTATCTGGGCATGGGCCGCGCCTGCGGCCACGAGCACGAGTGCGCCGAGAACGGCCTTCACTCTGTCGATGAATCGAAAAAACTTCATTTGTTGTTCGCTCCTTGTGTCGCGGGTTGAGAAACTTTGTCGCGGGCCGCGCGGCGCATCGCCTTGTAGACCGGCACCCACTGGTCGGGGTGCGTTCCGGCCTGCGCCTTGGCTGCTTCGAGAATGGGGAAGTCTTCGGCGGCCATCGCGAGCACCGCGATGTCGTCGCCCATGCCTTCGAGATTGAGCTTTGCGATGCCCGATTGCGCGCCCTGCTTGATCATCAGCTTGCGGCTTTGGACGCCGAGCTTCTTGAGCTTCTGGAATTCCTTGATCGTGAGGCCGAAGCGCGAGTAACCACCGCCGTCAGGCGTCGTGTACTCCGCGTCCGGGTTCGGCAGGTACACCTTGGTGGGCGTCTGCTGCAGGATCGCCGGCAAGAGCGGGCTCTTGATCGCGTCTTCGGGTGACTGGCTCACAAGCACGATGAATTCGTCGCGCCGCCGCCCGGTCTTGAGCACGTCGAGGATTTGGGCCGCCGTGGTCGGGTATTGCAGCGGCATCCAGAATTCCTCGACGACCGTGGCCAGCAGCCCGCCGTTGCGCTGCATCAGCGTCTTCAGGTGGAACAGGTAGGACAGGATCGGCTCGGTTGCCGGATGTCCCGCAACGAGGAAGTCCGACACGTCGAAGCCGACGCGACGGAAGCCTTCCCAGTCGAAGTTGTTGCGCGGGTTGTCGAGTGCGTAGGCGTAGCGGCCATCCACCTCGCCGTAGCACCAGTCGGCCAGTCGCCGGACCAGGCAGTCTTCGCCGCGATCGGGAATGCTTTGCACCAGCGCGCCGAAACGGCGATGCTCGAAGGGGAGCTCGAAGACGTTGTCGACCGCGCGCTTGATGTCCTTCGTGTCTTCCGCCGTGCTGTCCTGTCCGGGCTTGCGGCCGCAGGCGCCCACCAGGTCATAGAGGAACGTCCGGTTCTGTGGCGTGTCGGGCAACTGGAACGGATTCAAGCCGGTCGGCTCGCCGCTGGCCAGGCGGAAGTACGTACCGCCCTGCGCTTCGACGAATCCGCGCATGGAGCCGTCCTTGTCGATGGCGAACAGCTTGCAATCGAACCGCTCCAGGAATGAAAGGATCGTGGTTTGCAATGTCGTCTTGCCGACGCCGGTTGCGCCAAGGATCACTGTGTGGCCGGCGCGCTTCTCACCGCGCGAGTCGAGCTCGGGCAGCGAGTAGTGGAAGTTGAAGTGATAGACACCATGCACGGTGGTCTGCAGCGGCAGCACGGCGGAGCCGTCGCCCAGCGGGTTGCCGTGGTGCTTGCCCGAGCTGTAGGTGTTCATGCTGAAGAGGCCGAGCAGATTGCGCGTGGTCTTCGGCATTGGCCGCGGCCGCCGCTTCACGTTGCCGGGGAACATGGAGAAGAAGGTCTCCGGCGATGAGATCGTCGCTGGAACGAACTGCGTCGCGCATGAGCCGCTGAGCGTCGTTCGCGCGGTCGCGCCGCGATCTTCCGCAAGCTTCTCGCTCTTCGCGAACACGGCGAGCGCGCCGTGCAGCTCGCCGAAGTACACCTGGCCCGACATGACCGCGCCCTTGCCTTCGGCCATGTCGGCCATCTGCTCCACGGCCTCGTCGCCGGCCGACTCCATCTTGTTAAGCGCCTGATTGATCATGCGGATCGAGTCGGCGGTATTGATGAACGTGAACGACAGGCACAACAGGAACGGGAACGGCAGCTCCAGGAGCGGATTGAATTTGCCGCGCGTGGTCGGCTCGGGAAAGTCCTTCAGGTCGAAATACGCCGCGTAGCGGCTACCGCCGTCCGGGAAGCGCGTTTCGATCAGCTTGTAGCCGTGATGCAGCGCGCTCGTTTCGACGGCCTGAAACAGCGGCAGCGACGTGACGGGCACGCGTTCCCAAAAGCCGTTGTAGAGGTACGCGATGAACTCGTAGAACTCGCTGAACTGATGGCCCTGATGCTCGTACATCGCCAGCAGCTCGCACTCGTAGGGCCGCAGCGTCTGCGTCACGGTGAGCTGGATCTCCTCCAGTTCGCGGATGCACTCCTCGAGGTTGTCGTTCAAGCCCGGCTTCAGAACGAAGGTCAGGTAGAAATCGTTCTCGAAGATGTCCGTGCCATCGAACTTCGCCATGTACCTGGCGCTGAAGTCACGCAGCCACTGGAAGCTGAATTGGTAGTTCGTCTTGAATTGCGTCTGGTAGTGATCGAGATGAGCCCACACCGTCAGGCGCGAGCCGGTGGACTTCCCGATGCTCAGAAGCAGGTCGTTCAGTCCGTCGTATTGGTTCTCGAGGACGTTGTCGCTGGTGACTTCGAATGGCAGGCCCTTGATCCGCACCGCGAAGGCCACGCGCCCATCCTCCAGCGACACGATCGTGTCCCTGACGTGGTAGTTGTACGGCGGCAGCTGCTCCTCACCCGCGAACTGTCGTTTCAAAATAGCGCTTAACATTTTTGAGTTTTCGGCCGTAGGTTGTGGGAGCGATTGCGAGCGTGCCGCCGTGGAGCGCCGAGTTGCCGCTCACGGCTTTGATCAGGCTCCACTTCACTTCGAGCAAGAGGATCTGAATCGCCTTGTCGTCGTTCGTGCAAAGCATCTTGGCGAACAAGGCGAGCGGAATTCCGACGAGGGCGAACAGCCATCCAAGTCCACCGACGAAAGTTCCGAGCAGCATTCCGCCCAGTAGCGACACGCACATGATTGCCAGACCGACCATGTACGGGATGCCCCAAATCATCGGACTGCGTCCCAGACCGTTGTAGCTGATGTATTCGACGGGCTGCTTCTCGTCGGTCATGACGAATCAAGCGAACAGAGCCCACGCCCAGGACCCGAGCGCCACAGCGCCACCGACGACAGACACGTGCACGACGCCCCATCCAAAGTCCGACCAGGACTTTTTTTCCGTGAACGCCATGACGCCCAGATAGATCATGTAGATCAGGGCGATGACGCCGACAAGGGCATACAGGCCGGTCTTGATGTCTTCCGCAGCGCTGTTGGCCTTATCCAGGCCTCCCAACGCGAATGCGTTGGACTGCATTGCAGCGACTGTGATCGCGAGAGCCATCTTTCGATGGTTGTCGATTACGGATGAGATAAGTTTCTTCATTGCGGGGATCCCTTCTTGCCGAAGTTTTTGAAGACGTCCCAGCTCTCGTAGGTGACAACGACACTTGCGGCGGGCTGGGCTGGATTTACTGCGCCTGGCGGAGCAGATGCGGACGACGCAGGCCCTTCGGGCATGCGCTTGATTTCGTAGATGGGCTCCTTGGCTGCCCGGGCGATTTCGCGGTCGATCGCCTGTAGATCAGCGGCAAGCCGCGCAAGGGCGCTGCTATCACCCATGCTTTCGACTCGATGGCGCTGCATCTGCAACTTGGACTTCTCTTGATTGAGGATGTCAAGGCGCTCGAAATGAACTTGCTCAGCAGCGGTACGCCTCTGTACGCCAACTGCGGCTGGCCCCATAAAAGCACTCGATGCAACCGTCGTCGCCAATCGGATTTGCGCGTTGACGCCGTTCTGTGCAGTGAGGAGGGCAGCACCTAAGGAGGTGACCAGCACGCCGACCGGTAGTTGACGTCTCATTGCTCGAATTTCCGCTCGAGTCTTTTCACGGCATCGGGCGAATTGATGGGTTTGTCTGCTGCGTCTTTCGCGACTTGCGCCAACTGCGGATGCGACTGGCAAGCAGCGACCGCACAGACTACGACTAGGATCTGACCTGCCGCCAAGACTCGTCGACCAGTACGGATCACGTCGAGGTCCCTTCGAATCCAGAGCTATTTGCAGCGCAGCTTGCGCCGTCATGGCAGCGCTCTGCTGCGCGGCCTAACCTGATCCAATGCTCCACTTGATCCGGCACAGTGCGACCATTCAACCCTGCCGCATGAGTTATCAACTCCAGCTCGGATGCCGAGATTCGCACTGTCGTACTCATGAGTTCGCGAAGCGGCACCAAAAATTTGTTGGGTCGTGGATTCGACATGGACAGGCCCATTGAGATTGAATTGATTGATCGAGAGCCTGGAGCGATCTAGCGCGAGGCTGATGCAGCGGCGTTGTCACGTGCGAAGAATTCACGCAGACGTTCGAGAAGTACCTTGCCACGCGGTGTCGTCAAAGCAGCGATTTGGTTGGCTGGCGTGAGCTCGGTAAACCAGCGGGCCTCACATGGCGGAATACCAGCGGCCAAGAGATTGGGTCGAGCAAATGGCATCGAGTTGCAATCCGTATCAGGCGTTGCCGAACGCTCTGGCAGTTCGTGATTCACTGACTCCATGGGCACGGTCTCATATTCGAAGGAGGGTGCGACTGGCGCAGGCAAGTGGAGCGCGCGTCGAGCGCCGCCAGGGCATCGCGATCTGAGGACGACACATTCATCTCGCAAAGAAAGCGCTCCAAAGCGCGGCTGTTGTAAAACGCGATGCGCATGCCTTCAGGTGTTTCAATTTCGACACCCTCCATGCCCGGCTCTTCGTTGTAAAACATCCTGTGTCCAGGCAGCGACTTCATGAACTCGCCTTCGTGACCAGTTGGCGGTCCCGGCATCGGAATTCGCGGGACGATCGTGTATCTCTCAAGAGTTTTAAACGCTTGACGCAGCTCTGCTACCTCGGCGTCAGACATCAACGTATGGGCTGGTGCTGGATCGACTTTGTCCATGTACTTGTCTTGTCGTCGCTCAGCACTAGTTCATACCGTCCGAGCGCCCCTGCGCGGCCGCATTTTCTGCTGCAATGCGGGCGTTGTAACTCGCCAGCTCCTGCGCATAATGGCTCGCGTCCACCCAATGTCCGTAGCGGTCTGGCGTCCCAACATAGACCGGCAGCGATGCACCCAAATTCGTATAGGGATTGCCGGTGTACGCCGCGCAGTAAGAAGGCAACACATCGCCAACATAGGACTGCCCTTCACCTGCGTAGGTAAGAAGCGTGGCATTGAGTGAAGCTGCATCGCAACGTCCGGCGCCATTCGCGATTGCTTCTACTAACGCTTTCATGCTGCTATTCATTGAGGCTGCCGGACAAAGCGCGAGAAAGTTGGCCCTCGCCTTGATCGTGTCTGAGTAGAACTTGAGCTTGATGCTGAAGTACCGTTGCAGTGATGCGGAACATTGGCTTGGCTGCGCAGACGACGAAAGGCAAAGAATCGCCTCACATGCCAAACGCACATCACCTGAAAAGATGCCATCTTGTCCAGCGCGCGCTGTCGGCAACAGAGTTGCGATAACAGCAGCAATGGCAATCCATCGACCCATTCGCCTCCGGACCGCGGCCTGGATAGCCACGCGAAGTTTCCCGACCTGCATACACAGCCCCCTCTTGAATTGCGAGCCACCGGTGTCGAAAGATGACACCGCCGTGACGTCACGAACTTTATGAAGGTCGACGCAAGTTGATAACTGGCTTTTTGGTGAGGTCGCGCGAAATAGCCGGTAAAGTCGCGCTCTGCGCCTATATGCGCTTGTCAGGGGTCGCGCTGTCCCGCTGAGGGCTGCGATCTACGGAGCGAACTGGACACGCACGTGGCGTCGAAATCAACGCAGCGTGTCGAAGCGACAGCGAGTGACCCAACGTGTCAGTCGTGTCGTGCCGCTGTTGCATCAAAGCAGCAGCGAACCGACTCCATATCGCACTGTTAGCTACTCTTTGGCGGCATGGACGAAACCTCTGCCGGAACAGACCAGTGACCACGCGATGCCATGAACCAATCGCGCAGCAGCGGCAGCAGCGATCGATGCTCATACACACCTTCGCGGCGGAGGATCGGGACGATCAATCGGAGTGCCGCATTCATGCGGTAGAAAGGAACCGTCGGGTAGAAGTGGTGGACGATATGACAATCGCCAGCTCCCCACCAATACATCAACTTCGTCAATGGGCCGCATCGATAAAACGTCCCCACCCAGAACGGATTCCGCGGTTCCAGGTCGAAATGCTCGAGCACGATGCGCATCGTGTTGACGAGTGGCCCAATGACAAGGAGCGGAAGCAAGTAGCCAACAATCAAGAGCTGCCAATTGAATGCCAGGCTTGCAAGTGCAAGCACGATGAGGCTGTAGCGCGTGTTCCGCTCCCACACGGCACGCCGTACACCGCCAAATGCCGGCTTGTCGTTGGACGCAACAACGAGGCCGCGATAGAAGAGCGCGCGGAACACCAACAAGGCTGGCGTCGCATAAACAGCGCGCCGGAATACCGTATTGATGCCGAGGTTCAGAGTTTCGGTGTCGTCCTTGGTACCCAGAGCACGATGATGCGTCAAGTGCCGGCTTTCATACAGCGAGCCGCGAAGCATCGCTGGCGCCACCAGAATCGATGACACAACCCATCTCACTGGGACGGGTAGAAATTTCCGATGAACAAATACGTCGTGATTGATGATGCTCATTACAACCACGAGATTGCCTTGCACGAACAACGCGATCCACCAAAGCGGGTCTGCCAACTCACGGACGGCTAGCTGCCAGGCCAGAAGCGCAAACGCCACTATCGAGCCGAAAACTGCCGCTAAGTCGAGTACTGGAATTTGCCTGTGCAAGGTTGCCAGCCGCTCAGGGCCCAACTCCTTGGAAATTGCAGCTCGCGCCATCCGCTGTTGGAGCTCGCGTGGAGCGTTTCGATCTTGGGGCATATATGCCTTCATTGCATGAATCTTAGTGGTTTGCTTTGCACAGCATTTCGCACCAGAGCCTACCAAAGCCGAGTCTGAACGGCCGTCAGCGCCAGTCAGCGTGCGAATGAGAGAGTCACTGTGGTTCCTTTACCCGCAACGGACTCGACAGTCACGGCGCCACCATTTGCGTCCATCACGCGTTGAGCAAATACAAGCCCCATGCCGCCACCCTGTCCATTTTTCCAGCTGCTGGGAACCGCCCCCTTCGTTAGTTTCGACAGAACCTCAAGGGGTACGCCACAGCCGTTGTCCGTTACGCGAATCATGCCGCCGCGCGCGCCAGTCGAGTGACCAACAATCTCAATTTGCAGTCGCGGAGAAGGATTGCCGCGCAACGCCATAAGGCTGTTATGGGTCAATGTGGACAAAACTAGATACAGCAGCTCGCGCGAGCCTGGCAAAATGAAGTCGACTTCTCTTTGCACATCGACGATGTCTGGCCCCATGTCGTCGGGAAACGGATAGTTCTCCAGCAACGACTGGACGAGGCTACTCGCAGTGAGCGCCTGCGGCCCGCCGTCATAGCGAACATGGTATGCAGAGCGCATCAAGCGTTTGACAAGTTCCTGCGAATAGTGAGCACGTTTTTCTACTCGCTCAAGCATCAATTGCGCATCATTTGCCTGCGAAGCATCGAGGGAACCTTGGGAACACATCTCTCTCATGCTTCCGGCCAACAGTCGTACCTCAGCAAGCGGTGTGTTCAATTCGTGTGCTAGGAATCCGATCGTCTCCTGCAGCGCAGCCACACGGCCTTCGCGTTGTTCACGCTCCAATTTTGTGATCCGCTCGCCGGTTGTCTCTATAAGCGCCGCTTTGATCAAACTCGCAGCTACTCCGGCCACGAAAACCAATGGACCGCGCTCAACAAAGTCTTTGGGCCACACAGGAATTGGCTCGACCGCCAGGTAGGCCAGGATTCCTAGTGAGAGGCCAATCAAGATGACGCAAATAGTGTTGCGCCAATCCGTCAGCAAAATCACAAGAAATAGTCCTGTCATTGCGTTCGCCACGGCTGCACTGCCGCCTTGGTTCTTCAACGCAACGAACATCAAACTGAAGGGAAGCATGAAGATTAGCGCGCCATACGCGAAAGGCATGTAGTAGCGCTTGAGCCTCTCCGGCCAGCCGATTTGCAACAATAAAAAGCCAAGAAGAAAGCTGATGGCTCGCAACCACCAATCGTCGTAGGATGGTCCTGCTCGTATGTACCGGACGAAGTACAAACTGGGGTAGGCGACCAGACTCAACACGCCCATGTACCAGAACATTCTGGTCCCGTTTTGGTGATGCGTGACGAAACCGTCGAAGCGGCGACGTGCGAAACCGGAGGCGAAGCTCGCAACTTTGGCCAGGCTGTTCAATCGAGAACCCCCACCTTCTGAGCGCGAACGTAGGCTTGCTGCCAGGTGGGCTCGTTACCAATCTTCCGGCGAATCTTGTCGCGATGGAATTTGACGGTTGCAACGCTCAGGCCTAGGATTTCGGCCGTCTCTATGACGCCGAGTGAGCCGATACGAAGTACATCCAGTTCACGGGCAGAGAGTTTGAGTTTCTCGGCTGCGGCGCGCCTCAAGGGAACGATCAGATTCAAAGCGGTGGCCGCCGCCATGCAGGCTTGCGGCGCGTCGCCAAGCGATCGCATGCCAAGCATGACGATCTCGTAGTAGTGACCATCAGCCAGTGGTATTCGAACGGAAACCCATGCTTCGTATCCGAGTCCGTGCAACGTCGACGAGCCTACATACTGCGCGTCTTCGAGTCGTCCCCATTCCGAGGCTGGATGGAGCCGGCGACGATCACAGGCGAAAAGCTGAGGATTCAGTTGCCACAAGTCCGTTGGCGCAGCGAACGTCAGTTCCCGTCGTTCGGGATCAACATCAGTCACGTCAGGACCCGTGACCACGATACCTATTGCGCCAAACTCGCCGAGCAAGCTGACGAGGCGACTCACCGTCGCGTTGATATCACTGCTCTGGAGTCCCAACGGATCGTGAAGAGCGCGCGCATCTGGCTCGCCGATGCTACGAATACGCAGCGGTGATGACGGACTCAAACTCCAAATCGGAGAGACGCGACCACTCCACGTGTAGGAGCGTCCTGTGCGACGGAACAGGCCTGTCGCAATTGTGATTTCCTCAGCCAGTTCGGAAAATGCATCACGCGAGATCGCGAATTCGTTTCTCTGATCCGGCCCGTCAGGCACCGTGGCTTGACCATCGGCGAGCGTTGTCCAATACGAACTGTCAGGGACGCCGCGTTCGACCCAGACTCGTATAGACATCGCAGTGCGTTCGGCGCAAACGACGTAAGTTTCACCGCGGTAAAGGATCTGCTGCCGGTGCTGTCGGTTTTCCATCAATTCGAGCCAGGCCAAAAGACAGGGGACAGTTCGGTCGGTAGCCCATCCAGCAAACTGACTCCGACGGCAAGGTAGGGACTGTCAGAGAGGACACGCAGCGGCACCTCTGAGGCGGCAAGATTCAATTGACTCATCAAGGCGGAATTCAACGTCGTCGCGCCGCTACTGACGCGCTCAATGACCTCGGCAGACCAGCCACTGCCCTCAAGTTGCTCAAGTTGCGAGACTCTGCTCTCAGCTGTTTCGATTTGAATCCAATATGTCCTTTTGTCGCGGCTGAGTCCAAAGATTCCCTGCGGGAGACCGATGGTCATGTATTCGCGAATTTGAAGCTCGTCCATGACTTTTACAACCTCCGCGGCAACTGCAGGAGACTGAAGAATTTCTAGCGTCGCCCGACTCAAAACAGGCAAGAGGGGCTCGCCTCGTCGCTCTGCAGATAGCTCTTGGTGTCGGTCCAACTCCCGGCGCAGTATTGCCAGCATTGGCACGAGAGTGGATTTTCCATTCGCGTCGAGCGTCTTTTCTTCGACGTTCTTGCCTAGAAAATGATCAATGCGCCTCCTATTGAACGCGTTGATCGCTTGACCCTCGTCGGCTTTGCCTGTCAAGAGCACTCTCTGGAGGCCAATAGTGGTGTGACGATCACAGAAGATGTCGCCAGCCTCAACCGGCATGTCATAGTCTGCGACAAGGACGCCAATAATTTCCAAGCGCCACGGGCTTGCAAAGTATTTGAGGGCGAGCGCTGCGGCACTTCCATCCTGCTCCGGATCTTGGGCTACCGCGATCGCGTGGAGCGTAGTGCGCTCGTGTTCCAACAGTTGAGCGTTTTTTTCGAGAATTGCATCCAGTGGCGCCGGGTGATCGAAGAAGACAATCGAAGGCGAGTATTTTGCGAGGACGAGCCTCAGGGTCTCCAGATAGTGGGCGTCGTCATCAATGAATGCAAGACCGCTGTTCACTCGAAGAGGCTTGACGGAAGAGGATTTCATGGGCGGTACTATTCTTGGCTGCGGCAACAAAAGGCGGATCATCTCTGTAAAGCAGCATTGACTATGCCCTGATATCGGCGCACCTAGCCAAGTGGCTAGGTGTCGAAACTGTACTCACGGCAGATAGTGGGGTCGCCTAGGCAGTTTGAACTGATGGATGCCTGAACACGCTGGATCATGCGATCGCGTGATCCAGCAATTCGGTGTCGCTCGGATTGTCCCAGCCCTCACCAAAAAGCGCATCGGCGATATATCGAGCAAAGACGGCGCGGGTCATGGGCGCATCCAGGCCGCGTTTCTCGTATGTCCTCGCCACCGATGGTGTCGAGCGCAACGACTCTGCGAATCGACCCAACATTCGTTCCTGTTCGTTCGCAGGCATCTCGCCGAACAGACTCTCCGCTTCCGCGCGGCGGCGCGCGCGATAAGTCTCCAGCAATGCGATACGCGAGGCCCGATTTTTCTTGGCTGTGTCTTCGATGGGCACGATCACTGTTTCCACCGGGTTCACAATCAGCGCAGCGAGGAATTTCTCCGGGCTGCGTACCGGCTCCATTCCCGTGCGCCGCATCCTAATCGCCAGTTGCTCGAGTCCACGAGACATAGCTTCGGCACCGTGTTTCTCGAAAAGCTTTTCCGCCCTGGCCTGATTGACGCCGAGATTTATTGCGCGCCCGATCAGCTGCAGGTCGATCGGCGACGGCAGCGCTGCAAGCGGTAGCTTCTGCTGCGTTTTTCGACGCACCGTGAATTGCAAGTCTCCCATCGCCCTGCCCTGTTTGTGCTCCACGGCCTCAACTTCGATGTCGGTGATGAGATTGACCTCTGCGACGGCCTTTGCAATGCAGTCGCGCTTGAAGTACTTCCATTCCTTGTACGTTTCGGCTTGGGAGTCAGGTGCTCCTGTTAGCACCGGTCGCCACCAAGTCCAGTGATTGCGTGCTGTTAGCCCGGCCGGGTTGTCGATATACCGACTGCAGATTTCGAACAAAGCCAGTGCCGCATGTGTGCGCAATTGAGCAACCACTGAAAGCGAAATGCGCGCATAGCGCTGGGGGTCCAGGATCGCTTGCTGCAATTTTGGCGAGTAGCTCCACTCGAGCATGACCTCCCCCGCCCTACCTGTTATCAGCTCAGCGTGCGCGATCATTCCTGACACGCCCCACGTAGCGCCTTCACCTTCCGATCGTGTCGGAGATTGCCACTCGACTTTGGTGCTCACCATCGACCGGAAATATTCTTTGAGCAACTCGGTGTTGTGCGAGTTGAAGTCGACTAGGTAGATCACGTCCTTCAACCGCGCACGATAGATCGTCTGCCCGCCTCCCTGGGCTTGGGCGTGATGCATCATGACGTTGTAGATCTTGCGAGTAAGCAGCGAGATCTTGTCGCGCGTCGGAACTATGGCCAGGGTATCGACGGCTTTGCGAACCACGGCACCCTGATGCGGCGTGGGGAGTACATGAACTGGCTTTTCTTCGCGCTGCTGGACAATCTCCATGGTCAGCAATTCTAAGGTGAGGTCGTCGTGACAGTCAAACTCACCTTACTTGTTCGCTGGTCGTCTCCCAATTTTCCTCACCATTAGGCGCTACGGAGCTCGGTAACGGCACGCGGTGGTTTGACTCCGGCCGCTCAAATCTGGCAGCGAATGAGTCTAAGGTTACCGTCTGAGGTGATGACCTATATCCACTCACCCTGATTCCCATAGCTCCTCACTTTGACTCCTATCGCGCCTCACCTGTGCTCCCTAATCCTCTCACCTTCTGTCCCAAATCCACTCACCCAACGTGGGCTAAGTCCTTGTCAGGAAAGAGTATTTTGCGATCTAAAGGTATTGAAGGTGGTTTTAGGGATTCAAGGTACTTGTATCGACGATCTGCGAAGGAATACCCAGAAAACCAAACAGCTTTCACTGACTGAGGCTAGAATCACTTCACGTTTCCAGTGGAGACTGTTTGATTTCCGTGAAATTCGGAAATTTCAATGAATCTCCCAAATCGCGAGGACTAGATGGCCGTCAGAAAATCACCTGTCGCCCGACAGAAGATCACAATTGCCGATGTTGCGCAGCAGGCTGAACGTGCTGCGCAGATCGTCGGGGAACTCCGAACTCGAATGCTGGCGCCTGAGCAACAGAAGCGCCCCCCCGCATTTTCCCTTTCGCAGCTTGCGAACCTGTGTGGTGTTGACAAGGGCCAAATCTCCTACCGTCTCAGCAAGGCTGATCTACCCGGTGGAACCTTGAACGCTACAGGTTCGCGGAGAGAGTTCTCTCTGGCGGAGTCCAGGCAGTGGATTCGGGCTTTCCGTGCAGAGGAGTTGCGTCCGGCGAAGTCACGGGCCGTCACGATCGCGGTCGGCAATTTCAAGGGCGGCGTCAGCAAGACCACCACAACGATGGCGCTTGCGCAGGGCTTGAGCTTGAAGGGGCACAAGGTTCTGGCAATCGACACCGATCCTCAGGGTTCGCTCACCACTCTCTTTGGGGTCCTTCCAGACACGATGGTCGATGAGAGTCAGACGATCGCACCGCTCGTCCATGGCGAGGAGAGCAGCATTCGTCCTTCCATTCAGACGACGTACTGGGATGGGGTGGACCTTGTCGCTGCGGCACCGTCGCTCTTTTCTGCGGAGTTCGTCTTGCCGTCGCGGCAGATGCGGGATCCCGGCTTTCAGTTCTGGGACGTGCTGAACCTCGGCCTCGAGGACGTTCGGGACGACTATGACGTCATCGTCATTGACACTCCCCCTGCCCTTTCCTACGTAACCATCAATGCGTTCATGGCCGCCGACGGGCTGATCGTGCCCCTTCCGCCTAGTGCCCTTGACTTCGCGAGCTCTGCACAATTCTGGGGTCTGTTCAGTGACCTGGCATCGGGCCTCGTTGAATCCGCGAGGCTGGTCAAGACCTTCGATTTCATCAATATCCTGCTCGCACGTGTTGACACGTCAGATTCAGCGTCCGGCCTTGTCCGCGAATGGATTCAGGCGACCTATGCGGAGAAAGTGCTGCCGGTCGAGATTCCAAAGACTGCGGTGACATCGGTTTCTTCGGCCGAATTCGGGACGATCTATGACATTTCGAAATACGACGGCAGCATGCGCACCTACAAGCGGGCGCGCGATGCGTACGACCGGCTCACCGATCTTATAGAGCAGGCTGTGCAAGCAAGTTGGGCGACCCACTAAGCGGGGGTGCTGCACGGTGCAGCACCCTGAGAAAAGGAGACCGAAAATGTCGATGAAGGACAAGCTGGCTGCGCGTACGAAGGGCTTAGGCGCCTTTCCCACGACTCCGGTGGTGAAGGCCGCCGACGCGGGCGGCAGCGCCGCACAGCGTCCGCGGACCGGGCCGGGTCAGATGCTTGCGGTGCGCCACCTGATGGGTGAGAGCGCTGCGGAAACTGCGACGCTCAGGGCGCAGCTTGAAGCCTATGCGGACAGCGTTCCATCCAAGATGGTCGATTCCGCGACCGTGGGGGTTTCCGCGTACGCCAACAGGCACGAGGATGAATTTTCGACGCCCGAATTTGCTTCGCTGCGTGATCAGATTCAAAACGCTGGCCGCAACGTCCAGCCAATCATGGTGCGCGGTGTCAAGGGGAGGGGGAGCGTTCAGTTTGAAGTCATGTTCGGACATCGACGGCTCCGCGCGTGCCAAGACTTGGGAATTCCGGTTTGGGTGGTCGTGGTCGAGGCCTCGGACCAGGAGCTGTTTCTCGCCATGGACATGGAGAATAGGGAGCGCAAGAACCCGTCGCCCTTTGAACTAGGAGAGAGTTACCGGCGCGCCCTGCACAACGAGCTGTTTCCGTCGCTCCGAGCTTTGGCTAGTCGCTTGCACCTGGACTCAGGGTATGTGACCCGAGCGTATGCCATCGCGACTCTACCGCCCGAGGTCCTCGATGCATTTTCGAGCCGTACCGAAATTCAATTCCGTTGGGGCAAGGAGCTTTCCGACAAGCTACAGCAGGACCCGGAAGGCGTAATCAAAAGGGCGCTGGAGATCAAAGCGGCTGGACAAAAATATGGCCCGAGTGATGTGCTCGCTCGGTTGTTGGGGCATAGCGAATCGACCCCAGCGACTGAGCTGGACATCCGTCCTCAGGGCGCGAAGAAGGCGATTGCCAAGATCAAGCAGGACAAGTCGGGTGCTGTGACGGTCAAAGTTGTGCCGGGGGTCATAGCGACCGATAAGCTGGACGAGCTTCACCGAATCCTGGCGAAGTTCCTAAAGGCATAGGGTGCTGCACGGTGCAGCACCTCCAGACGGTGACCACCCCCGCCACCCCAAGGCGTAGGTGAGAAGTTTTGGGAGTGATTGTGCTCAGGCCTTTTCCGCCAAGGGTGCTGTGCCGTGCGGCACTCAAAGGTGAGAAGCTTTGGGAGTCGTGTCCTCATCCGACTTGGTCCAACGACCTTCCGAACGCGAGTTCCATGGCGTCCTGCCTTCTGACGATCTGCGCCCGGTAGTACCTGGCAGTTGTCCGTGGATCGCTTTGCCCGAGGTTTTCCTGAAGCACGTCGAGCGGAACCTCCCGCTCCGCCGCCCGCGTGGCGTGCGTGTGGCGCAGCCAGTGAGTCGAAGCCCGCTCAGCGCTGCGCCGCTCGTCCAAGGGGAGGGTCGGTATAACGCGCTTGACCAGCCGTGAAAAGGTCTCCGCGAGCGCTCGATAGGTGATCGCCTTGGTCGGGTCTGTGAGCGAGGCCAAAAGCGGCGCCTCATTATCCGCGCTGTCGAAATCCATCCCCCGGGCTTCGAAGTAGTACCGCGTGGCCGCCAGGGCGGAGGAGGGCACAGGAACCGTCCGGTTTTTGCGGCCCTTGCCGTGGACGCGCAGCAGCCACCCCGTGCCACTTGGTTTCAGGTCACCGCGTCTGGCGCGCAGCAGCTCCGCGGCGCGCAGGCCCGTGGCTTCCACAAACACGCACAGCCAGGCCAGGCGCTGCGCTGACGCCGTGTTCGGATGCTGCGCCAGGTGCACCTTGATCGCGGCCCAAACGGCGGGCGTGAACGCGCGCGAGCCGGCCGGATCGTCACCCGCCGAGCGGGGGTCGTCGCCGAGCTTGCGGTTCACCAGCGCCCAGGGGTTGCCCACGAGATACCGCGCCTGCACCAGCCACGCGAACAGCGAGTGCACTGCCGCGATCGCCACGGCCTGGCTCGCGAGCGTGAGCGGTCCCCTGAACGGTGCCCAGCCCGGCGCGAGGCGCGCCACCTTGCGCCGGCTGATCCAGGAGGAGGGCACGTTGGCGATGAAGTCCATGTAGGCTCGGCAGTCCTCGGCCGTGGCGTCCGACAGCGCCTTGCGCCGCTCGATCACGCACCACAGCAAGAAGCGTTCGGCCTCGCGCTCGTACTGCGCGGCCGTGTGCGGCGAGCCCGCACGAGCGGCGATCCAGGCGCGCACGGCTTCGCGATCGTCGCGCGCTTCGGTGGCGCAGGCGCCTGCATCGGCCCGGTTGACCCCCTCGCGTCCGGACAGGACCGTCAGGCGCTGTTGTGCGGTGGCCAGCGGCCAGGCACCTGACCGGCTGTCCATGGGCTCGCCCAGCAGCAACTCGACATACCGAGCCAGGCGTGCGGCTTTGGTTGGCCCGTAGGCTGCAAGGCCGCGCCACCACTGGCCGCCGCGGGCGATGCGAGCGCGCAGGTTGGCCAGTGTCAGGTCGCCGAGCTTGAGCAGCTCGTCCGCGAGCTCGGGATTGAGCCAGCCGTCCAGCGGATCGAGCGGGGAGGGCCGCTCGGCTGCCGTCACTTCTAGGTCCTTGAGCAGCTGCAGGCGTTGCGCGCGCATGCGCTCATTGCGCGCCGCGCGCCGGCGGGCGCTGGCGTCCAGAGCGCCGAAACGCTGCTGGTACATCTCCAGCAGCTCGGCCTCGGACCAGCCGTCCAGGCCTTCACTTTCGGCCCAGTCGGCCATCGAAGGAACAGAGGAGGGCGGTGTGGCGCGGATCTCGATGCCGACCAGGCGCCAGTGCTTCTCGCGTCGGCGGCGGGCCAGGGCCTGTACCTGGTCGACCACGGCACGGTGCGCGGCGTGCGCTTCGGCCACGCCTTCGACGCCCAGGTAGCGTCGCGCGGCATCGAGCGCGGGCAGGCCTTCGGCGAGCGCCCGCAGGAACGAGAAGTGATGGGTGGCTAGGCGTCCGTTGCCCAGGTCGGTTTTCAGAGGAGAGAGTGGGCGAGGCGAGGGCATACAGTGCTGCTCCAGGCTGTGCAGACGAAAAAGTTCATCAATAAAGTGCCTACAGATTATGACGATTATCTGTAGGGTATTTCTGGTTTTTGATCTGCCTCGCGAAATGTGATAACGTTACTACATCAATAGGAGGCCGCTGTCATGGCTGCTCAACACCACTCTCACCCCCAGCCCGTTGCCACGTTCAGCTCGCGCGAGTTCGCGCACGACCTGGCGGGCGTCAAACGCGCTGCGCAGGAGGGTCCCGTGTTCATCACCGACCGCGGCACGCCAACCTACGCGCTCATGAAAATCGAGGACTTCCGGCGCCTTGCAAACTCGGGCGCGCCGGCGCGATCGTTCCTGGAGGTGATGGACGCGCTGCCTGGCACCGCCGGCATTGAGTTCGAGCCGCCGCGCCTAGAAGGCCTCGTGAAGCCTGCGGACCTGGACGATTGACGCGAAGAAGGCAAGCCGATGCATTTGCTGGACACCAACGTGATCTCCGAGCTGCGGCCGGGCAAGCGCGAGCAGTCGCTTGAAGTGCGCGCCTGGGCGGGCGAGCAGGCGTTCGACACGCTGTACCTGTCCAGCGTCACCGTGCTCGAGCTGCGCATTGGCGTGGAGCGCAAGGCGCGCGTGGACGCGCCGCAGGGCAGGGTGCTCAAGGCTTGGCTCGACGCACTCGAAGAGCAGTTCGACGGACGCATCCTGCCCTTCACGCTGCGCGGCGCGCGCGTGTGTGCGCCCTGGCACGTGCCCGATCCACGCTCGTGGCGCGACTCGCTGATCGCGGCCACCGCGAAGGAGCACGGGTTCAGTCTCGTCACGCGCAATGTGGGGGATTTTGCGGGGATCGACGTGCAGGTGATCAACCCGTGGGTGCCCGGAACAGAATAGAGGTGCGACCGCTCTGCGTCGCGAGGCCGCTCGACGACGAGAACTGTTGCACCGCGGACGCCAAGTGACGAGGAGACGGGATGTCGAAGGATATTGCGCGCAGCCCACAGTCGTACGAAAACGAGGCACTGGTGGTCGCCCTTATGCCGCCCTTGCTCGAACAGCACGGCTTCGCCGCAGTCGCGAGCAAGCGCGAGCATGGAATGAAATTCGTCGACGCGAAGGCGGCGGATGGTTCCGACGTCCGGTTCTGGCTCAAGCAAGGTTGGACGGGCTCGCGCAAGTATTCGGCCATTCAGTTCGGATTGTTCGACGAACCTGGCGCTGCGGCGTTTCCGAACTCGCACTTCATCGAGCATGTGGAGGCTCGTGTCGCAAGCGCCAAAGCCAAGGGAGCGACCCACGCGCTCCTCGTCCACATGCTTGAGGGCGAGGTCGCCAACTATGTGGCGCTGGAAGTTGACGACGTTGCCGAGGCGTATCGACGGCAGATAGGCCACTGGCCGAAGCGGGCGCGGAACACAAAGACGCCCACGCTGTGGTTCGAGGACTCACGCAGCGTTCCAGACACCGACGCGGTCATGGCCGTCACTGAACTGGAACTGCCGCTGTCAACCATCTGTGGCGTCACCGCGAGTCCGAAGGGCACGATCGACGTCAAGAAGGTGACGGCTGAACTGGAGCTACGCATGCGACAACAGGCGTTTCGATTGCGCGTTGGAAAGCGCTGCGGCTGGTGCTGTGTTGTTTCGGGCACTTCAGTGAGGGAGGTACTCGATGCAGCGCACTTACCGGGCAAGGACTGGCGAACCGACAACCAAGCGGAGGATGGCATCCTCATTCGCACTGACCTGCATCGACTGCTCGATCGACGTCTGGCGGAATTACGCGACGGAAAATTCTGGTTGAGCGAGAGCCTGCGCCGCGGTGACTACGGGACATTCCACAACCGTTCGCTCACTCCGTGAGTCGCCCGAAGCTGCGTATCGGAGCCGAGCGCACTGACAATTCGCTGGAGCGACGCCGCTCAGGGGAAACCCTGGCCTAATTTGAGCCAACAATAGTCACTGTTGTTTTTGACAGTACCACCCCCATGGAATAGGGGCGACTGGTGGCTTCGTCCAGTCGGCGGCGGTTAAGATCACAAGATGCTGCAAATGCCCTCCGGCGTCAGGCCTCAGTTCTCCGGCCACGAAACTTTCCCCTTGCGCCAACTCTGGCTGCGCAAAGCTTTTGACGCCGTCACCGAGTACGAAGGCGCTGCACCTCGTGCGACCTTTGGTGACGATGAGGCAATCGTCCGCTTCGGCGTCGGTAAGAACATGGTCAGCTCGATCCGATTTTGGGCGACGGCGTGCAGGATGCTTGATGAAGTCGAAGGCGGGTACGCGGCGACCGACCTTGCCCATTTGCTCTTCGACCCAGAAAAGGGCCTCGACCCCTATTGCGAGAAATCGGCGACGACATGGCTGATGCATTGGTTCCTTGCGAGCAAGCCGCATAAAACGCACAAGACGACGACGTGGTACTTCCTCTTCAACTACGTCGTGCAGCAAGTGTTCGATCGCGAGGCAATCGTGAATGCCCTCGCGGGGATGATCGATGAGCACGGGCTGCGCATCTCACTTTCGACCTTGAAGCGCGACGTCGAGTGCTGCATACGCAGCTACGTGCCGCGTTTGGGGGGTGACAGTCCCGAGGAGATGAGCGAGCCACTGCTTGGAGAACTTGGACTCATTCAGCAGAACGCAAAGGGCAGCTTCGAATTCAGGCGCGGCGCAAAGCGCTCGCTTCCAAACGGCATCTTCGCGTTTGCGCTGCTCGACTACTGGCAACGGCTTGAGCATGCAGGTTCAGTGATGGCTTTCGATCGGGTCGCGCATGACTACGGTTCGCCGGGGCGCGTCTTCAAGCTCGATGAGACCGCCGTTGCCGACAGGCTAATCGCGCTCGAAGATCTCACGCACGGTCAAATCCAGTGGACTGAACAGGCGGGGATTCGACAGGTGACGCGCAAGGGAGCTGCCCTTGAAGACATCAAACAGACCATGGGACGAGTTTTGAAGGCGGCCTATGCGAAGCACTAAGCGTCAACCTATCCGTGAGGGCCACAAGTTGGCGAGTGCGGTTGAAATCTCGCGACAGTTCCTCCGCTCTGTTCGCATTGACGCCGATTTCGGGCGCGAGGATGCGCTGTCGGGCTATGTGTGCCAAGGCACTGCGCGCGGGTTGCTAGAAAGCATGGCGCGTCAGCTCACAGACACCAAGCAGCGCGCGTTTACCTGGACGGGCCCATACGGCGGCGGCAAATCCTCGCTGGCACTCATGCTGTGCTCTCTCGTGGGTCCAAGCGCCAAGCTGAGGGCCAAAGCAAACGAGATTCTCGATCTCCCAAGCGATAGCCGTGTGCAGAAAGCATTTGAGGCGCGCGGGAACGGGTGGCTAGTCTTGCCCGTCGTGGGCAAGCGAGCGAGCGCAGCGGCAGAGATAGCCGCTGCTTTGGCCATGGCAAAGGGTGAGCCATATGCCGGTGGCAAGCGCAAGCACTTAGACGTGGTCTCGGACCTTGTTGCTGAAGCAAATCAGCATCGACAGGGCGTCATTTTGGTGATCGACGAGCTCGGAAAGTTTCTGGAGGCGTCTGCGCAGGAAGGCGGCGACGACATCTATTTCTTCCAGCAGCTCGCCGAGGCCGCGAGCCGCGCATCCGGAAAGCTGGTAGTCGTTGGCATCTTGCATCAAGCCTTCGAGGCTTACGCCTCGCGTCTCGGTCGTGAAGCGCGCGACGATTGGGCGAAGGTGCAAGGCCGATTCGTCGACATTCCGCTGGTGTCCGCGACCGACGAAGTGATTGAGTTGATCGGCCGAGCGATAAAGGCATCGCCTTCATTGGATCGCAAACCCCCGCCAGGTGCTGTCGATGTCGTGAGCGTTGTCGCTCAGGCGGTTCGGGCCCGGCGGCCTGGTACGCCAGCGGGAATTGGATCTGGGTTGGCTCGCTGCTGGCCGCTTCACCCCGTCACCGCGGCACTGCTAGGGCCTATATCGAAACGCCGCTTCGGACAGAACGAGCGCAGCACATTCGGTTTCCTCGCGTCGCGCGAGCCGCTGGGTTTCGCGGAGTTCCTGGAGGCCGAACCCGCTGACTGGCGGTCCATGTATGGACCGGCGCGATTCTGGGACTATCTGCGGGCGAATCTTGAGCCGGCGATCCTCGCGTCACCTGACGCTCATCGCTGGGCGGTCGCACTCGAAGCCGTAGAGCGGTCGGAAGCAAAGGGTGAGACGCAGCACGTCGAAGTGACAAAGACGGTTGCCCTGATCGAGATGTTCCGCAACGGCTCGGGATTGGCTCCCGAAGAGGCCATATTGGCCGTGTCCGTTCAAGGCTTCGAACCGGCGCAGATTAAGGCGGCTCTTCGGCAGCTCGTCGAGTGGAAGATCCTCATTGAGCGCAAGCACCTTGGGGCCTACGGCGTATATGCGGGTAGCGACTTCGACATCGAGGGCGCGATCAACCAGGCACGCGGTGAGCTGGGTGAGCCCTCGCTCGATCGGGTCTCGGCGCTCACTGACCTGCAGCCGATTTTGGCCAAGCGCCTGTACCAGCAGACGGGCACGATGCGGTGGATGACACGGCGGATCGTTCGAATGAACGACATCGAGGCTGTCCTGCAGCGCTTCAAGCCTGATCGCGGCAGCCTCGGTTCTTTCATCTTGTGCTTGCACGATGCCGAACATTCGGACAAGAGCGCCGATGCGCGCATGCACAAGTTGAGCGAGCAGTTCGCTGACGTTCCGGCCCTGCTTGGCGTGCCGGCAAACGCCAAGCAGATTGCGGAACTGAGTCTTGAACTTGCTGCGGCGGAGCGCGTGTTCAAGAGCCGCCCCGAGCTGGAGGGCGACTCGGTGGCCCGACGTGAATTGCTCGGGCGAATTGCCGCGGTGCGAGGCAATCTTGAAGAGGAACTCACCGACGCCTTCAGTCTGTGCAAGTGGTACTTCAAAGGCGAAGTTCAGAGCAAGGAGCGGCCCGCTTCGCTTTCAGCGATCGCCTCCTCTATTGGTGCGAGCCTGTACGACAAGGCGCCTTGGCTCTTTAGCGAGCTGGTCAATCGCGAGGAGCCGTCGAGCAACTCGAATAAGGCGCGCAAGGACCTGATGTACCGAATGGTGAGTCATTCGGACAGCGCCAAGCTTGGCTACGAGGGGATGCCGGCGGACGCGGGCTTGTATTTCAACCTGCTGCACGCGCCTGGGCTTCACGCGGAACGCAAAGAACAGGGGTGGTCCTTTGGTCCGCCCAACTCGAGCGAACGCGGCCGCTCGATGAGTCCCTTTTGGAGCTGGACGCACAAGCATGTTAGCCAACCGCGCAAGGAGATCACGCTCTCCGAGCTTTATGCGCTTTGGGCCGCGCCGCCATTCGGCGTGCGCGCCGGCGTGATGCCAGTCTTGGCCCTCGCTTTCTACATGGCGCATCGGTCAACATTGGCGATGTATATCGGCGGCGTGTTCACACCCGAAATGTCCGAGTCCGGGGTTGATGAGTGGCTGCTCGATCCCAAGCAAGTGAAGTTCCAATTCGTCGCGGCAAACGAGGACCAAAAGCGGTTGGTCAGTGCAATTGCTCAGACCGTGTCCGAGCAGACGCAGACGGTCGTGGCCGCTGTGCCACTCGATGCGGCGCGCGCTCTCGTGGGAATGGTCCTGAATCTTCCGGGCTGGACCAAGCGCACAGCCCTCGTGGGCCAGCTGGCGCAAGATGTACGCGGGATGCTACTGAAAGCCAACGATCCGCATCGAGTGCTGTTCACGGCCCTACCAGCCCTGTTGCAGACTTCGGACCCAACCAGGTTGGTAGATACGCTTCGCGAGATCACCACAGAGCTTGCTACCGCGTACGAAACGATGCTGCGGCGAGTCGAGCGGGCTGTCCTGTCGGCACTCGACCACACGGGCCGGACGCATGAGGAACTTCATGCGCGCGCCGTTAACGTCAAGGGAATAACCGGCGACTTCCGACTGGATGCGTTTGCTGCGCGCTTGGAGGTTTACGACGGATCAAGCGATGCCATCGAGGGGTTAATCAGCCTCGCCGTGAGCAAGCCAAATGCGAATTGGGTCGATCGGGACATCGACGCGGCGTTATTGCAGTTGGGCGAGTGGGCGTTGGAGTTTCGTCGCGCTGAGACAATGGCACCACTCCGCGGGCGCCCGGCTACACGCCGCGTAATCGGCGTCGTCTTCGGCGCAAAACATGGCCAAGATGCTTGCGGCTCGGTAGATGTGGCCGAAGCCGATGCGGCAGAGGTGGACACGCTTGTTAAGCGCCTCCTGGCCACAGTGCACACAGAGCGTCCGGACATCGTCCTCGCAGCTCTTGCCGAAACGGGCGCACTCTTGATGACCCAACAAACGCGAAAGGAGGTGGCGTGATGGCTGAACACCACGTTCTGGGACTTTCTGGGGGCAAAGACAGCGCCGCCCTGGCCGTCTTCATGCGCCAGCACTACCCGGATCTCAACATCCGATATTTCTTCACCGACACGGGCAAAGAGTTGCCCGAGGTATACGACTTCCTTGGGCGGCTCGAAGGTTTTCTCGGACGACCTATCGAATATCTCAACCCGCACCGCGACTTCGATTTCTGGCTGCGCCAATACGGCCACTTCTTGCCGTCGGCGCAGACGCGCTGGTGCACCCGTCAGCTCAAGCTGCTGCCGTTCAAGCATTGGATTCGTCCTCTGCTGCAGGCTGGTGACATCGTGAACAGCTACGTCGCGATCCGCGCCGATGAAGATCACCGCGACGGCATGGTGGCCCAACATGACAACCTGGTGGTGAAGTTTCCGTTTCGGGATCATGGCGTCGACAGGTTAGGTGTGCTGGAAATCCTCGAGGCATCGGGTCTCGGCCTGCCGAAGTATTACGACTGGCGTTCGCGCAGTGGATGCACTTTCTGCTTCTTCCAGCAGAAGGTCGAGTGGGTCAAGCTCAAGAGGATCCACCCAGAGGCGTTCGAGGAGGCGAAGGCCTACGAAAAGTCGGCGATCGAACACGGGTCGCCTTTTACCTGGTCGCACAGAGAGTCATTGACGGAGCTTGAGAAGCCAGAGCGGATGGCGGAGATTGAGGCTGACTTTGAGATCCGGAAGCAGCGCGAATTGGCTAGGCGCAAGCCCAACCCTTTGCGTCCTGTGAGCTGCGACCCGGTCGAGATTGATGACCTGTATTACGAGGAAGAAGGCGGCGGCGCTTGCCTTGTGTGCCACAAATGAAGGTCGATTTAGGAAGCGCGTACTCGTGGCTGGAAATCGACCAGGCGCCAGAGACATCTGGGGTCTACGCTTGGTACTCGAGGCTGCAGATCAGTCGCGCCGACGTGGAGGCAGTGGTAGCGGATATTCAAAGCCACAAGACGAGTGGCGACGAACAGCGAGCCAAGATGGCGGTTGAGCGGGCACTTGATCGCTTCGTTTTCAATCCCTACCGCGAGACGCCATATCGGGTCGAGCTCCGCGGTGCGTTGAAGCCGCGCTATGGTGGAGAAGTCAACCACGAACCGAGCCGTTCGAGCTCGCTCGTGGATCGTGTTGTGGAGCAACCGGACCGCTTCAAAAGCATCGCGGAAATTCTTGCTGGCGTTGCCCCGGGTTTCACGGCGCCGCTTTACATAGGCATGGCCGCCAACCTTCGGGTGCGTCTTAGGAAGCACAAGCGCCGCATTATCGAACTGCGAGACACGGGTGGAAGTCCATCCACAGACGACATCGTGGACGCTGGCTTCGCCAACCAAATCGCGGCACGAGGTTTCGAACCAACGAACTTATTTGTCATGATTGTCGAAGTGCCGGTCGACACGTCAGAGCACAACGATATCGAGAACATCCTAAATCGAATCAACTTTCCTATCTTTGGACGGAACTAATCATGGTCCTTCTCTCAAATAAAAGCACCGCATTGAACGTAGACATCCCTGGCACCGTGGGTTCTTTCAGGGTCTCAAAAGAGGACGGCGAAAAGGCAGGAGTAGAGGTCAAGTACATACTGACGCACGTAACGCTGTCGCAAAAGGCAGGTCAGTTGCAGCTATTGGATATGCTCGCACCGGTACGTGAGGTCTTCGACCTCAAGCAACTCGACTTCGACGAAATAATGCAACGCGACATCGAGGACTCTCGTGTGTCGCTGGAGCTAATTCCATATTTGCTTGACGCCTCTGTGTCCGGACAGATCAAGCTTTTCCCGCCGATCGTGGTGATCGTGCTTCCATTGAAGCCGCTGAGCAAGATGCCGGCTGACTTGTATAACAAGGTCGAACTCGCCAAGACACCCTCCGCTGCCCACTCGGGATATTCCGAGCAGCGCCTGACAGCCGGCCAGCTGGGGCAGGAGCAATTTCAGTTTCTTGAGTACGTCGACTCGAACGGAGCTGTGTCTCCTGATAGCGCGCGATTGCTGTTGTCGCGCGATAACTGCGCGCTCGCGATTGTGGACGGGCAGCATCGTGCCATGGCGCTCCTAGCCCTTCATCGTAACTTGACGGGTACGTGGACGGACTCTCGTCGAGCGCCGTACGAACGGTATTACAAGGTCTGGCCTGAGAAAGAAATACGGTCGTACAACCTTGACGACTTGCAGATGCCGATGATCATTTGCACGTTCCCGCAGTTGGACGTCGATTGCAAAGACAATCTCGACGTTGTCCGGGCCGCGCGCCGCGTATTTCTGACCCTAAACAAGACGGCCAAGAAGGTTTCCGAGTCGCGCAATAGATTGCTTAACGACCAGGACATTGTTGCGGAATGCTTGCGCGAGACTCTGTCGCACATCAAGCAGCTTGCGGAAAAGGACGACACCGCAGTGCGCATATGGAATGTGGAGCTGGACCAGGAGGGGGATCGCGTCAAGGTCAATAGTGACGTTGCTTTTAGCGGTGTGAGCCACCTGTACCACATGGCCGAGCACATCCTAATGAGCAGCGACTACGTTCGCGGCTTAGAAGCGCGCAGCAAAATTGGCGCTCCAAAGCGCAAGCTCGCCGAGGCATATCAGCGCTTGGGTCTGAAGGACACCATTCCGCAGGACAAGCGAGAGGCGAATACTCGCACGAACTATTCGGACGAAATTGCTCAAGAGTTCCGCGCGCAATGGCGCGCTCGCTACGTGCCGGTAATCGACAAGCTCTTCGGAAAATTCGTGCCGCTGTCCGCGTTCGCGCGAGCAACGCTGTGGTTGAAGGAGGAATTGAAGGGGCGCCACGAGCCAGAGCTTGAAAGCATCCTTTTTGACGGCGAAGGCACCGCACGCACATTCGATGAATTTCGAGAGGGCTTGGACCGCCGATTCAAAGACAAGGAGCCCGGTTGGACCTCGCCGGCAATCGTGGAGACGCTTACTCGGGTCGAAGGGCTCGTTAAGAAGCGGCGCGAGCTGATTGGAGAGATGCGAGCTAAGCGGGCCGCACACCTTCTTGAGGCACTGTCAACCGCGACGCTGAAGAAGCTCGCACCGGACGGACAGATGCATCAAGGCCTTCGCGACGCGATTGATCGCATGTACGAGAACGTCTTTGAGACAGTTGCGTTCCAAACCGCATTGATCTGCACGTTCACGGAAGCTATCGAGCAGGCACAAATCGCGGATGAGTCGGCCCAGGCTTCAGCGCTCGACAACTATGTGGACTCGCTGCACAAATTCTTCCGGCCCGGAAGCCTCAAGGACCTGGAACGACTCATGCAGACATTCGAAGGGAAGCTAGAGTCTGATCCCGACGTGCGCGTGGTCCTTGGTGGACCGACCTTTCGCGGCGTCGTGCTTACAGGCGAAATGCAGCCCGCCGAATGGCCGAAGTATCGCTATCTCCTTCTCGAACTCTGGACGCCTGTTGATCCTGAGCTGCAGAAACTGGTCGAGACCGATCGCATCGCGTGCCGTAAGCGAGTTGCAAAGGACCTGCTCGCTCGCAAGGTGAGGCAGTATTGCGACGACAACGCGGTCGCGGTGGAAGACATCACCAAAGATAAGCGCGCTGAGCTGACGGCCAAGGCCAAGACAGACTATGAAACCTTCTTGGCGAATGTTCGAGGAAAAGCAACGCCGCTCGCGGCTTCTGATTTCGAAGGTGCTGTGCCTGTTCCAATGACGGACAACGAGGCCTAGGCGGGAGTCAACCCGACGCGCCTCGACCAAGCCGCGATCAATTGATCGATTGCACTGGATTCTTCCGGCGACAGACCGTACTGGGCGTGGAGCCTACTCATGTAGAGGCGCAGGCGCCGCAACTGATCGTTCCAGGCTAAGACGTTGATTTGCATTTGTGGCTCGCCGTTGCCGTGCGGCTCGACCTGCTGCGGCGGCAGCAAGCAGCACATGAGGATACGCAAAGACTCGTCTTCTTTATCGACGAAATGAAGCCAGTAGGGAAATAGGTCGGTGAGCTCGCGCATGTACCGCTGTACGCACGCGTCGAGCCAGACTTCGCCGAGTTCGTAGCAGCCCTCGAATTCGATTCGCACACGACCAGCGAACTCGCGGACGGCGCCTGCGCTCACGATCATTTGCTCAAGCGCGTATAGCGGCGCGCGCAGGTTCAGCGCGGCGACGCTTTTTCGCTCTAAACGCAGGATGACGAAGTCAGCCATACGGGCAATATACGACCGCGCGGCGTACCTTACCGCTTCATGCCCACCGCCACTTTTCGGCCTTGCATTCGGCCTCGCGGCGCTTCGCGTCCTGGTAGGTCATTGGCTCGCACCGCCACCGTTGAATCATCCAGCGGCGCCGGCTGGCCAGCTGCACGCGCTCGAATCCGCCGAATGACATCTCATTGACCATCACGGTGCTGAGGGTAGGGCGCCAAAGGGTCGCTAGCGGCTTTGTCGTTGTCGACGCTCGCGTGTTCGTGGCGAAGTCCAGCGGCCAAAGCAGCAGCACGTCGACGTGGCGGACCTTGTCGGAGTACAGCTGCCCGAACAGCGGCCGCTGCTCACCGTGGCCGGGCGTCGGAACCCCGCCGTCGTAGCCGAGGCACACCTTTACAAACACTGGTCAAGCATACAGTATTTGACCAGGAGCGGGAAAGCCGCGGTCGAGGCGATACTTTGCCCATGTGCTACTCGGCCCAGATCGTCGCGGAGTGGAAGAAGTACAAGCGCAATTTCGGCGTCGAGATCAGCGTGCAGGATTACTTCGATCTCTTTTGGCGCCGGCGTGCCGGCGAGAAGATCAAGATTCCCAAGGCGCTTGAGGACGGCTTTGCCGATCCGCAGACGCAGGCCGAGCGCGACGTGAAGGCGTTGATCGACGAATGGCGCGAGGCGGAACAAACACGGCTGCAGCAGGAGCTTTTCAAGCAGCGACAGCGCCTGGCGGCCGCGGAGCGAATTCTCGCGACGAAGATCACGAAGAAAGCCCAGCACGACCAGCGCATCGCGTCGAGCAAGACTGAGCAGATCCTCGGTTGGCTGGCGGATCTGGAGCGCACCGAATCAAAGCCGCGCGACGCGCGCATCTACCCGAATGTGTTCACGCACGTCGTCGTTTCGGAAAACGGGAAACGCGTGCTGCGGCCAATGCGCTATGGCTGTCGGCCCGCCGGCAAGCCGGCCTTCTACGACACGAAGTATCCCGGCACCTACAACGCGCGTCGCGACAACCTCGAGGGATTTTGGAAAGGGCAGTTCGGCCGGCATCACGCGATCGAGGTGGTCACCGCGTTCTATGAGAACGTCGATCGCGATGGGTCGAACGTCGTGCTCGAATTTAAGCCGTCGATGACCGACCCGATGCTTGTCGCATGCTTGTGGTCGCATTGGTCGGCGCCAGGCGAGCAGGATCTGCTTTCGTTCTCCGCGATCACCGACGAGCCGCCGGCGGAAGTGTCAGCTGCAGGGCACGATCGTTGCATCATCCCGATCAAGCCGGAGAACATCGATGCCTGGCTCAATCCAGATCCTGCGAATCTCGCTGCGTGCTTTGCGATTCTTGATGATCGCGAGCGGCCTTATTACGAGCATCGGCTTGCGGCGTAATCGGCGTCAAGGCGCCGCGAACGGGCGCGGCATCTTGCCGCGCCCTGGGCGTGCAGCCCTAGAAGTTGTCGTCGTTTGCGGCTGGCGTATTGAGTAGGCGCTCGAGGGCCATGCCGGCAGCAGTCAGCCTGCGCGTCGTGTCCTTTCGTCTCCCATTCACTCGAACGCTGTAGTCGAGCAGTGAGTGACGGTAGACGACTTCGCCCGTGCGTCGGGCGTGAAGGATTTCGCCGACGAGCTCGATCCAGATATGGTCGAAGTCGGCACGGTTCATCCCGTGATGGACTCGTTTCATGTGTAGCCTTTCAAAATAATTTGATGACCGGATTCCCGGTCGTTGAACTAGAAAATCAGGCCGGATCGTTTTTCCGGCTCACGCACCTCCTGATTGGGGACTCCGAACAATTCACTCTCGTGATCGTCGAGGTCAATGAATTCGGGGGAGAAAGGATCTTGCAGGTTGCCGCGCCAGCGCGGGTCCAAGGCCTGCCCGAAAAACGCGAGAACGACCTTGCCGTGCTTGGGTAGGTACTCGTTGACGCGTGCGATCGGCTCGCGCAGTGCGAATGAATCCGAGACCACTATCACGCGATGTGTGTCGCACAGGCGTGCCATCGCAAAGGCGATCGACGTGTCAAAACGCATGAGGCGGTTCGCCTTTGCCAGGTCGGCGCCAACGCCAAAGAGCAGGTCTGGCGACACTACGTGCGCCTGCCAAGGTCTGCATGCGCGAACTTCCCATTGCAGCCGCTTTTCCGCGAAATCGAGGAATCGTGTCTGGCTGGAATTGGAGGGATCGGCGCTGGTCCACATGGACCAGATGGATTTCGGTTCGCCTTCGCCCGCCGGATGCAGTCCGGGCACCTTGAAGGCAAGGACGTCGACGAAGACAGGGTAGTTGAGGCGCTGGTTATCGGGCCGATGTGCGCTTGCGAGATAGAGTGCGGATCCGTCGATCAACACTGCGCATGGCGGGGAGGGTTCGACCTTCGTTTCGCGGTCGGGGACGTACGCGCGGATGATCCGCGGTCTGGCGGGTTGCATAGATTCTCCAAATAAAGACAGGCCAGCATTCGCTGACAAACGTGAGGGGTTTCCCTCTGACCGAACACTCTAGCAGCGATTCTCTGCAGGCGCAACCGAGCGGCGCAGCTTGATGTCGAGATTGATTTTGCGTCTGGCCGTTGGCCACCGGGCTCTATCTTCGCAGTCGCTGCGACCAGGCCCTGCGGTCCTGGCCCCTGCGGGTGACGATCCCATGACGCCTGCGCTGCTACGCAGCTGCGCGCGACCGCTTGCCTCTTTGGGGAATGCGCACGCGCAATCCCCCGCCGCGCTGCACTTGGCCGCCCCCTGAAGGCTTCCGACCTGGCTGGGCCAGATCGGTGTGCGGGCTTCGCCCTGGGCGCCGGCGAAGCCGTCGCGAGTGAGCGCCTGCGGCGCTAGAGGCGCTCGGCGCGCGCCGTTGTGCCTCGATCGGAGTGGGCCTGTACCGCGTGTTCCCTGAGTTCGCGTCTTGTTCGTGGACCTTAGCGAGTGCGGTCCATCCGGCAATGGCTTTCGCGGGATAAACGCGCCTCCCCGCTGCGCGGGTCCCCTCATTTATTCCACGGTCCATTGCCGGCCGGCCCTTCATTCACTCGCTGAGCGGACCACGGACACGAACTCAGGAAAAACGGCGGCAGGCTTCCAAGGCCTTCCAGTCTCAGCACAACACAAATCGCTGGACTGAATCTTGGAATCCGGTCAGCGGGGTTCGGGAAGTCCGAATCACATCAACACACGCAAAAGGAATCGACATGCTCACACGCACCAATGAAAAGACCACCAACAAGATCAAGGCCGCGAAGGCTGCACACAATGCCATCGCGCTGGCTTCACAGCCCTCGACGTTCATCGCCTTGAACATGCTTGTGGTGTCCGAAGACAACGTGCGGACGACGGCGAGCGCGGACGGCATCGCTGAGTTGGCCGCGTTGATCTACTCGCAAGGCCTGCTCATGGCGTTGCACGTAGTGCCCGAGCTGGTCGATGGTCGCGAGACGGGGCGCTATGAGGTTGTCGCTGGTGGGCGTCGCCTGCGTGCGATGCAGCTGCTGGTGAAGCAGGGAAGGCTTGAGGCCGATTCGCCGGTCGAATGCAAGGTCGTGTGCCGCGATCACGCGACTGAGGTGAGCATGGCCGAGAACCACCACGAGGCAATGCACCCGGCTGACGAATTCGAGGGCTACAGGAAAATGGTCGAAGAAGGCCGCAGCATCGAGGACGTGGCCGCGCGCTTCGGCGTGACGGTGAAATCTGTACAGCGTAGGCTCAAGCTGGCGAACGTCGCTCCGGTGTTGCTGGCGCAGTATCGGCAGGGCAAGGCTACGCTCGATCAGATGCAGGCGCTGGCTGCGACGGACGATCAGGAGCATCAGGTCGCGGTCTGGAATTCCTTGGACAGCTACCAGCGGCACGCGCACACGTTGCGCAATCGCCTTTTGATCGAGGAAGTGCTAACGACGGATGCGCGCGTGAAGTTCGTTGGCCTGAGCGCGTACAAGGCCGCAGGCGGGACCACGCGGCTCGACCTGTTCTCACCGAAGGAGCAGACGTATCTCACCGATGTTCCGCTGCTCGACCTTCTGCTGGCAGAGAAGCTCGACGGCGAGGCCGACGCTATCCGTGCCGAGGGCTGGCGTTGGGTGGAAGTGCGCGCGCGTTTCGACTACTCGGACAAGTCCGCGTACTCGGCGATTCGTCCTGCGATGCGTGAGCTGACCAAGGGCGAGGCTGCGGCGCTCGCTGCACTGGAGCGCAAGATCGAAGCCAACGAGCAAGCGAGCGAAGAGGCGGGCGATGAGAATTGGGAACGCTTCGCCGATGAATCGGATCGGCTGGACAACGAGCTGACGGCAATGCGGGCAGGGCTGCTTTGCTGGACGGACGAATGCAAGGCCATGGCCGGTGTGGTCGTGACGCTGGAAAACGGCGTGTTGGCGGCACATCGCGGCTTGGTGCGGCCCGAGGACCGGAAGTCCACGCGCGGGCTGGATGCCGCAGGGATCGAATGCGACAGGCCTGCAAAGGCAAAGCCCGACGTTCCCGAGAAGCTGATGCTGTCCTTGACCAGTCATCGCACGCTCGCTCTTCAAGCTGCGCTGCTCGACAACCAGCATGTGGCGATCGCCACGCTCGCGCATGGTCTGCTGATGTCCTCGCGCCATTGCAGTGACCGCAGCTGCGCGAAGGTGAGTCTGACCGAGAGCCGTCACAGGACGGAGAACTTGGCCGCTGGATCGGCTGACGGTCGCGCGATCAAGTCCCTCGACGCCGTTGCCCAGCGATGGGACGAGGCGCTTCCCGAAGAGGAAGGGCAGTGGTTTGCGTGGCTGATCACGCAGTCGATGGACGTGCTGCTGGACCTGCTTACGTACCTGACCGCGCAGAGCATCGATGCTGTCCACGGTCGTGAGCGCGAGCACTTCCAGCCGAGCGACGAGCTCGCCGAGGCGCTGTCTCACGATATGGCCGACTGGTGGGAAGCCACGCCGGACACCTACCTGCAGGCGGTGCCGAAGGCCAAGCTGATCGACGCCGTGACGCAGGCGGTGGACGCGAAGGCGGGCGAACCCATCGCTGCGATGAAGAAGGATGCGGCCGTGGCTGCTGCGGCCGCGCAACTGCACGGCAAGCGGTGGTTGCCGAAGCCGCTGCGCCGCAAGCAGCGCGAGGAAGTCGCTGCCGATTGATTGTGTGTGGTGTGAACTTTGCGCGGGCTTCGGCCCGCTTTTTTGTGGGCGGGTGAGGACGGCCTGAAGTGAGCCGCTGCGCGGCTTGTCCTTTGCGTCCTTGCTTGGCGCTTCGCGCCATGCACGGCCGGGGCCGCGATCAATCTGCGGCTTGGCTCCATGCTCGATGCTCGGCATAATGCACGCTAGGCATCCGCCCGAGCTTCCAGCGGCTCAAAACAGATCGGTTTCCTTTTCGCCTTCCTTCAACCGCATGCGACTCCGCACGGTGTGGGGCAAGTAATCGCTGGATTGCCCTGTGCCGATATTGGAGCTTTGCATGACAGTTGATGTCTCACGCTTGGCCTATGAACTTCGCAAGGCCAGCGAAAAAACCCTTCATCCCCTCAAGCTCGGGCACGCCCAGCAGCTGGTCGTTGCCGCATTGGGCTATGGGTCACTCGCGGCCTACCAGGCCGCGGTATCTGCGGGCGACGAATCGTCCGATCTGGCCGAGGTTGCTCATGTCGTGATCCAGGCGGATGTCCTTGAGGAACGATGTTCGGCGTTGGTCCCGCAAGCCGAAGTGTCCTCGATCGCGGCGTTGATCCGTCAGGCGGTCTCGGGGTGTTTGCCTCGGGCCGCAGTGCACGGGTCGGAGAACGCCTGGTTCGACGCGATGCACGATATGGTCCAGCGCGAAACGTACAACGACGGACAGACCGGCAGCGCGATGGCGGTCACGAACAACGATGGCGTGAGGGAAATCTACATGCCGTTTGACGTGTCGATCGCCGATCTGCCGGGAATCGGTGACGTGCACGAGGAGGAGATCGTCGGTCACGTCACGATGGAGGTCGATACCGAGCGGCCGTACTCGGGTCACAAGGTCGACGTGCGCGCCTCGCTGTTCCTGGAGCGGCTCGGGCGATCGGTTCTCGCCCACGCGAGGTTCGAGGTCGAAAGCGCGCAACTCAACTACGACTGGGGCGGCGACAAGGAGGAAGCGCAGGTCCGTGCTCCATTGTTTCTCGCCCGCACCGAGAATGTCCAAGATGACCGAGGCTCTTTGTACTCGCTGGCCACTTTCGTTATCGACGATGAATCGCCGCTGTCCGATCCTCTGGCGGAGGACGAGCTCTTTCATGGGATCGATTGGCACGTCCGCGCGGACGACATCACGATCATCGACGTTCAACTGCCAATCGTTCCCGAGTTCGTGACGAAAGCGATTCGGCGCTTAGGGCACACAGGCTTTCCCATAGTGGGGGTTCACATTCGCCAGTGCTCTTTGGATGACGACTACTCGCTGTCGCATCCCTTCTTTGAGGCATGCCGCGTTGCGGCCGGCGAAAACGGCCAGATATGGCATCCGATCAAGGGGACGTTTGTCTACCGCAATCCCATGCCGTTGGGGTAACGGCCGTCGAGTGGCTTCGCCGGCGCGCGGCGTCAAGAGAGGCGCTGCGCGCCTGGCTTAAGCGCAGGTCGCTCAAGAAGGGAAATCTAGCCCGCAATGGCCGGAACGCCGCCCTCGCCGGGCAGCAACCACGTCCACCGCGGGCCAGATATCCCGTTCGCCGCTCGGCTTATCCCTGGGGTCCGCGCACAGCGCTTCGCGCTATGCGCAAGGGCAGCGCCGCGCGTTCGCTTGCGCGGTGGCCAGAAAGCAAACGACCTCCCGAGGGAGGTCTTTACTACGTCGAGGGACCCGTGTCGGGTTAGTGCTCGCGCGCGATTCGATTGTAGAAGTGTCAAGCACGCGCCTGCGGCCGGTAGCTGCTATCCGTTGGTCGGAGGAAAGAGGGGCGACGACGACGGTTCAGTCCTCGTCGCCTCGTCCACGGAATGCGATGTGTGGCGAGCCTAACGCGTTGGGGCGGTGACTTGCGCGCCGGCTTGGGCCCAGAGCTTCGCCGCGTCATCGACCCAAAACGCCACGTCGAAATGTCCACCGCCGGCGCCGTGGGACATGTCCCATGTCGTGGCGGCGGGTTCGCTTCCGAACAGTGCTCCTGCATCAGCAGTGAAGTGTTCCTGGTAGGTGTATTGCAGTGCTGGATGTCCACGCACCGAATCCAGGTCCTTGGTGGCCAGGACCGCGATCAGCAGCGTGTGGGTGTCGGGGCACTCTGAGTGGCCGCACGGAAAGGTCACTTCGAAATCCGGCTTCCAGTCGTCGACGGCGGCTGGGTTGTAGCGCCATTGCCAACCAGCCAGGTCAAAGAATGCGGCCCACCTCGCTTCGAGTGCCGTTCTGAATTCGAGTCCGTGATAGTTCGCCATGTGCATCGCTCCGTGGTGTGAGGTTTGTTCGTTGTGAGGCGGCACTTTACCCGCGCACGGGGGCGACTTTGGTGTGGGCGTCTGGCCGTTGGCCACTGGGCTCTATCTGCGCGGCCCAGGGCCGCTGCGACCAGGTCCTGCCGGTCCTGGCCATGCGGGTGACGATCCCATGACGCCTACGCTGCTGCGCAGCTGCGCGCACGGCTTGCCTACAGGGGGAATGCGCAAGCGCAATCCCCCATCGCGCTTCGCTTGATCTCCCCGTGAAGGCTTCCGACCTGGCAACGCCAGATCGGGGTGCGGGCTTCGCCCTGGGCGCCGGCGTGTGCCGTCGCGAGTGAGCGCCTTCGGCGCTAGAAGCGCTCGCCGCGCGGCGGTTCTTCAGTCGCGTGAGCCGGATCGCTTTGGATCTCCGATTCCCTGTGTTCTTCGCCTTCACCGGGGACTTTGCGGCCCGGCTCGCTGAGGACCGGCTGCGCCTGCAAGGGGTGTTCATAACGCTGCGCGTTACGAATGCTTCCCCTTGCTCCCCATCGCGCCTGCCCGCTGTTTTCCCCTGGGCGAACGAACTCAGGGAAACGGCGGCGACATCCGGGAGCCGGCCCGAGCGCCTGAAGAACCCTCAACGAAGAGGGCTCCTGAATCTAGGGACCCGGCAGCACTGAAAACCGAAAGGAATCACATCATGACCACACGACTCGCATCTCGCTTCGGCCGCAACTCTTCTTGCCTGCGGAGTACGGTGCCATTGACCGAGGACCAGATGCGCAAGGTTGCGCCCTCGATCTTCGCGCCTGCACCTCACGACAGCAGGTCGGAGCGATACACCTACATTCCCACGGCAACGGTGTTGACCAAGCTGCGCACCGAAGGGTTTCAGCCGTTCGTCGTGGCGCAAACGCGCGTGCGCGACGAAAGCAAACGCGAGTTCACGAAACACTTGCTGCGCCTTCGGCACGCCAGCCAAATCAACGACGCTGAAGCGAACGAGATCATCCTCTTGAACAGCCACGATGGCACGAGCAGCTACCAGATGATGGCTGGAATGCTGCGCTTCGTGTGTACGAACGGGCTCGTATGCGGTGACGTAGTGGGCGACGTACGCGTGCATCACAAAGGCGATGTGGTTGAAAACGTGATTCAAGGCGCGTTCGACGTGCTCGATGGTTTCGAGCTTGTGCGCGAGGTGCGCGACTCCATGCGCGCCATCACGCTCGAGCCGGCCGAGGCGGAAATCTTCGCACGCTCCGCGCTCGCGTTGAAGTACGAGCCCGAGGAAACGAAGCCCGCGCCCATCACCGAAGCGCAGCTGCTCCTGCCGCGCCGCTCGGCCGACGACAAGCCGGATTTGTGGACCACGTTCAACCGTGTTCAGGAGAACATGATTCGCGGAGGATTGGCGATGCGCAGTGCCAACGGCCGCCGCCAGCGCACGCGGGCAGTGCAGGGCATCGATCAATCGGTGAAGATGAATCGCGCGTTGTGGATGCTCGCGGAGGAAATGCGCAAGCTCAAGGCGTGATGCCGCACGCGGGGCTGCGGCCCGGCGTGTTGGCCGCGGGCTGATGCCTATTCGGCAATGCGCCGTCGCGGCCAGAGACCGGCTCGATGCAGGCCGAGCAAGCTCGTACCCATGAAACCGGCCTGCTGAACGAGCAGGCCGTAGCGGTCGATACCGAGCGCGAAGACCATCATGGCGACGTTCGCCGCCAAGAAGGCGATCCACCCATAGCGTGAGACGCGGCTGTGAGTGGCGAGGAGGTACGCGCCGACTAGGCCGAGCAGCGAACCGGTCCATTCAAGAGAGGTCAGCATCTTGAGTCCTATTTCCCGAGCATGAAAGAAGTGCCCAGCCCAACAACCAAACCAGTCGCGAAAACCAGCGGCACCAGCCACAACAGCACCGAAGCCGGAGACTTGTTCGCCACCACTTGAGCAACTGCCACCGCGGGTGCCGTCGCGACAACAGGCGCGGGGTGCCCGCCGCGCGGCAATGCGTCGAGCGTTGACTTCAGTTCAGCCGTGCGTTGCATGAACTTAGACAACGCCTCGTTGGCCACCGCCACGAAGTCATCGACGTTTCGTGTCGTCACCGCATTGAAGTCCCGGGTCGCCGCAGCGAGTTTCTCGGCCGCCGCATCGGTTCGGCTGTCTAGCACCATCAGGTTCAGGTCGACGAGCAGGAAGGCCGGGTCGTCCTCGTCCAGCTTGACGCCCGTCTTCTCGACGAGCGCCGCGATGAGTTGACGTCGGTCCACTTAGAAGTCCACCGCGGCGAGCTGCTCAAAGATCTCGCGCTGCATGGTCTTGATCCGCTGCTTGGCCATCAACGTGAACTCGCTGCTGCTCAGGACCTCGTTGAAGGTCAACTTCTTCGAGGTCATCACCTCCACGTCCTTGCCGAACGTGTCCTGATTGCGCTTGGCGATGCGAATGATGCCGCGCACCTTGTCGGAATGGTCGGCATAGGCTTTCATGTCCGTGAAAGTCTTTCCGTTGGCCTCGATCGCGCCGAAGAATGCATTCAGCCAGATCACGATGTTCTTGGTCTCGGCCTGCCCGGCCAACTGCTTGAAGCCGGCGAGCGTGTCCGTGAGGGCCTGGCCACCGGTTACGACGCTGTGAATGAACACCTCGCGCCCGGCCTCCTGCAGCATGGGAATTGCATTGTTCTCGATGAGGTAGTTTGACAATGGGACGAAGCTCGAGGCGCCGTTGTCAACCACGAAGATGCCGTCCTCGGTCATCAAGCGTTCCATCAGCTGGTCGAGGTTTCGCTCGTCGATCTTCGAGCCGCTCAGCAATTGAATGTGTTGAGCGCCCAGGGCCTTGTAGCTGGCCAGCGTTTGGTTCACCGGATCGGTATCGACGCACTTCACGGTGCACCCGTCGATGCTCTGGAAGAACTGAGCGAGCAGGGCGGAGACGAGCGACTTGCCGACGCCGCCCTTGCCCTGCAAAGTGAAATGGACGGAAGACTTCAAAGACTTCTTCGCTGTGTTCGTGGCCATGGGTTCTTGGTTTCCCCTAGATCAATTCGGATTCGTCAATGGCGCTTGTTCCAACGAACTCGAACCCCTTGCTCTTCGTCAGCGGGTTGTTCGGAGGTCGCGGGGGCAGTCTCGAAGAGGCGGCCGTCACGAATGGCGCATCTGTCGGCGTTTCCGGGATGGGCGGAGGGCGGACCTGCTTCTGCGCGGCTCCAAGGCGGGCGCGATACAAGAAATTGCGGAAGCCTTTCAGCGTGGTCTTGTATCCGCGGGCTTCGAGCTCGGACACGAAGACTTCCTGCCGTACCCCGAACGACAGGCGTTCCTCAAGCTCACTGAGATGTTCCCTGATGTACCCAGCCAGGCTCTGCGTTCGATTCATTGGCTCGCATCCTTTTTGCGCGCTCGTATTGTCGGTCCTTTCCACCAGAAACTCAGTAGTTTGGTGACAACTTGCTTTGCAATTGGTGATATTGTGAGTCGTGGTGATATTTCGCTTTTGTATTGGTGATTTGTTTGTATGTTCATTGGAGAAATGGCAATCTAAAGGTGGTGATAAGGGATATAATTTTGCTAATGCAGGATAGGCTACCGCCGGAAGTTGTTGCTACAACTAGGCACGCTTGACGACGTGAAGGGAGAGCGCTGTGGCGCGTGACATGCTCAGGGTGGACGGAGTACCACCCGACACCAGGGAACAGCTTCAGGAAGCTGCAAGACATCTGTATGGCCAGGCGAATGCGTCCCTGATGGTCCGTTCGCTGATCGCGTCGCACTTGGCCAAGTCGCCGGCGACGGCGTTGCCGCTGACTCCCGACCAGGCCGAAGACACGGTGCGCGTGGAGCTGCGCTTGCCGCGCGTTGCCGTCGAAAAGATCAATGACCTGGCCGAAGGCCGATTCTCGGCGCGCAACTACTACATCACGAGCCTCATCCTTGCCCACCTGGGGCAGCCTCAATTGCAGGGTGACGAGATCGAGGTTTTGCGCCGTTCCAACTACGAGCTGGCCAAGGTGGGCACGAATCTGAACCAGATCGCGCGCGCCTTCAATTCCTTGGTCAAGATGCGCGGCGGCGAGAAAATGCCGGAAGTCGGCAAGAAGCTCGCCTCGCTGCGCAAGGAGATCACCGAGCACGTCGGCAAGGTGTTGCGGGTGCTGAATGCGGGCACTACAGTTTGGGAACAGAAGGGACGCGGGCAGCGCGTGCGCAAGCGTTCATAGTTATTGAAGGGAAGACCGTGTTAGACCTGGGCATCAACAGCGAGAGCATTAGCTACGAGGTGGCACTCGAAGTGCTGGGCCAAAGCCGCCAACCATTCATGCAAGCGATTCACGACGAGCGCCGCAAGGTCGCACCGTCGCAAGCCTTGATTGCGTATTGCGAAGCTCGCCTGAAGGCGATCGACGAGCTGCAGGAGAGTTTGCAGCCGGCCGACAGGACCACGATCGAACGGATCCTGTCCAAGAGCGATCCTGTATTCCGCGCTTAGTAGTGGCGACGGCCGCTTATCAGCCTCTGTCCGACGCAGAGGTCCGCGAGATTGCGTCCGCGTACTTCTCCGATCGACAAGCGAAGACGCAAGCGCAAAACCGACCCACCATCGTCTTGGTAGGTGGTCAGCCTGGCGCGGGCAAGAGCGTGGCGGCCGCCGCGGTGCGCTCCGAGCTTGCCGCGCAGGGTGGGTTCATTCATGTCGACGCCGACCGGATGCGCGAACGCATCCGCATCGGAGACAGCAGGCCGCCATCCGAGCAGACACAAGCTGACGCTGGCCGCCTGGTCACCTCGCTGCGCGAGCTGGCCATGCAAGGACGGCGCAACATGGTGGAGGAGGGCACGTTCCGCAATGCCGACGGTGCCGGCAAGTTCATTCAAAGTCTTCGAGAGCAGGGATACAGGGTCGAGCTCGTGGCTGTGGCCACGCCGCGCGAGGAAAGTCTGCTAGGCGTTTATCAGCGCCACGAGATGCAGCACGCCGCCGGCTCGAACAACCCGCGCTTCATCGCCGAGTCGTATCACGACGATGCGCTCCAAGGCTTCGATACCACCGTGGCCAAGACGGCGACGCAGCTCGATCGCGTGCGCGTGGTCAATCGTACCGGCGAGTTGCTGTACGACAGCAACTCGCCACGCAATAGTCAGGGAAACGCCTTTGAAGCGCTGGCCACCGGCCGCGCGTTGTCGGACGCCAAGCTCAGCGCGCTTGGCAAGGCGTGGACGGCCGTCGAGGCTGCGGCGGCGGCCCGCAGCGCTCCATCAGCCTACCTTGAGGCTATCGCAGGGCACGAGCGACGAGTCCAGGACATGCAGAAAGCGCGGATTCACGATCATGCGATGACCAGGTTGAATGCCAACGCCGCGACGTTCGCCAGGGACTCGCGCTTTGCCCAGCACACTGGCAACGAGCTGGTTAAGGCGGCCTACTTTCGAGGCTTTCACGAGAAGGCAGCTCAATTCCACGATCTCGTACCAAATTTTGAGAAGTTCGACGCTAAGGTTGCCGATCGCGCGGCGCTGGGCAAGCTCCCTGATATGGGCGAATTCGAACGGCCTTTTGCGCTACTGCGGGACCGCAGCGAGGTCGGACAATCGCTCTAGACGCACCCGGTAGCCTTACTGTTGTCCGCAATTACCCGACGTTGGGTCGCTTCGCTGCCCTCCAAGGGTGCGACGACGCATTGCTGAGCGGCGAGCCGAAGGTGTGATACGAACAGATGCTCTTCCGTTTGAACTGTAGAGCTTGACATTGCCCTGGGGGCAAGGTTCACACTCGCCGGGTTGCTTAGAATCAATTCTTGATGCTCCGTCTTCGTGTCGTTCTAGCTTGGCTGCTCCTGCTCGCGCTTCCGCTGCAGGGGTTCGCCGCTGCTTCGATGCTTTACTGCGGGCCGGCGGGCAAAGCCGCGCTGGCGAGCGTGGCCACGCATGCCCACGGTGAACCGCATGCCCACGACGGCAAAGTGGCTCATGATCATCAACACGATCACGTGTCGCCAGGTTCTCAGCCTCATGAGGCAGACCAGCAACTGCCCGATGCCGGCCACAGCTGCGGAGTCTGCGGTGCGTGCAGCCACAGCGTGGCAATCACCGAAACACCTCATCTCGTGAACCCGACGCCGGTGCCGCATGTCCTGCGGTCCGAGTTCTTCGTCGCCTTCCCCACCCGGCCTTCGCCGGTCCCCGACAAACCGCCTCGCGCGTGAATCCCGCTTCGGCCGTGCGGCAAGCCCGCACGGCGTGACGCAACACGTCCGTCCGTCGCTGCTCACGCTGCGGCGTCGTCCGTCCATTCGCGAGGATGCACATGTCTTCTTTCAAGCCCGTGCGCTGGCTGGCGCTGATCTTCATCAGCGCGACAGCGATTGCGCAGCAGCCGCCACAGCCTGTGGCTTCAAGTCCGCAGCCGCCCGCTGCGGCGACGTACAGATCGGCCTTCGATGGCTACCGCCCCTTCACCGACGAGAAGGTGCTGACCTGGCCCGAATCCAACGGCACGGTCGGCCGCATCGGTGGCTGGCGCGCCTACGCCGCTGAGGTTCAGGGAAAGCCCGCTCCTGCTGCAGCGGGTCCGGCGACTCCAGCCGCGTCCGGGTCGCAGCGCCCCGCATCGCAGGTCGGCAGCGGCCATCAGCACTAGGAGCGGGCATGCGAACACACTTGCGAAACCTCCTCATTCCGGCCTCGGCATTGGTCCTCGCGGGCTGCGCTTCGGTGAATGTCGATCAGGCCATCGAAAAGACCAACGAGACAGCCGCATCCTTCACGCAGGGCAAGCTGGCCGCGCGCGGTGGCGATGCGCCGGAGGCCAAGCGGCAGAAGCTGGTGGACGAGCTGCTGGACACGCCGTTGTCTCGCGACGCAGCCGTTCAACTCGCGCTCGCCAACAGTGCGGCCTTCCAGTCGCTCATCGCCGAGGGCTGGACGCAGCTGGCGGCCGCCGACCAGGCCGGCCGCATCGCCAATCCAGTTTTCAGCTTCGAGCGCATGCGCTTTGCGGACGAACTGGAGATCGGCCGGCTGCTCTCCATGGGTTTGCTGGACCTGCTCACCCTGCCGCAGCGGCAGGTGATCTCGCGCAACCGCCTGGCCCAGTCGCAGCTTCAGCTGACAGGCAGCGTCATCGAACAAGTCACGCTCGTGCGGCAGGCCTGGGTTCGCGCGGTAGCGGCTAGCCAGCAGCATGAGTACGCAAAGCAGATCAAAGACGCCGCCGAAGCCAGTGCGGAGCTCGCGCGCCGAATGCAGCAAGTGGGCAATTTCACGAAGCTGCAGCGCGCACGGCAGCAGGTGTTCTACGCCGATGCCACTGCGCAGCTGGCCGCAGCGCAACACACGGCGACGGCCGCGAGAGAAGAGTTGATTCGCTTGCTCGGCTTGGACGATGCGCAGGCCGCGCGCCTGAAGCTGCCTGATCGACTGCCCGAGCTACCCGGTGCGCCGCCGTCGCCTGCCGACACCCGCCAGGCCGCGCTGCAGCAGCGGCTCGACTGGCAACTCTCGCGTCTGCAGCTCGAGGCAGCCGGCAAGGCGCAGCGCCTCGACCTGCTCTCTCGGCTTGTCGACACCGAAGTTGGGGTGAGGCGCGACACCGTCTTCGACAACGCGACCGGCTCGCGGGCGACGCGCCGGGGCTACGAACTGGACGTGCGTCTGCCTTTGTTCGATTGGGGCGGCGCGCAGCGCGCTGCGATGAACGCGCAGACGCTCGCGGCCGTGAGCCGTTATGAGCTGGTCACACGCTCGGCAAGCTCCCAGCTTCGCGAAGGCTACTCGGCCTACCGCACTGCGTACGACATCGCCAAGCACTACCGCGACGAGATCGTGCCGCTGCGCAAGACCATGTCCGAGGAGAACGTGCTTCGCTACAACGGCATGCTGATCGGCGTGTTCGAGTTGCTGGCCGACACACGCGAGCAGATCGCCAGCGTGATGGCGTCGATCAACGCGCAGCAGCAGTTCTGGCTGGCCGATGCCGCCATGTCCGCCGCCCTCATCGGCAAGCCCGTCGCCTTCGGACCGGCTTCAATCAATAACAGCACATCCGGCAGCAGCGAGGGCCATTGACATGACCACCAGCAGACGCAATTTCCTTACTGGCGCCAGCGCGATCACCGCGGGCGTGGCGGCTGCCAGCGTGAGCAAGGTGGCCATGGCCGCCTTGCCCGAACCCGCCGTGCAGACCAAGGCCGATACGGCCGGACCGCTTCATCCATCGAGCGGTCGTTCCTACAACCCCGTCGTCACGCTCAATGGCTGGACCTTGCCCTGGCGCATGAACAACGGCGTCAAGGAGTTCCATTTGGTCGCCGAACCCGTGGTGCGCGAAATGGCACCGGGCTTCAAGGCGCACCTGTGGGGCTACAACGGCCAGTCTCCCGGACCCACGATCGAAGTCGTCGAAGGCGACCGCGTGCGGATTTTCGTCACCAACAAGCTGCCGGAACACACGAGCATGCACTGGCACGGCCAGCGCCTGCCCAATGGCATGGACGGCGTCGCAGGCCTGACGCAACCGTCGATCCAGCCCGGCAAGACCTTCGTGTACGAGTTCGTCGCGCGGCGACCCGGCACGTTCATGTATCACCCGCACGCCGACGAGATGACGCAGATGGCAATGGGGATGATGGGCTTTTGGGTCACGCATCCGAAGTCCAAACACCCACTGATCGAAGAGGTCGACCGCGACTTCGTGTTTCTGCTCAATGCCTACGACATCGAGCCGGGCTCCTACACGCCCAAGATCATGACGATGCTGGACTTCAATCTTTGGACGTTCAACAGCCGCATTTTCCCGGGCATCGATTCGATGAACGTGCGGCGCGGCGACAAGGTGCGCATCCGCATCGGCAACCTGACGATGACCAACCACCCGATCCATCTGCACGGCCACGAGTTCATGGTCACCGGCACCGACGGCGGCCCGACGCCCAAGAGCGCGCGCTGGCCGGAAGTGACGACCGACGTGGCCGTCGGGCAAATGCGGCAGGTCGAATTCATCGCGGACGAGGAAGGCGATTGGGCCTTCCACTGTCACAAGAGCCACCACACGATGAACGCGATGGGCCACGACGTGCCCACGATGATCGGCGTGGATCACCGCGAGGTGGTCAAGAAGATCACGCAGGTGATCCCCGACTACATGGTCATGGGCGAGCGCGGCATGGCCGACATGACGGACATGCAGATGCCGCTGCCGGACAACACCGCGCCCATGATGGCCGGTGACGGCCCGTTCGGCTCCGTGGAGATGGGCGGCATGTTCACGGTCGTGAAGGTCAGGCGCGATCAGAAGCCGGGCGACTATCGCAACCCGGGCTGGTACAAGCACGCGCCCGGCACGCAGGCTTACGAGTGGCGGGGCGAGTTGCCCACCGCGCCCAAGGCGCAAACGCAAGGCTCCGGCTCGATGCCGGCGAAGGTCGCGCCGCCCAAAGACACCGAGGTACAGATCCGCAAACCGAACGGCCACTCCGGCCACCACTGACGGGAACAAGACATGAAATCCATCCACTTCCTTATCGCAGGCCTGATCGCTGTCGCCGGCACGGCAGCCTTCGCACACGGCAACGAAGAGCATCCAGCTAAGGCGGGCGCCGTGCGCAAAGAACAGAAACCGTGGGGCATCGCGGCCGATGCCAAGAAGGTCACCCGCACGGTCGAGCTCACGATGAGCGACAACATGCGCTTCACCCCCGATCGCATCGAAGTCAAGCGCGGCGAGACCGTCAGGCTCGTCGTCAAGAACGCGGGCCAGATGCTGCACGAACTCGTCATCGGCACCAAGAAGGAACTTGATGAGCACGCCGCGCTGATGATGAAGTTTCCGAACATGGAGCACGACGAGCCCTACATGACACACGTCAAGCCGGGCAAGAGCGGCGAGCTCGTCTGGACCTTCAATCGGCCCGGTCAGTTCGACTTCGCCTGCCTCGTGGCCGGCCACTACCAGGCCGGCATGGTCGGCAAGATCACCGTCAACCCCTGAACTCTTCCATCCATTTCAAAGGAGAAACCATGAAATCCCTCAATCGCTTCGTTCTTGCTGCCTTGCTTGGCGCTTCGATCTCGCACGGCGCAGCCCACGCTCAGATGAGCATGCCTGCGGCGAGCGCCGCGGCGCCCGCCGACTACACGGACGCCGAAGTGCGCAAGGTCGACAAGGAAAACAAGAAGATCACGCTCAAGCACGGCGAGATCAAGAACCTCGGGATGCCACCGATGACGATGGTGTTCGACGTCAAGGACGCCACCGCGCTCGACAAGGTCAAGAACGGCGACAAGGTTCGCTTCAAGGCGCTGAACGAGGGCGGCAAGATGACCGTCGTCGAGATTCAGCCGAGTAAATAGGAACCTATGACTCCTCCACCGCGACGGTCGGCGGTGGCGTTGTTTGCAGATGAGAGTGCCGAACCCTGCACGAATTCAACGGGGTGGCTATGGAGAAGGGGCAGCCGGTGCGACTGCATCGGAAGGGAGGGTGCGGCAATTGCCGCATCCGTTCAGCCGGAATGTCCCGGCGGTACATTTTTTGGAGAAATTCCATGCCTCACCAGAAGTTCACCGCATGCATCGAAGCCTGCAACTCGTGCGCCGTGTCGTGCAATCACTGCGCAGCCTCGTGCCTTCGCGAGCCAGACGTAGCGATGATGGCGCGCTGCGTTGCGCTCGATATCGACTGTTCGGCGATCTGCCAGCTCGCGGCGGCGGCAATGGCTCGCGGCAGCGAACATATCAAGGCGATCTGCGCACTGTGCGCGGAAATCTGCGAGTCCTGCGCGAAGGAATGTGGGAAGCACCCCATGGAGCACTGCCAGCTTTGCGCGCGGGATTGCCGCGCTTGCGCCGAGCAGTGCCGCCAGATGTCAGCCATGGCGTGACGCACACAACCACCACATATTGTCTGAAGGCAAACAACATGATCAACAAAACCACCATTCGCAAATTCCTGGTCCTGGCCGCCATCGCGCTTGCTTCTGCGCAGATGTCGCCACTGGCGCAGGCTCAGGCGTCCGCCAGCGCAACCGCCTCGAAGTCCCCAATGACGGGGATGGCGCCGATGGCTTCTGGCGGCATGGATATGAAGTCCATGATGAAGGACATGAACGACAAGATGGCTTCAATGCAGATGACCGGAAACGCCGACATCGATTTCGCCATGATGATGCGGATTCATCATCAAGGCGCCATCTTCATGGCACAGGCTGAGTTGAGCGCCGGAAAGGAACCGAAGATGAAGAAGATGGCCAAGGACATCATCTCCGCGCAGCAAAAGGAGATCGCCCAGATCGACAAGTTCCTCGCGCAGCATGGACATCCCATGGACAAGGCGACTAAATAGCGCTTGCGATGTGCACGGCTTCATCGAGTGTCGATGCGCTGGTTCAAAGGCCTGAGGACGCACTGCCGCCGTGTTGATGAATGTCAACCGTCGGCGCGGTGGCCTCAGGCAAGCTGTGCAGACCCAACCCGGTGGAGCTCGCATGAACGATTCCAAGCCAACCCCGTCCTTCTGGAAGACGCCATTCGGCATCGGCGCGACTGTGATCGCAGTGGCCGCGAGCATCTATCTCTACATCGAGCACAGGAATCATCTGCTCGCACTGTTGCCGTATGCGTTCCTCGCGGCTTGCCCGCTCATGCATCTATTCATGCACCGCGGCCACGGCCACGGCGCCCATGGTCATGGACAACGCGATGACACCCCGAAGCGCGATTAAGGCGGCGGAACTCGCGTCGGCATTGGGCGCCATTGTTCTGGGCATCGGTCTTGGCCTGGTGGCGCCGTCATCATTGCGCGAAATCGCACTGCCGGTTCTGGGCGCCGGGATCCTTGTTCATGCCGCGGGTATGACGCTCAAGCACCGGATGGAAAGCCAGATGCGGCAGCCCCTCTATTGGGAGCGGTCGCTGTACTGGCTTTGCTGGGCACTTCTGGGCGCGACGCTTGGATGGATGGTCATGCGGCTCACATCCTGATCATCCGAACATATCGAGGGAGCTATGCAGTACGAACCCGAACACCATCATCATCACGGTGCGCCGCCGCCGGCCACAACGCCGGGCGCCACGTCGAAGGCGGGCACCTCGAAGGCCGTCGAATACACATGTCCGATGCACCCGCAGGTCCGCCAGTTGGGTCCGGGTCATTGCCCGATCTGCGGCATGGCGCTCGAGCCGATGATCGCCACCGAGCAAAGCGGAGACAGCCCGGAGCTGCGCGATATGACCCGGCGATTCTGGATCGGCTTGGTCTTGTCCCTGCCAGTGCTCGTGCTGGAGATGGGCGGACACGTGTTCAACATCGGGCACCTGGTTCGGCCGCAAGTTTCCAATTGGATTCAGATGCTGCTGGGCACGCCCGTGGTGCTGTGGGCCGGATGGCCGTTCTTCGTGCGCGCGTGGGCATCCCTGCGCACGCGCAACCTGAACATGTTCACGCTGATCGCGTTGGGCACCGGAGCCGCCTGGCTGTACAGCATGGTGGGCACGTTTGCGCCGGGTCTCTTCCCGAGCGACTTGCGCGGCATGGAAGGCGCGGTGCCGATCTATTTCGAAGCAGCCGCCGTGATCACCGTGCTGGTTCTGCTCGGTCAGGTTCTCGAGTTGCGTGCGCGCGAGAAAACCTCCGGCGCCATCAAAGCGCTGCTGGATCTGGCGCCCAAGACAGCCGTGCGCGTCAAAGCCGATGGTTCGGACGAAGTGGTGCAGATCGACACCATCCAGGTCGGCGAACTGCTGCGGGTGCGACCCGGCGAGAAGGTTCCCGTGGACGGTGAGCTTGTCGAAGGCAAGGCGACGATCGACGAGGCCATGGTCACGGGTGAATCCATGCCGGTGGTCAAAGTTCAGGGCTCGAAGGTGACGGCGGGCACGATCAACCAGACCGGTGGCTTCGTGATGCGCGCGGAGAAGGTCGGCGCCGATACGCTGCTGTCGCAGATCGTGCACATGGTCGCCGCTGCCCAAAGAAGCCGCGCGCCGATACAGCGCATGGCCGACCAGGTGGCTGGCTGGTTCGTGCCCGTGGTCATCATCGTCGCGATCGTCACGTTCGCTGCCTGGATGATTTGGGGACCCAGCCCGGCGTTCTCGTACGCGTTGATCGCCTCCGTCGCCGTTTTGATCATCGCGTGCCCCTGCGCGCTTGGCCTGGCCACGCCGATGTCAATCATGGTCGGTGTCGGGCGCGGTGCGCAGCATGGCGTGCTGATCCGGGATGCTGAGGCGCTTGAGCGCATGGAGAAGGTCGACACGCTCGTGGTGGACAAGACTGGAACGCTCACCGAGGGACGTCCCAAGGTCGTCCACGTGGAGCCCGTGGAAGGCGTGAGCGCGGATGACCTGCTTCAAAAGCTCGCCAGCGTCGAGCGTGCGAGCGAGCATCCGCTGGCCACCGCCGTGGTCGACGCAGCGCGCGCGCGGAATTTGCCGCTGGCCAACGTCCTGGATTTCGACTCCCCAGTCGGCAAGGGCGTGGTCGGCCGCGTGGGGGGTGTGCAGGTGGTCAGCGGCGCAGCCAAGTACTTGGCAGAGCAAGGCGTCGAGGTGAGCGCCTTGGAAGCGGTGGCCGAACGCCAGCGTGCCCAGGCCGCGACGGTGATCTTCGTGGCCTTCGACGGCAAGCTCGCCGGCTTCGTGGCCATCGCCGACCCGATCAAGGCCACCACGCCCGCAGCCTTGAAAAGCCTGCGGGAGGCCGGCGTGCGCATCGTGATGCTCACGGGTGACGGCAAGACGACCGCGCAGGCGGTCGCCAAGCAACTCGGCATCGACGAGGTCGAAGCGGAGGTTTTCCCCGAAAACAAGGCGAACATCGTCGAGCGCCTGCGAAAGGAAGGCCGTGTGGTCGCCATGGCTGGGGACGGCGTGAATGACGCACCGGCACTGGCTGCCGCGGAAGTGGGCATCGCCATGGGAACGGGCACCGACGTCGCGATGGAAAGTGCCGGCGTCACCTTGCTCAAGGGCGACTTGATGGGCATCGTGCGCGCGCGCAAGCTCTCGCACGCGACCATGCGCAACATCCGTCAGAACCTGTTCCTGAGCTTCGTGTACAACGTGGCGGGGATTCCCTTGGCCGCGGGCGTGCTCTATCCGTTCTTCGGGCTTCTGCTGTCGCCGGTGGTCGCCGCGGCGGCCATGGCATTGTCCTCGGTAAGCGTGATCGCCAATGCGCTGCGCCTGCGGACTTTCAAGGTGGAATGATGAAGCCAATGTGGATCGTGCCAGTCGCGGCGGCCCTGTGCTTCTTCGGTGCACCATTCGCCTTCGCGCAAACGCTTAACAAGCAACAAGTCCTACCGATTCCGGCGCAATACACCAACGGCGAGGTGCTGGAGGTGAACCGGAAGGCGGGAACGATCGTCATGCGGCACGAATTCATCGTGAACCTCGGCATGGACCCGATGGCGATGGAATTCGAAGTGGATGATCGCACTCTTCTGAACCGGCTCAAGCGCGGTGACAAGGTGCGGTTCAAGGCGGTCTATCGCGACGGCAAATACGTCTTGATCGATGCGTTGCCGCGCAAGTGATGCGGGCGGCGCTATCCTCCGTGCATGTGCATGTGCATGTGCATGCCAGGGCCGTGATGCCCGCCCACAAGCATGAGAGCAAGCGCGAGAGCGCCCGTTGCGATGGCGGCGGCGCGAACCCAAGCGGGCATGGTGCTCCATTGAAAGGTGCCCTCGGGAATGCGACCGCGTGGCTTGAAGATGGCCAGGGCCGCCGCGCCAAGCAAGACGACCAAGCCTCCAACGGCATGGATCAGTAGCGAATTGCTCAGCCCACCGAAGACCGCCGGATCGAAGGAGACGGTACGCGCCGCTTCGGCGAACTCCGTGATCGGCGCCATCTTCATCAGCAAGACCGCCGTCGCGAACACGATCCAGTAGTGGCGCAGCAATCCCCATGCAGTGCCGAGCGCTTGGACGATGCCGGTCACGAGCGATGCGAGCGAAAAGGGCAGGATGACGAACCAGGCCGTGACGCCCATGGATCGTTTCCGGGCAGTCAATTAGCTCTCGGTTAGCGGGACCGACGACGACTGTGAATCAGGTACCAGGCGGCCGGGATGACGAGCATGCTCAGAAGCGGCGCCGTGACCATGCCGCCCACCATGGGTGCGGCGATGCGCGTCATGACCTCGGAGCCAGTCCCGCTGCCCGCCAGGATGGGAAACAGGCCCCCCATCACGACGGCCACCGTCATGGCCTTGGGCCGCACGCGCAGTACGGCGCCTTCCCGGATCGCAGCCAGCAGGGTCTCGTCGTTGTCGGGTTCACCCGCTGCCAGACGCCGGGAGTGCGCGTTCTTCAGATAGATCAGCATCACCACGCCGAATTCCGCAGCGAGGCCGGCCAAGGCGATGAAGCCCACCGCGGTCGCCACTGAAATGTTGTGGCCCAGCGCCCAGACAAGCCAGAAGCCACCCACGAGAGCGAACGGCACGGCGGCCATCACGAGCGCAGCGTCCTTGAACGAGCGGAACAGCAGGTACAGCAGCACGAAGATGACCGCGAGCGTGGCCGGCACCACCACCTTGAGACGCTCGGTGGCCCGCTCCAGATACTCGAACTGACCGGACCAGGAGACCGAGTAACCGGCTGGCAGCTGGACTTCCTTCGCCACTGCCGCCTGCATGTCGCCCACCACCGAGCGCAGGTCCCTGCCTCGCACGTCGACGTACACCCACCCGGACAGGCGCGCATTCTCGCTGCGAAGCATCGGCGGACCTTCCTGGATGTTCACGCGGGCCACATCCTGCAGCAGGAGCTGGGCGCCCTTATCGGTGACGAAGGGCAACGTTCGTAGCCGCTCCAGCGAATCCCGAATCTCGCGCGGGTACCGCACGTTGATGGGAAAGCGCTCCCGGCCCTGAATTACCTCCCCGACGTTCTCGCCGCCGATCGCGGTCGAGACGATGCCCTGAACATCCGCCATCGAGAGACCGTAGCGGGCTGCCGCAGCCCGATCCACGTCCACGTCGATGTACCGGCCACCCGTCAGCCGCTCGGCCAGGGCCGAGGACACGCCGGGCACCTTCTTCACGGCGGCCTCGAGCTGGCCGGTCAGGCGGTCGATGGTCGCGAGATCGGCGCCGGCGACCTTGATGCCCACCGGACTCTTGATGCCCGTGGCCAACATGTCGATGCGGTTGCGAATGGGCGGAACCCAGACGTTCGAGAGCCCGGGTACCTTCACGATGCGATCCAACTCCTCGACCAGTTTGTCCGGGGTCATGCCGGCGCGCCATTGCTCGCGTGGCTTGAACTGGATGGTGGTCTCGAACATCTCCAGCGGCGCGGGGTCCGTGGCGGTGTCCGCGCGACCGGCTTTGCCGAACACGCGATCCACCTCGGGAACGGTCTTGATGAGTCGATCGGTCTGCTGCAGAAGCTCCGACGCTTTGGACGCCGACAGGCCCGGCAAGGCCGAGGGCATGTACAGCAGATCCCCTTCGTCGAGCGGCGGCAGGAACTCGCCACCGAGCCGCATCACGGGAATGACCGTGAGGACCAGCAGTACGGCGGCAACAGCCAGGGTAGCTTTCGGGAATCGCAGCACCGCTTCGAGCGCGGGCCGGTAGATGGTCGTGAGAAACCGGTTCAGCGGGTTGGACGCTTCGCGCGGGATGCGTCCGCGCACCAGGTAGCCCATGAGAACAGGTACCAGCGTGACCGACAGGCCGGCCGCAGCCGCCATGGCGTAGGTCTTCGTGTACGCCAAGGGTGAGAACAACCGACCCTCCTGCGCCTCCAGCGTGAACACCGGAACGAAGGACAGCGTGATAACCAGCAGCGAGAAGAACAGTGCCGGCCCGACCTCGACCGACGCTTCGGTGACCAGGTCCCAGCGCTCGGTAAGTGTTGGGTCGCGTCCGTGCTGGTGCTCGAAGGCTTCGAGGTGCTTGTGTGCGTTCTCGATGAGGACGATGGACGCGTCGACCATCGCTCCCAACGCGATGGCGATACCACCGAGCGACAGGATGTTCGCGCTGACGCCTTGCCACTGCATGACGAAGAAGGCGGCGAGCACGCCCACGGGCAGGGTCACCACCGCCACGAACGCGGATCGCAGGTGAAAGAGGAACACCGCGCAGACCAGGGCGACGACCACGAACTCCTCGACCAGTTTCCAGCTCAAGTTCTGGACGGCGCGGTCGATGAGAAGCGAGCGGTCATAGGTAGCAACCACTTCCACACCCGGCGGCAGGCTGGCCTTGAGCGTTGCCAGCTTCGCCTTCACGGCTTCGATGGTGGTGCGGGCGTTCTTGCCCGAGCGCATGATCACCACGCCACCGGTCACCTCACCCTGGCCGTCCAGTTCGGCGATGCCGCGTCGCATCTCCGGGCCGATCTGTACGAACGCGACGTCACGCAGGAGCACGGGCGTCGCACCTGCGACGATGATGGGGATGGTGCGGAAGTCCTCCAGAGAGCGCAGGAAGCCGCGTGAGCGCACCATGTACTCGGCCTCGGCGAGTTCGACTACCGAGCCGCCAGCGGACTGGTTGGCCTTCTGCAGCGCCTGCGTCACCATGCCTTGCGTGACGCCCAGCCCGCGCATGCGGTCCGGGTCCAGCACCACCTGGTACTGACGCACCATCCCGCCGATGCTGGCCACCTCCGCCACGTCGGGCACGGTCTTGAGCTCGAACTTCAGGAACCAGTCGTTCAGCGCGCGCAACTGCGAGATGTCGTTCTTGCCGGTGCGGTCGACCAGGGCGTACTCGTAGACCCAGCCCACCCCGGTGGCATCCGGGCCCAGCGAGGCGTTGGCGCCTGGTGGCAGCCGGCTCTGCACCTGGTTCAGGTACTCCACGACGCGCGAGCGGGCCCAGTACGGGTCGGTCTTGTCGTCGAAGAGCACATACACGAACGAGTCGCCGAAGAAGGAGTACCCGCGCACGACCTTCGCGCCGGGGACGCTGAGCATGGTCGTCGTCAACGGGTACGTGACCAGGTCCTCCACCACCTGCGGCGCCTTGCCCGGATACGGGGTGCGCACGATCACCTGGGTGTCCGACAGGTCGGGCAGCGCGTCGAGCGATATCCGCTGCGTGGACCAGATACCTGCCACCACGATGAACACCGTCGCAAGCAGGACCAGGAACCGGTTGCCGATGGACCACCGAATGAGCGCGGCGATCACTTGCCCGCTCCCGCGGGCTGCACGGTGACCAGCTCGTAGCCCATCGCGCCGCCTTGCTTGAACTCGAACTTGACGGTGTCTCCGGGCTTGACGCCGGCGAAGGCCTTCGGATCAGGTTTGCTGAATCCCATCGTCATGGACGGCCACTTGAGCGCGGGGATGGGACCATGCGAGAGCGTGATGGACTCGGCATCTACCTTCTCCACTTTCCCCTCGGCCGTGAAGATCCCGGCAGCGGCGGCAGCTCTTGCCTGCGAAGCGGGTGCGCTCGCCGCGGACGCAGCCTGACCAGCAGCGGCCATGCCGCCCAACACGGACTTCAGCCGTGCTTCGGAGTCCAGCAGAAACTGGCCGCTGGCCACCACCTGGTCGCCTTCATTGAGGCCTTGCACCACTTCGAGTTGCTCTCCAAGGTCGGCGCCGAGGTTCACCTCTCGCGGCTCGAAGGCGCCGTTGGCATTGCGAACGATGGCCACCGCGCGCGTGCCGGTGCGGATGATCGCCTCGGCCGGCACTACCAAGCGCGACGAAGTCGGTCCAACAACCTGCAGGCGAAGCAACATGCCCGGCGTCAGGCGGCCGCCGGCGTTGGCCAGCTCGATCCTCGCTTGCACCGTGCGCGTATTCGCGCTGACCTGCGGCAGGATCTCCTTGAGCTCGCCGTCGAATGTTTGCGAAGAGTCCGCCTGCATTGCGGCCTTGACCTTCTGCCCTCGGCGAAGGCGAACCGCCTGGGCCTCGGGGACTTCAGCCACGGCCCACACCCGCTCCAGACCGGCGATGCGAAACAGCGTCATGCCGGGTGTCACGGCGACACCGTCGCGAACACCCAGCTCCGCGACCACGCCGCTGACCGGCGCGGACACGTTGAACCGTGCCTGCGCCTTTCCCGCCTGCTCGCTTTGGCGAAGCAGCGAATCCGGGATCGACATCGCACGCATCCGGTCGCGCGCGGCGGCCAAGAGATCTTCGGAGACGCCTGTGCGTTTCAGGGCCAGGTACTCGTTCTGCGGACCAAGCCAGTCAGGCGCGTAGATGGTCGCGAGTGGCTGGCCGCGGCGCACGTATTCCATGGGCGCGCGCACGAGCAACCGCTCCACATAACCGTTCACGCGGGTCTGAACTGCTTCGTTGAGGCGCTCGTCGAACTGCACGGTGCCGACGGCATCGAACGAGCTCGCGATCTGGGCTCGCGTGACGGTCGCCGTGCGGATACCCAGGTTCTGTTGCACGCCGGCGCTGATCTTGACGCCCGCGTCGCCCGACTCGCCCGCGTACACCGGCACGAGTTGCATATCCATGAAGGGCGACTTCCCCGGCTTGTCGAAGCGAGGGCCTGGGACCATGGGATCGTGCCAGTACAGGACCTTGCGCTCGCCTGGCTGCGTGGCAGCCGGTGCGCTGGCCGTCTCCATGCTTGGCCCAGCGTGCCGGCCTGCGAGGAATCCGCCTGCAGCCAGTGCGACGGCTGCAACGGCCGCCGCTGCGATGTGAGTGCGCTTCATCGAGCACCTCCGGCAATGGGTTTGAACGCAAGCTGCGCGTGCACTTTGGCGAGGTCGCGCTGCAGGTTCAGGAGTTTGCGAAGCGTGTCAACCTCTGCATGACGCGCTTCGAAAAGCGTCATGAGGGAAACCTGATTGGATCGGTAGCCCGCCAGCGCGGCCTGCGTGCGCTGCTGCGTGGGTACGACGACAGCCGACCGGTATCGCTCCACGCGTTGCGCGAGGCGTTGTGCGTCGCCCGAGAGCGCGCGGTATTCGGCGGTGGCCATCCGCGTTGCCTCTTCGAGGGAAGCCTCGGCTTTGTCCACGAGCGATAGCTTGGCCGCGCTCTCGCGGTCCTGGCGCTCGCCAGGCGAGACCGGGAGCGGGATGCTTACGCCAATCGAGACCATGTCGGAGAAGCCCGTGCGCTGACCATACGAGGCCTGCCAGGTCCAATTCGGCCGCCGGTTCGCCGCGACCGCCGCGGCCTCCGCGCGAGCGACCTCCATCTCGCGCTGCGCCTGCACGACCGCGGGATGCGCCGCGACGTAGGCTTGCTCTGCGGGAGTGGTGGGCAACGCCGGCGCGGTGAGCCCGTCAGGACGGATGCCCACCCATCGCTGCAGCGCTACCAGCGCCGAGGCCTGTAGCTGCTGCACGTCGGCCGATTCGTCTTGCGCCACACCCAGGGCCGCGGTCATCTGCAGCACCTCCGGGCTGGTGCCAGTCGACGATGACAAGCGCGCCTTCGCGGCTTCGGCCTCTTCGTGGACATGGTGTTCGGTCAACGTGGTGAGCTTGATGCTCTCACCAGCGTAGTACGCGTCCAAAAAGGCCAAGGAGGCCTGCAGGCGGGCGTCGGCGAGGGCGACTTGTTCGGCCACCACGTCGCGGCCAACTTGCGCTTGCGCCGATGCTTGGCGCAGCGCGCGCTTGTCCGCCGACACCCACTCCTGGCTAATACCCCACCGCTTCATCGTCATCGAGTCGGCCGTGGTGCGCAGCCGATCTGGTCCGGTCACGGGCAGGTTGTCGACGCCGACGCTGAACGTGGGGTCCGGCAGCTGGCCCGCAGCGCGAGCAGCCTGCTCAGCGCCCAAGGCGCCGGCCCGCGCGGCGCGTGCGGCCTGCGAACGCTGTGCAGCCAGGTCGATGGCCTGCTCAAGACTTAGTGGAGCGGCCGCGGCCAGCGCGGGGAGAAGTGCGGCGGCCGTGGCAGCCGCTTTGAGGAAGTGCGAAATCATGGAACCTCCGAAGACAACGAGGCAGTTGTCGGCCAGCGGGCATGCCGCGGCGACGCCGGTTTGTCGACGGAGAGGTCAGACTCGAAGTCTGAGCGTGGACAGGAAGAGCGGGTCTGGAGGTGGTCGCTCTCGGCCCGCGCGGGTGAAGACGACCGATTCGCCCGCGTTCGCATTTAGCAGGAGCGGCACCACGAGCACCTGCACGATGGCGGGCAGACTGACGACAGGGATCTGCACCGGGTCGAACGACTGCGGCGCGTTGACGCAGTGCTGGTGACACAGGGCCGGTTGTTCCTGATCCATGGTCTTGCCCGCTGCCATGCTCATGCTTTCGCACGGCTGGCCAAATGCCATCTCCATGGCCATTGGCGCGCTCTGAGCGGGCACTGCCGGGGGACAGATGTAGTTCGCCAGCGCCAGCTGGGAAAACAGCAGCGACAGCACCACGAAAAACGTGGTGGTCATGCGGTGGGCGGGACGTCGAACCATGAGCAAACGAAGTGTAGCGCGACGTCGATGACCCGGCTACGGGTGCTGAAGTCGGTAGTCCGAACGGTATCAGTGACTAGACCCGCCTCTCGATGGTCAGCAGCGCCACAATCCCACGAAGAACATCGACGTTAGCAGTGACGTCTCGTCGATTGCGGCCAAGGCTTCCTCGTTTGCCCTGGCCCTCAACCGGTCCAACGCAATGCAGGCCTCGCCAAGGCGGAAGTGATGAGCGCGCGCGTGTTGGGGGCGTGCTCACCGACACGTCTGAAGCGCACGATCAGCACGATTGCCGGCGCCTGTCGCGCCTTCAGCGCTACGGCTCTACTCAACGGTCCGGTTCGTCAACAACGCGCTGGCCGTCCTACTTGGCGAAAGCGCCTCGCTGCGACGCCGGCAGGATGTTCACCGCGACCTTCCTCGGCTTGCACAGCCGCACGCTCGGCGGCGTCACTGCGCGGCTGCATCGCGCAGCCGTCCATATCGCACCGGGAGGACTGCCGCTCGCTATCTATCGTGATCCCTGTCTTGGCTTCGCCGCGACTTGGCTAGGTCGTAAAGCTCTTGCGCCCGCGAGGTCACTGGTTTGTCTGCCTCGCGCATCATCTTGGCCAGACTCTGCGCCAAGTCCCGTTCGCCCGCAGCGTCCAGGTTCCTGACCACCTCGCTCCAGCTGGCCAGCGTCTTGATCTTGCTCGCCTGAATTCGTTGCTCGGCAGGATGAGGCGGTCTTGTTCCAGCCCGCAAAGCGGCCTGCAGCTCGCTTTTCGCGGCTTGCTGCACCTTGGCTAGGCGCGGTGGTCGGATGGGCCCGACAAAGGCCTTTTCCGGCTGCAGCGTAGCCTTGATCACTCGATCCTCCGCATTTGCCGTTGCTCGCCGCACGTTGTAGACGGCAGAAGACGGGTTGTCGGCTCGAATCTGCCGCACCGCCGAATGCTCCGGCTTGCGATAGTTGAACCGGTGTCGGCGCTCGCTGGCGGCCGCGTCGATGCCGTTTTCCCTCAGCTTGTCGGCGAACCCGAGGCGCCAGCGGAACAGATCGGCTTTGCGTGGACTGAGGCGCGGCTCGTCTGCTCGATCGATGTCGCGAGTGTTCACGCAAACGTGAACGTGCGTGTGATCCGTGTCACCGTGGAACGCCATGACGTAACGTCGATTCGCGAATTCCTCCTGGCAGAACTGCGCGACAGACTCGCGCATCGCCTTCTCGGGTGTTCCTGCTGGCATTGAGAACACGACATGCAAGAACTCGCGCTTGTTGCTGTCATGGGGAACCTGCGAGGCCTTGAGCTGTTCGCGCAGCTCCTTCACCTCTTCGCGGCCGTGAATGCTCTCGCCGCATTCATTCGTGAGCTCGACGTCGCCGTTGCGGCTGATGTAGTCCAGATGGTGCTTGACCGTGGCCAGGCCGGAGCTGCTGCCCGTGATCTTCACCATCACTTCCGGAGCCTTTCGAATCACGCTCGCCACGTTCTTCGATTTCGCGCCGGCTGAAAACTTCACTCCGCTGGTGGACGACGGCGCGGAGCCAGAGCGCGATCGCGCCTGGTCGCGCCGCGCCGTCGCGGCTTTCTGCGAGCGAACGCGAAAGCCCTTCTCGAACCATCCATCAAGCGGATCAAAGACGCTCATGACCTACTGTCCCATCTAGTGGTCGTACTCGGAGGCGAGATCGGCGTTGCGCTTTTCGTCGTTGAACACGCTGAGGACGCATCCCACGATCCACAGCACGACAACCCCGGCCGCGCTGAGACCCATGATCCAACATACGACGGTCAAGAACGTCATTCGCTGTTCCTCTCAGCTTCACAGTGATTGTTCGAGCGTATCGCGCTTCTGAACGCGCTCGGTCGTCTTATCCTGAATCTTGGGCTCGGTCTCCTGCGTGATTCGCTTCATGAACTGCGGATCGATGGCTTGCTTGTCGAATCGGGCCAAGGCTTCGTCCTGAACGGGCTTAGGCTGCAACTTGTTCTCCTCGGAGACGATGCCTCGCAGATACGCGAGCCGGGTCAAGTCTTCCACCGACTTGTCCAGCATGCCGGGCTGCTTGCGCAAGGCCTCCATGTTCGTCGTGACGTTCTTCGAGGCCTCGACGTGCATCACGGCCTGGTTCTTGTTCAAGTCGTGCCTTGGCGCAGCTGCTTCCTTTGACGCGGCGAGGATTGGACGTTCCGTCCTGCGCTCCTGCAGCGGCGTGATCGCGTTTGTCGATCGCTCTTGCCGCAGCGTCTCCAGCGCCGACAGATCGGATTGCCTGGGCGTGTAGCCCTGCGTCTTGATGCCTTGCGACTCCGCCTGCAGCCAAGCCTCGCGCCGAAACTCCTGCGAGCCGGTGAGCTTCAGCGCTTCCCACTGCTTGGCCTTCGCGTAGGCCACCATGTCAGCGATCGCGGCCTTGTCGGTGGTCGACGTGGCCAGCTTCTCACCTTTGTCTTCGAACATGACTCGGTTCGATTCCTTCGCGAAGAACTTGCCGTCCACCTCGGTGTAGACCTGCGTGATTCGGCGCGGCACGATGAATTCGCCACGCTCCAGTTCCTTGCCCGTGCGCTGCACGTCGACCGCGTTGAGGCCTTGGCCAGCCTGCTCCTGTTCGCGTGCCTTGCGACGACGCACCTCATCCTCCAGCTGTTGGTCCAGTGCGCGCTGCACGACCTCGGGCTGCGCCTGGTCGGCGCCGGCGGCCATGCTCTTCTCACCGGCGGCTCTACTCGCGGCCAGATCCACAGTCACCATGTCCTTCTCGTTGTCCTGCACCCGCGAATAGAGCTCGGGCGCCAGCTGCTCGAGCGCCGTGTCGTAAAGAGGGCTTGCCTTCGCGCGTTCGGCCATGTCACTACGGAGATAGAACGCATCCGACTCGCCACGAGAACCCATCGCCGCCAGTACCCCGTGATCAGCGGTGTCGTGAGCCGCCTCAGCCCGCGCCTGCTCTTGCGTCCAGGCGCGGGCCCGCGCTTCGCGCTCTTGCCGCATTGCTGCTGCGTCAGCTGCCTTGCGTTCCTCCTTTTCGAGCATCTTGCGATGCTCCTCGGCCAGGTGTTCGTCGCGCTCGAGGAGCTCGGTGCGCGTGTCTTCTGGAGCAACACTGGGTTCGCCTCGCAGGCGGCCTCGCAAGTCCTGGGTCTCCAGGTCCTGCAGCAGTTCGGTGCGGGTGTCCTCGGGCGTCACTTCGGGCTCGCCGCGGAGCCTCGTGCGCAAATCGTCGTTGGTGGGTGTCGTCGCCATTGCCTCTCCTTAGATTCCGAATTCCTTCAAGATCGCCAGGCTGCGGTCCACCGCCATCACGGTCTCGACCGACACCTTCGGTTCGGTGGACAGCCGCAGCCACTCCGTGCGGTACACGCTGGCCAGCACGCCGGCATGGCGCATGGCGATCGCTGTCTCGGCGTTGCGCGAATTGGCCGATGCCGTGTAGTTGAAGCTGCCGAGCTGCACGTGCTCGCCGTCGGCGACCATGAACTTGTGGTGCATGGCCGCGTAGTTTTCGCTGCGGAATACGGGGATGCCCTGCGCCGACAGGAAATCCACCGCCTTGTAGCCGCCCTGCTCATCGCTGTTCTGGGAGTGGTCGACGACCACGCGAACATCGACACCGCGTTGCTTTGCTTCCACCAGGGCGAAGGCGATTTCCTTGCTGGTGAACGAGTAGGCGGCCACCAGCAGTTCGGACTTGGCGCCAAGGATGAAGGACATCACGACCTCCAACGCATTGCGCTTCGGTGAGAAACCGACCTCGAAGGTCGCGCCGGCAGGAATCGCCTGCTCGTCGATCGCGCCCGCGAAGTGCAATGCCGGCGACGCCGGCGCGGCCTCGATCACGTTGAATCGCTCGCCCTGGTCCGGCACCGCCGGCTGCGGCAGGTTCGCACGCGCCTGAAAAATCGGCTCCTGGTACCAGAAGATCTTGTCCACCAGCGCGGGCGGCATGTTCTCCATGCTCACGATCTCTTTAGCCTGGCCGATGGCCTTGACTTCCTGCGGCAACAGCACGGCGCGCCGCTGATCGCTCTCCGACTCGCTGCGTCCGGTCTTCCCGGACAACTGGCGCGACTTCGAGAGGCCCTTCTCGGTCATGTAGCCGATCATCTCGCTGTAGTCCTTCGCGTCGTCCTCGTCGCGCGGAGCGAAGCACACCTGCAGGGCCATGTTGGTCAGCATGGTTTGCGCGCCAGTCTCGTCGTACAGCTTGCGATCCTTGACCTGGCTCTTGCTCTGGAAGATCAGCAGCAGGCGCATGTTGTAGCCCGCCATGTACGCCGAGGCCTTCTCGATGATGGCGATCCGGCCCATTGCCGGGAATTCGTCGAGCAGCAGCAGGCACTGAAACTTCAGGCTCGGATCGTCTTGAGGCAACTTGTCCATGTTCAGGACCAGCAGCTGCTGGAAGAACAGGTTCAAGAACTTGCCGAACTTGTCGATGCTCGCGGGCTTGATGACGACGTACACGCTCATCCGCTTGCGACGCACGTCGCGCATGTCGAAAGAATTCCTGGCCGTGGCTCGGGCCGTGATCGGGTCGGCGAAGATGGCCAAGGGCTGATCGAAGGAGATTCCGATGCTGTTGCGCAGCTTGTCGCTGGTCTGCGCGTAGCTGCGCAGATGCGTGATGCAGTCGGGTGACAGCGGCTCGAAGGGCTCACGCTCCTTGACGTGCTGCATGAAGGTCTCTTCGTCCTTCAGACATTCCAGGCCGACGCGCATCTTCTTGATCGTGGCCACGTTGAAGCTGGAATGCAGCTTCGCGGTGTCCATCACGTACAGCGCCAGGCCGAGGAACAGGCTTTCGGCCGTCGACGACCACACGTCATCCGATGGGGGATAGAGAATGTTCGTGATCGACATGAGATCGCTGATGCGAAATCGTGGGTCGTCACGCACATAGCCGAGCGGGTTCCAGCAAGAGGTCAGGAAGTTTTCGTCGTCGGGCGCGAATTTATGCACCTCCTGCCCGCACTTGGCGCGAAAGCCCGAAGTGACCTCGAAGTTCTCGCCCTTGATGTCCAGGACCACCACCGAGTCGCGGTAGTGCAGCAGGTTCGGAATCACGACACCGACGCCTTTGCCCGATCGGGTCGGCGCGGCCAGGAACATGAACTGCTGCCCGCGGAACAGCAGGAACTCGTTTTGCAGCTTCCCCACGACGATGGACGGAAATTTGTCGCCGGCCTGGTCAGGCTGAAGAAGACCGCCCTTCACCAGCTCCAGCCGCGTCGCGAAGCGCGCGGAGCCGTGCAGCTCGCGCTTCTTCGGCATCAGGGCGGCGAATCCGACGAGACCGAACACCAGAACCGGCAGTCCGACGCTGGCGGCCAGCGCGATCACGCCGAAGCCCTTCTGCTTTTTTTCTCCGAACTTGGCCAGCTCGAACGGAAGACTCAGATGCGGCGTCACGTCGTGCAATGCGAGGTATTTCACGAGGAGCCCGGACGAGACGTAGAGCAGGCCGAACACCGATGCGACCGCCAGGAGCAGCAGCACGGCGATGGCT
>NZ_WJBU01000001.1 GCF_009646335.1 Caenimonas koreensis DSM 17982 | reverse complement strand
GTTCGAAACTCGCAGCTATCGCGCCGTCAAAGCGGGCTCGTTTGCGAGTTGATCAGACCTTCCTTAGGAGGTTTCCATGGATGTAGTCCGCAATTTCCTGGCGCGTTACGAGCAGACGCGTGAAGAAGAAATGTCGCTCGAAGAGTACCTTGACCTGTGCAAGCGCGAACCGCTTGCCTACGCCACGGCGGCAGAGCGGATGCTCAAGGCCATCGGCGAGCCGGAGATGGTCGACACCCGGCATGACGCGCGTTTGTCACGCATCTTTGGCAACAAGATGGTGCGCATCTATCCGGCCTTCAAGGACTTCTACGGGCTTGAAGAGCCGATCGAGCAGGTTGTCTCATGTTTTCGCCACGCGGCGCAAGGCCTCGAGGAGAAAAAGCAGATTCTTTACTTGCTGGGGCCTGTGGGCGGCGGCAAGTCATCCATCGCGGAGAGGCTCAAGGCCCTGATGGAGCAGGTGCCTTTCTACGCCATCAAGGGCTCGCCAGTGAATGAATCACCGCTGGGGCTTTTCAACAACGCCGAAGACGCGCCCATTCTCGAAGCGCAATACGGCATACCCCAGCGTTACCTGCAGCGCATCATGTCGCCGTGGGCCGTCAAGCGCCTGGAAGAATTCGGCGGCGACATCCGCAAGTTCCGCGTGGTCAAGCGCTACCCGTCGATCCTCAAGCAGTGCGGCATCGCCAAGACCGAGCCGGGCGACGAGAACAACCAGGACATCTCGGCGCTGGTGGGCAAGATCGACATCCGCAAACTGGAAACCTTCGCGCAGGACGACCCGGACGCGTACAGCTATTCAGGCGGCCTGTGCCTGGCCAACCAGGGCCTGCTTGAATTCGTCGAGATGTTCAAGGCGCCCATCAAGGTGCTGCATCCGTTGCTCACGGCCACGCAGGAGGGCAACTTCAAAGGCACCGAAGGCTTCGGCGCGATTCCGTTTGACGGCATCGTGATGGCCCACTCGAACGAGAGCGAGTGGAAGGCGTTTCGCAACAACAAGAACAACGAGGCCTTTCTCGACCGCATCTACATCGTGAAAGTGCCGTACTGCCTGCGCGTGACGGAAGAGGTGAAGATCTACGAGAAGCTCGTGCGCAATTCGTCGCTGAAAGACGCAGTGTGTGCGCCGGGCACGCTGAAAATGATGGCGCAGTTCTCGGTGCTCACGCGGCTGAAGGAGCCGGAGAATTCGAGCATCTTCTCGAAGATGCAGATCTACGACGGCGAGAACCTGAAAGACACAGACCCCAAAGCCAAGAGCTTCCAGGAGTACCGCGACTATGCGGGTGTGGACGAAGGCATGACGGGCATCTCCACGCGCTTTGCGTTCAAGATCATCTCCAAGGTGTTCAACTTCGACTCGACGGAAGTCGCGGCGAATCCTGTGCACCTGATGTACGTGCTGGAGCAGCAGATCGAGCGCGAGCAGTTCCCGGCCGAGACCGAGCAGAAATACCTGTCGTACATCAAGGAGCACCTGTCGGCACGTTACGCGGAATTCATCGGCAAGGAAATCCAGACGGCCTACCTGGAGTCGTACTCTGAGTACGGCCAGAACATCTTCGACCGCTACGTGACGTATGCCGATTTCTGGATCCAGGACCAGGAGTTTCGCGATACCGATACCGGTGAAATATTCGACCGCGCCTCGCTCAACGCCGAGCTTGAAAAGATCGAGAAGCCGGCTGGCCTGTCGAACCCGAAAGATTTCCGCAACGAGATCGTCAACTTCGTGCTGCGCGCGCGTGCCAGCAATGCAGGCAAGAACCCGGTGTGGACGAGCTACGAGAAGCTGCGAACGGTGATCGAGAAGAAGATGTTTTCGAACACGGAAGACCTGCTGCCCGTGATCTCGTTCAACGCCAAAGCCAGCGCGGACGAGCAGAAAAAGCATGAGGATTTTGTCAATCGCATGGTCGAGAAAGGCTACACGCACAGGCAGGTGCGGCTGCTCTGCGAGTGGTATTTGCGGGTTCGCAAGAGTTCGTGATGGCCGATCGCTCGATGCTCCACCAGGTCATCGACCGGCGCCTGTCGGGCAAGAACAAGTCGATAGGCAACCGGGAGCGGTTCCTTCGCCGCTATCGCGACCAGATCAAGGAGGCGGTGCGCAAGGCGGTGGGCAGCCGTGGCATCCGCGACATCGAGCAGGGCACCGACATCACGTTGCCCAAGCGTGATGTGTCGGAGCCGCTCTTCAATCACGGCCCCGGCGGCACGCGTGAAATGGTGCACCCCGGCAACCAGGAATACGTGCGCGGCGACCGCATCGACAGGCCGCCGGGCGGTGGCGGGGCGGGCAATGGCAGCGGCGCATCGCAGGACGGGCAGGGCGAAGACGACTTCGTCTTTCGCATCTCGCGCGAAGAGTTCATGAACTACTTCTTCGACGACCTGGCCCTGCCGCGGCTGGTTCGCACGCAACTGCTGGCCGATGCACCGGAGTGGAAGGTGCGGCGCGCGGGCTTTGTGTCCGAAGGCAATCCGACCAGCCTGCACGTGGTGCGTTCGATGCGTGTGGCGCTGGGCCGCCGCATTGCGATGGGCGGTGAGTCGCGGCTCGAGTTGCGCCGGCTCGAGAAGCTGCTCGCCGACCTGCAGGAGCAAGACGCGCCCGGCACCCGGATCGCGGCGTTGCACGCGGACATCGAGGCATTGAAGGCGCGGCTCAAGCGTGTGCCCTTTCTTGACCCGTTCGACCTGCGTTACCGCAACCGCGTGCGCGAGCCTTTGCCCACAAGCCGGGCGGTGATGTTCTGCCTGATGGATGTGTCGGGCTCGATGGACGAGGCGCGCAAGGACTTGGCCAAGCGGTTTTTCATCCTGCTCTACCTGTTTCTCACGCGGCACTACCAGCAGACCGACGTGGTGTTCATCCGCCATCACACGCAGGCGGCTGAAGTGACGGAAGACGAGTTCTTCCACGCAACGGAGAGTGGCGGCACGGTGGTGTCGAGCGCGCTCACGATGATGCACGACATCATTCGCCAGCGCTACCTCGGGGCCGAGTGGAACATCTACGGCGCGCAGGCATCGGATGGCGACAACTGGCAGCAGGACTCATCGAAGTGCCGCGAACTGCTCGACAGCAAGATACTGCCGCTGGTTCGCTACTACGCGTATGTGCAGGTGGCCGAAGAAGACCAGAACCTGTGGGAGGAATACACGCGCGTGCGGGACGCGAACGAGCACTTCGCCATGCAGAAAATCGTGACGCCTTCGCAGATATTCCCGGTGTTTCGGGACCTGTTCAAGAAAAGCGCGGGGGCAACGTGATGAGCACCGTTGCCGGCAATGCGCTCGACCGCACCGACAGCCAGCGGCTGCCCGCGCCCAGCGACTGGACGTTCGAGCTGATCGAGCTGTACTTCGACGCGATCAGGAAGACCGCCGACAAGTATGGCCTCGACACCTACCCCTCGCAGCTGGAGCTGATCTCGGCTGAGCAGATGCTGGATGCCTATGCATCGGTCGGCATGCCGGTGAACTATCGCCACTGGTCGTTCGGCAAGCAGTTCATTGCCAGCGAGAAGAGTTACCGGCGCGGCCAGATGGGGCTTGCCTACGAGATCGTGATCAACTCAGACCCCTGCATTGCGTACCTCATGGAAGAGAACACGATGCCGATGCAGGCCCTGGTGATGGCGCATGCGTGCTTTGGCCACAACTCGTTCTTCAAGGGCAACTACCTGTTTCGCATGTGGACGGATGCGAGCTCGATCGTGGACTACCTGGTCTACGCCAAGGCGTACATCGCCGAGTGTGAAGAGCGCCATGGTGTTGACTCGGTCGAGGAAGTCCTTGATGCGTGCCACGCGCTGATGCACTACGGCGTGGACCGTTACCGGCGCCCGCAAAAGATTTCAATGGTGGAAGAAGAGATTCGCCGCAAGGAACGCGAGGCCTACCTGCAGCAGCAGGTCAACGACCTGTGGCGCACATTGCCCAGGAGCGCCGGCAAACAGGCGAAGAAAGAGCAGCGGCGCTACCCCGAAGAGCCGCAGGAAAATATCCTGTACTTCATTGAGAAGAACGCGCCCCTTCTGGAGCCATGGCAGCGCGAGATTGTGCGCATCGTGCGCAAGGTGGCGCAGTACTTCTATCCGCAGCGGCAAACGCAGGTGATGAATGAAGGATGGGCCACGTTCTGGCACTACACGCTGCTCAACGACATGTATGACCAGGGCAAGCTGTCCGATGGCTACATGATGGAGATCCTGAGCTCGCACACCAACGTGATCTTCCAGCCAGGCGTGGGTGACAAGCGCTATGGCGGCATCAACGTCTATGCGCTGGGCTTTGCCATGTTCACGGACATCCGTCGTATGTGCGAGAACCCGACTGACGAAGACAAGGCCTGGTTCCCGGATGTGGCTGGCTCCGACTGGCACAAAACGCTTGACTACGCCATGCGTCACTTCAAGGACGAGAGCTTCATCGGGCAGTACCTGTCGCCGAAGCTGATGCGCGACTTCAGGCTGTTCTCCATCGTCGATGACTCGACGAAGAGGGAGCTGGAGGTGGCTGCCATCCATGACGACGCCGGCTATCGCCGTGTGCGCGAGGCATTGGCCCGCCAGTACGACCTGAACTGGCGCGAGCCGAACATCCAGGTCTACAACGTCAACCTGCGCGGCGACCGGTCACTCACGCTGCGCCACTGCCGCCACAACGACCGCCCGCTGGACAACGGCGCCGAGGAAGTCGTCAAGCACGTGGCCAGGCTGTGGGGCTTTCGCGTGCGGCTGGAGAGTGTGGATGCGAATGAGCGCGTACTGCAGCATTGGGAGGTGACGCCAGCTCAGGGGCATTGAGCCGCGTGTCAATCGCTGGCGAGCAAAGTGAGCGTCGGCACGTCAGGAACTCCGCCGTAGAAGCGGTCAAGCGCCGACTGGAATATCGGCTCGTCTGGCACGGCTTTGCCGAAGAGAGTGACGCACGAGCGGAACTTCATGTCGTCGGGCGAATGGAGAATGTCCAGCGCCGATTTCTCCGGTACCGCGAGCATCAGGTTGATGCATTCCTTCAGCCGCGGCCGCAGCACCGGATGCGCCCAGTAAGCACGAGCCTCTTCGAGTGAGGCGAGTCCGTAGAAGTGCGCGGTGCTGCTGCGCCCCAGTTTTTTCAACTGCGGGAAGATGTACCAGACCCAGTGCGTCTGCTTGTTGCCGGCACGCAGCTCGGCGCACACCCGTTCATAGACCGGGTCTTGCGCCTGGATGAATCGCTGGAGGTCGTAGAGGGCAGTCACGCCCGCATTACATCACTCAAGCGCCCCACATCTCCTGCGCCGTCTCGATCACCAGCCGCAGCTTCTGCCGCTGTGATTCGACCGCAATGTTGTTGCCGTGCACGGTGCTCGAGAAGCCGCATTGCGGCGAGAGTGCCAGCTGCTCCATCGGCGCGTACTTGGCAGCTTCGTCGATGCGGCGCTTGAGGTCGTCCTTGCTTTCGAGCTGGCCGAACTTCGTGGTGACGAGGCCGAGGACGACCGTCTTCCCCTTGGCCAGATAACGCAGCGGCTTGAAGTCGCCTGAGCGGTCGTCGTCGTATTCCATGAAATACGCGTCGAGGTTCATCTCCTTGAGCAGTGCTTCGGCCACGGGCTCGTAGTTGCCGCTGGCCGCATGCGTGCTCTTGAAGTTGCCGCGGCACAGGTGCATGGCCAGCAGCATGCCTTCAGGCTTTTGCGCAACGACCTTGTTGATGAAGGCGGCGTAGCGGTGCGGCAGTTCATTCGGGTCGTCGCCGCGCTGGCGGGCGGCTTCCCGCATCTTCTCGTCGCACAGGTAAGCGAGGTTGGTGTCGTCCATCTGCACATAGGTGCAACCTGCGGCTGCGAGTGAACGCAGTTCGTCGCCGTACGCCTTTGCCACGTCGTCGTAGAAGGCCGGATCGAGCTCGGGATACGCCTCGCGGCTGATGCCTGCACGGCCACCACGGAAGTGCAGCATGGTGGGCGAGGGGATGGTCACCTTCGGCGTGCGGCCCGCGCTCACCTGGCTCTTGAGGAATTCAAAGTCGGCCTTCTGGATGTCTTTGGCGTGGTGCACCTTGCCAACGACCTTCATCACCGGTGGCGCCAGTTCTTCGGTGCCGTCGGCCTTGCGGATGGTGACGGGGATGTCCGTCTTCACGCCACCCAGCTGGTCGAGGAAGTCGATATGGAAGTACGTGCGGCGGAACTCGCCATCAGTAATGCTCTTCAGGCCCACGTCTTCCTGGAACTTCACGATCTCGGCGATGGCTTTGTCTTCCACTTCGCGCAGCTGCGCGGCGGTGATGTCGCCCTTGGCTTTCTGCTCACGCGCATCGAGCAGGTATTTGGGGCGCAGGAAGCTGCCGACGTGGTCGTAACGGGCGGGTAGTTGCATGGGTGTCGTCTCCGGTTGTTTCTATAAATCCAGCACCAGCAAGGCGCTCTTCGCGCGCGAGCAGCAGGGCGTGAACTGGTCGTTCTTCGCCTTCTCATCGTCGGTGAAATACATGTCGCGATGATCGCATTCGCCTTCCAGCACGCGTGTGATGCAGGTGCCGCACACGCCTTGCTCGCAGGAGGTGAGCACGTCGATGCCGTTGGCGGCCAGCACCTGGATCACCGTTTCTTTCGCGCCGACGGTGTAGCGCTTGCCGCTGCTGGCAATCTGTACGTCGAACGCTTTGTCTTCGCTCGTGTCCACAACGGCTGCGGCGAAGTACTCGACATGCACTTGCGCTGACGGCCAGCCGTAGCCCTTGGCCCAGCCTGTGACGTGCTGGATGAAGCCAGCGGGCCCGCAGGTGTAGATGTGCGTTTGCGCATCCACGGGCGGGATCACGTGCGCGAGTTGCAGCTTTTGCTCTTGCGGGCCATCGTCGAAGTGATAGTGGACCTTGTCTGCAAACGGCGACGCGGCGATTTCGTCGAAGAAGGCGGTGCGTGGCCGTGAGCGGTTGCAGTAGTGCAGCTCGAAGTCTGCGCCTACCGCGGCCAGCCGCTGCGCCATGGACAGCAGCGGCGTGATGCCGATGCCGCCTGCAAAAAGAATCGTGCGAACGGCATGCACGAGCGTGAAGTGGTTGCGCGGCTCGCTGATGGTGATCTCATCGCCCTCATGGACTTTGTCGTGCATCGCTACCGAACCGCCACGCGACGCGGCATCGCGCAGCACGGCGATCCGGTAGACGCTGCTGTTGGACGTGTCGTTGCACAGCGAATATTGGCGAACAAGGCCGCCCGGCACATGCACATCGATATGCGATCCGGCGCTGAAAGCGGGCAGGGGTTTGCCGTCGGCACGACCGAGTTCGAAGCTCGCAATCCCCTCGGCCTCCTGCTTCTTGCGCAGGACTTTGACGTGCAGGTCCATCAGGCCACTACCGGTGAGGGACGTTCGGCGGCGAGCATGCGATCGATGATGCGGCGCGACTGCACGCCGCCCGCATCGATATTGAGCATCAGCAGCTTGCGCGTGGGGTGGCGCAGCAAGTTGCGCTGCTGCTCTTCGAGCACCACGGTGTCTTCAGCGAAGACCTTGGCCTGGCCTTCCTTGATCTGCGCCGTGAGCGCCTTGTCTTTCACGTTGAAGTTGCGCGCCATGCCCCAGAAGTACCACATGCTCGTCTCAGTCTCTGGCGTGAGGAAGTCCACGACGATGCTGTACACCTTGTCTTTGGCGTCGGCGTCGTAGCCGCCCTTGCCCGCGTGTGCTACTCCCACTTCGATCATCACGTGGCTGGGTGGGTGGAAGTGGCAGACCTGCCAGCGGTCCACCGGCACGTCGTCGGCCAGGCCATTGCCGCGCAAGTTGGCCTTCCAGAAGGGTGGCGGCATCACGTTGTTCATGAAGCGGCTGGTGACCACGTGGTCGCCCTCTGACTTGGTGGCAACGGGCGTTTCGTCGATTTCCTTCTGGCCGATGCTCGTGGTGTGCACGTACGTCTCGTGTGTGAGGTCCATCAGGTTGTCGATCATCAGGCGGTAGTCGCATGCCACGTGATAGAGGCCGCCGGCATACGCCCAGTCGCCGCTCACGGCCCATTCGAGGTGATGGATTTTTGATTCGTCAGCCAGCTGCGCGTCGCCCGGCCACACCCAGATGAAGCCGTATTTCTCAACGACCGGATAAGAGCGGATCTTCGGGAAGCCCTGCACGCGCTGGCCCGGCATCGAGATGGTTTTGCCGTCGCAGCCCATGGCAAGGCCGTGGTAGCCGCATACGAGCTTTCCTTCGCACACCTGCCCGAGCGAGAGCGCCGCGCCGCGGTGCGGGCAGAAGTCCTCGAGCGCTGCGACCTGGCCAGCGGCGGGCCGGTAGAAGACGATTTTCTCGTCGCAGATGGTGCGCCCTAAAGGCTTCTCGTCGATCTCGTCGGGCGTGGCGGCGACATACCAGGTGTTCTTCGGATACATGGGCGGCTCTTGTGCGCTGAGTCAGGTGGGTCGCCGGAGAATACTCGATGTATACAATGCGCTCAAGGGCTTGCCGATGGCTAGCAGTGAAGATCGCTCACTAGCTGTCATACCGATCCGTGATTTCAGACTTTTCTGTATACATAAACGCTTGAAAGCCAAAGACCCCACCCTGCTTGTCTCGCCTGACGCCGATGCGTCGCAGGCGGTGCGGGCGCAGCTGCGGCTGCGCGAGCTGATTCTTGCGGGTGAGTTGAAGTCAGGTGCGCGCATTGCGGAGCTGGCCATCGTCGAGCTGCTGGGTATGTCGCGCACGCCCATTCGCGCGGCCCTCATGCGGCTCGAACAGGAAGGCCTGCTCGACAAGTTGCCGAACGGCGGCTATGCAGTGCGCACGTTTAGCGAACGGGATATCACTGATGCGATCGAAGTTCGCGGAATGATCGAAGGGCTCGCGGCACGTGTTGCGGCGCAGCGGGGCGTGGCTGATGCCATGCTGGCGCAGGCGCGGGCTGTGCTCGATGAAGTGGACCGGCTGCTTGCGCAGCCGCGTCTGAATGACGCAGCGTTTTCACGCTATGTTGATTTGAACAAGCGATTTCATGAATTGCTGCGCGACATGTCGGCAAGCGTCGTGATTGCGCGGGAGGTGGACCGCATCGTGGCTCTGCCGTTCGCATCGCCGTCGGCGTTTGTGCTGGTGCAGGCCACATCGACGACGTCGCGCGACATGCTGGTGGTCGCGCAAGACCAGCATCGCCAGGTGCTTGAGGCCATCGATCAGCGCGAAGGTGCCCGCGCCGAAGCGATCATGCGTGAACACTCCCGGCTGGCGCAGCGCAACCTGCGTGAGGCTCTTGAGCGGCGCAAGCTTGACCGCGTCCGAGGTTCGGGCCTGATGCGCTGCCCGTGTTAGGCGGGCAGCTGCTTTAGGCGGCAGCGGGACTAGGCGGAATCAGCTGCTTTTCAAGCTTTCGAAGACGCCGACGTCGCATGCTGGCCCTGGCACGTCAAGACGTCCATATCGCGGAACGAGGACTTGCCTGCACGGAAGCTGACTCAGGCCGATTCAGGAGTCAGACGCACGTTGCGGCCTTCGGCGGCAGCCTGAACCGGTGGGACAGGCACTTCGCGTCCATCCTGGTTGGCTCCAGCGTTTGGCACCCGTGCCAGTTCCACGTCCGCTTCGGCGCCCGCCAGGCGCTGCACATCCTCGCCGCGTTGAGCGCGCTTCCAGCAGGAGGAGGCGACGCGGCCCAGTGCGGCCAGCAGGAGCACGCCCGCAGCACCGGTAACGGTGCCGCCGATGAAGTTGGTCGTCTCTGAGACTTCGCACACACGCTTCGAAGATTTGTTCAGGTAGGGAAGGGTCCGGTCCGCCGGCAACGCGATGTAGACGCCATTGCCCATAATTCCGGCGCTCGTGCATTGGGTGGACGCGTCGGCCCCATTTGAGAGCTTCACCATCGCAGTGATGCTGTTCATGCCGGGAAGAATGGTCAGCGCAGCCGGCACGAGCTCGAAGTCATTTCCGTTCGTGCTGCAATTGGCGGCCACGGCGGAAGGCTCGTTCACGGTCACGGTGTATGGAACGGATTCGAGCAGATCGCCTTCACCGCCTTCGCATTCGCTTCCACTATTGACGTAGGCGTTCTTGCTGCTGCCATCCGGGAGCTCGTAGGAGTACTGCCAGTTGTTCGGCAAGATGTGCTTCAGCACCTCTTCAGTCTGCAGCAGCTCACGGCCGTGGGACTGAGTCGACTCGCTCAGCGGGGCGACGGGGCCGGTGGTGATGCCGTTAGGCTGGCCGATGCTGAGATGCATCGTCACGTGTTCGGACGCGGGCTGGGCCGCGGATTGGGACATCTGATGGACGGCCACTGCCGCGATCGTGAAGAGTTTCAGCGGGTTGAGATTACTTGTACATTGCATGGATCGCCTTTGTGGTTTGTGAGTCGTGCCTCGTGCGTGACGAGCGAAAGTTAGTATCTTCGACTAGTACTTCGTTGCTAATACGATGGTCTTGTTGGCGCGGTGTAGATCTCATAGCCTTCCGGCATAACTGCTAGTGAGTACCGCCACTTTTCGCATGACGGGCGACTCGCGCAGAATCGCGCATCATTCGCCGTCGCCCGGCATGCTGGCGTCACGGCCCCGCTTTACATCCTGCTTGGAGACATTCATGAACAGAAGAGCCCTCATCCAGTCCGCAGTTGTGGCTGCGCTCGCCCTCCCAGGCTTTGGCGCGCTGGCCGAAGAGGCTTTCAAGATCGGCCTCATCCTGCCCATGACGGGCCAGCAGGCCACGACCGGCCGCCAGATCGAAGCTGCGGCCAAGCTCTACATGGCGCAAAACGGTGACACCGTGGCGGGCCGCAAAGTGCAGCTGATCATCAAGGACGACACCAGCCTGCCCGACGTGACGCGGCGCCTGGCGCAGGAGCTGGTGGTCAATGACAAAGTGAATGTGCTCGCCGGCTTTGGCATCACGCCGTCGGCGATGGCTACCGCCCCGATCGCGACGCAGTCGAAGACGCCGCAGGTCGTGATGGCTGCTGCCACGTCGGCGATCACGGAGGCATCGCCGTACATCGTTCGCACGAGCTTCACGCTTCCGCAAGTGTCGGTCGCACTCGCCGACTGGGCGCCCAAGAACGGCATCAAGACGGTGGTGACGCTCGTGAGCGATTACGGCCCGGGTATCGACGCCGAGAAGTTCTTCAAGGACCGCCTCACGTTCAACGGCGGCAAGGTGACAGAGTCGCTGCGCGTGCCGCTGCGCAACCCGGACTTCGCGCCGTTCCTGCAGAAGGTGCGTGATGCCAAGCCTGACGCGTTGTTCGTGTTCGTGCCGTCGGGCGCGGGCTCGGCTGTGATGAAGCAGTTCCTCGAACGCGGCATGGACAAGGCTGGCATCAAGCTCATCGCCACCGGCGACGTGACCGATGACGACCAGCTCAATGACATGGGCGACGGCGCACTCGGCGTGGTCACTTCGCACCACTATTCGGCGGCGCATCCTTCGGCCATGAACAAGAAGTTTGTCGAAGCCTTCGGCAAAGCGAACAAGGGCCTGCGCCCGAACTTCATGGCCGTGGGTGGCTATGACGGTATGCGCGTGATCTACGAAGCGCTCAAGAAGACCGGCGGCAAGGGCGGTGGCGATGCGCTGCTCGCGGCGATGAAGGGGCAGATTTTCGAGAGCCCGCGCGGCCCGGTGTTCATCGACGCGCAAACGCGCGACATCGTGCAGAACGTGTACCTGCGCAAGGTCGAGAAGAAAGACGGCCAGCTGTACAACGTCGAGTTCGATGTGATCAAGGACGTGAAGGATCCGGGCAAGAACAAGTAACACTGACTTGTTCCCTCCCCTACTGGGGGAGGGTCAGGGTGGGGGCGCGACAGCCGCTGGCCCCCATCCCAGCCTGCCCCCAGCGGGGGAAGGAGCCAAGCCAAACACGCCATGCTCACCATCCTCTTCGACGGTATTGCCTACGGCATGCTGCTCTTTGTGCTCGCCGTCGGGCTGGCCGTGACGATGGGCTTGATGAACTTCATCAACCTCGCGCACGGCGCGTTCGCCATGGCGGGCGGCTACGTCACGGTGCTGTTGATGCAGCACGCGGGCGTGCCCTTTCTGGTGTGCCTGCCGATTGCGTTTGTCATTCCCGCTTTGATCGGCGCTGTGCTGGAGCGCACGCTGTATCGCCCGCTCTATAACAAGCCGCACTTGGACCAGGTGCTTTTTTCCATCGGCCTCACGTTCATGGCGGTTGCGGCAGTGGACTTCTTCGTGGGCTCCACGCAGCAAATCATCCAGTTGCCCGAGTGGCTCAAGGGCCGCACGGAGATTGGCAGTGGCGACTGGATTCTGGGCATGGGCCACTACCGCCTGTTCATCATCGCCGTGTGCGCCGCGCTGACGGTGGCGCTGCAGTTCGTGCTGGCGAAAACGCGCTTCGGCAGCCGCCTGCGCGCGTCGGTAGACGACCAGCGTGTGGCGGCGGGGCTGGGCATCAACGTCAACATTGTTTTTCTCTCGACGTTCGCTGTGGGCTCGGGGCTGGCGGGGCTGGGCGGTGCGCTGGGTGCTGAAGTGCTGGGGCTCGACCCGAGCTTTCCGCTGAAGTTCATGATCTATTTCCTGATCGTCGTGGCCGTGGGCGGCACGTCGTCGATCACGGGGCCGTTGCTCGCAGCGCTGCTACTCGGCGTGGCTGACGTGGCGGGCAAGTACTACATCCCCAAGATGGGCGCGTTCATCGTGTACACGCTGATGATCGTGATCCTCATCTGGCGGCCGCAGGGTCTGTTTGTGCGCAGCGGGGGCAAGACGTGAATGCCGCCCAGAAGTCGTTGCTGCAGGCCAGCCGCTGGCGCGCGTGGGAGCCTGCGTTGTGGGCTGCTGCGTTCATCGCGCCCATGGTGTTGCCCTCGCACGCGGCCATCATCAATGAGATTGCCATCGTTGCGCTGTTCGCCATGTCGCTTGATCTGGTGCTGGGCTTCACCGGCATCGTGTCGCTCGGGCACGCGGCGTTCTTCGGTTTTGGCGCGTACTCGGCAGCGTTGTTTGCCAAGCACGTGATGCCCGACCCTCTGGTGGGGCTGGCTGTGGCGATAGCGGGTTGCACGCTGCTGGGCGCGGTGGCAAGCCTGACGATCCAGCGCGGAAGCGACCTGACGCGGCTGATGGTGACGCTGGGCTTTGCGCTGATCCTGCTGGAGCTGGCGAACAAGCTCGACTGGCTGACGGGCGGCGCCGATGGCTTGCAGGGCGTGATCCTCGGGCCGGTGCTGGGTATGTTCGCCTTTGATCTCGGCGGCAAGACGGCTGCTTACTACTCGCTGGCGGTATTGCTCGTGTTCTTTGTGCTGGCGCGCAGGCTCGTTCACTCGCCATTCGGCGCGACGCTCGAAGCGATTCGCGACAACCGGCTGCGTGCGATGGCTATCGGCATCCCTGTGAGCTCGCGTATCGCTGTGGTGTACACGATTGCTGCGGCGCTTGCGGGTGCAGCGGGCGCGCTGCTCGCGCAGACAACGGGCTTCGCGTCGCTCGATGTGTTCGAGTTCCATCGCTCTGCCGATGTGATGTTGATCCTGGTCGTGGGCGGCACGGGCTGGCTGTACGGCGGCATTGCAGGCGCCATCGTGTTTAAGCTGATGCAGGACGCGCTGTCGGCCATCACGCCGCAATACTGGACGTTCTGGATCGGCCTTTTTCTCGTCGTGCTCGTGCTGGTGGGCCGCGAGCGGCTGCTCAAGCCCTGGACGTGGTTTGCGAAGAAGGGCGGTGCGGCGTGAGCGATGTCGTGCTGTCGTGCAAGGGGCTCGTCAAGCGGTTCGGCGGTATCACCGCCACGAACAACGTCACGCTTGAATTGAAGCGCGGCGCGCGCCACGCGCTGATCGGGCCGAATGGTGCGGGCAAGACAACGCTGATCAATTTGTTGACGGGCGTGCTGGAGCCGACGGAAGGATCGATCACGCTCGAAGGGCGCGACATCACGAAGCTCGCGCCGCATTTACGTGTTCGAAGCGGCATGGTCCGCACGTTCCAGATCAACCAGCTGTTTGCGTCGATGACGCCGCTGGAAACGCTGGCGCTGGTGGTGTCGCAGCATCGCGGGCTGGGTGCTTCGATCTGGAAGCGGCTGGGCGCGGATGCAGCAGTCACGCAGCGATGCACTGAGTTGCTTGAGCAGTTCCGCCTCGCGGAGGTGATGAACCAGCGTACCGAGCACCTCGCGTATGGCAAGCGCCGCCTGCTCGAGATCGCGATTGCGTTGGCGTGCGAGCCGCGTGTGTTGTTGCTCGACGAGCCGGTCGCCGGTGTGCCAGCGGGTGAGCGCGAAGAGTTGTTGCAGACGGTGGCTGCGTTGCCTGCCGACGTGTCGGTGCTGCTGATCGAGCACGACATGGACCTGGTGTTCAGCTTTGCGAACCGCATGACGGTGTTGGTGAACGGCACCGTGCTCACGGAGGGCGACCCTGACCAGATTGCGAATGACCCGGAGGTCAAGGCCGTGTATCTTGGCCACGGAGAGGATGCTCATGCCTGAGCTGCTTCGCATTGAAAGCTTGAGCGCAGGCTATGGTGAGGCCGTCGTCTTGCACGACGTGTCGCTCGCGCTTGGCGAAGGGCAGACCCTTGCACTGCTGGGCCGCAACGGCACGGGCAAGACGACGCTGATGAACACCATCGCCGGTGCGACGCGGCAGCACGCCGGCACGATCACGCTCGGCGGCGTCGCGCTGCACAAGCTCGCGCCGCATCAGCGCGCGGCTGCGGGCATCGGCTGGGTGCCGCAGGAGCGCAACATTTTCAGGTCGCTGACGGTGCACGAGAACCTCACGGCGGTGGCGCGTGCGGGCAAGTGGACGCCCGATGGCGTTTACGCGATGTTCCCGCGGCTGGCCGAGCGCAAGACCAATCTGGGCACGCAACTCTCAGGAGGCGAGCAGCAGATGCTGGCCGTGGGCCGCGCGCTGGTCGTGAATCCGAAGCTGCTGCTGCTCGACGAGCCGCTGGAAGGCCTCGCGCCCATCATCGTCGAGGAGCTGCTGGCTGCGATCCGGCGTATCACGCGCGAAGAAGGGCTCTCCGCCATCATCGTGGAGCAGCACCCGCAGGCAGTGCTGGCGATATCCGACGAGGCCGTCGTGCTCGATCGCGGCACGGTCGTGCACGCCAGCTCTGCACAGGCGCTGTCTGCGCAGCCCGAGGTGCTCGAGCGGCTGCTGGGCGTTTCGCGTTGATCTAGGTCTGCTAGGTCTGCTAGGTCTGTGTATCGGGCAGGTGCACCACCAGCCCTTCGAGATGCGACGCGGCGCGGATCTGGCAGGCCAGGCGGCTGTTGTCGCGGCGCTCGCTCGCGACGAACTCCAGCATCTCCAGTTCGCCGGCTGAAGGTGGCGGCAACTCCTGCAGGCGATCCTGCTGGACATAGCAATGGCACGTGCCGCAGGAGCAAGCGCCGCCGCATTCGCCGATGAGGCCGCTGATGCCGTGCGCGAATGCAGCCTGCAGCAGGCTCCAGCCTTCCTGGATGTCGAGGGTCTGCTCGCGCCCGTCGGCTTCGATGTAAGTGACGTGGGTCATGGCAGGCGCTCAGGGCACGCTCAGCTCGAGCACGAGCGGGCTGCGGAAGGTGGAAGAAGGCATCCAGGCAAGCTGGTCGGCCGCGCGCGTGTAGTCGGGCACAACGCGGTGGAATTCCTCGAACGCGATGCGTATCGCAAGCCGCGCGATGGCGGTGCCCAAGCATGCATGCACGCCGCCGCCGAAGCCCAGGTGGCCGCGTGGCTTGCGCGCAATGTCGTACACCTCTGCATTGGGAAACTGGCGTTCGTCGCGGTTGCCCGAACCGTACGCCAGGCAGACGAAGTCGCCTTCGCGCATCGTCTGGCCGTGCAGCGTCACGTCGCGCATCAGCCGCCTGCGAAAGCGCTGCGCCGAGGTGTTGAAGCGAAGGCTTTCCTCCACGGCTTCGACCAGCAGCTGCGGGTCGGCGACGACGGCTTGCCGCGCTTGCGCGAATGTTGCGAGGTTGTACGCGAACATCATCATGAAGCCGCCCAGCGATTCGACGCCGGCCATGATCAGTGTGGTGGTGGTCAGCAGCACCTCGCGCTCGTCCAGGCGGTCGCCGTCGATCTCGGCCTGCGCGAAGTGGCTGATGAGGTCATTGCGAGGCTGCGCGCGCCGCATCGCGATCACCTGGGCTGCGTAGTTCTGCATCCAGTTGTAGGCAGCGATGTGCTCGGGCCCCTTGGTTCGCGTGCGCGAATCGCTCTGCACCATGAGCACGGCGTTGTCGCGTACTTCCTTTTCGTCCACCAGCGCCTCGTCGCCCATGGGCAGGCCCAGTGCGGCCATCAGCACCCTGACGGTGAACTGCGACGACACGTCCTTGAAGTCGAAGGACTTCGTGCCCTGGAGCTGGCCGAACACGGTGCGTGCGATGTCGCGGATGGGCTCTTCCAGCGCCATCAGGTTGCGGCGCGCGAACGCATGCTGGATGAGGGCGCGCAGCCGGTCGTGACGCGGCGGGTCCGAGCTGCCGAGCGTTGCACCGGCGCGGCCGGGCAGCTCTGTCATCAGGTTGCCGCTGGCCGACGAATAGGTCTGCCAGTCGTTCAGCGCCGTCACGATGTCTGCATAGCGCGAGAGCACCCACATCTGCGCTTCGGGGCTCCAGAAGCACGGGTGCTCGTCGCGCAGGCGGCGGTAGTAGGGGAACGGGTCGGCGTCGACGGCCGGCGAATAGGGGTCGAATGAAAACATGCGTTGTCTCCTGTTGGCGAGCCGCACGGCCCGTGTTCTGGCCGCCACTTTAGGTTTGACGCAACGCAAACACACGGCACAAACCGTGGCGGGAAATTGCACTTTTCGAGCAAGATGCCTGGCATTCAACCCTTGCCCGTTCCCACGTTCTCGCTGTATGGCGAACCCGTCGAGCCGGGCAGGGAAATGCTGCACATCGAAGACATCCAGTCGCGCAGCCGCGTGCGCCGCTGGGAGATCGACACGCACGTTCACCAGGGGCTCTACCAGATCGTGTGGATTGCGCGCGGGTGGGCAACGGCGACGCTCGACGAGCATCGCCTGCAGGTGCCTGCGATGTCCGCTGTGGTCGTGCCACCGGGTGTTGTGCACGGCTTTCGCTTTGCGCCAGAGACGGCGGGCTTTGTGCTGACGATCAGCCCGAGGTTCCTGCTTGATGGCGATTTCCAGGAAACGGGCGATGCTTTCCGGCAGCTTTTTTCTGCTGCGGGAATCGTGCATTTCGATGCTGGATGCGCGCCTGGCGATGCGCCTGACGATGCGAGCGGCAACGCGACAGAGGAGGCGACCGAGGAGGCTTGCGCAGCGCACCGCATGCAGCGCCTCTTCGCAGCGCTGATGGACGAATTTCGCGCGCCTGCCGCACCGGGTGCGACGAACTCGCCGGTGCCGACATGGCTTGCCCGCGCCGTGGTGTGGCGGCTTGCGCGGGCGCGCCAGCAAGCGGCGCAGGCCGGCCATCCGCACGAGCGGGCGTGGCGGCACCAGGCCATGTTTGCGCGCTTCATGCTGCTGGTGGAGTCGCACTTCATGGATCACTGGCCGCTGGAGCGGTATGCGTCGCGGCTGGGCATGTCAACGACACGCCTGAACCGGCTCGTGCGTGCCGAGGCCGGGCGCAGCGCGCTCCAGTGCATTCATGACAGGCTCACGCGCGAGGCGTGCCGCCGGCTTGCTTATGTGGCAGCGCCTGCATCGCGCCTGGCTGTCGACTTGGGCTTTGACGATCCGGCCTACTTCAACCGGTTCTTCAAGCGGCAAACGGGAATGACGCCTCTGCGCTGGCGCGTGGCACACCGGCAGGCAGCGACAGCACCGGCCTGACGAGGTCGAGCAGTTGCTGCACCAGCCAGTGGTGTGCGTCGTCGTGCCGGTAACGCACGTGCCACAGCGCATACATCGGCATTGCGGGGCAGGGCAAGGGTGGCTCGCAGCTCGCAAGGTCTGCCAGCGTGTGCCGTGCGAGCAGGGAGGGCACGGTGGCCAGCAAGGCCGTTCCGCGCATGAATGCAGGCAGCGCCGAGAAGCCCGGCACCATCACCGCAAAGCGTCGTACGACGCCGCGCGCAGCGAGCTGCTGGTCCAGGTCGATGCTGCGTCGGGGCTCGTAGACAACGGTAGCGTGGTCGGCCGCCAGGTACTCGGCGATCGATTGCGGCGCCTTGCGCACGGCCGGGTCGTAGAACACGCGGTAGTGATCCTGGAAGAGCAGCTTCTGGATGATGTCTGTGCCCTCGGGCGGGCGCGGGGTGATCACCAGCTGGCATTCGTCGTTGCGCAGCATCTCGGCGCGCGGCACGGCCGAGGGCACTATGCGCAGCGACACGCCCGGTGCCCGCTCGCGCAGGCGCACGGCCAGAGCAGGCAGCAGCAGGTCGCGCTGGAAGTCGTTGGCGGCGACGGTGAAGGTGCAGCGCCAGCTGGCTGGATCGAATGCGCCGTGCTGCGCGAAACGCCCCATGCCGGTCAAAAGCTCGCGCGCAGGTTCGGCCAGGGCTTCAGCGCGCGCGGTCGCTGCGATGCCGCGGCCGCTTTTGACGAAGAGCGGGTCGCCCGTGAGTGCACGCAGCCGGTCCAGCCCGTGGCTCACGGCCGACTGGGTCACGCCCAGGCGCACGGACGCGGCAGTCACGCTGCCGGTGTCCAGCACGGCCAGCAGCAGTTGCAGCAGCCGGCCATCGAGTTCGCACGTATCGATTCTGTTCATGAATGCCATGAAGACCCATCGGTTTATCTTTTGTATGCGCATCGCCAGACTTGGGCTCTGACAAATATCAATCGCACCCGCAATCACGACCCGAGGAGACAACATGCCCATGCCCGGCCGCATTCCCGGCACGACCTTGTTCGACGGCACGCAAGCCATGCGCGGCTATGCGCTGAACAAGATGTGCTTTTCGTTCAACGACGCGACGAACCGCGATGCATTCAAGAGCGACGAAGAGGCGTACATGGGCCGCTATGGCCTGAACGACCAGCAGCGCGAGGCGATCCGGCAGCGCAACGTGCTTGGCCTGCTTGCGGCTGGCGGGAACGTGTATTACCTCGCCAAATTCGCCGGCATCCTGGGGCTGGACGTGCAGGACCTGGGCGCTGCGCAGACCGGCATGAGCAAGGACGCCTTCAAGGCGATGCTGGTGCGCCACAACGAGCAGCCCGCCACCTACGTTGGCTAAGGAGCATTCATCATGGCAACAATCATCGGCGGCCTGACGACGTCACACGTGCCGGCCATTGGCGGCGCTATCGTAAGGGGCGTGCAGCAGGAGCCCTACTGGAAGCCATTCTTTGACGGCTTCCTTCCCGTGCACCAGTGGCTGGGCGAGGTCAAGCCCGACGTCGCCGTCGTTTTCTACAACGACCACGGCCTGAACTTCTTCCTGGACAAGATGCCGACGTTCTCCGTTGGTGCCGCGGCCGAATACCGCAATGCCGACGAAGGCTGGGGCATTCCAACGCTGCCGCCGTTCAAGGGCCAGCCCGATCTGTCGTGGCACCTGATCGAACATCTGGTCGACAGCGAGTTCGACATCACCACCTGCCAGGAAATGCTGGTCGACCACGCGTTCACGCTGCCGCTCAAGCTGTTCTGGCCGCAGGGCTGCCCGGTGACCACGGTGCCGATTTGTATCAACACCGTGCAGTTCCCGCTGCCCAGTGCAAAGCGCTGCTATGCGCTTGGCCGGGCGGTGGGCGAAGCGATCCGGTCATGGGATTCAGACAAGCGCGTCGTGGTGGTGGGCACGGGCGGCCTGTCGCACCAGCTCGACGGCGAGCGTGCAGGCTTCATCAACAAGCCGTTCGACCTGAAATTCATGGACAGCCTGGTCGAAGACCCGCAATGGGCGACGCAGTTCAGCATTCACGAGCTGGTCGAAAAGACCGGAACGCAAGGCGTTGAGTTGCTGATGTGGCTCGCTACCCGCGCTGCTGTCGGCGGCCGCGTGCGCAAAGTCCATACGAATTACCACATCCCGATTTCGAACACGGCCGCGGGCATGATGGCGCTGGAGGCGCTGTGACGCGCGAATAAAAAAGGCGCCGCGAGGCGCCTTTTCGTTGTGAGGCCCGGCTGGGCTTTAGAGCGTGTCGATGAACGACCGCAGCTTGTCCGAGCGGCTCGGGTGCTTGAGCTTGCGCAGCGCCTTCGCTTCGATCTGGCGGATGCGTTCGCGCGTCACGTCGAACTGCTTGCCGACTTCTTCGAGCGTGTGGTCCGTGCTCATCTCGATGCCAAAGCGCATGCGCAGCACCTTCGCTTCACGCGGGGTGAGTGAATCCAGGATGTCCTTGACCACATCGCGCAGGCCGGCTTGCATGGCTGCTTCGATAGGTGCCGTGTTGGCCTGGTCTTCGATGAAGTCGCCCAGGTGGCTGTCGTCGTCGTCGCCGATCGGCGTTTCCATCGAGATCGGCTCTTTCGCGATCTTCATGATCTTGCGGATCTTGTCTTCCGGGATCTCCATCTTCGCGGCCAGGATGCCGGCATCAGGCTCAAAGCCGAACTCCTGCAAGTGCTGGCGCGAGATGCGGTTCATCTTGTTGATCGTCTCGATCATGTGAACCGGGATGCGGATCGTGCGGGCCTGGTCAGCGATGGAGCGCGTGATGGCCTGGCGAATCCACCACGTGGCGTACGTGGAGAACTTGTAGCCGCGACGGTATTCGAACTTGTCCACCGCTTTCATCAGGCCGATGTTGCCTTCCTGGATCAGGTCGAGGAACTGCAGGCCGCGGTTCGTGTACTTCTTGGCGATGGAGATCACCAGGCGCAAGTTGGCCTCGATCATTTCCTTCTTGGCCTCGCGCGACGAGGCTTCGCCTTCGTTCATGCGCTTGTTGATGTCCTTCAACTGCGTGAGCGGCACCACGACGCGCGATTGCAGGTCAGCGAGTTTTTGCTGCAGTTCCTGGATGGGCGGGATGTTTCGCGCGATCACCACCGACCACGGCTTGCCGGCAGCGGCCTGCTTCTCGACCCACTTCTGGTTCAGGAGGTTGGGCGGGAAGTCCTTGATGAAGACGTCCTGCGGCATGCCGCACTTGTCCACGATGATGCGGCGCAGTTCGCGCTCTTTCTTGCGCACGTCGTCGACCTGGCTGCGCACGAGGTCGCACAGCTTTTCGATGGTCTTGGCCGTGAAGCGGATGGTCATCAGCTCTTCCGACAGGGCGTGCTGCGCCTTGACGTAAGCGGGGGTGCCCCAGCCTTCCTTGTCGTAGATCTTGTGGACCTTCTCGAAGAGTTGCTGGATGCGGTCGAAGCGCTCGAGCGCCTGCGTCTTCAGCTCTTCGAGCTTCTTCGTCAGGGCCTTGGAGCCGCCGTTGCCGTCATCGTCATCGTCGGCATCAAATTCGTCGAAGTCTTCTTCGGCCACGTAGTCGTCGGCCTCGTTCGGATTCGAGAAGCCGTCCACCACGGTGGAGATGACGACCTTGCCCTCGCGGATTTCGTTGGCCAGGCGCAGGATTTCGGCGATGGTGGCGGGCGACGCGGAGATCGCTTCCATCATGGCCATCAGTCCGCCTTCGATGCGCTTGGCGATTTCGATTTCGCCTTCGCGCGTCAGCAGCTCGACGGTGCCCATCTCGCGCATGTACATGCGAACGGGGTCTGTCGTGCGGCCGAATTCGCTGTCAACGGTGGACAAGGCCGCTTCGGCTTCTTCTTCGGCTTCTTCAACTGTCGCTGACGTCGGTGTGGTGTTGTTGAGCAACAGCATCTCGGCGTCTGGCGTCTGCTCGTACACGGCAACGCCCAGGTCGTTCAACATCGTGACGACGACTTCGAGCGTTTCAGCATCGACCAGCTTTTCGGGCAGGTGGTCGGTGATTTCGGAGTGGGTGAGGTAGCCGCGTGTCTTGCCGAGCGTGATCAGCGTCTTCAGGCGCTGGCGGCGCTTGGCCATTTCTTCTTCGGACAGGACGGTTTCGTCCAGGCCGAATTCCTTCATCAAGGCGCGCTCTTTCGCCTTGCTGATCTTCATGCGAAGGGGTTTGACTTTTTCGGTCGTCTCGACAACCGGCTCACCAACGAGGTCAGCCTCGATATCGGACATGTCCATGTCTTCGCTGCCCTTGCCCTCCGCAGCGGCTTTGGGCTTGCGGCCACGCTTGGCGCCGGTGGCAGGTGCGGCACCTTCGACGACCGCCTTGGGCGGGCGGCCGGGTTTTTTCTTGACGACTTCTTCAACTGCGACGGCCTTGACGACTTTTTTGGCTTCGTCTTTGGCGGTGGCTTTCTCGGAGGGCTTGGCTGGCGGCGACTTCGTTGCTGGCACTGATTTGGCTTTCGTTACTGGCTTGACGGCGGCTTTGGCGACGGGCTTCGCAGTCGCTTTGACGACCTTGAGCTTGGGCTTGGGCGCAGCCGGTTTGACTACTTTTTTGGCGACAGGTTTCGCGGCTGGCTTCGCAAGCTTTCCGGACTTTTGAGCGGGCATGAATGGATACCTCGAACGTTTCGAACAGGAGCTAAAACAAAAAGCGCCACTACAACCCGGCGCAGGCGATGGACCTTCAAGCGTGAACGCCCCCAAAGTTCGGGAGCGAGTGAACGCCTTTGTGCAGGCAGCTATGCCTGCAGTTCAGGCCGCTACGCCTGAGAAGATCCTCATGGGCAAGATGTGTGGGCGATCATTTGGTGTGCAGTCCTTGCGGTGAAGAGGCCGGTTGCGCGCATTGGCGTCGGTAGGCCGTATCCGGAGGTGCTGCTGTCGCTCTTGCCGCTAGCAACCGTACATTATACCGGTGAGGCGAAATTTCAAGGCAAATCAAGGAGTTTGCTGCGGTTTGTCACCCTGGATGAGCTGTTTGAGGCGCTCGTAGGCGGCCGGGTCGGTTGGCGCGCGCGCGGACAGGTCGCGAAGCTCTTCGGCCCGCCGCTCATCGCGCTCCTTGCGCAGGATTTGCTGCAGTTCGTCGAAATCGTGCTCGATGTCAGGCAACAGCCTGCCGACGCGGTCGAGCAGGAACGATTCGTGGTCATGCCCCTGTATGGCGGACTTGAGCGCATCCCATGGCTGTATGCCGTGTTCGTGAACCTGGCTGTCGAGCCAGGAAAAGAGCGGGCCGTGCGGTGCAGCGAGCTCGCACAGGACATGGTGGTCGTCGTCGCTGAGCTTGTCCCACGCCTGGGGGTCCAGAAAGACGATCTGCAGCGCGCGGTCGGCCCTGCCGGGCGGCAGTGTGCGACCGGCGCGGGCCGCGGGCTTGTAGGTGTCGCTTCGGCGCGGCGAGCTGGGTACCGCAGACTTGGCGACACCCCACAGCGACGACAAATCGCGCGCGTCGAGCTGCACGAGCGTCGCGATCTCGGTCAACAGCTGGCGCTTCAAGGCGCCGTCGGGCAACGCGAGCCACAATGGCTTGGCATTCGACGCCATGTGCGCGCGCCCCTCGGCCGACGTGAGGTCGCAGCCTTCGCGTGCGGCGTCGATGAGGAACCGGCTGAGCGGTGTCGCATCGCTCACGTAACGCGAGAACGCATCCTGGCCGAATTCCCGGATGTAGCTGTCGGGGTCGTGCTCTTTGGGCAGGAACAGAAATTTGACGGAGCGCACGTCAGCGGCGTAGGGCAGGGCGCCATCGAGCGCCTTGCGGGCAGCGCGCCGGCCTGCGTCGTCACCGTCGAAGCTGAACACGACCGAATCCGTGAAGCGGAACAGCGTCTTCACGTGCTCGGGTGTGCAGGCGGTGCCGAGTGTGGCGACGGCATTCGGGAAGCCGAGCTGGGCGAGCGCGACGACATCCATGTAGCCTTCGGTCACGAGCACATACCCGTGTTCACGCAAGGCATTGCGCGCTTCGAACAGGCCGTAGAGTTCGCGGCCCTTGCTGAACACCGGCGTCTCGGGCGAATTGAGGTATTTGGGCTTTTCGTCGCCCAGCACGCGCCCGCCGAACCCGATGCATTCACCCTTGACGTTGCGGATGGGGAACATGATGCGGTCGCGAAAGCGGTCGTAGCGCTTGTCTTCCTCGTCATTGACGATCACCAGGCCGCTTTCGGCCAGCAGTGGGTCGTCGTAGTTCGGGAACACGCTTGCCAGGCTTCGCCAGCCTTCGGGCGCATAGCCCAGGCCGAAGTCGCGGGCGACCTCACCCGAGAGGCCGCGCCCCTTGAGGTATTCGACGGCGCGGGGCGAGAGCTTGAGTTGCTTGCGATAGGCCTCGCCGGCTTTTTCCAGCACGTCGGACAGCGTTGCCTGCTTCTCGCGCTGTTTGGCGGCACGCTCGCGGTCTTGCGGTGTGGAGTCGTCTTCCGGCACTTCCATGCCGTATTGCTGCGCGAGGTCCTTTGTTGCCTCGATGAAAGTCATGCCCGCGTGCTCCATCAGGAAGCTGATGGCGTCGCCGTTCTTGCCGCAACCGAAGCAGTGGTAGAACTGCTTGGTGGGGCTGACCGTGAACGAGGGCGATTTTTCGCTGTGGAAAGGGCACAGGCCGGAGTAATTGGCGCCGGCCTTTTTCAGTTGCACGTAACGGCCGACGAGTTCGACCACGTCGGCACGGGAGAGCAACTCCTGGATGAATGTCTGGGGAATCGCCATCGTTGCCGTATTCTTACCCAATCACCTGGAGGCATGGCATGACGAGCATTTTCGAGCAGGACCTGGGGCGCAATGATGCGAACTTCGCAGCCATATCGCCGCTGTCGTTTATCGAGCGGACGGCGCAGGTTTATCCCGGCAGGCTGGCCGTGGTTCATGGTGAACTGCGGCGCACGTGGAGCGACGTCTATGCGCGGTGCCGCCAGCTTGCCAGCGCGTTGCAGGCGCGCGGCATCGGCAAGGGCGACACGGTTGCGGTGATGCTGCCGAACACCCCAGCCATGGTGGAGGCGCACTTCGGTATTCCCATGGCGGGTGCCGTGCTCAACGCGTTGAACACACGGCTCGATGCGGAGACGATTGCCTTCATGCTCGATCACGGCGAGGCGAAGGTGGTGATCGTCGATCCGGAGTTCGCGCCGACGATGAAGCGCGCGCTTGCGTTGCGAAAATCCGCAGCGGCCTTGCTGGTGGTGGATGTAGAGGACCGTGTTTACACGGGTGTTGTCGAGCGCATTGGCAGCACCACGTACGACGAGCTCGTCGCCTCAGGCGATCCGCAGTTCGAGTGGCAGCTGCCGTCTGACGAGTGGGACGCCATTGCGCTCAATTACACGAGCGGCACGACCGGCAATCCGAAGGGAGTCGTGTATCACCACCGCGGCGCGGCGATCAACGCGATCTCCAACATTCTTGAATGGGACATGGCCAAGCACCCGGTGTACCTGTGGACGCTGCCGATGTTTCACTGCAATGGCTGGTGCTTTCCCTGGACCATTGCCGCCCGCGCGGGCGTGAACGTGTGCCTGCGCAAAGTGGAAGCGGGCTCGATCATCGAATCGATCAAGGCCCATGGCGTCACGCATTACTGCGGCGCTCCCATCGTCCATGCCCTGCTTGTGAATGCGAGCGACGAAATGAAGCAGGGCTTGCCCACCGGCGTGAAGGCGATGGTGGCCGGCGCTGCGCCACCCGCGTCGATGATCGAAGGCATGGAGCGCCTGGGATTCGACCTCACGCACGTTTATGGCCTGACCGAGGTGTACGGGCCGGCGACGGTCTGTCCGAAGCACGACGAATGGAATGGCGTCGATATCGGCGAACGTGCGCGGCTGAATGCGCGACAGGGCGTGCGCTATCACCTGCAGCGCGACGCGCGCGTCATTGATGTCAGCACGATGCAACCCGTTGCGCAGGATGGCGAGACGATGGGCGAGATCATGTTCCGCGGCAACATCACGATGAAGGGCTACCTGAAAAACCCGGCTGCCACCGCAGAGGCTTTTGCAGGTGGCTGGTTCCACACGGGCGATCTCGCCGTGCAGTACCCGGACGGCTACATCAAGATCAAGGACCGCAGCAAGGACATCATCATCTCCGGCGGCGAGAACATCTCGTCGATCGAAGTCGAGGATGTGCTCTACCGGCACCCGGATGTGCTCGCGGCTGCGGTGGTCGCCAAGCCGGATGAGCGTTGGGGTGAGACGCCGTGCGCGTTCGTTGAGCTGAAGGCAGGGGTGAGCACAACTGCGCAGGACATCGTCGCGCACTGCAAGCAGCATCTGGCCGGCTTCAAGGTGCCGCGCACGGTCGTGTTTGGCGAGCTGCCAAAGACATCGACGGGAAAAATCCAGAAGTTCGAGTTGCGCAAAAAGGCTGGCTCTGCAGCGGCAATCGACACCTGAACGCGGCGTGTCGCTGCATACTCGCGGCGTCATGAGTCTCATCAGTCCACAAGCAGCGCTCGTGCTGCAGCACCCGGGTACTTTCGCCTGGCGCGTTCTCAAGGCGTTCAAGAAAAACCAGGGGCTGTTGCTCGCAGGTGCCGTTGCGTACTACGCGTTGCTGTCGGTGGTGCCCTTGCTGATCCTGGCGGTGATTGCCTTGTCGCATGTGATCGATCAGCAAGAGTTGCTCGCAACGCTCGGGCGCTACCTCGGATGGCTGATCCCGGGGCAGTCCACGGCGATCATCGCCGAGCTGCAGCACTTCCTGGACAACCGGGACGTGATCGGATGGGTGCTGCTCGCGACGATGCTGTTCTTCAGCTCGCTGGCTTTCACGGTGCTGGAGAACGCGATGTCAGTGATCTTCCTGCATCGCATCCGCACGCACAAACGGCGCTACGTGGTGTCTGCAGTGCTGCCTTACATCTACATCCTGTGCCTGGGGTTCGGCTTGCTGGTGATGACGATGGCGTCGAGCATGCTCAGCGCGATCGGCGAGGACAGCATCCACATCCTGGGTTATGACTGGTCGCTCAAAGGCGTGTCGGGCGTGCTGCTTTACCTGCTCGGCTTGAGCGGCGAAATTTTCGTGCTGAGCTCGGTCTATATGGTCATGCCGGTGGGGCGGCTGTCATGGCGGCATGCGTTGCTCGGCGGTGCCACTGCCGCACTGCTCTGGGAAGTGACGCGGCATATCCTCGTCTGGTACTTCGGCACGCTCTCGCAGGTGAACGTCGTCTACGGTTCGCTCACGACTTCCATCGTGGTGCTGTTTAGCCTGGAGATCGGGGCGACGCTGCTTTTGCTTGGCGCGCAGGTCATCGCTGAGTTCGAGCGTGTCCATCTTCCGGAAGAAGCGGCCCATCCGAATCCGCTGCAAGCGGGGCCGTGAGCAGGCGACACAAGGACTAGTCGCCCATCACGATGCCTTCGCGTCGTGGGTCGGCCCCGCCGTAAAGGCCGACGGGCGTGACCTGGATGGCCTGCAGGCCGCTTGTCAGCTCGAGCTCGCGCACGTCCGCGCCACGTTGACGCAACGCGCCGACCACTTCGCGCGGGAATCGATTCGCCTCCAGGAAAGTGGGGCCGTTCAGCGACCCGAAGTTCGGCAAGTCGATGGCTTGCTGCGCATTCAGGCCCCAGTTCAGCACGCCGTAAATCGTTTTGGCAGTGAAGTGGACGATGACGGCGCCACCGGGGCTGCCCACGCTCATCACAAACTTGCCGTCGGGCTGGCTGAACACAAGTGTGGGCGACATCGAGGAGCGCGGCCGCTTGCCGCCTTCAACCCGATTGGCAACTGGCAGGCCCTGTGCGTCCTTCGGTGCGAAGCTGAAGTCAGTCAGTTCATTGTTGAGCATGAAGCCGCCGGGTTTGCCGCTGACGTTCACCATCAAGCGTGAGCCGAACTGCGCTTCAATGGTTGTCGTCATTGCGATCGCGTTGCCCTGCGCGTCAACGATGCTGATGTGCGACGTGCCGTACTCCGGCTGCTCGGGCATCGGCGCGTACCGGGAGGTGACTCCTCCGGGCGCGCCCGGTGTACCGGGCCGGGCGAGTTTCATGCTCTGGCCGTTGGCCGAGGTGTCGATGAGCTTTGCGCGTGACGCGAGGTAAGCCGGCTCCAGCAGGCTCATCCAGCTGCCTGCGGGCGGCGAAACAAAGTCTGGATCGGCGATGTATTGCGCACGGTCGGCATAGGCGAGCCTCGATGCCTCGGTGTACAGGTGGAGGAACGAGGGTGACGGAACCGGGCTGGTGCTGCCTGGCACGCCGCCCAAGCCCTGAACAAGCGGGTAGCTGGCTGCTGGCGTCTGGCCCAGAATGCCCAGGATCTGACCGATGGCAATGGTGCCAGAGCTCGGGGGCGGAGCGCCGCACAGTCGGTAGGTGCGTGCTGCAACAGCGTAATCGTGGCAGAGGGGCTCGCGCTTTTTTGCTTCGTAGCCGGCAAGGTCGGCGAGTGTCATCGAGCCGGGATTGGCGGCGTGCGAGCGGACCTTGTTCACGATGGCGGCCGCGACTACACCTTCATGCAAGGCCTTTGAACCCTCGGCAGCAATCTTGCGAAGTACATAGGCGAGATCAGGGTTCTTCAGCAGGTAGCCGGGTTCGCGTGCGCGGCCCTCCGGTTCGAAGAAGTAGGACGCTGCCTGCGCGTCTTTGCGCAAGTCGGTATCGCCATTCGCCAGGCTGTTCAGGCGCCGGCTGACCTTGAAGCCGTTCTCGGCAAGCTGGATCGCGGGTTGAAAGAGCGTGGCCCAGGGCAGCTTGCCGTACTGGCGATGGGCCATCTCCAGCATGCGTACCGCGCCGGGCACACCCACAGACCTGCCGCCCACCACGGCCTGTTGGAAGGCCATGGGCTTGCCGTCCGCGCCCAGGAAAAGGTTCTCGTCGGCGCGGGCTGGTGCGGTCTCGCGGCCATCAAATGCGACGACTCTCTTGCCGTCGAAGTGAAGCATGAACGCGCCGCCTGCGATACCGCTGGACTGAGGCTCGACCAGGGCCAGCACCATTTGCACGGCGACAGCCGCATCGACGGCATTGCCGCCGGCTTTGAGGATCTGGTAGCCCGCGTCGGTCGCGAGCGGATTCGCCGCCGCGACGGCATAGGTGCGCGCCGCCCAGCCCGGCTTGGGGCTGTAGCCCGACGAGCCCTCCGGCTGGTCGGGCGTGCGGTAGCTGAACTGTGGAGTCGCGACTTGGGCGAACGCAGACCAGGCGCAGCCCGTGAGCAGCGCTGCTGCAACTAGGGCCCGCAAACCCGATTCAGTCAACGCGGCGCGAGGCGGATGGCCCCGTCGAGGCGGATCGTCTCGCCGTTGAGCATGTCGTTTTCGAAGATGTGCTTTGCGAGCTTGGCGTAGTCCTCGGGGGTGCCCAGGCGTGACGGGAATGGCACGCTGGCAGCCAGCGAATCCTGTACTTCCTTGGGCATGCCAAAGAGCATCGGCGTGCCAAAGATGCCGGGGGCAATCGTCATGTTGCGGATGCCGTTGCGCGAGAGGTCACGCGCGATTGGCAAAGTCATGCCGACGACCCCGCCTTTGGAGGCGCTGTACGCGGCCTGGCCGATCTGGCCGTCGTAGGCCGCGACAGACGCGGTGGAAATCATGCAGCCGCGCTCGCCAGTGCTTTCAGGCTCGTTCTTGCACATGGCGTCGGCAGCCAGGCGAATCATGTTGAAGCTGCCGATCAGGTTGACCGTGACTGTCTTGGAAAATGTTGCCAGTGAATGCGCGCCGCTTTTGCCGACGGTCTTTTCTGCCGGCGCGATGCCGGCGCAGTTGACGAGGCCCATGAGCTTGCCCATCGACACCGCTTTCGCGACGACGGCCTGACCGTCGGCTTCCTGACTCACGTCACACTTGACGAACGCGCCGCCGATTTCCCTGGCGACTGCTTCACCCTTGTCGGCCTGCATGTCCGCAATGACCACTTTGCCACCGTTGGCCGCCAGCATGCGTGCCGTGCCTTCGCCCAGTCCCGATGCGCCGCCGGTGACGATGAATACCTTGCCGCTGATTTCCATGTTGCTCTCTCCAGGATGTGTTGACGTTCACGTCAATTATCGCGGAGTCGAGGCGCCACGATAATCGCGCGCATGACATTTGGCTGTATGGGGTGGCGCCGGGCGAAAGCCTGGCTGGTAGCGGGCGGCGTCGGCCTCTTGTTGGTTGGGTGCGTGAGCACGCCAGTTGAAGTCCGGCCGCCTGAGCCGCCGCCACCTGCGGTCAAGCGGACGCCCCGGTTGGGCCTGGCGCTTGGTGGCGGGGCTGCACGCGGCTTCGCTCATGTGGGCGTGATTCAGGTGCTGGAGGAGGCGGGGCTGAGGCCCAGCCTGGTCGTTGGCACATCGGCCGGCAGCCTTGTGGCTGCGCTTTACGCGAGTGGCCGCAATTCCGCGCAGCTGCAGCAGGTCGCCGAGACGATGGAGGAGGCTGCGTTCACAGACTGGACATTGCCGATTTTCAGTCGTGGAATGCTGCGCGGCGAAGCGCTGTCGCGCTACGTCAACCAGCAGGTTGGGGGCAAGCTGATCGAGCAGATGCCCATGCCGCTGGGCATCGTGGCGACCGATCTCAACAGTGGGCAAGGTGTGTTGTTCCAGCGTGGCGATACCGGCACGGCCGTCAGGGCTTCGAGCGCCGTGCCTGCGGTGTTTGTGCCGGTGAAGATCAACGGCCATGAATACGTCGACGGCGGTCTCGTGTCGCCGGTGCCGGTGCGCTACGCGCGGCAGATGGGCGCAGAGGTCGTGATTGCAGTCGATATTTCCAGTGAGCCGGAAGGCAATCCTTCCACCGACACACTGCAGATCCTGCTGCAGACCTTCGCGATCATGGGCAAGAGCATCAACAGCTTCGAATTGAAGGACGCGGACATCGTCGTGAGGCCTGCACTTACGGGTGTCAGCGGCGCCGACTTCACCGTGCGGCGCAAGTCGATTGAAGCCGGACGCGCGGCCATGCTCAGGTTGATGCCGCAGCTCAAGGCACTGATGGAAGCCAAGGCGAAGTAGGTACAAGGCACGCGCGCGCGTTGCGGGCGCAAAAAAAGGGCAGGTCTTGCGACCTGCCCTTGAAGGATCCCTGAACTCGCGAGGAGTGTCGAAAGGACCCGAGGAGACAACCTGCAGAACTCACGTTCAATGACGTGAAGTATCGATGAGATGCCCCGAGTTTTGTAGAGTTCTCGCTCCAGTGAAGACGAGAGTCTCAGTAGCTGGCTTAGCGCTTCTTCGACGTGGTCGTCTTGGCAGCGTTCACGGCTTGCGAAGCAACGGCATTGAAGTTGGCTTCGGCGACATCAGTCGCTTGCTTGACAGCCTTTTGCACGGATTCCAGGGCGTTGTTGCCGGCGGCGATGGCGCTCTTGAACACGGCAACAGCGGTTTCGCTGCCAGCCGGTGCGTTCTTGGCAGCGTTGTCCACAACGGCCATGAACTTCTTCTGCGCGTCAGCAGCCTGTGCTTCGAAGGCCTTGCCGAATTCGGCGCCCGTGCCCGAGGCGATGTCATAGAGGTGACGGCTGTAAGCAGCGGTCTTTTCGGCCAGGGGCTGGAACAGGGCAGCTTGCAGTGCCAGCAGCTCTTGTGCGTCTTTCACGCCCATCACGGACTGGGCCGTGTCGGCGGCTTCAGCCAAGGCGGCCTTGGACGCGGTGATGTTCAGTTCGATGAGCTTTTCGACGCCTTCGAACGCCTTGCCGGTCAGGCCGAACAGGGTTTCGATGGAAGCTTTTTGCGAGGCCAGGATTTGTTCAGCGGTCAACATATCAGTATCTCCAGTGAGTTGCGGTAATGGTTTCGACGGTGGATCGATATATCTGCGCTGAACCGGGCCGGAACCCTCTTTTGTTGCAGTGCAGCATGGACCGAAGTATAAGCGCAGCAAGTGCGATTGCAAGCCGTTTTTGTTGCGCCGCACCATTCTAGGACCTGACCCCTAGAAAGTGGTCGGCAACCCGATCTCGACACAATCGCACGCATGCGGGTTTTCTACGCCACCCAGTTCGTTCTGTCGCTTCCGGCGGGTCATCGGTTTCCGATGGGCAAGTACCAGCTCCTGCGTGACCGGCTCGTCGCCGAGGTGCCCGGTGTTCGTCTGGGCCAGGCCTTGCCAGCCAGTGATGGCGAGCTTGCGCTCGTCCATACACCTGCCTACATCTCGGGTATCTCGGATGGCAGCGTCGATGCGAAGGTGATGCGCGAGATCGGCTTTCCGTGGAGCGAGGCAATGGCCGAGCGGGCGCGCCGTTCGGTCGGCGCAACCATTTCTGCCTGCAGGTCGGCGTTCGCGGACGGCGTTGCCGCGAATATTGCGGGCGGCACTCATCACGCCTATGCAGACAAGGGCGGCGGCTTTTGCGTGTTCAACGATGCCGCGGTCGCCTCGCGCCTGATGCAAGCCGAGGCGAGGCGCTCGCAGCGGGCGACATTGCGCATCGCGATCATCGACCTCGACGTACATCAGGGCAACGGCACCGCGCGCATTTTTCGCGACGACGAATCGGTGTTCACGCTGTCCATGCACGGCCAGAAGAATTTTCCATTCCGCAAGGAGGCGAGTGACCTCGACGTGAATCTGCCCGATGGCTGCCGCGATGACGACTATCTGCACGCGCTGGAAGGCGCGCTCGACGAGCTTGATCGCCGCTTCGAGCCTCGCCTCGTGATCTATCTGGCCGGGGCGGACCCGCACGAGGGCGATCGCCTTGGCAGGCTGAAGCTGACCTGGGACGGCCTCGAGGCGCGCGATCGGCGCGTATTCGACTGGGCGTGGCAGCGCCGCATTCCTGTTGCGATGGCCATGGCTGGTGGGTACGGCACGCGCATTGAAGACACGGTGCAAGCCCAGATCAATACGTTCAAGGTCGCTGCGCAATACGCCGCGCGCTGGCAGAATCAGCCGAGATGAGCGACCAAGCACCCTCCAGGCCACAGCCCGAACCTCGAAGCGCCTACAAGGCAGTTCGCACGATCACAACGCGATGGATGGACAACGACGCCTACGGCCATGTCAACAACGTCGTGTACTACAGCTGGTTCGACACCGTCGTGAACGCGCACCTCATAGAACAGGGCGTGCTCGATATTCACCAGGGCCAGACCATAGGCCTTGTGATCGAAACGCAGTGCAACTACTTCTCCGCGCTTGCTTTCCCCCAAATCGTCGAAGGCGGCATTCGCGTGGCTCGCATTGGGACATCGAGTGTTCGCTATGAAGTGGGCCTGTTTGCGCAAGGCGAGCCGATGACCGCGGCCAAGGGGCATTTCGTTCATGTCTATGTTGACCGCGCCACCCGTCGGCCCGTACCGTTGCCGGCCCCGCTCAAATCCCTGTTGGAGACCCTCACTTGAATCCATCCCCCATCGCGCAGGTAAGCACCGTGGTGCACGACGCGGCCAGCGTTCATGCCGCCATCGAAAGTCGCTTTTCGTGCCGCGCATTCCTTCGCGACAAGCCAGTGCCCCGGCACATCATTGCCGAATTGCTGAGCCTTGCCAGCCGCGCGCCCTCGGGCACGAATTGCCAGCCGTGGAAGGTGTATGTGCTGCAAGGCGCGAGCCGTGATGCGCTGGCCGACAAGGTGTGCGCTGCGCATGATGCGGCGTACGCCAACCCCGCATTGGCTGCCGAGAACACCGAGGAATACGACTACTACCCGACCCAATGGAAGTCGCCGTTCATCGACCGCCGCCGCGAGAACGGCTGGGGCCTCTACGGGCTGCTGGGCATCGCAAAAGGCGAGAAGGAAAAAATGCACGCGCAGCACCAGCGCAACTACCGGTTCTTCGATGCGCCTGTCGGATTGATGTTCACCGTTGACAGGGCAATGGGACGCGGTTCATTGCTGGACTACGGCTCGTTCCTGCAGAACCTGATGGTCGCTGCGCGAGCACACGGCCTGCATACCTGTCCGCAGGCTGCGTGGAACCCGTTCGCAAAAATCATCCTGCCGCTCATCGGTGCGACGGCCGACGAGATGCTGGTCTGCGGCATGTCGCTCGGCTATGCCGACGAATCCGCGCTGATCAACACCTTCCACACGCCACGTGAACCGGTATCCGGGTTCACGCACTGGCTGGACTAGTCACCCGCCATCAGGACTTTTCGAATGGAAAGTCCTTGTTGCGCTTGAACTGGTATTCGGGGTTGCGCCGTTCGAATTTCTCGACCTGGCGCTCGGCCTCATCTTTCGCCAGACCATGCCGGTGCTGGATGCGCCCCAGGAGTTGATCGCGTTTGCCGGCGATCACGTCCATGTCGTCCTCAGTGAGCTTGCCCCACTGCTCTTTCACTTTACCCTTGAGCTGTTTCCAGCTGCCTTCAATCGTGTCGTGATTCATGGAGCGTCCTCCAAAATTGTGGTCAGTCCAATGTACGGATGTGGCTGCGGGCGGCGCGTAGGCACGGCAGGAGCACTTTCGTAGGCATGTGGCTGACGGTCGTGCCCGCATAATCCTTCGGTGCCCTACAACATCGAAGCGTGCGCAGGCGTATGAACCTGGCTGGAATTCCCCTCGACTTCATCCTTTTCGCATTGACGCTGCTGGGTGTGGCTCTCTTTCACCACCATACGCTTGCAGTGGCCCTGACAGGGCTTGCGGTCATCACGCTTTACAAGCTCGGCTTTGGCGACTTCTCGGGGACGGCCGGGCTGCGCGGCCTGGTCGAACTGCTGTCCCATGAGTGGGTCACGCTCGCCAACTTGCTCGGACTGCTGCTCGGCTTTGCCCTTTTAGCCGACCACTTCGAACAAAGCCGCTTACCGGAGTTATTGCCAGCGTTGTTGCCCGATGACTGGAAGGGTGGCTTTTGCTTGCTGCTGCTTGTGTTTGTGATGTCCAGCTTTCTCGATAACATCGCCGCCGCGATGATTGGCGGCACGATGGCGGCCGTGCTCTACAACAAGCGCGTGCATATCGGGTTCCTGGCCGCCATCGTGGCGGCCAGCAACGCCGGTGGCGCTGGCAGCGTGGTCGGTGATACGACAACCACCATGATGTGGATAGCCGGGGTACCCGCGATGCAGGTACTGGAGGCCTATGTAGCCTCAGTCGTGGCGATCCTGATTTTTGGGGTGATCGCCGCGCGCCAGCAGCATGCCTTCCAGCCGATCATGAAAGACGCCGTGGTAGGTGCCCGGCTTGAGAGCGCACGCCTGACGATCGTCGTCGCGATCCTGCTGTCCGCCATCGGCGCCAATGTTTATTTCAACCTGACGAGTGCAGCCGTGCTGGACCACTGGCCAGTCATCGGCATTGCCGTGTGGGCAGCCATCGCAGTCACCGCTGCCTGGCGCAGGCCCAAGTGGTCGCTTCTGCCCGAGGCGATGCGCGCAAGCGTCTTCTTGCTTTCACTGGTGCTATGTGCGGCAATGATGCCGGTGCGGGCACTGCCGGCAGCGTCGTGGCAAACAGCCTTCGGTCTCGGTTTTGTGAGTGCGGTCTTCGACAACATTCCCCTGACGGCACTCGCATTGCGCCAGGGCGGCTATGACTGGGGCTTCCTGGCCTATGCCGTCGGCTTTGGGGGTTCGATGATCTGGTTCGGCTCCTCAGCGGGTGTTGCTCTGTCTGGCATTTATCCTCAGGCCCGCTCGGTAGGCGCCTGGGTCAAGGGCGGCTGGCACGTCGCTCTTGCGTACGTCATTGGATTCATGGTGCTGCTGGCCGTTCTCGGGTGGAAACCTGATCTGTCTCACGCGAGGCAATTGGCCGCGCCAGCGGAAGCGGCGAATGTACAAGGAGAAAAGAAGTGAGCAAACCACGCGTGCTGGTGAGTCGTGCCATCTTCCCGGAAGTCATCGCGCGCTTGCAGGAGCATTTCGAGGTCGATGCCAACCAGGGCGACGAACTCTGGTCCAGGGCCGAGTTTGCGGCGCGTCTCAAAGGCGCGGCCGGTGCGCTGACGACGGGCGCCGAGCGTATCGACGAAGATGCCCTCGCAGGCGCACCCGGCTTGCGCATCTGCGCCAACATGGCCGTGGGCTACAACAATTTCGACGTGCCCGCGATGACCCGGCGCCGCGTGCTCGCCACCAACACACCTGACGTGTTGACTGAGACGACGGCCGATTTCGGTTTTGCGCTCCTGATGGCCACGGCCCGCCGCGTCACCGAAAGCGAGCACTACTTGCGCGCCGGCAAGTGGACCCGCTGGAGTTACGACATGTTCTCGGGCTGCGAAGTGCACGGGACCACGCTCGGCATTCTGGGTATGGGCCGTATCGGGCAGGGTATCGCCCGTCGGGGCGCCCACGGCTTTGGCATGAAGGTGATCTATCACAACCGGTCGCGTCTGGCGCCCGAGCTCGAAGCCCAGTGCAAGGCGACGTATGTGAGCAAGCTGGATTTGCTGCGCACCGCAGATCACCTGGTCCTGGTCGTTCCGTACTCGGCCCAATCGCATCACTCGATAGGCGCGGCAGAACTCGCACAGATGAAGCCGACCGCCACAATCGTCAACATTGCGCGCGGGGGCATCGTCGATGACGCTGCATTGGCTGCAGCATTACGCAGCAAGGGGATCGCTGCCGCCGGCCTTGATGTGTTCGAAGGCGAGCCCCAAGTGCACCCCGACCTGCTCACGGTCCCGAACGTTGTGCTGACACCTCACATCGCGAGCGCGACGGTGCCTACTCGCCTGGCCATGGCGAACCTGGCGGCCGACAACCTGATCGGCTTTCTCGTGAACGGCAAGCCGCTCACGCCGCTGAACCCTGAAGTCTTGCAGGAGCATTGATTGGAAATCTGGATTCTTGTTGCGCTCGCCGTCGCCAACCTTGTGTTGGCGTTCGTCGTGCTGATGCGCAAGCCGCCCGCGAATGACGCAGCGCGCATGGAATTGCTTGCTGCCAACGAACGGATGGAGCGTGAACTGCGCCGCGAGATCAGCGAGTCATCCCGTGGCGCGCGCACCGAGCTGACCCACAACCTCGCGACCTTCCAGGACGCGATCATCAAGCAAGGCGCAGAAGCCACCCGTACGCAGAACACCCAGATCGACGCCTTCGGTCAGCAACTCGCACTTTTGCAGAAGACGCTGTCCGATACGCTGTCGATGCAACTGCAGAGCCTGGGTGAGTCGAACGCGAAGCGCATGGCAGAAGTGCGCGCAACGCTGGATGCGCAATTGCAGCAACTGCAGCAGACCAACACGGCCAAGCTCGACGAAATGCGAAAGACCGTCGACGAGAAGCTGCAGACGACGCTTGAAACGCGTCTGGGCGAGAGCTTCAAGCAAGTGGCCGACCGGCTCGAGCAAGTGCACAAGGGCCTGGGCGAAATGCAGGCGCTGGCGCAGGGGGTGGGCGACTTGCAGCGTGTGCTGACCAACGTCAAGACACGCGGCATGTTTGGGGAAGTGCAACTCGAGGCTTTGCTGGAGCAGGTGCTGATCGCCGAGCAGTACGCCAAGCAGGTCGAAACCAAGCCGCGCAGCAACCAGCGCGTCGACTTCGCGATCAAGTTCCCTGGCCGCAGCGCTGACGGCACGCCGGTATGGCTGCCCATCGACGCAAAGTTCCCCCGTGAAGACTACGAACGCCTGCTCGACGCGCAAGACCGGGCTGACCCGGCGGCTGCCGACATTGCAGCGCGCGCGCTTGAGTCGCGCATCCGAACCGAAGCCAAGTCGATTGCGGAGTCCTACCTGAGCCCGCCGAACACGACCGACTTCGCCATCCTCTTTCTGCCGATCGAAAGCCTCTACGCTGAAGTGTTGCGCCGCCCGGGCCTCATGGACTCGCTGCAGCGCGACTATCGCGTCACGCTCGCCGGGCCGACAACGCTCCTCGCGATGCTCAACAGCCTGCATATGGGCTTTCGCACGCTGGCGCTTGAGAAGCAGGCGTCTGAAGTCTGGAAGGTGCTCGGTGCCGTGAAGACCGAGTTCGAACGATATGGCACGTGGGTCGAGAAAATTCGCGAGCAGGTGCGCAAGGCATCGGAAACCATTGATACGGCGACAACGCGCACGAACCAGATGCGCCGCGCGCTCAAGGTGGTCGAGGCGCTGCCCGAAGAACAGGCGCAGGCCTTGTTGCCGCCTACGGCTGATGAAGGGGACGAAGCGGCCCCATGAGCAACGGCTTCAGCCCGGCGCTCGCACGCCTGATCGCGGCGCAGGTCTGTATTCATGCCTGCATGGCCGGCACGCGAATGGCCGCGCCGCTGCTTGCGCTTCGCAGCGGCTACAGCGAAGCCGCGGTCGGCTTTTTACTCGCGCTGTTCGCGCTGACACAGGTCTTCCTCTCGCTGCCTGCCGGCCGGTATGCCGACCGCCATGGCCTGAAGAAGCCGCTGGTGTGGAGCATCGCCGCCGCCGTTACCGGCGCAGGGCTGGCAGCCGCCTTCCCGGTCTTTCCCGTTCTGTGCATCGCCGCGCTATGCACCGGCGGTGCCACAGGCACCGCGTCGATTGCGTTGCAGCGCCATGTCGGTCGCGCAGCTGCGAATCCGGCCGAGCTGCGCCAGGTCTTTTCGTGGTTGTCGATCGGCCCGGCGTTCTCCAACTTTCTGGGCCCCTTTGCGGCGGGCCTCATGATCGATCATGCAGGCTTTCGCCAGGCGTTCTTCATGCTCGCCCTGCTGCCCGTTGTCACGTGGTTCTGTGTTCGCAGCCTCAACGAACTCGGGCCCGTTGTGCGCGAAGAGGGCCACAAGCGCGAGCGCGCGTGGGACTTGCTCGCCCAGCCCAACTTCCGCCGCCTGTTGCTGGTCAACTGGGCGCTTTCGTCATGCTGGGATGTTCACACCTTTGTAGTGCCGGTGCTGGGGCACGAACGCGGCATCTCTGCGTCGGTGATCGGCACGATCCTTGGTGCGTTTGCGGTGGCTGCTGCGCTGATTCGAGTCGCGCTTCCGATCGTGGCCGCGCGCGTGCCCGAGTGGAAGATGGTGACCGGCTCGATGGTGGCGACGGCCGCGCTCTTCGCGATTTATCCGTTCATGCACTCGGCCCTCGGCATGGGCATCTGCTCTGTACTCCTTGGCATCTCGCTGGGCGTGGTGCAGCCGATGATCATGAGCACGATCCACCAGATCACGCCGGCGCACCGTCATGGCGAAGCGCTGGCAATGCGGCTGATGGCGATCAATGCGTCGAGCGTCGCGATGCCGCTACTCTTCGGCCTGACAGGCGCCGCGATCGGCATCTCCGGCGTGTTCTGGGTCGTCGGGCTGGTGGTGGGCGCCGGCACGCGACTCGCCGTGAAGCTGGACGAGCGCTAGCCGTCCCGCGCCTCACAGGCGGTAGAACGTCTTGATGATGTTCCAGGCCTCCTGCGGGTCGTCCACGTACTGGAACAACTCCAGGTCAGCCTCAGAAATCACGCCTTCTTCGATCAGCATGTCGAAGTTGAGCAGCCGCTTCCAGTAGTCCGTGCCGAACAGCACGATGGGCACCTGGCGCGACTTCCTGGTTTGCACGAGCGTGATCACCTCGAACAGCTCGTCGAGCGTGCCGAAGCCGCCGGGGAACGCGACGAGCGCCTTGGCACGCATCATGAAGTGCATCTTGCGCAGGGCGAAATAGTGGAAACGGAACGACAGGGCCGGCGTCACGTACGGATTGGGCTCTTCTTCCATTGGCAGCGCGATGGCCAGACCCACGCTGATGCCGTTGCCTTCGTGGGCGCCGCGATTGGCCGCCTGCATGATGCCCGGCCCGCCTCCGGTGCAGATGAACAGCATGTCGGCAGGGTCCTTGCCGGCACTGTATTGCGCGACGATCTTGCCGAACGCACGGGCCTTCTCGTAGTAGTGCGAGTTGCGCGCCAGTGCCTGCGCCCGGCGGATCGCTGTCTCGTCGCCCGCTTTCTGCGCTGCCTCGACCAGCGCAGCGGCCTCCTCGGTGCTGCGAAAGCGCGCGCTGCCGAAGACGACGATCGTGTTCTCGATGCCGTGGGCCTGCTGCTCAAGATCGGGCTTGAGCAGCTCCAGCTGGAAGCGGATGCCGCGCGTTTCGCGGCGCAGCAGAAACTCCGGGTCGGCAAAGGCAAGGCGGCTGGCATCGGGGTCGAGCGGCAGGCCTTCGTTTGAGTGAGCTTGCAGGGTGGCCCAGGCGTCGGCCAGGCGGCGGTCGTGGAGATTTCGTGTAGATGGCATGCGCCCATTCTGCGGCAATCGAAGGCAGCCATTTCCGCTATCCTTGCCTCAACAATGAAGCACGGATCAGAAGCCCAGGAGAGCAGTTTTCACGTCTTGCTGGAGGGCGGGCGCGTTGGCCCGTACAACCGCAGGACGATTGTCGGCATGCGCATCAAGAACACGCTCACCAGCGAGCACATCGTGGTGGGCGACGACGGCACCGAGCGCACCGTGGCCGACCTGATCAGCCGCCGGCCGGCGGAGAGTTTCAGCGCCAATCGCAGCGGGGTTTTCTCGTTGGTGCGCGCCACTTACTCGGCCGCCCTGGTCGAGGCCGAACGTGGCCCGCTGGAGATCCCGGCATTTCGTGGCGAAATCGAAGCTCGTGTCCAGCACGACGTGCTGCGGCTGGCCGGCCGTTTTCGCAGTGGGCTGGGCTGGAAAGAAGGCCGTGTGAAGATTGCGCTGGCCTCGATCGTTCATGCGCGCTTGCGCGGCTCGCTGGTGGACTTGTGGCTGCGCAGCGGGGATTCAGAGAAACTGCAGAAGGTCGCGCTGGAAATGTTCACGCCCACGGCAGCGGGTGAGCTGGTGGAGTGGTTGCCTGATGCATCGGCTTGGCCGGGGGCGGTTGATGCGCCTTCGAACGCTGCATCCGGCAAGCCTGTGAGCCACTATGGCGTGTGGGTTGCCATTGCGGCTGTGGCGACGGTGCTGGTCACTGTGCTTGTGGTGCTGCTCTGGCCGCGCATTCGCTGAGCCAGCGCAGCAGGGGCTCTTTCGCGGCTGTGAGGCCCTTGTAGTCGAGCACGGCCGGCGTCATCGAAGCCAGCGAATCGTGAAGACGTTGTGCTCGCTCAGGCGTGTTGACGGCTTCGGCCAGCGGCTGCAGCATGACGCGTATCGAAAAGACCGCTTGCTTCGTGCCCTGGCCCACCGGAAAGAAGCACTGACGCTCGGCCCGCAGCCAGCTGCCCCGGGCGAATGCCGTGAAGTTGCCGGCAGCGGGCCATGGTGTACGTGTGTGCCGGCGCGGATGCTGGTCGTAGCGAGGCGACGGGTTGATCGTCCAGACGTGCCGTTCCCAGCAGTCGCCGTTCGTCGCGAGTGCGACGAGCTGCTTTGACGCAGCGACGAGCAGCGCGTTGTCGGCGACGGGCGCGTGCAGCGCGGCAAAGTCCAGGCCGAGTTTATCTTCGGGCGCCCAATGCGAAGGCACGCACACGCACAGGAAGGGAAGGGTGCCTGTGGTGCCATCGAGCACGGCAAAGTCTTCCTCGAAGGCGAGCGCGGGGTCTGCATCGCTGTGGCCCAGGGCTGCGATGGCGCGCAGCGCGGGCTGCGGATCGAAGCCTGGCACCAGCTGGCGAGAAACGCCTGCTTCGACGACGGCGCGCTTTTCCGAATAAAGCTGTCCTGATGCGTCGAGGGGCGTCAATTGCATCGCGTCTGCGTCAATACGCCGCAGGCCGGGCTGCATGCGGAAGGGCACGGTGATCAGGTTGAAGTCGAAATTCATCGCAGCTGGCATTCATCCTCTTTTCTACTGGACTGCGGCGTCTGCCGGGAGATCGAGTGTGAATACCGCACCCAAGCCCGGTCCGGCGCTGTCAGCAGTGAGCTTGCCACCCATCTCCATCGCAGCCAATGCACTGCTATGCAGCCCAAACCCATGGCCGCCGCTGCGCGTGGTGAAGCCGTGCTGGAAGATGCGCGACAGGTTCTGCGCGGCAATGCCTTCTCCTGCGTCGCGCACCGCGATGAAAAGTCGGCGGCCCGTCCCAGCAGTGGTGATGCCCGTGCTGAGCGTGATGCACCTCGCGTCGGCAGGCACGCTTTCCATGGCCTGCACCGCATTGGCGATGAGGTTCACCAGAATCTGCAGCAGGCGCTGTCGGTCGAGCTGCAGGTCGGGTACTTCGTCGTGGCGGTGAATGACTTGCACTGCGCTGCGCTGCAGCAGTTCATGGTTCAGGCGCAGTGCCTCATCGACCAGTTCCCGCGGCTGCGCCAGTTGCCGCACACTGGAAGGGCCGGCATGCGACTGCTGCATTGCCACCACATAGCTGATGTGGTCCACGCTTTGCGTGAGCCTGTCGAGGTCGCTCAAGATGCTCTCGCGCTCGGCATCCAGCACCCCAACTATCTCATTGAGGTAGGTGATCAGCGCCTTGCCACGCGGGTCGACGCTCATGAAGTTGGCAATATCACCTTCATGTTCGTTCAGCAAGGTGACGGCGCGGCTGAGGCCTTGCAGCCTGGAACTGCCGACCGTACGGCGCACGATGCTGGCAGAGACATTCACGCTGTTGAGCACATTGCCGACGTTATGCAGCACGTTATTGGCGATCTCCGCTTTGCCTGCGAGCCGCGCTGTCGTCACGAGCTGTGCTTGCGTCTGCTCCAGCTCTCGCGTGCGAGCTTTCACGCGCTGCTCCAGGCTTTCATAGAGATGCGCGTTGGCAAGTGACACGGCCAGCTGCCCGGCGATCAACATCACCGCGTCGAGCCGTTGACTGTTGAAGGCAGCTCTGCTCAACCGGTTTTCCAGCAGCAGCAGCGCGCGCGCGGAGCCCTGGCTGGCGATCGGGGCGGCCATCATGGTGCACACAGTCAGGCCTGCGAAGTAGGGGTCCCGTGCGAAGCGGTCGTCGTGCGGTGCATCGTCCACCACGAGCGGCTCCTGCGTGCGTTCGACATATCGCACGACCGAGTGCGGCACCAGGCCGCGCTGGACCGCAGCGGCCAACGAAATTGAAGTCTCACTGGGCGCAGGCGACAGCAATCTCCACTGGTCGTCCTGCCACGACAGGACCAGCACTTTGGTCGCTCCGCTCAATGCTGCAAGCACCTCAGTGACCCTGGCGGCGAGTCGCTCCAGGCTGGTTTCCGAACTGAGCGCCTGCGAAGCACGCAGCACGCCCATCACGCCAAGCGAGTCGGGGGCGGCAAGCTCACTGCCGCGCGCGTGGCTGTCTTGCCGGGTGCGTTCCAGGAAGGGATACACCCCCTGCATTTGCTCCACCTTCGCAGTGGCGCCCCAGTCGGCATACATATCGCGGGCCTGCGTCATCAATTGCCCGCCGGTGTGAGTCCACTCATTGGCGAGGTGAAATGCGGCGGCTCGCTCAGTGGCGAAGGCGAGGTGCCACGGGCGCTGGCGTGCAGCCGCCTCTTTCATCGCAATATCGAAGCAGCTCATGGCGCGCCACATGTCGCCCCGCGCCCAGGCTTCTTCGGCTTCGACCAGGCGCAGCAGATGCAAAAAGTTGTAAGGCTGGCCGGCGGCGCGCGCTTGCAGCCACTGCCTGCAACGCACGAGCTCAGCCAGCGCCGCGCTGTCGGCAGGCACATCGGATGCTCGTGCTTGCAACTGCCACGCCTGCGCCAGCGCGCGAAGCAGGTGCGTGTGGGCGCTAAGGTAGAAGCCCGGGGACGAATTGAGGAACGGAATCGCGGCGGCGCTGTGGTGCTCCAGGGTCGGCAAATCGCCGAACAGCCCCGCTGACAATGCGCGGCGTGCGTGGTAAGTGAGCTTCGCGATCGCGGGAACGGCCGTGCCGGCGATAAATGCTGCTTCGTCAAACAGGGCATCGCTGAAGCTGCCCATGCCGAGGGTTTCGCCACGCAGCGCTCGCAGCAACTGTTGGTCGTAGCGAATGAGCATGGCGGACACGTTGTTGCCGGTGCGCCGGCAAAGCGCCATGCCCGTGGCCACCTCGGCGGCATGCGTGTCGAGCGTGCGTTCGAATTCGAAGAACGCCTGACTGGTGACGAAGTACGTGAAGCACGCATAGGTGATGTCGCCCATCTGCGTGAGGTCTTCCCTGGTGCGGACCGCATGAACCACCGTGTCTTCCAGTGTCTCGAACCAGTGGCTGTTGCTGATCGTGAAGACGTGGCGCCCCTCGGACGTCTGAGGCTCGAAGCCATAGGCCAGCCCTGCGGCCAGCGCATACCGGGCTATGTCGTACCCGATGCGGTATTCGTTGCGGGTGAGCACGAGCATCATGCTCGATCGGCAAAGGGACACGACGAGTTCGGGGCAGGGGCCTTCTTCGTCCCACAGTCGCTGGCATTCGAGCGTGAGCCACGTGAGCGCATTCCTGTCGACCATGAAGTAGGCAGGCGAGAAGCACCGGCTGAGCACATTGGCGACGCCCAGGCGATGCCTGTCGGTGATCGGCGCCCGGACCAAAGGATCTGGCTGCGGCTGTCGCTGAATCCACGGGCCCAGCGCATCGAGCCGCTGCTCCATCGTTGGGTCGTCGAAGTCTGCAGGCACCTTCAGCCCGAGCCGCTTCAACAGGTCGAGGCCGAGGTCGAGCGCATCTCGCATGCGCCCGCGCATATAGATGCTGCGCATCTGCAGGCATGTTGGCTCGACCAGCAGCAATGGGTCGGCCATGCCCGCCTGGACTCGTGCGTGCAAGGCATCGGCCTCTTCCATGCGGCCCAGACTGAACTGCACAGCGTGCAGCGCGACATCGATCTGCCAGCGCAACACAGCATCTGGTTGGCCGTCGAGCGCATCAAGCAGGGTCGCTGCCGCTGTCAGGTAGCGTTCAGCGAGCGCGGGGTTCGCGTTGCCAACGAGCCGTGCGGCGGTTGAGTGAAAAAGCCGCGCAGCATGACGTACTTCATCGGGTGCCTGCTCGCGCAAGCGGTCAACGCAACCAAGGTATTGCTGCGCCGCGTACTCGTGCAATGAGCTCTGCTCAGCGAGCCGGCGGGCCATTTCGAGCTGGTGCTGGCTGCGCCGCAAGTCGTCAAGTGCACCCAGCACAGCCTGCTGCACGCGGTCATGGCGAAAGTGGGCGACGTCCTGCCCGTTAGCGTCCGGCACGAGCAGCCCGTCATCCATCGGTGCGCGCAGGTCCTCGCGCAATGCGTCGGTGTCGAGCCCGGCAGCAACCTTCAGCAGCCCGTACTCGACGGATCCACCCAGGCAGCTCATGTATTCCACCAGCAGTTGCGATGAACGCGGCAGTTTGGCGACGCGCTGGGCCAGCAGTTCCAGAACGCTGTTCTGGTAGACAAAGTGTCGAATGGCGTCGACGTCCCATTGCCAGCCGTCAGGCCCGATCCACAAGATACCTTCCTGGCGCAGGGTATTGACGATCTCTACCGTATCGAATGGATTGCCGCCGCTCAACGCGCCAACGGCCTCGGCGAGCGCATCGGCTTGTTCGTGCGACAACCTGAGCATCTGCCCGATCAGCTCGCTCATGCCCAGCGGCGTGAGGTTGCGCAGCTCCAGATGCGTCAGCGTGTCGGCCTGCTGGTTCCAGCGCAGCAGCATCGGCGAGAGCACGTGCGCCGGATCGATCTCGTTGCCGCGGTACGCGCCGACCAGGAGCAGGCCGCGAATGCCCGGTTCGTTCATTAGCCGTTCTATCGCCCGAAGCGACAGCCCGCCGGCCCACTGAATGTCATCCAGGACCAGCACGAGCGGGCGCTGCGGCGATGCAATCACGCGAAGGAGATCGGCAATGGCCTGCTGCAGCCGAATCTCTGCCTGTTGCGGATCGGCCTCTGCCATGTCGGGCTGTGGCCCGAGCAGCAACTCGAATTCGGGCACCAGCCGCGTCATCAGGCTTGCACTGCGCCCGAGACCGTCCAGGATCAGCTGGCGTTGTGCGGCTATTTCGTCTGCGGACTGCGCCAGCAGCAGGCGTCCGAGCCCGCGCAATGCCTGCGTCAAGGCTCCACCGGTGGCTCCGTCCTTTTGGTACTGGTCGAATTTTCCCAGCACGAACCATCCGCCCGCCGCAGCCACAACGGGGCGCAGTTCATTGACCAGAGCGCTCTTGCCCACACCGGGCGAGCCTTCAACCAGCACAGTGTGTCGCGCAGTCCGGATCGAATCAACGAGTGCACTGCGCAGCGCCGTGATCTCTGCCTCGCGCCCCACCAGTCGTGTTGGCGCTGCCAGCCGCATTGCGAAGTCCCGATCGCCCAAAGTGAAGATGCCGGCGTTCGGCTGGTCGATTTCAACGTGGAGCCGTTGCAAGTCATGCAGCAAGCCCTCTGCGCTCTGGTAGCGCTCCTGCGGGCCTTTGGCGAGCAGCCGCAAAATGATGCGCGAGAGCGTCGGGTGGACGTGGGGATTTCGCTTCGCCGGTGGCAATGGCTCATGCACCAGGTGGTCGTGAATCAGCGTGAGTTCGTCGTGCGACTCGAATGGCGCTTTGCCACAAACCATCTCGTAGAACGTGCACCCCAAGGAGTAGAGATCGCTGCGGGCATCGATGCCGAGTCGCGTTCGAGCCGTCTGCTCGGGCGACCGATAGGCGGGCGTGCCTGCAATCTGCCCGCCTTGTGTGGATACCACTTGCTTGTGCGACTGTATGGACAAGTCAAAGTCGATCAGCACCGGCTGTCCGTTCGTGCGGATCAGGATGTTGGCCGGATGGATGTCGCAATGAATGACGCCCGCGCGATGGACGGCGGCCAGCGTGCGGGCCAGCAAGATTGCCATCGGCAGGAAAACCTCCATCCTCAGCGGGCCGGCGCTTAGCTGCCTGCCAAGGGGGACTGCGTCGCATTCCTCAAGCGGCAGCCACCTGTCGTGATCGAACGCGCTTGCCAGCTGCACGACACCATCGAGGCCGGCGAGTCGCGCAAGTACACCCCTTTCGTGCTGCAACCGTCGCGATGCGTCCGCGCCAAGGGGCTGCTTGCACGCAAGCCGGACCCCGCCACTTTCCAGGCGGAAGACTCTTGTTGTCGCGCTTGCGTAGAGAAGCTCGGCTGCCTCGCCTTCGGTAGGGCTGGCCAGCGGAATCATCGTAAGTCCAATCAGATGTACGCCTCGCCCCATTCTTGCCGCAGCGCCCCAGCCGTGTCCAGCGCAGCGACCTCGGAAGGCAAAAAAAAGGCTCCTTGCGGAGCCTTGATTCTGAAGCCGTGTTGGCGTTAGACGCGGCGGCGGTATTCACCGGTGCGTGTATCGACTTCAATCTTGTCGCCTTGTGCCACAAAAATCGGCACGCCGACTTCGAAGCCAGTTGCCAGCTTGGCGGGCTTGAGGACCTTGCCGGAGGTGTCTCCCTTGACGGCGGGTTCGGTCCAGGTGATTTCGCGCTCGACGCTGGTGGGCAGCTCGACGGAGATGGCCTTGCCGTCATAGAACACCACTTCAGCGGGCATGCCCTCTTCGAGGTAATTCAGGGCGTCGCCCATGTTTTCCATTTCGACTTCGTACTGGTTGTACTCAGAGTCCATCCAGACGTACATCGGATCGGCGAAGTACGAATAGGTGCAGTCCTTCTTCTCGAGGACGATCTGGTCGATTTTGTCGTCGGCCTTGAAGACCAGTTCGGTGTTGAAGTTGGCGATGAGGCTCTTGAGCTTCATACGGACCGTGGCCGAGTTACGGCCGCCACGCTGGTATTCGGTCTTCAGGACGACCATGGGGTCCTTGCCATTCATGATGACGTTGCCAGCGCGGATTTCTTGAGCGATTTTCATAGCAGTTTGCTTGGGAACAAGGTAGGCCGCGAGCGGGCGTTTGACACGGCGCGAAACGGCGAAAGGCGCCTGTGGCAACCAAAAAGAGGGCACCCGGCGCAAAGCCTCTTATTCTATCGCGTTTTGCCCCTTCAGCCAGCAGGGCATGCCTGGCTTTCAGCGTCGCTTAAGTGTCCCTTTTGCAGACTCAGCGCATGCAGCTGAAAGTCAACCGTTGGGCCGCCCGGATGTTTCCCGCGACGGCGATATGGACAGTGGGTATCTTGGGACTGCTGCTTTTGTGGGACGCCAGCGACTTGGACATGGTGCTGGCCCGCGTGGGCGCTGCCGGCGCCGTTTTCCCCCTGCGCTACAACTGGTTCGTGAACGCCGTGCTGCATGACGGCATGCGTTATGCCGCCTGGTGCGTTGCCGCGTGGCTGTTTGTCGGCATCTGGGCTCCGACGGCATTGCTTTCACGGCTCACGCGGGCCGCACGTGTCCAGTGGCTCGTGAGCTTGCTGGTGTCAGTGCTGGTCATCAACTTGCTCAAGCAGGCGAGTCACACCAGTTGCCCCTGGGACCTGGCCGAATTCGGCGGGATCGGCACCTACGTGAACCATTGGGCCTGGGGCGTTGATGATGGCGGCCCTGGCCGCTGCTTCCCGGCCGGTCATGCGTCCGCTGCCTTCGGCTTTCTCGGGGGATTTTTCGTGTTCTACCCGGTGTCGCGCCGGCTGGCCTTTGCATGCCTGGGCCTATCGCTCACCGTGGGCTTGACACTGGGCATCGCGCAGCAGCTTCGCGGCGCGCATTTCATGAGCCACACCCTGTGGACAGCGTGGCTTTGCTGGCTTTGCGGCTTGCTGGTGAACTCTGTGGCCCAATGGCGCTGGCGCAACGACACCGCTCTTTCGGCTCATGAAGTTTCCTGACCTGCGGGGCACCCGTCCGGCGATCCACGTCGAGACGCTGGTCCTCGCCACTTCCATTTTCCTGTTGGCAGTCATGAACGCTCCGTTCTGGAGCGCAGCGTTGCGCGGCCGCAGTTGGGGGGAGCCGGCGACGTGGGCCTTCATGGCCGCCATGTTCGGCGTGTTTGTCTCTGCGTACTTCATTGCGGCGGCCCTGCTGTCGACCCGGCATACCGTCAAGCCGTTGCTCTCCATCCTGATCGTTGTCACGGCAGTCTGCGCCTATTACATCGACCGGTATTCGGTTTACTTCGACCGGGCGATGTTGCGCAACGTGCTTGCCACCAATTACAAGGAAGCGCGCGAGCTCGTGGGGCTGGACCTCATTACCTACGTACTGCTCTTCGGCTTGCTGCCAGCCACGCTGGTCTGGTGGCCCAGGCTCGACCAGCGGCCGCTCAAGCGGGCGCTGGGTGTGCGGGTGGTGTGGCTGACAGGGGCTATCGTGATCCTTGCCGCCAGTCTGCTTTTTGCATTTGCGGACCTCGCATCCCTGATGCGCAACCACAAGGAAGTGCGGCACCTGCTCACGCCCGGCAACGTCATCGCTGCTTCGGCAGGCAACGTATGGGGCCGAGCAAAGCGGCCGAACGTGCCAAAAACAGTCGTCGGCGGCGATGCGAAGCTCGATGCCGCGATCTGGCAGACCCACAAGCGGCCGACGCTGTTCGTCCTGGTCGTTGGCGAAACGGCGCGTGCGCAGAATTTTTCGCTCAATGGTTACGCGAGGGAGACCAACCCGGAGCTGGCCAAGCGCAACGTTGTCAACTTCCCGCAGACCGAAGCCTGCGGCACGTCGACCGAGGTGTCGCTGCCCTGCATGTTTTCCCCTTTCGGGCGGCGCAACTACGACGAGGAAAAGATCCTCACCCACGAGTCGTTCCTTCACGTCCTCAAGCGCGCGGGCATCGATGTGCTCTGGCGCGACAACCAGTCTGGCTGCAAGAGCGTGTGCGAGGGCCTGCCTGTACAGCAGCTGGATCACGCAGGCGTTGATGCGCTGTGTTCGGAAGGGCAGTGCCTCGACGAAATCCTCGTCCACGGCATGGACGGTGTATTGCGTGACGCCAAGGGCAACCTGTTTGTCGTGATGCACCAGCTTGGCAGCCACGGCCCGGCGTACTTCAAGCGCTACCCGGCCCTGTTCAAGCGATTCACGCCAGCGTGCGAGACCGACGAGCTGCGCCTGTGCAGCCCGGGCGATATTCGCAATGCCTATGACAACTCGCTGCTCTACACCGACTTCTTCCTCTCTCGCGTGATCGACTTCCTCGACAGCGCCCAGAAGACGCATGACACGGCGATGCTTTATGTGTCGGACCACGGCGAGTCGCTCGGCGAGGGCGGGCTGTACCTGCACGGCGTGCCGTATGCCATTGCGCCGGACGTGCAAAAGAAGGTCCCGATGGTCGTGTGGCTCTCGCCGGCATTCCAGCGCAGCTTCCAGGTGGACGTCGCCTGCCTGAAAAGCCGGGCGGCGCGGCCGGCGAGCCACGACAACCTGTTCCATTCCGTGCTTGGTGTCCTGGCGGTGCGCACATCCGCCTATGACGCGTCGATGGACGTTTTCGCGCCATGCCGCACCGCGGCGGGTGCTGCGGTCAAGCCGCAGGAAACGCCACGGTAACGCGCAATCCGCCTTCGGGCGCGTCGCTCAGGGTCACCGTTGCCTGGTGGCGCTGCGCCACCGCCTTCACGATGGCCAGGCCCAGGCCGCTGCCGCTCGTGCCAGACGTATCCGCGCTGCGATAGAAGCGGTCGAACACGCGGTCGCGCTCTTCGCCGGCGATGCCGGGCCCGGTATCGCTCACCTGCAAGCTCGGCTGACCTGCGTCGATCGCCGTGGCCACATCGACGCGACCGCCAGGCGGCGTGTGTCGCAAAGCGTTGTCTACGAGGTTATTGGCGAGGATGGTGAGCTGCTGGGAATCGCCGCGAATCCTCACGTCGGCACCGCAAGGCACGGCGCCCAGGTCGACGCCTCGTTGCTCGGCCCGCGCGCTGAACTGGCTGACAACGGCGCGCGCGAGGTCATCGAGCGACAGTTCATCCAAACGCAGGGGCGGTGCATCGGGGCCGAGCCGCGAGAGTTGCAGCAGCTGCTCGACCAGGTGCTGCGCGCGGGCAATTCCTGCCGCGAGTTCTGCCTGTGCGGTCTCGCGCTGGGCGGGGCCATTCGCCCGTTCGAGCAGCTGCAGCTGCAGCCGAAGCGCCGCGATAGGTGTGCGAAGTTCGTGCGCCGCATCGGCGACGAACTGCCGCTGCTGCGCCATGGCGGCGCCCAGGCGCGCCATCAGGTCATTGATGGCGCCGACCAGCAGGTGCAGCTCAGGTGGATGCGAATCAAGCGGGATCGGGTCCAGCGATTGCAGATTGCGGGAGGTCACGTCGCGCGCCGCCTGCGACAGGGGCGCCAGGGCGCGCTGCAGCGAGTAAGCCAGCAGCCCCGCCAGAACAGCAAGCAGCACGAGGGCCGGCACGATCATGATCGAAGTTGTTTCCCGTGCCAGGGCTGCGCGTTCGGTCGCGAGCTGTGCTGCCTGGACGATGCCGTCTTCGAGGACGATCGTGTACAGATACCACTGCTCGCCGTTCGCTGTCACCGTGCTGAGCCCGCTGCGGGTCAGAAAGGGCAGGCTCACCGATTCGTCGGAGGTGTGGATGCGCACGCCGTCCCTGGCCCAGACCTGTGTCACAAACTCGAACTTGCCGTACTCCTCGTACACGCGAGGCAACGCCTGGGCCAGACGCGGCTGGCGCAAAGTGCCGGATGTTCCGTGGTGATTGGCGACAGCCAGCGCGACCTGCTTGAGGTTGTCTTCGAAGACCTCGCCCATCTCGTGCGACATCACCCACCAGGCGCCCGCGACCAGCAGCGAGGCGCCGAGGGCGAGCGCGCCCATGGCCCACAGGATCACGCGCCTGCGGATCGAGCCTGTCATGCCGCGACCTTGTAGCCCACGCCGCGCACATTTCGTATCGTGTCGGCGCCCAGTTTGCGGCGAAGGTTGTGCAGGTGGACTTCAATGGCGTTGCTGCCGACTTCTTCGCCCCATCCGTAAACCGTATCTTCGAGCTGCTCGCGCGACAGCACGGCACCGGGCCGCTGCATCAACGCTTCGAGCAATGCGAATTCGCGTGCCGACAAGTGAACCGGCGCCCCGCGCAGACGCACATCCTTTCGCACCGGATCCAGTGTGAGCTCGCCGCATTCGAGCAACAGTGGCGAGCCGGCCCGCCGGCGCAGCACGGCGCGCACCCGTGCGACAAGTTCGTCGAGGTCGAAAGGTTTGAGCACATAGTCGTCGGCGCCGGCATTGAGGCCGGCGATACGGTCCGCCACTGCATCGCGGGCCGTCACGACCAGCACTGGCAGTGTTTCGCGCCTGGCGCGCAGGTCTGCCAGCACGCTCATGCCGTCTTTGCCCGGCAGCCCGAGGTCGAGAATGGCCATGTCATACACATCGTTGGCCAGCGCAAGCTCGGCAGCGCGCCCATCGGTCACCCAGTCCACAGTAAAGCCTGCGTCGGTCATGCCCTGGCGCATGCCGCGGCCGATCATGGGATCGTCCTCGACGAGCAACAGCCTCATGCGTGCATTCCTTTTTGCCGGACAAAGCGCATGAGGTTGGTCACCAGGTCGTCCTGCGCGAGCAGGCGATTGCGCGCATGGGCCGCGCAGGCGGCCCATGAAGCCATGTCGATGGCGGGCAGGGCGTTGTTCATGCCGTTCCACGCAAGATGGAATTCGCGCAGCGAGGCAGGCGCCTCGATCCAGTCGAGAAATGCCAGCAGCTTGGTGTGGTGGGCGTCGTCATGCTGCGGATAAATATGCCAGATGAACGGCCGCCCCGCCCAGAGCGCACGCACGAGTGAATCTTCGCCCCGCACGAAGTTCAGGTCGCAAGACCACAGCAAGTGATCGAAGTCGGGCTGGGTGAGCAGCGGCAGCAACTTCACTGCGAGGTGGTGTCGGGAATTCCAGCCCGGCGTCGCTTCGTCAAGTGCAGCGATTGCCTGGTGTATCGCCGCAGCGGGGCGTCCATCGGCCACGAGCAGCGCGACCTGCCTGGGGCCGGATGCGAGCTGCGCCAGCAGCTGGCACATGGCGGCAGGCTCGTAGCAAAAAAGGCTCACCACCATCGAATCGCCGCGCTCGATACCCTGTGCGCGCAGCCACGCATCCGCGTCGAAAGCATGTTGCGCGTCGTCCAGGCGCGTCTCGCGAAGCAACCCGCCTGTACCCCCGGTGAAGCCGGGATAGAAGAAGAACTTCGTCGCGCCCGCAGCCGGCCCCGTGAGCACGGGCGAGGCCAGTGTGTGGTTGCGTTCGGCGAACGATTCCGCCGTGAGGTATTCGAGATTGATCCAGACCGGTCGAGTGGCGCGCTGCGCCATCTGCTCCTGGAAGTGCTGCGGCAACTCACAGCCGAAGGCTTCGATCACGACGTCGCCCGGCGCCAGTGCAACGGCAGGCTCGTCGGTCCAGGCAATCACCTCGACGCGCTCGTGCCCTGACGGCGCCATCCAGGCGAGTGCCGATGGGTCATCCACCCACACGCGGGCGGATTCGCCGCGCCCGGCGAGCTGAGTCGCCAGCCGCCAGCACACGCCGATGTCGCCATGGTTGTCGATGACCTTGCAGAAGATGTCCCAGACCATGTTGCAAGTATGTCCTGCTGCCAGCCGGCGGTGCAGACTTGGCCACAATAGCGCCTGTATGTCCGATGTCCATTCCGATCAGCTGCTCGCCGAAGTGGCTGCGCTTCCCGCGATGCCGGGCGTGTACCGCTACTTCGATGCGAGTGGTGGCGTGCTTTACGTGGGCAAGGCGCGCAACCTGAAAAAGCGCGTGTCGAGCTACTTCCAGAAGAACCACGGCGGCACGCGCATCGGCCACATGATCGGCAAGATCGTGCGGATGGAGACCACCGTGGTGCGCTCCGAGGCAGAGGCGCTGCTGCTTGAAAACAATCTCATCAAGACGCTCAACCCGCGCTACAACATCCTGTTTCGCGACGACAAGAGCTACCCCTACCTCAAGATTTTCGGCACGGACAAATCGGCCGACGCGCAAGCGCCTTCGGCCTCAGTGTTCCCACGGGTCGCCTACTACCGCGGCTCGGTTGATCGCAAGCACCGCTACTTCGGCCCCTATCCCAGTGCATGGGCGGTGAAGGAGTCGATCCAGCTGCTGCAGAAGGTGTTTCGCCTTCGCACCTGTGAAGACACGGTGTTTGCCAACCGCACCCGGCCTTGCCTGCTCTACCAGATCAAGCGGTGTTCGGGCCCGTGCGTCAACCTCGTGTCGCCTGCCGACTACCAGCACGATGTGGCGAACGCAGAAGCATTCCTGCGCGGCGAGACGCAGTCGGTGCTGGCCGCGCTGGAGACGCGCATGATGCAGCACGCCGAAAGGCTTGAGTTCGAGCAGGCGGCTGAGCTGCGCAACCAGATCGGCGCGCTGTCGAAGGTGCTTCACCAGCAGTCGGTCGATACGAATTCCGACAAGGACGTCGACATTCTTGCCGTGAAGGTGCAGGGCGGCCGCGCCTGCGTGAACCTCGCCATGGTGCGGGGCGGCCGGCATCTGGGTGACCGGCCTTACTTTCCGACCCACGTCGAAGACGCCGCAGCCGTGCAGGATTTTGATGACCTTGCCGATCAAGGTGTGGGCGCATCGTCGGCAGTACCCGTGGAAGTGCACGTGCTTGAAGCGTTCATCGCACAGCACTACATCGGCGTGCCTGTGCCGCCCGCGCTGATCACGAGTGAGCCTGTGAGCCGCGAGCTGCTGGACGCGTTGAGCGAGCAGACCGGCGTGAAGATCAGCGCTGTGCACAACCCGCGCGAGCAGCGCAGGCTGTGGCTTGAAATGGCGCAAAAGGGCGCTGCGATCCAGCTGGCCCGCCTGCTCGCCGAGGAAGGCTCGCAACAGGCTCGCACCCGTGCGCTGGTTGAGGCACTGGACCTCGCGCCCGACGAGCTCGACACCTTCCGCATCGAATGCTTCGACATCTCGCATACAGCCGGCGAATCGACGCAGGCCTCGTGCGTGGTGTTCCACCACCACAAGATGCAGAACGCTGAATACCGGCGCTACAACATCAATGACATCACACCGGGCGACGACTACGCGGCGATGCGCCAGGTGCTGATGCGCCGCTATGCCAAGCTGGCGGAAGCCGGACGCGATTCGCCCGAGGCGACGCCTGCGCAAGACGTTGCCGCGCCCGCCGCACCGGAACCTTCGACAGATGCAGCAGCCGACGCTGCGGCACACCCCGCACCGGACGCACCGCCAACGCGTGCGGGCGGCAGCGCGCAGCGCCTTCCCGACCTGGTGCTTGTCGATGGCGGCAAAGGCCAGGTGAGCATGGCGCGCGAAGTGTTTGCTGAACTCGGCCTCGACCTCGCGGTGATCGTGGGTGTCGAAAAGGGCGAGGGCCGCAAGGTCGGGCTGGAAGAGCTTGTTTTTGCCGATGGCCGCGAGAAGGTGTACCTGGGCAAGGACTCGGCCGCGCTGATGCTCGTGGCGCAGATTCGCGACGAAGCGCATCGCTTCGCTATCACGGGCATGCGCGCGCGTCGCGCCAAGGTTCGTGTGGGCGGCAGCTCGCTCGAGGAGATTCCGGGCATTGGCGCCAAAAAGCGCGCGCGGCTGCTGCAGCGCTTCGGCGGCGTGCGCGGCGTGGCTGCTGCCGGCGTGGATGACATCGCGAGCGTGGAAGGCATTTCGCGCGAGCTGGCTGAGGAAATCTATCGCGCGCTGCACTGAAGCGCGCTGCGCCGCCAGGTCGCGCGATAGCGCGGCGCAAGGCCCGCGCGGCCAGTCATCACAGTCGTGCCAGAATCAGCCATGTTTTTCACGGTACCGACGCTGCTGACCTGGACGCGCATCGTGGCGATCCCTTTCATCGTCGGCGTGTTCTATATCGGTTTGCAGCCGCAGTTGCAGAACCTGCTGGCCACCGTCATGTTTGTCGTGTTTGCCCTGACGGACTGGCTCGATGGGTATCTGGCCCGCAAGCTCAACCAGACGTCGGCATTCGGCGCTTTCCTCGATCCGGTCGCAGACAAGTTTCTCGTCTGTGCGTCCCTGCTGGTGCTCGTGCACTTGCGCCGCGCAGACGTATTTGTGGCACTCATCATCATCGGCCGGGAAATCGCGATCTCTGCGTTGCGTGAGTGGATGGCGCATATCGGCGCCTCCAAAAGCGTGGCAGTGCACATGCTCGGCAAAGTCAAGACCACGGTGCAGATGGTGGCCATCCCGTTCCTGCTGTTCGACGGGCGGCTGTTCGGCCTGATCGACACGGGCGTCTGGGGCACGTGGCTGATCTGGATCTCCGCAATCCTTACCGTGTGGTCGATGGTGTACTACCTGCAAAAGGCACTGCCCGAAATCAGGCAACGCGTGAAGTAAGGCCATGTTTCACCGATGACCACAGCCTCAAGGCAGGCGGCGCTCATACGCGCGATGCCCGTCGTTTTTGTCCTGATCTGGAGCACCGGTTTTATCGTCGCGCGCTACGGGATGCCGCATTCGCCGCCCATGAAATTCCTGGCGCTGCGCTACCTGTTTTCTGTGGTGTGCTTCGCGGTGTGGGCGTGGCTCGCGCGCGCGAAGCCGCCGGTCGACCGCAACCAGTTCTTCCACCTGGCCGTGACCGGGGTGCTGATGCATGCCGGCTATCTGGGTGGCGTGTGGGCTGCCGTGAAGATGGGCATGGGAGCGGGTCTTGCAGCGTTGCTGGTCGGGTTGCAGCCGGTATTGACCGCCGTGTGGGTGTCGTCTCGCGGTGGTGCAGTTGCCTCGCGTCAATGGGGCGGTCTCGCGCTGGGGTTTGCCGGCCTGGCATTGGTGGTCTGGCAAAAGCTGGGCATCGGCGAGATATCGAGCGCCAATGTCATGGCTGCAACCATCGCGCTGTTCAGCATCACAGCCGGCACGCTCTATCAGAAGCGCTTCCTCAAACCCTGCGACGTGCGCGCCGCGAGCTTTGTCCAGCTTGCTGCCGCGTTCGTCGTCACGCTGCCGTTGGCACTGATGGAAACCGAAGCGATTGACTGGCAAGGCGAGATGATCGGCGCCATGGCCTGGTCGGTGCTGGCGCTGACACTGGGCGGCAGTTCGTTGCTCTACCTGCTGATCCAGCGCGGTGCGGCCACGGCCGTGACCAGCCTGCTCTATCTTGTGCCGCCCTGTACAGCCGTGATGGCGGCTGTGCTCTTCGGCGAACCGATCACGGCGTTCACGGTCGTGGGCATGGCGCTCACGGCTGTCGGTGTCAGCCTGGTGGTGCGTGCGCCACCTTCACCGCCCGCGCGGGGGTAGAGGCACGTGCTCGACTCGTTTGAGAGGTTCGAGGTGGTGCGTGGCGATGTTCGCCTGAACGCGCGGCGCGGCGGCACTGGCCCGCCTTTGCTGCTGCTGCACGGCCATCCGCAATCACACGTGATGTGGCACCGCGTCGCGCCTGATCTCGCGCAGCACCACACTGTCGTGATGATGGACCTTCGCGGCTATGGCGATTCAGCTCGCCCGGAGCCTGGCGATGGCAGTGTCGCCTATAGCAAGCGCGAGATGGCGCTCGATGCCATCGCAGTGATGCACTCGCAAGGTTTTGGCCGCTTCTGCGTGCTGGCCCATGATCGCGGTGCGCGCGTGGCTCACCGGCTCGCTGCCGATCATCCGCACGCCGTCGAGCGGATGATGCTGCTTGACATCGCGCCGACGCTCGGCATGTACGAGCACACATCGCTGGCGTTTGCGACCGCGTATTGGCACTGGTTCTTCCTGGTGCAACCACCGCCGCTGCCCGAGGCGCTGATCGAATCCGACCCGGTGCGCTACTTGCGCAGCGTGATGGGCAAGCGTCACGCCGGGCTGGCCGCATTCGCGCCACAAGCGCTCGCCGAATACGAGCGCTGCATCTCGATCGCTGGCAGCTCAACCGGGATTTGCGGCGACTATCGCGCCAGCGCCGGCATCGACCTGGAACACGACCGGGCCGACATTGCGGGCGGGCGCCGCATCGAGCAGCCGCTGCGCGTCCTGTGGGGCGAGCATGGGGCGGTAGGCGCGTCGTTTGATGTGCTGCAGCTCTGGCGCGAGCGTGCGAGCCAGGTCAGCGGGGCGGCGCTGCCGTGTGGCCATTACATTGCAGAGGAGGCGCCCGGCCTGCTCTTGCGCGAAGCATCTGAATTCTTCAAGGAGTTGACACCATGAGCAAGAAGCGTATTGCGGTGATTCCCGGTGACGGCATCGGCAAGGAAACCATGCCCGAGGGCATTCGCGTGATGGAAGCGGCGGCGAGCAAGTTCGGCATCGACCTTGAGTTTGACCACTTCGACTTCGCGAGCTGGGACTACTTCGAGAAGCACGGCCAGATGATGCCCGATGACTGGAAAGACAAAGTCGGCGGTCACGATGCGCTGTACTTCGGTGCGGTCGGCTGGCCCGAAAAAATTCCGGATCACATTTCGCTGTGGGGCTCGCTCCTTTTGTTTCGCCGCGAGTTCGACCAGTACGTGAACCTGCGGCCCGCGAGGCTCATGCCCGGCATCATTGCGCCCGTTGTGCGGCGCGACGGCAGCCCGCGCCAGCCTGGTGAGATCGACATGTATATCGTGCGCGAGAACACCGAAGGCGAATACTCGTCGATCGGCGGGCGCATGTATCCGGGCACCGAGCGCGAGATCGTCATGCAGGAAACCGTGATGTCGCGCATTGGCGTGGATCGTGTGCTGAAGTTCGCATTCGAGCTCGCGATGAAGCGGCCGAAGAAGCACCTGACGAGCGCCACCAAATCGAACGGCATCGCCATCACCATGCCCTATTGGGATGAGCGCGTTGTCGAGATGTCAAAGCACTATCCGCAGGTGCTGGTGGACAAGTTCCACATCGACATCCTCAGCGCCCATTTCGTGCAGCGCCCCGATTTCTTCGACGTGGTCGTGGCCAGCAATCTCTTTGGCGACATCCTCAGCGATCTTGGCCCGGCGTGCACGGGCACGATCGGCATTGCGCCCAGCGCCAACCTCAACCCTGACCGCAAATTCCCGTCATTGTTCGAGCCAGTGCATGGATCGGCGCCAGATATTGCCGGGCGTAACCTTGCCAACCCGATCGGGCAGATCTGGTGCGGCGCGATGATGCTGGAGTTCCTGGGGCACAAGGATGCGCACGACGCCGTGCTGCGGGCGATCGAACGTGTGCTCGAGCCCGGCAGTGGCGCACCGCGCACGGGCGATATCGGCGGCAAGGCCAGCACCACGGACCTCGGCCGCGCCATTGCTCAAGCGCTGTAAGAGGCAATCGTTTTCTGCACCATGAAATTGGCGCAGTGCCGCATAAAAATGGGCGGCAGCGGCGGGCCGTTTGCGCTGCAGACCGACTAGAATCCGCAGCCGCCCTGTTGTAAAGCTGCCCGCCTTATTGACACGCTATGGTCCCATAGCTTTAATCATTCGGTGGCTTTGCAAGAGCCGCGAACCCAAAGAAAGAGTCTCCCTCCATCGTCTGCGCCCAGCCCGTGCATGGTCACCGGCCACGATAGGGAGACTTCAATTTTTGAAGAGACATTTCTGCAACAACTTCTCTCTACGAGGGGCCTCTTGTGAACAAGACCGAACTGATTGAGCACATCGCAAAGAATGCCGATATCTCGAAGGCCGCCGCCACGCGCGCGCTGGAATCGATGATCGGCGCCGTCAAGACAACACTGAAAAAAGGTGGCTCTGTTTCACTGGTTGGTTTTGGCACATTCGCTGTCGGCAAACGGGCCGCGCGCAGTGGTCGCAACCCCCGCACTGGCGCAGCGATTAAAATCAAGGCAGCCAAGGTTCCGAAGTTCCGTCCCGGCAAGGCGCTCAAGGATGCGCTGAACTGAGACGCAATGCTGTCAAGGTGGGGTGCTTAGCTCAGTTGGTAGAGCAGCGCCTTTACACGGCGTAGGTCGGCGGTTCGAGTCCGTCAGCACCCACCACACGCCGCATGGCGAAGCGAAGGCGAACAACTTGTTCGCCTTTTTATTTTTTTAAAGACTCTCGGGTAGCGCATGTTCGATTTCGTTCGCAAGCACATGAAGGTCATGCAGTTCCTGCTGTTCCTGCTGATCGTGCCTTCATTTCTGGTCGTCGGCGTCAGTGGCTACAACAGCATGCAGGACAAGGGCGAGGTGGTCGCCAAGGTCGATGGCGTTGGCATCACCCAGGCCGAATGGGATGCAGCCCACAAGCAGGAAGTCGAGCGCATTCGCCAGCGCATGCCGCAGATCGACATCAAGCTGCTCGACTCACCGAGCGCGAGGTACGCCACGCTTGAACGCATGATCCGCGACCGCGTGGTCTCCGCAGCCGCTGGCAACGCACACCTCATGACGACAGACCAGCGGCTGGCGCGCGAGCTGCAGTCGAATCCGGCGATCGCATCGCTGCGCGGCGCCGACGGCAAGCTCGACATGGCAAGGTATCGCGCGTTGGTCGCGCAACGCGGCCAGACCCCTGAAATGTTCGAAGCCGAGGTGCGCGCGGACCTGTCGGCCCGCCAGCTGCTCGCAGGCGTGGGCAATTCGAGCTTCGCGACCGTTGCACAAGCTGCGCCCACCGTCAATGCCTTCTTCGAGAAGCGCGAAGTGCAGATCACGCGCTTTGCTCCGGCGGACTTCGCCGAGCGCGTCAAGCCGACCGATGCCGACCTGGATGCTTTCTACAAGGCCAACCCATCGATGTTCCAGGCGCCCGAGCAGGCGAGCGTCGAATACGTCGTGCTTGATCTGGATACGGTCAAGAAGGGGATTTCCGTCAATGAGGCGGACCTCAAGAGCTACTACGAGCAGAACATCGCCAAGAACACCAGGGCCGAAGAGCGCCGCGCCAGCCATATTCTCGTGGGGGTGGACAAGGCGGCGCCAGCTGCTGACCGTGCCAAGGCGAAGGCCAAGGCCGAAGAGCTGCTGGCAGCCGTGAAGAAGAACCCCGAGAGCTTTGCAGAGCTGGCCAAGAAGAATTCGGACGACAAGGGCTCCGGCGCCAATGGCGGCGACCTGGACTTCTTCACGCGCGGCGCGATGGTCAAGCCGTTCGAAGACGCTGCGTTCTCGATGAAAAAGGGCGACATCGTTGGCCCCGTCGAGTCGGATTTCGGCTTCCATGTCATCAAGCTGACGGACATCAAGGAGTCCAAGCAGAAGACGTACGACGAGATGAAAGCCGAGCTCGAAGGTGACCTGAAGAAGCAGCAGGCGCAGCAGCAGTTCGGCGCGGCGGCCGATTCGTTCACGAACCTCGTCTACGAGCAGGCGGACAGCCTCAAGCCCGCGGCTGACAAACTCAAGCTGGAGATCAAGACGGCCACTGGTGTTGCAAGAACCCCCGCCCCCAATGCCACCGGCCCGCTCGCCAATCCGAAGTTCCTCGCCGCTTTGTTCTCGCCGGACAGCACCGCGAAGAAGCGCAATACCGAAGCCATGGAGATTGCGCCCGGCGTGATGGTGTCGGGCCGGATTTCGCAGTACACACCTGCACGCACGCTCCCATTCGCCGATGTGAAAGACAAGGTGCGTGACCGCCTGATCGAGACGCGCGCTGCAGAGCTGGCGAAGGAAGAGGGCATCAAGCGCCTCGCCGCCTGGAAAGCTGATCCAGCGAAGGCGCAGATGCAGCCGGCCGTTGTCATCTCGCGCCAGGAACCTGGGCAGATGCTGCCCGCGGTGGTCGATGCAGCCATGCGCACCGACCCTGTCACGCTGCCTTCCTGGACGGGCGTAGAGCTGGGTGCCGGCGGCTACGTGGTCGTCAAGGTCACGAAGGTGCTCGCGCGTGACACGCCGACGCCTGAGGCCGCCAAGCGCGAGCGCGACCAGTACGCGCAGTGGTGGTCGTCCGCTGAGACGGTGGCTTACTTCAACTTGCTCAAAGAGCGGCTGAAAGTGCAGATCAAGGTGCCCAAGCCCGCGCCGACGGAAGGGCCTGAGGCGTTGAACTGACTCGCACCATTGATGCGCTGAACCTTCCGGCTCGACCAAACAAAAAGCCCGCAACTTTCGTTGCGGGCTTTTTTCATTTTCTGGGGTGGCTGATGGGGCTCGAACCCACGACAACAGGAATCACAATCCTGGACTCTACCAACTGAGCTACAGCCACCGTATTGGCCGTGATTATAGCGGGTCGCACTCGCGCACTGGCGGGCGCGGTGGCCTTCGGCCTCAGTTCACCATCACGAGCTTGCCCTTGACGCCGCGCGAGCCCATGTGGGCGTAGGCCGCCTTGAGCTCGGACATGGGCATGGTGCTGTCGATCACCGGCTTGATCTTGCCCTGTGCGTACCAGCCAGCCAGCTCGGCCATCATCGCGGCGTTGGCCTTGGGCTCTCGCCGCGCGAAATCGCCCCAGAACACGCCGACCAGCGAAGCGCCCTTGAGCAGTGTCAGGTTCAATGGCAGCGAGGGAATCGGTCCGGAGGCAAAGCCCACGACAAGGTAGCGGCCACGCCACGCAATGGAGCGGAAGGCAGGTTCAGCGAAGTCGCCGCCGACGGAGTCGTAGATGACGTCGGGGCCTTTGCCATCTGTTGCCGCCTTGATCGCATCGCGCAGCGATTCTTTCGTGTAGTTGATGGTGGCGTCCGCGCCGATCGACTTGCACAGTTCGCACTTTTCGTCGGTCGAGGCGGCGGCGATCACTCGGGCGCCAAGCGTCTTCGCGATCTGGATGGCTGCCGTGCCGACTCCGCCCGCTGCGCCCAGCACCAGCACGGTCTCACCGGCCTTGAGCTGGCCGCGGTCGACCAGCGCATGATGCGATGTCGCGTAGATCATGATGAAGGCGGCCGCATCGACATGCGGGAAGCCCGGCGGCAGTGGCATGCACAGCGCGGCCGGTGCGATGGTGTGGGTGCCGAAGCCGCCCGTGCCCGAAAGGCACGCAACACTCTGGCCGACCTTGAGATGGGTGACGCCTTCGCCCACCGCTGCGACAACACCTGCGTATTCGGAGCCCGGGACGAAGGGCAGGGCCGGCTTCATCTGGTACTTGTTCTGCACGATGAGCAGGTCAGGAAAGTTCAGGCTCGCGGCCTTGATCTCGATGAGTACTTCGCTTGCCTTGGGCTGCGGCGTGGGGATCTCTTTCCATTGAAGCGCATCGACGCCAACGGGGTTCTCGCAAAGCCATGCATGCATGTGAAGTTCCTGCTTGTTCGGTTGGCGCAAATCATAGGCCTGCGCGCGCAGCCCCAATGTCCCAGCCGCGACGAGGCGAGCTCATGCAGTCCTACAATCGCAGCGAAACCCCCCAATGAAAATCCTACTCTCCAATGACGACGGCTACCAGGCGCCGGGCCTGGCAGCCTTGTACGAAGCGATTCATGACCTGGGCGACGTCCAGGTCATTGCACCCGAGCACAACAACAGCGCGAAATCGAACGCACTATCGCTGCACACGCCGCTGTATGTTCACAAGTCGCACCTGGGCTTTCACTACGTCAACGGCACGCCCGCAGACTGCGTGCATGTCGCGCTCACCGGGTATCTCGGCTACAAGCCCGACCTGGTCGTCAGCGGCATCAACAATGGCGCCAACATGGGCGACGACACGATTTATTCGGGCACTGTCGGCGCGGCAATGGAGGGCTACCTGTTCGGTGTGCCGGCCATTGCGTTCTCGCAAACCCAGAAGGGCTGGGCACATATCGATTCGGCCGCGCGCAAGGCACGCGACCTCGTCCGGCTGGTGATCGAAAAGCACCTGGCCGATCAGCAGGTGTGGCTGCTGAACGTGAATATCCCGAATCTGCCGTACGACGAATTGAAGCCGTTCAAGGTTTGCAGGCTGGGGCGCCGTCACGCTGCAGAAAAGGTGATTCCGCAGTCGAGCCCGCACGGCGAGACGATGTACTGGATCGGCAATGCAGGCGCAGCGAAAGACGGCGCCGAAGGCACTGACTTCCATGCCACGGCGCAAGGCCACGTGTCGATAACGCCGCTGCAGGTTGACCTTACCGACCACACCGCGCTGGCCGCATGGTCGCAAGCTGCAAAGGCGCTTGGCTGATGATCAAGCGGCCGGGCTTTCCTGCACGCCTCGACCTGGGGCCGGCGCAGGCGCGGCCGGTGCGAGCGAAGCCGGTGGGCACAGCACTATCACCGGGCGGCATTGGCCTTGATTCGCAAGCAGTGCGTGCGCGCATGGTGCAGAAGCTGGCAGCGCAGGGCATCACCGATGCGCAAGTGCTCGCAGCGATGGGTGCAATTGAGCGCCATCGCTTCGTTGATAGCGCACTTGTGAACCAGGCTTACGAAGACACCAGCCTGCCGATTGGCCTTGGTCAGACGATCTCCAAGCCGAACGTTGTCGCACGCATGATCGAGTTGCTGTTGGGCGCGAAGAAGGAGCCATCAGGCAAGCTGGGCCGCGTGCTGGAAATCGGCACCGGATGCGGCTACCAGGCGGCGGTGTTGAGCGTGGTCGCCACTGAGGTGTACAGCATCGAACGCCTTCGTGGCCTGCATGAGAAGGCACGCGAAAACCTGCGGGCCTTTCGGCTGGCGAATGTGCATTTGCTCTTTGGTGACGGCATGGTGGGTTATGCCAAGGGCGCGCCGTACGCGGGCATCATCGCAGCCGCAGGCGGCGAGGCCATCCCGCAGGCGTGGGTGGATCAATTGGCGGTGGGTGGGCGCATCGTTGCACCGACGGTCATGGCCAATGGCAAACAGGCCCTTGTCGTGCTTGAGAAAACGCCTCGCGAATTGAAACAAACTGTGCTTGAGGCGGTTCACTTTGTCCCCCTAAAATCGGGCATCGCTTGAACGAATGAACGAAAGAGAAAAGATGCTTGAGTTGCGCGCAACCTGGATGACGGCAGTGGCATTGGCGGTATCAGTGCTTGCTGGCTGCGCATCTTCATCGCGCGCACCTGCGCCCGTGGAAGACAGAAGCTCTTCAATGCGCGCACCATCGAGCGCAGTTGTTCCTGTCGAGGTTCCGCGCGCGGGCTTGCCAGGATCAGAGAACGCGGGCAAGCCGGGTTACTACACGGTGCACGCGGGCGACACGCTCATTCGCATCGCGCTGGAAACGGGCCAGAACTGGCGCGACATTGCGCGCTGGAACAACATCGAGAACCCCAACGTGATCGAAGTGGGGCAAGTGCTTCGCGTCGTGCCGCCCGTGGCTGCGACGACCGATAGCGGCGTTGCGACGTCGCGGCCGGTCGTAACGGGCTCGGCTGTGCCGCTTGCCAGTGCGCCAGCGTCCGCTGCCAGTGCACCCAGGCCTGCTTCCTCGGGCTCGGTGGTGGCCAGTGTTCCACCGGTAGCATCCGCAGCGCCAACCCCGGCTGCGACGGCCGGCGATGACGAAGTACCGTGGGCATGGCCGACGGCTGCGGGCACGTCCGTGATCGCGGGTTTTGACGAACAGCGCAACAAGGGGCTCGACATCACGGGCAAGCCGGGTGATGCAGTGCTTGCCTCTGCCGACGGCAAGGTGGTGTATGCCGGCGCAGGCCTGCGTGGCTATGGCAACCTGATCATCCTCAAGCACAACAACACCTATCTTTCTGCTTACGCACACAACCAGGCGTTGCTCGTGAAGGAAGACCAGTCGGTGCGCAAGGGCCAGAAGATTGCCGAGATGGGCAGCAGCGACGCTGACCGGGTCAAGCTGCACTTCGAGATTCGTCGACAGGGCAAGCCGGTCGATCCAGCCAAGTACCTTCCGGCCAGGTAGTCATGAAAAAGCGCAACGGGCACAGTGAACCTGCTGCTCCGCCTGCGCCCGATGCAATTGCGGATGAACCATCCGTTGCGCCTTCCGCCACGTCCACCGCATTCGCCGACGACTCCAGCGACACGCTGACGCTCTATCTGCGCGACATCCGCAAGACGGAGCTGTTCACGGCGCAGGAAGAGTTCGAGACGGCCACGCGTGCACGCTCAGGCGACTTCGCAGCGCGCCAATCCATGATCGAGCACAACCTGCGGCTGGTCGTCAGTATCGCCAAGGCGTATCTGGGCCGCGGCGTCCCGCTGTCGGACCTGATCGAAGAAGGCAACCTGGGCCTGATGCATGCGATCGACAAATTCGAGCCTGAACGCGGCTTTCGGTTTTCGACCTACGCCACCTGGTGGATTCGCCAGTCGGTCGAGCGCGCAGTGATGAATCAGGGCCGGGTGATCCGCCTGCCGGTCCATATCGTGCGCGAGCTGCAGCAGGTGCTGCGCGCACGCAGGACGCTGCAAGCCGATCCTGCCTTTGCTCTTGAGCGCAACACTGGCGAAGGCGAGGGCGTGCGCGTGGACGACATCGCTGCACTGCTCGGGCGCGATGTGCAGGAAGTGTCAGAGCTTCTTGCCATGGCCGAGACGCCGAAGTCGCTCGACGCTGCGATGGACCTGTCAGAGGACGCGCGCACGCTCGGCGACTCCATGGCTGATGAAGTGACGATGGACCCACCGGGGGTGACGCACAGTCATGAAGTCGGCCGCTTGCTCGACAACTGGATTGACGTGCTGTCGAGCCGCGAGAAGGAAGTTCTTGAAGGCCGCTTCGGCCTGCACGACCGCGAGCCCGAGACGCTTGAGGTGTTGAGTGAACGCCTGGGCCTCACGCGCGAGCGCATCCGCCAGATCCAGAACGAGGCGATGGTCAAACTCAAACGGCACGTGATGCGCAGCGGCATCGACAAGGCGGCGCTGTTTTAGGGCCTGCTACAGTGGCCGCATGAGCTGGCCTGTACTCGTTTTCGACATTGAATCCATTCCCGATATTGCAGGTCTTCGTGCACTGCGCAGTGAGGCCGCCTCCACCAGCGACGCCGATGTTTACGCCGCGTGGCTTGCCGAGCGCAAGGAACGCGGGCAGAGCGACTTCACCCCACTGCACCTGCAGCGCGTGCTGGTCATCAGCTGTGTGTTTCGCAATGCCGAGGGCTTGAAGATCCACTCGTTTGTCGATCGCGACAATGCGAGCGAAGGCAAAGTGATCCAGACGTTTTTCAAGACGGTGGAGCAGAAGGCGCCGCAACTTGTGAGCTGGAACGGTGGCGGGTTCGATCTTCCCGTGCTGCATTACCGGGGCCTGCGCCACGGCGTGACAGCACCGAAGTACTGGGACATGGGCGAGGACGACCGCGAGCACAAGTGGAACAACTACATCAGCCGCTATCACATGCGGCACCTCGACCTGATGGACCTGTTGGCGCTGTACCAGCCCAAGAACAATGCCCCCCTTGATGCGATGGCCAAGCTGTGCGGCTTTCCGGGAAAGCTCGGCATGGACGGCTCGCAGGTGTACCCGGCGTTCCTTGAAGGCAAGCTTGAGGAGATTCGCCGCTACTGCGAGACGGACGTGATGAACACGTATCTCGTTTATTGCCGCTTCCAGAAGATGCGCGGCGGGCTGACCGAGGCCGAGTACGAACAGGAAATCGCGATGGTCAAGCAAACGCTCGGCGAGCTCGCGCAGTTCGAGCCGCATTGGAGTGAGTATCTTGCCGCCTGGGCGTGAGCCGGCAAAAGGCGTTGCTTGCGCCCTGAGACAATCGGGGCATGTCAGAAGAAGTCGAAATTGAATTGAAAGCCCCGGCCTTGCCGGAGGCGACAGGTCCGGCCTTGCCTGAAATGACGAGTCTGGCCTTGCCCGAGGGCTGGCTGCGCGTCGATGGCCTCGACCTTGAGGCGCAAGGTGTCGCACGGCGGGCAGACGGCAAAGTTGTCTTCATCGAAGGTGCCTTGCCCTTCGAAGTGGTGAGTGCCCGTGTGAACCGGCGCAAGAACAACTGGGAACAGGCCACGCTCACCGAGATGCATCGCGAGTCATCGCAGCGCGTGCGCCCGCAGTGCCCGCACTTCGGCCTTCACGACGGCGCGTGCGGCGGCTGCAAGATGCAGCATCTGCATGTGGGCGCGCAAGTGGCCAGCAAGCAGCGTGTTCTTGAGGACAACCTGTGGCATCTCGCGAAGGTCAAGGCCGACATGGTCGTGCGCCCTATAGAGGGGCCGGCGTGGGGCTATCGCTGGCGCGCCCGCTTTTCAGTGCGGCATGTACACAAGAAGGGCGCTGTGCTGATCGGCTTTCACGAGCGCAAGAGCCGCTACGTCGCCGACATGCGCGAGTGCCACGTCATTCCGCAGCACGTGAGTGACTTGCTGCTGCCGCTTCGTGCCCTGATCGGCTCCATGGATGCGATCGAGACTTGCCCGCAGATCGAACTGGCCTGCGGTGACGACGTCACAGCGCTGGTGTTGCGCCACCTTGAACCGCTCAGTGAAGGCGACATCGCCAAGCTTCGCGCCTTTGCGGCGCAGCATGCCGATATCGGCGTCCAGTGGTGGCTGCAGGCGAAGGGGCCGGACACGGTCAAGCTGCTGGATACGCCTGTGCGGGCACTGTCGTACGCGTTGCCCGAATACGGCATCACGATGCCTTTCAAGCCGACGGACTTCACGCAGGTCAATCCGCACATCAATCGCGTTCTGGTGTCGCGCGCACTGAGATTTCTGGGTGCGACGAGGCAAGAGCGTGTGATCGACTGGTTTTGTGGCCTGGGCAACTTCACGCTGCCTATCGCGACGATGGCCGGTGAGGTGCTGGGCATCGAGGGCAGCGAGTCGCTGGTCGCCCGTTCACGCGAGAACCTTGAGTGCAACCGCGCCGCTGCTCGCGCACAAGCGCCGTTCGGCAAGGTCGAGTTCGCCGCGCGCAATCTGTTCGAAATGACGCCCGAGCTGCTGGTGGCAGATGGATTCGCCGACCGCTGGCTGGTCGATCCACCGCGCGAAGGTGCATTCGCGCTGGTCAAAGCGCTGGCCGAGCTGCATGCGCAGCCCCAGATGCGCGGCGCGTGGCAGCCGCCGAAACGCATCGTCTACGTGAGCTGCAATCCGGCGACGCTCGCGCGCGATGCCGGCCTGCTCGTGCATCAGGCTGGCTACCGCTGTTCCGCCGCTGGCGTGGTGAACATGTTCCCGCACACGGCGCATGTGGAGTCGATCGCAGTGTTCGATCTGCAGTAAGCCGGCAACAGCAAAAAGGGGCCCGAGGGCCCCTTTCTGTGTGCTGCGCCGGACGACGCGCGAAACAGCGTCAGTCGCGCTGGCCGCCAGCGATGCCCAGCAAGGCCAGCAGGCTCTGGAACACATTGAAGAGGTCCAGGTACAGCGCGAGCGTGGCGCTGATGTAGTTCGTCTCGCCGCCATCAAGAATCTGCTTCAGGTCGTACAGCATGTACGCGCTGAAGATGCCGATGGCCATCACGCTGATCACCATCATGCCGGCCGTGGAGCCAATGAACACGTTGATGATGCCGCCGATCATGATCGCCAGCGCGCCGACGAAGAGCCACTTGCCCATGCCGGAGAGGTCGCGCTTGATCACCGAGGCGAGGCTCGCCATCACGAAGAACACGCCCGCCGTGCCGCCAAAGGCCGTCATGATCAGGCTCGGGCCATTGCTGAAGCCCAGCACCGCCGTGATCAGGCGCGACAGCATCAGGCCCATGAAGAACGTGAAGCCGAGCAACACGGGAACGCCGGCTGCCGAATTCTTTGTTTTCTCGATGGCGAACATGAAGCCGAAAGCACCGGCGAGGAAGACGATCAGGCCGAGGCCGCCCGTCAGGCCGATCACGATCCCCGTGGCTACGCCGACCCATGCGCCGAGAACCGTTGGCACCATGCTCAAGGCAAGGAGCCAGTAGGTGTTGCGCATCACCTTGTTGCGATTGTCCGCGCCAACGGCATAGCCGTAGTCGACGGTCTGGACGTTTTCACTCATGGTCAGCACTCCTTTTGCAGATAGCCGTTAGATGGGCGCATTCTAGGTTGGTTCAAGTCCCGGGCAATGCGCATGTCCGCAGCTTTGTACGGGCTTTGCGGCAGTATGCTTGGAGCCTTCAAAGACCAACGAGTTCCCACGCCATGAATTCCAAGCCCTTTCTCGACCTGGCCGACCTCAAGGCCATGGCTGCCGCCGCAGAAGCAGAGGCCATCAAGAACAAGTGGGCCGTCACGATTGCCATCGTGGACGACGGCGGGCATCTGCTTTGGCTGCAACGCCTGGACGGTGCGGCGCCCATCTCCGCCCACATCGCGCCGGCCAAAGCCAATACCGCAGCCGTGGGCAGGCGCGAGAGCCGCGTCTACGAGGAGATGATCAATGGCGGCCGCGTGTCGTTCCTGAGCGCGCCCGATCTCGCCGGCATGCTGGAAGGCGGCGTGCCCATCATGAAGGACGGGCAGTGCCTGGGCGCCATTGGCGTGAGCGGCGTGAAGTCCACGGAAGACGCGCAGATCGCCAGGGCGGGCATCGCTGCCATCGGCCTCTAGCGGGCGCATTGCCGGTTACTCCGGCCTGGGTTCGGTGATGAAGCCGATCTTTCGCAGGCCCGACTGCTGCGCAACTGCCATGGCTTGGGCCACGCGCTCGTAGCGCACGGCCTTGTCGCCGCGGATATGAAGCTCGGGTTGCGGGTTGCGCTGCGCTTCGGTCTTCAGCGCTGCGGCCAGGTCCTGGTCATCAACGCGCTTTTCATTGAGGAAGTAGCTGCCTTGGGCATCCACCGAGAGGCGGACTGTCTCCGGTTTTGCGTCGACCACCTTGTTCGTGGCTTGCGGCAGGTCGATGTTGACCGAGTGCTGCATGACCGGAACCGTGATGATGAAGATGATCAGCAGGACCAGCATGACGTCCACCAGGGGTGTCATGTTGATCTCGTTCATGACGTCGTCGATCTCGTCCTGTGTGCCGAATGCCATGGCTCAGGCCTTCTTCAGCGCGAGGATGCGCGCCGACGAGTCGGCGGCGATCGACACTCGCGCGCCGGTGATGAAGTACGCATGCAGATCGTGCGCGAAGCGGTTGAGTTTGCCCAGCACCGACTTGTTGCCCCGCACAAGTGCGTTGTAGCCCAGCACCGCAGGGATTGCGACGGCCAGGCCAAGTGCCGTCATGATCAGCGCCTCGCCGATGGGGCCAGCCACTTTGTCGATCGTGGCCTGGCCCGCCGTGCTGATCGACAGCAGCGCGTGGTAGATGCCCCAGACGGTGCCGAAGAGCCCCACAAACGGCGCCGTCGAGCCCACCGATGCCAGCACCGCGAGGCCTGACTGGAGCCTGGCAGTCGACTCGTCGATTGAATTGCGCAGCGACCGCGTCAGCCAGTCGCTCAGATCGAGCGAGTCATGCAACTGGGGCTGCTGCGCGCGGTGGTGTGCAGTGGCCTCGCGCCCCTCGACAGCGAGTGCGCGAAACGGGTTGGTTGCATCGGTGCCCAGTTTGTGAACCCCACTGGCGAAGTCGGTGCTGTGCCAGAAGTGTTCTGTCTGGCGGGCCTGGGATGCGCAGGTGCGCAGATTCAACGCCTTGATGATGATCACCATCCAGGACGAGAGCGACATGGCAAGCAGCAGGAGCGCCGTGCCACGGGTGACGATGTCGCCGCCTGTCCAGAGGTTGATGAGGCCGAGTTGGGAATTCATGGAAATAGGACCTATTCGAGGACAAAGTTGATGGGCACGTAGGCCCACATGGTTTCGGGGACGCCCGCTCGCTTGCCCGGCACATAGCGCCATTTCATGACCGTGGCGAGGGCCGCCTGGTCGAGCCTGTCGAACCCGCTGGCCTTGTACAGCTCCGCGCGTTGCGGCAGGCCGTCAGGGCCGATCAGCACACGGACGATGACGCTGCCTTGTTCGCCCAGGCGCTTGCTCAATGGCGGGTAGGCCGGCTTCGGGTTCTGGAGGTATTCGGCACTGGTGGATGGCAGTTCCACGCGCGCGGGAGCAGGCGAGGGCGCAGGAGGCGCGGAGGGCGAGGACAGCACTGAGGCATTGGCAGGCCCGGCCGCTGTCGTATTCATCGGCACTGCCGGTTCAGGTGAAGCGGTGACTGCGTTCGGTGCGGGCTCAGCGCGTGGGATGGCGACTGGCAGGGGCGTTGCAGCGGGCGCTGCCTTCGCGGGTGGCGGCGACGGTGCGCGCAGTTGCGCCTGTGATTCGCGCGATTCGCTCTTGGGCTGCGGCGGCTCGATCAGCTCGGTGAGCATGGCTACGGGCACCACCACCTCCATTGCACGCTGAAGCAAGCCGGACTGCAATGCCCAGAGCGCTGCGGCGTGAAACGCCAGCACGCCTGCGGCGATGACATAAGTTCGGTTCAGCGGTCGTTGGGCAATATGCACTGCGAATCAATCTTCAAATCCAAGTGGGGTCAAGCCACGTCGTGGGGGCCGGGTGCTCGCTTGCGGCCTGTCCACATCGACAGCACCAGGTTTTCACGGTGACGGCGACCTGTCGTCACCACGCCTGCAACGTGAGCCACTACAAGAGCGATGAGCAGCCATGCCAGCGCGTGATGAAGCCAGTCGAGCCACTCCACGCCCCAGAACATGTCGGTGTTCATCAGCCAGCCAGTCAGGCCGAGCGCTGCCACACATTGCCAGAGCGCCAATGCCATCCAGGCGCCCAGCGGGTTGTGACCGAGGTAGCGTGCTGCGTGGCCACGCAGGACCTCGCGAAAGTAGTGCCGCGTTGCACCCGGCCCGCGCACAAACTGCGCAAGCCGCGCGTAGGGGCTGCCGATTATTCCCCACGCGATGCGTGCGACGACGAGGGCGAGCGCGGCGTATCCGAATGGCTCGTGCCACCGCAGGAAGAAGTCGGAGGTGATCCATGCAGCCACGCACACGAGCGCGAGTGCCCAGTGCACCAGGCGCACGGGCCGGTCCCATACAACGACGGCTGGCGACGTGTCAGCGCCGCCGGGCGTTGTCACGGCTTCTTGACTTCGTTGACCAGCTCGAAGGTCTTGGGGTTGTAGAACTTCTCTGCACGCTTGTTGTTTTCGTCGAAGCCGTACACCTCATAGCAGCCGTTCTCGACCTTGACCTTGCGCACTTTTTTCCAGCCGTCTTTTTCCAGCTTGGCTTGCAGCGCTGTCTGCGGCTGCCACTCGGCTTTGGGCACGTCGCACTTGATGTCGCCATGCGCGAAAGCGAATGCGGGGGCGAGCGCGAGCGCTGCGAGGAGATGTCGTGTTTTCATGGGAAGGCTCCAGTCGTTGAAGAGTCAGATTGAAGAGTCAGATGTCGATCCACATCCGAAGGAGGTTGTGATACGTGCTGGTGAGCCCGATCACCGAGGGATCAGCTTCGCCCGCGCTTGAGCGCAAACGCCGAAGATGGTTGTCCATGTCGTGCAGCAGGCGGCGCTGTTCGTCGGTGCGCACCATGCTCTGGATCCAGAAGTAGCTGGCGATGCGGGCGCCCCGCGTGACGGGTTCGACACGGTGAACACTTGTCCCCGGATACAGCACCATGTCCCCGGCGGGCAGCTTCACGCGATGGCTGCCGAAGGTGTCTTCGATCACGAGTTCGCCGCCGTCGTATTCATGGGGCTCGCTGAGAAAGACGGTGCACGAGATGTCGGTTCGCACCCGCCCGGCGCCGTTTCGCAGGTAGCGCACCGCGCTGTCCACGTGATTGCCGAAACTGTTGGCGCTGCCGCCGTAGCGATTGAACAGCGGTGGCGAAACCTGCTTGGGCAGCGCTGCGGAAAAGAATGTCTCGTGGCGTTCCAGCCCGCGCAGCAGTAACTGCTGCACTTGTTGCGTCTGCTCGCATGCCTCGGGCAACTGCTCGTTGTTTTTGGCCACAGCCGACTGGCTCCCGGCGGTGATCCGGCCGTCGCCCCACGGGGCTGTCGCCAGGATGTCGCGGGCCTGCGCAACTTCAGCAGAAGTCAGGACGCCTTGGATGTGCAGCAGCATGATGGTGGTGGCTCAGTAGCGCACGCCGATTGTCGCCAGCACCTGGCGCTTCGCGCCAAGTACGGTGAAGCCGGGGTACAGCTGGTCGCCGTAGGCTTTGTTGGTCAGGTTGTTCACGTTGATCTGCGCGTACACATCGGGTGTGAATTTGTATTCCGCCATGGCATCGAAGACGGCAAAGCCTGGCACGCGCGCCGTGGTCGACGCCGCGCCGGTCGTGCCCTGCAGCGGCCGATTTTCGCTGGCGCCGTGCGCGCCCACCGCCAGGCGCAGTTCAGGCAACGCTTGGTAGCTGAGCCACACTGCGCCGGACTGCTTGGGCGTCAGGCCCACGCGCGAGCCTACTGAAGCGGCCTGGGCCGTGCCGAGCGCATCGATTTTCGCAATCGGGATCCACGTGTACGACGCATAGATTTCCCACTTGGGCGTGAGGTATCCAACCACATCGAGTTCGATGCCCGACGTATGGCGCTTGCCCGAGAGCAGGAAGGCCGTTCCGGCAAAGTCGGCATCGGTGGTGCGCTCATTGAACTTTTCTGTCCTGAAGATCGCGCCGCGCGTGGAGAGCCGCCCGCCCAGCCAGTCGAGCTTGGCGCCAAGCTCGATGTTGCGGCTCTTCTCGGGTGGCGTGCCCGCCGTTTGTGGCGTGACGAACTGGTAGGTGTCTGCCGATGTGTTGAACGAAGTGCCGTATGACACGTGATACGACTGCGAGGCCGTCGGCTGGTAGAGCACGCCGGCGCGGTAGCTCCACGGCGAGTTCGACAGGTGCGTCTTCGTGACGGTCGTCAATGCGCCATTGGCACCGGCTGCATAGGCGAGGCTTTCGAAGTCACCTTTGAAGCTGTCGTAGCGCACGCCGCCGAGCAACTTCCACACGGGTGTGAGATGGATGGTGTCCTGCGCATAGGCGCCCCATGCTTTGGCGGTGTAGTTGCTGGAGTTGCGCCACTGCGGAAACGATCCGGGGCCGGCGAGCACGGCGCCGCCGTCGGGTGTGCCGACGGTGGTCGCGGGGCGTGTTGCGAGCAGCGATCCGTTGTTCTGGAATCGATTCGCCTGCTCACGCGAGATGTCGACACCGGCCAGCAAGTCGTGGCGCATGCCGAAGGCCTCGATGCTCTTGCTGTAGTCGGCCTGTGCGTACGTGGCCTTGTAGCGGTCTTTGCGTGGCGTGAGGCCGCTGCGGGTCAGGAAGGTCGCCGGTGTCAGCGATGTGACGGCGGGTGTGCCAGCCGGGCAAGTCCCCGCAGGTGTCGGCGTCGCGCCGCATGCGCCGGCGGCCGTACTCCATTGCGCGCGGTCGAAGATGCCGCTTCGCCATTGGGCACGCAGTTCGCCGCCATTGGCAAACAGGTGCTTCCAGCTGCCGTTGACATACGTCGCTTCGCCTGTCGCGAAGTCCGATGCCGTGCCGTAGAACGCACCGGCCGCGACAGGTGCCAGGCGGCCATTCACATAGCGAACGGCCGCCATCGGTACGTTGTCATTCTTGATGGTGAACAGGCCAACGTTGAACTCATCAGGCGTGCCCAGGCCCCACGCGTAGCTCGGCGCGAAGCCGTACTTGTCTACTTTTGCGCCGCCGTTGTTGGCCTTGTTGACCATGGCGTTGATGCGAAGAGCGTTCGTCTCGCCCGTGCGCAGGTTGAAGTCCGCGGTGCTGCGGAAATAGCCGCCGGTGCCAGCCGTGCCGGTGATATCTGTCTGGTCCTGCAGCAAAGGCCTTTTCGTCACCTGGTTCACGACACCGCCAGTCGAGCCGCGGCCGAAAAGCATGGACGCCGAGCCGCGCATCACTTCGATCCGCTCCAGGTTGAACGTGTCGCGGTCGTATTGCGAGGGGTCGCGCATGCCGTCGATGAGTACGTCGCCCGTGGTGGCAATCGGGAAGCCGCGCAGCCGCACGTCCTGGTCGGTGCCGTTTTCCGTCGCGGCGAACGTGATGCCAGCCGAGTAATGAAGGGCTTGCTTGAGCGTGTCGAGCTTGACGTCGTCGATCAGCTTTTCGGTGATGACGTTGACTGATTGCGGGATGTCCCGGATGTCCTGCTCGCCCTTGCCGATGGATGTGCGCTTGGTCTGTACTGCGTCTTTGCCCTGCGGGGCCTCGGCCTTTTCCCGGATCGTGACGGGCGCCAGCGTGGATACAGGGCGCGTCTGGGCCCAGCTGCTGACCGACGCGGCAAGCATCAGGGCGCCTACGTGCAGCGACGGTGCCGTGAAGGACTGCTTTTCACCAAACTCTCTACTCGCCACGGGGGCCTCCGCCGAATTAATTTCCAGCGGCGAGTTTAACGCAAATGAGAATCTATCTCATTTGCGTTGAGAAAATATTTTCAGAAGTTCAATGAGCGGGCGCGCTCGACCGGATGAGGTGGTCGAATGCGCCCAGCGCTGCCTTGGCACCGTCGCCTGCGGCGATGATGATTTGCTTGAATGGCACGGTCGTCGCGTCGCCCGCGGCAAACACGCCGGGAATCGATGTCTGCCCCTTCGCGTCAACGATGATTTCGCCGTGGCGCGACAACTCGAGCGTGCCCTTGAGCCATTCCGTGTTCGGCACGAGCCCGATCTGCACAAACACACCTTCGAGCTCGACCTGCTTCGCTTCGCCGGTGGAGCGGTCCTTGTAGGAAAGCCCGGTGACGCGCTGGCCGTTGCCTGCAATTTCAGTCGTCTGTGCATTCACCAGCACCGTGACGTTGGCCAGGCTGCGCAACTTGCGCTGCAACACTTCATCGGCACGCAGTTTTGTGTCGAACTCGATCAGCGTGACGTGCCCGACGATGCCTGCCAGGTCGATCGCTGCTTCCACGCCCGAGTTGCCGCCGCCGATCACGGCGACGCGCTTGCCCTTGAAGAGCGGGCCGTCACAGTGCGGGCAGTACGCGACGCCCTTGTTGCGGTACTCGTGCTCACCGGGAACGTTGATATTGCGCCAGCGTGCGCCCGTCGTGACCACCACGCTCTTCGCTTTCAGCGACGCACCGCTTTCGAGCTGGATCTCGATCAGCTCGGGACCGGGAATCAGCGCCTTGGCCCGCTGCAGGTTCATGATGTCCACGTCGTATTGGCGAACATGCTCTTCGAGCGCCAGTGCGAACTTCGGCCCTTCAGTTTCTTTCACCGACACGAAGTTTTCAATGCCCATCGTGTCGAGCACCTGGCCGCCGAACCGCTCGGACGCGATGCCGGTTCGAATGCCTTTGCGCGCGGCGTACACCGCCGCTGCAGCGCCTGCAGGCCCGCCGCCGACAATCAGCACGTCGAACGGATCTTTGCCGGCGATCTTGTCGGCCTCACGCTTCACACCGCTCGTGTCGATTTTTGCGAGGATCTCTTCCAGGCTCATCCGGCCCTGGCCGAAGTGCGTTCCGTTCAGGAACACCGTGGGAACCGCCATGATCTGGCGTTCCTTGATTTCGTCCTGGAACAGCGAGCCGTCGATCATCGTCGCCTTGATGCGCGGGTTCTGGATCGCCATCAGGTTCAGTGCCTGCACGACGTCGGGGCAGTTGTGGCACGTCAGCGAGATGTAGATTTCGAAATCGAAGTCACCGTCGAGTTCGCGAATCTGCTTGAGGACCGGTTCGTCGACCTTCGGTGGGTAGCCGCCCACCTGGAGCAGCGCCAGCACGAGCGACGTGAACTCATGGCCCATCGGCAGGCCCGCGAATCGCGGCCCGTGCGAGTGGCCCTGCCGCGTGACGGCGAACGAGGGTGCGCGGTGCGGTCCACCGCGCGACTCGACCACTGTCACCAGTGGCGAGGCGTCAGAAATGTCTTTCAGCAGCGCCTGGAGCTTGGCGGAAGCCGGCGTGTCGTCAAGCGAAGCGACGAGCTCCACCGGCTGGTCGATTCGCTGGAGATACGCCGCGAGCTGCGCTTTGAGGTTGGCATCGAGCATGGCGGCGCGAGTCCTCTTCAGATCTTGCCGACGAGGTCGAGCGACGGTGTCAGCGTTTCGGCGCCTTCGCTCCACTTGGCGGGGCACACTTCGCCCGGGTGGGCGGCGATGTACTGCGCTGCCTTGACGCGGCGCAGCGTTTCGGTGGCATCGCGGCCAATGCCGTTGTCGTGCACTTCGATGGTCTTGATGCGGCCCTCGGGGTCGATCACGAACGTGCCGCGCAGGGCCAGGCCGGTGTCTTCGCCTTCGGTGATCAGCACTTCGAAGAAGCGGGCCAGCTGGTGGCTTGGGTCGCCCACCAGCGGGTACTGCACCTTGCGGATCGTGTCCGACGTGTCGTGCCATGCCTTGTGCGTGAAGTGCGTGTCGGTCGAGACGCCGTAGACCTCGACGCCGAGCTTCTTGAACTCTTCATAGTGATCGGCCAGGTCGCCGAGCTCGGTCGGGCAGACGAACGTGAAGTCAGCCGGGTAGAACACGACGACCGACCACTTGCCCTTGAAGTTCTCCTGCGTGACGGGAACGAACTTGCCGTTGTGGTATGCCGTGGCCTGGAAGGGAGCGACTTGGGTATTGATGAGTGACATGGTTTTTCCTCTCTTGGGGTTTCAGATTGCGATGCGTGGAGGTTACGGGCGACGGGTGAATCAATCCAATTTATTGATCGAATCGTTCCGTTAGCGAATGTCTATTGCTCTGCCTGAGCGAGCGCAGATCCTCCTCGTGGTGAGGCGCCGCAGGCCGGGGGCAGGTTGGCTCAGTACACCAGCCGCTCCGGCCGGATTTCCTGGAGGATGGTGGTGGCGATCTCTTCGATCGACTTGGTTGTGGTGCTCAGCCAGCGAATGCCGGCACGGCGCATCATGGCCTCGGCTTCGGCCACTTCAGTGCGGCAGTTTTCCAGCGCCGCATAGCGCGAGTTGGGCCGCCGCTCATTTCGGATTTCGGCCAGCCGCTCGGGCTGGATGGTCAAGCCGAAGATCTTCTTGCGATGCGCCGCCAGCGCGGGGGGCAGCTGCTGACGCTCGAAGTCTTCGGGGATGAGCGGGTAGTTCGCTGCCTTCAGGCCGTATTGCATCGCAAGATAGAGCGACGTCGGTGTCTTGCCACTGCGGCTCACGCCGACAAGGATCACGTCGGCGCCTTCGAGGTCGCGGTTGGACTGGCCGTCGTCATGCGCCAGGCTGAAGTTGATGGCCTCGATCCGGTCGTGGTACTCCTTGCTCTTGCTTGCGTCCGAAAAGCGGCCCACGCGGTGGTTCGACTTCAGGCCCAGCTCCACTTCGAGTGGGCGCACGAAGGTGCCGAACATGTCGAGCAGCATTCCGCGGCAGCCTTGCTCGATCACGCGAAGAATCTCGATATTGACGAGCGTCGTGAAGACCAGGGGCTTGCGGCCCTCGACTTCTGCCGTGTGGTTGACCTGCCGCACGACCTGATGAGCTTTGTCGACCGTATCGACAAAAGGCAGCCGGACATGGCGCGGCTTGAACTCGAACTGAGCCAGGATGGCGTTGCCGAACGTCTCGGCGGTGATCCCTGTGCCATCGGAAATGAAGAAGACGGTGCGTGTATGCATGCAGTGGTTCTTTCAGGCCATTGCAAGCCGCGAGCGGGACGCCGACGCCTACAATGCCAGCAATTATCCGATTCCCTCGCGCATGACCCGCATCGGCCCCAACCAACAACCAGATCGCCGTTGCCTTGCTCATGCCCGGGCGCGCCCTACGAGCGCAGACCAGCTTTTTACTTTTGGAGCTTTCCCATGTCTGCAACAGCCTCTGCGGCCCCGCTGGAGAACCGCCTAGATAACCTGCTCGTTGTCCCCTTCGAGGATTTGAGAATGGACGATGTCGCCTATGTGGGCGGCAAGAACGCCAGTCTCGGCGAGATGATTTCGCAGCTGCCGCAAGGCGTGCTGGTGCCAACCGGCTTTGCCACAACAGCGCATGGGTACCGCCAGTTCCTGGCCCATGCCGGCCTGGCCGAGCGCATCAACCAGCGGCTCGATGCACTCAACACGGATGACGTGCGCGCGTTGGCGGCCGCCGGCGCCGACATCCGCAGCTGGGTCGAAGCCCAGCCGTTTCCACCCGATCTCGAAGCGGCGATCCGCGCAGCCTTCACGAAACTGTCCGCCGGCAATCCGATGGCGAGTTTCGCAGTCCGGTCCTCGGCCACTGCCGAGGACTTGCCAGACGCATCATTTGCGGGCCAGCAGGAGACGTTCCTCAATGTCGTGGGCATTGACGACGTCCTGGCGAAGATGAAGGAAGTCTTCGCGTCCCTCTACAACGACCGTGCGATCAGCTACCGCGTCCACAAGGGCTTCGCACATGCCGACGTCGCACTGTCGGCGGGCGTGCAGCGCATGGTGCGCAGTGATCTGGGCGCGGCCGGCGTGATGTTCACGATCGATACCGAATCCGGCTTCGAAGAGGTGGTGTTCATCACCTCGAGCTACGGCCTGGGTGAAACGGTGGTGCAGGGCGCCGTGAATCCCGACGAGTTCTATGTGCACAAGCCGATGCTCGCTGCCGGCAAGCGCGCTGTGATCCGCCGCAATCTGGGCTCCAAGCTGATCCAGATGGTGTTTTCCAGCGACGCTGAAAAGGCGGCCTCCGGCAAGCTGGTCAAAACCACCGAAGTGCCGCTGGAGCAGCGCAACCGTTTCTCATTGACCGATGCGGATGTGGAGCAGCTCGCGCGCTATGCGCTGGTGATCGAGAAGCACTACGGCCGGGCCATGGATATCGAGTGGGGCAAGGACGGCACTGACGGTCAGATCTACATCCTGCAAGCACGCCCCGAGACCGTGAAGAGCCAGCAGCAAGGCAAGGCCGAGCTGCGCTACAAGGTCATGGGCAAAGGCACGGTGCTGGCAGAAGGCCGCGCGATCGGCCAGAAGGTCGGCACAGGCCCTGTCCGCATCGTGCAGAACATCTCCGAAATGGACAAGGTGCAGCCGGGCGATGTGCTCGTGACTGATATGACCGACCCGAACTGGGAGCCCGTGATGAAGCGCGCGAGCGCCATTGTCACGAACCGCGGCGGACGGACCTGCCACGCGGCGATCATCGCGCGCGAACTGGGCATCCCGGCCGTTGTCGGCTGCGGCAATGCCACTGACTTGCTTGGCGAAGGAATGCTCGTCACGGTGAGTTGCGCCGAGGGCGACACCGGCTTTATCTACGACGGTTTGCTCGAGACGGAAGTCAGTGAAGTGCAGCGCGGCGCGATGCCCAAGATTGCCATCAAGATGACGATGAACGTCGGCAATCCGCAACTGGCCTTTGACTTCGCGCAGCTGCCCAATGACGGCGTGGGCCTGGCGCGGCTTGAGTTCATCATCAACAACAACATCGGCGTGCACCCGAAGGCGATCCTCGACTACCCGAACGTCGATGCCGACCTGAAGAAAGCCGTGGAGTCAGTGGCCCGCGGTCACGCGTCGCCGCGAGCGTTCTATGTGGACAAGGTGGCAGAAGGCGTTGCGACCATCGCCGCTGCGTTCTGGCCCAAGCCCGTGATCGTGCGCCTGTCCGACTTCAAGTCGAACGAATACCGCAAGCTGATCGGCGGCTCGCGCTATGAGCCCGAAGAAGAAAACCCGATGCTGGGTTTTCGCGGCGCAGCGCGCTACATCAGTGAAGACTTCCGCGAAGCGTTCGCGATGGAATGCGAAGCGCTCGTGCGCGTGCGCGGCGAGATGGGCCTGACCAATGTGCAGGTCATGGTGCCGTTCGTGCGAACGCTCAAGCAGGCTGACCGCGTCACGCAACTGCTCGCAGTACAGGGGCTCAAGCGCGGAACGGAGGACCTGAAGGTCATCATGATGTGCGAGGTACCGAGCAACGCGATCCTGGCGGACGAGTTTCTCGAGTATTTCGACGGCTTCTCGATTGGCTCGAATGACCTGACGCAGCTCACGCTCGGTCTCGATCGCGACTCCGGCCTCGAACTGCTCGCCGCTGACTTCGACGAGCGCGACCCGGCGGTCAAGGCCATGTTGTCGCGCGCTATCAAGGCCTGCCTGTCGAAAGGCAAGTACGTCGGCATCTGCGGCCAGGGCCCGAGCGACCATCCGGATTTCGCCGCCTGGCTCGCCGACGAGGGCATTACGTCGATCTCGCTCAACCCCGACAGCGTTATCGCCACCTGGAAGCAGCTGGCGTCGCGCTGAAGTACTGCGCACTGCGGCAACCTAGGGCCACACCTAAGGCGGCAACTCGCCTTGGGTGACATGATCCGCGCATGGTTGAACCGCAGGCGCTAGAAAAACACGATCCGCGCGTGCTGGCTTTGAAGGCAGCGCTGCTGGCCGTGTGGGCAGTGGTGAGTTTTGGTGTCTGTTTCTTTGCGCGCGACCTGGCGTTTTCGGTGGGGCCGTGGCCGTTCGGCTTCTGGATGGCCGCGCAGGGCGCCGTCCTGGTTTTCATTGCAATCGTGGCGATTTACGCGATGGTGATGAAGCGCCTGGCCCCGGAAGACAGCCTGCCGACGCGTGGCAGCCCGCCGGATGCCTGATACGCCCGTGTATGCCGCCTACAAGCGGCGCCTGCATCGCAACGTTGGCATCTTTGTCGCCGGCTTCCTGCTGTTTCTGGCGCTGATGGCGTGGGCCGAGCGCAACGGCCTGTCTCGCTACTGGCTGGGCCCGATCTTCATGTTTTCCACCGTGATGATGTACGCGGTGATCGGCATTTACGGGCGCACCACGGACCCTGAGGAGTACTACGTGGCCGGCCGCCGCATTCCCGCCATGTACAACGGGATGGCGGCCGCGGCCGACTGGATGAGTGCGGCTTCATTCATCAGCCTGGCAGGTGGCCTCTACTTGCAGGGGTTCGGCGGCACGCAGGCGCAGGCCGGCGGGCTGGCCTACGTGCTGGGCTGGACAGGCGGCTTTTGCCTGGTGGCGCTGCTGATTGCGCCTCACCTGCGCAAGCTGAACCTCTACACCGTGCCCGACTACTTCAGCCTGCGCTACGGCGGGCGCTGGCCGCGTGTGATCGCGGCGCTCGCGGCCATGTTGTGCTCGTTCACCTACGTCATCGCGCAGATCTATGGCATTGGCCTGATTGCGTCGCGACTGACGGGGGTGCAGTTCGAGATCGGCGTGTTGCTGGGCCTGGGTGGTGTGTTGCTCTGCTCGTTCCTGGGCGGCATGCGCGCCATCACCTGGACGCAGGTGGCGCAGTACATCATCTTGCTGCTTGCATTCCTGATTCCTGTGTCCTGGCTGGCGTACAAGCAGCTGGGCAACCCGATGGCGCCGGTGGTCTATGGTGCGCAGCTCAACAAGATCTCCGAGCTGGAAACCAGGCTGATGCAAGACCCGGCCGAAAAGGAAGTCGCGACGATTTTCCTGCAGCGCGCCAAGGAGTACGAGTCCAGGCTGCAGGATATCGAGGGCTCGCTGCAAAAGGAGCGCTCCCAGGCCCAGGAGTTGATCCGCAGGTTGAAGCAGCAAGGTGCGGATTCGGCCCTGATCGTGCAGGCTAACCGGGATTTCGCTGCCCTGCCGAAAGACCCTGTTGCCGCGCGCGAGCGGTGGGTACGCATCATCAATGAAAGCTACGAGCGCGCCCGCCCGCTAGGCGGCGTGCCTGCGCACACGCAGCCTTATGCGGGTGACCCCACAGGCACGCCAGCCGAACAGGAGGCTTTCAGCACTTCTCGCCTGAATTTCCTGGCTCTCATGTTCTGCCTGATGGTGGGTACTGCGGGGCTGCCGCATTTGCTCACGCGCTACTACACAACACCGTCGGTGGCTGAAGCCCGCACGTCGGTGGCATGGTCGCTTTTCTTTATTGCGCTGGTTTACGTCAGTGCGCCCGCGCTGGCGGTGCTCGTGAAGTTCGAAGTGATGAACAACCTGGTAGGCAGCAGTTTCGACGCGTTACCGCCCTGGATCGCGCAGTGGGCGAAGGTGGACAGCTCACTGATCTCCGTCGCTGATGTCAATGGTGACCGCATCCTGCAATGGGGCGAGATTCGCCTGGGCGCCGACATGATCATGCTGGCAACGCCCGAGCTCGGCGGGCTGCCCTATGTCATTTCAGGGCTGGTTGCTGCCGGTGGGCTTGCAGCTGCGCTGTCCACCGCCGATGGACTGCTGCTGACCATCAGCAATGCGATGGTGCGCGATGTGTACTCGCACGAGATCAATGACCATGTCACACCGGAGCAGCGCGTGATTCTGTCGAAGTTCGCGTTACTCGCCGTCGCGCTGATCGCCGCGGGGGTGGCTTCGTTCAAACCGGCGGAAATCCTGCCGCTCGTTGCGGCGTCGTTCTCGCTCGCCGCTTCAGCGTTCGTGCCTGCGATGGTGCTGGGCATCTTCTGGCCACGCGCCAATCGGCGCGGCGCTGTGCTGGGCATGCTGGCCGGACTCGGCATCACCATCTACTACATGATGGTCAATGCAGCACCCGTGCGTGCGTTCTTCGCGATGTCGCCCGGCCAGGACTTGTGGTTTGGAATCCAACCAATTTCAGCGGCCGTCTTTGGCGTGCCGCTCGGATTTGCAGTCGTTGTCGCAGTCGGTCTTCTCACTGCGGAACGGCGGACTGCTTCGTATCAAACCTAGGGTATGCCCTAACAGGACTTGCCCGCGCAACTGCCGAGAGTCAGTTTGTTGTCAGATGGTTTGCCAACACTTCGCGTGCCGCAAAACAAACCTGAAGGAGACTCCATGGCAACAGCGTCCGGAAACGCCGGTTCAAAACCGGTAGCCTCGACGGCCCCCATGACGAAAGAGGAAAAGAAGGTCATCTTCGCCTCATCGCTGGGAACCGTTTTCGAGTGGTACGACTTCTACCTGTACGGTTCGCTGGCTGCGATCATCGCGGGCCAGTTCTTCTCGGGCCTGGACCCGACATCCGCGTACATCTTCGCGCTGCTCGCCTTTGCGGCGGGTTTCCTTGTCCGCCCGTTCGGCGCCATCGTGTTCGGCCGCCTGGGCGACATGATTGGCCGCAAGTACACGTTCCTGGTCACCATCCTGATCATGGGCGCGTCGACATTCGTTGTCGGCTTGTTGCCAGGGTACAAGTCCATCGGCATCGCTGCTCCTGTCATCCTGATCGCACTGCGCATGCTGCAAGGCCTGGCGCTCGGTGGTGAGTACGGCGGCGCGGCAACGTATGTGGCAGAGCACGCACCGCACGGCAAGCGCGGCGCTTACACGGCATGGATCCAGACCACGGCTACGCTGGGCCTGTTCCTGTCGCTGCTCGTCATTCTCGGCGTGCGCGAAAGCATGGGCACGAAAGACTTCGCCGACTGGGGCTGGCGCATTCCTTTCCTGGCCTCCATCCTGCTGCTCGGCATCTCGGTGTGGATCCGCTTGAGCCTGAATGAGTCGCCGGCATTCCAGAAGATGAAGTCGGAAGGCAAGACGTCGAAGGCTCCGCTGGCCGAGTCGTTCGGCCAATGGAAGAACCTGAAGATCGTGATCCTGGCGCTGCTGGGCCTGACGGCAGGACAGGCAGTGGTCTGGTACACGGGGCAGTTCTATGCGCTGTTCTTCATGACCACGATTGCCAAGGTCGACGTGACGACCGCCAACCTGTTCATCGCAGCATCACTGTTGATCGGCACGCCTTTCTTCATCGTCTTCGGCTCGCTGTCCGACAAGATCGGGCGCAAGCCGATCATCATGGCCGGCTGCCTGATCGCTGCGCTGACGTACTTCACCGTGTTCCCGATGCTGCTGCAGGCCGCGAACCCCGCACTGGCCGATGCGCAGAAGGCCGCCAAGGTGGCCGTGACTGCCGACCCGGCGCAATGCTCTTTCCAGGGCAGCCCGATTGCACGTGAGATCGACTTCACGTCGTCCTGCGATATCGCCAAGCGCACGCTGACCACTTCGTACATTCCGTATGAGAACAAGATCGGCCCGGCTGGCTCGGCCGCGACGGTGACGATCGGCGACAAGGTGATGCCTGCACCGACCGCCACACTGAATGCTGAGCGCCATGGTTTTGCGCCTGACAGCGCGAAGGCTATTGCCGAGTTCAAGAAGTCAGTGGGCGATGCGGCCAAGGGCGCCGGCCTGACGACTCCCGCTGCGCCGGACAAGATGAACAAGGCCATGGTGCTCGCGCTGTTGGTCTTCCTCGTGATTCTGGTGACCATGGTGTATGGCCCGATCGCAGCGATGCTGGTCGAGCTGTTCCCCACGCGAATCCGCTATACCTCGATGAGCCTGCCTTATCACATTGGTAACGGCTGGTTCGGCGGTCTGCTGCCCACCACGGCGTTCGCGATGGTGGCGGCCACGGGCGACATCTTCTACGGGCTCTGGTACCCGGTCACCGTCGCTGCGGGCACGTTCGTCATCGGCATGCTGTTCATTCGCGAGACGAAGGACGTGGACATCTACGCTCGCGACTGACAAGAGCACACGCCCCCGCAAAAGCCCGCCTTTCAAGCGGGCTTTTTTTGGCCTGTCGTATGGATAAACCCCTATGCTCTTGTGACAACGGTCGTGCAAAGCTAGGTGCACCAAGATGGACGTGTCCCAAGCATGGGTGGATACTGGTTACTGCGAGCAACCCGCTGGTTTGATGGGAGGTAAGCGATGCTGTTAGCCAAGACCGAATCTGGGCTCAAGGTGATGAAAGACAGGTCTGTTGCACTGTCGCCCAAACAGCGCGCAGCCTTCATCCTTGTTGACGGCCAGCGCTCGCTCGACAATATCCTTGCGGCCACTGCGGCAATGGGTGTCACACGTGCCGATATCGACGTCCTGTTCCAGCTGGGGCTCATCGCGGACGTCGCGCCTGAGAAATCGCGCGTCGAACAGGCTCAGCAGCAAGCAGCAGCCCAAGCCGTCGCCCAGCACAAGCAACGCACACCGCAAGAGCGATACGCCGAGGCGTACCCCATTGCGACGCGACTGACTTCCGCGCTCGGCTTGCGCGGGTTCCGCCTGAATCTTGCGGTGGAAGGTGCGACCAATTATGAGGAACTGCTTGCGGTGGCACCGCGCATCCTCGAGGCCGTCGGTGCCGAAAAATTCAGGCCGCTCGATAACGCGTTGAACGACCGTTGATTGAAATGCGCTTGCGCGGCAAGCGCGGTCATTGCAAACTGCCCGCAGTGCATCGAATCGCTCTGGAGGCGACGTGATCATTTGCAAGACACTTCTCGGACAGCGTGTCATGAGGGACCGTTCCGTCGTACTCACGCCTCACCAGCGGTCCGTTTTTATCCTGGTCGACGGCAAACGATCGATCGCGGAACTGCTTGCGGCCACCAAGGCTGGTGGTGTGACAAGGGCAGATATCGACGCCCTGGTTGAACTCGGCCTGGTCGCAGAGCTTTCCAAGGCCGCTGCCATGGCACTTTCCAACGCAAAGAAGCTTGAGGCTAAACGCTCGGGGCGCTCGCTGATGGAGCGCTACGACCGCGCCCAGCCAGTGGCAGAGATGCTGACTGCAAACCTCGGTTTGCGCGGGCGCAATCTCAACTTCGCCGTCGCGAACGCCATGACCTACATGGACCTTCTGGCGCTGGCCCCACGGATTCGTGAGGCCGTGGGCGAGAAGGATTTCGCCATGCTGGACCAGTTGCTGAACGACTGAGCCGCCAGCCGGCCCGGCCGCGGGCTATAATCGCGGGCTTACCTTGCTGCACTGGCTCTTGACGCGCCTGGCAGCTGCCACCTGGGCCCTGCAGGGCCCGCACCCAAAAGGAGTCTCATGCGTCACTATGAAATCATTCTTCTGATCCATCCGGACCAGAGCGAACAAGTTCCGGCCATGCTGGAGCGTTACAAGGGCATGATCACCGCCGGCGGCGGCAAAGTGCACCGGGTTGAAGACTGGGGCCGTCGTCAGCTGGCGTACCAGATCAACAAGCTGGCCAAAGCCCATTACCTGTGTGTGAACATCGAGGCTGACCAGCCCGTGATGGCCGAACTCGAGCACGCATTCCGCTTCAACGACGCCGTGCTGCGCCACCTGACTGTCGTCAAGAAGAAGGCCGAAACTGGCCCGTCTTCTATGATGAAGACGGTTGAACGCGAAGAGGCCCGCAAGGCCCAGCAGGCGGAGTACCAGTCGTAAGCGGCTCGTCGCCGCCCTGGAAGTGAATCAGCTCGTTTTGAGCGCCCGTATCGCAGAAGCTTCGGCGCTGCGCTACACCCCGGCCGGGTTACCCGCCTTCGATGCCCGCCTCGAACATGAGTCGGAAATTCTGGAAGCAGGGCAGCTCAGGCAGGTGAAAGCGGCGATCAAGGCAGTTGCTTTTGGCAGCAACGCCGAGACCTTGGTCCGGCAGCCCATAGGCAGCAACTGGCGCTTCACGGGATTCCTGGCGACACCGCGCAACGGCAAGCACGCTGTGCTCCACATTCAGTCATTCGATCAAGCTTAAAGAGGTCCCTTCATGGCCACGTTCAAGAAATTCAACAAGGACAAGCGTCCGAAGCGCAACACGCAATCATTGCTGTTCAAGCGCAAGCGCTTTTGCCGCTTCACAGTCGCTGGCGTCGAGGAAATCGACTACAAAGACGTCGACACCCTGCGCGACTTCATCGCTGAAAACGGCAAGATCATCCCGGCCCGCCTGACGGGCACCCGCGCGATTTACCAGCGCCAGCTCAACACCGCCATCAAGCGTGCTCGCTTCCTGGCCCTGGTCCCGTACTCGGACCAGCACCGCATCTAAGGGGCGAAAAACATGCAAGTCATCCTGCTCGACAAGGTCGTTAACCTTGGCAACCTCGGCGAAATCGTCAAGGTCAAAGACGGCTACGCCCGCAACTTCCTGATCCCGGAAGGCTACGCCCGCCGCGCTACCGAAGCGAATAAGGCCGAATTCGAAGCCAAGCGCATCGAACTCGAGAAGGCAGCAGCTGCGAAGCTGGCCGAGTCCCAGGCACAAGGCGCCAAGCTTGGTGGCACCACGATCAAGCTGACACAGAAGGCCGGCGTTGACGGTCGCCTGTTTGGCTCGGTCACCAACTTCGACATCTCCGAAGAGCTCACCAAGCAAGGCTACAAGGTCGCCAAGGCGCAAGTGCGTATGCCCAACGGCCCGATCAAGATGGTGGGCGATTCGACGGTCGGCGTGCAACTGCACACTGATGTGGTGGTCGACATCACCGTGACGGTCCTGGGTGAAACGGCTTAAGCCGGAACACTCCGCCGATCCACCAAAAGGCCGCCTTCGGGCGGCTTTTTGTTTGTCCCGTGGTTTTACACAGTTGCCCACTGCCAACCCACAGGTTGTCCCGTGACTTCCACAGGTTGTCCTGATTCAATTGCCTATCCATGTCCGCAGTACTTACCTCCAACGACGATGACTTTTCCCGCGACCGCCAGGTCGCGCAATTGCGCATCCCGCCGCATTCCATTGAGGCGGAATCGAGTGTGCTGGGCGGCCTGTTGCTCGACAACGGTGCCTGGGATCGGGTTGGCGATCTGCTCACCGACAGTGACTTCTATCGCTATGAGCACCGGCTGATCTACGCGTCAGTTGGCGGGCTGATCAACGCCACACGCCCTGCCGATGTCATCACGGTGTTTGAACAGCTTCAATCTGTCGGCAAGGCGGAGGAAATCGGCGGGCTCGCTTACCTGAATTCGCTCGCGCAATACGTGCCCAGTGCGGGCAACATCCGCCGCTATGCCGAGATCGTTCGCGAACGATCGATCCTGCGCAAACTCGTGAGCGCCAGCGACGAAATTGCCACTGCTGCCTTCAACACCCAAGGCAAGGCGGTCGACAAGATCCTGGACGAAGCCGAGCAGAAGATCTTCAACATCGGCGAGGAAGGCTCGCGGATGAAGCAGGGCTTCCAGGGCATGGATTCGCTCGTGGTCGAGCTGCTGGACCGCGTGCAGGAGATGGCAGACAACCCGAACGACATCACTGGCGTGCCGACGGGCTTCTATGACCTCGACCGCATGACTTCAGGAATGCAGGCAGGGGACATGATCGTGCTGGCGGCACGCCCGTCGATGGGCAAGACGGCGCTCGCGATCAACATTGCGGAACACGTCGCGCTGAAAGAGGAACTGCCGGTTGCCGTGTTCTCCATGGAAATGGGCGCAAGCCAGCTGGCCGTGCGTATCGTCGGCTCGATTGGCCGGATCGACCAGACCCATTTGCGCACCGGCAAACTCACTGATGACGAATGGCCGCGCCTGACCGAAGCCATCGAAAAGCTCCGCAACGTGTCATTGCACATCGACGAGTCACCCGGACTCACGGTGAGCGAGCTGCGCGCCAACGCGAGGCGACTTGCACGCCAGTGCGGCGGCAAGCTCGGCCTCATCGTGGTCGACTACCTGCAGCTCATGAGCGTATCGACAGGCATGAGCGATGAGAACCGCGCGACAGCCGTCGGCGAACTCTCGCGCGGCCTGAAGTCGCTTGCCAAGGAGTTGGGTTGCCCGGTGATTGCGCTGTCTCAGCTGTCTCGTGGTGTTGAATCGCGCACGGACAAGCGGCCCATGATGAGCGACCTGCGTGAATCGGGCGCGATCGAGCAGGACGCCGACGTGATCATGTTCATCTACCGCGACGACTACTACAACAAGGACTCGAAGGAGCCCGGCGTCGCCGAAATCATCATCAGCAAACAGCGAAACGGCCCCACCGGGACCGTCAAGCTTGCTTTCATCAAGCCGCTGACGAAGTTCGAAAGCCTCGCCAGCGGTGGTGGGGACTTCTAGCTTGCGCTAGAGCACATCACTCGCAAAGTCGGCCAGGCGCGAACGCTCGCCGCGCGCCAGCGTGATATGGCCGCTATGCGGCCAGCCCTTGAACTTGTCGACCGCGAACGTCAGGCCCGACGAGCCTTCGGTCAGGTAGGGCGTGTCGATCTGCGCGAGATTACCCATGCAGATGATCTTGGTGCCAGGGCCTGCGCGCGTGACCAGCGTCTTCATCTGCTTGGGCGTCAGGTTCTGCGCCTCATCAATGATCACGTACTTGTTCAGGAATGTGCGGCCGCGCATGAAGTTCATGCTCTTGATCTTGATGCGGCTGCGGATCAGCTCGTTGGTGGCTGCACGGCCCCATTCCCCGGCGCTGCCTTCTGTCTTGCCAAGCACTTCGAGGTTGTCGTCGAGCGCGCCCATCCACGGACCCATCTTTTCTTCTTCAGTGCCGGGCAGAAAGCCGATGTCCTCGCCAACGCTCACCGTGGCGCGCGTCATGATGATCTCGGTGTAGCGGCGGTCGTCGAGCACCTGTGTCAGGCCCGAGGCCAGTGCCATCAGTGTCTTGCCGGTGCCAGCCGTTCCCGTGAGCGACACAAAGTCGATCTCCGGGTCCATCAGCAGGTTCATCGCGAAGTTCTGCTCACGGTTGCGCGTGCAGACACCCCACACCGCGTTCTTGAGGTGGCCATAGTCCTTCAGCGTCTTGAGAACCGCGGTCTTCGCACGGGTTTCTGTCACCCGCGCGTAAAGGCTCGGCTCACCAGGCGACTCGAAGTACACGAACTGGTTGATCAGCAACTGCGGCACGATCGGGCCGGTGATGCGGTAGTAAGTGTGCTGGCCGCTTTGCCAGCTCTCCACGGTCTTGCCGTGCTTGGCCCAGAAGTCCGGCGGCAGCGCCAGCGAGCCGGAGTACAGCAGCTCGAGGTCGTCGATTGTCTTGTCGTTCTGGTAGTCGTCCGTTGCCAGGCCAAGTGCGCGCGCTTTGACCCGCATGTTGATGTCCTTGGACACCAGCACGACTTCGCGGGGAGCGTGCAGCTCGCGAAGAGCTTGCACCACACCGAGAATCTGGTTGTCCGCCTTGCCTTGAGGCAAGCTTGACGGCAGGTGATTAGCGAGCGCCTGCGTCTGGAAGAACAGGTTGCCGCCAGCCTCACGATGCCCCGTCGAGTTGAGCTTCAGCCCTGTCGTGATGTCTGCGCCCTGGGCGCCTGCCAGGGCATCGAGCGAGCGGCTGGCCTGGCGTGCATTGCGGGCTACTTCTGTCATGCCCTTCTTGTTGCCGTCGAGCTCTTCCAGAACGATCATCGGCAGGAAGATGTCATGTTCCTCGAAGCGGAACAGGCTCATCGGGTCGTGCATCAGCACATTCGTGTCGAGCACGAACAGCTTGTGCGGACCCGTCGACCTGGGTTTGCGTGCCGGACGTGCCGCTACCTGTACCGGCGCGCTCTGTTTTTTCTGGGCGGCGGCCTGGACGACCTGGCTCGCCTCACTGACGGCTTCCTCGTGGAACACCTCAGGCAGGCGATCGCCGCCGCCGCGGGGGCTGAACTCCATGGCCTGCGGCTTCTCGGCCAGCGGGCTATCCGAGGGCGTGCCTTCCGTTTTTCGAGCGGCCTTGTGATGGGAGCGGGCCGGCGCGTCGTAGGCGTCCGGCGGGAGCATGGCAGCGCGCTTGGTCGGGGCGGGGGGCAGTGGCATGGGGGTGCGGGTTCCCTGATGAGAAGGTCGAGAAGTGAAAAAGCCGCCAGGCGAGCCGGGCGGCTTTGTTCGGTCTAGCGGTTTCGACGCGATGCGCCGTGGTCAACTGCATGGAATCATTATGCACACGGTCGGTGACGCTTCAACCGCAGCATCAGCCATGTTGCTACGAAACGTCAGGCCGCCTTTTTCAGCAGTTTCACAGCCTTGAGCACTTCATCAACGTGGCCAGGAACCTTCAGGCCGCGCCATTCCTGCTTGAGTACGCCGTCGGCGCCGATCAGGAACGTGCTGCGCTCAATGCCCTTGACCTTCTTGCCGTACATGATCTTGTTCTTGACCACGCCGAACATGTGGCACATCTTCTCTTCGGTGTCGGCGATCAGCTCGAAGGGCAGTTCGAGCTTGGCCTTGAATTCGTCATGCGACTTCATGTTGTCGCGCGAGACGCCGAACACTTCGGCGCCAGCCTTCACGAAGTCCTTGTACTTGTCGCGGAACTGCATGGCTTCGGTGGTGCAGCCAGGCGTGTTGTCCTTCGGGTAGAAGTACAGGATCACGACCTGCCCGTTGTGCGACGTGTTGGAGACCTTGAGACCGCCTGTGGCGTTGGCTTCGAATTCGGGGATGGGTTTGTTGACAACGATCGCCATGGAATGTGTTTCTCGTGTGACAGGGGTTGCTCGTTGCTACTTCAGTCTCGGGACGCGGGCATCCCGTTGCAACCTGCAATTTTAACCTGAATCGAAATTCCCCGGATGGCCGGGTTAACCGGGCTGCTCGAGGATCAGGGCGACCGCGCAGCTGCGGCCTTCTTGCGCGAGGATGTTGTAGGTGCGGCAAGCAGCCGCGCTGTCCATCGTCTCCAGGCCAATGCGCCTTGCCATGAGCGGCTTGAGCCACGCCGGCTGCGGGAAGCGAATGCGCGATCCGCTGCCGAAGATGATGACCTCGACGTCCGCCTGCGCGAGTTGCGCGAAGTGTTCGGGCCCGAGGTCTTCGAAATGCGCTGCGGGCCATGCGTCACGCGCGCCGCCAGAAGTGAGAACCACGCTCTGCGCGATCTTCTCCGAGGCGCCACCGGTGCTCACGCTCACCCAGCCCGGCCCGTAGCCGGTGATGGTCTGAACGCTGGATTGATCGGGCTGGAGCTTCATGTACGCAGAAGGCGCATCGCAATGCTGCGCTGCACTAAAAAAAGGCGGAACTGTGGTCAAATTGTACGTTTTCCCACTCTCACAAACGGTCCGGAGGGGCATTGAAAACGGTCCACAAGTCAGCCAAGCTCGCGAACGTCCTGTACGACATCCGTGGTCCCATCATGGACGCCGCGCGTCGCATGGAGGAAGAGGGCCACAAGATCATCAGGCTCAACATTGGCAACCTCGCCGTGTTCGGCTTCGATGCGCCCGAGGAGATCCAGCAGGACATGGCGCGCAACCTGTCAAATGCCTCTGGCTACTCCGACAGCAAGGGCATCTTCGCGGCGCGCAAGGCCGTCATGCACGAGACCCAGAAGCAGGGGATCAAGGGCGTCACGCTCGACGACATCTACCTGGGCAACGGCGCCAGCGAACTGATCGCGATGGCCACCAACGCATTGCTCGACAACGGTGACGAACTGCTGTTGCCCGCACCTGACTATCCTCTCTGGACCGCCGCAACCAGCCTCTCGGGCGGCAAGCCCGTTCACTACCTGTGCGATGAAGCCAATGGCTGGATGCCCGACCTGGATGACATCCGCCGCAAGATCACGCCGGCCACCAAGGGCATCGTCGTCATCAACCCGAACAACCCGACGGGCGCGCTCTATTCCGACGACTTGCTGCTGGGCATCGTCGCCATCGCGCGTGAGCACGGCCTTGTGATTTTTGCTGACGAGGTGTACGACAAGGTGCTCTTTGACGGTGCCCGCCACACGCCGATCGGCAGCCTCAGCGAAGACGTGCTGACGCTCACCTTCAACTCGCTGTCCAAGAGCTACCGCTCATGTGGCTATCGCGCGGGCTGGCTCGTCGTCTCGGGTGACAAGCGCGCGGCAGCCGACTACATCGAGGGCCTGACGATGCTCTCCAACATGCGGCTGTGCGCCAATGTGCCGGGCCAATTCGCGATCCAGACAGCGCTTGGCGGCTACCAGAGCATCAACGACCTGATCTGCGAGGGGGGCCGGCTGCGCCGCCAGCGCGACCTGGCTTATGAGTTGATCACCGCCATCCCTGGCGTGACATGCGTCAAGCCGCAAGCAGCGCTCTACATGTTCCCGCGGCTCGACCCGAAGATGTACCCGATCGTCGACGACAGGCAGTTCTTCCTTGAACTGCTCGAAGCCACGCGGGTGATGCTCGTGCAGGGCACGGGCTTCAACTGGGCAGCGCCAGACCATTTCCGCATCGTGTTTCTCCCGCATGAAGACGATCTGCGCGAAGCCATCTCGCGCATCGCAAAATTTCTCGACAGTTACAGGAAACGTACGACCACATGAAAGCGATTCAGGTAGGCCTTCTCGGTGCGGGCACCGTGGGCAGCGGGGTATTCAACGTCCTCAAACGAAACCAGGAAGAGATCAAGCGGCGCGCAGGCCGCGGCATCGAGATCACGATGGTGGCCGACCTGGACACCGCGCGCGCCACATCGGTTGTTGGCAACGGCGCCAAAGTTGTATCCGATGCACGCGCAATCATCTCCAACCCCGACATCGACATCGTTGTTGAGCTGATCGGCGGTTACGGCATCGCTCGGCAACTGGTGATGGAAGCAATCGACGCGGGCAAGCACGTCGTCACTGCCAACAAGGCTCTGCTGGCCGTGCACGGCACAGAAATTTTCGCGGCCGCCCACAAGCGCGGTGTGATGGTCGCGTTCGAAGCAGCAGTCGCGGGGGGCATCCCCATCATCAAGGCACTGCGCGAAGGCCTCACCGCCAATAGCATCGAGTGGATTGCCGGCATCATCAACGGCACGACGAACTTCATCCTCTCGGAGATGCGCGACAAGGGCATCGACTTCGCGACAGCACTCAAGGATGCGCAGCGCCTGGGGTACGCCGAAGCCGATCCAACGTTCGACATCGAAGGCGTCGACGCTGCGCACAAGGCGACGATCATGTCGGCCATCGCATTCGGCGTGCCGGTGCAGTTCGACAAGGCCTATGTCGAAGGCATCACCAAGCTGGCGGCGCAAGACATCAAGTACGCCGAGCAACTCGGCTACCGAATCAAGCTGCTGGGCATCACCAAGAGAACGCCGAAGGGCATCGAGCTGCGCGTGCATCCGTCACTGATCCCGACGCGCCGCCTCATCGCAAATGTCGAGGGCGCGATGAACGCCGTGGTGGTGCAAGGCGATGCCGTCGGCACGACGCTGTACTACGGCAAGGGCGCCGGCAGCGAGCCGACAGCCAGCGCCGTGATTGCAGACCTCGTGGATATCACGCGCCTGCACACGGCCGATGCCGCACATCGCGTGCCGCACCTGGCGTTCCAGCCCGAGTCGATGAGCGACGCGATCATCCTGCCAATCAGCGAAGTGGTGACGAGCTACTACCTGCGCCTGCGCGTGGCCGATGAACCGGGCGTGCTTGCCAAGGTCACCGGCCTGCTCGCGAATGCGGGCGTCAGCATCGATGCCGTTTTGCAGCGTGAAGCAGGTGAGGGCGAGAAGCAGACCGACCTCATCATCCTGACGCACGATGTGCGCGAAGGCACGATGAATGATGTGCTTGCGCAGATGCAAGCGCTGCCCACGGTACTCGCACCCATCACGCGTATCCGCAAGGAAGAACTCGCGTAAATGAGCCCCCACGTTCACTCCGTTCCCTGCCCCCCTAGGGGGCCGTCATTGCCCTTCGGGCGGCTGGGCGGGCAATGATGCTTTATCTGTCCACGCGCGGTCATCCAGACCGCAAGCGCTTTTGCGAGATCCTGCTCGAAGGCCTTGCGCCCGATGGCGGGCTCTACTTGCCCGAGTCCTATCCACAGATCGACGCGGCCACGCTCGCGAAGTGGCGTGACCTGCCGTATCACGAGCTCGCGTTCGAAATCCTGTCGCTCTACATCGACGACGTCCCGGCTGATGACCTGAAGGCGATCTGCCGCAAGACTTACACGCAGGAAGTCTTCGGCACGAAAGAGATCGTTCCGCTCAAGCGACTTGATGAAGGCTTCTATCTCGAAGCGCTTTCCAACGGCCCGACGCTCGCCTTCAAAGACATGGCGATGCAGTTGCTGGGCAACCTGTTCGAGTACGAACTCGCGCGCCGCGGTGAAGAGTTGAACATCCTCGGCGCCACATCGGGTGACACAGGCAGTGCAGCTGAATACGCGATGCGCGGCAAGAAGGGCGTGCGCGTCTTCATGACGTCGCCCAACGGCCGCATGAGCCCCTTCCAGCAGGCGCAGATGTTCAGCCTGCAAGACGCCAACATCCATAACCTTGCCCTCGACGGCGTGTTCGACGATTGCCAGGACATCGTCAAGGCCGTCTCGAACGATCTCGAGTTCAAGCGCAAGTACCGCATCGGCACGGTGAATTCGATCAACTGGGCGCGCCTGGTGGCGCAGGTGGTCTATTACTTTGCGGGGTACTTCCAGGCGACCAGGCAGGCCAACGCCGCGTCCAAGGTCAGCTTCACCGTGCCATCGGGCAATTTCGGCAACATCTGCGCCGGCCATGTCGCGCGCATGATGGGCCTGCCCATCGACACGCTTGTGCTCGCCACCAACGAGAACAACGTGCTCGACGAGTTCTTCCGCACAGGCGTCTATCGTGTGCGCACCGCTGCCGACACGCACGAGACATCGAGCCCGTCGATGGACATCAGCAAGGCAAGCAACTTCGAGCGATTTGTCTTCGACCTCGTCGGCCGCGATGCGCCCCGCCTGAAGTCGCTCTTCGCCGACCAGATCGCCGCGTCGGGACAGTTCGACCTGAGTCGCGACCCCGCGTTCGCACAAATCCGCGCGCGCTTCGGCTTTGTGAGCGGCAGCAGCACCCACGCCGATCGCGTTGCGACCATCCGCGATACGTTCAAGCGTTTCGGCGTGACGATCGACACGCACACCGCTGACGGCGTCAAGGTAGCGCGCGAGCACCTCACACCCGGCGTGCCGATGATCGTGCTGGAGACCGCATTGCCGATCAAGTTCGCCGCCACCATCGTGGAGGCGCTCGGCCACGAGCCGCAGCGGCCGGCTGGTTTTGCCAACATCGAAGCGCTGCCGCGCCGCGTCACCGTGCTGCCCGCCGACGTGCAGGTCGTGAAGAGCTTCATCGAGGCGCATTGCGCGTGAGGCCCCAATGAAAGTCGTGGGCTTTGCCGGCTACTCCGGCGCTGGCAAAACCCAGTTGCTGGCAAGCTTGATTCCAGCGTTGAAGGCGCGCGGCTTGCGCGTCTCGGTCGTCAAGCACGCGCACCATAAATTCGACATCGATCATCCGGGCAAGGACACGTATCGCCATCGCGAGGCGGGCGCCTTTGAAGTCGTTGTCGCGTCCGACAAGCGGCTGGCCCTGATGCGCGAGTTCGAGCAGGCCTCGCAGCTGACGGTGCACGAACTCATCGCCGAGCTGTACGACGGCGTCGATTGGGTGCTGGTCGAAGGCTTCAAGCACAGCGACGTGTTGAAGATCGAAGTCTGGCGCGCGGCTGCTGGCCACCCGGCCAACTACCCTGATGATGACTTCATTGTTGCGATTGCCACCGACTCGCCCGCAGCATTGCCCGCAGAAACCGCGCGGCCCATCCTGGATCTGAACCAGCCCGACACGCTCGCGCAATGGCTCGTGGACAATGGCCAGCGATTTGATTACGACCCGGAGATCTACAAGTGACAGCACCGCGTTCCCCGCTTCGCCCGCTCGATGACGCGCTGGCCGAATTGCTGGGGCACGCAACGCGAATGGCCGGCACCGAGACCGTGTCCACGTTCGATGCCGATGGCCGCGTGCTCGCCCGCGACCTGGTGTCGGCCCTGCAGATTCCCCCGCAAGACAACAGCGCGATGGACGGCTATGCAGTGCGCCGGGCCGACGTCACCGAAGAAGGCGTGATGCTGCCCGTGAGCCAGCGCATCGCAGCGGGCAGCACGCCTTCTGCGCTCGCGCCCGGCAGCGTCGCGCGCATCTTCACCGGCGCTGTCATTCCCGAAGGCGCGGACGCCGTGGTCATGCAGGAAGACACCGAGGCCGCCGGCGATCAGCTCGTGCGAGTCAATCGCCTGCCGATTCCTGCGCAATTCATCCGCCGCAGCGGCGAAGACGTCATGCGCGGCGCCGTGGTGCTGGCTGCCGGCGAGCGCCTGCATGCTGCATCGCTGGGCATGGCCGCAGGCGTGGGCATGGCGTCGCTGGAAGTTGCGCGCAGGCCGCGTGTCGCGTTGTTCTCGACGGGCGATGAGCTCGTGATGCCGGGTACGGTCGCGCCCGAAAACATGAAGCCGGGCACCATCTACAACTCCAACCGCTTCTTCCTGCGCTCGCTGCTCAAGGGCCTGGGCTGCGACGTGACCGACATGGGCATCGTGCCCGACCGGCTCGATGCGACCGTCAATGCCTTGCGCGAAGCGTCGCAGCAACACGACCTCATTCTCACCAGCGGCGGCGTCTCCGTCGGCGAAGAAGACCACGTCAAGCCCGCGGTCCAGGCGCTTGGCTCGCTCGACCTGTGGCAGATCGCCGTCAAGCCCGGCAAACCCTTTGCGTACGGCACGGTGGGCGCTGCGCATTTCATCGGCCTTCCAGGCAACCCGGTCTCCAGCTTTGTCACCTTCCTGCTGCTCGTGCGGCCGTTCCTGCTGAAGCTGCAGGGCGCGTCGAAGCTGCACGTCAATGCCGTGATGGTCCCGGCGCACTTTGCATGGCCGCGCTCGGACAAGCGACGCGAGTTCCTGCGCGCGCGGCTCGATGCGCAGGGCGGGCTCGAACTCTTCACCAACCAAGGCTCGGGCGTGCTCACCTCCATGGTCTGGGGCGACGGGCTGGTGGACGTCGCGCCTGGCCAGACCGTTGCCCACGGCGATGCCGTGCGGTTCCTGCCGTTTTCAGAGCTGCTCGCATGAAGATCAGCATTCGCTATTTCGCATCAATCCGCGAGGCTGTCGGCAGCGGCAGCGAACTTGCCGAAACATCCGCGCAAAGCATCGGCGCCTTGCGCGCTGAGCTGATCACACGCGGCGGTGCCTTCGCGCAGGCGCTCGCGCCCGGCAAGTCGGTGCGCGCCTCGCTCGACAAAGTCATGGCCGATGACGCCGCGCTGCTGCGCGAAGGCTGCGAAGTCGGCTTCTTTCCCCCCGTCACAGGCGGCTGACATGCGCGTTCGCGTCCAGCCCGAAGACTTCGACCTGGCAGCGGAAGTCGCCGCGCTGCGCAGCGAAGACAAGCGTGTGGGTGCCGTGTGCGCCTTCATCGGCACGGTGCGTGACCGCAATGACGGCGCCAGCGTGAGCTCGATGGAGCTGGAACACTACCCCGGCATGACGGAGCAGGCCATCGAAGACATGATCGACGAGGCCCACCGCCGCTTCGACATCTTCGCCGCGCGCGTGATCCATCGCATTGGCCTCTTGCAGCCGCTCGACCAGATCGTGATGGTGGCCGTTACATCGGCCCACCGCGGCGAGAGCTTCAAGGCCTGCGAATTCCTGATGGACTACCTGAAGACGCAGGCGCCTTTCTGGAAGAAGGAAGTCACGCCTGAAGGCTCACGCTGGGTCGATGCCCGCGCCAGCGACGATGCAGCGCTGGCCAAGTGGGGCATCTCCAGGCCGAATGCCTGAACAAGCTCAGCGGCCGCCGGGCGGCACGAATGCAGCGCGGGCGTCGTCTTCCAGCTCGCCCGTGAGCAATTGCAGCAGGACCACAAGCTCTTCTTGCTGCGTTTTCGAAAGCGGCGCCAGCAGGCGTTTGTAAGCGCGTTCGGCGGGCTTTTGAGCCTGCGTCAGCACATCGAGCCCGCCTGGCGTCAGTGCGACCGACACGTTGCGCTTGTTGTCGGGCGCCGGCTCGCGGGCAACGAACCCCCGCGCTTCCAGGCCCCGCAATACGCGCAGCACGGTGACTTTGTCGAAACCCAGCGCGCGAGCCAGGCTGGACTGGCCCAGGCCCGGATGCGACTTGAGTACCGTCAGCACGCCAAACTGCGCCGGCGTGAGCGCCAGCGAGCGGCACTCGTCTTCAAACACGGCAGCCGAAATCTGGTGGGCGCGCCTGAGAAGGAAGCCGGGGCGTGCGTACAGTCGGGCCAGCGTCGCGGTGGTCTTGGACGCAGGCATGGAAGAGGCGGTGGCAGGAGTCGGTTGAGGCACGGCTGGGGGCGCAAGGCGTTCGGGGAATACACGGGATTGTGCCTGCACCCGAGGGCACTCGATAATGGTTAGCATACCAACTACAGCAGCGTCACACCATGAATTCGACCCGCGCGCGCCTTGCGATTCTTGCGGTAGCACTGTGCCTGACGGGGGCCCATGCGCTCGCCCAGACGGCTTCCGCGCCGCCTGCGGGCACGATCCGGCTCATCGTGCCGTTCACTCCCGGCACGGGGATCGACCTGATCGCGCGCACGGTGGGGCCGCGCCTGGCCGAGCGGCTCGGCAGGCCCGTGGTTGTCGACAACCGCGCCGGCGCCTCCGGCAACATCGGGGCGGAGGCGGTGGTGCGCTCCGCGCCCAATGGCTCGACGCTGCTGGTGAGCGTGAACACGCTGGTGATGAACCGCAGCCTGTATCCCAAGCTCGCGTTTGATCCGGTCAAGGACCTGGTGCCTGTGTCACTGACCAGCTGGGGCCAGCTGATTCTGGTAGCCCATCCGCAGACCGGCTTCAAGACGGCCGGCGATCTTGTCGACGCGGCGAAGAAGCGACCCGGCGCGATCAACTACGCAAGCCCGGGCGTCGGCACGCCGCACCATTTGTCGATGGAGCTGCTCAAGTCCACGGCGGGCGTCTTCCTCACGCACATTCCTTATCGCGGCACCGGCCCAGCCGTGACGGACCTGCTCGGCGGCCAGGTCGGTGTGATGTTCCTGCCCATTCACGTGGCGCTCCCGCACGTGAAGGCGGGCAAGCTGGTGGCGCTGGCGATTGGCAGCAACAAGCGCCACGCGCTGTTGCCCGACGTGCCCACGCTCGAGCAGGCGCGCGCGGGCAACGTCAACGTCGACATGTGGTACGGCATCTTCGCGCCTGCCGGCACGCCGCCAGAGATGGTCGCGCGCCTGAACCAGGACATCAGGGAAATCCTGGCCGCGCCGGATGTACGCACCGCTTTCGAAACGCAAGGCATGGATCCCGCGACCAGCACGCCCGATGAATTCCGCAAGCTCGTCGAGCAGGACGCGGAGCGCTGGGCCAGGCTGATCAAGGTGCAGGGCATCACGGCGGAATGACATGAGCATCGCAATCATTGGCGGCGGCATCGGGGGCTTGAGCCTGGCCCTCGCGCTGCATGCGCGCGGCATGGCGTGCGACGTGTATGAAGCCGTGCCCGAGGTTCGCGAGATCGGTGTTGGCATCACGCTGTTGCCGCACGCGATGCGCGAGCTCGCCGCGCTCGGGCTGCAGCCGCAGATCGAAGCGGCCGGCATTGAAAACCTCGAGAGCGTGTTCTTCAACCGCTGGGGCCAGTACATCTATCGCGAGCCGCGCGGGCGCCACGGCGGCTATTCAATACCCGAGATCGGCATTCCACGCGGCAAGCTCCACGCCATCCTGTACGAGGCCACGCGCCAGCGCATCGGCGACGCGCACCTGCATCTGGACCACCGCTTTGCGAGACTGGAGCAGGACGACGAAGGCGTCACGCTGCACTTCCACGATGCCGGCGGCAAGGCGCGCAGCATCGCGCGTGCCGGCATCGTCATCGCCTGCGACGGCGTCAACTCCGCCGTGCGCCGGCAGTTCTATCCTGACGAGCAACTGGCGTTTGGCGGCATCAATACCTGGCGCGGCGTCACCGTGCACCCGCCCATCCTCACCGGCAAGAGCTACCTGCGCATCGGCTCCATCGACACCGGCAAGATGGTGATCTACCCCATTGCCGACAACGTGGATGGCCGCGGCAACCAGCTGGTGAACTGGGTGGCCGAAATCAAGCGCGAAGGCCAGCCGATGAACGACTGGAACCAGGCCGGGCGTGCCGGCGACTTCGTGGAGATCTTCAAGGACTGGCGCTACGACTGGCTCGACGTGCCCGCGCTGATCGAAGGTGCTGACAACATCTTCGAATACCCGATGGTGGACAAAGACCCGGTCGCGCAGTGGACGTTTGGCCGCGTGACACTGCTGGGCGATGCGGCGCACCCGATGTATCCGCGCGGCTCGAATGGCTCGGCGCAGGCGATCATCGATGCGCGCACGTTGACGCACTTGCTGGCTGAAGGCGGCGATAGCGCGCAGGCCCTCAAGCGCTACGAAGCCCTGCGTTTGCCTGCGACGGCCAAGATCGTGGAAACCAACCGTACCGTGCCGCCCGATTTCATCAATATCCGTGTCGATGCGTTGAGTGGCGGCCAGCCCTTCGCGCATATCGACGAGGTGATCAGCCAGGACGAACTTCGCCGGATGTCCGACGAGTACAAGCGGGTGGCGGGTTTCTCGCTGGAGGCGATGAAGGGCTAGTGCCCTGCGGGCCCTAGTTCAGGTAACGCGGCTTGCGCGCCGACTCGTCGTCAGCAGCCACGGTCTCTTCGACGGCCACTGGCGTGCCAAATGCTTCGCGCCACTGCGAGCGCGCAAGGGCCAGCTCCAGCAGGTGCATCAGGCCCTGCATCAGCTGCGGCTCCATCTCCATCGTGAAGCTGCGCGGCTCCACACCTACCACCAGGCGTTCATTGAAGCTCATGCGCAAGCGCCCGGTCGGCAAAGGCGAGACGTCCACATCAGTCACCAGCAGCGGGTCTTCGCCGAGCGGCAGCTGCTGCTGGTTGTCCTGGTAGGGCGTGTCGAAGTCGGCCTGCTTCAAAAACTCTTCCTTGCGGAATTCGGTGAGCATCTGCTTCAGGTCGTCATCGGCAGTCTCCAGCGTGCTGCCCGCCGGCTCCAGCTTGAGCAGGTGCGTGGTCACCAGCTTGTTGAGCAGAGGCCACAGCCCGAGCATGAGCCGGCGCGTCAGCCACAGCCGCATCTCTTGCGAGGCATCGGTGTTGATGCGCGCGAGGATGCGGTCCTGTTCAGCCAGGTAGGTGACAGAGAGCTGGTGGATCCTCATGCACTTGATTCTAGTCAAGCGCTGTGCGCATCGCTGGCCGGGCCGGTCTTGAAATCGGGTCTGCAGGGCCTAACCTGCGAGGCTATCGGAGGTCCGAAACATGCGACTAGACAAACTCACCACCAAATTCCAGGAAGCCCTCGGCGAAGCGCAGACGCTCGCGCTGGGCAACGACAACGCCTACATCGAGCCCGTGCACCTGCTCGTGGCCATGCTGCGCCAGGAAGACGGGCCTACGGCCCTGTTGCAACGCGCCGGCGTCAACGTGCCCGGGCTGCTGGCTGCGGCCGAGTCCGCCGTGCACCGCCTGCCCAAGGTCGAGGGCCAGGACCAGGTGCAAGGCAGCCGCGATCTTGGCGCCATCCTGCAGGCAGCAGAGAAGGAATCGATCAAGCGCGGCGACCAGTTCGTCGCCGGCGAACTCGCCTTGCTGGCCATTGCCGACACGAAGCAGGACATCGGCCGCATCGCGCGTGAAAACGGCCTGTCGCGCAAGTCGCTCGAAAGCGCGATCGACACCGTGCGCGGCGGCCAGAGCGTCGATAACCCGCAGGCCGAAGGCCAGCGTGAGGCGCTCAAGAAGTACTGCATGGACCTGACCGAGCGCGCGCGCCAGGGCAAGCTCGACCCGGTGATCGGCCGCGACGACGAGATCCGCCGCACCATCCAGATCCTGCAGCGCCGCACCAAGAACAACCCTGTGCTCATTGGTGAGCCGGGCGTGGGCAAGACGGCGATTGTCGAAGGCCTCGCGCAGCGCATCGTCGCTGGCGAAGTGCCTGATTCGCTCAAGAACAAGCGCGTGCTGTCGCTCGACATGGCGGCGCTGCTCGCCGGCGCAAAGTTCCGCGGTGAATTCGAAGAGCGCCTGAAGACCGTGCTGAACGAACTCGCCAAAGACCAGGGCCAGACCATCGTTTTCATCGACGAGCTGCACACCATGGTGGGCGCAGGCAAGGCCGAAGGCGCCATGGACGCGGGCAACATGCTCAAGCCCGCGCTCGCGCGTGGCGAGCTGCATTGCGTGGGCGCGACGACGCTCAATGAATACCGCAAGTACATCGAGAAAGACGCAGCGCTGGAGCGCCGCTTCCAGAAGATTCTCGTGGGCGAGCCGACGGTTGAGGCCACCATTGCCATCCTGCGCGGCCTGCAGGAAAAGTACGAAGTTCACCATGGCGTGGAGATCACCGACCCGGCCATCGTTGCCGCGGCAGAACTCTCGCACCGCTACATCACCGACCGCTTCCTGCCCGACAAGGCGATTGACCTCATCGACGAGGCGGCGTCCAAGATCAAGATCGAGCTCGACTCCAAGCCCGAGGTGATGGACAAGCTCGACCGCCGGCTGATCCAGCTGCAGATCGAGGCCGAAGCCGTCAAGCGCGAGAAAGACGACGCGTCCAAAAAGCGCCTGGCCCTCATCAAGGAAGAGATCGAGCGGCTGCAAAAAGAGATCGCCGATCTCGATGAAATCTGGAAGGCCGAAAAGGCCACCGCGCAAGGCTCAGCCCAAGTCAAGGAAGAGATCGACAAGCTGCGCCGCGAGATCGAGGAGTTCACCCGCAAGGGCGATTTCAACAAGGTCGCCGAGCTGCAGTACGGCAAGCTGCCCGAGCTTGAAAAACGTTTGAGCAGCGCGCAAGCCGCTGAAGCCGGCAAGGCCAAGAGCGCGAAAGATGGTGGCCGCCCGCAGTTGCTGCGCACGATGGTCGGCGCCGAAGAAATCGCGGAAGTGGTGGCGCGTGCCACCGGCATCCCTGTGTCCAAGCTGATGCAAGGCGAGCGCGAGAAGCTGCTGCAGATGGAAGACAAGCTGCACCAGCGCGTGATCGGCCAGGACGAAGCGATTGGTGCTGTGGCCAACGCCATCCGCCGCTCTCGCTCGGGCCTGTCGGACCCGAACCGCCCCACAGGCTCGTTCCTGTTCCTGGGGCCCACGGGCGTCGGCAAGACCGAGCTGTGCAAGGCGCTGGCGATGTTCCTCTTCGACAGCGAAGAGCACCTGGTCCGCATCGACATGAGCGAGTTCATGGAGAAGCATTCGGTCGCGCGCCTGATCGGCGCGCCGCCCGGCTATGTCGGCTACGAAGAGGGCGGCTATCTCACCGAAGCCGTGCGCCGCAAGCCGTACAGCGTGATCCTGCTCGACGAGATCGAGAAGGCCCACAAAGACGTCTTCAACGTGCTGCTGCAAGTGCTCGACGATGGCCGCCTGACCGACGGTCAGGGCCGTACCGTGGACTTCAAGAACACCGTGATCGTGATGACGAGCAACATCGGCTCGCACATGATCCAGGCGATGGTCGGCAAGCCGTATGAAGACGTGAAGGATGCGGTGTGGGATGTGCTCAAGGAGCACTTCCGCCCCGAGTTCCTCAACCGCATCGACGAGACAGTGGTGTTCCACGGCCTCGACGCGCCGCAGATCGCGAAGATCGCAGGCATCCAGCTCAAGACGCTGGAAGCGCGCCTGGCGAAGATGGACCTGCACCTGAAGGTGTCGCCCGCAGCGCTGGCCGAACTGGCCAAGGTGGGGTTCGACCCGGTGTTTGGTGCGCGGCCGCTCAAACGTGCGATCCAGCAGCGCGTCGAGAACCCTCTGTCGAAGCTGATCCTCGAAGGGCGCTTCCCGCCCAAGAGCGTGATTCCGGTTGACGTGGATCCGGTGCTTGCACCGGGCGTGTTCAAGTTCGGTGACAGCCGGCCCATGCCGGAAGAACTGGAAGCTTGATGGGCTCTACACTGCCCGCATGAATACGCTCTTGGGCTTCGTGCTCCGCGTCCTGCTGCTGCTGGCGGGGCTGGTCTTTGCGGCCAGCCTCGCCATTGCATTTGTATTGCTCGTCGCGCTCTGGATCGTGCGCAGCGCGTGGGCGCGCCTGACGGGCCAGCGCGCCGCACCGTTCGTGATGCGCGTTGATCCGCGCGGTGGTTTCAACAGCGTGATGAAGCGCGCACCGCTTGCGGGCCGTGGAACTCGTGCGCCGGGCGCGGCTGATGACGTGACCGATGTGGAGGTCAAGCCTCCCTCCTAGAATGGTACGCATACCAACCAAGGAGCAAGGCATGACCAAGGGCTACTGGATAGGCCGCGTGGACGTCGCGGATCTTGAGGGATACAAGCAATACGTGGCGGCCAACGCCAAGCCGTTCGCGGCCTACGGCGCGAAGTTCCTGGTGCGCGGCGGCCAGTTCGAGTTGATGGAAGGGCAGGCGCGTGCGCGCAATGTCGTGATCGAGTTCCCCAGCTACCAGGCCGCGCTCGACTGCTATCGCTCGGCGGACTACCAGGCGGCGATGAAATTCCGTGGTGCGCCTGTCGCGGTCGGCGACATCCTGGTGGTCGAAGGCTATGACGGCCCCCAACCCGGTTGATGTCCATGTATCAAGCACTCGTTCTTGAAAAGAACCCCGACTTCAGCGCCTGCCTGCGCGAAGTCGACGACAGCTTTTTGCCCGAGGGCGATGTCACCGTCGACATCGACTACTCCACGATCAACTTCAAGGATGGCCTGGCCATCACCAACAAGTCGCCCGTCGTGCGCAGCTGGCCCATGGTTGCCGGCATCGATGGCTCCGGCACCGTCACGGCCAGCGATTCACCGCTGTGGAAGCCGGGCGACCAGGTCGTGCTGAACGGCTTCGGCGTGGGCGAGACGCACAAGGGTTGTCTCGCTGGCCGCGCGCGCCTGAAGAGCCAGTGGCTGATTCGCCGCCCCGAGCGCTTCAGCGCAAAGCAGGCCATGGCGATCGGCACGGCTGGGTACACCGCCATGCTCTGCGTGCTCGCGCTCGAGCGGCATGGCGTGAAGCCCGGCGACGGCGAAGTGCTCGTGACCGGTGCGACGGGTGGTGTCGGCTCAACGGCTATCGCGCTGCTCTCCAGGCTGGGCTACACCGTGGTGGCCGCAACTGGCAAGGCGAGCGAGGAGGGCTACCTCAAGTCGCTGGGCGCTGCGTCGATCATCGATCGCAACGAGCTGTCCGCACCCGGCAAGCCCCTGCAGAAAGAGCGCTGGGCGGCAGTGGTCGATGCCGTGGGCAGCCACACGCTCGTGAACGCCTGCGCGCAAACGCGCTATGGCGGCGCTGTTGCGGCGTGCGGATTGGCGCAGGGTTTTGACTTCCCGGCGACGGTGATGCCTTTCATCCTGCGCGGTGTGGCGTTGCTGGGTGTCGATAGCGTGATGGCGCCGCTGGCGTTGCGCGAGCAGGCGTGGAGCCGCCTCGCCGTTGATCTCGATGCGGCCAAGCTCGACGAGATCACGACCGAAGTGCCGCTGTCTGGTGCGATTGAGGCGGCGCAGCAGTTGATGGCCGGGCAAGTGCGCGGGCGCATTGCGGTGCGCATCAAATAGTCGCGCCAGGCGTGCAGCGTTGAAGCGAAGCGCGCCTACAGCCGGCGCGCTTTGCTGACTTCATAGTCGGGCTTCACATAACAAGGAAGACCCGCATGAATATCGTTCCCCACATCGGCCCTGTTGCCGCCTTGCTCGCTGGCGTGCTCATCCTTGTGATGCCGCGCTTGCTCAACTACATCGTTGCGATCTACCTGATCATCATTGGCGTCGTGGGCCTGCTCGGCCGCTGATACCGCCCGCCGCGCAATCGCGGCTCAGGCCGGGTTCGAGTGGTGCGCATACAGCTTCTGCATGCCACCGAGCCACCGGTCGTAGTCCTGCGCCTTGTTCAGGAAGTACTGCGCGACCTCAGGGTGCGGCAGCACCAGGAACCGCTCTTCGCGCATCGTGTCAACCACGTCGCTGGCGACCTGGTCGGCGCTCAACACACCGTTCACGCCTGCTGAACCCGTGCCGCCCTTGGTCATGTCTGTCTCGACCGACTGCGGACACAGGCACGACACACGCACACCCTTGCGGCCATAAGCAATGCGAAGCCATTCGGCAAATGCGACGGCCGCGTGCTTGGTCACACCGTAAGGCGCGCTCTCGACGATATTGAGCAGCCCCGCCGCGGATGCTGTCACGACGAAGTAGCCTTCACCGCGCTCGACCATGCCAGGCACGACGGCGCGTGCTGCCCACACGTGCGCCATGCCATGGACTTGCCACATCTTGTCCCACAGCGCGTCTTCCAGTTCGATGCCACCCATGCGGCCCAAGATGCCTGCGTTGGACATGAAGATATCGACCTGGCCGAACTTTTTCTGGGCGGCTGCGACCAGCGCCTGGATGTCTTCTTCGCGGCTCACGTCGCAGCCCATCGCGATGGCCACCGGCCCGATCTCGCGTGCCACGCCCTCGGCGCGTTCGGCATTGATGTCCGCCACGTACACGCCGCGCGCGCCTTCAGCGGCCAGCCGCTTTGCCATCGCAGCGCCAATGCCGCTTGCACCACCCGTGACGATCGCCACTTTGCCTTGAATGTCCATGTCAGTCTCCTTGGGGCCTCAGTATCGCGGCGCCAGCCGGGTCATTCAGCCGCAAATGCGACACCGGATGGAATCCCACACGATCAATCCGATTTCGTCCTACGCACACATTGAATCCTTGCACCGACGATCTGCGCACCAAACAACTCACCGGAGCGAGACCATGAGCAAGGATGTCCAGCAGTTCGAAAGCCTTCAGGAAGAGGCGCCTGTGACGGTGGCCGGCCGAGTCGAGCCGCAACTGGAAGACATGTATTGGGAAGACGCCTTTCACACCGAAAGCTACTTCACGCCGGGCTTTGATTTCGAGGACTATGCGCCTGCCTACTGCGTTGGCTATGTCGGCTTTGCGCAATACGGCGGCAGCTTCGACGACGCGGAGAAGGCGCTTTGCTCCAACTGGATGCGCATCAAGGGCGATTCGCGCCTGAGCTACGAGCAGGCGCTGCCCGCAATGCGCGCTGCATGGATGCGAATGGCAGCTTCGCGCACGACGCCGGTCGCCAAGCCCGTGCGTGGCGGCATCGCGCGCAAGCTGTCGCAATTGCGCCAGCATGTCCCGTCGGTGCGGCTGCCGAGCCCCGCATTCGCCCGCTGAAGGCAGTCGGCCCACGAAAAAAAGCGCCGGGATTCCGGCGCTTTTTTTGCTGCAGCTTCAAGGCTGCTGGCTGGCAAAGTTCACTTGCCGCTAGGGGGCACTTCGGCCGCGTCGGAGTTGGCGTCGCGGTTGACCGTCATCCGGCGCTTTCTCAGCATCTCCAGAAAGGCGGTGTCCGCGCCAGTGCCAGTGCGGCCTTCGCCCGGCAGAGCAGGCGGCGTGACGGCGGGGTGGTCTTCGGGTGTGTGCGGCTCCTTGGTCATTGGCGGCGCCCCCCGGCAGCGTCATCCGCTTCGCCAGTCTGGTGACGGTGTTGCTGGCCCTGGGAGATCAGGTGTGCCATGGCGCTGGCAGCGCCTTCGCCGGAGCGTCCCGCGTCCTGCGTCTCATGCTGGCTGGCAGCCGTCTCCTGGGATCCGTGCTGCTCCTTGTGTTCGTTGTTTCCACTACTCATACGCGTTTCCTTTCATAGGCGGCGAGCCGTTGTGTCCGGCATCGCATGAAAGAAATTCTGCAAACAGGCGCGGCGCTCAGCCGTCGGCCTCATGCCGAGCTATTTGTAGGAGACGCGCGACCGTCCGGCTGCGTCAAATGCTGATGCTGCCGGCCGTGTCCGCAAGGCCCGCAGCCCGGCGCACTTCCACGCGAATCTCTTCGGTCAGGCGCGCCTTGAGATCGATGAAAGCAGGTGCTGTCTTGACCGAGTAGTGCCGCGGATGCTCGATCGGCACCTGCAAGTCGCACTTGATGCGGCCGGGGCGTGCGCTCATGACCACGACGCGGTTGCCCATGAAGATCGCCTCGTCGATATCGTGTGTGACGAACAGCACCGTCTTGCGCTCCGCCTCCCAGATGCCCTGCAGCAGCTCTTGCATCAGCTCACGCGTCTGGTGGTCGAGCGCGCCGAAGGGTTCGTCCATGAGCAGGATGCGCGGGTTGTTGGCCAGCGCGCGTGCCAGTGCCGTGCGCTGCTGCATGCCGCCGGACAACTGTTTGGGGAAGTGCGACTCGAACCCCTTGAGCCCCACCTTGGCGAGGAACTCCATCGCCACGGCGTGTTGCCCGGCCAGCGGCAAGCCCTTCTCGCGCAGGCCGAAGCACACGTTTTGCAGCACCGTGAGCCACGGGAACAGCGTGTAGCTCTGGAAGACCATGCCGCGGTCAGCGCCGGGGCCGCTCACCTGGCGGCCGTCGAGTTCGATGGTGCCCGACGTCGGCGTGTCCAGCCCCGCCACCATGCGCAGCAGCGTGCTCTTGCCACAGCCCGACGGGCCGAGGATGGTGATGAAGTCGTTTTCTTCCACACGCAAGTCAGTGGCTTGCAGGGCGACCGTGCCGCCCGGGAAGGTTTTGGAAACACCGCTGATGTCCAGAATGCTCATGGCGTCATCGACCCAGCTGTGCCCACGGAAACAGCTTGCGGTTGAACGCCTTGAAAGCGAAGTCGCTCGCCAGCCCGATGAGGCCGATCACGATGATGCCGAAGATGATCTGGTCGGTCGCGAGCAGCGCCTGGCTGTCCGTGATCATGTGGCCAATTCCGCTCGACGCGCCGATCAGCTCCGCCACGATCACGTACGTCCAGGCCCAGCCCAGCACCATGCGCAGCGTCTCCGCAATTTCCGGCGCGCTCGACGGCAGCAGCACACGGTTGACGATGCCGCGGTCGCTCGCGCCCAGCGTATAGGCCGCCTCGACCAGATCGCGCCGCGTGTTGCCCACGCTCACCGCAATCATCAATACGAGCTGGAAGAACGAGCCGATGAAAATCACCGCGAGTTTTTGCGCCTCGCCAATGCCTGCCCACAGGATCAGCAGCGGAATGAATGCCGACGCAGGCAGGTAGCGCGCGAAGCTCACGAACGGCTCGAAGAACGCTTCCACCGGTTTGTACGCGCCCATGAGCACGCCCAGCGGAATAGCGAGCACGGCGGCGATGGCAAAGCCACCCAGCACGCGCCACACCGTCATGCCGATGTCTTTGGCAAAGCCCTGATTCACCAGCAAGTCCCAGCCCGACTTCACCATCGTGATCGGGTCAGCCAGGAACGTCTTCGACACGAAGCCGCCCAGCGTGAAGCCCGCCCACACGAGGAAGAAGACGATGAAGAAGCCCACGCCCAGCGCGATGCGCGCGCCGGGGGCCACAGGTTGGAGCGGTCTCATTCGATGGGCCGCCGCAAGGCGGACGCGGCCCCCTCGGGGGGCAGCGCAGCCGCCAGGCAAGCGTGGGGGCTCATGTTTATTGAATGAAGCGCGTGTCTGCCAGCTTGCTCATGTCCGGCAGCGCCTTGATGATGCCGGCCTCCATCAGCAGGTCCGCAGCTTCCTTGCTGAACGCAGCGTGCTCACCGGCGAAGAACTTCTGGTTTGCGGCCTTGTCCTGCCAGCGCAGGAAGGCGGCTGACTTGCCGAAGGCCTCGCCAGTCTGCTTCACGTCGGCGCCCATGATTTCGTAGCTCTTGGCGGGGTTGGTCTTGATCATCTCCACCGCCTCGAAGTAGCTGTCGGCCAGCGCCTTCGCAGCCTTGGGGTTCTCCGTGAGGAACTTCGGCGTGCAGCCGAAGGTGTCCATCACCATCGGGTAGTCCAGCGTAGTCGCGATGATCTTGCCGGCTTCCGGCTTGGCGCGAACAGCCGAGAGGTACGGCTCGTACGTCATGGCCGCATCCAGGTCGGCGGTGCCCGCGATCATCGCGTTGGCGGCGGCTTGCGGCTCGAGGTTCACCACCTTCACGTCCTTGGGCGAGAGGCCGTTCTTCTTGAGCATCCATGCCAGCGTGAAGTAGGGCGCCGTGCCGGGAGCACTCGCGGCCACTGTCTTGCCCTTGAGGTCGCTGATCTTCGCGATGCCGGGCTTCACAACCATGCCGTCAGCGCCGTAGCTCTTGTCGAGCTGGAAGATCTGTGTGGTCGCAACGCCGTTGGCGTTCCACACGACCCAGGTTTCCACCGTGGTGGCGGCGCACTGCACGTCGCCCGAAGCAATCGCAAGGTGACGATCTTTTTGCGGAATCTTCTTGATGCTCACGTCCAGGCCGTGCTTCTTGAAGATGCCCGCCTCATTGGCGAGCGTGAGCGGCGCAAAGCCGGTCCAGCCTGAAATGCCGATGGCCAGCTTGGTGTCTTGCGCTTGCGCCGTTGCCGCCGTGAGGGCTGCGAACGCGACGAGGGAAAGGGTGAGCAGCTTCTTCATGGGAGTTCTCCGTGGGTGAGGTAGTCGTTCAATCTATGCAGGGTTCATGCCAAACGCAATGCGTGCAACTCTGTGATCTGCGATGCGGTCGCGCGACCTACATCTCCGCTGGCCACAAGGTGATGCACCGCGGCGATCTCGCGTGCCAGGCTGCGGTCCTGCATCATCGCGGGCGACACGCTGCGCACGAGCCGCATCACGCTTTCCAGTGCATCGCTCGTCTTGAGTGGCCGCAGGAATTCGATGCCTTGCGCCGCCGCCATCAACTCGATCGCGACGATGTGCGCCGTGTTCTGCAGCATGGTGCCCAGCCGCCGCGCCGCAAAGGTCGCCATGCTCACGTGGTCCTCCTGGTTCGCGGAGGTGGGCAGGCTGTCCACCGAGGCGGGATGCGCCAGCGACTTGTTCTCGGAGGCCAGCGCAGCAGCCGTCACGTGCACGATCATGAAGCCCGAATTGAGCCCCGGGTCGGGCGTGAGGAAGGGCGGCAGGCGCGACACGACGGTGTCCACCAGCATCGCAATCCGTCGCTCGGCGATGGCGCCAATTTCTGCGATGGCGAGAGCGAGTCCGTCAGCGGCCAGCGCCACGGGTTCGGCGTGGAAGTTGCCGCCCGAGAGCATCTCGTTGTCGAACACGAGCGGGTTGTCTGTCACGGCATTCGCCTCGATCATCAGGATGCGCGCCGCGTGCCGCATCTGGTCGAGGCAGGCGCCCATCACTTGCGGTTGGCAGCGCAGGCAATACGGGTCTTGCACGCGGTCGTCGTCCTGCAAATGCGAGCGCCGGATTTCGCTGCCGACCATGATGGCGCGATAGGCTGCTGCGCAATCGATCTGCCCCGGCTGGCCGCGAATTTCGTGGATGCGCGGGTCGAACGGGCCGTCGCTGCCGCGCGCGGCATCGAGCGTGAGCGCGCCTGCAATCACGGCGGATTCGAAGAGGCGGTCTGTCGCGAGCAGGGCGTCGATAGCGAGCGCTGTGGAGACTTGGGTACCGTTGATCAGCGCCAGGCCTTCCTTCGCGCCGAGTTGCAGGGGGGTGATTCCAGCGAGCTTGAGCGCCGCAGCAGCGTTCATGCGCTCGCCCTGGTAGAACACTTCGCCTTCGGCAATCAGCGGCAGTGCCAGATGCGCGAGCGGTGCGAGGTCGCCCGAAGCTCCGACCGAGCCCTGGCACGGAATGACGGGCGTGATCTGCTGGTTGTAGAGCGCGAGCAGGCCATCGACCACTTCTTCTCGCACGCCGGAATAGCCGCGCGCCAGGCTCGCCGCCTTCAACAGCAGCACCAGCCGCGCCGTGCTGGCGGGCAGCGGCTCGCCCACGCCCACTGCATGCGAGCGAAGCAACTTCAATTGCAGCAACGCGAGATCGTCTTTGGCGATGCGCGTCGTCGCGAGCTTGCCGAAGCCGGTGTTCACGCCGTACACAGGCGCATCGCCGTCCGCTGCTTTGCGCACCAGCGCAGCACTCGCGCGGATCGCCTTGCGGCAAGCGGGTGCGAGTTGCACCGGCACATGAACAGGCGCGCACAGGCGACGCAATTGCGCGAGCGTCAGCTCGCCAGGGACAAGCGTTTCAGTCATGCGCGGGCCGGCCCGATCATCGGCAGCTTCAGGCCGTTGTCGCGTGCGGACTTGATCGCGATGTCGTAACCCGCGTCGGCATGACGCATCACGCCGGTGGCAGGGTCGTTCCACAACACACGGGCGATTCGCTCTGAAGCTTCCTTCGTGCCGTCGCAAACGATCACCACGCCCGAATGTTGCGAGTAGCCCATGCCGACGCCGCCGCCGTGATGCAGGCTCACCCACGTCGCGCCGCTGGCGGTGTTGAGCAGCGCGTTCAAGAGCGGCCAGTCGCTCACCGCGTCGCTGCCGTCCTTCATGCTTTCCGTCTCGCGGTTGGGCGACGCGACGGAGCCGCTATCGAGGTGGTCACGGCCAATGACGATGGGCGCCTTCAGCTCGCCGCTCTTGACCATTTCATTGAACGCCAGGCCCGCGAGGTGACGCTCGCCCAGCCCGATCCAGCAGATGCGCGCGGGCAGGCCCTGAAAGCTGATGCGCTCTTGCGCCATGTCGAGCCAGCGGTGCAGCGCCGCGTTGTGCGGGAACAGCTCCTTCATCTTCGCGTCGGTCTTGCGGATGTCTTCCGGGTCGCCCGAGAGCGCCACCCAGCGGAACGGCCCGACGCCGCGGCAAAACAGCGGGCGGATGTAGGCGGGCACAAAGCCGGGGTAGTCGAACGCGTTGGCAACGCCATAGTCCTTCGCGACCTGGCGCAGGTTGTTGCCGTAATCGACGGTGGGCACGCCCATCGCGTGGAAGTCGAGCATGGCCTGCACATGCGCCGCGCACGATTCGCCGGCAGCCTTCGTCAGGGCGGCATGTTGAGACGCGTCTTTCTGCGCGGCCTGCCATTGCGCGACGGACCAACCCGCGGGCAGGTACCCGTTGATGATGTCGTGCGCCGATGTCTGGTCCGTCACGATGTCGGGGCGCATGCCGCCCGCCTTCGCACGACGTGCCAGCTCGGGCACGACCTCGGCCGCGTTGGCGCACAAGCCGATCGACACGGCTTCCTTGCGCGAGGTGTGGTGCGCGATCATCGCGAGCGCTTCGTCGAGATCCTTGGCCTGCTTGTCGAGGTACTTCGTGCGCAGGCGGAAGTCGATGCGTGACTGCTGGCATTCGATGTTGAGCGAGCAGGCACCCGCGAACGAGGCGGCCAGCGGCTGCGCGCCACCCATGCCGCCCAGGCCCGCAGTGAGCACCCAGCGGCCCGAGAGGTCGCCGTTGAAGTGCTGGCGGCCTGCCTCGACAAATGTTTCGTACGTGCCCTGCACGATGCCCTGCGTGCCAATGTAGATCCAGCTGCCAGCCGTCATCTGGCCAAACATCATCAGGCCCGCACGATCGAGTTCGTTGAAGTGTTCCCACGTCGCCCACTTGGGCACGAGGTTGGAGTTGGCGATAAGCACGCGCGGTGCGCCTTCATGCGTGCGGAAGATGCCGACTGGTTTGCCTGACTGCACCATCAGTGTCTCGTCCGGTTGCAGCTTGCGCAGCGAATCAAGAATCGCGTCGAAGGCGGGCCAGTTGCGTGCCGCCTTGCCGATGCCGCCATAGACGACGAGTTCATCCGGGTTTTCCGCCACGGCAGGATCCAGGTTGTTCTGGATCATCCGGTACGCCGCTTCGATCTGCCAGTTGGCGCACGACAGTTGCGTGCCATGGGGCGAGCGAACGGGGCGGGCGCGGCTTTCGAGGAATGGCGTGCTGGACAAGTCTGACATTCGTTCCACCTGGAGGCATGAGTTCGCGCAAATCCTAGTTGTCTATACAACTTGTGTCAACTGGGTTATCCTGCTGCCGAAACACGAACCCACCATGCGAGCCATCCCCGCGTACGAGCAGGTCAAGGAATTCATCCGCACACGCATTGCCAGTGGCGAATGGCGCCCGGGCGACCCGGTGCCGAGCGAGGCCATGTTGATGGCGCAGTTCGGCATCAGCCGCATGACCGTCAATCGCGCGCTGCGCGAGCTTTCTGCTGAAGGCCTGGTCGACCGCGTGCAGGGTTCGGGCACGCGCGTGGCGCATTTGCACCGGATTTCATCGCGGCTCGTCATCCGCGACATCCATGAAGAAGTGGCCGAGCGCGGGCATGTGCACACCACGCGGGTTGTCGTTGTCGAGCGGGTGAAGGCGTCGCCGGAAGTCGCGGCCTCGTTCCAGCTGAAAGCAGGCGCGAAGGTGTTCCACACGGTGCTGGTCCACCTCGAAAATGCCGTGCCCATCCAGTATGAAGACCGCTACGTCAATCCTGCTGCAGCGCCTGATTACCTCGACACTGATTTCACCAGGACATCGCCCACGCTTTACCTGCTGCGGCACGCCCCGCTCACAGAAGCCAGCTATTCCATCGAAGCGTGCCTGCCTACGGCGCAAGAGGCGCGCGAGCTCGGCGTGAAGCGAACCGATCCTTGCCTCGTCATGATGCGGCGCACGGTGAGCGGCCCGCACGTGGCGAGCGTTGCACGGCTGGTCTATCCCGGCACGCGCTACAGCTTTGCCGGAGAATTCCAGGCATGAAATGGAACCTGGTCCGCCTGGCCGATGTTCGATCACGCCCGTGGCGCAATGGCGGCGGCACCACGCGTGAATTGCTGGCGATGCCTGGCCCTGACGACTGGCGCTTGCGCATCTCGGTGGCCGAAGTTGAAAACGATGGACCGTTCTCCGCCTTTGCCGGTGTGAAGCGATGGTTTGCGGTGCTGCATGGCGCAGGGGTCGTGCTGAAGGTGGGCGATCGCGAGCACCGTGTGACGCGCGACGACCCGCCACTGGCCTTCGACGGCGGCGCAGCCGTCGATTGCCATTTGATCGCTGGTGCCACACAGGATCTGAACCTGATGGTGCGCGGCCGGGTGGCTGCCATGCATCGTGTCACGCAAGTCAGGCAGGAGCACTGCGACGCGCGGGTCATCGTGGCGGTGTACGCCAATGCACCCACCAGCATCACGGTCGACGACGAGCCTCTTGTGATCGACGAAGGCATGCTGGCGTGGCGTGCTGTGGATCATGGCGCGCGGGTTCGCGTGGAGAGCCGCGACGCGCTGTGGATGGAGGTCGAGCCGTGACGCTGCAACTGTGGAGCAACTGCCGCATTGCGACGATGCGCGCGGACGCTGGCACGCCCTACGGGCTGGTTGATCAAGGCGCCATCGTGGTGCAGGGTGAATCCATTGCCTGGGTCGGGCCCCACGCCGGTCTGCCCGCCGAGCTCGCGCAGCGCTGTGCCCTGCAACACGATGCAGGTGGCCGCCTCGTCACCCCCGGCCTGATTGACTGCCATACGCATCTTGTCTATGGCGGCGACCGGGCCCACGAATTTGAGCTGCGGCTGAACGGCGCCACGTATGAAGACATCGCCCGCGCTGGAGGCGGCATCGCTTCGACCGTGAAGGCGACACGCGCCGCCGGCCAAGCGGGCCTCATCGCACAAAGCCTGCCGCGGCTGCGCGCACTCATGAGCGAAGGCGTGACCACGATCGAGATCAAGTCGGGCTACGGTTTGTCGCTGGACCATGAGCGCAAGTGCCTGCGCGCCGCGCGTGAACTGGGCGTGAACGAGCGCGTGGACGTGCGCACGACATTCCTGGGCGCGCATGCAGTGCCACCGGAGTTCGCTGGCCGCCCTGACGACTACGTCGATGCCGTGGTCGCCATGCTGCCTGTCTTGAAGGCAGAGGGCCTTGTCGATGCAGTGGATGCATTCTGTGAACGGATCGCCTTCACGCCGGCGCAGGTGGAGCGCGTATTCCAGGCGGCGCGCCAGGCAGGCGTAGCGGTCAAGCTGCATGCGGAGCAGCTCAGCGACAGCGGTGGATCGCAGCTGGCCGCGAGTTATGGCGCACTGAGTTGCGACCACCTGGAGTGGCTGGGCGACGAGGGCGCAGCGGCGATGGCGAAGGCGGGCACAGTTGCCGTGCTGCTGCCCGGTGCGTTTTACTTCCTGCGCGAAACGCGTGTGCCGCCTCTGGACCTGCTGCGCCAGCACGGTGTGCCGATCGCGATCTCTACTGACTGCAATCCCGGCAGCTCGCCGTGCACGTCACTGCTCTTGATGCTGAACATGGCTTGCACGCTGTTCCGCCTGACGCCGCACGAGGCGCTTGCGGGTGTCACACGCAACGCTGCGCAGGCGTTGGGGCTGCATGATCGCGGCGTGATCGAAGCCGGCAAGCGCGCGGACTTCGTACTCTGGGATGTGGAGCGGCCCGCGCAACTGGCGTATGTGATGGGCGCGAACCCGATGCACCAGGTGATCTATCGCGGAACCATACGATGACCTTCACGCTCGATACCGGCACCGCGCCGCTGCTCGTCAGCATGCCGCACATCGGCACTGAGATTCCGCCGGAGCTGCACGGCAGCTACGTGCCACGCGCGCTGGCTGTGGAAGACACCGACTGGCACCTGGCGCGGCTGTACGACCAGCTGGGGCGCCTGGGCGCGAGCGTGATCCGGCCGCGTTACTCGCGCTATCTGATCGACCTGAACCGCCCGCCGGATGACGCGCCGATGTATCCAGGCGCGTCGAATACCGAGCTGTGCCCCACGCGGTTTTTCACGGGCGATGCGCTGTATGTGGCGGGGCGCGAGCCCGATGTGCAGGAGCGCGAGCGCCGCCGCGAGCACTACTGGCGGCCGTATCACGATGCGCTGGGCGCTGAATTGGCGCGCATCCAGGCGCAGCATGGCTATGCGCTGCTCTGGGACGCGCACAGCATCCGCTCCGAAATCCCGTGGCTGTTCGAGGGCGTGCTGCCCGGCTTGAATATTGGCACGGCCAATGGCGCGAGCGCAGATACGCGCGTTGCGGCTGCGGTGGCGGGTGCGGCGGCAAAGTATCCGCAAGTCAGCCACGTCCTGAACGGCCGCTTCAAGGGTGGCTACATCACGCGCCATTACGGCAATCCGTCGCAGAACGTCCATGCCGTGCAACTCGAGATGTGCCAGTGCCTCTACATGAGCGAGCAGCCGCCGTACGCGTACAACGAAGCGCTGGCGAGCCAGGTGCAGCCCGTGATTGGAGACATGATGGGTGCGGCACTGGCTGCCTGTGAGGCGATGTATGGCTGAGGGGGGCAAGCGGTTTTTCGCAACGGCGGCATGGGTCAACGGCGAGTGGGCGCAAGACGTTCTGCTCACCGTGGGCGTTGACGGCTTGTGGGCCGGCATCGATGCCAATACACCGCACGAAGCGCGTGCAGGTGCGACGACACTGACTGGCCCCGTCTTGCCTGGCCTCGTGAACGCCCATAGCCATGCGTTCCAGCGCGCGATTGCGGGTTTGACAGAGCGCAGCGAATCGCAGGACGACGACTTCTGGAGCTGGCGCGACCGCATGTACAGCGCGGCCAACCGCATCACGCCCGGCCAGCTGGAGGCCATCGCCGCGTTTCTCTACGCCGAGCTGCTGCAGGCCGGCTACACCCACGTGTGCGAGTTTCACTACCTGCACAACGATGTCGGCGGCGCCGCCTATGCGGACCCGATGGAGATGTCGCTGGCCATCGTGCGTGCGGCCCAACGCACGGGCATCGGCCTCACGCTGCTGCCCACGCTGTACATGCGGCAGGGGTTTGCAGCCAAGGGCTTGCGCGAAGACCAGGCGCGGTTTGCATCCACACCTGACTCGGTCATGCGCATCGCTCAGGAGATCCGTGCACGCGAGAGTGCTGCGAGCAACGTGACGGCGGGCGTTGCGCTGCACTCGATTCGCGCGGTGGCGCGGCAGCAGCTGCGTGATGTTGCTGCGTCAGCGGCACGCATGCCGATTCACATCCACATCGCCGAGCAGCGCCGCGAGATTGAAGACTGCGTGGCCGAGCACGGCCAGCGCCCCATCGAGTGGCTGCTGGAGCACGTGGGCATCGACCAGCGCTGGAACCTCGTGCATGCCACGCACGCCACGCCGCGCGAACTCGACGGCGTGCGCGAGAAGGGTGCGGCCATCGTGCTGTGCCCCACGACGGAAGGCAACCTGGGCGACGGCATCTTCGACCTGCCTTCGTGGCTGGGCCGCAGCGGCAACTGGTCGATTGGCTCGGACAGCCATGTCACACGCAGCTGGCAGGAAGAGTTGAGGCTGCTCGAGTATTCGCAGCGGCTTGCCCTGCGCAAGCGCAATGTGGCTGCATCGTCGGCGCTCAGCGTGAGCAGTGCGGCTGCGTTGTTCCAGGGCGCATTGCATGGCGGGCCGGCGGCGGCCGGCGTTGCGCTGGGCGGGCTCGCCGTGGGTCAGCGTGCGGACTTCTCGGTGATCGATACCGACTCGCCGTCGCTCGCGGGTGTGCCGCGCAGCCACCTGCTCGACGCCGCGATTTTCTCAAGCCCTGACGCGCGCTTGCGCGATGTTCACGTAGCCGGCAAGGCGGTGCCAGTGGCCGACCCCGCAATCCGCGGCGAATTCATCGCAGCCATGCAAGCCCTCTGGGCCCGAAGCCGGTGAACCCGCTGGAGCCACCTGAGCCAGCTCAGGCGCCTCAAGCGCCGCCCTTGACCTGGAAGCTGCTGGGCGGCGTGCCCAGTGCCGCCTTGAACATGGCAGTGAAGGCGCTGTCGCTCGCATAGCCGCTGGCCGCCGCCACGTGGCTGATCGGCATGCCGCGTGCCAGCAGGGGCAGGGCGTGCGCCAGCACGACCTGTTGTCGCCACTGCTGGTAGCTCATCGCCAGCTCATCGCGAAACAATCGTGCCATCGTGCGCTCGCTCGCGCCAACCTGCGCAGCCCATTCGCCCAATGTCGCGCGCAGCGACGGCGCGGCAAGCACAGCCTCACACAGCGCGCGCAACCGCTTGTCGCCGTCTTGCGCATGCGGGCGCGGAACGCCCAGCGCCTGGATGTCGGCGTGCGTGATCTCGTCGAGCACGAGCTGCGTGAGCGACGCCTCGCGATCCTTGCGGATGCCGCGTGCGGGTGGCGATGCGGGTTGCGCCAGCGGCGCGTCCAGCGCCTGTATCAGCTCGCGCAGCAGTGGTGAGACGACGATCACGCGGCAGCCGCTCCACCCGGCGGGCGTTACCGACGCGTCGATGTACAGCGTGCGGAACTGCGCTTCTTCCAGCACGTGCACGGCGTGACGGGCGCCCGGTGCGATCCACACGGCGCGCGAGGGCGGCACGATGTAGGTCACTTCATCGCTGCCTGTGCCTTCGCGTTCGGCTGTCACTTGCACGATGCCGCTCGCGCAATACGCCAGCTGCGACCAGGCGTGGCTGTGCGGCTCGAAGTGCGAATCCGCCCGCATCGTGCGCGCACGGATGCGAACGGGCCGCCCACGCGTGGGCCGGAATGGATCGGTGTCGCCAATCGGCGTGACTTTGGGCGCGCGGGTAGCCATTGGCCGATTTTCGCTGAAACCTGTCGTTCCGTCGCATTTCAGAAGCGCGCGTCCGCACTACGATGCGCACCATGACTACGACCAACGCGGCCGCCTTGCCCCCCGTGAGCCTTCGCCAGGATGCGGGCGTGATCGGCCTGGTGGGCCTGGCCCACATGATCAGCCACTTCTCGCAGTTGCTGCTGGCGCCGCTGTTCCCGTGGCTCAAGGATGAGTTCAACGCCAGCTACACCGAGCTCGGCTTCCTGATGACGATCTTCTTCGTTGTCTCTTGCAGCGTGCAGGCGTTGTCGGGCTTTCTCGTTGACAAGTACGGCCCGCGCCCTATCCTGTTCACAGGCCTTGCATTGCTGGGCGTTGCTGCGTTCGGCTTCTCGCTCAGCCCGAACTACACCACGATGATGCTGTTCTCGGTGGTGGCGGGCATTGGCAACGGCGTGTTCCACCCGGTGGACTACACGCTGCTCAATCGCAAGGTGAGCGCGCCGAGGCTGGGCCACGCGTACAGCTTTCACGGCATCACGGGCAGCCTGGGCTGGGCGCTGGCGCCTGCGTTGCTCGTTCCTGTTGCCATCGCTTTTTCATGGCGCGCAGCGCTGCAGACGGCGGGCACCCTGGCATTCGTCGTGCTCGCCGTGATGTGGTTCAACCGCGAGAAGTTCCACCTGCCGGTAGCAGCGCCCGCGCACAAGTCCGCGCAGGGCCAGCCGGAGGGCAGCTTCGACTTCCTGCGTATTCCCGCGGTGTGGATGTGCTTTGGCTTCTTCTTTTTCTACGCGGTGGTCTTGAGCGTGATCCAGGCGTTCGCGCCCACAGCCGCACGCCACTTGCATGACGTGCCTATCGCGCTCGCGGCGATGTGCCTCACGGTGTACATGGTGTGCAGCGCTGCGGGCATGGTGCTGGGTGGCTTTCTCGCGTCCAACCCCGAGAAGTGCGAGCGCATCGTCGGCCTGGGTTTTGGCGCAGCGGCGCTCATCGCGCTGTGGATCGGCCTTGGCAGCGTGCCTGCATTGGCCGTGCCGGTGCTGTTCGGCGCGATGGGTTTTGCCAGCGGCATTGCAGGGCCTTCGCGCGATCTGCTGGTCAAGCGCTCGACGCCCGACAACTCGACGGGCCGGGTGTACGGCATCGTCTACTCAGGCCTCGATATCGGCCAGGCCATCGCGCCGCTGATCTTCGGCTCGTTGATGGACCATGAGCAATATCGCGGCGTGTGGCTGGGCCTGGTGTTCATGCAGGGTGTGCTGATCACGAGCGCGTTCAATGTGCGGCGCGTGCGGCGCACGCCGCTGGCTACGGCATAACGTTACCGCTGGCTACGGCATAACGTTACCGCTGGCTGCGGCTTAAGCGGACCCCTGCTGCGGCGTAACGGTATCCTTGGCGCATGTACGCCGAGTATTTCGGGCTCAAGCACGAGCCTTTCTCGATCGCGCCGGACCCACGCTACCTCTTCATGAGCGAGCGTCACCGCGAGGCGTTGGCGCACCTGCTGTATGGGCTGGGTGGGGGCGGCGGTTTTGTGTTGCTGTCGGGCGAGATCGGCACGGGCAAGACAACCGTGTGCCGATTGTTCCTTGAGCAGATCCCCAAAGACTGCAACGTCGCCTACATCTTCAACCCGAAGTTGACGGTGATCGAGCTGCTGCAGTCGATCTGCGATGAATTCCACATCGACGTGCCTGCGCAGCAGGGGCGCACCACCACCGTCAAGGACTACCTCGATCCGCTCAACGCATTCCTGCTCAAGGAGCATGCGGCGGGCCGCAACAACGTGCTGATCATCGACGAGGCGCAGAACCTCGAAGCCGAAGTGCTGGAGCAACTGCGCCTGCTCACCAACCTGGAAACACGCGAGCGCAAGCTGCTGCAAATCGTGCTGATCGGCCAGCCCGAGCTGCGCACGATGCTCGCGCGGCCCGAGCTGGAGCAGCTCGCCCAGCGCGTGATTGCGCGCTACCACCTGGGGCCGCTCACGCCCGCGGAGACGGCGCAATACATCGAGCACCGGCTCGATGTGGCGGGGCTGAACCGGCCGATGCCGATTCAGCCAAAGGCGCTGCGGCGCATCCACGAGCTGTCGCGTGGCGTGCCCCGGCGCATCAATTTGCTGTGCGACCGCGCGTTGCTCGGAGCCTTTGCCAACAGCCGGCCCGATGTGGACCGCAAGACGGTGGACAAGGCGGCGGCAGAGGTCTTTGAAACGCTTGCTGCGCCTTCTGCACCTGGGCGCGCGCGGCTGGGCTGGGTGCTGGCGCTGGGGCTGGTTGCGGGTGCAGGGTTGTTTGCCGTGGCGACCACTCTGATGCGCGAGCGCGATGCGCAGGCGGTGGCGACAACGCAAAAGGCGGCTGCAGCGCCTGCCAAGGCTGCGAGCCTGGCGGCTTCGGCATCGGTGGCCGTCGCAGCCCCGGCAAGCTCGCCGGCGCCGGTTGCGGCTTCATCCGCCTCGGTAGCGCTGGCCGCTGCTGCGCCTGCCACGGCGGCAGCATCCGCGGCTGCATCTGCTGCTGCATCACCTGTCGCCGCTCCCGTTCTCTATCGCCAGGTGGACGACGCATGGCGTGACCTCGCCAAGGGCTGGAAGGCGCAGCCGGGCGAGGGCGACCCCTGCAAGGCGCTCGCGCGCGAGCAGCTGCAGTGCTTCACGCGCAACGTGGGCCTGCCGATGATTCGTGAGCTGGGGCGCCCGGGCATCATCAAGCTCGACGCGACGAGTGGATCGCCAAGCTACGCGTTGCTCACCGCCATCTCGCGTGACACGGCAACGCTGTCTGCTGCGGGCACCGAGCAAACAGTGACGCTCGCCGCACTCGCCGCGCGCTGGCAGGGCGACTTCGCGACGCTGTGGCGCACGCCTGCCGGCTACACCGGGCCGACCGGCGAGAACAAGGGCGGCGCCACTGTGGACTGGATCGCCGCCAGGCTCGCTGCCATTGACAAGCTGCCGCCGCCCGCCGGCCCGCGCACGCTCGACAACGCGTTGAAGGCGCAGCTGCGCGCCTTCCAGCTTTCGCACGGACTGGAGCCGGACGGCCTGCCGGGTCCGATGACTTACATGCAACTCAATCGTGCTGCAGGCGTCGAAGAGCCGCGCCTGCGCACGCAGTAACCGACCAAGACCATGTCCTACATCCTCGACGCCCTTCGCAAAGCCGACGCGCAGCGCGCGCGTGAGTCCGCCCAGGGAATCAACTCGCAGGGCGCGCGCTTGCCGTCAGGCGTGAATGAGCCGGGGCGGCTGCGGCCCTGGTATTACGTGGGCGCTGGCGTTGCCGTCGTCGCTGTGGCGTTCGCAGCCTGGGCTTTGTACAACCGGCAGCCCGAGGTGAGCCAGGCACAGGCGGTCAAGGCGCAGCAGGCGCAACGCGATGACGTGGTGGCGGCAGCACCCGTGATCATCAACGCCGAGCCGCGGCCGCAACCGCAGCCAGGCGAGGCGATCCGCATGCCGATGATGGCGCCCATGGGGCCGGTGGTGGGCAGCAAAGTCATGCCTGAGTCGCCGCAGCTGCCACCGCAATTCACGCAGCAGGCGCAGCCGCGGTTCACGGGCAAGCCCCAGGCCGCGCCGCGCCAGCTTGGCAGCAACGCACCGGGTGTGGCGCCCCTGCCGCTGCCGCCTGCGCAGCAACAGCCGCCCGGCATGGAGCCGCCTGCGATGCCGACGGCGCCGCCTGCCGCCACCGGGCCCGCTCCCATAGCGCCCTTGTTGCCACCCGTTGCCGCGAATGCGCCGCCAGCACCGCCCGTTGCGGGCCTGCCTGCCGATGCACCCAAGCTCTCCATCAGCGGCGGTGTGTATTCCGCCAATCGTGCGCAGCGCATGTTGATCGTCAATGGCCAGGTGTTCAGCGAAGGCAGCGAGATCACTTCCGGTGTGGTGCTCGAAGAGGTCAAGCCGAAGATCGCGGTGCTGAAGTTTCGCGGTGCCCGTTATTCGGTGAGCTATTGATCGCGCATGGCTGGTGGTGCAGACAGCCAATGGTTACTTAACTTGCGTTACGCGGTGAACATGTAATGCAGCCCGTCCGTAGGATCGGCAGCTCTTACAACCGTGAATCAGAGGAAGTACACCATGGCACTGCAATCCCCGTTTTTCAACAAGCGCGACAGCGATCCGTATACCCAGCCGCGCACGCAGGGGCAGGGTCAGAACTCGACAGGGTCGTCGCCCTCAGGCGCAGCATCTGCATCTGCATCAGTAGCCGCACCCAGCATGCCCGCAGCCAATACCGTGCCTGCCAAGGAAGGCGAGAGCAAGCTCACCGTCGGCCCGAACATCAAGCTCAAGGGCGTGGAGATCACCGATTGCGACACGCTTGTGGTGGAAGGCTCAGTTGAGGCAACGATGGATTCGCGTGTGATCCAGATCTCAGAGCGCGGCTCGTTCAAGGGCTCTGCCGACATCGACATTGCAGAAATCCGCGGCCACTTCGAGGGCAACCTGAATGCGCGCCAGAAGCTCGTGATCTATTCGACGGGCAAGGTCACCGGCAAAGTCCACTACGGCAAGATCGTGATTGAAGAGGGCGGCCAACTCTCCGGCGATGTGGATGTGGGCGCAGAGAAGCCCCGGGTGGCTGCTACGCCCGTTCGCACGGGTGTGCAGAACATGCTGACGGCGGCGGGGTAACGATTGCCGGGTCAGACAGTGGCCCGGTGCCTGGCAAGGCACGTGTCGAGTGTCTCGGCCATGTCCCGCTGCCACCAGTTGCCGGTCGAGAAGATTTCAACTTCGCTGTAGCCGGCAAAGCCCTGCGCTTCCATCCAGTCGCGAATCCGCGGGATGTCGATCACGCCGTCGCCCATCATCCCGCGGTCGTTCAACAGGTCGGTCGTGGGCGTGAGCCAGTCGCACACGTGGAAGGCAAGCAGGCGGCTTTGGCCCGCACGCTCGATCTGCGCTTGCAACTTCGGGTCCCACCACACGTGATACACGTCCACGGCAACGCCGAGGGCGCCGGAGTGCGAGGGATCGAGTTCGTCGCACACATCCAGCGCCTGCTCCATCGTGTTGACGCACGCGCGGTCGGCGGCATACATCGGGTGCAGGGGTTCAATGGCCAACGGCATCTGCACTGACTTGGCGTAGTCGAGCAACTCGGCGATGCCGTCGCGCACTTGCGAACGTGCGTGTGCGATGTCTTTGTGCAGCGCTTTGCCAGCGAGCGCGCCGGGCAGGGCACCTACGACGAGCACGAGGCACTTTGCGTTGAGCTCGCGCGCTTCATCCACGGCACGGCGGTTGTCGTCACGCGCGGCTTTCAATGCGTCTGCGCCGACAGCGGGGAACATGCCGCCACGGCAATAGCCCGAGAGTTCGAGGCCGTGTTGCCTGATGAGTTTTGACACCACATCCAGCCCGGCAGCAGCCACCTGGTCGCGCCAGGGCGAGATGGCGCGGATGCCGCGCTGTGCGCACGCTTCGATGATGTCAACGAGCGGCACATCAACGCCGCGGCTCTTGCGAACTGTTGCCGTGTTGATCGACAGCCAGCGGTGGTCTTGCGAGAAGTCGCGCATCACTGATCGACGCCGTGCATGGCGAGCAGCGTCTTCATGCGATGCATTGCGAGTTCTGGTTGCACCAAAACATTCGCCGCGTCCGCCAGGCGGAACAGTTCTGCAAGGTGCTGCAGCGACCTTGTGCTTTGCTGGCCGCCCACCATCGTGAAGTGCGATTGATGGCCATTGAGCCACGCCATGAACACGACGCCGGTTTTGTAAAAGCGCGTGGGCGCCGCAAAGATGTGGCGCGAGAGCGGCACCGTCGGGCCGAGGATCGCGTGGAACTTCTCGAGGTTGCCCTGTGCGAGTTCACCGAGCGCTGCGCTGGCAGCAGGCGCTATCGCATCGAAGATGCCGAGCAGCGCATCGCTCTTGCCATGCGTCGGCTCGCTGCCGTGGCCGTCACCTGCGATGAGTTCTGCGTAATTGAAGTCGTCGCCGGTGTACATGCGAACACCCGCCGGCAGGCGGCGGCGCATCGCGATTTCCTTGTCTTTGTCGAGCAGGGAAATCTTGATGCCGTCCACCTTGCTGGGATGCGCGGCGATGATGCCGAGCGCCGTGTCCATTGCCGCGTCTGTGTCGGTGCTGCCCCAGTAGCCGGCCAGGGCGGGGTCGAACATGTCGCCCAGCCAATGCAGCACCACGGGCTGCTTCGCCTGCGAGAGGATGCGGTCGTACACACGCTCGTAGTCGGCGGGGCCCGTGGCAACACGGGCCAGTGCGCGGCTTGCCATCACGATGAGTTTGCCGCCGAGTTTTTCGATGGCGGCCATCTGCGCTTCGTAGCCGGCGATCACCTGGTCGACCGTCTTCACGTCATCCAGCACGAGGTGGTCGGTGCCGCAGCCGGAGGCGACAAGTGCACCGGGGTAGTCGCGCGCCGCGTCGAGCGAGCGGCGGATCAGCTCGAGTGACGTGGACCAGTCGAGGCCCATGCCGCGCTGCGCGGTGTCCATCGCTTCGGCAACGCCAAGGCCGAGTGACCACAGGTGGCGACGGTAGGCGATGGTGGTGTCCCAGTCGATGGCGCATTGCAGCCATGGGTCGATGGCGGCGAGCGGATCGGCAACGACGTGCGCGGCGGAGTAGGCGATGCGATTGAACGTCAGGCCCGGAGCAGGTCGCGCAAGAGGCGCACCGCGCAGCGTGTAGGTGGCGAGAGTGCCATTCGCGGCTGGCAGTTGGATGGAAAGTGGCATTGCAGTGGTGCTCACACGACCAGCGGCTGCACGTCCACCCAGCGCCGCTCTTTCCATGACTGCAGGGCTGCTTCAACAAGCTGCACACCCTTCGCGCCTTCAGGCAGTGTCCAGCGATACGGCTCGCTTTCGACCACGTGGCGGATGAAGTGCTCCCACTGGATTTTGAAGCCGTTGTCGTACACCTGCGAGTCGGGCACCACCTGCCACTGGTCGAAGAAGTTCATCGTCTGCTTCACGTCGGGGTTCCACACCGGGCGCGGCGTGGTCACGCGGCTTTGCGCGCGGCATTCCTGCAAGCCCGCCACGGCCGAGCCATGTGTGCCATCGACGTGGAAGGTGACGAGGTCGTCGCGGCGAACGCGCGTGGCCCACGACATGTTCATCTGCGCGATCACTCGCTCGCCGTTGTGGCCGACGAGTTCAGCGGTGGCATATGCAGCATCGTCAGCGGTGGCCTTGTATGACTTGCCAGCTTCGTCCCAGCGCTCGGGGATGTGCGTGGCGCCTATGCAGCTGATGGACTTCACTTCGCCAAACAGGTTGTCGAGCACGTAGCGCCAGTGGCACATCATGTCCAGGATCATCCCGCCGCCTTCTTCGGCGCGGTAGTTCCAGCTGGGGCGCTGGATGGGTTGCAGGTCGCCTTCGAACACCCAGTAGCCGAACTCCAGCCGCACAGAGAGCATCTTGCCGAAGAAGCCCGCGCGGCGAAGCATGTCGAGCTTGCGCAGGCCGGGCAGGAACAGTTTGTCTTGCACGGCGCCGTGCTTGAGGCCCGAGTCTTGCGCGAGGCGCGCGATCTCGACGGCTTCATTGAGGTTGGTGGCAATGGGTTTCTCGCAGTACACGTGCTTGCCTGCGCGCAGGGCTTCTGCGAGCAGCGTGGGGCGCATCTGCGTGGTGCCTGCGTCGAAGAAGACGGTGTCGTCCTTGTTCTCGAGCGCTTTGTCGAGATCGGTGCCCCAGCGCTCGATCTTCCAGGCTTTGGCCAGCGCTTCGATCTTGTCGGCGTTGCGGCCAATGAGGATGGGGTCGGGCATGACGCGATCGCCATTGGAGAGCAGCACACCGCCTTGGTCGCGGATCGCGACGATGGAGCGGATCAGGTGCTGGTTCATGCCCATGCGGCCGGTGACGCCGTGCATGATGAGTCCGAGTCTTTGCGTGGCCATGTGTCTCCTTCACTGCGGCAGTGCGGGCTGCCGTCCTCAATTCACTGATTGGTGAATTGTAGGGCGCACTGGCGCGGCTTGCAAGACGCGGGCAAGCAGGCGGGTGCGTCCCGGGTCAGTCGCGGATCAGGTAGCCGAGGATCACGTCGCACATGTGGGCGACGCGCTCATTGCGTGCCTTGGCCGAGAGCAGGTCGCGGCCGAAGATGGCGGAGAGGGTGTGGTTGTTCGACAGGTAGAAGTACGACAGGCCCGCTATGGACACGTACAACTGCACCGGGTCGACACCGCCGCGAAACGAGCCGTCCTTGCGGCCGCGCTCGAGCACTTCACCGAGTGTGGCGATGAGCGGCGAGTTCATTTCGCGCACGCGCTCCGAGCCTTCGAGGTGGCGGGCGCGGTGGAGGTTGGCGCTGTTGAGCAGCGTGATGAACTCGGGGTGGTCGAGGTAGTAGTTCCAGGTGAACTCGATCAGGCGGCGCACTGCGTCAGCTGGCTTCATGGCAAGCAGGTTGAGGCTGCGTTCCTGCTCGCGGATGTCCACATAGGCTTGCTCGAGCACTGCCTGGAAGAGCTTTTCCTTGTCTTCGAAGTAGTAGTAGATCAGCCGCTTGTTCAGGCCTGCGCGCTCGGCGATGCGATCCATGCGCGCGCCACCCAACCCGCTCTCGGCGAACTCGTCGCGTGCCGCGCTTAAGATGGTTGCCTGCGAGCGTTCTGCATCGCGCAGGCGCTCTTCGGCAACGGGTGCGGGGGCTCGGGGCATGGCTGGATAATTCACCGGCGCGTTAATAAAGTCAAGGCGTTAAACACATGGCACAGATCGCAGGACACCTGATTGTCGAATGCCTCGCCGCGCAAGGCACGCAAGTGTGCTTTGGCGTGCCGGGCGAGAGCTACCTGGCGGTGCTCGATGGCTTTCACGCGTATCGCGACCGCATCCGCTTCATCGTCAACCGGCAAGAGGGCGGCGCGGCTTTCATGGCGGAGGCGCACGGCAAATTGTCGGGCAGGCCGGGCGTGTGCTTTGTGACGCGCGGGCCGGGTGCGACGAATGCATCCATCGGTGTGCACACCGCCTTCCAGGATTCGACGCCGATGATTCTGCTGGTGGGCGATGTCGCGAGCGACCAGCGCGATCGCGAGGCTTTCCAGGAAGTGGAATACACGAGCTTCTTCGGGCCGAGCACCAAGGGCATGGCCAAGCGGGTGGAGCGCATTGACGATCCGGATCGCATTCCTGAATACATTGGCCGCGCGTTTGCGACGGCGATGAATGGCAGGCCCGGGCCGGTGGTGCTCGTGCTGCCTGAAGACATGCTGGTGAAGATGACCGATGCGCGGCCACTGCCGCGCGTGGAGCCCGTGCAGGCGTGGAGCGACCCCGGTGCGCTGCGTGAAGTGCGCGAGATGCTGCTGCAGGCGACGAAGCCGCTCGTGATCGCGGGCGGCGGTGGGTGGACGCCGCAGTCGGCGCAGGCCTTGCAACGCTTTGCGGAGAACTGGAAGCTGCCTGTGGGCAACGCGTTCCGCTTCCAGGACACCTTCGACAATCACCATTCGCAATATGCGGGCGATGTGGGCATCGGCATCAATCCGAAGCTGGCGGCGCGTGTTCGCGAGAGTGACCTGATCATCGCCATCGGGCCGCGGCTCGGTGAGATGACAACCAGCGGCTACACGCTGCTGTCGCCGCCGAAGTCCGCGCAGAAGCTGATTCACATTCACGCCGATAGCCAGGAGCTCAACCGCGTGTACCAGGCGGATCTGGCGATCAACGCAACGATGAATGCGGCGGCTCGTTCACTGGAGGTGCTGACTGCACCGCCGGATGTGCCGTGGGGCGCGTGGACGGATGCGGTGCATGCGGACTACGAAGCCAACCTGGTGCCGCAGAAGCTGCCGGGTGATATCGACATGCCGGCGATCGTTGCGCTGCTTGCGAAGCACCTGCCCGAAGACGCAGTGCTGACCAATGGCGCGGGCAACTTCGCGAGTTGGGTGCATCGCTTCTTCAAGCATCACGGCTTGGTGAAGGGGTTCAAGACGCAACTCGCGCCCACCAACGGCGCGATGGGCTATGGCGTGCCGGCGGGCATCGCGGCGAATATCGTCAGCGGCCGCGTTGCGTTGACGATGGCGGGCGACGGTGATTTTTTGATGACGGGGCAGGAGCTGGCGACTGCCGTTCAGGCGGGCGCGAAGTCGATCATCGTGCTGCTGAACAACGGCATGTACGGCACGATCCGCATGCATCAGGAGCGTGAGTATCCCAAGCATGTGAGCGGCACGCAGCTGGCCAACCCCGACTTCGCTGCGCTTGCCCGTGCCTATGGGTATGCGGGTGTACGCATCACGCGTACGAGCGAGTTCGAGGCGCAACTGGTAGCCGCACTCGAGCGCAAAGAGGGGACAGTGATCGAGATCATGCTGGACCCCGATGTCATCACCACGCGTGGGACGCTCTCGGCGATTACCGAGAGCGCCCTCAAGCGCCAGCCAGGCTAGCGGATGCCAGACTGGCGGTAGCCGGCGCGGTTCAAAGTGCGAACCGGAAGCCTTCCACGATGGCCCCCGGCGCCGTGATGCTCGACAGCTGGCGGCTGCCGTAGCTGCTGCTGTCCGGCGCGATCTCGGCGTCTGCCGTGAGCGCGACCAGGCCCGGCCCGAACATGCGCAGGAACGAATCGTCAAACCGCATGACGGAGATGGGCGCCACGAGCTCGCCGTTCTCGACCCAGAAGCACGCAAAGCGCGTCATGCCCGTCATGCGGCAGGCGGCGCGGTCGCTGTAGTTCAGGTAATGCAGGTTGCTGATGTACACGCCGGTGCCAAGCGTCTTCAACACGTCTGACTCAGGCAGCGAACCTGGCGCCATCGCGAGTGACTCGGGCGACTCGTAGGCTTGCGCGCCGGTTGCCGTCTCACCGTATTCCTTCGCGCTGCGCGGCGAGTTGAGTGTGCCCGCCGGGCGGCCCGCTTCAACGAGCTTGACTGCATCGGGCTTGACGAAGCCGTCTTCCTGGAAGCGCGGCGCGGTGCCTGCGCGAACGGCTTCGGTCAGCGTGACTTCCGGGCTGAGCTGGGCCTCGCCGCGATGCAGCTGCATCAGCGTGCTGACGCCCGTCTTCAAGGCCTTCAGGCCGAAGCCGCCCCATGACAGGGTGCCGATCAAATCCGACACAGCGACAGGCGTGAAGTACACGCGGTACTCGCCTGGCGTGAGTGTCTTGAGCGGCCGCGCGAGGAGCTCGACCTGTTCACGCCCACGCGCCATCTTGCGCGCGAAAACGCTCTCGTCCCAGTTGGCGCCGGCGTAGGACAACTTCACGGCCTGGTCTGCCTGGCGGTACAGGCTCCATTCGAAATGGAAGCTCGCCACGCTGTGCCAGTTGCGCTGGCCGCGGCTGTCGGCATAGCCACGAATGACAGGGCCGCCCGCGTAGAGCCCGACAAGATCGGTGCCTGCGGCATGTTGCGCCACGGCGTCGATCACCTGGGCAGGTGTGGGTAGCTCGGCTTGCGACGAACGGGTGGTGGACGTCACGGTGTCGGGCAGCAGCAGGTACTTGTCTTCGGGCACGAGCGGCAGTTGTTGGATGAGCGCGGCTCGCTCGGCGAGAAGCGCCGCGATGTCTGCCGTGGCATCGCCACTCAACGTGACGCTACCGGTCGAGCGCCGCTGGCCAGCGACGACCGAGACAGACGCAACGCGCTGCTCGACGTGCGTGGCTTGTCGCACCAGCGCGTGGTTGAAGCGGATGAAGTCGGTGGTCTCTGCGGAGAACGACAGGCTCACCAGGTCTGCGCCCGTCGTTGGCGTGCAGACGGCCGCGGCAATTTGTTCGAAGTAATCCTGCATCACTTGGCTCCTCCGAAGACGGAGATGTTCGTGAACTTGCAGGCGGGTGCTGCATGGCCCACGCGGATGACCTGGTTGGGTTCGCCCTTGCCGCAGTACGGCGTGCCCATCACTTCGAAGGTGGAGGCGTCACCGACCATGGCGAGTGAGCGCCAGAAGTTGGCGGAGATGCCGCGGTAGCCCGGGCGCTTCACGACTTCAGCGAGTTTGCCTTTGCGGATCACTTGCCCGTATTCGCAGCCGAACTGGAACTTGTTGCGCGAATCGTCGATGCTCCACGAGGAGTTGGTGCGCATGAGCACGCCGTATTCGATGCTCGCGATCATTTCGTCGAGCGTCGAGTTGCCGGCCTCGATGTTGAGGTTGCTCATACGGTCGATGGGCGGGCGGTTCCAGCTGCACGAGCGGGTGGTGGAGACGCCTGCCACGCTGCTGCCGAGAGCCCGTGCGCGTGCTTGCGACACCGTGCCGCCGAGTGGTCGCATGAGCTTGCCTGCACGGATGATCCACTGGCGCTCGGCGGCAGCGCCGTCGTCGTCGTAGGCGAACGTGGCGAACTGCGCCTGCACGTCGGGCGCGTAGGTCACGTTCAGCAGCGAGCTGCCGTACTGGTAGGTGCCGAACATGTCGAGCGTGACGAAGCTCGTGCCCGCGTAGTTACGCTCGTCGCCCAGGATGCGGTCGAGCTCCAGCGGGTGGCCGATGCTCTCGTGGATCTGCAGCATCATCTGGTCGGGCATGAGCAGCACGTCCATCTCGCCTGTGGGGCAGTTGGCTGCGTTCACGAGCTCGATGGCTTCACGTGCGACGCGTGCGCCGTCATTGGCAAAGCCCGCACGGTCGAGCACTTCGAATCCGCCTTGCTGGCAAAAGCCGTTGTATTGGCCTGCGGACGAGCGTGTTTGTGTGTCGCCATTGGCCGATGCCACGACCGTGAGGCCGGGCACCATGAAATTCCAGGATTGTTCGGCGCGGCCGCCGTCTGACGTGATGAGCAGTTGTTCGGTGGTGGTGGTCCAGATGGACGCTGCGCGATCCACAATCGCGGCGCCGAGGTTGGCGCTGGCGCAGACGCTTTGCACGAGCTCGTATTTTTCGGCGAGGGAGACGTTGTCGGCGGGCTTGCTGTTGGGCGAGTGGTAGGCGCCCTTGGGCTGCGGCATCTCGACTTTGCGGTAGTCAAACACGGTGTGTTTGGCGCTCGCTTGTGCGAGGGCAGTTGCGTTGTCGAATGCGCGGCGCAGGCCAGCTTCAGAGGTGTCACTCGTTGCGGCATAGCCCAGGCCGCCGTCTTTGATGACGCTGACCATCACGCCGGCATCGCGCGAGCGCATGGGCGCCTCGGCTACGTCGTCGCGAACGCTGATGCGCTGCGTGGTTTCGCTGACGCTGCGAACTGACCAGTAGTCCGAGCGCGGCGCTGTCTTTCGTGCGATCGATTCAATGTCCATGGTGGGTACAAAGTAGGTGGATGAAAAACGCCGGTCGAAACCGGCGGCGGGGGAAAACAAAAGGGCCGGTGTGAACCGGCCCTTTTGATGTCGAGTCAAACTTACTTGACGTGCTTGCCGATCAGGCCAGCCATCTCGAACATGGAGACCTGTGCCTTGCCGAAGATTTCCTTCAGCTTGGCATCGGCATTGACCATGCGCTTGTTGACCGAATCCTGCAGCTTGTTCTTCTTGATGTAAGCCCACAGCTTGCTCACGACTTCCGTGCGGGGCAGCGGAGCGCTGCCAACGACGGCAGCGAGTGCTGCGCTGGGCGTCAGGGCCTTCATGAATGCAGCGTTCGGCGTGCGCTTCTTAGCAGGAGCCTTAGCAGCCTTCTTGGCAGGTGCAGCCTTCTTAGCAGGTGCTGCCTTCTTGGCGGGAGCCTTTTTAGCAGCAGCCTTCTTCGCGGGAGCAGCCTTCTTTGCAGGAGCCTTCTTCGCGGGAGCGGCCTTCTTTGCAGGAGCCTTCTTGGCCGGTGCGGCCTTCTTCGCGGGAGCAGCCTTCTTTGCGGGCGTCTTCTTCGCAGCTTTTTTCGCAGTTGCCATGATCATTTTTCCTTCTAGAAGTTGATTTACCACCAGAGGCACGGATTGCTCTCCTCCGGCACTGCGGATGCTACTGGAGAAAAAACGCGTTTCCAAGCGAAAAATCGCTTTTTTCGCTGAGCGGTGTCGTTTTTTTTACTTGGGATTCGAGGCTGTTTTCCCTCTGAAGATCAGGAAAACGCCGGCAACGATCACGCCGCAGGCAATCCATTCGCCCGCAGCGACGTGCTCAGAGGCGAGCACAACGCCGAGAAACAGTGCGATCACCGGGTTCACAAACGCATAGCTCGTTGCCACGGCGGCAGACGAATTGGCGAGCAGGTACAGGTACGCACTGAACGCAATCAGCGAGCCGAACACCACGAGATACAGCCATGCAAGCACGGCTTGAGGCTGCGCCGGCCACACCGGGTTCTCACCCATCGCGAGAGAAAGCAGCATCAACATCGCGCCACCACACAACATTTCACTTGCAAAGCCCATCGCACCAGGCGCCAGGCGAAACTTGTTGGTCGAGAGTACGGAGCCGAGGGACCAGGCCAGCGTTGCGCCCGCAACGGCGGCGACGCCAACTGGCGATGCAGCGAAACTCGTCCCGCGGACCAGCAACACCACACCCGCTACCCCGACGGTCATGCCGACGAATTCGAGCCGGCCTGGCCGTTGCCCGAACATCAAGCCCCATCCGCACGTCCACATTGGCGTGACGGCGATGAAGGCGGCGACCAGGCCGGAACCGATGGTCTGCTCGGCAGTGGCGCACAGGCCCATGCCGCCACCGAGCATCAGCGTGCCGACGATCAAGGCATTGCGCCACTGCGTGCGATCAGGAAAAACGCAGTCGCGGCGCGCTCGCCTGGCTGACCACATCTGCCAGGCGAAGAGCAATGCACCGGCTGTCAGGAACCGCGTTCCCATCTGGAAGAAGGGTGGGAAGCTTTCAAGCGCGTAGCGGATAGCGAGATACGTGGAGCCCCAGATCAGGTAGCAGGCAAGCAGCGCTGGCACGACCAGCGATGCCCGGCTGGCGGCAGGTGGTGGGATCGTGGCGCTTTGCATGGGGCAAATCGTAGTGACTCTGATGTACGCTTTCCATGCATGATTGAAGGTCGAGTGGGCCAATGACCTTGTTTTTGAAGGAAGAACAGCATGTCAGCAGAGATTTCCGGTGTCGACGCGCACGACGGGCGCATCCTGGCCGAATTGCAGCGTGACGCACGCATTTCGATGGCTGAACTGGGCCGGCGCGTGCACCTGAGCCAGCCGGCGGTGACCGAGCGAGTGCGCAAGCTCGAACTCAACGGTGTGATCAAGGGGTACCGGGCCGTGGTGGACTACTCACGGCTGGGCTACGGCATTCGCGCGATCGTGCGCGTGGGGCGTGTCGAGTACGCACGTGTGGTGAAGCTGATCGAGCAGACGCCCGAAGTGGTCAACGCGTTCAATGTGACCGGTGAAGACAGCTGGATCCTGGAGATCGCGGTGATCGACGTTGAGCATCTCGACGCGGTCGTGACGAAGTTTTGTATCCTCACCGAAACATCCACTTCGATCGTGCTCAACATGCCGCGTGAAAACGCTTCCGTGCTGCCCGCGCGACGCGAGAACATCAAACCTGCCATCAAGAAGGTCACCGGAAAATGACGACGCCCACTTTTGCCACCTGCGACTTGTGCGACGCACATGAGGCCGACACGTCCGGCGCATTTCGCGTGCTGCCGCCCGTCTTCCGCGACTTTGGCGCAACCGGGCGCTTCAGCGGACAGGTGGCCACCGTCCGCAGCCTCGAAGACAACTCCCGCATCCGGGAGGCCGTCGCAACGCCGGGTGATGGGCGTGTCCTGGTGGTCGAAGGCGGGGGTTCGTTGCGCTGCGCGCTGGTCGGCGGCAACCTGGCCGCACTGGCAGCGAAGAATGGCTGGGCCGGGATCGTGGTGGATGGGGCTGTGCGAGATCTCGCTGAGCTGACAGCAGCGGGTATCGCGGTGAAGGCGCTCGCACTGATGCCCATGCGATCCGTCAAGCGCGGCGAAGGGCAGGCGGGCTTGCCTGTCGTGATTCAAGGTGTGACTGTCAGGCCCGGTGACTGGCTCTATGCCGACGAGGACGGTATCGTCGTCAGCGACCGGCCGTTGACTTGACAGGCATCGTCGCCAGCACCACGCCTGCGAGTGCGAGTGCAAATGCCGCGAACTGCAGCCCGCTGAGCTGCTCGTCGAGCACGAACACGCCGACGAGTGCAGCCGATACGGGCAGCATCACGGTAAACACACCTGCCTGAGACGCGGGCACGCGCTTGAGGCCCGTCATCCAAAGCCACACCGTCCAGACACTGGCAGCCAGCGAATAGAACAGCAGCAGCAGCCATGTGCCGGTGCGTATGGCGCTGAAGTCGAAGCTCAGCGCTGTGTAGATGCCGAATGGTGTGACGAGCAGGAAGCCCCAGAGGTTGATGAGCGACGTGATCCGCTTGGGGCCCAGCGCGCCTGTGAGCTTTTTGCCGATGACCGCGTACGAGGCCTCACAGATCACGGCGCCGAAGACCAGCAAGTTACCGAGCCAAGCCTGGTTGAATGCGCCTGCACCGGTTGGGCCGTGTGATGGGCTGCCAGATACCGCAAGCAAGGCAATGCCTGTGGCTGCGCATGCAATCGCGCCCCAGGTCCGCGAGGCAATTCGCTCCTGCAGGAATAGCCGGCTCAGCAGCGCCACCACTGCCGGGATCGAAGCCATGATCACGCCGGCAGCGACCGCGCTGGTCATGCTCACGCCGAAGAGCATGCAGATCGAAAACAGGAAGTTGCCCAGGAACGATTCGAGAAAGAGCAGGCGCCGAGTCTGCCCGGTGAGCGCACCTTCATCATGTGGCTTGCGCAGCCAGTGCAGCATCGCCAGGCCGCCGATGCCGAATCGCAACCAAGCCAGCAGGAAGACAGGAATCGCTGCGACCAGGGGCTTGGACAGGGCGACGTAACTGCCCACGAGCGACATGCTCAGGGCCAGGCACGCATAGGCGGCAAGTCGCTGGGCGGCCGGCGTCATTGAGAATGGAGTGCTGGATTCAAAACGGGGGAATCATGCCCGAAGGCTTGCAGCGCTACGTCTTTGTCTATGGCACTTTGCGCCGCTCAGGGCGCAATGACATCAATCGGCTCGAACCCACGCCCCAGTTCATCGGCATGGGCGCGGTAAGAGGGCGCTTGTATCACATCGACTGGTACCCGGGCCTCACGTTGGGCAGTGACGAGGCGGTCGATGTAGTGGGCGAAGTCTATGCAATCGAGCCGGCGCTCGAAGCGCTGCTTGATGGCTACGAGGGCATCGAGTCTGGCCTGGATAGCGAGTATTTCAAGCGTGACCTCGAAATCGATGTGGATGGTCGCGCCTACCCATGCCTCGTCTACGAAGCCAACCCGGCGTTCGTGCGCGGCAAAACGCTCATCGGACACGGTGACTGGATCCTGTTTTCATCCGGCGCGAATTCAATTTCATGATGTGGAATTGATGGATGCTGCACTGCGCCATAATTTCTCAATACGAGAAATCGAATGTCACATTGCGAAATGAAGTCCGTAAGCCTTTGATTTTGCTTGAATAAATATTTGTCTTCTATAAGACATAAGAGCTTCACAAACTCTTCTACAAGACTTAAAGTTCAATCACTGGCTCAGGGCTTGCATTGCATCCCGGGCCAACCGCTTACCAACAAACCGGAGTGAACTACATGACGAACTGGACCCATCTCACGCGTGAACAGCAGATTGCCCAGCTGGAAAAAGACTGGGCAGAAAACCCCCGCTGGAAAGGCATCAAGCGCGGCTATTCCGCGGCTGATGTCGTGAAGCTGCGCGGATCGATCCAGATCGACCACACGCTCGCCAAGCGCGGAGCTGAAAAGCTCTGGAACCTGATCAACACCGAGCCGTTCGTCAACACGCTCGGTGCGCTGACGGGCAACCAGGCCATGCAGCAGGTCAAGGCTGGCCTCAAGGGCATCTACCTCTCCGGCTGGCAGGTCGCAGGTGACGCGAACAGCAATGGCGAGATGTACCCCGACCAGTCCCTGTACTCGGTGGACTCGGTGCCGAAGGTCGTCAAGAAGATCAATGCCACCTTCGCACGCGCTGACCAGATCCAGTGGAGCGAAGGCAAGGGCCCGGGCGATGAGGGCTATATCGATTACTTCGCGCCTATCGTGGCGGACGCAGAAGCCGGCTTCGGCGGTGTGTTGAATGCGTTCGAACTGATGAAGGCCATGATCGAAGCGGGTGCCGCCGGCGTGCACTTCGAAGACCAGCTGGCATCCGTCAAAAAGTGTGGCCACATGGGTGGCAAGGTGCTGGTGCCGACACGCGAAGCCAACGCCAAGCTCATCGCAGCTCGTCTGGCCGCCGACGTCATGGGCACGCCCACGATCTTGCTGGCTCGCACCGATGCGGAAGCCGCTGACCTGGTAACGGGTGATGTGGACGACAACGACAAGCCTTTCCTCACGGGCGAGCGCACGGTCGAAGGCTTCTATCGCACCAAGAAGGGTCTGGGCCAGGCCATCAGCCGCGGCTTGGCATACGCTGAGTACGCCGACCTGATCTGGTGTGAGACGGGCACGCCGGACCTGAAGTTCGCCAAGGACTTCGCCGATGCGATCCATGCGAAGTTCCCGGGCAAGCTGCTTGCCTACAACTGCTCGCCGTCGTTCAACTGGAAGAAGAACCTCGACGACGCCACGATCGCGAAGTTCCAGAAGGAACTCGGCGCGATGGGCTACAAGTTCCAGTTCATCACGCTGGCCGGCTTCCACAGCCTGAACCATTCGATGTTCGAACTCGCGTATGGCTACGCACGTAACAACATGACGGCCTTTGTCGAGCTGCAGCAGAAGGAATTCGCCGCTGCCGATCGTGGGTTCACCGCTGTGAAGCACCAGCGCGAAGTGGGCACCGGTTATTTCGACGCCGTGACGACGACGATCGAAGCGAATGCCTCGACCGCTGCCTTGAAGGGTTCCACGGAAGACGAGCAGTTCTTCGACGACAAGAAAGCTGCTTGAACAAGCGGTGAAAGTTCACGCTTGATCGAAAAGGGGCCAGTCGGCCCCTTTTTTCATGGTCGCTTTTCCGCTTGCCGCGCCCGCTTTCGCCCGCTAGAGTTGGCTCACCTTATCTGGAACGGGACGGACCCCATGAGCGCTGGCAATGAAAAGACGGGTGTGTTCGACGCTTCAAAGTTGAATCAGACCAAATGCCCCGACTGCTCAGGGACCGGCGAGCTGCGTATCGACAGCGAGAATATCAACGAGAATTTCGAAGTCGAGAAGCAGACCATCATCACGCCATGCACCCGCTGTGGCGGCTCGGGCTTTCTGGCGCAGGGTTAGAATCAAGCACAGGTTTCAATGCAAGCAAGAGCGAGAAAGGCACCCCGGTTATGACACCGCGAACTACCCTGGAAGGTTTGACGGCCCGTTGAGGTCGTGCAGTCGCGTGCCCTGAGTTCTTCACTGAAACCCAAACAAAGCGCGGCTGACGACCGCGCTTTTTTGTTTTCCGTTTTCCGCTTTGGACAGAACATCATGATTCAAGTCACGCTCCCAGACGGCTCCTGCCGCGAGTTTCCCGGCCCTGTCACGGTTGCTGAGGTCGCCGCTTCCATTGGCCCCGGTCTTGCCAAGTCGGCATTGGCTGGCAAGGTGGACGGCAAGGTCGTCGATACCAGTTTCACGATCGCCAAGGACAGCCAGCTTTCCATCGTGACGGCCAAGGATGCCGAAGGCCTCGAGGTGATCCGCCACTCCACGGCGCACCTGCTCGCCTATGCCGTGAAGGAGTTGTTCCCCGAGGCGCAGGTCACGATCGGCCCGGTGATCGAGCACGGGTTCTTCTACGATTTCTCGTACAAGAGGCCCTTCACGCTGGACGATTTGGCCGCGATCGAAAAGCGCATGACGGAGCTAGCTGCGAAAGACGAAGTGATCACGCGGCGCGTGCTGCCGCGCGACGAGGCCGTCGCGTACTTCAAGGCAATGGGTGAGAACTACAAAGCCGAGATCATTGCGAGCATCCCCTCGAACGAGGACGTGTCACTCTACCGTGAAGGTGGCTTCGAAGACCTTTGCCGCGGCCCTCACGTCCCCAGCACGGGCAAGCTCAAGTTCTTCAAGCTGATGAAGGTGGCGGGCGCCTATTGGCGTGGCGACCATCGCAACGAGATGCTCCAGCGCATTTACGGCACCGCCTGGGCGACGAAGGACGAGCTGCAGAAGTACCTCACGATGCTGGAAGAGGCTGAAAAGCGCGACCACCGAAAGCTCGGGCGCGAACTGGATCTTTTCCACATCGATGACGTCGCGCCCGGCGTTGTCTTCTGGCATCCGCGTGGATGGGCTGTGTGGCAGGCAGTCGAGCAATACATGCGGAACGTGTATCGCACGACCGGTTACCAGGAAGTAAAGGGCCCGCAGTTGCTGGACAAGAGCCTGTGGGAGAAGACGGGCCACTGGCAGAACTACCGCGAGAACATGTTCACGACGGAAAGTGAAAAACGCGACTACGCCTTGAAGCCGATGAACTGCCCCGGCCACGTGCTGATCTTCAAGTCGGACATGCGCAGCTATCGTGACTTGCCGATCCGCTACGGCGAATTCGGCCAGTGCCACCGTAATGAGCCGAGCGGGGCGCTGCACGGCATCATGCGGGTGCGTGGCTTCACGCAGGACGACGGTCATATCTTCTGCACCGAAGACCATATCCTGGAGGAGTGCGTCGCTTACACGGCGCAATTGCAGGCCGTGTACAAGGACTTCGGATTCACGGAGATCCTCTACAAGGTTGCCACGCGTCCCGAGAACCGTGTCGGCTCCGACGAGTTGTGGGACAAAGCCGAATTCGCCGTGATGGAGGCGCTGCGCCGCTCGGGCGTTGAGTTCGTGATTTCACCGGGCGACGGCGCGTTCTATGGACCGAAGATCGAGTACACCTTGAAGGACGCCCTCGGTCGTCAGTGGCAATGCGGCACGATGCAGGTCGACTTCAATACGGCTGAGCGGCTTGGCGGCGAATATGTGACGGAAACGAGTGGCCGGGCTCACCCTGTGATGCTGCATCGCGCGATCGTCGGCAGCTTTGAGCGATTCATCGGCATGCTCATCGAACACCACGGCGGAGCGTTGCCGGCATGGCTGGCTCCGGTGCAGGTGGTCGTGCTCAATATTACGGATTCACAGGCCGATTACGCCCGTGAAGTGGCCAAAACGCTGCAAAATCAAGGGCTTAGGGTTGAGGTCGACCTGCGCAACGAGAAAATTACGTATAAAATACGAGAGCATTCGATGCAAAAGCTGCCGTACATCCTTGTCGTAGGCGATAAGGAGATGGCAGCAAAATCTGTCGCAGTGCGCGCCCGGGGAAACCAGGACCTCGGTGTGATGCCCTTGGACGACTTCGCAAGAAGGATCGCCGAAGACATCCGCAACAAGAGCTGACTCTCACTAATGAGGCTGCAACCGGCGCGAATTGAGGCACTGTCGCTACTATTTTTGTAGCTAACGATTTGAAGGATTGAGACCATCGCTACTGACTTTCGCGACCGCCGCCAACGCGAGGAACGCAAGCACCGCCTGAACCGGGAAATCATGGCCCCGGAAGTACGTTTGTCCGGACCTGAAAACGAGCCTTTGGGCATCGTAAGTCTGTCCGAAGCGCTGCGCATGGCAGGCGAGGCAGACGTCGATCTGGTTGAAATTGCCGCAACAGCCAATCCGCCGGTTTGCCGGTTGATGGACTACGGCAAGTTCAAGTACCAGGAGCAGAAGAAGGCGGCTGAAGCGAAAGCCAAGCAGACAGTCATCGAGATCAAGGAAGTCAAATTCCGGCCAGGCACCGACGACGGTGACTACAACATCAAGATGCGCAATATCAAGCGCTTCCTGGCTGAAGGCGACAAATGCAAGATCACGCTGCGATTCAGGGGGCGGGAGATCACGCACCAGGAAATCGGGATGGCTTTGCTGAACCGTATTCGCGATGAATTGGGCGACTTGATCGTGGTCGAGCAGTATCCCAAGCTCGAAGGCCGGCAGATGATCATGATGATCGCGCCAGGCAAGAAGAAAGTGGCTGCAAAACCTGCAGCCGAGCAGACGCAAACGGCTTCACAGTCGACGTCTGCTTGAATGGATAAGGCCCCTCACGGGGCAGGATCACCGCTTCTTTGGAAGCGTTGAAAAAGAAGTGTCTCGGGGCCAACAAGGCGCGGAAACTCTCCGCGACGCCTCACGAGCACAACGTTAATAGGAGCATGCAAATGCCCAAGATGAAGACCAAGAGCGGGGCGAAGAAGCGCTTCCGCGTTCGTCCCGGTGGGACCGTCAAGCGCGGCCAAGCCTTCAAGCGTCACATCCTGACCAAGAAGACCACCAAGAACAAGCGTCACCTGCGTGGTGCAGTCAATGTGCATGAGACCAATATGGGTCACATGGCGCAGATGCTGCCTTTCGCTGGCCTGTAATCCACCAGACGATCAAGGAGAAACACAATGCCTCGCGTCAAACGTGGTGTAACGGCTCGCGCCCGCCACAAAAAAGTTCTCGCCCTCGCAAAGGGTTTCCGCGGCCGCCGCGGCAATGTCTTCCGTATCGCCAAAGAAGCGGTCATGAAGGCTGGGCAATATGCCTACCGTGACCGCCGTACCAAGAAGCGTGTTTTCCGCCAGTTGTGGATCGCGCGTATCAACGCTGCAGCCCGTGAATGCGGCCTGACTTACAGCCAGTTCGCCAATGGCATCCGCAAGGCTGGTATCGAGATTGACCGCAAGGTCCTCGCCGATATCGCCGTGCACGACAAGGCCGCTTTTGCGGGCATCGTGGAGCAAGTCAAGGCCAAGCTGGCTGCTTGAGTTCACGGAGGGTGCCAACGATGACACGCAATGCGTGTCAACAATGACATCCGGTGCAACAACCAAGGACAGGGCTAGGGCCATCAGGCTCTAGCCCTGTTTTCATTTTTCATGACGACCCAAACGAACACCGATCTCGAATCCATCGTCGATAGTGCACGCGAGGCTTTCGCGAAGGCGCACGCGCCGGCCGACCTTGAAAATGCGAAGGCGCTCTTCATCGGCAAGTCGGGCCGCATCACCGAATTGATGAAGGGCATGGCTGCACTGAGCGTTGACGAAAAGAAGTCACGCGGCGCCGCCATCAACGCCGCAAAGCAGGCCATCGAAGCTGCGCTGAATGACCGGCGCCAGGCGCTTGCCGATGCCGAGCTCGAAGTCCAGCTCAAGGCAGAGGCGCTCGATGTATCTCTGCCGGGCCGCAGGCGTGAACCCGGCGGACTGCACCCAGTCACTGTGACGCTCGAACGAATTGAGCAAATCTTCGCCAGTATGGGTTTCGACGTGGCCGACGGCCCGGAGATCGAGAGCGACTGGCACAGTTTCACGTCCCTGAACAATCCGCCGAACCATCCTGCCCGCTCGATGCAGGACACCTTCTATGTCGACATCAAGGGTGATGACGGCATTGCCTACAACCTGCGGCCCCACACGAGCCCGATGCAGGTTCGCTATGCGCATGCGCACATCAAGAAATACGCCGGCTCGGCTTTCATGCCAGAGATTCGCGTCATTGCACCGGGCCGCACGTATCGCGTCGACAGCGACGCGACGCACTCGCCGATGTTCCAGCAGTGCGAGGGACTATGGCTTGGCGAAAACGTCAGCTTCAAGGATCTGAAAGTCGTATTCACCGACTTTTGCCGCACGTTCTTCGAAAGCGATGATCTTGCTTTGCGCTTCCGCCCGAGCTTTTTTCCCTTCACGGAGCCGAGCGCCGAGATTGACATCCAGTTCCAGAGCGGGCCGCTGGCCGGCAAGTGGCTTGAAGTGGCCGGCTCCGGCCAGGTACACCCGCAAGTCGTGCGCAACATGGGACTCGATCCCGAGAAATTCATCGGTTTTGCATTCGGGATGGGCGCTGACAGGTTGACGATGCTGCGCTACGGCGTGAATGACCTGCGGCTCTTCTTTGAAGGTGACATCCGTTTCCTGCGCCAATTCCGTTAAGTCATGGCCCACCCCCGAAGCGCCTGCGGCGCCTCCCCCTCAAGGGGGCGCCCCCAGCGGACCGGCGAAGCCGGATCCGCGCCGGCCCGCGAAAGACAAACACGACAGTGAACTATGCAATTTCCTGAATCCTGGCTGCGCGAGTTCTGCAACCCGCCGCTTTCAACACAGCAACTGGCCGACACGCTCACCATGGGCGGGCTCGAAGTGGAAGACCTGCGACCTGTCGCGCCGCCTTTCACCAAGGTCTTCGTGGGTGAAATCAAGGAAGCAGTCAAGCATCCCGACGCCGACAAGCTCAGGGTGTGCCAGGTGGATGTGGGGCAGGGCGCGCTGCTGAACATTGTTTGCGGCGCACCCAATGCACGTGTCGGCATCAAAGTGCCGACGGCGCTTGTCGGTGCCGAACTGCCTCCGGGCGACGATGGCAAGCCGTTTCACATCAAGCTTGGCAAACTCCGTGGCGTTGAGAGCCAGGGCATGCTGTGCTCGGCGCGCGAACTGCAGTTGAGCGATGATCATGGCGGCTTGCTTGAGCTGCCCGCCGATGCGGCGGTCGGCGCTGATGTGCGCGAAACGCTGGCACTGGACGACACCTTGTTCACGCTCAAATTGACGCCGAATCTTGCGCATGCGCTCAGCGTTTACGGCGTTGCCCGTGAAATCTCCGCATTGACAGGATCGCCGCTGATGCAGCCCCGGTTTGAAGCAGTCCAACCCGCTCACGATGCGAAACTGAAAGTCACGGTCTCCGCGCCCGACCTGTGCGGGCGTTTCTCGGGCCGCATCGTCCGCAACGTCAATCCAAAGGCGAAATCACCGCAGTGGTTGGTGGACCGGCTGGCCCGTTGCGGTCAGCGCAGCGTGACCGCTCTGGTGGATATTTCGAACTACGTGATGTTCGAATTCGGGCGCCCGTCGCACATCTTCGACTACGACAAGATTCACGGCGCGCTCGACGTGCGCTGGGGCAGGCCGGGGGAATCGTTGAAGCTGCTCAACGGCAATACCGTCACAGTCGATGGCAACGTCGGTGTCATTGCGGATGATGCGCAGGTCGAGTCGCTCGCCGGCATCATGGGTGGCGACGCCACGGCTGTGTCCGACGACACGAAGAACGTCTATGTTGAGGCAGCCTTCTGGTGGCCAAAAGCCATCCAGGGCCGGTCACGCCGCTACAACTTTTCAACGGACGCGGGCCACCGCTTCGAGCGTGGCGTTGATCCGAGCCTGACACTCGAACACATCGAGCACATCACACGCCTGATCATCGACATCTGCGGTGGCGAAGCCGGGCCGATGGACGACCAGGTCACCAGCCTGCCTGAGCGCACGCCAGTCACGCTGCGAGTTTCCCGCGCAGCAAAAGTGATCGGTATGCACGTGACAGAAGCTCAATGCAAAGATGCGCTGGATCGCCTCGACCTGCCTTCGACCAGCAAAGATGGCGTGCTCACCGTGACGCCGCCGCCGTACCGATTTGACATCACGATCGAAGAAGACCTGATCGAGGAAGTGGCGCGAGTCATCGGCTACGAGAAGCTTCCCACGACAGCTCCGTTGGCACCCATCACAGCTCGCATGCAGCCCGAGGCGCGGCGCAGCCGCTTTGCAGTGCGCAGGCTGCTCGCAGCGCTGGGATTCCAGGAGACGATCAACTTCAGCTTCGTCGAAGCGCATTGGGAGAGCGAGCTTGCGGGCAACAGCGACCCGATCAAGTTGCTCAACCCGATCGCAAGCCAGATGAGCGTGATGCGCTCTTCCTTGCTCGGCTCGCTGCTGCAGGTGCTGAAATTCAACCTCGACCGCAAGGCGGATCGCGTGCGCGTGTTTGAAGTCGGCCGCGTCTTTCACCGCGACGCATCTGTCATCACGACCGATATCACCGTCAAAGGTATCCGCCAGCCGATACGCGTAGCGGGTCTGGCCTACGGCGACCCTGATGGACTGCAATGGGCCAGCAGGCGGCCCGGCGTTGATTTCTACGACATCAAGGGCGACGTCGAAGCACTCCTCTCGCCGTTGAAGGCGCAGTTCAAGGCATCGGCGCATCCCGCCATGCATCCGGGCCGCTGCGCGAGTGTGTGGGTCGACGGCACCGAAGTGGGCGTGGTGGGTGAACTCCATCCGCGCTGGCGCCAGAAGTGGGAATTGCCGCACGCGCCGGTACTGTTCGAGCTCGACCTCGACGCCGTCACAGCTCGCCAGGTCGCGTCATTCGAGCCCGTGCCGAAGTTCCAGCCGGCACAGCGCGACATCGCGCTGATCGTCAAGGACCACGTCACGCACGACGCAATCCTGGCCGCCGTGCACCGCGCATCGACGGGCGGCCTGCTGCAGGACGCATTCCTGTTCGACGTGTACAAGCCGAAGCAGGCATCAGCTGGCTTGGGCCTTGACGAAAAAAGCGTGGCGGTCCGCTTGACGCTTTCCAGGGCGGACGCGACACTGACTGATGAGCAGATCGACGCTGCGGTTAAGTCGGTTGTCGACAACGTTGCCGGCCACGTCGGCGCGCGCATGAGGGGATGACGATGGGAGCGTTCAACACATTGCCGCAGGACGACCTCATGGACTTCGCCGTCGAAAGCCTGGAGACGCCCGCACTCACCAAGGCACAACTCGCGGAGTTGCTGTTCGAGCAGATCGGCCTGAACAAGCGCGAGTCGAAGGACATGATCGACGCGTTCTTCGACCTGATCTCCGACAGCCTGGTCGACGGCAAGGACGTCAAGATTTCAGGCTTTGGCAATTTCCAGATCCGCACCAAGGCGCCACGCCCTGGCCGCAATCCGCGCACGGGTGAAGCGATTCCTATTGAGGCGCGGCGCGTCGTGACGTTCCACGCCAGCCACAAGCTCAAAGAGCAGATCCAGGGCTTGGGAGAGGTTGAGCGTTGAGCGTGGAGCGTTGAGCGGGAAAACCAGACTCCACGCCAAACGCCCAACGTTGAACGCTCAACGGCCGTTACCGCTTATCCGTTAAGCAACGCCGTTGCCGCGTGCGCTTTGCGCGCGGGCTTGACTTAGAGTAACCTAGCAGCTTTCTCTCCTACAACATTGATTTCAATGGAGAAAGGCCTCCCCGCCATCCCCGCCAAGCGCTACTTCACCATCGGTGAGGTCAGCGACCTGTGTGGCGTCAAGCCTCACGTGCTACGGTATTGGGAGCAGGAGTTCACACAGCTGCGTCCGATGAAGCGCCGGGGCAACCGGCGCTACTACCAGCACCATGAAGTGCTCATGATCCGGCGCATCCGCGATCTGCTCTACGACCAGGGCTTCACGATCAGCGGCGCACGCAACAAGCTCCAGGAAATCGTTCAGGTCGAGCGCGACAAACGCAAGGCCGGCGAAGTCATGCTCGACGGCGTCGAGGTGATCGAAGTCGATGATTCATCCTTTGAAGACTTCGAGGACAGCGCACCGCCCGACGAGCAGGAACGCGTATCGCAAAAGCTGTTGCTCGTGCGGCGCGAGCTCTTTGAAATCCGCGACTTGCTAAGCGCCACCCACTGATGTCGCACGCTTGAGGCGCAAGTGCCGAAAGCACGTCAGCGGTGGGCTATACTCTTTGGCTTGTCGGCGTGTAGCGCAGCCTGGTAGCGCACTTGCATGGGGTGCAAGGGGTCGCGAGTTCGAATCCCGCCACGCCGACCAATACAGATCGAGGGCCAGCAACCACAAGTTGCTGGCCCTTTTGCTTTTTCCTTTGCACTTGTTTGTCGCTTGTCATGTGCACCGTCGCGCATAAAATCGCGGGCGATGCTGCACGCTCCAAGAACAGAACCAGGGACCACCCACACGTGACTACCGTCGTATTCGCAGACCTGGTTGGCAGCACCGGCATCTTCGAGCGCCTGGGTGACGAAACCGCGGGCCGCTTCGTGACCCAGCTCACCGGCGCGCTCAGCAAGACTTTCGAGCAGCACAGCGGCCGCGTCGTCAAGCTGCTTGGCGACGGCCTCTTCGTTGTCTTTGTGAACGAGGGCGATGCCATCGAGGCATGCGTCTCCATCCAGAAGCGTCTGCAGGAAAAGCCCATTCATCCCGGCGGAACAGGCAACGCAGTGCAGATGCAGATGGGCGTCGAGACCGGAGAGGTCGTGGAGATCGACGGCGACTGTTACGGCGATGCAGTCAACAGCGCAGCGCGCCTTGCCGATCTCGCCGGTGCCGACCAGATATTGACGTCGCAGCGTGTTCGCGATCTCCTGCCCCCCTTGCAGAAAGCGCAGCTGCGCAGCCTGGGCCCGATGTATCTGCGCGGCAAGCAGGAGGTCACCGAGGTCTTTCGCGTCGAATGGGACATTGATCGTGATGCCGATGCCACCGTGATGGGCGTGTCGATGTTGAAGCCCGCGAAAGACGCGTCGCTTGAGATTTCTGCGCTTGGCCAGACGCTGCGCCTGGACACGCGCGGCGACAAGCTCACGCTGGGCCGCGCCACCACTGCATCACTGTCGGTCAACGACTCGCGCGTTTCGCGCGTGCACGCCACCATCGAGTGGCGGGGCGGCCACTTTGTGCTGGGTGATGGCTCGAGCTTTGGCACGTGGGTGTACTTCGGCAACCAGACCGAGCCCGTCGTCTTGCGGCGAACCGAGTGCTACCTGGTGGGTCAGGGACAGATCTCGCTTGGCTGCGAGCGCGAGGCGGAAGAAGCCCCCATGGTGACGTTCTGCGTCAAGGCCTGAGAGCGCAGAACAGGCCGCCATGTCGCTGGAACTGCGCATCGTCGGCCCCAGTCTTGACCTGGTTCGCACGCTCAGTGCAGGCGCTACCTTGCTGCTGGGCCGCGATGCCGAATGCGACGTCTGCCTGCCGGACCCCGAGCGAACCGTCTCACGCAGGCACCTGGCGTTGCGCTGCGAGAGCGGCCAGCTTCACTTTCATGTGGTGTCGGTCGTCAACGGCATCGAGATGTCCTTCGGTGAAGCGCCGCCCGGCGCACGCGGCGTGCTCGCCTTTGGCGATGCGCTGAAGGTGGGCGACTATGTGGTCACGGTGGCGAGCGTGGGGCCCGCCTTCTCGCAGGCGCCGCTTGAATCTGCAGGCGATGCGGCAGACGACTCGGCCGATCCATGGTCCGTGTTCGACCAGCAGGCCGACGGCTCTGGCGCGACCATCCCCCTCAGCGCGGCCCACGCACCGGATGACGACGTGTTCGGCGAATGGGGCTTCGAATCGACCGCTGGGCCGGGGGCCGCTGGCGGCGGCGGCCTGGACGCTTCCAAGCTCGGCGAAGGAAACATCACGTCGTTCTTTCGCGGCCTCGGCATGGACCCGGTCAGCGTCGGCACCCTGACCGAGGGTGAAATCGAAGCGATGGGCCGTCTCGTGCGCACGATGGTCGCCGGCGTACTCGAGCTGCATTCGAGCGCCACGGGCGTCAAGCAGGAGCTGCGTGCAGAAGACCGCACGCGGGTCGCCTCGAAAGACAACAACCCGCTCAAGACCAACTGGTCCACCGAGGTCAAGCTGCGTTACCTGTTTGGCGGGCACGCATCAGCCATCGGTTTTGCGTCTCCCGAGCGGTCGCTGCGCGAACTGCTGGTTGAGCTGATTGCGCACAACGGGGCGAGCGGCGCAGCAGCACGCGCCGCGCTGGAGGCAACGATCAAGGAATTCGATCCCGCTGCGCTCAAGGCAAAGCTGCTGGGCGAGGGCGCCAAGCTCTTCGAAAGCACGCGCGCATGGGAAGCCTATGCACGGCACTTCGAGAAGGAGTCGAAGGACATGGCCAAGTGGACGCAGCGCATGCTCGACAAGTACTTTGCCGACGCTTACCTGCGGGAAAGCCTGCGTATCCGCCGCGAGACACCGCCCCGCGAGCGCTGACGCTGGCGCTGGGGTGCAGGCTAGAATCGCGCCGTGAGTCTCAAGAAGCTTGGCCGCTATGACCTGATTCGAGTGCTCGGCAAGGGCGCGATGGGAATCGTGTACGAGGGAAGGGATCCGAACCTCGACCGCCGCGTGGCCATCAAGACCGTCAAGGTCGAGAACCTCTCCGAAGAAGCAGCAGCGGAATACGAACATCGCTTCCGCACCGAGGCGCGCTCCGCAGCGCGGCTGCAGCACCCCAACATCGTCAGCGTCTACGACTCCGACCGCGACGGCGACATCGCCTTCCTCGTCATGGAGTACATCCAGGGCGACGACCTCAAGCACCACATCGACAAGGGCGTTCGCTACTCGCTCGACCAGTCGCTCAAGATGATCCGCGACCTGCTGTCGGCGCTCGACTACGCGCACAAGCAGGGCATCGTCCACCGCGACATCAAACCCGCAAATTTGCTGATCGAACCCGTGGGCGGGCGGGTCAAGCTCACCGATTTCGGTGTCGCACGCATCCAGGATTCCGGCGAGGCCACGCGCACGCAGGGCAGCATGGTCGGCACGCTGAAGTACATGTCGCCCGAGCAGGTGCAGGGGCAGAAGATCGACTCGCGCGCCGACCTGTTCTCCGTCGGCGTCGTGCTGTATCAGCTGTTGACCGACAAGCGCCCGTTCGACGGCGACAACGACTTTTCGATCATCCACCAGATCATCGGCCACACGCCACCAGCGCCCACGTCGTTCAATCCGCGGCTGCCGGCAGCGATCGATGCGGTGGTCGCCCGCGCACTGGCGAAGAATCGCAACGATCGCTTTGCCACCGCGCGTGATTTCGCTGCGGCGCTGCAATCGGCGATCCGCCGCGCCGAAGACTCAACGGTCGTGCCCCCGGCCGACCCGACGCGGCGCAGCGAAGGCGCGTCCAACATCAATCCGTCCATCGCCAACTCGATGATGACGAGCCCATCGACCGTGACGCAGGAAGTCGAGCTCGTTTACTGGAAAGATATCAAGGACTCGGTTGAACCCGAGGAGTTCGAGAGCTTCCTGGCGAAGTTTCCTGCAGGCATCTACGCTGATCTTGCGCGTCGCCGCCTGCGCAAGCTGACGGGCGCCGCCACGGGCGCAGACAGCACGGTGCTCGGCGGCACACCGGGCGCACTGGCACAGGATCTGGATGCGACACGGCTGCGCACATCGCCCTCGGCGCCGCTCGTGGTGCCAGCCGCGAGCCCGGTCCCGGCAGTTGCCCCGCCCGCCGCTGAGATGCAAGCGGGCCGCGAAGGTCCGCCGTCGGAATCGTCCACTGATTTCACCCGCACGATCGTTGAAGAACGGCAAGAAGCCCCCGCCACCGCGTCCAGCGCCGACTCGACGGGCAGCGTGACGCAGGTGATTGCGCCACCCCCACCGGCTCAGACGCCGCCGCCGGCACCCCCTCCAGTCGCCGTGCCACCGCCACCGCCACCGCCACCGTCCGCTCCGGCGCCTGCGCCTGCGCGCGAGAAGCCGCCCCTTGCCGTGAAGCAGGAGCGCGACAAGCGAATTGCCGAGGTCGCCCCCACGAAGCGGGCGCCCGTCGGCGTGATTGCAGGCGTCGGCGCCGTCGCAGTTGCGGCGGTCGTGGCGTTCATGATGATGGGCAAGGGCGCGCCGCCATCGCCAGAGGTGGCTGCCGCAGCCAGCGCAGCGAGTGCAGCGCCGGCAAGCGCTGCAGCATCGGCCGCCACGCCTGCGGCGTCGACCCCCGCGGTCGCGCTCGTGTCATCGGCTGCGGCATCGGCAGCGACTGCCCAGGCGTCTGGCGCTTCTGCGCCCACAAGCGCCCCTGTTACTGCTGCCTCTGCTGCCAAGGCCGGCGCGTCGGCCGGCAAGGCGAGCGCCGCGCGCAAGGCCGCCAGTGCGCAAAAGGGCGCTTCCGCTGCTTCTGCACCCGACACACAGCGCGCACCCCTTCCGGCGCAGCCGCCCAAAGAGGAAGTAAAGCCGGCACCTGCCCCCGCTCCAGCGACTGTCAGCCCGGTTGACCAATGCGCCGACAAAGTCTTCATGTCGCGCGAGTTCTGCCTGGTCGAGCAATGCGCCAAGCCGGGCACCAGCCGCCATCCGCTGTGCATCAAGCACCGCGAAGACGTGCGCATGCGCGAAGAAAGCAAGATCCGCTAGGGTCTGCGCGAGCCGCTACACCAGGTCGATGTTGTGGACATCGAAGGTGCCGCGCCGGCGGTCCTCGAAGAAGCAGCGCAGTGTTTCAGCCACTGTCTTGAAGGCGATCTCCTCCCACGGGATTTCGCTTTCGGTGTACAGCCGAGTCTCGATGGTTTCCGGCCCCGGGTTGAACTGGTCGCTCAGCAGCCGCGCACGGTAGTACAGGTGGACTTGCCCCACACGCGGCACGCTCAGCACCGACTGCAGGCCTTCCATCTCAAATTGCGCGCCAGCTTCTTCATCAGTTTCGCGCGCTGCGCCTTCGGCGGTGGTTTCGTTCAGCTCCATGAAGCCCGCAGGCAGCGTCCATTTACCCCAGCGCGGCTCGATGTTGCGCTTGCACAGCAACACCTGTTCGCCCCAATACGGAATCGTGCCGACGACGTTCAGCGGATTCTCGTAGTGGATGGTGTCGCAGGCCTGGCAGACCGCGCGCGGATGCGTGTCGCCGTCGTCAGGCACACGGTAGACGACGGCGGCGCCGCAATTGCGGCAATGCTTGATGGGGGCACGGAGCATGCGTCGAGTGTACCGATGCGCCCCGGGCTCAGCGGCGCGTCAGGCCTTTGTTGTCTTCGTGTGCTTTTCGATCAGGCTGCGGGCGGTGTCGAGCAGCTTGCGGCCGTCAAAGCCGCGCTTGTTCATGTCCTCGACCCACTCGACCTCGATCTGGCGCGAGCCGCGGCGGAAGTTCTGCGCCTCTGCTGCGCTCACCGTGAAGATCGTGTTGCCGCGATCAGAAGCAGACTTGCGGCCTGCCGCATCGCCAGCTTGCTGCGTCTTGCCCAGCCAGCCCGATGTCGCCATGCCCGAGTTCGCGTCGATCACCTTCTTCAAGTCCGGCGGCAGCGAGTTGTACTTCGCCTTGTTCATCGCCATCACGAAAGTCGTTGTGTAGAGCGAGCCGCCTGCCGGATCGAATTCGGCGTGGAACTTGGTCAGCTCGTTCACCTTCACCGAAGGCACCACTTCCCACGGAATCACGCAGCCCTGGATCGTGCCCTTGGACAGCGCATCCGGAATCTGCGGCAGCGGCATGCCCACGGGTGTTGCGCCAAGCGCGGCGATCATCTTGTTGACCTGGCGTGTGGGTGCGCGCAGTTTCAGGCCCTTCATGTCTGCCACTGAGCGAACGGCTTTTTCTGCCGTGTGAATCACGCCCGGGCCGTGCACCTGCAGCGCGATGACCTGCGTCTCCTTGAATTCATCGGGTGCCATCGTCTGCACGTATTCCCAATACGCCTTGGACGTTGCCTCGGCATTGGTCATGATGAAAGGCAGCTCGAACACTTCCACGCGCGGGAAGCGGCCGGCGGTGTTGCCGGGCAGCGTCCAGACGATGTCGACGACGCCGTCGCGCGCCTGGTCATACAACTGCACGGGCGTGCCGCCTAGCTGCATGGCGGGATAGCCTTCGAACTTGATGCGGCCGCCCGAGTCTTTCTCGACCTTATCCATCCATGCCTTGTGCATGTTCAGCCAGACGTTGGACGTCGGTGCCATGAACGTGTGGAACTTCAGGGTGACGCTTTGCTGCGCCATGCCCGAGAGCGACGATGCGCCGAGCGCTGCTGCGGCGCCGGACTTCAAAAGGGTTCTGCGTTGGATCATGGTGTAAGCCCTCAGTGGCTGTGTGGAAAGGTGACGATAGCGGCAAATCCGCTGTCCCGGCACCGAGTGAATCCCTTAGGGGCGACAGCCCGTGTGCCTGCCTGCGCAGGCCCGCTATTTGGGCCCGGTCGCCATGAACTGCACCAGCCACAGCGCAATGCCGGGGAAGGCCAGCAGCAGGCCGATGCGGATGAAGTCGCTGACCAGGAACGGCAGCACGCCGCGGAACGTTTCGCCCAGCGGCACGCCGCGTGCCATGCCATTGACGACGTACACGTTCAGCCCCATCGGCGGCACCAGCATGCCGAACGACACGACCATCAGGATCAGGATGCCGAACCACAGCGCCAGCGGCTCCTTGGCCATGCCGAAATCCAGGCTCATCACCAGCGGGAAGAAGATGGGAATGGTGAGCAGGATGATCGACAGCTCTTCCGTCACGCACCCCAGCAGCAGGTGCAGCACGATAATGCCGACCATCACCCAGATGGGCGACACATTCCAGCTGTTCACGAGCTGCACCAGGTGCGTCTGGATCTGCGTGAGCGCCAGTGCTGAATTGAGCACGTCGGCGCCAATGAAGATCAAAAAGATCATGGCCGACGCTTCTGCCGTGGCATAGAAGCAGCTGATGAACTTCTTCCACGTCAGCTCGCGCTTGACCAGTGCTGCCAACAGCGCAGCTCCTGCGCCGACACCTGCGCCTTCAGTCGGCGAGAAGTAGCCGCCATAGATGCCGCCAAAGACCAGCAGGAACACGAACGCGATAGGGAGCAGCCCTATCAGGCTCGACCACTCGAAAGCCGGCGGATTCGGATCGACCTCGGGGGCGTGCCCGGGCACGAGCCGCACATAGACAGCAATCACGATCATGTAACCGACCATCGCGAGGATGCCGGGGATGGTGGCTGCGAGGAACAGCTTGGCGATGTTCTGCTCCGTGAGAATCGCGTAGATCACCAGCGGCACAGAAGGCGGAATCAGGATGCCCAGAGTGCCCGCCGTGGCAAGCGTGCCGGTGGCCAGCCGGCCCGAATAGCCGTGGCGCTTCATCTCGGGCAGCGCGACGCCGGTGATGGTGGCAGCAGTCGCAATCGACGAGCCGCAGATCGCGCCGAACGCGGCACTCGCCATCACCGCCGCCATCGCCAAGCCGCCACGCAGCCGCCCGACGACTGCGGCCGTGAATGCGAACAGCGATTTGCTGATGCCGCCCTGCGTCGCGAACTGCCCCATCAGGATGAACAGCGGAATCACGGACAAGTCGTAACTCGCAAAGCGCGCGAACGCCATGCTGTTCATGAAGCTCGCGTAAGGCGCCCAGCCGGTCTGCACGATGTAGGCCACGGAGCCCGCCAGAAACATCGCGATCGCGATGGGCGTGCGCAAGGCCATGAAGAGGAACATCACGACAATGCTCAGTACCGCCAGCGTGATGCCGCTCATTCGTCGTCTCCAGGGTGGTGCGTGCGACGGCGGAAACCAAACGCCGCCTGCCAGATGGCGATGATGGCAGTAAGCGCAAAGCCCGGCACCATTGGCGCATACGCCAGCCACTCGGGCACACCGAGCAGCATCGTGCTGGAATTGCTGTTGTAAGAACTCAGCCCGCCGAGCGCCGCACGCCAGGCGAGCAGGGCGCAGCACAAGCCGAGCAGCAGCGCGCCGATGCGCTCAAGCACCGCATTCACTGCCTCGGGCGCGCGCGACGTGAACACGTCAACGACGATGTTGCTGCGATGCAGTTGGCACAGCGGCATGAACAGGCCGACAGCTGCGCCCGTGGCGAGGCCAACAAGTTCGAAGTCGCCGGTGATCGTCTTGCCTATCGTCTCGCGACCGATGATGCTGCCGCAGCTGAGGATCACCATGGCCGCCACCAGCGCGCCGGCTGCCAGCGCGCAAGCCTTGGCGAGAATTTCCAACACACGCATGCGGTGCCCTTTGCTGCTTAGCGCGGTTGCGTGATCTTCACGGCAAGCGGTGTGAGCCCCGTCACGCCGCCTTCGAGTGTGTCGCCTGCCACCACAGCGGCCACACCTTCAGGCGTGCCGGTATAGATCAAGTCGCCGGGCGCGAGCTCCCAGGCGGCTGAGATGTGCTCGATGATTTCGCCCAGGTTCCAGATCAGCTTGGTGACGTTGCTGCGCTGGCGGTCCTTGCCGTTCACCTTCAGCCAGATCTCGGCGTTGACGATGTCGCCGGCTTGCGCCACGGGCGTGATCGGGCCGATGGGCGCCGACTGATCGAACCCCTTGCCGATGCACCACGGCCGGCCCAGTTTCTTCATCTCGCCCTGGAGATCGCGGCGCGTCATGTCCAGGCCCACGGCGTAGCCCCAGATGTGCTTCATCGCGTCGGCGGCCTTGATGTTGCGCCCACCCGTGCCAATGCACGCCACCAGCTCGATCTCATGGTGCAGGTCGCTGGTCAGGCTGGGATATTCCATCGTGCCAATCTCTCCCGCACTCACGGGCACCACGGCGTCGGCCGGCTTCATGAAGAAGAAGGGCGGTTCGCGGCCGGTGAAACCCATCTCCTTTGCATGCTCGACATAGTTGCGGCCGACGCAGTAAATGCGGTGGACCGGAAAGCGGTCAGTGCTGCCGACAACGGGAACCGATGCGGCGGGCGCGGGAGTGAAAACAAAGCTCATGACAACCTTTCTTCCTGGTGAATGCCCAGCGCCTGATGCACGGGCCGGTCTGAATAACTGAACAGCACACAACCTTGCTTCGACGAGAAGCGGGCAGTGTGCCATGACGGAACCACGAAATGATCGCGCGGTGCGAAAGCGAAGCGGGTGGCGACACCCTGGCGTTCGATCACCACTTCACCTTCGCCCTCGACAACGCTGTACACCGCGCCATCAGTCTGCCGCCACGGCTTGCCGCTGAACCCTGCGGGCAGCCGCTGCATGAAGGTGGCCATCGTCGGCATCGGCGAGCCGCCCGTCAGCGGGTTGAGGTAGCGCAGCTTCACGCCGTCCCAGTCGTCGACGGGCGCATCGCGCTCGAGCCGCTCCAGTGCTTCGCGGCTGCGCTCGTACGGGTAGCTGAAGATGGGCGACGTGGCACCGAACGGCGCGTCGTGCCGCACCGGCGCCATGTTGTGGCCATAGCGGGCCATGCTCGTGCCTTCGGCGCGCGTGACCTGCTGCGACTTCGACACATCGTTTTGCGCAAAGCCCGCATCGAAGAACCGGATGATCGGGATGTCGAGGCCATCGAGCCACACCACCGGCACATCGGCGTCGTTGCCGTGGTCATGCCACGTCCAGCTCGGGGTGATGATGAAGTCGCCCGGATGCATCGTCGCGCGCTCGCCATCGACAGCCGTGTAGGCGCCCGATCCTTCGACGATGAAGCGCAGCGCGCTTTGCGTGTGGCGATGGCTGGGCGCCACTTCACCCGGCAGGATCAACTGCAAGCCCGCATACAGCGACTGCGTGACGGCGGACTGCCCGCGCAGCGCCGGGTTCTCCAGGATCAACACGCGCCGCACGGCTTCCTCGGCTGTGATCGCTTCGCCGGCGCGCATGAGGAACGGCCGCACCTCGTCGTACTTCCACAGCGCGGGCACGCAGGGCGTGGCGGGTTGCGGCGGCACGAGTGAATGCAGCACCTCCCACAGGGGCGTGAGATTCAGTGGCGACATCTCGTCGTACAGCCTTTGCCTGGCAGCAAGGTGGGGGTGGGGTGCGTTCATGCGTGTCTCCTTGTGTGCGCTACCAGGTGCGGCCGAGGTAAGCGCCTTCGGATTCGAGGCTGGCTTGCAATGCGGGCACATCCACATCCACAGCGGCGCAGTCTGCGCTGAGTGCCAGATGCGCCGCCGTGCCTGCTGCCTGGCCCATCACGAAGCAGGCGCCCGTGACGCGCGCAGCCGATTGCGCTTCATGTGTCATCGATGCGCATCGGCCTGCGATCCACAAGTTGTCGACGGTCTCAGGCACCGTCATGCGATAGGGCAGGTGATTGAAGCCGCGACTCTCCGGAATCTTCGGCCAGCGAAACTCCACGTCGCCCTTCAGGTGCAATTCAAGCGGCCAGCCGTTCACGCCAATCGTGTCGTCGAAGCTCGCGCAATCGAGCACATCGGATTCGGTCAGTGTGTAGCGGCCCCGTACGCGCCGCGTCTCGCGAATGCCCACCTGCGGGGCGATATCGACGATGTACGAATTCTCAAAGCCCGGCACCTCCTTCATGAAGCCCGCCACCTCGGCAATCTGCCTGCGGCCGATCATCTCCGCTTCACTCAACTCGTCGGCATCGGTGCCGTCCATCGCGTTGCCTTCGGCATTGGCGATCTGCGTGAGATTGACTCGCCATTCAATGCCGCTCTTTTGCGGCCGCACGATGGGCGTCTTGCGTGGAAAGACGTAGCGGCCTTCCGCCTGCGCCTTGAGCATCAGCTGCGGGATCACTTCCCAGGCTTTGCCTGCGCGCACCGGGTCAATGCCGTTCAGGCGGAACATGGTGGAGGGGTACAGGAAGCTGTCGCGGCCATCACCTTTGTCGAATCGCACGCCTGCCCAGGCGGCCAGGTCGCCATCGCCGGAGCAGTCGATGAACGCTTCGCCGAGCACCGCGCGGCGGCCCGACTTGGTTTCGATGAACAGCGCGCTGATGCGGTCGGGCTCATCCATCGCAACACCCGCAGCGAGCGCGTGGAACAGCACGCGCACGCCAGCCGCGAGCATCAGGTCGTCGGCCGCGATCTTGTAGGCCGCTGTGTCGTAGGCCTGCGCCACTGTCTTGCCGAAGAGCGCGTGCGGCTCGTTCAGCCCGCCGAGATGCGCGATGCGCGAGAGCAGGTCGTCGGCCACGCCGTGCACCACCTGCCGGATGTCGCCATGCACATTGGCATGCAGGCCGCAGAAATTGGTCACGCCCGCTGCCGTGCCCATGCCGCCCAGAAAGCCGTAGCGCTCGATGAGCAGCGTCGAGCGGCCTGCGCGTGCAGCTGCAACCGCTGCAGCGATGCCCGCTGGCCCACCGCCGAGCACGACCACTTCGTACTCGCCGTACACGGGCGTTTCGCGGCTGGGTTCGTTCATGAACAGGTGCATGGCTGGGTGGCGCGTTCAGCGGAACATCTTCGCAGGATCGATGCCGTCGTACATCCACTTCAGGCCCGCGAAGCCTGCCGACTCTTTGCCGCCCTGGAACATCTGGTTGCGCAGCTCGCGCTGCACGCCGCTCGCATGGTAGATGTCGCCGTAAAAACGCGCCGTGAGTTGCACGCGGCCTGTTCGCAGGTAGCGGGCCTTCTGGTAGTTGTGGAAGGCTTCGCTCACGTTGCCATTGCATGTGGCAATCGCCTCGCCCAGCACGACTGCATCCTCGATCGCCTGGCCGGCGCCTTGCGCCAGGTACTGCAGCATCGGGTGCGCCGCATCCCCCAGTAACGTGACGCGGCCATCGCTCCAGTTCTTCACCGGCTCGCGGTCGCACAGCACCCACATCTTCCACGTCTCGATCTTGCCCAGCAGCTCGCGCACCTGCGGCACGGCGTCGGCAAATCGCTCGGTGAGCTCGGCGGTGTCGCCAAAGGTGTTCCAGCCTTCGTCGTATTTGTTGCTGTGAAAGACGGCGACGAGGTTGAACAGTTCGCCGCGCCGCAGCGGGTAATGCACCAGGTGCGTCTTCTCGCCGCCCCAGAGCAGCACGTCATCACTCCACAGATGCGCGGGCACGTCTTCACGCTTGAGCACGGCGCGATAGGCGATGTGCCCGCTGACGCGCGGCTTGCCATCACCCACCACTTGCTCGCGGATGCGGCTCCACAGGCCGTCAGCGCCAATGAGCGCATCGCCGCGCAAAGTTTGCGCTGCTGTGCCTTCGCTGGCGGCGAGCTTGAGCGTCACGCCCTGCGAATCCTGCGAGAAGGACTCGACCTTGGTGGACGTGCGCAGCGTGACGTTCGGCAGCGCCTTGCATGCATCCAGGAAAACCGTGTGCAGGTCGGCCCGATAGATCACGCCATACGGAAATCCGTAAGCCGCCAGCGCCGTGTCGCCCAGCGGCACACGAATGACTTTCTCGCCCGTGCGCACGTCGTTCATGCCCAGCCCCGGCGGAAAGAACGCGACGTTGCTCACTGCCTGGGTAATGCCCAGGTAGTCGAACATGCGGAAGATGTTTGGCCCGAGCTGGATGCCAGCGCCGATCTCGCCAAAGGCTGCCGACTGCTCCAGCACCGTGACCCGGTGGCCCGCGCGGCCCAGCACGAAAGCTGCGGCCAGCCCGCCAATGCCGCCACCGGCAACAAGAAGGTCAAGAGGGTGTGCTGTGGCCATGGCAGTCTGAGAAAATTGATAAGCATACATATTAAATCGGCCGCATTCAATCGGTGCTTGCCGCTACACTTTGCGCCATGGCGAAGAGCTTCGATTTCCAGCATGCACCGGGGCACCTGATCCGGCGCGCTCACCAGCAGGCGGTGGCGATCTTCATGGAAGAGACACTCGCGTTCGACGTGACGCCAGTGCAGTTCGCCATCCTCAACGCGCTGATTGCCGACCCCGGTGAAGACCAGGTCACGCTCGCTGCGAAGGTCGCGTTTGACGCGGCCACATTCGGCTCAGTGATCGCACGCCTGGAATCCAAGGGCTGGGTCCGACGCAAGGCCGACGCCGCGGACAGGCGCCGCAAACTGTTGTGGATCACGCCCGCAGGGCAGAAGGCGGCACTCGCCATGAAGCGCGCCGTCACACGCGCTCAGTCACGCATCGTCGCGCCGCTGGATGCAGACGAGCGGGCGCAGTTCATCGCGTTGCTCGCCAAGATGGTGAGCGGGCACACCGAAGGCTAAACGCGCCCTGCCTTCCTCCCTCCCCTCCCGGGGGAGGGCCGGGGTGGGGGCAAGCGGCGGCAAAACCTGCCCCGGTCGCGTCAGCCCTTCACCAGCACCTCAAAGTGCTCGACCAGCGGCGGCCCCGCAAAGAACGGCCCGATGATCGCGCGCCACTCTGCGAACAGCGGGCTCTCGCGAAAGCCAATCGTGTGGTCTTCCAGCGTGTCCCACATGATCTGCAGCACATACCGCTCGGGGTTCTCGATGCACTTGTTGACGCTGTAGTCGTGCGCACCTTTCACGCGGCCCATCACGGTGGTCAACGCTCGCTGGATGGCTTCGTCGAAGGCGGCTTGCTGGCCGGGTTTGATGCGGATGTCGGCGATCTCGAGAATCATGGGAGTCCTTGGGTTGTGTGAGTCAGATGCGGCTGAAGTATTCACGCCGCTGGAAGTCGTCTTTGTCTTTGGCGTCGTCCAGGCGCGTGGCTTCCGCCTGCTTGATATGCGTGAAGTAGCGGATGAAGCGCTCGCCGAAAGCGTCGGCCATGACGTCATCGCCGCGCAGCGCGTCGAGCGCTTCGGCCAGGCTCGTCGGCAGCTTGTCGTTCGTCGCGGCGTAGGGCGCCTGTGTAGCCGGCGGCGCTTTCAACTGCCGCCGGATACCGTCCAGCCCTGAATGGATTTGCGACGCCATGTACAGGTACGGATTGGCCGCCGGCTCGCCCACACGGTTTTCGATGCGAGTTGCAGCGTCGGCACATTCACCAATCACCCGCAACATCGCGCCCCGGTTGTCGCGCCCCCACAGCACCGACTGCGGCGCGAGCGCGTTGGGCCGGTAGCGGCCATAGCCGTTGGCCGTCGGCGTGCAGAACACCGCAGCCGCGCGAGCGTGCTGGAGCAACCCGGCCAAATACTGTTCGCCCACCGTTGTGAGCGAGTGCGCTGCATCTTCTCGACCCGCGCCATGCGACGGTGACTCGCGCATGAACGCGTTCACGCCCGTCTTCGCATCCACCAGCGATTGATGCAGGTGCCAGCCGCTCGACATGATGTTCGGAAACGGCGGGCGGCACATGAACGTTGCGTGGTAGCCCGCGCGCCGCAGTGCCTGCTTCACGCCATTGCGAAACAGCACCATGTTGTCGGCCGCAGTGAGTGCGTCGGTCGCGTCGAATACTGCCTCGACCTGGCTCGGCCCAAGTTCGATCTCCAGTGACATGAGCGGCAGGCCCAGCGCCTGCGCCGTGTCCTTCACGATGCGCAGCGCCGCCTCGGCCATGTCGAACCACGATTCAGTCAGCAGGTTGTAGCCGGGGTGAATCATTGCCACGTTCGGCGGCTGGCCGGGCCAGTCTGCCTGCGCGGGGTCAAGCTGCGCGTGCGTGTCGACGATCTTGTAAATGTGGAATTCGATTTCGAGCCCGCACTTCATCGCGAAGCCCGCGTCGCCAAGTTGCCGCAACGCCGCTTGCAGCACACGGCGTGTGTCGTACTCAACCGGTGTGCCGTCCTGAAACCACGGCTGGCACTGCAGCCATGCGGTGGCAGGTGACCATGGCAGCTGCCGGAACGTGGACAGGTCGGGCAACAAGATCAGGTTGCTCGCGAATTCAAACCCCGGCAACTGCGCTGCGCCACCCGGCTCGAATACCTTGTAGGCCGTGCGGTCCGATGTGTCCTTGAGCATGAGCGTGCTCACCATGCCGACGCCTTCGCGTAACGCGCGCAGCGCAGCCGGTGCAGCGAGCGTCTTGCCGCGCGTCACGCCGTGCAGGTCGCACCAGACAAAGCGAACGAGCTCAATGCCCGATTCGCCGATCAAGCGCGAGAGCTGCTGTGCGCGCGCCTCGCGCCGCTCATCGTGGATGCCGCAGCGCGCGGCAAATGAACTCATTGAGTTTCCGCAGCGACCGGTTTCGCCGTCCACGGCGCGTGGTCGCGCTTGGCCCGCGCCTGCTCTTTCCACCAGGTGCCCCACTCACCGGCAGGCGCGATGCCATCCACAGTGTCCGGCCCCGTCATCGCAGCAGCCTGCGACGCGTCGGCGAGATACGGCGCGGGCCGGCCCGCCTTCACATCGTCAATGGCCTTGAGCAGCGCACGCCGGTTGGCAATGATGATGCGGTCGCTCGTGCCCAGGTGCTCACGCGTGCGGTCCGCGATCGCTCCCATGCTCTCGACCGCCCACTGGTCATGCACGTTGATGTCGTCTTCGCCCATGCCGAGATACGTCGTTGTGCGCTGCTCGGCACCGTTGAAGCCCCAGTTGTTGTGGCGCCCCGAGTTCGGCAGGTAGTCGGGCAGCGAGATGTATTTGAGCCGCTGGTTGCGCATCGCCTCTTTGTCCACCGGCCCGGCAAAGCTCGTGAACACCGTGAACCAGTAGGTGTGCTCATCGTCCACAGGCAAATGCATCTGCGTGATGGTCAGCGTTTCCGAGAGCGGAATCACGAACGTGTGCGGGAACACGGATTGCGTGACGCGCACGTGCGTGAGATCTTCAGTCATGGGCCGCAGCGCTGTCACGCGCATGCCCCACGGTGCGGGCTCCCAGCTGATGTCGGGCTGGTGAAACTCACGCATGATCCGCGTCATCGGCCAGTGCTCGCCACCAACCGTGCCGGCGCTGGCGCTGCGGAACTGCTTGCCCGCCGCGTTCTCGCCGATGCCTTCCAGCGGCTCGTCGAAAAGAAAGCGATGCAGGAACGACGGATGCGCCGGGTCGATGCCCACTTCAACGCACTGCAGCCAGTTCGCATTCCACATACCCTTGAAGGCAAACGTGTGCGTCGACGGCGCGGTGAAGCAATCGAACGCAGGGAAGGGCGGTGGCGTCGAGCCTTCTGCGCCCAGCCACGCGAAGACGATGCCGCTTTTTTCAATGACCGGATAGCTTCGTGCACGAACGCGGTCGCACATGCGCAGTGAGTCGGGCTCGGCGGGCGTGTCCAGGCACTTGCCGTTCACGTCGAACTTCCAGCCATGGAAGGGGCAGCGCAGGCCATCGCCTTCATCACGGCCAAAACTCAGGTCCGCACCGCGATGCGGGCAGTCTTTGTCGAGCAGGCCCCACGTGCCAGCCGCATCGCGAAACAGCACGAAGTCTTGCCCCAGTGCACGCACAGCCTTGACGGCGCGCGACTGCATCCGCGGATCGAGCCGTGCGTCGAATTCATCGACCAGCGCGACAGGTTGCCAATAGCTGCGATGCACGGCGCCGCACGGTGTGCCCGGCCCGATGCGGGTGATCAATTCGTTCTGCTCGGCTCTCATGGCTGAAGTATCCTTCGGCGCATGAAGCTGTACAACTACTTCCGCTCCTCGGCCTCGTTTCGCGTGCGCATCGCGCTCGAACTCAAGGGCTTGCCCTACGACTACAAGCCGGTGCACCTCGTCAAAGGCGAGCACAAGCTGCCTGAGTTCGCAGCCGTCTCACCCACCATGCTCGTGCCCGCACTCGTGACTGACGACGGCGATGTGCTCGGCCAGTCGATGGCAATCATTGAGTACCTCGATGAGACGCACCCCGAGCCTGCGCTGCTGCCCAAAGACCCGGTGAGCCGCGCGCGTGTCCGCTCGCTGGCGCAGCTCATCGCCTGCGAGATCCATCCGCTGAACAACCTGCGTGTACTGAAGTACCTCGTGCGTGAACTGAAGGTTTCAGAAGAGACCAAGAACGAGTGGTATCGCCACTGGGTGCGCGAGGGCCTGGAGTCGTTCGAGCGTGAGCTCGCGCAGCTGCCTGCATCGACCTATTGCTTCGGCGAGACGCCCACGCTGGCCGACTGCTGCCTCGTGCCGCAGATCTTCAATGGCCGGCGCGTCAACACCAGCTTCGACGGCCTGCCGCGCACGATGGCTGCGTTCGATGCATGCATGGCACTGCCTGCATTCCAGAAGGCACAGCCGACCAGCTGCCCGGACAACGAGGCCTGATTTGTTGTCAGGCTGGATCACGCCCGAGTGGCCAGCGCCTGCGAACGTTCGCGCTGTCTGCTCGACGCGTGAAGGCGGCGTCTCCACTGCGCCCTACGACTTGCTCAACCTCGGTGACCATGTCGGCGACGCCCCCGCACTGGTCGCCACCAATCGCAAGCGATTCGAAGCCGCACTGGGCGCGCGGCCCGTGTTCATGAAGCAGGTTCATGGCAGCAGCGTGATCGAGCTCGATGCCGGAACGCAAGACGGCATTGAAGCCGATGGCGCCATCACTGCCGCGCGTGCAGTCGCCTGCACGATCATGGTTGCGGACTGCCTGCCCGTGCTCTTCACCACCACCTCAGGGCAAGCAGTCGCCGCCGCACATGCCGGCTGGCGTGGCCTGGCGGGCGGCATTCTTGAAGCAACAGTTGCTGCACTCGTGAAACAAACGCAAGCGCAAGCTGGCGATGTGATCGCCTGGCTGGGGCCGTGCATCGGCCCTGATGCTTTCGAAGTCGGCAGTGAAGTGAAGGCGGCTTTCGAGTCGGTCGATTCACGAGCTGGTGCGATGTTCAAGCCCTACCGTGAAGGCAAGTGGCTCGCCGATTTGCCAGCCCTCGCGCGGCTTCGTCTCGCGAGCCATGGCATCACCAGCATCCACGGCAACGACAGCAGCGCTGCGTGGTGCACGGTCACCAACTCTTCAAGGTTTTTCTCGCACCGGCGCGACCGCGTCAGCGGCCGTTTCGCCAGCGCCATCTGGCTCGCCTGAAGCATCCACTGCCTGCGCTTGCGTTTGCCTGTACGCCGCGAGCTCAGCGGCCTCCCTCGCCTTGATGGCCCGTTTGCGCGCAGGCGTTCCCATCAGGTAAAGCACTAGCGATACAGGAGCCACGCCATAGAGTAAAAAGGTAAACACGGCGCCAAGCACGGTGCCTGTGGTGTTGGTCGCCTCCGCCACTGACATCATCAGTGCAACGTAGATCCATCCGATCAGAACGATGTACATGGGGGTGACTTGAGATTTTTGTTGCGGTGCAACATTGATGATGGGATACTTCGGGTTAACCCGAGACTTATACGGGATTGGAGACAAGCTTGAATTCACAACCTGACTGGGCTGCGGCCGCACAGCAATTCCAGAAGACCGCCACCGAGCAGTGGGCCAACGCTTTCAAGTCCTTCCAGGGCTTTGGCGCAATGCCTCAAATGCCGTCGCTGGATTCCATGCCGATGATGCCTTCATTGCCGCCTCTGAGCTTTGCCCCCGAGAAATTGCAGGAACTGCAGCAGGCCTATATGCGCGAGGCCACCGAGCTGTGGAACCAGGGGCTCACCGCCAACCCGTCTTCCACCGACAAGCGATTCGCCTCCGACGCGTGGTCGCATAACCCGGTGTCCGCTTTCTCCGCCGCTGTTTATCTGCTCAACGCGCGCGCCTTGCTCGGCATGGTCGAAGCCGCTGAGACCGACGAGAAGACGAAGAGCAAACTGCGCTTTGCTGTCGAACAGTGGATGGCGGCGTCGGCACCCAGCAACTTCCTCGCGCTCAATGCAGAAGCGCAGAAAAAAGCCATCGAGACCAAGGGCGAGAGCATTGCCAAGGGCATGCAGAATTTGCTGCACGACCTGCAGCAGGGCCATGTGTCGATGACGGACGAGAGCCAGTTCGAAGTCGGCCGCAACGTGGCCACCACCGAAGGCGCTGTGGTGTTCGAAAACGAGCTGATCCAGCTCATTGAATACAAGCCGCTGACCAAGACCGTTCACGAGAGGCCCTTCCTCGTCGTGCCGCCCTGCATCAACAAGTTCTACATCCTCGACCTGCAGCCTGAAAATTCGCTGGTCCGCTTTTTGGTGGAGCAGGGCCACCGCACCTTCGTCGTGAGCTGGCGCAATCCCGACGACTCGATGAAGAACGTCACGTGGGATGACTACGTGGGCAAAGGCGCTATCGAGGCCATCGAGAAAGTGCGCGAAATCAGCGGCGCCAGGCAGATCAACGCATTGGGCTTTTGCGTGGGCGGCACGATCCTGGGCACGGCACTGTCCGTGCTGGCGGCACGCGGCGAAAAGCCGCTGGCCAGCGCAACCTTCCTCACGTCGCTGCTCGACTTCAGCGAGACGGGCATTCTCGATGTGTTCATCGACGAGCCCTTCGTCAAGTTCCGCGAGCAGCAGATGGGCAAGGGCGGCCTGATGAAGGGGCAGGACCTAGCGTCCACCTTCAGCTTCCTGCGCCCGAACGACCTGGTGTGGAACTACGTCGTCGGCAACTACCTCAAGGGTGAAACGCCGCCGCCATTCGACCTGCTGTACTGGAACAGCGATTCAACGAATCTGCCTGGCCCTATGTACGCCTGGTACCTGCGCAATACCTATCTTGAAAACAACCTCATCAAGCCGGGCAAGTGCACCGTGTGCGGCGAGAAAGTTGATTTCGGCAAGGTCGACCTGCCGGTGTACATCTATGGCTCGCGTGAAGATCACATCGTGCCGATTGGCGGTGCCTACGCATCGACGCAGCACCTGCCCGGCAAGAAGCGCTTCGTGATGGGTGCATCCGGCCACATTGCCGGCGTGATCAACCCGCCCGCGAAAAAGAAGCGCTCTTACTGGACGAACGACAAGCTGCCCAAGACGCACGATGAATGGCTCAAGGGCGCCAAGGAACACCCGGGCAGCTGGTGGACGGACTGGGCCGCATGGCTCAAGCCGCATGCAGGCAAGCAGGTTGCAGCGCCCAAGGCCTATGGCAAGGGCAAGATCAAGGCGATAGAGCCGGCACCCGGCCGCTACGTCAAAGCCAAAGCGTAAAAAAAGACATCAACCGGAGAGACAAATGCAAGACAACGACATCGTCATCGTTTCAGCCGTTCGCACGGCAGTTGGCAAATTCGGCGGCTCGCTCGCCAAAATTCCCGCGACCGAACTCGGCGCGATCGTGATCAAGGAAGCCATCGAGCGTGCCAGGCTCAAGCCCGAGCAAGTCAGCGAAGTAATCATGGGCCAGGTGCTCGCCGCCGGCGCCGGCCAGAACCCCGCGCGCCAGGCCCTGCTCAAGGCAGGCCTGCCCAAGGAAGTGCCGGGCCTGACGATCAATGCCGTGTGCGGCTCCGGCCTGAAGTCGGTGATGCTCGCCGCGCAAGCCATCGCCTATGGCGACGCAGAAATCGTTGTCGCCGGCGGCCAGGAGAACATGAGCGCAGCGCCGCACGTGCTGCAAGGCTCGCGCGATGGCCAGCGCATGGGCGACTGGAAGATGCAGGACACGATGATCGTGGACGGCCTGTGGGACGTGTACAACCAGTACCACATGGGCGTGACGGCAGAGAACGTCGCCAAGGAATTCAGCGTCGACCGCGCGGCGCAAGACGCACTGGCACTTGGCAGCCAGCAAAAAGCTGCAGCCGCACAGGAAGCAGGCAAGTTCAAGGACGAAATCGTCGCGGTGAACATTCCGCAGCGCAAAGGCGATCCTGTTGTTTTCAACACCGACGAATTCATCAACAAGAAGACCAACGCCGAAGCACTCGCCGGCCTGCGCCCCGCGTTCGACAAGGCTGGCAGCGTGACGGCTGGCAATGCTTCGGGCCTGAACGATGGCGCCGCTGCCCTCGTGATGATGACCGCGAAGAAGGCGAAAGAGCTGGGCTTGACGCCGCTGGCGCGCATCGCCTCGTTCGCCACGACCGGCCTGGACCCGAAGACGATGGGCATGGGCCCCGTGTCGGCCACGCGCAAGGCGCTGGATCGTGCCGGCTGGAAGGCCGATGAAGTCAACCTGTTCGAGCTGAACGAGGCCTTTGCCGCGCAAGCCTGCGCCGTGAACAAGGAACTCGGGCTCGACCCGGCCAAGGTCAACGTCAATGGCGGCGCGATTGCCATTGGCCACCCGATCGGCGCGTCAGGTGCGCGCATCCTGGTGACGCTGCTGCACGAGATGCAGCGCCGCGACGCGAAGAAGGGCGTGGCAGCGCTGTGTATCGGCGGCGGCATGGGGGTTTCCCTCGCGGTCGAGCGCGCGTAAACGATTAAAAACAAGAGTGAACAACTGGAGAAAAGAATGAGTCAGAAAGTGGCGTACATCACGGGCGGCATGGGTGGCATCGGCACCGCCATCTGCCAGCGCATGCACAAGGAAGGCTTCAAAGTCATCGCCGGCTGCGGGCCGACGCGCGACTACAGCAAGTGGCTCAATGAGCAAAAGGCACTGGGCTACACCTTCTATGCATCGGTTGGCAACGTCGGTGCCTGGGAGTCCACCGTTGAGGCATTTGGCAAGGCCAAGTCTGAGCACGGCACGATCGACGTGCTGGTGAACAACGCCGGCATCACGCGTGACCGCATGTTCCTGAAGATGACCCGCGAAGACTGGGACGCGGTAATCGAAACCAACCTGAACTCCATGTTCAACGTGACCAAGCAAGTCGTGGGCGACATGGTCGAAAAGGGCTGGGGCCGCATCATCAACATCAGCTCGGTCAACGGTGAAAAGGGCCAGGCCGGCCAGACGAACTACTCGGCTGCCAAGGCTGGCATGCACGGCTTCACGATGGCGCTGGCCCAGGAGCTGGCGAACAAGGGCGTGACGGTCAACACCGTGAGCCCGGGCTACATCGGCACCGACATGGTCAAGGCCATCCGCCCCGACGTGCTCGACAAGATCGTCGCGACTATTCCCGTCAAGCGCCTGGGTCAGCCGGAAGAAATCGCGTCCATCATTGCGTGGCTGGCGTCTGAAGAAGGCGGCTATTCGACGGGTGCGGACTTCTCGGTGAACGGCGGTTTGCACATGGGCTGATGCCGGTTCGCGGCAAGCCAAAAAAAGGGGCCCGTTCGCGGGCCCTTTTTCATGGAGCGGCGAGTGTCAAACCAGGTCTTCGATCACCAGCATGCGGTACTTCTGGCCGTACGAGAGGCCAGAGCCTTGCAGCAGCTTCATCGCCAGATCGGATTGGTCGGCATCAGGCGCGTGGACCAGCAGGGCGTAGTGGCCCTGGCTGGCAAGCTGCGCGAATTGCCGCACGGTGTCGGATTCGGTCCCTGCCGAAGGCAGCGCCCCCGAATCGGCCGCGGTGCGAACGATTTTTTCGAGGACGTCTTCGGGCGTCAGCAGCGTCAGCGAGTCTTCGGTGAAGCCGCCGTCCTGTAACTTCTTGCCAGCATCGCGCGCCTCCTGCTCGCTTGGAAACATGAGGAACATGTGGCCGGTGGGATAGAACGCCCCTGCGAGGCTCAGCATGCTGGAATCCAGCTCGAATGATTTCATGGTCGGCTCCTTTGGTCTTGTTGAGCCATTGCAAAGGAGTCGATGCGTCTGCGCTGTCGGCAGAGCCACGCAGAGGCTGTAGGACGGGAGGATCGATACGAATGTCTCGGTCGATCCGCAACGAATCGCTCGGGGCGCACTGTAAATTCGCGAGCTCATCAATCAGAGGAAACTTATGAAAAAGCTCGCATGCAGCATGTTGGTCTTGGCGCTGTTTACCGGATGTGCTTCGGTCAATATGGAAAGCAAAGAAGCGTCGGCAAAAGCCAAACAGTTCGCGCAGCCGCAGGCTGGCAAGGCCGGGCTATATGTCTATCGAGACAGCTTTGTCGGCAAGGCGCTCAAGAAGGATTTGTGGCTCGACGGGAAGTGCATTGGCGAATCCGCTCCTGATGTTTTCTTCTACACCGAAGCTGCACCTGGCACGCACACCCTGTCGACGGAGTCCGAGTTTTCTCCTAACGACATCTCAATCCTTGTTGAAGCTGGCAAGAATTACTTCTACCGACAATTCATCAAGATGGGCCTGATGGTGGGCGGGGCCGATCTGGAACCGGTCGCCGAAGCGGAAGCCAAGGCGGCCATCGCGAAGCTCGAGCTTGCAAAGGCCGGTACGTGCAGCGGTACCTACACGAAGAAGTAGTGCCATTGATTCTGCGCGCGGGCGCCGTCCGATACGGCAAACCGACCCGCGGCAGCGATCGCCCCAAACTTGGGGACAATGGGGTATTGCCGCAATACCTCCCGTGAAGTGACAGACCAGACCGTATCGAGCAGTCGGCCGAGCCCGTGGCGCATGAGCGTCGCGCCCATGATGGACTGGACCGACCGGCATTGCCGCTACTTCCACCGCCTGCTCAGCCGCCACGCTCTGCTCTATACCGAGATGGTGACCACCGGCGCGTTGATCCATGGCAACGTGCCGCGCCATCTGGACTTCAACAGGCAAGAGCACCCCGTCGCACTGCAGCTCGGCGGCAGCGACACATCCGAACTCGCGCAAAGCGCCAGGCTCGGCGAGCAGTGGGGTTACGACGAGATCAACCTCAACTGCGGCTGCCCGAGCGAGCGGGTGCAGCGCGGCTCTTTCGGTGCCTGCCTGATGGCCGAGCCGGCGCTCGTCGCCGACTGCGTGAAGGCGATGGTCGATGCAGTGAGCGTGCCCGTCACCGTCAAGCACCGCATCGGCATCGACCGTATCGAAAGCTACGAGTTCGTGCGCGACTTTGTGGGCGCCGTGAGTGAGGCGGGCTGCAATGTGTTCCTGATTCACGCGCGCAACGCATGGCTCAAGGGCATTTCGCCCAAGGAGAACCGCGAGCTGCCGCCACTGCGCTATGAGTTTGCGCACCAGCTCAAGCGCGAGTTTCCGCATCTGGTGATTGCCGTGAACGGCGGCATCAAGACGACCGCGCAGGTGCATGAGCAACTGGCGCAGGTCGATGGCGTGATGGTCGGCCGTGAGGCGTATCACAACCCATGGTGGCTCTCGCAATGGGACGAGGCGTTTTATGGCGATGCGCATTCGCAGGAAACGCGTGAGACCATCGAAGAAAAGATGGCCGATTACATGGTGCGCGTCGCTGCGGAGCACGGCACGCCCTGGGCGTCGGTCGCGCGACACATGCTGGGCTTGCGCAACGGCTTGCCGGGCGCGCGCCGCTGGCGGCAGGTCTGGAGCGACCACAAGCTCAAAGACCTGCATCCGCGCGAGGTGATGGCGCTCGCACACCGGGAAGTGGCCCACGCCGATCCCGCATGACACTGGCTGGAAATTGCTTTAGACTTAAATAATCAAAGCTTGCAGCAAGTCACGGCTCCATCCCGCTGCATCCTTGGCTCCAGTGAGGCATCCATGAAGATCGTGTGTATGGGCGGTGGCCCGGCGGGCTTGTACTTCGCGCTGCTGATGAAAAAGCAGAACCCTCTGCACGACATCACCGTGGTCGAGCGCAACAAGCCTTACGACACCTTCGGCTGGGGCGTCGTCTTCTCTGACCAGACGCTCGGCAACCTGCAAGCGGCTGACCCGCAGACGGCCAGCGACATCCTCGGCGCCTTCAATCACTGGGACGACATCGAGGTCAACATCCGCGGCCACAAGATGGTGTCGGGCGGTCACGGTTTTTGCGGCATTGGCCGCAAGCGCCTGCTCAACATCCTGCAAAAGCGCTGCGAAGAGCTGGGCGTGAAGCTCGTTTTCGAAACGGTGGTGGAAGGCGATGAGCAGTACCCCGATGCTGACTTGATCATCGCCAGCGACGGCCTCAACAGCCGCGTGCGCGCCAAGTACGCCGCCACGTATCAGCCCGATATCGACTTGCGCCAATGCCGCTTCGTCTGGCTGGGCACCCACAAGAAATTCGACGCCTTCACCTTCGCCTTCGAGGAAACGCCGCACGGCTGGTTCCAGGCGCATGCGTACCAGTACGACGGCGAGACATCGACCTTCATCGTCGAAGCGCCGGAGAAGGTGTGGCTCAAGGCCGGCATCGACAAGATGGAAAAAGAGGAGTCGATTGCCTACTGCGAGAAGCTCTTCGCCAAGTACCTCGACGGCAACCCGCTGATGTCGAACGCTGCGCACCTGCGCGGCTCTGCGCAGTGGATCCGCTTCCCCCGCGTGGTGTGCAAGACCTGGGTGCATCACAACGGCCGCGCGCCTGTGGTGCTGATGGGCGACGCCGCGCACACCGCGCACTTCTCCGTCGGCTCGGGGACCAAGCTGGCGCTTGAAGATGCAATTGAGCTGGAGCGATGCATCCGCCGCTCGCCCGATGACCTGAAGCAGGCGCTGCAAGACTACGAAGCGGTGCGCAGCATCGAGGTGCTGAAGATTCAGAACTCGGCGCGCAACTCCACCGAGTGGTTTGAGAACGTCGATCGCTACGTGAGCCTGCCGCCCGAGCAGTTTGCGTATTCGCTGCTCACGCGCAGCCAGCGCATCAGCCATGAGAACCTGCGCCTGCGCGACAAGGACTACGTCGATCAGTACGAAAGCTGGCTCGGCGAGCGATCAGGCTTTGTGCGCGCACCGGCGCAGCGCCCCGCACCGCCGATGTTCACGCCGTTCACGCTGCGCGGCGTGACGCTGAAAAACCGCGTGGTCGTGTCACCGATGGCGCAGTACTCGGCAGTCGATGGCCTTGTGGGCGACTACCACCTCGTACACCTCGGCTCCCGCGCGATGGGCGGCGCGAGCATGGTGTTCGCAGAGATGACGTGCCCCTCACCCGATGCGCGCATCACACCCGGCTGCCCCGGCTTGTGGAGCGAAGCGCAGCGCGACGCGTGGAAGCGCATCGTGCAGTTCGTGCACTCAACCACCGACGCAAAAATTGCGATGCAGCTCGGCCACGCCGGCGCCAAGGGCTCGACGCGCGCGCCGTGGGACGGTGAAGACCAGCCGCTGGCATCCGGCAACTGGCCGCTCTTGTCCGCATCGCCGCAGCAATACATCGACGGTGTGAGCGATATCTCGCGCGCAATGACGCGCAGCGACATGGACCGCGTGCGCGATGAATTCGTGGCCAGCACCAGGCTCGCCGCCGAGGCGGGCTTCGACTGGCTGGAGCTGCATTGCGCGCACGGCTACCTGTTCAGCAGCTTCATCTCGCCATTGACGAACCAGCGCACCGATGAATACGGCGGCTCGCTTGAGAACCGGCTGCGCTACCCCATCGAAGTGTTCAAGGCGATGCGCGCAGCGTGGCCTGCAGACTTGCCGATGTCCGTGCGAATCTCCGCGCATGACTGGGTCGAAGGCGGCATCACGCCCGACGACGCGGTCGAAATCGCACGCGCCTTCAAGGCAGCAGGCGCCGACATGATCGACTGCTCATCCGGCCAGGTCAGCCCCAAGCAAAAACCCGTGTATGGCCGCATGTACCAGACGCCCTTTGCCGATCGCGTGCGCAATGAAGCGCGCATTCCGACGATGGCGGTGGGCGCGATCTCTGAGGCCGATCACGTCAACAGCATCATCGCGGCGGGCCGTGCAGACCTGTGCGCGATCGCGCGCCCGCACCTGGCCAATCCGTCGTGGGCGTTGAACGAGGCCGCGAAGATTGCCTACCCCGATGTGCACTGGCCGAAGCAATACCTGTCGGGCAAGAACCAGCTGGAGCGCAACCTGGAGCGCGAGCGGTCGATGGCCGCAGCCGCGCCTTCCAAGGGCGAGAACTGAGAGGAACAAGACATGAGCGAGACATCACGCATCGACCCGGCACTGCTGGACGGCAACCGCAAGCAGCTGGCGGGCTACGTCGCCACGCACTTCAAATGGGAAGTCACCAACGCCGTCGCAACCATCACGCTGAACCGGCCCGAGCGCAAGAACCCGCTCACGTTCGAGTCGTACGCTGAGCTGCGCGATCTGTTCGGCCAGCTGAAGTACGCCACCGACGTGCACGCCATCGTGATCGTGGGCGCCGGCGACAACTTTTGCTCCGGCGGTGATGTGCATGAAATCATCGGCCCGCTCGTGAAGCTGAAAGCCCCCGAGTTGCTGATGTTCACGCGCATGACCGGCGACCTGGTCAAAGCGATGCGCGCCTGCCCGCAACCCATCGTCGCGGCGATTAACGGCGTTTGTGCAGGCGCCGGCGCGATCATCGCGATGGCTTCGGACATGCGGCTGGGCACCGCGCGTAGCAAGACGGCCTTCCTGTTCAACCGCGTCGGCCTTGCAGGCTGCGACATGGGCGCCTGCGCCATGCTGCCGCGCATCGTGGGGCAGGGCAGGGCGAGCGAGTTGCTCTACACCGGCCGCTCGCTCGGCGGTGAAGAGGGTGAGCGCTGGGGCTTCTTCAATCGCCTCTGCGCGCCAGAGGCTGTGCTGGCCGACGCACAAAAACTCGCTGCCGACCTTGCAGCCGGCCCGACATTCGCCAATGGCATCACCAAGACGATGCTCCATCAGGAGTGGGCGATGACGATCGAGCAGGCCATCGAATCAGAAGCGCAGGCGCAGGCGATCTGCATGCTGACCGAAGACTTCACGCGCGCGTACAACGCGTTCGTTGCCAAGTCGAAGCCGCAGTTCGAAGGCAACTGAGCCTGTCCGCAAAAGGAACTTCATGAGCGACAAGCACTACCTGGACTGGCCGTTCTTCGAAGCGCGGCACGGCGAGCTCGCGCGCAGCCTTGATGCATGGGCGGCTGCCAACATCCCCCACGATCACGGCCCCAATGTGGACGATGAATGCCGCGCGCTCGTGAAGTCATTGGGCGCTGCCGGTTGGCTCAAGCACGCTGTGGGTGGTGAGTACGGCGCGGGAGACGCCATCGATACACGCGCCATTTGCCTCATCCGCGAAACGCTCGCGCGCCACAGCGGCCTTGCCGATTTCGCATTTGCGATGCAGGGGTTGGGCTCTGGCGCCATCAGCCTGCAAGGTACAGCCGCGCAGAAGGACCGCTACCTGTCAAAGGTTGCCAGGGGCGAGGCGATTGCGGCCTTCGCGTTGTCCGAACCCGCGGCCGGCTCCGACGTGGCGGCGATGCAATGCAACGCGCATATCGATGGCGACCATGCCGTGATCAACGGTGAAAAAACGTGGATCTCCAATGGCGGCATCGCCGACTTCTACGTCGTGTTCTGCCGCACGGGTGAAGCGCCCGGCGCGCGCGGCATCTCTGCCTTCATCGTCGATGCGAACACGCCCGGCTTCGAGATTGCCGAGCGTATCGACGTGATCGCGCCGCACCCCCTCGCGCGCCTGCGCTTCACCGATTGCCGCGTGCCGCTCACGCAGCGCGTGGGCGAGGCAGGCGAGGGCTTCAAGGTTGCGATGCGCACGCTCGATGTGTTTCGCACGTCAGTCGCCGCAGCAGCATTGGGCTTCGCCCGCCGCGCGATGGATGAGGCATTGCAGCGCGCCACCAGCCGCAAGATGTTCAACCAGCGGCTGGCGGACTTCCAGCTCACGCAGGCCAAGCTCGCGCAGATGGCGACCACCATCGACAGCTCGGCATTGCTCGTCTATCGCGCCGCGTGGCAACGCGACCAGGGCCGCAACGTCACGCGTGAAGCGGCGATGGCCAAGCTCACCGCGACTGAGGGCGCGCAGCAAGTGATTGACGCGGCCGTGCAGATTTTCGGCGGGCAGGGCGTGGTCAGCGGCCAGATGGTCGAGCGGCTCTACCGCGAGATTCGATCGCTGCGCATTTATGAAGGCGCTACTGAAGTGCAGCAACTCATCATCGCGCGCGAACTTTTGAAGGATGTGACATGACCCACCAAGCAATCCTGCCCGCCGGCTGGCCGCGCCCCAAGGGCTACGCCAATGGCGTTGTGGCACAGGGCCGCACGCTCTACATCGCCGGCATGATCGGCTGGGACGGGAAGGGCGTCTTCCACACCGACGACTTCGCCGGCCAGGTGAGGCAAGCCTTGCGCAATGTCGCCGATGTGCTGCGCGAGGCGGGCGGCAAGCCCGAGAATGTGGTTCGCATGACGTGGTACGTCACCGACAAGCGCGAATACCTCGCGGCGGGCGCCGAGATCGGCCAGGCTTTCCGCGAGATCATCGGCAACTACAACGTGGCCATGACGGCCGTGCAGGTGACAGCCCTGATCGAAGACCGGGCAAAGGTCGAGATTGAAGCGACTGCCGTGCTGCCCGATTAGCATCGAACCATTCGAGTCAAGACATTGGAGATAAGCCGCATGGCCACCACGAAAGCATCGTTCCACTGGGAAGACCCGCTGCTGCTGGATCAGCAACTCACCAGCGAAGAGCGCATGGTGCGCGAGTCCGCAGCCGCCTACGCGCAAGACAAGCTGATGCCGCGCGTGCTCAACGCCTTCCGCAACCAGACGACAGACACAGCGATCTTTCGCGAGATGGGCGAGCTGGGCCTGCTCGGCGCGACCATCCCTGAAGCGTATGGCGGCGCAGGCCTGAACTACGTTTGCTACGGCCTCGTCGCGCGTGAAGTGGAGCGGGTTGATTCGGGCTACCGCTCGATGATGAGCGTGCAGTCGTCCCTCGTGATGGTGCCCATCCATGAATTCGGCAATGAGGCGACCAAGCAGAAGTACCTGCCCAAGCTCGCCAGCGGCGAGTGGATTGGCTGCTTTGGCCTCACGGAGCCTGACCACGGCTCCGACCCCGGCAGCATGGTCACGCGTGCGCGCAAAGTGCCGGGCGGCTATTCGCTGACCGGTGCCAAGATGTGGATCACCAACAGCCCCATCGCCGATGTGTTCGTGGTGTGGGCCAAGGATGATGAGGGCGCGATTCGCGGCTTCGTGCTCGACAAGGGCACCAAGGGCCTGTCCGCCCCTGAAGTGCACGGCAAGGTCGGCCTGCGCGCGTCGATCACTGGCGAAATCGTGATGGACAACGTTTTCTGCCCGGAAGAAAACGCCTTCCCTGATGTGCGTGGACTCAAAGGCCCGTTCACCTGCCTGAACTCGGCGCGCTACGGCATTGCGTGGGGTGCATTGGGTGCGGCGGAAGACTGCTGGTTTCGTGCACGCCAATATGTGCTCGACCGCAAGCAGTTCGGCAAGCCGCTCGCAGCGAACCAGCTCATTCAAAAGAAGCTGGCCGACATGCAAACCGAGATCACGCTCGGCTTGCAAGGCTGCCTGCGCCTGGGCCGCATGAAGGACGAGGGCACCGCGTCAGTCGAGATCACCTCGATCATGAAGCGCAATTCATGCGGCAAGGCGCTCGACATTGCGCGCCTGGCCCGCGACATGCTCGGCGGCAACGGCATCAGCGACGAGTACGGCGTTGCGCGCCACCTCGTGAACCTCGAAGTGGTGAACACGTATGAGGGCACGCATGACGTGCATGCGTTGATCCTGGGGCGCGCGCAGACGGGGATCAGCGCGTTCTAGATTCGAGCGACCCGGACATATTCGCACAAGTCCGCCGCCCCTTGCGTGAGTGCGAAAAACACTATTTGCTGGTCGTCTGACTGACGTAATTGGCCGAGTAAATGAGTCCGAGCCTGCGCAAATTGACGAGCCCGGTGCGTATCGCGATGGAGTTGCGATCTCGGCCTGTTTGCCTCATCAGCGATCGTCGCCCAAAGCTTAAGCTGGTTCAGCATGTGCATGACCAGCTCCAGCCTTTGTTCGGCGGGCCTGCGTCCGATCACGCCCAATACGGAGTCGCATGCCCCCAGAATGGCGTTGTCCTGAGGTTCGCCAGACTCGTTCGAAACAAGCCCAATGGCGTCGATCTGGTTTTTGACTTGTTCAATCGAGATGTCGCGCGGCGTGGCATTGGGCGCAACCGCTGAGCGCGGTGCCTCGGCCGCACCGCCTGCGCGGGGGATCGCGGCGTAGCCGCCGCCCATTGTGCGGGACAGCTGCCGCAGCTGCTCGGGGTTAAGCATGCTGCTGGCCCGGTCCGGGCCAATGGGTGCTTCATCATCACCGGCGGGCTTGTGTTCCTGCGGGTCTGGCCTTTCCAGTTTCGCTCTCTGTCTCGGGCTAACGCTAGACCAGGGGCCGCGTACTTCGCTGCTGGTGGGGCTCATGCTGGCGGGAATCATGATGGTCCTTAACGTTTGAAGTTCATCGGGAATTGCATGGATTGCGCGGAAAACTAATTATTTAGTTCCAGCACTAGTGCCTGCCAATGAGTGGGAACCCTTGGTATCCCATTGCGCCGCGCAGCGCTGCGATTAGGTCGGGATTTGTTGCGCGTGCTGCTGCCCGGCCTCAGACGGCCGCGCAGGCATCCTCTCCTCAATTGTCCGAACCAGCTTGTCTATCAAGACTGTGCCCGTCCACCGTGACGTTTGCAGTGCTTGAATCAGGTCGCCAGGGCTTACGCCAAAAGCACCAATGAGTCGCGACTTCAATGCGCCATTGATCGGCAACTCAAGAATCCCCACCATCGCATAGCCTACGGCCACCGGATGACCGTTTTGCATCGCGACTTGTGCCCACGTCATTTGGCCCAGTGCAGTCAGGTGCTCGGATGCTATGAAGCGCTTGATGGTGTCCTCGTTCAATTGCGCCCAGGCGACTTCTTTGAACAGGCCGCAAATGCAGGCGTATGTTTGCAGCAAACTCATGGACAGGTTGCCCGGCCCGGGGGGATCGGCGAAGAGTGTTTGAAGCAACGGCAGGCGCAGCGGCTGCGCGGGGCGGCCCGTCATGTCGAATTCGTCTGTCTCGTCGTCTTCCTCGAACTCCTCCTCGACAAACGCGCCGAGCGCAGGCACGAACTTCTTCACCTGCGGGGCCCTGAGCGATCGTTCGTTCGGGCGTTTGCGGTTGTATGCTGACCGATACGTGGATGGTGTGGCCGAAGCATTGGCCCGGCCGCCAGCCAGTTGCAAGCGGCTGCGTTGCGCAAGCGAATGGGCGCTCACAATTGCCAGCTTGCGTTCGTCGGTCAGCATCTCAGCCTGAGACGACACCACGGCGCGCGCAATGCCACGTGTCACCTGCACATTGCCCGTTCTGGCCGCGTGGGCCAACGCGCTCTGCAAGCCTTGTTCAAAAGCGCTCCACGGGATGTCGGCACAGTGCCTGATCAGATGTGCGACGGCGGCCCTTGTGTCGTCTGTCTGACCTGGCGTGCGGTTCACCTCGAAGTCGAGCGCAGCCCAGCGGTCTCGATTGCGTCTGCGCAAGTTCTCGCTGGGAGCCTGGATAGCGCGTTCAAACGGTGCCGCGCACAGGCCCTGGTCGGCGGCGAAGCGTTCCCGGCCCTTCGCCTGCGTCGCATCGGTGTGCTGCGCAGGCGTGGGTCTGTCAGGCTGAGGAGGCGAACACTTTGGCAGCGAACTCTTGGTAGCTTGCATGAGTAACCCCTGGCGATACCCGCTGTTTTAGCACGAAGGTATTCAATCGGGGTGCAGCTTCGCGCGGCTCACTTGCAGAACGTTGTGCGGGCGGCAGCGTTGGCGCCGGCATTGCCGACGAACCGCCAAGGCGTAGGTCTCGCGTGCTGTCTGGAACAAGCGCTCTTGCCGTGTGACCAACACAGGAACCAACTGCAATAGAGGCAACTTATGAATCGCACCGGGTCATCAATTTCCCGAGCTTTCCCAACCGCACTGCAATCGGGGCCGACACCCACTAGCGAGCCGTCGGACACGGCGGCCTCTCCTGCATTGGACAAGCAGCGCTACGAGCTCCAGATCGATGAGATCGTCGATGCAGCCAAGACGCATGCGCAAGGCGCTGAAGGCACAAGCCTCGCGCAGAAGTGCCAGGAAGCGATCGACAGTTGGGCCAATGACATGGGAGGCGAGCAGCTGAAGTCGCTCGAACACCTGATGACCAGAACTGCCATGTTTCTGGACCCTGAGGCGCCTGACTATTCAGCTGAGACAGCCGCGATTGTTCGCCACGTTCTCGACACCCGTATCCGCCCCGCTGTAGTAAAGCTGCAATTCGCGCTCGCCGATGCAGGCTATGGGCGTTGGCAGGCAGACGTTGTGAAGTCGCTCAATGGCCTGCTGTTGGTGGGAAGTGAACCGCAGGCGCAAACGCAAACGCATGTGCAGAAGCAAGAAAGCAGTGTTGCAACACCGACGATCGCGCAGGCCGCAGCCCCCCAAGATCGATTCAGCAATCTGCCGAAGGTATTGCGGGGTGAAATTTTCAAGGCTGTTGAGTATCCGAGCCATGCCGCGCTTGCCGCTACTTCGCGCCAGTTGAACAGGGCGATCACGGAGTTGCCGGCCTACAGCGAAGTGCACGCCGGATTCAGTGCCGCCATGGCCCGTGACAGGGACCTTGGCCTTAGGATCAGTCAAAAGAAAGTCGAAGTACAAAGGCTGAGCAAGGCTTTGAACTACTCAGAGCTCTACGAGGACGATTCGGAACTCGATTTCTATACTGCAGACAAGCGGAAGTTGAACGAGCTCGTGGCTGAATTCAGGGACTTGGCCGCGCAGCGGCAATCGATTGTGGGTGAATTGGCGGAGCAATTGAGTGTGCATGCAGATGCGTATATCCGCGCCAACATGCCGCAGCCCGCTGCGCACGGCCCTGAGTCGCCAGGCGATCTTGCTGCGCGGCGCGAGGTGGCGGCGCAGCTGATCACGCGCTGGAGGCAGGAGCTGATTCAGGTTTTTGGCACATCAGCTGCACAGCAAGCCTGACTCACTTTGCGGCACGCGCCTCGCGTGCCCGCGCACCACCGCGCCGCTCAAGCAGCCGCCTGCAGCCCGTTGGCAAAGTGCTCCTGCACGCGCTTGACGGCGGCCTTCGCATCGCGCCGCGCAATCGCTTCCATGATCGCGCGGTGCTCCAGCATCGACTCTTTCACCCGGCCCGCCTTGAGCAGCGAGTTGTGGCGGTTGAGCTTCATCACCTTGCGCAGGTCGGCCACCATCTGGTCGCGCCAGCGGTTGCCGGCGATGTCGAGCACGCGCATGTGAAAGCGCTCGTTGATCGCAAAGAACTTGTCGCGCTGGGTGACGGCAGCTTCAAGCTCTTTGTGGATCGCCTGCAGTTCCTTGATCTGCGCGTCCGTCGCCTTTTGCGCGACCACGCCTGCCGCATCGCTCTCGAGCAGCGAGAGCAGGTGATACACATCGCGCAAGTCGGTGTCTGACACCTCGGTCACATACGCGCCGCGGCGCATCTTCATCGTGACCAGGCCCTCAGTGGCCAGCACCTTGATCGCCTCGCGCAGGGGCGTGCGGCTGATGCCGTATTCCTCTGCGAGCTTGAGCTCGTCGATCCACGTGCCGGGCTCGAGCTCGCGGTTGAAGATGCGCTGGCGCAAAAGCTCCGCCACCTCTTCATAGAGTGCGCGGGGTTTGAGCGAAACAGCAGAAGCCATATGTACGTGCATTCTAGGCAAAAACGCATTTTGCATCAATAATTATGAATGATGTAAACTCCCGCCAGCCATCCTGAAACCCGGCGCACACTGCCGGGAACGCATTGCGCGAGTCGCCGAAAGAGCCCTATGAGCACGCCCGAGAGCAAGTCTTCCAGCCCGGCCAGCAACTGGCCCGAGCCCGCACCCACCAGCACCGACCAATGGGCGCGTGCCGCTGCCAAGTCGGCCCCCGATGGCGCTGTGGACAAGCTGAACTGGAACACGCCCGATGGCATCGCCGTCAAGCCGCTGTACACGGCGAGCGACGTAGAGGGCCTCGCATTCACCAACACGCTGCCAGGCTTCGAGCCGTACTTGCGCGGCCCGCAGGCCACGATGTATGCATCGCGCCCGTGGACCATCCGGCAATACGCGGGCTTTTCCACTGCAGAAGAGTCGAACGCGTTCTATCGCAAGGGCCTCGCAGGCGGCGGGCAGGGCGTGTCAGTCGCATTCGACCTGGCCACCCATCGCGGCTACGACAGCGACCATCCGCGCGTGACGGGCGATGTGGGCAAGGCCGGCGTTGCGATCGATTCGGTCGAAGACATGAAGATCCTGTTCGACGGCATTCCGCTCGACAAGGTGAGCGTGTCCATGACGATGAATGGTGCGGTGTTGCCGGTGCTCGCGGGCTACATCGTGGCGGCAGAAGAGCAGGGTGTATCGAGGGACAAACTCTCGGGGACGATACAGAACGACATCCTCAAGGAGTTCATGGTTCGCAACACGTACATCTACCCGCCCAAGCCGAGCATGCGCATCATCGGCGACATCATCGAGTACACGGCGAAGAACATGCCGAAGTTCAACTCGATCTCGATCAGCGGCTATCACATGCAGGAGGCGGGCGCGAACCAGGCGCTGGAGTTGGCCTTCACGCTGGCCGACGGCAAGGAATACGTGAAGACAGCGCTGGGCAAGGGCCTGGATGTGGACGAGTTTGCAGGCCGGCTGAGCTTCTTCTGGGCCATTGGCATGAACTTCTATCTGGAAGTGGCCAAGATGCGTGCGGCGCGCCTTTTGTGGTGGCGCATCATGAAAGACTTCAACGCCAAAAGCCCGAAGAGCCTGATGCTGCGCACGCACTGCCAGACGTCGGGCTGGTCGCTCACCGAGCAAGACCCGTACAACAACATCGTGCGCACCACGATCGAAGCAATGGCCGCCGTGTTCGGTGGCACGCAGTCGCTGCACACCAATTCATTCGACGAAGCGATTGCACTGCCGACCGAGTTCTCTGCACGCATCGCGCGCAACACGCAGCTCATCTTGCAGGAAGAAACCCACATCACGAACGTGATCGACCCGTGGGCCGGCAGCTACATGATGGAAAAGCTCACGCAAGACATGGCTGATGCGGCGTGGGCCATCATTGAAGAAGTCGAGGCAATGGGCGGCATGACGCGCGCTGTGGATTCAGGCTGGGCCAAGCTGAAGATCGAGGCGGCTGCGGCGGAAAAGCAGGCGCGCATCGACTCGGGGCAAGACGTGATCGTTGGCGTGAACAAGTACAAGCTCGACAAGGCGGACCCGATGGAGATCCGCGATATCGACAACGACAAGGTGCGTGAGCAGCAAGTTGCGCGGCTCGCGAAGATTCGCGCGGCGCGTGATTCGCGAGCCGTGCAGGCGGCGCTCGATGCGCTGACGCAAGCCGCGCATGACAACACCGGCAACCTGCTCGACCTGACGGTGCAGGCCGTGCGCCTTCGCGCGACGGTGGGCGAGATTTCCGATGCGCTTGAAAAGGTTTATGGGCGCCACCGCGCCGACACGCAAAAGGTGACCGGTGTGTATGCAGCCGCTTATGACTCGGCCGAAGGCTGGGAGAAACTCAAGACTGAAATCGCCGCGTTCGCGCAGGAGCAAGGTCGCAGGCCGCGCGTGATGATCGCCAAGCTCGGGCAAGACGGGCATGACCGTGGCGCGAAAGTCGTCGCCACGGCGTTCGCCGATCTCGGCTTTGATGTGGACATCGGCCCGCTGTTCCAGACGCCTGAAGAATGCGCACGCCAGGCCATCGAAAACGATGTGCATGCAGTCGGCGTCTCCACACTCGCGGCAGGCCACAAGACGCTGGTGCCCGCGATCATCGCCGAGCTGAAGAAGCAGGGCGCTGACGACATCATCGTGTTCGTCGGTGGTGTGATCCCGCAGCAGGACTACGACTTTTTGTACGAGGCGGGCGTCAAGGGCATTTACGGGCCGGGCACGCCGATACCGGCGAGCGCAAAGGATGTGCTGGAGCAGATTCGCAAGGCGCTTGCGTGAAACCGTATACTGTATGACAGTATGACGGTCTTGCAATTACGCACTATGTCCACTTTATCCATACGCCTTGATGCTGAACTCGAAGACAGGCTCGACCGCGAGGTTGAGCGGCTGGGCACGACTCGTTCGCGATTCGTTCAGGACTTGCTCCTGCAGCGCCTGGAGTCGCCGAGTCCGTTCGCGCTCCTGCAAGAGGCACGCACTGAATACAAACTTCCCAATCCGGCGCGCGCCAAGGTAAAGACGAACAAGGCCGCCAACGTCAAGGCTCTTGTGCGCGCCGTTGTGGCCGGCAAGGGTCGGGCGAAGTGATGAAGGCTGGCACATGGTGACAGTTCTCCTCGACGCCAGCGTGATGGTGGCGCTCTTCGACGATGCCGAGGAAAGCCACAGTCGGTATGCCGACAAGCTGGTCCGCCATGGCAGCACGATGCGTCTCGTGACGACGTGGCCATGCGTGACGGAGGCGAGTTACCTGTTGTCGCCGCGCAATCACCTGGCCCTGTTGCACTGGCTGCATCGCGGCGGCGCAGCAGTCAAGACGATGGAGGTGGGCGAACTCGGTGAACTCATCGCTTGGATGAAGCGATACACCGAGCGCGGCAAGTCGCTGATGGATTTGGCCGATGCTTCGCTGGTATGGCTGGCTGTGAAGTTGAAGACGCAACTCGTTTTGACTGAAGACCGGCGCGACTTCATGCGATACCGACTGCCGGATGGCTCGGGGTTCGAGGTCGTTGCCTGATGTTGCCATCAATGGTCGAAGCTTTGCTACGCGGTGAAGGCGCAGTGCAGCGCCGCGCGCTGGCCAAGGCCATCACTTTGCTTGAATCGACGCTGCCCGACCATCGTGCGCAGGCCGATGAATTGCTCACGGCACTGCTGCCGCACAGCGGCAAGTCACTGCGCATTGGCATCAGCGGTGTGCCGGGCGTAGGCAAGAGCACGTTCATTGAAACGCTGGGCCTGCATCTCATTGGCCTGGGCCATCGCGTGGCCGTGCTGGCAGTGGACCCGTCGAGCAGTGTGTCAGGCGGCTCGATCCTGGGCGACAAGACGCGGATGGAGAAGCTCTCGGTCAACGAGCGCGCGTTCATCCGGCCGTCACCTTCCAGCGGCACGCTAGGCGGCGTGGCCGAGAAAACCCGCGAGACGATGCTGATCTGCGAAGCCGCCGGTTACGACATCGTGATCGTGGAAACCGTCGGCGTGGGCCAGAGCGAGACGGCTGTTGCCGGCATGACTGACATGTTCGTGCTGATGCAGCTGCCCAATGCTGGCGACGACTTGCAGGCCATCAAGAAGGGCGTGATGGAGCTGGCCGACCTGGTGGTGATCAACAAGGCCGACATCGATGAAGACGCGGCCACGCGAGCGCGCGCGCAGATCACGAGTGCGCTGCGCATCTTTTCGCAGCAGGGGCGCGCGCTGGTGTGGGCGCCGAAAGTGATTCAGTTGAGCGCCTTGCAAGGCGACGGCGTGCAGCGCTTTTGGGATGAGGTGCTGGCCTTCAGGAACTCGCAGCAAGCCGCAGGCGAGCTGGCCGCGCGTCGCCAGCACCAGGCGCTGGCGTGGATGTGGGAGCGCATCGAGACGGGCCTCAAGCAGGCCTTCCGCGAAGACGCGCAGGTCAAGGCGCTGCTGCCGGGCCTGGTGAAAGACGTGGAACAGGGGCGCATCGCCGCATCCACCGCCGCGCGCCGCCTGCTTGACGCACAAGGCAACACACTGAACAACGCAACGAACAACGTACCGAACATCGTATAGAGCGACACGGAGAAAACCATGCACGACATCATTGAACAACTCGAGAAAAAGCGCGAAGCCGCGCGGCAGGGCGGTGGCCCCAAGCGCATCGACGCGCAGCACAAAAAGGGCAAGCTCACGGCGCGCGAGCGGCTGGAGCTGCTGCTCGACGAAGGCACGTTCGAAGAGTGGGACATGTTTGTCGAGCACCGCTGCAGCGACTTCGGCATGGAAGCCAACAAGATCCCGGGCGATGGCGTGGTCACCGGTTACGGAATGATCAATGGCCGCCTCGTGTTCGTCTTCAGCCAGGACTTCACGGTGTTTGGCGGTGCGCTCTCCGAAGCGCATGCCGAGAAAATCTGCAAGGTGATGGACCAGGCCATGAAGATCGGCGCGCCGGTGATCGGCCTGAACGATTCAGGCGGAGCACGCATCCAGGAAGGCGTTGCGTCGCTGGGCGGTTATGCCGATGTGTTCCAGAAGAACGTGCTCGCCTCGGGCGTTGTGCCGCAGATCAGCATGGTGATGGGGCCGTGCGCGGGTGGCGCCGTCTATTCGCCCGCAATGACGGACTTCATCTTCATGGTGAAAGACAGCTCGTACATGTTCGTCACCGGCCCGGATGTGGTGAAGACCGTGACGCATGAAGAAGTAACTGCCGAAGAGCTGGGCGGTGCCATCACCCACACCACACGCAGCGGTGTTGCCGATCTTGCTTTCGAGAACGATGTCGAAGCCTTGATGATGCTGCGCCGCCTGTACAACTACCTGCCGCTCAACAACCGCGAGAAGGCGCCCGTGCGCCCGAGCAACGATCCGGCAGACCGCATGGACATGTCGCTCGACACGCTCGTACCCGACAACCCGAACAAGCCCTACGACATGAAGGAGCTCATCACCAAGTGTGTGGACGATGGCGACTTCTTCGAGCTGCAACCCGAATATGCGAAGAACATCCTCATCGGCTTCGGCCGCATGGAAGGGCAGACGGTCGGCATCGTCGCGAACCAGCCACTGGTGCTGGCAGGTTGCCTCGACATCAAGAGCTCGATCAAGGCTGCACGCTTTGTACGGTTCTGCGATGCGTTCAATATTCCTGTCGTGACGTTTGTCGATGTGCCCGGCTTCATGCCCGGCACGAGCCAGGAATACGGCGGCATCATCAAGCACGGCGCGAAGCTACTCTACGCCTACGCCGAATGCACAGTGCCGAAGATCACCGTGATCACGCGCAAAGCCTATGGCGGCGCTTACGACGTGATGAGCTCCAAGCACCTGCGCGGTGACGTGAATTTTGCGTGGCCGCAAGCTGAGATCGCGGTGATGGGCGCCAAGGGCGCGGTGGAAATCATCTTCCGCGAAGACAAGGGTGACCCGGCCAAGCTGGCAGCGCGCGAGGCGGAATACAAAGCACGATTCGCGAACCCGTTCATAGCAGGCGCACGCGGCTTTATCGACGACGTGATTCTTCCGCACGAAACCCGCAAGCGCATCTGCCGCTCGCTGGTCATGCTGCGAGAAAAGAAGCTTGAAAACCCGTGGCGCAAGCACGGCAACATTCCCCTTTGAGGCGCACCCCCATGTTTGAAAAAATCCTCATTGCCAACCGCGGCGAAATCGCCTGCCGCGTCATCGTCTCGGCCCGCAAGATGGGCATCAAGACGGTGGCTGTTTACTCTGATGCCGACAAGGACGCACGCCACGTCGAGCTCGCTGACGAAGCCGTGAACATCGGCCCGGCGGCCAGCCGCGAAAGCTATTTGCGCGCCGACAAGATCATCGCGGCTTGCAAGCAGACGGGCGCGCAAGCCGTGCACCCCGGCTACGGCTTCCTGTCGGAGAACGAGGCGTTTGCCAAGCAGGTCGAGGAAGAGGGCATTACCTTCATCGGCCCCAAGCACTATTCGATCGCGGCCATGGGCGACAAGATCGCCTCGAAGAAGCTCGCGAATGAAGCCAAGGTCAACACCATCCCCGGCTGGAACGCCGCGATCGACACGCCCGAGCAAGCGGTGAAGATCGCCGCTGACATCGGCTACCCCGTGATGATCAAGGCGTCGGCCGGCGGCGGTGGCAAAGGCCTGCGCGTGGCGTTCAACGACAAGGAAGCGTTCGAAGGTTTCACCGCCTGCCAGAACGAGGCACGCAACAGCTTTGGTGATGACCGCGTGTTCATCGAGAAGTTTGTCGAAGAGCCGCGCCACATCGAAATCCAGGTGCTGGGCGATTCGCACGGCAATGTGATTTACCTCAACGAGCGTGAATGCTCCATCCAGCGCCGTCACCAGAAGGTGATCGAAGAAGCGCCGTCGCCCTTCATCAGCGACGCGACGCGCAAGGCGATGGGCGAGCAGGCGGTGGCGCTGGCGAAGGCGGTGAAGTATCAGAGTGCGGGCACGGTGGAGTTCGTGGTTGGCAAAGACCAGAGCTTTTACTTCCTGGAGATGAACACGCGGCTGCAGGTGGAGCATCCGGTGACGGAATGCATCACCGGGCTGGACCTGGTGGAGCTGATGATTCGTGTGGCGGCGGGGGAGGAGCTGCCGCTGACGCAGGCGGACGTGAAGCGCGACGGGTGGGCGATTGAGTGCCGGATTAATGCGGAGGATCCGTTCAGGAATTTCCTGCCGAGTACGGGGAGGCTGGTGCGTTTCCAGCCGCCCAAGCAGACGCTTTTCGCCGGCAAGGAGGGCACAGTTGACGGCGTGCGAGTCGACACCGGCGTCATCGATGGCGGCGAGATCCCGATGTTCTACGACTCGATGATCGCCAAGCTCATCGTGCATGGCCGCGACCGCAATGAGGCGATCGCGATGATGCGCGAGGCGCTGAACGGCTTCGTCATCCGCGGCATCTCCAGCAACATCCCGTTCCAGGCCGCACTGCTCGCGCATCCGAAATTCGTCGCGGGTGACTTCAACACCGGCTTCATCGCGCAGAACTACGCGCACGGCTTCCACGCGCAGGACGTGCCGCACGATGACCCCAACTTCCTCATCGCGCTGGCCGCGTATGTGAACCGCCGCAATCTGCAGCGCGCAACCGGCATCACCGGCCAGCTGCGCGGGCATGAATTCAAGGTGGGCGAAGAGTTCGTTGTCGTGCAGCTCGACGCGCAGGGCAATCACCAGCGCCATGCGGCAACAGTGCGCGACTTCCAGGCGCAGTCGGGCTCCAGCGTGGTGGAGACGAACGGCAAGAAGTACGAGATATGCAGCAGCTGGCACCTAGGCGGCGCGCGCATTCGCGGCGCCGTGAATGGCAATGCCTTCACGGCGCAAGTCGAGCGCGGTTCGCTGCGCAATCCGCTGTCGATTGGCATCTCGCACAACGGCACGCGCATCGATGCCATGGTGCTCACGCCACGAGCTGCCGAACTGCACGCGCTGATGCCTTTCAAGGCACCGCCGGACATGAGCCGCTTTGTGCTGTCGCCCATGCCGGGCCTGCTTGTCGATGTGTCCGTGCAGCCGGGCCAGAAAGTGCAGGCGGGCGAGCGCGTCGCCGTGATCGAGGCGATGAAAATGGAGAACGTTTTGTTCGCCGCGGCCGATGGCGTGGTGGGCAAGGTGTTAGCCGCGAAGGGCGAGAGCCTCTCGGTGGACCAGCCCATCGTCGAATTCGTTTGACTCTTTTTTTGAAAGCGGCAAGCCATGCAGCGACGTGAGTTACTCGGTCTGGCGGCGCTGAGCCTGGGCGGTTGTGCTGCGCCGACCTTGCAACCGCCTTCGCCGCCCGACGCGCCGCCGCCCTTGCCAGCATCGGCCAGCCGCATCTCGTTCGCATCGTGCGCACACCAGACGCTTGCACAACCCATCTGGGACACGATCGCCGCCGACAAGCCTGACCTGCACATCTTCGGCGGCGACAACATTTACTACTCGCCGCCACAATGGTCGCTTGAAGAACTGCAGCGCGCCTACGCGCTCGAAGCCGCCGAGCCGCACTTCGCGCGGTTTCGCCGTGCGGTGCCGCACGTGGCACTGTGGGACGACAACGATTACGGCGCGAACGACGGCGGCGCGGAGTTCAAGTTCAAGAACGAATCAAAGGCCGCATTCCTCGAATTCTTCAAGGCGCCCGCCAACGACGCGCGGCGCACGCGAGGCGGCATTTACGACGCACGTGTGTTTGGCGAGGCAGGTCGGCGCGTGCAGGTGATCATTCTCGACACACGCTGGAGCCGCTCGTCATGGACAGTGACAGACCAGCGTGGTGCACCGGGCAAAGAGCGCTATGTGCCCGACGCCGATCCTGCCAAGACGATGCTGGGCGCCGAGCAATGGTCCTGGCTGGAAGCGCAGTTGCGCGAGCAGGCCGATGTGCGCCTCGTCGTCTCTGGCATACAGGTCATTGTTGAAGGCCATGGCTGGGAGCGCTGGGGCAACCTTCCGCTGGAGCGCCAGCGCCTGTATGACCTGATTGCGAAGACGCGCGCCAGCGGCGTGGTGCTGCTCTCGGGTGACCGGCATTTCGGCGCGATCTACCGCCAGACGCAAGGCGTGCCGTATCCGCTCGTTGAAGTGACGGCTAGCGGCCTCACGCATCCCTGGAAAGAAGCGAAGGAAGCAGGGCCGAACCGCATCAGCGAACTCTTCACCGAGGTGCACTACGGCATGGTCGAGGTGGACTGGCCCGCGCGCACCGTGAACCTTTCGCTGCGCGACATCAAGGGCGTTGCACAACGCCAGCACCGCATTGCATTTGACGACATGAAAGCCAGCACATGACAAGGCCGTTCAAGGTATTGGGTATCCAGCAGATTGCCATTGGCGGGCCGGACAAACTGCGCCTGCAAAAACTGTGGGTCGATATGTTCGGCCTTGAAATGACGGGCACGTTCAAGAGCGAGCGTGAGAACGTCGATGAAGACATCTGCGCCATTGGCGTGGGGCCGTTCAAGGTCGAAGTCGATTTGATGCAGCCCATCGACCCCGAGAAGAAGCCTGCCGTGCACCAGACGCCGCTCAACCACGTCGGCCTGTGGATCGACGACTTGCCCACGGCTGTCGAATGGCTCGCAGCGAATGGCGTGCGATTTGCGCCGGGCGGCATCCGCAAAGGCGCAGCGGGTTTCGACATCTGCTTCGTGCATCCTAAGGGCAATGACGAGAGCCCGATCGGCGGTGAGGGCGTGTTGATCGAACTCGTGCAGGCGCCGCCGGAAGTGGTGCAGGCGTTTGCAAAGCTGGCTGCGTCGGCGTTGTAGACAAAGGGCTTGCGGCGGAACGCTTTGGGCTGGAGCGTCACTTACGGCGTCACGCAATTTTGCGTACGCCCAAAGTACTCTCCATGTTGTCACGCACAAATCGAACACAGCAAGCGAGCTCGCCCGCGAACGTTACTCAAGGCAGCGGTTCGCACGTTGATTCAAGCCAGCGCCACGCCGGCGGTCATTGGCTGAAGCTGGATGTAGCGGAGCAAACAGAGCCACCGCAGCAATTGCCACCATTGCCGCTCAGCGCCGCTGATCCGCATGAGCGACTTGAAGATGCGGGCGTCACAGTCGGAATTCACGCCACGCACGCGCATGGGCCGCTGACAGACGTGTGGACGCATTTGGACCCGCACCTGCAAAGATATTGCACTCAGTTTTTGTCAATCGGCGATCTGGGACGCCTGGCTCAATCAATGCGGGCAAATCGCGCACTGGTGCAGTCCATTCCTGGCTTTGTGGAATTGGCGGATACTGCACAGATTCCAGGCTTCGACCTGCAAGATCGGCTCGTGCTTTGCTGTGATCGAGCGCGGTTGGGGCAGCGCATGTTCGTGACCGGGTTCACGTTCCTCCTGGCAGGTTGCGCAACCATGTTTGTCGCGCTGGTCACGACAATTGACTCCAAGGCAGACCAGCCACCGCCCGTCGGACTCTTTCTCGGCGCGGGCGGGGGAATCTTGTTGGGACTTGCCTGCATTCCCCTCGGTCATCGAATGACGTATGCGCTAAACGAAGCCGGGCAGCGCATCAATGATCGGCTGCGCGTTGCGAGACGACAGGCGCGAGAGCAGCATCGGATTTTGCGAGCGGCGTTCGAACAAAGAGGGGCGCAGACTGCCACATCCAATCGCACACATGACGATCCTTTTGAGTCTTCGGTACACATGCATGTCCCCGGTGCTGTGACTCGTTGACCACCACCGCAGCCAGGCGCCATTGGCGGCTGGCTGCGCCTGGCAACGCAAGTTGGGCGAGAATGCCTGCGTGCCCGCTTCGGTCACGAGCAGTTCTCCTCCATGGACAAAGCGCCTGCCTTCCTGATCTCATCCGTGCCCGGCGCAGGCTCTGCGCAACTGGGCGTGCTGCGCACGCAGGCGGCGCTGCTCGCGCACGACACGCTGGCCGAATCAGCCGCCGCATTCGCAGTTGAAATCGCCGCGCTGGCAGGCGGCTCGCGTTGCGCCGTGGCCCTGCGTGGTGGCGATGACGATCTGCAGCTCGTCGCCGCCTCCACCGCCGTCGAACTCGACCCACGCCACGCCGCGGCCGCCACGCTGCTCGCGGCCATGCACGAGGCGTGCGACCAGAGCCGCAGCTGCGCCTGGCCACCTGTGTCTGACAGTGGTGATCCGATCTTGCAGGCGCAACGCCAGTTGGCGGCAGCGGGGAGCGCGTGCACCGTGCCGCTGGTCGACCGGCAACGGATCGTCGGCGCAATGGCCGTGCAGCGCGACGGCCAGGTTGCCTTCACGCGCGATGAGCTTGCCGTGCTCGAAGACATTGCGTCGTTCGCTGGCCCGGTGCTTCAGATCAAGCGGCGCGAGTCGCTGCCGTGGCAAAAAAAGCTGCGCGAAGCGGCAATGAAGCACTTCGAAGCGGCGCGCGACAAGCGCGGCATGTGGATCGCAATCGGTGTTGTCGCGCTGGCACTGATCGTGCCGGTGCCCTGGCGTGTGAGTGCGCCCGCCCGGCTGGAAGGCGCTGTGCAGCGCGCTGTGGTGGCTGCCAGCGACGGTTACCTGCAACAGGCCAACGTGCGCCCTGGCGACCGCGTCAAGGAAGGCCAGGTGCTCGCCGAGCTCGCCTCGCAAGAGCTCGAGCTTGAAAAGCGCCGCCGCGAGAGCGAGCTGAGCCAGCACGAAACCGCTTACCGCGCGGCGCAGGCGCGCTACGACCGCACGCAGATGGTGTCGAGCCAGTCGCGCGCCGCTGAGGCGCAGGCGATGCTGTCGCTTGCGCAAGCGCAGCTTGAACGCACGAAGGTCGTCGCGCCTTTCGACGGCATCGTGATCAAGGGTGATCTCTCGCAAACCGTAGGCGCACCCGTGCAGCGCGGCGAGACGCTGATGGTGCTCGCGCCGGATGATCGCTTCCGCCTGGTCGTGGAGATTGACGAGGCCGACATCGCCGCCGTGCAGGTCGGCCAGCGTGGCCAGCTCGCGTTGTCGTCGCAGCCGGATGCCACGCTTGCCTTCACCGTCGCGCGCATCGTGCCGGTGGCCACCACGGGCGAAGGGCGCAACTATTTCGAGGTGGAAGGCACGCTCGACGAAGCCTCGAGCACGCTGCGCCCCGGCCTGAGCGGTGTTGCGAAGATTCGGGCCGGCTACCTGCCGCTCATCGCGCAGTTCACCTATCGTGCACGCGCCTGGCTGCGCATGGCGCTGTGGACGATCCTGCCCTGACGCCCCCATGAGCGAGCAGCTGGTCAGCGCATCCTGGCATCGTGTGGCGGGCCTCAAGCCCAGCCTCGTGTCGGGCCTGCGCATCGTGCGCCAGCAGGTGCGCGACCAGGTGTGGCAGCAGCTCGTGGAGCCAGTCGCTGGCAAGCAGATGCGGCTGAACCCCGCTGCCTACGATCTGGTGGGCCGGTTCGACGGCCGCGCCACCGTGTCGCAGCTGTGGTCACGCCTGCTGGAACTGCGGCGCGACGAAGCGCCGACGCAAGACGAAGTGGTGCAGCTGCTCGCGCAGCTCTTTCGCGCGGGCATGGTGCAGTTCGACGCTGCGCCGCACCTGTCGATGATCTTTGCGCAGCGCGGGCAAGAGGCGCGGCAGCAACGCGGCGCATTCGTCAATCCCCTGTTCATACGCACGAAGCTCGCCGATCCGGGGCCGCTGCTCACTCGCCTCGCGCCATTGGCGCAGGTCTTGTTCAGCCGCACGGCATTCGTGCTGTGGGTGGTGGCCATGCTGTGGGCGTTGCTGGCTGCGGGGTCCAACCTGGGCGAGATCAAGGCGCATGCCTTGCATTTGCTCGATGCACCGCGCGGCTTCATCGTCGCGTGGGTCTGCTATCCGCTCATCAAGCTGCTGCATGAAATGGGGCACGGCCTGGCGGTGCGGCGTTTTGGCGGCGAGGTGCGCGAGGTGGGGCTGTCGCTGATGTTTCTTGTGCCTGCTCCGTATGTCGATGCGAGCGCGGCGAACACGTTGGCGTCGTCACGGCAACGCATGATCGTGAGCGCGGCGGGTATTCTGGTCGAGACGTCGCTCGCGGCGTTTGCGCTCGCGGTGTGGATGCTGGTCAGCCCCGGGCCGGTTCGCGATGCGGCGATGGTGGTCATGTTGATCGGCTTGATCTCCACGATCGTGTTCAACGCCAATCCGCTGCTGCGGCTGGATGGCTATCACATCCTCACCGATGCGTTGCAGCTGCCCAATCTTGCTTCCCGTAGCCAGGCTTGGTGGCTGCGCAAATGGCTGGAGTGGGTTCGCCGTGAAGAGCCAGTGGGCGAGACAGCGCTGTCTGCCGGCGAGCGCAAATGGCTGGTGGCCTACGCGCCGCTGTCGTGGGCCTATCGCATTGCGTTGCTGCTCACGCTGATCACCTGGGTGGGCAGCCACAGCTGGTTGCTCGGCTGGGCGGCTGCGATCTTTGCGCTGGTGTGGGTGGGCCGCCGCGCTTGGTTGTGGCTGGCAGCCGCAGGGCCGAAGGCGCAGCGCGTGGGGCTGGCCGCCGCAGCCGCAGTGGTGGTGTTGCTGGTGGCCGTGCCCGCGCCGCAATCGGTCGTGACGCGCGGCGTGGTGTGGCCGCCACCCAGCGGGCAGCTGCGCGCGCAGACAGCCGGCTTCGTGGAGCAAGTCATTGCCACTGACGGTGCCCCTGTGCAGGCTGGTGACGCCGTGCTAAACCTGCGCGACCCGGTGCTGCTCGCGCAGCGCGAGCGCATTGCCGCCGAGCAGATCGGCCTGCGTACGCAGCAGTATTCGTCGATGCTGAGCGACCCGGCTGCGTTCCAGCGGCTTGAAGCAGACGTGAGGCGAGCGGAAGCTGAACTCGCCCGAGCCGATGAGCAGATATCGCAGCTGCAAGTGCGCAGTGGCGTGGCCGGCCAGGTGTCGTGGGCGCGTCCGCAGGACTTGCCCGGCAGCTATGCCAAGCGCGGCACGCTGCTCGGGCATGTGGTCGTGCCCGGCACGGCGTACGTGCGGCTTGCGTTGCCTGAGGATGAATTCCTGCGCGTGCGTGGCCGTGTGCGCGATGTGCAAGTGGTGCTGGCTGAAGCGCCCTTCACGGTGCGCGATGCAACGCTGCTGCCGCAGCTGCCGGGTGCGACGCAGGAGCTGCCTTCGCCAGCGTTGGGCGACCGCTTCGGCGGGCCTATCCCGGTCGAGTCGAACGACAAAGAAGGCGTTCGCGCCCGCGTGCCGGTGTTTGTGCTTGACGTGGCGGTGCAAGACGCGGGGCAGGGCAGGGAATCAGGGCTCGATACGGGCCGCATTGGCGGGCGCGCGTGGGTCAAGCTCGACTTGCCTGCCGAACCGGTGGGCTGGCAGGTGTGGCATCGCCTGCGCCAGCTGTTCGTGCGGCAGTTCAGCCCGAGCGGGCAGCTGTGAGCGCAGCCTGGCCCTTTCCCGGGCTGGTGTGGGGCGACTATCCGCAGCGCCAGCTGCCCCTGCGCCGGCAAGCGCGCAGGAGCGACTGGGGCACGCCGCAGCTGGAGGGATTTGCGCGTGAGGCTGTGACGCGAGTTGCTTCGACGCAGGATGCTTCAACGCAAGATGCTTCGATGCCTGAGTCGGCAAGCAGCACCGTGACACCCAGCGCCGATGCCGCCTGCGATGCCGTCTGCGCCGCATTGCTCAAAGCCTGCGCCGCGCTCGCGCGAACGCACGGCGTTACGCCGCGCTGGCAGCAGGTGATGGCCGCACGCGCCTTGCTTGAACAGCGCCTGGTGGAACTGGACACGGGCGAGGGCAAAACCTTTGCCGTGGCGCTGGCCGCTGCGGCTGCGGCAAAGATGGGCACACCGGTGCATGTGGTCACGGCCAACGACTACCTCGCGCAGCGCGACGCGCAGACACTCGCCCCGTTTTATGCGTCCATGGGTCTGCGCTGCGGCTTCGTCACGCAGCCCATGCAGCCCGCACAACGCCGCGAGGCTTACGCCTGCCACGTGACGTACGTGACGGGCAAGGAGCTTTGCTTCGACTACCTGCGCGACGCCATGCTGGCCCCCGCAACCGGCAGCGCGCTGGAGCAGCGCATCGCGCGCATGACGCAGCCAGCAGGGCCGGCGACACCAGCCGCGCAACGCGTGCTGCGCGGCCTGTGCTTTGCCATCCTCGACGAGGCCGACACGATGCTGATCGACGAGGCGCGTGTGCCGCTGGTGCTCGCGCAGGCGCAGGCAGCCGCGGGCGAGCGGGAGTTCCTGCAAACCGCGTGGCTGCTGGCGCAGGACCTGCGCGAGGGCGAGCATTTCCGCCTGAGTGCCGACGGTCTTCAGGCGCGGCTGCTGCCTGCCGGCCGGTCGCTCGTGGCGCTATGGCCGCAAGAGCAGCATGCGCTGCACGGCCATCCATCGCATCGCGAGAGCACCGTCGAGCTGGCGCTGGTGGCGCGGCACGTGCTGCAGCAGGGGCGCGACTACGTTATTCGCAATGGCAAGATCGCGCTGGTCGATGAGCAGTCGGGCCGCCTGTCGCATGGGCGTGCGTGGTCGCGCGGGCTGCACCAGCTGGTCGAGATGAAGGAGTCAGTCGCGCTCACCAGCCGCAACGAAACCGTCTCGCAGATCACGTACCAGCGGTTCTTCGCGCGCTACCTGCGGCTCGCGGGCATCAGCGGCACGCTGCGCGAGGCGCGGGCGGAGCTGTCGCGCGTCTATGGCTTGTCGATGATCCGCATCGAGCCGCACAAGCCGCGGCAGGTGCACGACTTCGGCAAGCGGCTGTTTGCAGACAGCCCCGCACTCTGGGCCGCCGTGGCTGAACGGGCGCAGGCACTGGCCGCAGCGGGCCGGCCGGTGCTGATCGGCGTCAATACCGTGTCACAGTCGCAGGCGCTCTCGGCTGAGATGGCAGCACGCGGCATCGCTTACCAGGTGCTCGACGCGCATCACGATGAGGCCGAGCAGGACGTGCTGGCGCTGGCCGGCCGGGCGGGCACCATCACCGTGGCCACCAGCATGGCCGGGCGTGGCAGCGACATCCTGCTGGATGAGCAGGCGCTGGCCGCGGGCGGCCTGCATGTGCTGCTGTGCCAGCTCAATGCCTCGGGCAGGGTGGACAGGCAGTTCCTCGGCCGGGCAGGGCGGCAGGGCCAGCCGGCCAGTGTTGAGCACTGGCTGGCGGCGGACTTTGCCGCGATGGCGTCGGTGCCGCTCGCCGTGCGGCGGCTGTGGCTGCGTGGCACTCGTGAAACCCCCCGGTCTTTCGCTGCGTATTTGCGGTTGTTCCAGGCCTTGCGCACCTATACTGAGATGAAACAACGTGTAAGCCTGTTGCGCAGCGCCGAGAGTGCGGAGCGCGACCTAGCATTTACCGGGAATTCGTAGTGAAGCTCGTCTCCAAGTTGACGGTCTGTTGTGGATGGTTATCTATTGCCGCGGCACATGCAGCGGGGCCATCGCCACTTGGTTGCCTGATCGAGCCCTTTCGCAGTTCTGAAGTCGGCAGCCCCGTGGTCGGCGTGATCGAAGCGATCTACGTCGAGCGCGGTGACCGCGTCGTGCGCGGCCAGCCGCTGGCCGCATTGCGCTCCGATGTCGAACGCCAGTCGGTCGCCGTGGCGCAAAGCCGCGCCGCTGCCATCGGCGACCTCGAAGCCGCCAAGGCCAACGCCGAACTCGCCCGCCAGAAACTCGTGCGCGCGCAAGACCTCGCGCGGCAGCAATTCATCTCGGGCCAGGCGCTGGAGCAGGCGCGCGCTGAAGCCGTGGTGGCCGACAACCGGCTCGCGCAGGCGAAAGAGCAGCGCGATGTTTATTCGCATGAGCACGAGCTTGCCAAGGCGCAGCTGGGCCTGCGCACCATCCGCAGCCCGAGCGATGGCGTGATTGCCGACCGCTATTTGTCCGTGGGCGAGCGAGTGGAAGAAAAGCCGATGTTCCGCGTGGCGGTGGTCGATCCGCTGCGGGTTGAAGTGGTGCTGCCGGTGGCCATGTATTCGCAGGTCAAGCGCGGCATGAGCATGGCGATCGTGCCGGAGTTTCCTGGTGCGAAGGCACGGCTCGCGCAAGTCGTGCTTGTCGATTCGCTGATCGAAGGCGCGAGCAATACGTTCCGCGCGCGGCTGGAGCTGCCCAATCGCGATCACGCCTTGCCCGCAGGTTTGCGCTGCAAGGCGGAGCTGGCCGATGGGAGCGCTGCGCAGGCGCGCGGTGGTGTTGAACCACGCAAAGGTGCCGAACCACCAGTTGGGGCACGGCCAGCGCCCACCGCACAGGCCAGCGCGCCGGCGCTGCGCCTGTCGCCCACCATGACGCTGTCGCCCACGCGGCCCTGAGTCATGCTGGCGCGGCTGTTCCGACAACGACCGTCCGCGCGGCGGCGTTCGCTGCCGCAGGCTGAATGGGTCGAGCCACGGGTGCTGTATTCGGCTGACGCAGCTGCTGGCCTGCTGCTGGCCACCGACGCCTTCGGCGCTGACGCGCAGCAAGCCGAAGTGCGCGTGCTGCCCGCAGCGGCAACGGCGCTTTCCACACAAGCCGCGGCGCAGACCTATGCCACCGCGCCCATGACGTTCGAGGCCAATCGCGGCCAGTTTGCTGCGAGTGCGGATTACGCGGCGTATGGCAGCGGCTATTCGGTGCAGGTGAATGATTCGGGCGTGGAAATACGGCTTGCCGGCGCGTCATCTCCCATTCGCCTGACGCTCATCGGCGCGAATGCGAGCGAGGCAACGGGTGAAGGCCTGCTGCAGGCGCGCAGCAACTACCTGCTCGGTGGTGACGCAGCCGCATGGCGCACCGACGTGGAGAACTACAGAGCCGTCCTGTACAGCGATGTGTACGACAGCGTGGACCTGCGCTACTACGGCACGCAGCGCCAGCTTGAATACGACTTCGTGCTGCGCCCGGGCGCTGATGCGCAGTTGATTCAATTGCGGGTGGACGGCGCGCAGGCCAGCATCGCACCCAATGGTGATCTCGTGCTCACCGTGGCGGGCGCCGCCGGGCAAGCACCGCAGGAAATCCGCTTCCATGCCCCCGTGAGTTACCAGATCGGCGAGGCTGGCCGCGAGGCGGTGGCAAGCGCCTATGTGCTTGGTGCCGATGGCACCGTGGGCTTTGCAGTCGGCGCCTACGACGCACAGCGCGAGCTGGTGATTGACCCGGTGCTGACTTACGCCAGCTACTTCGGCGGCGTTGCCAACGACACCGGCGTGGACGTTGCCGTCGCCGCCGATGGCACTGTGTACGTGACGGGCCGCACGACGGCGACGACGGGCGATTTGGTCAACCTCATCGGTAGCAGCGCGGGCGCAGGCGATGTGTACGTCGCCCACTTCAGCGCCGACTTGTCCACGCTGCTGTGGTCCACGCGAGTGGGCGGCAGCCTTGACGACCAGCCCACGTCGATTGCCGTTGACAGTGCGGGCAACGTCGCCGTGGCGGGCTCGACAAAGTCCAGCGCCTTTCCCATGGTCAACGCGGCCGACAGCAGCCGCGCGGGCAACCAGGATGCCTTTGTCTTCAAGCTGAACACCAGTGGCACGGCGCTTGTGTTCAGCACGTACTTCGGCTCGGGTGGCAACAACGATGTGGCCAATGATGTTGCCTTTGATTCGTCGGGCGCTGTGTATGTCACGGGCGTGCTCGACGACAACAACATCCTCAACCTGAGCAAGCAAGCCGCATTCATCAACAAGTACTCCGCGACGGGCGCCGTGGTGTACCAGAAGACGATAGACGGCAACGACGACGACGCGGGCAAAGCCATCGCAGTCGATGCAGCCGGGCAGGTGTACGTCGCCGGCGACACGCAGTCGGACAACCTTCCCATCGTGGGAGGCATTCTGGGCCTCTCGCTGGGCAACCAGGACGCCTTCATGGCGAAGCTGAACGCCGCGGGCAGCATCACGTATTCCAGCTACATCGCCGGCAACCGCGACGACTTTGCGACAGGTATTGCCATTGATGGCACCGGCCTCGCGTATGTCGTGGGCACGACGCAGGAGCCCGATCACTCCGACTTTGCCACCACGCCAGGCGCAGCCGAGACGACGCGCGTGCGGCACACCACCGGCTACCTGCGTGTGTACGACACCAACGTCACGGGCAATGCTTCACTGGTGTATTCGAGCTTCGTTGGCGGCTCGCGCAACGCCGATGGTGACAATCCACGCAGCATGAACGACCGCCCGACGGGCGTGGCGCTCTCGGGCGGTGACGTGGTGGTGTTTGGCTATGCCGATTCGGCCAACCTCTACACCACGCCTGATGCCTACAGCAGCACCAATTCAAACACCAGTGGCTTCTTCTGGGTGATCGACCCGCAAGGCAGCGGCCGCTCCGACATCGTGTACGGCACCTACTACGGCGCGGGGCTCACCGCGGGCGGCGTGGCGGCCACGCCCAACGCGATTTATCTCGTGGGCAGCACCAGCAACGACAACCTGTCGATGCCCGGCGCGTACAAAGGTTCAGCCAGTGCGCAGGATGCGCTTGTCGCCATTTTCACGACCGGCAATCACGCGCCGGTGCTTGCAGGCGCCAACAACCTGCAGCCGATCCTGGAAGACAGCGGCGCAGGCGTGGGCGCGCTCGTCAGCGACCTGATCGCCGGGCAAGTCACGGACAGTGATGCGGGCGCGCTCCGCGGCATTGCCATCACGGCCGCCGGCGGCGCCAACGGCGTGTGGCAATACACGACCGACGGATCAACCTGGAACAACCTCGGCACGGTATCGGCCGGCAGCGCACGCTTGCTCGCTGCCGACGCAGTGACGCGTGTGCGCTTTGTGCCGGCTGCTGACTACGCTGGCTCCAGCAGCATCACGTTCCGCGCATGGGACCGCACGACGGGCGCGGCAGGCGGCGTTGGCAATGCATCCAACGGCGGCTGGGACAGGGCGTTCAGCACGGCTGCGGCCACTTCGTCGATCACTGTCACGCCAGTCAACGACGCACCTGTCCTGGTGGCGGGCACACTCGCCGACCTCACCGTGCTGGAGAACTCGGGCATCACGACGCTCGGCTTCTCAGGCCTGGGCTTTGCAGCAGGCGGCGGCGCAGATGAAGCCGCGCAGACATTCAGCGTGAACATCGTCACCGTGCCGTCGCCAGGATTTGGCGACATCGTGCTGGCCGATGGCAGCACCGTCGTCACGGCCGGGGCGCAGTTCACCATCAGCCAGCTGCAGGGCATGCAGTTTCGTGCGGCGCCTGGCGGCACGGGCGGGCCGGCCACGTTCAGGTTCAATGTGCGCGACAGTGGCGGCACGGCGGACGGTGGACACGACTCGCTGGCTGAGCAGATCAGCATTTCGATCAGTGCGGCCAACCAGGCGCCTGTCCTGTCGGGTGCCAATGCGCTGCCCACGCAACTCGAAGATGCGGTGGCCAGCAACGGCATTTTGGTGAGCGGCGTGATCGCCGGTTTCGTCAGCGACGCGAACGTGAATCCGCTGACGGGTATCGCCGTGACGTCTGTCGATTCGACGCACGGGCAGTGGCAATACTCGCTGGACGGCGGCGCGAACTGGAATTCGCTGGCGGGTGCCACGGCCACGGCGGCACGCCTGCTGCCGTCCGACTTGCAGACGCGCGTGCGCTTCATTGCCGATGCCGACTGGAACGGCGCCGTCAGCGCCGGCCTCACGTTCCGTGCGTGGGACCAGACAGCCGGTGTAGCGGGCGGCACGGAAAGCACGGCCATCAATGGTGGCGGCAGCGCCTTCAGTGCGGCGCTGGCTTCGACTGGCGTGACGGTGCTGCCCGTCAACGATGCGCCGGTGCTCACGACGGCTGCGGCCAGCAACCTGTCGGTGGTCGAAGCGTCGCCAGCCGTGAACCTCGGCTTTGCCGGTGTGGGCTACGGCCCAGGCGGCGGTGCGCTGGAGTCAGGGCAGAGCCTCGGCGTCGTTGTCACGGCGTTGCCATCTTCAGTGGGCGATGTGCTGCTGGGCGATGGCATCACGCCGGTGATTGCAGGCAACACCTACAGCGTCGCGCAACTGCAGGGCATGCTGTTTCGGCCCGGTGCGGGCGTCGTGAGTGGCACGGCCAGCTTTGCCTTCAACGTGGTTGACAGCGGCGGCACTGCCGATGGCGGCATCGACACGCTGGCGCAGGCGATCAGCGTGACGGTGACGCCAGCCAATGCCGCGCCGGTGTTGACGGGCACGAACGACCTGCCCGCGATTCTCGAGGACGCAGCGAACCCGGCTGGCATGCGAGTGTCAGACCTGATCGCGGGCCACGTGACTGACAGCGATGCAGGCGCACTCGCAGGCATCGCCGTGACAGCAGCGGCTGACCCGCACGGCAGCTGGCAGTTCAGCACCAATGGCGGCGCGAGCTGGAATGCTTTCGGCGCTGTCTCCACAACCAATGCGCGCCTGCTGGCAGCCGATGCCAACACGCGCGTTCGCTTTGTTGCCGACGCCGACTGGAACGGCACCGCCACCGGCCTGCAGTTTCGCGCGTGGGACCAGACACTCGGCACGGCCGGATCCACATTTGCCGACACCACGGCCAACGGCAGTTCCACGGCATTCAGCAGCGCAACGGCGACGGCCAGCATCGAGGTGCAGCCGGTCAACGATGCGCCTGTTCGCACGGCAGGCGCGACAGTGACTGTCGATGTTGCCGAAGGATCGGGGTCTGTCAGCCTCGGTCTCGGCGCGCTAGCTTATGGCCCGGGCGGCGGTGCACTCGAAGCCGCGCAGACGCTAGGCATCGTCGTGACCTCCGTGCCTTCCGCAGCGATTGGCGACGTGCTGCTGGCAGACGGCGTGACAGTGGTGCATGCAGGCGACACGTTCTCGCTTGCCGTGCTGCAGGGTTTGCAGTTCTGCCCGGCTGCGGGCGTTGTCTCGGCCACCACGGCGCTGGCGTGGGATGTGGTGGACAACGGCGGCACCGTGAATGGAGGCGTCGATACGCTCGCGCAGTCTCTGGCGATCACCGTGTTCCCGGCGAACGCTGCGCCCGTGCTGGCCGGTGCCAATGCACTGCCTGCCATTCTCGAAGATGCATTCGCTTCCAGCGGCATGCTTGTCGCCGACCTGGTCGCGGGCCAGGTGACTGATGCAGACGCAGGCGCTTTGGGTGGCATTGCCGTCGTCGCTGCGACAGACCCTTCGGGCAACTGGCAGTACAGCACGGACGACGGCGCGAGCTGGGCGGCCATCGGCGCGGTGTCGGGCAGTGACGCATTGCTGCTTGCTGCCGATAGCGTGACGCGCGTGCGCTTCGTGCCCGATGCGGACTGGAATGGCACGGCAGGCGGCTTGCAGTTCCGCGCCTGGGACCAGACGCGTGGCACCGCCGGCCAGACGCGTGGCGACACCACCGCCAGCGGCGGATCGCGCCCCTACAGCGCACAGACGGCGTCAACCAGTGTCGCGGTGCAAGCCGTGAATGACGCACCCGTGCTCACCACCGGCACGATCAACGACGCCACCGTTGTTGAAGCATCGGGCGCGACAAGCCTGGGCCTGGGCGCGGTGTCGTACGGCACCGGTGGCGGCACGCTCGAGAGCACGCAGACGTTGTCGGTGGTGGTGACGGTCGTACCGTCTGCTGCGACAGGCGATGTGCTGCTCGCCGACGGCACGACCGTGGTTCACGCGGGCGACAGCCTCACGGTGGCCCAATTGCAGGGCGTGCAGTTCCGCCCTGCTGCGGGCGTGGTGAGCGCCACGCAGGGCTTTGACTTCGACATCGTGGACAGCGGCGGCACCGCCAATGGGGGTGTCGACACGCTGTCGCAAAGCCTCGTGATCCATGTGGTGCCCGCCAATGCGGCGCCGGTGTTGAGCGGCACGACTGACCTGCCCTCGATCCTTGAAGACGCTGCGTCGCCGGCCGGCATACGCGTTGCCGACATGCTCGCAGGCCACGTGACGGACGCAGACGCCGGGGCGCTGGGCGGCATTGCCGTGGTGGCGGCGTCGGACCCGAATGGGGTGTGGCAGTTCAGCACGGACGGCGGCGCGACGTGGAGCAGCATGGGTGCAGTGTCCGTGACCAACGCACGGCTGTTGACGGCCGACGCAGACACGCGCGTGCGCTTTGTGGCCAACGCCGACTGGAACGGCGCGCCTGCGGGCCTGCAGTTCCGCGCGTGGGACCAGACGCGGGGCACGGCGGGCCAGACCTTTGCCGATACGACGGCCAATGGCAGCTCGACGGCCTTCAGCGCCGCGGTCGCGACGGCGAACGTGACGGTCGTCGCGGTGAACGATGCGCCCGTGCTGGTCGCAGGATCGCTGGTGGGTGCATCGGCGCAAGAGGGTGGTGCGACGGTGCCGCTGGGCCTGGACGCACTGCAGTATTCGCCCGGCGGTGGCGCCGATGAGGCGGGACAGGCATTGACGATCACCATGACGGCGCTGCCCGATCCGGCGATCGGCTCCGTGGTTCTGGCCGACGGGACGACGGTGGTCGTCGTTGGCAACACCTACACGTTGGCCGAACTGCGCGGCATGCAGTTCAAGCCCACGGCAGACGGACCCGGCGGCACTGTCGTCGTCGCGTGGACGGTGCAGGACGACGGCGGCATTGCGAATGGCGGCGCCGACACTGTCGCGAGCCAGGTGCCCGTGGATGTGGCACCAGCGCCGACGCCCGAGCCGACGCCAGCACCGACGCCAGCACCGACTCCCGAGCCAACGCCAGCGCCGACGCCTGCACCAACGCCAGCGCCGACACCCGAGCCGACGCCTGCGCCTACGCCCGCACCGACACCTGCACCGACTCCCGAGCCGACGCCTGCGCCTACGCCCGCTCCGACTCCCGAGCCAACGCCAGCGCCGACGCCTGCACCGACACCTGCACCGACTCCCGAGCCAACGCCCGCACCGACGCCCGCACCGACGCCCGCACCGACGCCTGCGCCGACGCCAGCGCCGACACCTGCACCGACGCCAGCGCCGACACCCGCACCGACACCTGCACCGACGCCTGCACCGACGCCTGCACCGACGCCAGCGCCGACACCTGCACCGACACCTGCACCGACACCTGCACCGACACCTGCACCGACACCCGCACCGACACCCGCACCGACGCCAGCGCCGACACCTGCACCGACGCCAGCGCCGACACCTGCACCGACACCTGCACCGACGCCAGCGCCGACACCCGCACCGACGCCAGCGCCGACACCCGCACCGACACCAGCGCCGACACCCGCGCCGACACCCGCGCCGACACCCGCACCGACACCCGCACCGACACCCGCACCGACACCCGCGCCGACACCCGCGCCGACACCCGCACCGACACCCGCACCGACGCCAGCGCCGACCCCTGCGCCGACACCTGCGCCGACACCTGCGCCCACGCCCGAACCAACTCCGGCGCCGACACCCGCGCCGGTTGTCGTCGATCTTTTCCCGACTGACCCGGCCGCCCCGGGCACGGGCAGCCCCTCGCCAAATCCTCCAGCGCCGCCTGCAGGCGCAACCACGCCAGACCTCGTGCCCGATGAGGCGCCCGCTGCGCCCGCGCCGCCGGCCAAACCGGCAGTGACCACTGCCAACCTGCAACTGGGCGAGCCTGATGCCCTGGGCAATCCTGCCTTGGGCAGCACCAGCAACCCGGCGCCCGGCACAGACTCGTCACCGGCAGGCCCGCTGTTCGAGCCCGTCAAGGTTGCCACTGGCACGCTGCTTGACCGCCGTGTGTTCACGATCGTGGCGTTCGACCACGCCGTGGACGTTGTCGTCACCGGCTTCAATGCCTTCACCGGCAGTGGCGCGTCCGCCTCGGTCGACGACCTGCAGCGCCACCTGCGCTCGCCCGGCTTCGTCGAGGAACTCGATCGCGCCCGCGAGAAGGTGCGCGAAGAGCTGGATGTGGATCGCTCCACCAGCATCTCGGTCGCCGGTGTGTCGCTCGGCGTCTCGGTCGCGTATGTGTTGTGGCTGATCCGCGGCGGCGTGCTGCTCAGCAGCTACCTGTCGGCCATGCCCGCGTGGCGCCTGCTCGATCCGCTGCCCGTGCTCTCGCGTGCGCAGGACGAGGACGATGACGACGACGACCTGCTCGACGGCCCCGAGCGGCGCCCCGGCGATGCCTTGCGAGGCTTCAGTTGAAACTCATCGGCACACGCACCTACATCGCGCTGGGGCTCGTCTCCATCGTCAGCACGGCGTTGATGGCGGCGTCCCTGCTCGGGCTGGTTCCGGACCGCGCCATTGCCGTGCGCGAGGGCCGCATTGCGCTCGCTGAATCCGTGGCTGCGGGTGCCACGGCCATCCTGTCCGGCTCGGACCAGCGAAAGCTCGAAGACGTGCTGCGCTTCCTGCTCAAGCGCAATGACCAGCTGCGCTCGGTGGGCCTGCGCAGCAAGGATGGTGCGCTGGTGCTCGCGGTGGGCGAACACGCCCGCAACTGGGTGCCCATGGACACCGGCGGCGCCACTGATTCGCAGATGCTGGTGCAGCTGTATGCCGACGGCAGCCCGTGGGGCCAGCTGGAAATGCGGTTCCAGCCGATGGTGTCTGCGGGCTGGCGCGGCGTGCTTGAAACACCGCTGCTGCAGCTGCTCGCTTTTTGCGCGACGCTGTGCTTCGTCGGCTTTGCTGTGTACCTGGGGCGGGTGCTGCGGCACCTGGATCCGTCCAAGGCCGTGCCCGCGCGGGTGCGTTCAGCGCTCGACTCGCTGACCGAAGGCCTGCTGGTGGTGGACCAGAAGCTGCGCGTGGTGCTGGCGAACGAGGCGCTCGTGAAGTTGCTGGGCAAGAGCAACGACCAGCTGATGGGCTCGCCCGTCTTTGCGATCCCGTGGCGCGATGCACAGGGCAACGCCCTGGCCGACACGCAGCAGCCCTGGGTGGTTGCGCTGGAACAGGGCGTCGTGCAGCGTGACTTGCAGCTCAAGCTGCTCGATACGCAGGGGGCGCTGCGCAGCTTCGTGGTGAACTGCTCGCCCGTGCTTGGCTCCTCGGGCAAGGCCGGCGGCGTGCTGATCAGCCTGGAAGACATCACGCAGCTCGAAGAAAGCAAGATCGCGCTGCAAAGCGCCAAGGACGAGGCCGAGGCCGCCAACCTCGCCAAGAGCGAGTTCCTGGCAAACATGAGCCATGAGATCCGCACCCCGATGAATGCCATCCTGGGTTTTGCGGAGCTGCTGCGGCGCGGCTATGGCCGCAACAACGAGCGCGAGTCGTCGCGCTACCTGGAGACGATCCGCCACAGCGGCAAGCACCTGCTGTCCCTCATCAACGACATTCTCGACTTGTCGAAAGTCGAAGCAGGGCAGCTCACGGTGGAGCGTGCGAGTTTTGCACCGCACCTGGTCGTGCTGGGCGCCGTGTCCGAGCTTGACGTCAAGGCCAAAGGAAAAGGCATTGCGCTTGACGTGCGCATTGTGGGCAGCTTGCCCGAAGTGGCCACGTCGGACGGCTCGCGCATCCGCCAGGTGCTGTTGAACCTGCTGAGCAACGCGGTGAAGTTCACTGACCGCGGGGGTGTGACTGTCACGGTCAGTTGCGAGCCGCAGCGCTACACCGTGTCCGTGCGCGACAGCGGTATCGGCATTGCTGCTGACCGCATCGAGTCGATGTTCGATCCGTTCACGCAGGCCGACGCATCGATCAGCCGGCGCTTTGGCGGCACGGGCCTGGGCCTGGCCATCAGCCGCAAGCTGGCGCGTGCGCTGGGCGGTGACATCACGGCGCAGAGCGTGCCGGGCGAGGGCACGACGATGACGTTTGCCTTCGATCCGGGTGACTTGTCGCAGGTTCGCTGGATCACCGCGGATGAGGCGCTTGCGGGCCAGGCCGCGCCGGAGCTCTCGCGCAAGCCGAAGTGGCGCATCCCGGCGTCGCGCGTGCTGGTGGTGGACGACGGCCCCGAGAACCGCGAGCTCGCGTCGCTCGTGCTGGCCGACCAGGGGCTGTGGATCGAGGAGGCCGAGAACGGCAAGGTGGCGCTCGACAAACTCGAAGGCAGCGCCTTCGACCTGGTGCTCATGGACATGCAGATGCCTGTGATGGATGGCTTTGCGGCCACGCGCGAGTTGCGCGCGCGCGGCATGACCGTGCCTGTGATGGCGCTCACGGCCAATGCCATGAAGGGGTTTGAAGAAGAAGTGATGGCAGCGGGCTGCACGGCGTATCTCACCAAGCCGATCGACATCGACCGGCTGCTCGAAGAGACCGCGCGCCTGCTGGGCGGCATCAGGGTGGCAGCAGACGAGGCGGCGGCCGAGACGGCGGCGGGCAGTGCGTCCGATGCTGCGACCGGGGTTGCGACCGGGGTTGCGACTGAGCGCGCAGACGAGGACGGATCACCCCAGGGCGAGATTCGCTCGCGCTTTGCGGACAACATGCGGCTCGTGCCCATTGTGCGCAAGTTTCCGGCGCGGCTGGCGCAGCAGCTCGCCACCGCACGCACTGCCGCGCTGGCGGGCGATATGGATGAGCTGGCGCGCGTCGCTCACGCCGTAGCGGGCGGAGCGGGTACGCTGGGCTACGATGCGTTCACCGACCCGGCGCGGGAGCTGGAGTCGATGGCGAAGGCCGGCGATGTGCAGGCAGCAACTCGCTTGCTGGAGCGGCTGGAGGAGATGTCGGTTCATGTCGTGATACCGGAGCTCGCGCCCACATGAACCGAACACAAAGGACAATTCGCTCATGAGCAGTAAAGCGGGCTACAACGACGCACCGGAGTCCGGCAGCACGCCGAGCAATCCGCCGGCGTATGTGTTTCCGCAGGGCAGCAGCAAGCTGGACGATGACGCGCTGCTGGCGGTGTCGCCGCGCGAGATGGGTGAAACGCACCGGTCGGCCGCGAGCCTGGCCGACTCGCTCATCATGATGGTGGACGACGAAGAGCTGAACATCGAGATGACGCAGGCCTTCCTGCAGGAAGCCGGCTACGTCAACTTCACGAGCCAGAGCGATTCGCGCCGCGCCATCGAGCGCCTGCGCGAACGCCCGCCCGCCGTGCTGCTGCTGGACTTGTCGATGCCGCACGTGAGCGGAATGGACATCCTTGACCAGATGCGTGGCGACAAGCAGTTGCGCCATATTCCGGTGATCGTGCTGACCAGCACCATCGAGCCACACGTCAAGCTGCAGGCGCTCGCGGCGGGCGCGATGGATTTTCTGTCCAAGCCGGTTGACCCGAGCGAGCTGGCGCTGCGGCTGCGCAATACGCTGGCGGCCAGCGCCTACCGCGACTTCCTGGCGCAGCATGACCCGCTCACGGGCCTGCCCAATCGCGTGGCGTATGCAAAGTTTGCTGCAGATGTGCTCCAGGCCAGCTTGCGTGCAAGGCAGTCGGGTGCGCTGGTGCATGTGGGCGTGGACAAGCTGGGCCCGATCAACGATGCGCTGGGCCGGTCGGTGGGCGACCTGATCTTGCAGCGGCTGTCCAAGCGGCTTGCAAGCTCGGTATCGACAGAGGTCGGCGGTGAGCTGGGCACGCGCCTGCACCAGCCCTCGCTGTTCCGCTTTGACGGCGACGAGTTCGCCATCGTGCTGCCGCATGTGGAGAGCCAGGAGCTGGTGGCAGACTTCATCTCCAAGGTGCTTGAGGATGCAGCCGTCGCGTTTTCGCGCGGGGGGCAGGACGTGTTTGCGACCTGCAGCATCGGCATCTCGATGTTTCCGCACGATGGCAGCGAGGCGACGGACCTGATGAGCAAGGCGAGCGCTGCCATGCGCAAGGCGAAGGAAGGTGGCAGCAACAGCTACGAATTCTTCTCCGCCAAGATCAATGAAGCGGCCGCGCAGAAGCTCAATGTGGCGGCTGAATTGCGCCGCGCATTTGCGCGCCAGCAGGTGGACTTGCGCTTTGAGGCGCGGCTGGATGCGAATACCGGTCGCATTGTGGCTGCAGAGCCTGTGCTCTATTGGCTGCACCCTAGCGGCCGCGCCATCTATGGCGACGAGTTGCTCGACCTGGCAGGCGCTACCGACGCAGGCCACATGCTGGCCGAGTGGGCGGTCGAGCAGGTGCTGCACACGCTGGAGGTGTGGCGCAAGACAGGCGTAGAGGCAGTGCCCGTGCGCGTGTCGCTGTCGCTCGCGCAGATTTCTGCGGCGGATGTGCTTGAGCTGGTGAGGCGGTCGGTCAAGCATGGGCTCGATCCGAAGCGATTCATTCTTGAGTGGCAGCAGCTGCCTGCGCTGGAAGACGTGCGGCCACGCGAACTACAGGCGATGAAGGATCTCGCGCAGATGGGATTTCCGATGGCGCTGGGCCGCTTTGGCCATGGGCAGACGTCGCTTGCATGGCTCGCGCAGCTGCCGCTGTCTGAGGTGCGGCTCGATGCGACGATGCTGCGCGATATTGATCGCGACCCCAAGCTCGCGGCGCTGCTTGAAAGCACGATAGGGTTCGTCAATAGCCTGGGCCTTGTGTGCGTTGTCTCGGGTGTCACGAGCTTGCAGCAGCTGGTGGTGCTGCGGCGCGCGGGCGCAACGAGATACCAGGGGCCGGTTGTGGACCAGCCGTTGAAGCCGAGCGACTTTGCGTTCAAGCGGCTGGTGGTCAAGCCTCGCCCGACAATTTGAGATTTATCTGATACGCATTTCAGGGCAATCCCTGAGTGATTGTTGCGCTGCGGCAGGCCTAGACTGGCCCTAGCTCTGGGAGACAAAGCTTTGCAGCGTACCGACATCTCGGATCCGGCCTATTTCCACAAGGTCGTCGATTGTCAATATGCGTGCCCGGCGCACACACCGGTTCCTGAATACATACGAATGATCGCGCAGGGTCGCTACAGCGATGCCTACATGGTCAACTGGGTCTCGAACGTGTTCCCCGGCATCCTCGGTCGCACCTGCGACAGGCCGTGCGAGCCGGCTTGCCGCCGGGGCCGTGTTGAAAAGAACAACGCGGGCGATCCGGAACCCGTAGCCATCTGCCGCTTGAAGCGCGTCACGGCCGATTTTAAGGACGACGTGCACGACCGCATGCCCAAGGTGCTGCCGCGAAACGGCAAGCGCATCGCGTGTGTGGGCGCAGGGCCGGCATCGCTCACCGTCGCGCGCGATCTCGCGCCGCTGGGCTATGAGGTGACGGTGTTCGAGGGCGACGCGAAAGCAGGCGGCTTCATCCGCACGCAGATTCCGCGCTTTCGCCTGCCTGAATCGGTGATCGACGAAGAGACGGGCTACGTGCTCGATCTTGGCGTGAAGTTCATTGGCGGCCAGCGCATCGAGTCGATGAAGGCGTTGATGAGTCAGGGCTTCGACGCGATCTTTGTCGGCTGCGGCGCGCCGCGTGGCCGCCAGCTCGACCTGCCTGGCCTGGCGCAGGCGAAGGAGCACATTCATATCGGCATCGACTGGCTGGCGTCAGTGTCTTTCGGGCACGTGACGACGATCGGCAAGCGCGTGATCGTGCTGGGCGGTGGCAACACGGCGATGGATTGCTGCCGTTCTGCGCGCAGGCTGGGCGGCGAGGACGTGAAGGTGATCGTGCGCAGCGGCTTCGAGGAAATGAAGGCCTCGCCCTGGGAGAAGGAAGACGCGATGCACGAAGGCATCCCGATCATCAACTTCCATGTGCCCAAGGCGTTCGTGCATGAGGGCGGTGTGCTCAAGGGCATGACGTTTGAAGTGGTGAAGGCGCAGTACGACGCCAAGGGCAAGCGCCAGCTGGTTCCGACGGGTGCGAGCGATGTGTTCTTCGAATGCGACGACGTGCTGGTAGCCGTGGGCCAGGAGAACGCGTTTCCGTGGATCGAGCGCGACAGCGGCATTGCCTTCGACGAGTGGGGCTTGCCCCAGCTCGGCAAGGGCACCTTCCAGTCGTCGGTGCCGAATGTTTTCTTTGGCGGCGACTCTGCTTACGGGCCGAAGAACATCATCACGGCCGTGGCGCACGGGCACGAGGCGGCGGTGTCGATTGACCGCTTGCTGCACAGCGAAGACGTTGCGGTGCGCCCGCCGCCGATGACGAACCTGATGTCGCAGAAGATGGGCATCCACGAGTGGAGCTACGACAACGACACGTCGAACGACCTGCGCTACAAGGTGCCGTGGACGAAGGCGGAGATCGCGCTGGCAAGCATCAAGGTCGAGGTGGAGCTGGGCTTTGATGCGGCGACGGCCTTCAAGGAAGCAGGGCGCTGCCTCAACTGCGATGTGCAGACGGTGTTCCTGGAGAGCGCTTGCATCGAGTGCGACGCGTGCGTTGACATCTGCCCGATGGACTGCATCTCGTTCAAGCCGAATGACGAGGAGGCGCAGTTGCGCCAGCACCTGAAGGCGCCCGCGTTGAACCTCACGCAGGCGCTCTATGTGTCGGATGAATTGAAGACAGGCCACGTGATGGTGAAAGACGAGGACGTGTGTCTGCACTGCGGCCTGTGCGCCGAACGCTGCCCGACGGGCGCGTGGGATATGCAGAAGTTTTTGCTCAACACGACGCCTGCCGGCGAGCGTTGCCGCGACAGCGCGATGCCCCGGGCGCGCTCGGCAGTGGGAGTTGCATGATGGCCAGCACCATGAAAAGAATCGAGGCGGTGAACGACTTCGTCATCAAGTTCGCGAATGTGAACGGCTCGGGTTCGGCCAGCGCGAACGAGCTGTTCGCCAAGGCCATCCTGCGCATGGGCGTGCCGGTGAGCCCGCGCAATATCTTCCCGAGCAACATCCAGGGCCTGCCGACCTGGTACGAAGTGCGGGTGAGCGAGAAGGGCTACCTGGGCCGTCGTGGCGGCGTCGACATGATGGTGGCGATGAATCCGCAGACGTGGGACGCGGACATTGCCGAGATCGGTTCGGGCGGCTACTTGTTTTATGACAGCACGCGGCCGCTGCCGCCGTCGAAGTTCCGCGACGACGTGCATGTGATCGGCATGCCGCTGACCGAAATATGCAACGCCGTCTACACGGATGCGCGGCAACGCCAGCTGTTCAAGAACATCGTGTACGTGGGCGCACTGTCGGCGCTGCTGGAGATCGAGCCGCAAGCCATCGAGAAGCTGTTCGGCGAGCAATACAAGGGCAAGGAAAAGCTGCTCGCATCGAATGTGCAGGCGCTGCACCTAGGTCGCGATTTTGCGAACGAGCATCTGCAGGTGCCCATTGGCCTGCGTGTGAAGCGCGCCGACAAGGTGGGCGAGCAGATCTTCGTGGATGGCAACAGTGCTGCAGCGCTGGGCTGTGTGTACGGCGGTGCCACAGTGGCCGCGTGGTATCCGATCACGCCGTCGTCTTCTGTGGCCGAGGCCTTCCAGAAGTACTGCTCGAAGTTCCGCGTGGATGCGGCGACGGGGCAGAACAAGTTCGCGATCGTGCAGGCAGAAGACGAGCTTGCGTCGATCGGCATGGTGGTGGGCGCTGGCTGGAACGGCGCACGTGCGTTCACGGCAACGTCGGGGCCGGGTGTGTCACTGATGACGGAGTTCATCGGCCTGGCGTACTTCGCGGAGATTCCGGTCACGATCATCAATGTGCAGCGGGGCGGCCCTTCGACCGGCATGCCCACACGGACGCAGCAGGCGGATATTCTGTCGTGTGCCTATGCGTCGCATGGCGACACGAAGCACGTGCTGCTTTTCCCGGAAGATCCGCACGAGTGCTTCGAGCACGCCGCCTGCGCGCTCGACCTGGCCGATCGTTTGCAGACGCCGGTGTTCGTGATGACCGACCTGGACATCGGCATGAACCAGCGGCTGTGCCTTCCGTTCGAGTGGGATGACGCGCGCCACTATGACAAGGGCAAGGTGATGACCGCCGAAGAGCTGGAGGCCGGCAAGGACTTTGGCCGCTACAAGGACGTGGACGGCGACGGGATTCCGTGGCGCACGCTGCCCGGCACGCATCCGACGAAGGGCTCCTATTTCACACGCGGCACGACGCGTGATTCGTATGCGCGCTACTCGGAGCGCGGCGCGGACTACATCTACAACGTCGAGCGTCTGCTCAAGAAGTTTGCGACTGCAGCCACGCTCGTGCCGCAGCCCGTGGTGCGCATGGCCAAGGACAAGACGCGGCTGGGTGTGCTGTATTTCGGCTCGACCAGCCCCGCGATGAGCGAAGCGCTCGACGTGCTCGACGAAGCGGACATCCACCTCGACGCGATGCGGCTGCGTGCGTACCCGTTCCCCCCAAGCGTGGCGCAGTTCATTGCCGATCACGACAAGGTGTTCGTCGTCGAGCAGAACCGCGATGCGCAGATGCGGTCGCTGCTCGTCAACGAATTCGATATCGACCCGGCCAAGCTGGTGCGCGTGCTGCATTTCGACGGCACGCCGATCACGGCGAAATTCATCATCGAGGCGATCGAGGCCCAGATCCGCGCAAAGGAGAAAGCGTAAGTGACGTACATCGCCAAACCACGGCTGCATCATCCATCGCTGGAGACCAACAAGGTCGGCTACACGCGCCGCGACTACGAGGGTAAGATTTCCACGCTGTGCGCGGGCTGCGGGCACGACTCGATTTCTGCCTCGATCATCCAGGCGTGCTGGGAGCTGGACATCCTGCCGCATCGCGTCGCGAAGCTGTCGGGCATTGGTTGCAGTTCGAAAACGCCCGACTATTTTCTGGGGGCCTCGCACGGCTTCAACACCGTGCATGGCCGCATGCCTTCGGTGCTGACGGGCGCGAATCTCGCGAATCGTGACCTGCTTTACCTGGGCGTGTCAGGTGATGGCGACTCCGCGTCCATCGGGCTCGGGCAGTTTGCCCACGCCATGCGGCGCGGCGTGCGCATGGCCTATATCGTCGAGAACAACGGCGTGTATGGGCTGACCAAAGGCCAGTTCTCAGCCACTGCCGACCAGGGCTCCAAGAGCAAGAAGGGCGTGGTCAACAGTGACAGCCCGGTGGACCTGGTGGCGATGGCATTGCAGCTGGGCGCGACGTATGTAGGCCGCGGCTTCTCGGGCAACAAGGAGCAGCTGGTGCCGTTGATCCGCGGCGCGCTGGCGCACGGGGGCGCGGCGTTCATCGACGTGCTGAGCCCGTGCGTGGCGTTCAACAACCATCCGGGCAGCACCAAGAGCTACGACTATGTGCGCGAGCACAACGAGAGCGTGAGCCGCATCGACTTCATCACGCCGCGCGAAGAGATCACGGCAACTGCCGCGCCGGGTGAAGTGGTCGATGTGCGCCAGCACGACGGCAGCTTGCTGCGGCTGCGCTCGCTGCATGCGGACTATGACCCGACCGACCGCTACGAGGCGATGAACTACATGCACCACCACCAGGCGCTCGGCGAGATCGTCACTGGCCTGCTGTACGTCGATCCGCTCGCGACGGACTTGCATACGGCGCTCAACACATCGGCGCGGCCACTGAACACGCTGGATTCGCCGCAGCTATGCCCCGGCGCGGGCGCGCTTGCGAAGATCAACGCGTCCTTGCGCTGAGTGGGCAGCCCGCCTATATTGAAGTTCAACGGAGGGTCACGTCATGGCCGAGCGCACCGTGTTTCAGTCCAGTTCGCAAAAGCGCGTTCTCTCGATGGGGCCGCTGGCCAGCGTGCGTGAAGCGGCGGGGGCGATGACGCGTGCCAATTGCGGCAGCGCGCTCGTGCTGGGGCTGCCTGATTCGCTGCTCGGCATCGTGACCGAGCGCGACTTGATGACGCGCGTGCTGGCCAAGGCACTTGATCCTGAAACGACGACCGTGCGCGAGGTGATGACGCCCAACCCGATCTGCGTGCCGCCGGAAATGCCTGTGTCGGACGCGTTGGTGATCATGCTGGAGCGCGGCTTCCGCCACTTGCCGATCGTGGGGCCTGACAAGCGCATCCTTGGCGTGTTCTCGATCCGCGATGCACTGCCACGCGAGATTGGCGGCGCCGTGAGCCAGGCGGAGTTCAACGAGACGGTGAACGACGCGCTGGGCTGACCTGCTGGGCGCCGGGACTTTCTCCCTCCCCCTCCGGGGGAGGGCCGGGGTGGGGGCAAGCAGCGGTAAGCCTGCTACCCACCAGCCTACGCACCCCGCTTGGCCCGCGCCCGCGCCAACGCCGCCTCAATCACCGCCCGCTTGCGGTCCGCCTCTGCGCCTTGCGCGCCATGCGTATGCGCCGGCAAGTCCGCCAGCTTTTCCAGCGCCTTGGCTTCCAGCTGCTGGTGATGTTCCAGCTCAGAGCGCGCGAGCCGGACCTTACGCTGCGTGTAACGCGCCAGCGCTTCATCGGCGAGCGGTTGCGACCAGGCTTGCCAGCCCGTGAAGTCGCCCGTCACGTTCTCCAGGCTGATGCAGTCCACAGGGCAGACGGGCACGCAGAGCTCGCAACCCGTGCAGTAACGCTCGATGACGGTGTGCATGACCTTGTTGCTGCCTAGGATGGCGTCGGTCGGGCAGGCGTCGATACACAGTGTGCAGCCGATGCACCAGGCCTCGTCAATCACTGCCACGGCGCGCGGTGCTTCAACGCCATTCACAGGGTTGAGTGGTGCCACGGGTAGCTGCGTGATTGCAGCCAGCCGCACGATGCCTTCCGCGCCGCCCGGCGGGCACTGGTTGATGGCGGCTTCGCCCGCGTCAATCGCGCTTGCGTAGCCCTCGCAGTCGGGATAGCCGCAGCGCGTGCATTGCGTTTGCGGCAATGCGGCGTGGATGCGTTCGGCCCGCGGGCTCACGTCAAGCCGCAGATGTGCGGCGCGACTGGGTCGCCTTCTTGGCTACAGGTGCCTTCTTGGCCGCAGGTGCTTTTTTAGCCGCTGCCTTCGCGGGCTTGGGCAGTGCCTTCACTTCAGCCGGCGTTTCATTGAACTGCTGGATGAAGTCGCGCACTTGCGGATAGACCTGGTCGCGCCAGCGGCGGCCGCTGAAGATGCCGTAGTGGCCCGCGCCCTTGACTTCAAGATGCTTCTGGCGTGACTTGGGCACGTTGTAGCAAAGCCCGTGCGCCGCTTCGGTCTGGCCGGAGCCGGAGATGTCGTCGAGCTCGCCTTCAATGGTGAAGTGCGCGGTGGTCGTGATGTCTTCAGGCTTCACGCGCTCGGGCTTGCCCTTGTCGTTGATCACATCCCAGTTGCCGTTCACCAGCGCGAACTCCTGGAAGACGATGCGGATCGTTTCGAGGTAGTAGTCCGCATCCATGTCGAGCACGGCGTTGTACTCGTCGTAGAACTTGCGGTGCGCTTCGGTGCTGGTGTCGTCGCCCTTGATGAGGTTCTTGAAGTAGTCGTAGTGACTCGTCATGTGGCGGTCGGGGTTCATCGCCACAAAGCCGGTGTGCTGCAGAAAGCCCGGGTACACGCGGCGGCCAGCGCCTGCGAAGTTGGTCGGAACGCGGTAGATCACGTTGTTCTCGAACCATTCATAGCTCTTGTTCATGGCCAGGTTGTTCACGGCCGTGGGCGATTTGCGAGCGTCGATAGGGCCGCCCATCATGGTCATCGTCAGCGGGGTTTTCTCGCCGCGCGAGGCCATCAGCGACACGGCAGCGAGCACCGGCACGGTGGGCTGGCACACGCTGATCACGTGGCAGTTGCCGTAGGTGGCTTGCAGGTGGCGAATGAACTCCTGCACATAGCCCACGTAATCATCAAGGTGGAACTCGCCTTTTTCCAGCGGAACCATGCGTGCGTTCTTCCAGTCGGTGATGTAGACCTTGTGGTCCTTGAGCATGGTGCGCACCGTGTCGCGCAGCAGCGTGGCGTAGTGGCCCGACAATGGTGCAACGATCAGCACGGCGGGCTGCGTCTTCAGGCGGGTGAGGGTGGCCGGGTCATCGGAAAAGCGCTTGAAGCGGCGCAGTTCGCAAAAGGGCTTGTCGATCTCGACGCGTTCATGAACGGCGATGTCAATGCCGTCGATGTCGATGGTGGTGATGCCGAACTGTGGCTTCTCGTAGTCTTTCCAGAGGCGGTACATCAGGTCGAGCCCTGCTGACGCGCGCTGGGCAAACGGGTTCTGGCCGAAGGGGGAGAGCGGATTGCTGTACAACTTGGACGCTGCTTGCGCAAAATCGGCAAACGGCTCCATCAAGCTGCGTTGTCCTTCGTAGATCTGGTAAAGCATCGAGGTGGCCTCAAGTTCTTTGTTGCAGTGCAATATAGCACCGGCTTGGGGACAACACATCGGGGTGTTAGTACCAATAGGGAGCGTAGCTCATGTATCCAAATGATTAACAGTGAATACTTTCAGACATGACAGACAGAATGCCCGTCCTGTTCCTCGGCCACGGCAGCCCGATGAACGCAATCGAAGACAACGAATACCGCCGCAGCTGGCAGTCGCTGGGCGCTGAGTTCGGCACGAGCAGGCCGCGCCCGAAGATGATCCTGTGCGTGTCGGCGCACTGGCTCACGCATGGCTGGTGGGTGACGGGCATGGACAAGCCCCGCACCATCCACGACTTCGGCGGGTTTCCGCCCGAGCTGTTTGCACAGCAATACCCGGCGCCGGGCTCACCCACCATGGCCAAGGCGATCAGCGCAGGCATTGCGCAGCCTGCAGTGGGGCTGGACACGAAGTGGGGTCTTGATCACGGCACGTGGTCCGTGCTCAAGCCGATGTTCCCCAAGGCCGACATTCCGGTGGTGCAGCTGAGCATGGACTATTCGCATCCGCCTTCAGAGCATTACGCACTGGGCAAGGAATTGAAGAAGCTGCGCGAGCAGGGCGTGTTGATCGTCGGCAGCGGCAACATCGTGCACAACCTGCGCGCCGCGCGGCGAGAGGTGGCCAACAACCAGGCGTACAGCTGGGCCGCGGAGTTTGACGGCACCATTGCAGCGCAGATCGAAAAGGGTGATCTGGCTGCGCTCGCCAATTTCGAGAAGATGGGGCAGGTCGCGCAGATGGCGCACCCGACGTATGACCACTTCCTGCCGTTGCTCTACACCGCTGGTGCTGTGGATGCGAAGGAGCCGGTGAAGTTCTTCAACGACAAGTATCAGCTGGCGTCGATCTCGATGCGGTCGGTGGTGTGGGGGTAGCCGTGCCAGCTACCCACTGACGCGGCACCGCGGAACCAGGCCTCAAAGCACCTTGGCAATCGACTCGCAAACGTAATCAATGTTCTGGCTGTTGAGCGCAGCCACACACATGCGGCCTGTGTCAGTGCCGTACACGCCGAACTCGTTGCGCAGGCGAACCATCTGGTCTTTGGTCAGGCCTGAATAGCTGAACATGCCGATCTGCTGCGTGATGAAGCTCATGTCCTGCTTCACGCCGGCGGCTTTCAGCTTCTCGACCAGCGTGACGCGCATCTGCTTGATGCGGGTGCGCATGCCGGCCAGCTCTTTTTCCCACAGCGCGCGCAGCTCGGGCGTGTTCAACACCATCGCGCAGACCTGGCCGCCGTGAGTCGGCGGGTTGCTGTAGTTCGTGCGGATCATGATCTTCAGCTGTGACAGCACGCGGCTGGTTTCTTCAGCGTCCTGGCACAGCACGGAAAGTGCACCGACGCGCTCGCCGTAGAGGCTGAAGCTCTTGGAGAAAGACGTCGACACGAAAAAGCTCAGGCCGGCAGCGACAAACTTCTGGATCACAGCGCCGTCTTCCGCAATGCCGTAGCCGAAGCCCTGGTACGCCATATCAAGGAAAGGAACGAGCTTGCGCGCCTTCACGGCGGCAATCACCTGGTCCCACTGCGCGGCAGTGATGTCATAGCCCGTGGGGTTATGGCAGCAGGCGTGCAGGACGACGATGGTGCCTTCGGCCGCTGCGTTAAGCGCGCCGAGCATGCCGTCAAAGTCGATGCCGCGCGTGGCGGCGTTGTAGTACGGGTAGCTCTCGACTGTGAAGCCGGCTTGCGTGAACAGGGCGCGGTGGTTCTCCCAGCTCGGGTCGCTGATCAGCACCTTGGCGTTCGGGTTGATCTTCTTGAGGAAGTCGGCTCCGATCTTCAGGCCACCAGTGCCGCCGAGTGCTTGCACGGTGGCGACACGGTTGGACTTGACAGGCTCACTATCGGCCCCAAATACGAGGCTCTTCACAGCCGAGTCGTAGGCCACGATGCCATCAATGGGCAAGTAGCCGCGCGCCTTGGGCGCTTCCATCATCTGCTTTTCAGCGATCTGCACGCATTCGAGCAGCGGCAGCTTGCCAGCGTCGTCGTAATACACGCCAACACCGAGGTTGACTTTGCGGGGATTCTGGTCGGCGTTGAATTGCTCGTTGAGGCCCAGGATGGGGTCGCGCGGTGCCATTTCGACGGCGGTGAACAGGGACATAGCTTCCTTGGATGACAGATGGAGGGTGAAAGTTGTCAGTAGCACGAGAGGACGGCGTTGCGGTACGCTGTCCGGTTCCTTTCGATTTTACCGTTGCCCATCCACGCTCACGCTTTCAAGCCCATGACAGAGATATCCGAAGTTGTTGATGAACAGACGAAGGGCGAATTCATCACCTTTCCTGGCTCACCGTTCGAGCTGTTCCTGCCGTATCCGCCCGCGGGTGACCAGCCCAAAGCCATCGAGGAACTGGTGGAGGGCGTGAACGACGGCGAGGTGTTCCAGACACTGCTCGGCGTGACGGGTTCAGGCAAGACATTCACGATGGCGAATGTGATTGCGCGCATGGGGCGGCCGGCCATCGTGTTCGCGCCCAACAAGACGCTGGCCGCGCAGCTCTACAGCGAATTCCGCGAGTTCTTCCCGAAGAACGCGGTCGAATATTTCGTGAGCTATTACGACTATTACCAGCCCGAAGCGTATGTGCCGCAGCGCGACCTGTTCATCGAGAAAGACAGCTCGATCAACGAACACATCGAGCAGATGCGGCTGTCAGCCACCAAGAGCGTTCTGGAGCGGCGCGACGTGATCATCGTTGCCACCGTGAGCGCCATCTACGGCATCGGCGCGCCGGAGGACTACACGAAGATGCGTTTCATCACGCGTGTGGGCGACAAGATCGGCCAGCGCGACGTGATCTCGCAGCTCATTCGCATGCAGTACAGCCGCAACGAGCAGGACTTCAAGCGCGGCACGTTCCGTGTGCGCGGCGACACGATCGATATCTTTCCAGCCGAGCACTCCGAACTTGCGATTCGCGTCGAGCTGTTTGACGACGAGATCGAATCGCTGCAGCTGTTCGACCCGCTCACCGGCCGCGTGCGGCAGAAGGTGCCGCGCTTCACGGTGTATCCGTCGAGCCACTACGTGACGCCGCGCGAGAAGGTCATGTCTGCGGTGGAGTCGATCAAGCTTGAGCTGTCGGAGCGCGTCAAGCAGCTGGTGGGCGACGGCAAGCTGGTCGAGGCGCAGCGGCTGGAGCAACGCACGCGCTTTGACCTGGAAATGCTCAGCGAGATCGGCCACTGCAAGGGCATCGAGAACTACACGCGGCATCTGTCGGGCGCGGCGCCCGGATCGCCGCCTTCCACGCTCACGGACTATTTGCCCGCCGACTCGCTGATGTTCCTCGACGAGAGCCACCAGATGATCGGCCAGCTCGGCGCGATGTACAACGGCGACCGCGCGCGCAAGACCACGCTCGTTGAGTACGGCTTTCGCCTGCCCTCCGCGCTGGACAACCGTCCGCTGAAGTTTGAAGAATTTGAAACGCGAATGCGCCAGGTCGTGTTCGTCTCGGCCACGCCTGCCGCATATGAAAATGAGCATGCAGGCAAAGTCGTGGAACAACTGGTCAGGCCGACTGGCCTCATTGACCCGGAAGTGGAAGTGCGGCCCGCGACGAACCAGGTCGACGACGTACTGCAGGAAATCCGCACCCGCTCAGAGAAGAACGAGCGCGTGCTCATCACCACGCTTACGAAGCGCATGGCAGAGCAGCTGACCGACTACCTCAGCGATAACGGCGTGAAGGTGCGTTACCTGCACAGCGATATCGATACGGTGGAGCGTGTCGAGATTATTCGCGACTTGCGTCTGGGTGCATTCGACGTGCTGGTGGGCATCAATTTGCTGCGCGAGGGCCTCGATATTCCTGAGGTGTCGCTCGTTGCCATCCTGGACGCCGACAAGGAAGGTTTTCTGCGGGCCGAGCGCTCGCTCATCCAGACGATAGGGCGTGCGGCGCGGCACTTGCACGGCAAGGCAATCCTCTATGCGGACCGCATGACGGATTCAATGGCCAAGGCAATCGGCGAAACGAATCGCCGGCGCACGAAGCAGATTGCGCACAACCTTGAACACAACATCACGCCGCGCAGCATCACGAAACACATCAAGGACCTGATCGACGGTGTGTACAGCGAAAAGACCGCCAAGCAGATGGAGAAGGATAAGTTGCAACGCGCCGCTACGCAGGATATGTCGGAGAAAGACATTGCGAAAGAAATCAAGCGGCTTGAGAAACTCATGCTTGAGCACGCGCGCAACCTGGAGTTCGAGAAGGCCGCGCGCGTGCGCGACCAGCTGGCAGTGCTCAAGGAGCAGGCATTCGGTGCTGTTGTGCATGACAGCGTCGTGGTACCGATTGATTCAGGCAAGCGCGCCTGACCCAAAAGCGCAACGAGATGACACGATCGAAACATGAATAGGCTCGCACTCATGGCGCAATGAACGCGCAAACTCTGCGCAGGTTCCTGTTCACGCATGCGGGAGCAATTGGTAGTTGCGCAGTCGCCTTACTGATTGTTTTTGCAGGGCGAATCGAACTGGGTGCAAGACACTTCTTCTTCGCAGATGACTGGGGCTGGCTGTATCTGGCCGAGTTCGCACCCGTCACGCAGATCGTTTCAATCCTGCCGCAGCAGGTCTACAACGACAGGCCCGTGGGTGCACTTTTCATCAAACTTCTCTACCGGCTATTCGGGCTGGAACCACGCGCATTCCTTTGAGTGCAGTTGCTCATCCACGCAGGCAACTGCGTTTTGCTCTACCTCATCAGCAGTAAATATGTAGGGCGGCGTGCGGCACTTGTCGCAGCTGTGCTCGCGGGCACTTGGATCGTTGCCAACAGCGCGGTGTACTGGACGGCCGCCGCTTTCGACTTGCTGGCCGCGACGCTTTGCCTTCTCACGATATGGATGTGGCAGCTGTCATTGCTGGGCAGGCCGGTCCTGTTTCAGATACTTGCCGCGATTTGTTATTTTCTTTCTATTCGAACCAAGGAATTTGCGCTGGGTTTGCCCGCGCTCGTTTTCCTGATTAGCACCCTGCTCGAGCGCCGCACAATCGTCCAGACGCTCAAGAGCATGGCCGGCATTCTTGCGGTGATGCTGCTGTTGGGCTGGAGTTATGCGCACCTGCTGTTTGCGGGCAAGCAAAAACTCGTGGGCGCCAGGACAACCTGTATGGGCTTCACCTCGGCGGCATCGGTGCCAACTTGTGGTGGTACGTCAAGCATGTGTTCTATTCCGATGTCTTTCGATGGTCCCCGCTTCTGGTGGCCGTGCCGTTGCTGGCTTATGCGGCATGGCGGTCGGCGCAGGCGCGGCGGGTCATTGCAGTCGGGTTCGCCGGGTTTGTCATCCTGCTGGGGCCTACGCTGCTGTTGTCGGCGCACCTGGAAGTGCTTTACCTGTACGCACCGCACTTCTTTGTGGCCCTGGCCGTAGCAGCGCTTCTCACGGTGCCCGGCGTCTGCCGGCTGGGCGGGGTTGCCTTTGCTGCGGCGTTGATCGTTCTTCCTGCGCAAAGCAAGTGGAACAAAACCATCATGGAGTTCAACGACGTCAAGTCTTCGATGATCCGCGACCAGTTCGAGGCGTTCGACAAACTCTCGGCCCAACTGCCGCGTGGCTCGTCCGTGTTTGTGGCGGGGCTGGAGCCGTATCACAACCCGTTCGCTTACGGCCAGGCCATGCCTTCAGGATCAGCCATCACGATGCATCGCTGCAGTTCGTGATCGAGTTGCCCGACGCGCAACTCAAGGCCCAGTTCTGCAAGGCGCCTGCGCCGCGGTTCTACGCGACGTTTCGCGGCAGCGTCGTGACCGACGATACGGCTGCGGCCGAGTTGGCATGCAAGAGCTGATCTCCATCGTCGTACCGGCCTTCAACGAGGAGGTCGTGTTGCGCCTGTTTCACGAAAAGATGACGGCCGCGTTCGACCGCCTGCCGGGCTACGACTTCGAGATCGTCCTGGTGGACGACGGCAGCACGGATCGCACGCTGGACCTGATGCGGGAGCTGGCGAGTCGCGACGCCCGCGTCTGTGTGGTGGCGCTGTCGCGCAATTTCGGCAAGGAGGCTGCGCTCACGGCAGGGCTTGACTATGCATCGGGTGATGCGGTGGCGGTCTTCGATGCTGACTTGCAGGACCCACCCGCATTGCTGATCGAGTTTGTGCGCCACTGGAAGGCGGGCTACGACGTTGTATTCGCCCGGCGCACCCATCGCGACGGCGAGAGCTGGCTCAAGAAGTCCACCGCGGCTGGCTTCTATGGGTTGATGGCGCGCATCTCGCGGGTGCTCATTCCGCGCGATACGGGCGACTGCCGCCTCATGAGCCGGCGCGCCGTGGACGCGCTGGGCAAGCTTCGCGAGCACCACCGGTTCATGAAGGGCCTGTTTGCCTGGATCGGCTACCCGAGCATCGCGGTGGACTACCGCCGCCAGGCGCGTGCGGCCGGCGACACGAAGTTCAACTACTGGAAGCTGTGGAACTTCGCGCTGGAGGGCGTGACCTCTTTCACGACGGCGCCCTTGAGGCTGGCGACGTACGTCGGCTTCGTGATCGCCTTTCTGGCGTTCGTCTTTGGTGCGTGGGTGATCGCGCGAACCCTGATCTGGGGTGACGTCGTGCGCGGCTACCCGACGCTCATGGTGACGGTGCTCTTCCTGGGCGGCATTCAGCTCTTCTCGATTGGCGTTCTGGGCGAGTACATCGGCCGCATCTTTGGCGAGTCCAAAGGCCGGCCTCTTTATCTGGTTCAATTGCATGTGCCATCGCTGGCCGCAAAGGTGCGGCACGATGGCGATGCCGTTTGAAGCCAGAAGGCAGAAGGAAGTCCGATGCAATTGCGGGTGCTGTTCGTTTGCATGGGGAACATTTGCAGAAGCCCCACGGCGGAAGGCGTGTTCCGCCACATGGTCCGCCAGTCAGACCTGGCGGGCAAGGTCCGGATCGACTCGGCGGGAACGCTGGACTATCACGTCGGCTCGCCGCCCGACCACCGCAGCCAGCGCCACGCGCGCCTGCGCGGCTATGACCTCGGCGCGCTGCGGGCCAGGCAAGTCAAGCCTTCCGACTTTGTGGACTTCGACCTCATCCTTGGCATGGACTGGCAGAACATTGTGGAGCTCGAAGCGCTCTGCCCGAAGGATCAGCGCCACAAGGTGCGCCGCCTGATGGAGTTCGCGCCACCCGGCATGGCTGACGAGGTGCCTGACCCTTACGCGGGTGGCGAGCAGGGCTTCCAGATGGTCCTTGACCAGGTCGAAGCGGCTTGCAAGGGGCTGCTCGTCCATGCGCGCCAGATGCTGGTAGCACGCTAACCCGGCGCGGCTCAGTACCTGAGCGCCGGAGTCGGCCTTCTGCTATACTTGACGGAAATACTCAAGAACAGTCCAGAACTCAAAAGCCCGCCGGAACTCTGACAGGTCAGAGTCTTGCGGAGAGGCCGGCCGAGGAGCCGGCGAATGGGCGAGACGGACCCCGTAGCGTGTGCCGCGGGGTAATTCCAGCACCGGATAAGGAGCTTCCATATGCGTCTCACTACCAAAGGCCGCTTTGCGGTCACCGCGATGATCGATCTGGCCCTGCGCCAGAACAATGGCCCGGTCACGCTGGCGGCCATCAGCCAGCGCCAGCAGATCTCCCTTTCCTACCTCGAGCAGCTGTTCGGCAAGCTGCGCCGGCATGAGCTGGTGGAGTCCACTCGCGGCCCGGGCGGCGGCTACACGCTCGCTCGCAAGGCTGGCGAGATCACTGTCGCCGACATCATCGTGTCGGTGGACGAGCCGATCGATGCCACGCAGTGCGGCGGCAAGGAAAACTGCCAGGGCGATGGCGGCCGTTGCATGACGCACGAGCTGTGGGCCTCGCTCAACCAGCGCATGGTCGAGTTCCTTGATTCGGTCACGCTGCAAAAACTGGTGGAAGACCAGATCGCCAAGGGCGTCACCATCGAAGACAAGCCGGCCATCAAGCGTGCGATTTCCGCGCAGCCCGTGGTCAAGCCGATCCGTGTGAACGCGCCCAATTCCGTGTTTGCCCTTGGCAACTCGTTTGCCAAGTCGTAAGGACGGCAAATCCCCGTTTCGATTCAGCCAGCAGCACGCCAGCATGGACACCACTCCGCACTTCCCGATTTACCTGGACTACGGCGCAACGACGCCGGTGGACCCGCGCGTTGTCGACGCGATGATCCCCTGGCTGCGCGAGCACTTCGGCAACCCCGCTTCGCGCAGCCATGCGTGGGGCTGGGAGGCAGAAGCCGCCGTCGAGAAAGCCCGTGACCAGGTCGCGGACCTGATCGGCGCCGACCCGCGCGAGATCGTCTGGACTTCCGGCGCGACCGAATCGAACAACCTCGCCATCAAGGGCGCGGCGCATTTCTACAAGAGCCGCGGCAAGCACCTGATCACCGTCAAGACCGAGCACAAGGCGGTGCTCGACACGATGCGTGAGCTCGAGCGCCAGGGCTTCGAGGTGACCTACCTCGACGTCAAGGAAGACGGCATGCTCGACCTGGAAGTGTTCAAGGCAGCGCTGCGGCCCGACACGATCCTGGCGAGCGTCATGTACGTCAACAACGAGATCGGCGTCATCCAGGACATCGTGGCGTTGGGCTCGATTTGCCGCGAGAAGAACGTGATCTTCCACGTCGATGCGGCGCAGGCCACGGGCAAAGTCAACATCGATGTGAAGAAGCTGCCTGTGGACCTGATGAGCCTCGCGTCGCACAAGACGTACGGCCCCAAGGGCATTGGCGCGCTGTACGTCTGTCGCAAGCCGCGTGTGCGCCTTGAAGCGCAGATGCATGGTGGCGGCCATGAGCGCGGCATGCGTTCAGGCACGCTGCCCACGCACCAGATCGTCGGCATGGGCGAGGCTTTCCGCATCGCCAAGGCCGAGATGGCGCAGGACAACGCGAAGGCGCATGCGCTGCAAAAGCGCCTGCTCGATGGGCTGAAAGACGTCGAGCAAGTCTTCATCAACGGCAACCTCGAACACCGGGTGCCGCAGAACCTGAACATCAGCTTCAATTTTGTCGAAGGCGAGTCGCTGATCATGGGCATCAAGGGGCTGGCGGTGTCGTCGGGCTCGGCCTGCACGTCGGCGTCACTGGAGCCAAGCTATGTGCTTCGCGCGCTGGGCCGCAGTGATGAGCTTGCGCACAGCAGCCTGCGCATGACGATCGGCCGCTTCACGACCGAAGAAGAGATCGACTACGCCGTCGACACGATCAAGAAAAACGTCGCGCGCCTGCGCGAGCTGAGTCCGCTCTGGGAGATGTACCAGGACGGCGTCGATATCTCGACGATCCAGTGGACAGCGCATTGAAGAGGTTGAGCGTTGAGCGTTGGGCGTTGGGCGTGAAGCCCCATGAAGCCCGCTTGACGCCCAACGCCTAACGCCAAACCAGGAGTTCAAAATGGCCTATTCCGAAAAAGTCGTTGATCACTACGAAAACCCCCGCAATGTCGGCTCGTTCGACAAGGGTGACGAGTCCGTTGGCACCGGCATGGTGGGCGCGCCCGCCTGCGGCGACGTGATGAAGCTGCAGATCCGCGTGAATCCGCAGACGGGCATCATTGAAGACGCACGTTTCAAGACCTACGGCTGCGGCTCGGCCATTGCATCGAGCTCGCTCGTGACCGAATGGGTCAAGGGCAAGACGCTCGATGAAGCGGCTGCGCTCAAGAACAGCGTGATTGCCGAAGAACTGGCCTTGCCGCCCGTGAAGATCCACTGCTCGATCCTCGCGGAAGACGCGATCAAGGCAGCCGTGGCCGACTACAAACAGAAGCACGTCAAGCACTAGCCCTCGCCATGGCCATCTCGTTAACAGAAGCAGCAGCGCGGCACGTTTCACGCTACCTCACCAAGCGCGGCAAGGGTGTCGGCGTGCGGCTGGGCGTGAAGACGACGGGCTGCTCGGGCCTGGCGTACAAGCTTGAATACGTCGATGACGTCGCGCCCGAAGACATCGTGTTCGAAGACCACGGTGTCAAGGTGCTGATCGACCCCAAGAGCCTGGCCTACATCGACGGCACGCAGCTCGACTTCGTGCGTGAGGGCCTGAACGAAGGCTTCAAGTTCAACAACCCCAACGAGCGTGACCGCTGCGGCTGCGGGGAATCGTTCCGCGTGTGAGCATCGCCTTGAACCTGCAGTCGAATGACTTTGCGTTGTTCGGTCTGCCTGAGCGCTTCGAGCAGGACCGCGCCGCGATCGACGCACGCTGGAAAGAGCTGCAGCGCGAAGCCCACCCCGACAAGTTCGCGGGGCAGGGAGCCGCAGCACAGCGCGTGGCGATGCAATGGTCGGTGCGTATCAATGAGGCCTACCAGCGATTGAAGGACCCTGGCAAACGCGCTGCCTACTTGTGCGAATTGCGCGGTGCGCCCATCGAGGCCGAGAACAATACGGCTATGCCCGCAGAATTCCTGATGGAGCAGATGGAGTGGCGCGAAGCACTTGATGAGGCCAAGGGCGAAGAAGACCTTGACACGCTGGCCGGGCAATTGATGCGCACGCGCCGCGACACGCTCGCGCGGATTGCGCAATTGCTCGATAGCGCGAACGATGCCGCTGCTGCCGCGGGCCAGGTCAGGGCGCTCATGTTCATCGAGCGTTTCGACCACGACGTGCAGCAGCGCTACGAGCAACTGGGACAATAAAGCCGCGCTATGGCACTCCTCCAAATTTCAGAACCCGGCCAGTCGCCCGACCCGCACCAGCGGCGCATCGCAGTCGGCATCGACCTGGGCACAACTCACTCGCTCGTCGCATCGGTGCGCAATGGCGTTGCCGAATGCCTGCCTGATGACAACGGCCGCGTGATCCTTCCTTCCGTCGTTCGCTTCCTGGAGAACAACGGCCGCCAAATCGGCTTCGACGCGCAGGCTGCGCAGGCGCAAGACCCGCTCAACACGATCGCATCGGTCAAGCGCTTCATGGGGCGCGGTCTTGCAGACATCGCCAATCGCGCGAAGCTGCCGTACCAGTTTGTGGATCGCCCCGGCATGGTGACGCTGCAAACGCGCGCGGGTGAGAAGACACCTGTCGAGATCAGCGGCGAGATTCTGGCGACGCTGCGTTTTCGTGCAGAAGACACGTTCAACGACGACCTGTATGGCGCCGTGATCACGGTGCCTGCGTATTTCGACGATGCGCAGCGCCAGGCCACGAAGGACGCAGCGAAGCTCGCGGGCATCAACGTGCTGCGGCTGATCAGCGAGCCGACGGCTGCGGCAATTGCCTACGGTTTGGATAACGGCAGCGAGGGCGTCTATGCGGTTTTCGACCTGGGCGGCGGCACATTCGATATCTCGATCCTGCGGTTGACGCAGGGCGTGTTCGAGGTGATTGCGACGGGCGGTGATTCCGCGCTGGGCGGTGACGACTACGACCGCGTTCTTGCAGAGCTGATGCTGGCCAAGGCGGGCCTGCATGCGCAGGCGGCAAGCGACAAGGCACGCATCAAGATGGCTGCGCGCGACGCGAAGGAGCAGCTCTCGGCGCGTGAATCCATTGACGTTTCCATCGAGGTCGGCGGCGCTTCGAAGGGCGTGCCAATCACGCGCGAGGAATTCGAGTCCGCCACTGCCGACCTCACAGCGCGCACGATGGCCGCTGTGCGCAAGGCATTGCGTGATGCGCGCCTGGCCAAGGACGACATCAAGGGTGTCGTGATGGTGGGCGGCTCCACGCGCATGCCGCAGGTGCAGCGCGCGGTGCACGAGTTCTTTGGCAAAGAGCCGCTCACCAATCTCAACCCCGATGAAGTCGTGGCGCTTGGCGCGGCGATCCAGGCGAACCAGCTCGCGGGCAACAACGCCAGTGGCGATTTGCTGTTGCTCGATGTGATTCCGCTCTCGCTCGGTGTTGAAACGATGGGCGGCCTGGTCGAGCGCATCGTGCCGCGCAACGAGACGATTCCCACCGCCAAGGCGCAAGACTTCACCACGTACAAAGACGGCCAGACGGCGCTTGCGCTGCATGTTGTTCAGGGCGAGCGCGACCTGGTGGCTGACTGCCGCAGCCTCGCGCGCTTCGAGCTGCGCGGCATCCCGCCGATGGCGGCTGGCGCAGCGCGTATCCGCGTGACGTTCACCGTCGATGCGGACGGCCTGCTGAGCGTGAGCGCGAAGGAGCAGGGCAGTGGCGTCGAGGCGCGCATCGACGTCAAGCCGTCCTATGGCCTTTCGGACGAGCAGGTCGCGAAGATGCTGCAAGACAGCTTTGCGACGGCAGAACAAGACATCAAGTCGCGCGCATTGGTCGAGTCTCGCGTTGAGGCCGACCGCATGCTGATCGCCACGCAAAGCGCACTCGATGCCGACGGTGCCTTGCTGGGCGCCGACGCGCGAGCCCAGATCGACCAGCTGATGGACCAGCTGCGCAAGACGGCGCAAGCCAGTGACGATGCAGCGGTGATCGAAGCAGCGACCAAGGCGCTCGCGCAGGCGACGGAAAGCTTCGCGGCGCAGCGAATGAACGAGAGCATCCGCACGGCACTTGCGGGCAAAACACTGGAAAGTATCTGAGCATGCCCGTCATCAAAATCTTGCCTCACCCCGAGTACTGCCCGCAGGGCGCGCAAGTGAGCGCGCCGGCAGGCACGTCGATCTGCGAGGCGCTGCTGGAGCACCATATCGAGATCGAACATGCGTGCGACATGAGCTGCGCGTGTACGACGTGCCACATCATCGTGCGCGAGGGGTTCAACTCGCTCAACGATATGGAAGAGGAAGAAGAAGACCTGCTCGATCGCGCGTGGGGCCTGGAGCCGAACTCCCGCCTGTCGTGCCAGGCGATCCTGGCGCAAAAAGACCTGGTGGTCGAGATTCCGAAGTACTCGATCAACCACGCCAAGGAGAAGCATTGAAGAGGTTGGGCGTTGAGCGTTCAGCGTTTGGCGAGGAATTCGCGCTCAACGCCGAACGCCCGACGCTCAACCTAGAATCGCGTCATGCGCCAGATCGTCCTCGACACTGAAACCACCGGCCTCTCCGCAGAAGGCGGCGACCGCATCATCGAAATTGGCTGCGTTGAACTGGTGGGGCGCAAGCTCACTGGCAACAACAGGCACTTCTACCTGAACCCCGAGCGCGACAGCCACGAAGACGCGCTCAAGGTCCACGGCATCAGCAACGAATTCCTGCGCGACAAGCCGCTTTTTTCCGCCGTTTGCGACGAGCTGATGGAGTACCTGGCCGGCGCGGAAATCATCATCCACAACGCTGCATTCGACGTGTCCTTCCTCGACAAGGAACTCGAGCGCGTGGGGCGGCCCGCTTTCAAGACGTTCGTGGCCTCGGTGACCGACACGCTCGTGATGGCCAAGGAGATGTACCCCGGCAAGCGCAACAGCCTCGATGCGCTGTGCGACCGGCTCGGCGTCGACAACTCCTCTCGCACGCTGCACGGCGCGTTGCTGGACGCAGAACTGCTTGCCGACGTGTACATCAACCTCACGCGCGGCCAGGACGCCTTGCTGATCGACATGGGCACGTCGGACAACTTCGGCGGCATCGTCACGCGTGTGGACCTCACCACTTTCACGCTGCCTGTGCTGGTGGCGAACGAGCAGGAAGCCGCCGCGCACGAAGAAGTGCTCAAGCAGCTGGATAAGGCCAGCGGCGGCAAGACGCTGTGGCGCATTGGCTCATCCGGCGCTGTGGCATAATTGTGGGCTGTCTCGCGGTGATTCTTCACCGCCAGAACGGGCGATTAGCTCAGCGGTAGAGCACTGCATTCACACTGCAGGGGTCACATGTTCGATCCATGTATCGCCCACCAAAATTCAAAGCCCCGTCAATCTCAGGTTGACGGGGCTTTTGTCTTTTCAGGCTTCGCCACTTCAGCGACGATGGTCCACCACGAAGGAGACACCATGCCCCAATACTCAACACTCTCTGCCGAGCGGCTACCGGACGCACCGGGCGTAGGCCGTATCCTGTTCACCCGCCCGGAAAAGCTCAATGCCATCGGCCCCGATACGCCGGAGGAAATCCGCGCCGCGGTCGCGTGGATGGAGGCGCAGGATGACGTGCATGTGGTCCTGGTCGAAGGCGCGGGCCGGGCTTTTTGCGCGGGCTACGACATGGACCTGTACGCCGAGGGCGAGGGTGACCACCCCTGCAAGCAGGAGGGCAAGCCGTGGGACCCGATGGTGGACTACGCGTTCATGAAGCGCAGCACCGAGAACATCATGTCGCTCTGGCGCACGTCCAAGCCGACCATCGCGAAGGTGCAGGGCTATGCGGTTGGCGGCGGCAGCGACATCGCGCTGTCTTGCGACCTGCTCGTGATGAGCAACGACGCGCGCATCGGCTACATGCCTACGCGTGTCTGGGGTTGCCCGACCACGGCGATGTGGACGTACCGGCTCGGGCCGGCGCGCGCCAAGGAGGTGATGTTCACCGGTAACATGATTGACGGCGCGCAGGCCGCGGCGTGGGGGCTGGCCAATCGCGCCGTACCTGCTGACCGGCTGGATGCGCAAGCGTTGGAGCTGGCGCAGCGCATCGCGGGCGTGCCCAAGTCGCACTTGGCCATGCACAAGATGGTGGTGAACCAGGTGATGCTCACGGCAGGGCTGGAACAAACGCAGATGATGGCCACCGTGTTTGACGGTATTACGCGGCACAACCCCGAAGGCATGTGGTTCAGGCGTTACGCTCAGGTCAATGGATTCAAGAAAGCAGTTGAATGGCGCGACAGCGGCCGGCACATCCCCGAGGGCGATGAGGCTCGCCAGGCCATTGCCGATCTTGAGCGGCAGCTTGCGGGCCAGTAGCTGCAGGCTTCACCCGGACGGCAGGCATGGACCGCGTTGATGCCATCGTGATCGGCGCGGGCGCCGTGGGCCTCGCGGTGGGCCGTGCGCTGGCGCTCGCGGGCCACGAGACGATCGTTGTCGAATCTCAGGCGGCCATCGGCCAGGGCGTGAGTTCGCGCAACAGCGAAGTGATTCATGCGGGCCTGTATTACTCGCCCGGCTCAGTCAAGGCGCGCGTTTGCGTGCGTGGCAAGCAGCTGCTCTACGAGTTTTGCGCCAGCCACGGCGTGGAGCATCGCAACTGCGGCAAGCTGGTCGTCGCGACCAGCGAAGGCGATCTGGCAGCGCTTCGCACATTGGCCGATCGCGCGACCGCAAATGGTGTGCCCGTTGAATGGCTCGACGCCAATGAAGCGCGCGCGCTCGAGTCCGCATTGACTTGCGTGGCTGCGCTCTCCTCTCCAACGACGGGCATCGTCGACAGCCACGGCTTCATGCTTGCGCTGCAAGGCGATCTGGAGAGCGCTGGCGGCCTGGTGGCGCTGGGGTCTCCGGTCAACTCCGCCGTGCTCGGTGGCAGCGGTGGCAGCCACATCGTGCGCATGGCGGACGGCACGGAAATCGAAACACGTGTGCTCGTCAACTCCGCATCGCTTCACGCTTGCGCACTGGCGCGCCAGTTTGAAGGGCTCGCGCTGCAGTTCGTGCCGCACGAGGGTTTTGCCAAGGGCAGCTACTACTCGCTCGCAGGTCGCGCGCCGTTTTCGCGGCTGATTTATCCGGCGCCTGCTGACGCGTGGCTGGGCGTGCATCTCACGCTCGATCTGGGTGGGCAGGCGAAGTTCGGGCCCGACCTGGAGTGGCTCGATGTTGAGGCGGCAGATGCCATCGACTACCGGGTGGATCCGGCGCGTGCCGACGCGTTCTATGCCAGCGTGCGCCGGTACTGGCCCGCCTTGCCAGACGGCGCACTGCAGCCCAGCTACAGCGGCGTGCGACCCAAGATCCACCGTGCCGACCAACCTGCGCCGGACTTCCGCATCGACGGGGCCGGCGTGCACGGTGTCGAGGGCCTCGTGAACCTGTTTGGCATCGAGTCGCCAGGGCTGACCAGCGCCTTGGCCATTGCGGAAGATGTCGCGCAGCTTGTTGCGCGCGGCACGGCATGAAGCAGCTCGGCATGCTGGCTTGGGTGGCGTTTGCGCTGCCGGCGCCGGCGCTGGCGCAGACAGCAGCGCTGGAGCCAGTGACTGTGACGGCAACGCGAACAGAAGCGGCACCGTTCGACGTTCCTGCAGCCGTCGATGTGATCGGCACCGAGCGAATTCGCGGTGCAGGCCGGCCCGAGGTCAACCTGTCGGAGAGCGTAGGGCTGATCCCTGGCGTCACGGCGCGTGACCGCCAGAACTACGCGCAGGACTTGCAGCTGTCCATACGCGGCTTCGGTGCCCGGTCGACTTTCGGTGTGCGCGGCGTGCGCCTCTACGTCGATGGCATTCCGGCGACGATGCCCGATGGGCAGGGCCAGCTGTCCCACATCGACCTCGCATCGGCTGCGCGCATCGAGGTGCTGCGTGGCCCGTTTTCGGTGCTGTACGGCAATTCGTCCGGTGGCGTCGTGCAGGTGTTCACGCAGCAGGGCGAGGGCGCGCCTGTGGCGGCTTCCACGTTCACGAGCGGCAGCGATGGCTTGCGCCGCCCTGGTGTGCGCGTGAGCGGCTCGACGCCGGGCCTTCGCTATGCCATCAGCGCCAATCGTTTTGAAAGCCAGGGCTGGCGCGACCACAGTGAAGCGTCGCGCGACGTGATGAATGGGCGGCTGGATTTCGAGCGCGGTGAAGGCAGCGAATGGACGCTGGTGGCAAACAGCCTGCGAATGCGGGCCGACGATCCGCTGGGCCTCACGCGGGCGCAGTTCGAAGCAGCGCCGAGACAGGTCGACGCAGCGGCGCAGCAGTTCGACACGCGCAAGACGGTGCAGCAAGACCAGATCGGCGTCGTGCACGATCGCAGCCTGGGTGCAGGGCAGAGCTTGCGCTTGATGGTGTACGCCGGCCAGCGCGCGACCACACAGTTCCAGTCGATCCCGGTCGCGACGCAGGCGAACGTGTTGCACCCCGGCGGCGTGATCGGGCTGGGCCGCCGCTACGCGGGCACCGACTGGCGCTGGACGTCCCGTCGCACGACGGCCCATGGCGACATCGAATGGGTCGCGGGCATTTCCTACGACATGCTCATCGAGCACCGCCAGGGTTGGCAGAATTTTGCGGGCGCCGCATTGGGGGTTCAAGGCGCACTACGGCGCGACGAAGACAACCGCGTATCGAATGTGGATCCCTATGCGCAACTCGTCTGGAAGCTCGCACCCCGCTGGACGCTGACGGCCGGCGTGCGGCACAGCAGCGTGCGGTTCGGCTCGCGCGATCATTTCATCTCCGGCGCCAATGGCGACGACAGTGGTGGCGTGCGCTATGGCGCGACATTGCCCGTCGCCGCGCTGATGTTCGCGCTGTCGCCGGATGTGCATCTGTACGCCTCTGCCGGTCGCGGCTTTGAGACGCCGACTTTCAATGAACTCGCGTATCGCGCAGGCGGGCTGACCGGCCTGAACTTCACGCTGAAGCCTTCAGACAGCACGAACGTGGAGCTGGGCGTCAAAGGCCGCACTGCCTGGGGCGATGCGGTCCGCACCGAATGGAATGCGACGGCCTTCCAGACGACGACGGCCAACGAGCTTGTCACGCAGACCAATGTTGGCGGCCGCAGCACATTCCAGAATGCAGGCGCCACACGCAGGCGCGGCGTGGAAGCATCCTGGACAGCGTTGCTGGGCCGGGCATGGCGCGTGCAGTTCGCCCAGGCGTGGCTCGACGCGACGTACCGCGACGGCTTCCTCACCTGCGCTTCCACGCCATGCGCGGCGGCTGCGCTGCCGATCCCGGCGGGCAACCGCATTCCCGGCACGGCGCATTCGGTAACGGCGGCGGAGCTGGCGTGGCAGCCCGATCAGGGATGGCGCGGTGGCATCGAGGCACGCCGGTCCAGTGAGGTGTTTGCGAACGATGCGAATACCCAAGCGGCTCCCGCCTTCACGACCTTTGCGTTGAACGGCGGCTATGTGCTGGACGTGCAGCGATGGAGCCTCGCCGCAACCGCACGCATCGACAACGTGTTCAACCGCCGGTACGTGGGCTCTGTCATCGTCAATGAAGGCAACGCGCGCTTCTTCGAGCCTGCACCCGGCCGCACCTGGGTGGTGAAGCTTTCGGCCAGCTACAACTTCTGACGCGCGCTGGAATCAGGCGCCAGCGTTCCAAGGCAGGTGCAGCCGCTTGATGGCGCGCGCTGCTTCCTTCACGAGCGCAGGGCCGCGATAGATCAGGCCCGTGTAGATCTGCACCACGTCGGCCCCGGCGCGAATTTTCGACACGGCATCATCCGCGCTCATCACGCCGCCGACGCCAATGATCGGAAAGCGCTTGCCGAGCGCGGCGCGCAGTTGTGCGATCACGCGATTGCTCGCGTCCAGCACGGGCGCGCCGCTGAGGCCACCTGCTTCTTCGGCATGCGGCATGCCTTTGACGGCCTCGCGGTTGATCGTGGTGTTCGTTGCGACAACGCCATCCATGCCGTGCTTCTTGAGCGCCGCGGCGATGACCTGCACTTGCGCCTCGTCGAGGTCGGGCGCGATTTTCACGAAGATCGGCACGCGCCGGCCATGTTGCCTGGCGAGCTTTTCGCGCTTGTCTGCGATAGCGCCAAGCAGCCCATCGATCGCCGCGTCGCTTTGCAGCGCGCGCAGGTTGGCGGTGTTGGGGCTGGAGATATTGACCGTCACGTAGTCCGCGTGCGGATAGACGCCTTCCAGGCAGATCAGATAATCGGATGTCGCGCTCTCGATCGGTGTCGTCGCGTTCTTGCCGATGTTCAGGCCGAGGATGCGGCCCTTGGAGCGGAAGGTCGAGCGCTTGACGTTCGTGATGAAGGCGTCGAGGCCGTCGTTGTTGAAACCCAGGCGGTTGATCAGCGCGTTGGCCTGCACCAGCCGGAACATGCGCGGCTTCGGATTTCCGGGCTGCGCCTTCGGTGTGACGGTGCCGACTTCCACAAAGCCGAAGCCCATGGCGCCCAGGCCATCGATGCAGCGTGCGTTCTTGTCCAGCCCTGCGGCCAGGCCCACGCGATTCGGGAACGTCAGGCCCGCCAGCGTCACAGGGTCGTCGACCATGCCGCTCGCATACGCAAGCCGCAGCGGCGTGCCTTGAAGGCGCGCCAGCGAGTGCATCGTCAGTTCATGCGCGGTTTCCGGGTCCAGGCCGAAGAGGAAGGGGCGGGCGAGCGAGTAGGGCAGCAGTGACATTGGATAATCCGGGGCAACGAATGGATTGTGACAAATGAATCAAGATGAATTGAAGGCGCTCGTCGGCCAGGCGGCATTGCAGTATGTGGTGCCCGGCGAGATTGTCGGTGTCGGCACCGGCTCCACGGTCAACAAGTTCATTGATGCACTGGCCTCGATGAAGGACCGGATTGCAGGCGCCGTATCGAGTTCAGTCGCTTCGACGGCGAGGTTGCAGGCACTTCATATCCGCGTCTTCGATGCGAACGACGTCGACCAGATTTCCGTGTACATCGACGGCGCCGACGAGATTGATCCTGCGGGCCACATGATCAAGGGCGGCGGCGCAGCGCTGACGCGCGAGAAGATCGTCGCGGCGCAATCCACGCGCTTCATCTGCATCGCCGATGAGTCGAAGCTGGTCACGACGCTCGGCGCCTTCCCGGTGCCGGTCGAAGTGATCCCGATGGCGGCGCGTCGCATCGAGCGTCAGTTCGCGGCAATGGGCGGCACTGCAAAAGTGCGCATGAAAGACGGCGTGCCGCTCGTGACGGACAACGGGCAGTGCATCCTCGATGTGTCCGGGCTGGCCATCAAGGACCCGCTGGCTTTCGAGTCTGAAGTGAACCAGTGGCCGGGGGTGGTCACGGTGGGCGTCTTCGCACACCAGAAGGCCGCCGTGTGCCTGCTGGGCACACCCAGCGGCGTCAAGACGCTGACGTTCTGATAGCGCCCAGGCGCGCCTAGAAGCGAATGCCCGCAGGATTTTCTGCGGCTGCAGGTGCGCGCGGCGCAGCGCCGGGTGCGGCCGCTTGCGCCGCCGGCGCAGAAGCTGGCGTTGCCGGTGCCTGCACGGCGACGACCGGCCCGGCAGGCGCCTGCCGGTAGTTGGGTGGCAGCATTGACGTCTTGGGGTAGCCCGCTGCGTCGAGGAAGTCGTTCCATTCCGACTCGTTGAAGCCCTTGAGCTGCTGGCCGCCGATCGTGAGCAACGGCAGTGCCGCAGAGCCGCCTTGCAGGCGCTTGAGCGCGTCCAGGTCTTCAACGGTGGTCACTGTCTTTTCGCTGAACGGAATGCCGCGGGCCGAGAGGCTGGTGCGGCCCCTGCTGCAGGGGTCGCAGTTCGCGCCGGTGTACATCGTGACAGGGAAGCGGCTCATCGCATTGCGCAGCTCGACAGCAAGCGCGGGTCCATCCGAGCCGGCTGAGCTGCGCACGGAGGTCGAGGATGCGCTCTTGCCGGGCACGACTGCAGCCGGCGGCTGATCAGAAAAAGTGACCTTGCCATCGGGCCCGATGATGCGGTAGATCTGTTGCGCGGATGCGTCGCCGCCGATGAAGGCGGTCACCCCGAGCAAACCCATGAGGCCCGTAGCGAGCAGTTGGCGCGCAGTCGACATACTTTTCCTGACTCCGTGTCTTTGTGGTTACTTCAGGCCATGCCCTGGTGTCGCAGCAAGGCGTCCAGCGTGGGTTCACGGCCACGGAACGCCTTGAACGACTCCATTGCAGGACGGCTGCCGCCGCTCTCCAGGATGGCCTCGCGGTATTTTCTACCCGTTTCGATGCTGGGCAACCCATTTTTACCCGCTGTCTCTTCGAATGCGGCGTAAGCATCAGCACTCAATACCTCAGCCCACTTGTAGCTGTAGTAGCCGGCCGCGTAACCACCTGCAAAAATGTGACTGAACGTGTGTGCCGTTCGGCTGAAAGCCGGCGGCTTGATCACGGACACTTCCTCGCGCACTTGCGCGAGCAGCGGCATGAAGTCCCGCGCGGGGTCGTGCTCGGTGTGCATGAGCATGTCGAACAGGCCGAACTCGATCTGCCGCAGCGTGCCCAGCCCGCTCTGGAAGTTCTTGGCCGCCAGCATTTTGTCGAACAGCTCGCGCGGCAGCGGCGCGCCAGTATCGACGTGCGAGGTCATGTGCTTGAGCACATCCCACTCCCAGCAGAAGTTCTCCATGAACTGGCTGGGCAGCTCGACGGCATCCCACTCCACGCCGCTGATACCGGACACATCGCGTTCGTTCACGCGCGTGAGCATGTGCTGCAAGCCGTGGCCGAATTCGTGGAAGAGGGTGATCACGTCGTCGTGCGTGAGCAGGGCCGGCTTGCCTTCGACGGCCTGCGCGAAATTGCAGACGAGATAGGCGATGGGCGTTTGCAGCTGCCCGTTGTCCGGTCGCAGCCAGCGTGAGCGGGCGTCGTCCATCCACGCGCCGCCACGCTTGCCGGTGCGCGCCGTGGTGTCGAGGTAGAACTGGCCGACGAGCTCGGGCGCCGAGCCTTGGCTGCCGCCCTGCGCCGACCGCTCGATGCGGTAGAACTCCACGCCTTGCGTCCACACCGGCGCCGTGTCGCGGCGCAGCGTGACTTCAAACAGTGTCTCGATGATCTTGAACAAGCCCGCCAGCACCTTGGGCGCAGTGAAGTATTCCTTGACCTCCTGCTCGCTGAACGCATAGCGGTCTTCCTTGAGCTTCTCGCCGATGTACGGCCAGTCCCAGGCTTGCGGGTCTTTCAGGTTGAGCTTGTCTGCAGCGAACGCGCGCATGTCCGCCAGGTCTTTTTCGGCATAGGGCCTGGCGCGGCTGGCGAGGTCACGCAGGAAGGTGATGACCTCTTTGGGTGAATCCGCCATCTTCGGCACGACCGACACTTCGCCGAAATTGTTGTAGCCCAGCAGTTGTGCTTCTTCCTTTCGCAGCTGCAGGATCTCCTGGATGACGGCCGTGCTGTCGAACTTCGGATCACCCTGGTCGCTGGCGCGCGTGACGTAGGCGCGGTACATGCGCTCGCGCAGGGGGCTGCTGTGCGCAAACTGCATCACCGGCAGGTACACGGGCATCTTCAGCGTGAGCTTGTAGCCTTCCTTGCCGTCCGCCTGGGCGGCAGCGCGGGCGCTTTGCACGACGTCGTCGGGCACGCCGGCCATCTCTGCCTGTGTGGCGTAGTAGGCATAGGCGTCCGTCGCGTCGAGCGCGTTCTCGCTGAACTTTTGAGCCAGTGCAGCCGACTTTTCCTGGATCGCGGCGAACCGTTCTTTGGCGGCGCCCTGCAGCTCTGCACCGCCGAGGACGAAATTGCGGATCGCGTTCTTGTGGGCTTGCAGCTGCTCGGCGTTGAGTGTTGCCGGATCGATCGCCTTGTACTTGGCGTAGAGCCGCTCATCACTGCCAAGGCGCGTCCAGAACTCGGTGACTTTAGGCAGCGCTTCGTTGTAGGCCGCTCGCAGCTCGGGTGTATCGGCAACACCGTTGAGGTGGCTCACGACGCTCCAGGAACGGCCGAGGCGCTCGGTGGACACGTCGAGCACCCTGGCGATGTCGCTCCAGCGGGCGGGGAAGTCGGGTTGCGTCACCTTCTCGAGCGCTGCATTCGCATCGGCGAGCAGTGTGTCGATCGCAGGGGCTACATCAGCCGGCTGGATCTGGTCGAAGGCGGTGAGGCCGGTGAAGTCGAGAAGGGGATTGCTCATGACGCTTATTTTGCGTCATGCGAGCCGATTTCAATGGCGCTTCACTGGCCGGCAGTGGCTGTCTCGGCAGCTTCCAGCGTATTGGCGAGCAGCATGGCACGCGTCATGGGCCCGACGCCTCCCGGCACAGGCGTGATCCAGCCCGCCACTTGCGACACGCCCGCAAAATCCACGTCACCGCAGAGCTTGCCTTCGTCGTTGCGGTTCATGCCGACGTCGATCACGACGGCGCCCGGCTTGACCATATCGGCCGTCAGCACATTGCGCTTGCCGACGGCGGCAACCACGACATCGGCATTGAGCGTGAACGACTTGAGATCGCGCGTGCGGCTGTGGCAAATGGTGACTGTGGCGTCTTTCGCGAGCAGCATCATCGCCATGGGCTTGCCGACGATATTGCTGCGGCCGATGACCACGGCGTTCTTGCCGCGCAGGTCATAGCCGATCGATTCGAGCATCTTCATGCAGCCGTACGGCGTGCAGGGCCAAAAGCCGGGGCGGCCCACCATCAGCGCGCCGGCGCTTGCGACGTGGAAGCCATCGACGTCTTTCGCGGGCGAGATGGTTTCGATCACCTTTTGTGCGTCGAGGTGCTTGGGCAGGGGCAGCTGCACGAGGATGCCGTGCACGGCCGGGTCCTGATTCAGTTCGTGGATGCGCTTGACCAGCGCGGCTTCGGTCATGTCGGCGGGGTAGCGCTCCAGCGTTGCGGCCAGGCCCGTCTCGGTGCTGTCGTTGACCTTGTGCTTCGTGTAGACCTGGCTTGCCGGGTCTTCGCCCACGAGGATGATCGACAACGCGGGCTGGATGCCGCGAGCCTTCAGCGCTGCAGTGCGGCCCGAAACTTCGGCGCGGATTTTCGCGGCAAGCGCGTTGCCGTCAATGATGTGCGCGGTCATCAGGTTTTTGGCGCGTTCTGGCCGAGGGCGATCTTGAGCAGGTCAGCCACGGTGTTCGCGTTGAGCTTTTCCATGATGTTGGCGCGGTGCGCCTCCACCGTCTTGATGCTGATGCCCAGGTCATCGGCGATCTGCTTGTTCAGCCGGCCAGCCACGATGCGTTCGAGCACTTGCGCCTCACGCGAGGTGAGTTTGGAGAGCAGGGCGTCGCGGCTGGCGGCGCTCTGGTAGTCGGCGAAGGCGTCCTTGGCGTGTTCGAGCATGCGCTCGACCAGGCTCACCAGCTCGTCTTCCTTGAAGGGCTTCTGGATGAAATCCATGGCGCCTTTCTTCATCGTGTTCACGGCCATCGGCACGTCGCCGTGGCCGGTGATGAAGACGATGGGCAGTGGTGACTTGCGCTCGATCAGGCGGTCTTGCAGCTCCAGCCCCGTCATGCCGCCCATGCGGATGTCGACGATGAGGCAGGCGACTTCACGCGGGTCGTAGCGGGAGAGAAATGACTCGGCGGAATCGAAGCAGCGGACGCGGTAGTCCTTGCCTTCGAGCAACCACTGGAGCGAATCGCGCACGGCCTCGTCGTCGTCGACAACGTAAACCGTGCCCTTCTTCGGAATAAGACTCATGCAATAACCCCAGCGTCTTTATTTGCTATCGAATTTGAAGCGCCCGACAGCGGTATCCAGAAGGAAAAACGGCACCCGGCGATCTCCGCGCCATTGTAGATGTTCTCCGCCTGCATCCGCCCCTGGTGCGACTCGACGATCGTGCGGCACAGATTCAGGCCGATGCCCATGCCCTCGACCTTGGTGGTGAAGAAGGCCTCGTACACGCGCTCCATCACTTCGGGCGCAAGCCCGGAACCGGTGTCGAGCACTGAAAATTCGATCACGGGCTGCTCGTCCAGCTGCGTGGGGATCACGCGCAGTTCGACACTGCGCCGCGACACGGGCCGCTGCGCATGCTCGATCGACTCGGCGGCGTTCTTCAGCAGGTTGACGAGCACCTGCTCGATCAGGATCGGGTCGACCATCAGCTTGGGAATGCGCGCGGCGACGTAGTGCGACAGGCGCACATTGCGGCGGCGCAGCTCGATACCGGCGAGCTCGACGGCTTCGGTCACCATCGTGTTCACATCCGACAGCGTGCGGTTCGGCTCGCTGCGCTTCACGAACGAGCGAATGCGCTGGATGATCTGCCCCGCGCGCTGTGCCTGCCGCGCCGTCTTGTCGAGTGCCGCGAGCAAGTCCGCTTCGTTGATCTGCTTGCCCTTGATGCGCGACACGAGCCCATTGCAGTAGTTGTTGATCGCCGTGAGCGGCTGGTTCAGCTCGTGCGCCACGCTCGACGCCATCTCGCCCATGGTGATCAACCGGCTGGCGGACTGCGCGCGTTCAGCCTGTGCGGCTGAGAGCTCTTCGGCGTGACGGCGCGGCGTGATGTCGGTGGCGATCACCATCTGCGCGAGCCGCCCGTCCACCCAGTTCAGGTAGCGCGAGCGCACTTCGAGCCACTTGCCCAGCTCCGGCACAAAAATTTCGGCGTTCTCGGACTGCGCTGCCGTCAGCGTGCCGGTGGGCAAGCCGACCAGCGAGTCGACGTCATCGAGCGACTCGTCGTTGCGCGGATGCTCGGGCACGCCCGCCTGCGCAACCATCTGCAAGTGGCCACCGGTCTGCACGCCGAACCACAGCCGGTACAGCTTGTTGGCAAACAGCAGTTCCTCGCTGCCGAGCGGTGCGACGGACACGGAGGCATCAAGCGCTTCCAGCACGGTGGTGAAGCGCTCGTACGAGGCCGAGAGCTGCTCGCGAATGCGGTTTGGCTCGGTGATGTCCGTCATCGACGTCATCCATCCGGTCTGGTGGCTCTTGGCGTCGATCAGGGGCGACACGTAAAGGCGCGCATCGAACAGCGTGCCGTCCTTGCGCTTGACGCGCACCTGGAAGCCGCCCGACGTCGTGCGGCCCTGCAGTTCGTCGTCCAGCCGCGCTGCGAGCTGTTCGCGGTCGTCTTCGGGCCAATAGGGAAAGGGCGGTGTGCGGCCCACGAGTTCTGATTCGGCCCAGCCCGTCATCTGGCAGAACGCGGCATTCACGTACGTGATGCGCCCCTGCAAATCCAGCGCCCGCATGCCCGTGAGCATCGAGTTTTCCATCGCGCGGCGGAAGTTGGTTTCCGCGACCAGGGCTTGCTGCGCCTGCATGCGCCGGCGGGTGTGGCGCCAGTTGCCGATCAGCATCCACGCCGTCATCGCGCTCAGCGCAATCACCAGCCAGAAGAGCCCGCTGCCGATCACGCCCAGGCCCGTGCGATAAGCCTGGCCACGCAACACCAGGCTATTGCCCACAGGTGAGACGGGCACCTCGAATTCATTGGGTTGCGCGGCCCACGGCAGCAGCTGCGTCGCGGGGTTGCGCGGCGGGACCGCGGTGCCAGCCAGGATGCGCCCCTTGGCGTCGAGCAGCGTCATGGCGTACTTCGCGGAGACATCGGTGGGCACGCCATAGCGAAGCAGGCCGTCGATGGAATATTCGCCCAGCAGCACGCCCGAAAAGCGTGCACGCTCCGCCAGCGGAATGTGCAGCTGCAAGATACCGGCGGCATCACCCGTGGCGCCGGGCTGCGAATACACAGGCTGCTGCAGGTCACGCGCCAGACCAAAGGTGCTTTCGGTTTCGCCCACCCGCAGCACTTCACCTGCGACGCGGATCTGCGCGCTCGGCAGGCTGGGCGTTGCATAACTTGCCTTGAGGCGGCGGCGCGCGTCGATCCAGCTCAGCGCCTGCAGCTCCGGGTACTGGACAACGAGCGACTCGGCCCGTCCCATGAACTCTTCGGCATCGACTTCCTTGTTCCCGATGTCGCGCGCGATCCGCATGATCTGCTCTTGCCGCTCCAGCAGGCGCAGGCGAACGCGTTGCTGCGCGTACTCGACATCGCGCTTGACTGCCTCCTGCTCGCGGTCCATTTCCTCGAGGCGCAGGTACCAGAAAGCCGACACGATGGCTGCAAGAAAGAGCACCACGGCTGCAAGTGGCGCAAGCATGGCGAAGCGGTCCTGGTGGCCAGGTGTCTGGCGCCTCCACCAACGTCGCCACCAGGCGACGGCAGGGTGGGCGTCCACTGGTTCAAGGGCGCGCTCGGGGTTCTGCATGAGGAGTGAGTGTAGGTGTTGAGCGCTGTTGAGCGTGTCATATTGTGAAATGGCGATGCACCATTTGAAATGCTGAAAATTCTGTGCGACACTTGCGTCACGGTACGGGTGCGCCGTACTAAATTGCGAACAAACAAGGAGACAAAGCATGTCAGTACAGCCTGAGAACCTGTTCGGCTCGGCCGCGAACGACGCGGACCAGCAGGAAACCCGTGAATGGATTGACGCGCTCTCCGCTGTCATCCAGACCGAAGGCCGCGAGCGCGGCCACTTCCTTCTCGAGCAACTGCTCGAACAGGCGCGCCAGGAGGGCATCGACCTGCCGTTCTCCGCGACGACAGGCTATGTCAACACCATCGAGCCCGCTGACGAAGAGCGCTGCCCCGGCAACCTCGATATCGAAGAGCGCCTGCGCGCCTATATGCGCTGGAACGCGATGGCGATGGTGGTCAAGGCCAACCGCCTGCACCCGGCGGACGGTGGCGATCTGGGCGGGCACATCAGCTCGTTTGCCTCGGTCGCGACGATGTTCGGCGCCGGCTTCAATCACTTCTGGCATGCGGAGAGTGAAGGCCACGGCGGCGATTGCCTCTATATCCAGGGGCATTCATCACCCGGCGTTTATGCGCGCGCCTACCTTGAAGGCCGCCTGACCGAAGAGCAGCTCCTCAACTTCCGCCAGGAGGTCGATGGCAAGGGCATTTCGAGCTACCCGCACCCCAAGCTCATGCCCGAGTTCTGGCAGTTCCCCACGGTGTCGATGGGCCTGGGCCCGCTGATGGCGATCTACCAGGCGCGCTTCCTGAAGTACCTGCATGCACGCGGCATTGCCAACACCGAGAACCGCAAGGTGTGGGTGTTCTGCGGCGACGGTGAAATGGACGAGGTCGAGTCGCTGGGCGCTATCGGCATGGCCGCTCGCGAGAAGCTCGACAACCTCGTGTTCATCGTGAACTGCAACTTGCAGCGGCTCGACGGCCCCGTGCGCGGCAACGGCAAGATCATCCAGGAGCTCGAAGGCGAATTCCGCGGCGCAGGCTGGAACGTGATCAAGCTGATCTGGGGCAGCTACTGGGATCCGCTGCTCGCGCGCGACAAGGACGGCGTGCTGCGCAAGATCATGATGGACACGCTCGATGGCGACTACCAGGCCATGAAGGCCAATGACGGCGCCTTCGTTCGCAAGAACTTCTTCGGCCAGCATCCCAAGGCGCTCGAGATGGTCGCCAAGATGAGCGACGAAGACATCTGGCGCCTGCAGCGCGGCGGCCATGACCCGCAGAAGGTGTACGCGGCGTATCACAAGGCCGTGAACCACAAGGGCCAGCCCACGGTGCTGTTGATCAAGACCGTCAAGGGCTTCGGCATGGGCAAGAGTGGTGAAGGCAAGAACACCGCGCACCAGACCAAGAAGCTCACGGATGACGACATCCGCGCCTTCCGCGACCGCTTCAACATTCCGGTGCCCGATGAGCAACTGGCAGAAGTGCCTTTCTACAAGCCGGCTGACCACACGCCGGAAATGCAGTACCTCCACGCGCGCCGCCAGGCGCTCGGCGGCTACTTGCCCAAGCGCCGCGCGAAGGCCGACGAGCATTTGACGGTGCCCCCACTCGAAGCCTTCAAGGCGGTGTTGGAGCCCACGGCAGAAGGCCGCGAGATCAGCACGACGCAAGCCTACGTGCGCTTTCTGACGGCGCTGCTGCGCGACAAGGAACTCGGTCCGCGTGCCGTGCCCATCCTGGTTGATGAAGCACGCACGTTCGGCATGGAAGGCTTGTTCCGCCAGATCGGTATCTACAACCCGGCTGGCCAGCTCTACACGCCGCAAGACAAAGACCAGGTTTCCTACTACAAGGAAGACAAAGCTGGCCAGATCCTGCAGGAAGGTATCAATGAAGCTGGCGGCATGGCCAGCTGGATAGCAGCTGCAACGTCGTATAGCACGAGCAACCGCATCATGGTGCCGTTCTATATTTACTACTCGATGTTCGGCCTGCAACGCGTGGGCGACTTGTGCTGGGCTGCCGGCGACATGCAGGCGCGTGGCTTTCTGCTCGGCGGCACCTCAGGCCGCACGACGCTCAACGGTGAAGGCCTGCAGCACGAAGACGGCCACAGCCACATCCTGGCCGGCACGATCCCGAACTGCGTGAGCTATGACCCGACGTTCGCGCATGAAGTCGGCGTGATCATGCATCATGGCTTGAAGCGCATGGTCGAGAAGCAGGACAACGTTTACTACTACCTGACGCTGCTTAACGAGAACTACGCCATGCCTGGTTTGCAGCCCGGCACCGAAGAGCAGATCATCAAGGGCATGTACATGTGCAAGCCCGGCGCCCCATCGAAGGCCGGCGCGCCGCGTGTACAGCTGCTTGGTTCCGGCACCATTCTTCGAGAGTCACTCGCCGCGCAGGAACTGCTCAAGAACGACTGGGGCATCGACGCCGATGTGTGGAGCTGCCCGAGCTTCAACGAGCTCACGCGTGAAGGCCAGGACTGCGAGCGCTTCAACTTCCTGCATCCGACCGAGGCGCCGCGCGTGTCGTTTGTCGCTCAGCAGCTTGAAAAGCATGCCGGCCCGATCGTCGCGTCCACCGACTACATGAAGGCATACGCCGAGCAGATCCGTCCTTTCATCCCGAAGGGGCGTACCTACAAGGTGCTGGGCACGGATGGCTTTGGCCGCAGCGACTTCCGCAGCAAGCTGCGCGAACACTTCGAGATCAACCGCCACTACATCGTGCTGGCCGCGCTCAAGTCACTGGCCGACGACGGCGTCATCCCCGCCGCCAAAGCTGCCGAGGCGATCCAGAAGTACGGCATCAAGACAGACAAGATCAACCCGCTGTACGCCTGAACGCGAACAAGAACACCGGAGACAGAACAACATGGCAGCAATCGAAGTGCAAGTCCCCGACATTGGAGACTTCGACGAGGTTTCGGTGATCGAAGTGCTCGTGAAGGTCGGCGACACAGTCAAGGCCGAGCAGTCGCTCGTGACCGTCGAATCCGACAAGGCCTCGATGGAAATTCCGTCGTCGGCAGCGGGTGTGATCAAGGAGCTGAAGGTCAAGCTTGGCGACAAGGTGAAGCAGGGGACGGTGTTGCTGGTCTTGGAAGCCCAGGGCGTTGAGCGTTCGGCGTCAAGCGTTGAGCGGGAACAGCCCAAGACCGCGCCATCGCCACAGGCTGGACCCGACGCTCAACGCTCAACGCCTAACGCGCAACCTGTTGAATTGCGCATCCCCGACATCGGCGACTTCAAGGATGTCGCCGTGATCGAAATCCTCGTCAAGCCGGGCGACGCGATCAAGGCTGAGCAGTCGCTCATCACCGTCGAGTCCGACAAGGCTTCGATGGAGATTCCCGCCAGCGCAGCCGGCGTGCTCAAGACGCTGACAGTGAAGATTGGCGACAAGGTCAATGTGGGCGATTTGATCGGTTCGCTCGAAGGCAGTGGTGCTGCCTCAGCGCCCGCGGTTGCAGCGCCGCCGCCAGCTGCTGCACCAGCAGTGGCAAGCGCACCCGTGGCCGTGGCGGAGCGCACAGCGCCGACGGCTGCACTGCCGCCTCACGAGCCATCAACGCCGACAGGCGCGCTGCCTCATGCCTCGCCGTCGGTTCGCAAGTTCGCACGCGAACTCGGCGTGCCGCTCGAAGAGGTGAAGGGCACCGGTCCCAAGGCTCGCATCACGCACGAAGACGTCCAGTCGTTTACGCGTTCAGTGATGCAAGGCGAAGCGACGACCAAGGCAGCAGCTGCGAAAGCACCTGCCGGCGGTGGCGGTGGCGAGGGCCTTGGCCTGCTTCCGTGGCCCAAGGTGGACTTCGCGAAGTTCGGGCCGTTCGAGCGCAAGGAGATGGGCCGCATCAAGAAGATCAGCGGCGCCAACCTGCATCGCAACTGGGTGATGATCCCGCACGTCACGAACCATGACGACGCCGACATCACCGAGCTTGAAGCGTTCCGCGTGCAGCTCAACAAGGAAAACGAAAAGTCGGGCGTGAAGGTCACGATGCTCGCCTTCCTCATCAAGGCCTGCGTGGCGGCGCTGAAGAAATTCCCGGATTTCAATTCATCGCTCGACGGCGACCAGCTCGTGCTCAAGCAGTACTTCCATATTGGCTTTGCGGCTGACACGCCCAATGGCCTGGTCGTGCCGGTCATCAAGAACGCCGACCAGAAGGGCATCCTGCAGATCAGCACCGAGATGGGTGAGCTCGCCAAGAAGGCGCGCGACGGCAAGCTGGGGCCCGCCGACATGCAGGGTGCCTGCTTCACGATCTCGTCGCTGGGCGGCATTGGCGGGCGCTACTTCACGCCGATCATCAACGCGCCGGAAGTGGCGATTCTGGGCGTATGCAAGAGCCAGATGGAGCCGGTGTGGGATGGCACCCAGTTCCAGCCACGGCTGATGCTGCCGCTGTCACTGTCGTGGGATCACCGCGTGATCGATGGTGCCTCGGCAGCCCGTTTCAACGCCTATCTGGGCGCTATCCTCTCTGACTTCCGCCGCACGATGTTGTGATGAGCGGAGCGATGCTCGAGAGGCAACGATGACAACAGTAGTTGTGGTGAGAAAAGGCGGCCAGGTTGCCATTGCAGCCGACACGCTTGTGACGTTCGGCGACACGCGGCTGGGCAACCGCTTCGAGAGCAACACGAAGATTTTCGTGGCGGAAACAGACGCCGGGCCGAGTTATATCGGCATGGCCGGCACCGTCGCTCACTTCCCCGTGTTGCGCAAGGCAATCGGCTCGATGCCGCGCGAGTTGCTCAAGCTCGGGAGCAAGGATGAAGTCTTCGACACCTTCACCAAGCTCCATCCCTTCCTGAAGGAAAACTTCTTCCTGCAGACCAAGGAAGAAGACAGCGACCCGTACGAGTCGAGCCAGTTCAGCGTGGTGATTGCAAATGCCACCGGCATCTATGGCCTGTACAGCTATCGCGAAGTGTTCGAGTTCAAGCAGTTCTGGGGCATTGGCTCGGGCCGCAGTTTCGCGCTCGGCGCCATGCACGCGCTGTACGACAAGGCCAAGACGGCAAAGGAGCTGGCCGAAGCCGGCATTGCGGCCGGTTGCGAGTTTGATCGCAACTCGGCAGCGCCTGCGGATGTGTTCACGCTCAAGATCAAAGAAACAAAGTGAAAGAGTGAGATGAAAAAGAGGGACAACTCATGAGCCTGGTCGAAGTCAAAGTGCCGGATATCGGCGATTTCGCGGAAGTGTCTGTGATTGAAGTGCTGGTCAAGCCCGGCGACGCAATCAAGGCCGAGCAGTCCCTCATCACCGTCGAGAGCGACAAGGCATCGATGGAGATTCCGTCGTCGCACGCAGGCGTGGTGAAAGAGATGAAGGTGAAGGTCGGGGACAAGGTCAAGGAGGGGAGCGTCGTGCTCGTGGTGGAGAGCGCCGAGGCGGTGGTTGCTGCTGCTGCGCCGGCAGCCCCTGGCGCTGCTGTGCCCCCGCCCCCACCTGTACCCCAAGGAGCAAGCTCCTCGGGGGCCCCGCAAGCCTCTGCCGGTGGGGCAGCGAGCAAGACGGCGATGGCTCCCGTCGCATCGACATACGCCGGTGGCGCCGACATCGAGTGCGACATGCTCGTCCTTGGTGCGGGCCCCGGGGGTTACTCCGCTGCGTTCCGCGCGGCGGACCTTGGCATGAAGACGGTGATCGTCGAGCGTTATGCGACGCTGGGTGGCGTGTGCCTGAACGTCGGCTGCATTCCTTCGAAGGCGCTGCTGCACGTGGCCGCAGTGATGGACGAGGTGAGCCACTTCGAGTCGCTTGGCATCTCATATGGCAAGCCCGCTGTCGATCTCGACAAGCTGCGCGCGCACAAGTCAAAAGTGGTGGGCAAGCTCACCGGCGGCCTGGCCGCGATGGCCAAGATGCGCAAGGTGACCGTGGTGCGGGGCCTCGGTTCGTTCATGGACGCGAACCACCTCGAAGTCGAAGAGACGAGCGGCACCGCGCAGGAAAAGACGGGCAAGAAGCAGACGATCAAATTCAAGTACTGCATCATCGCGGCGGGCTCGCAAGCGGTGCACCTGCCGTTCATGCCGGCTGACCCGCGCGTGGTCGATTCGACCGGCGCGCTTGAACTGGGCGGCAACCCCAAGCGCATGCTCATTCTCGGTGGCGGCATCATCGGCCTGGAGATGGGCACGGTCTATTCCACGCTCGGTGCGCGGCTCGATGTGGTCGAGATGCTTGATGGCCTGATGCAGGGCGCCGACCGCGACCTGGTGCGTGTCTGGCAGAAGATGAACACCCCGCGCTTTGACAACATCATGCTCAAGACAAAGACCGTCGGCGCGCAGGCCACGAAGGACGGCATTCTCGTGAGCTTCGAGGGCGAGCAGGCGCCCAAAGAGCCGCAGCTCTATGACCTGGTGTTGCAGGCCGTGGGCCGCAGCCCCAACGGCAAGAAGATCGGTGCGGAAAAGGCGGGCGTTGCCGTGAGCGATCGCGGCTTCATCCCGGTGGACATCCAGATGCGCACCAACGTGCCGCACATCTTCGCGATTGGTGACATCGTGGGCCAGCCCATGCTCGCGCACAAGGCCGTGCACGAGGCGCACGTCGCCGCTGAAGTGGCCTGCGGCGACATGACGGGCGATGCAGAGCTGAAAAGTGCGGCCTTCAACGCGCGCGTGATTCCAAGCGTCGCCTATACCGACCCCGAGGTGGCGTGGGTCGGCCTGACGGAAGACCAGGCAAAAGCTGAAGGCATCGCGATCAAGAAGGGGCACTTCCCCTGGACGGCGTCAGGCCGGGCGATCGCGAACACGCGTGACGAGGGCTTTACCAAACTGCTGTTCGACGCGAAGACGCATCGCATCCTGGGCGGCGGAATCGTCGGCACGCATGCGGGCGACATGATTGGCGAGGTGGCGCTCGCCATCGAGATGGGTGCCGACGAAATCGACATCGGCAAGACGATTCATCCACATCCGACGCTCGGCGAGAGCATCGGCATGGCGGCTGAGATCGCACATGGCACGTGTACGGACGTGCCGCCTGCGCGCAAGTAGCCCCGCCAGCGCCCTGCCGGCGTTCAGGGCGCGAACGTGCCTGTGATGTCGAGCATCGTGCGGCAGGTGGCCGGCAGGTCGTTGATCAACGCGCGCGACGCCGTGTCCGCGATCGCGACGCCGCAGTCCCAGCGGGCGATCTGCCGGTTTGCCACCGTGCCTGGCTTGCCCTGTTCGATGGCTGCATTGCCGCTCGCATCAAAAGGCTTGAGGTAGAGGTGCAGCCCGTTCGTCGCAGCGTCCATGTTCTGTACCGTCAGCTGGACTTCGCCATGCTGCGTGGTCCGGATGCCGCCTACATATTTGCTCGTGGCAGACGACGATTCGCAGCCAAAGTTGCCGGCCCCCGGAATGCTCCGGCCCGACGCCCAGACGTCAGTCACCTGCGACCTGCAGCCTGACGCCGCGAGAATCAGCTCGGTCAAGGTGAAACCGCGCTGTTGTTTCATGGCTGGACCGGCCGCGATGCGCACTCAGGGTTGCGCAGGTTGTCCGGGATTTGAGTGGGCGGATTGGGTTGCCTGGATCGAGGCGGGCATGTTCACCATCACGCGGCGGGCACCGTCAAAGCGCTGCTTCCAGTAGCTCTGGCCCATGTCCTCGACACGCACCTGGGCGCCGGGCTTGGGGGAGTGAATGAATTTGCCTTCACCAACGTAAATGCCCACATGGCTGAAGGCGCGCCGCATGGTGTTGAAGAACACCAGATCGCCCGGCTGCAGGTCCTGCTTGTCGATGGACTGTGTGGCTGCGGCCTGTTCCTTGGCCTGCCGCGGAAGGACCAGGCCGACCGTGCGCTCATACATGGAGCGCACGAAGCCGCTGCAATCGAAGCCTGCGTCATTGCTGCCGCCACGGCGGTAGGGAACGCCCAGGAAGCCCATCGCCGTGATGACGAGTTCGGACGCGCGATCGCTGACGGTGTTGCTCACCTGCTCCAGCCGGGTCATCAAGCCTTTGTCGGCGATCAGGCGGCTGAGGTCGTCTTCTGCGGACGCCGGGGCTGCCTGCGCACCGGTGCAGGCGAGCGCCACCAGCAAAGAGGCGAAGAAAGATGACAAAGGTTGACGCATTGGGCGCGAGGGTAACCGTCTTGTGAATGAGAAGTCAAGTGAGGATTCGTTTGTAAGTGATTGATTCATATTGGGAAGAGCAGGGGTTTGCCTGAAATGACTGCGTTGCGGACAGAATGTGGGCATGCAAATGGATTCTTTTCACCTCATTCGCCGTAGCCTCCACGCCGCCGTCGCGTCGGTGGTCTGTGCCTTGTCTGCTCTCACAGGTTCGGCCTCGTGGGCGCAAGACTTGAAGACCGTGGACGTGGCGACTGGCCTGGTGCGCCCGTGGGCCGTGGCGTTCCTGCCGCAGGGACGATTCCTGGTGACCGAGCGGCCGGGCCGCATGCGGGTGGTGGAGGCCGACGGCAAGCTGGGGGCGCCGCTGGCGGGCCTGCCGTCCGTGGCCGCGGCCGGGCAGGGCGGTTTGCTCGACGTCATTGCCGATTCAGCCTTCGAGTCCAATCGCACGATCTATTTCTGCTTTTCTGAACCGGGTCCCGGCGCGACCAACAGCACAGCCATGGCCCGGGCCCGGCTCTCGGCAGACTCGACGCGGCTGGAAGACGTGAAGGTCTTGTTCAGCCAGAAGCCCAAATTCGAGAGCCGGCTGCATTTCGGCTGCCGCATTGTCGAAGCGGCCGACGGCAACCTCTTTCTCACGCTGGGCGACCGCTTCTCTCGCATGGAAGACGCGCAGACGCTCGACACGCATCACGGCAAAGTCGTGCGCATCACCAAGGACGGTGCCCCTGCACCCGGCAACCCCCTCATAGGCACGGCGGGCGCGTTGCCGGAGATATGGAGTTACGGCCATCGCAATTCGCAAGGCGCGACGCTCGCGCCCGACGGCACCTTCTGGATGCATGAGCACGGCCCGCAAGGCGGCGACGAGATCAACGTGCCGCAAGCGGGCCGCAACTACGGCTGGCCCGTGATCACCTTCGGCGAGAACTACGGTGGCGGCCCGATCGGCAAGGGCATCACGGCCATGGCCGGTATGGAGCAGCCGCTGCACTACTGGGTGCCGTCCATCGCGCCGTCAGGCATGGCGTTCCTGACGAGTGGGCGGTACGGGGCGGCCATGAAGGGGAATCTTTTCATCGGCTCCCTCAAGTTCGGCTACCTGGCCCGGCTGGAGCTGGACGGCCGAAAGGTCGTGCGCGAGCACAAGCTGCTTCAAGGCCTGGAGCGCGTTCGCGACGTGCGGCAAGGCCCGGACGGGCTGCTGTACCTGTTGACCGACGTCGAGCGCGGCCGCCTTCTACGCGTGCTGCCGCCCTGAGCCCTCAGGGCTTGATGAGGCCTTTGCGCACGGCATACAGCGTCAGGCTGGCGATGTCACTGAGGTGCAGGCGCTCCATGATGCGGGTGCGGTGCACGTCCACAGTCTTGGGCGACAAGCCCAGCTCATACGCAATTTCCTTGGAGGCGCGGCCCTGCGCGATCAGCTTCAGGATCTCGATCTGGCGGTCGGTGAGCTCATCGTTGATGGTGGGCTCCGATGGCTGGAGCAGGCGCTGGGCAATCGACGGGCTGAAATAACTGCCTGTGGCCATCACGCTGCGAATCGCCTGCTCGAGCTCGAAGGGAGGCGCGTCCTTCATGAGGTAGCCGCAGGCGCCGTTGGCGACGGCTCGCTTGACGAAGTCCACGGTGTCGTACATCGACAGCACCAGAAGCCGCACTTGCGGATGCGTCGAGTGAATCTCGGCAATGGCGGTGATGCCGTCCATCACAGGCATCGAGATGTCCGTCATCACGATATCGGGCAGGAGGTCGCCCGCGAGCTGGACGAGCTCCGCGCCATTGCGTGCCTCGGCTATGACCTCGACGTTCTCCACCATCGAAAGCAGTGCCTTGATGCCCGAGCGGACCAGGTCGTGATCATCCGCAAGGACCACCCTGACTGGCTTGACTGGTGCTGTGTTCTTCATGGTGACCCCGATTTGTTCTAAAGCACCGCTCGCACCCGGACACCTTTGCCGGGCCGGGTGCGGATCTGCAGGCGGCCGCCGGCGAGTTCCGTGCGCTCGATCATTCCACGAAGCCCCATATTGCGCTCACTGGTTTCGCCCCCGAGCATCGCGAGCTTGTCGAATCCGACGCCGTCGTCCACCACCAGCAGCCCGATTCGCTCGTTATCAAGAAAGCGGATGCGCACCGTCACATGGCTTGCCTTCGCGTGGCGCACGATGTTCGTCAGCGCCTCCTGGACCAGCCGCAGCACCACGGCTGCCGCGACGCCCGGTTTTTCAGGCTCATCGCCTCGCCAGCTCACCTTGAACGCGAGCTGCGCCGGCTCTGCAATTCGTTGCACGGCCCACTGCGTGGCAGCCACCAGGCCCAGCAGGTCGAGCTGGGGCGGACGCAAGGAGAACGACAGCGTCTTGACTTGCTCGACGGCGCCCTGTGCCATCTCCATTGCGGTGTCGGTGTGTTTGCGCGCGACCTCGGCGTTGTCCGTGCGCTGCGCAGCATGAAGGTGAATCACCATGCCGGTGAGTGTCTGGCCCAGCTGGTCGTGCAGTTCGCGCGAGATCAGGTCTCGCTCGCGCTCTTGCGCAACGACAAGCCGCGCCGACAGCGTCTTCAGGCGGCGGTAGGCGGCTTCGAGTTCGAGCCCCATGCGCTCCTGGTCGCGTGCTCGCTGGCGCTCGTTCATGACGCGCTCGATGATCTGCGGCAGCGTGCCGAGCTTGTCTTTGGTGAGGTAGTCCTTGGCACCGCAGCGAAGCACATGCACGGCTGCCTCTTCGCCGATGGCACGTGTCACAACAATGAGCGGAATGCCCGATTGCCGCGACATCAGAATCTGCAGCGCCGCATAGGGCGAAAAGCGCGGCATGTTGAAGTCGCACAGGATCACATCGAACTGGCCTTCGAGCGCGTGCGCGAATCCGGCAGCGTCGTCAACGCGGGTCAGCTCGTAGTGCCGCAGCGGATCAGCGCGCTCGAGTGCGATCGCCATCAGCTCGACGTCGTCTGCGTTGTCCTCAACGCAAAGCAGTCTGATCGTGGCGGGTTCGCTGGGCTGACTCACTGCAATCCCTCGTGATGTTTGCCGGGCAGTTTAACGTCGTGCGGCGCTCCACAGGGGTTGCCGCACAACGCAATGCAGCGCAAACGGCGTCTGGTGGTGCGGCTAAGCCGATTCCCTAGGCGGCCCCGGCGTTATCCCTACCGGGCGCCAGCGCGGCGGTGGTCTGATTCGTGATACCGGCAAACCATCGGCTCCAGCAGAAGGGGACACACCATGACCACAGATTTCCAGCCCACACGAATCCAGCCGCATGGCGGCGGCTCGACCAGCCTGGCGCATCTGGCAGCGGCAGCGGCGTCACATGCCGTGCGTGACTTGGCCTGCCATGTCGGCGTGAGCCTGGGCCTGCTCAAGGGTAATGAAGAGCGCAGTTGCATGGATACGGCCACTTCGCTCTATAACAAGAACGGGCTGATCGCTTACGGCGACAAGTTGCTGGCCGACTGCGAAGCCCACCACCGCGAGATGAGCGTGGCCGTGTTCGACTTCACGGACCTGGTTGAAGTGCGCAGGATCTACGGCAAGCGCATGGTGCAGGGCCTGACCGGCGTGATCGTCGAAAAGCTCCTGCGGCTCGCCGGAGGCCACGGCTTTGCGGCGCGAACCGGTCCTACCGAGTTCACCGTCGTCATGCCGGCGATGGGCCATGACAAGGCACTGGCTGCCGTCCAGCGTGTGCTCGGCAGGCCGACGCGCATCGAGTACGAAGAGCAAGGGTGCGAGGTGGTGCTGGTGCCGGCCTTTGCGCTGGAGACGACCGGGCCGGACATTGAATCTGTCGAAGAGCTCTATCGCGAAGTCAGGCGCAGCATTGATGAGTTCCAGCGCGAGGAGCAGCGCCACCGTGAGCACGCCCAGCGCGCGCACGAGCGGCACTCCCATCCGATGTCGCTCAATGGGCTGATGGTGGACCATCCGGTCACCGAACGTGTGCTGCATGTGGAGATCTGTCCCACGGTTCCGGCGCCTTTGCAGTCCGCCGCCTGACACTGGCTGCGTCGCACGGCAGTGGAGGCTGGAATAATCGGGCGCATGCTGCTCGACACCGATGACTCCCAACTGGTACTGGTTGACTACCAGTCACGCCTGATGCCCTCCATCCACGAGGGCGACCTGGTCTTGCAGAACGCGATGCGTCTCGCCCGCATGGCACGGCTGCTGGAAGTGCCGGTATGGGGCACGCAGGAGAACCCGGCGGGCCTGGGTGAGAACCCTGCCGAGATGAAAGCGCTGTGCCGCAAGACCCTCGACAAGATGTCGTTCAGTGCGGTTGCAGACGGCCTGGTTGAATGGCTGCGGCCGCCGGCGCGCCCGCAAGGCGGCAATGCCCGCAGCCTGCCCCGGCACTTGCAAAAACCAACGCCAGCCGAGGGCCTGCAACGCAACGCCATCGTGATGGCGGGCTGCGAGGCGCACGTGTGCCTGATGCAGACATCACTGGACCTGCTGGAAGAAGAGTTTGAAGTGTGGGTCGTGACGGACGCCTGCAGCTCGCGCAGCGAACGCAATCGCGATGCAGCCTTTGACCGGCTGGCGGGTGCAGGCGCCGAGCTTGTGACGACCGAGATGGTCGCCTTCGAGTGGCTGCGCGGTGCGGATCACCCGAATTTCAGGGAAGTCTTGACGCTGATCAAGTAAGCGCGCCACGCGCGGTGCGAGCGTGTCAGCTGGCGGCAAGCCCCGTGACCACAATGTCGGGCAGCCCAAGGAGACAACATGACAGGATTCGCTGACTTCCACCGCCGCTCGCTCGAAGACCGCGAAGGTTTCTGGAAGGAGCAGTCGCAGCTCATTGGCTGGCACAAGCCGCCCGTGCAGATCTGTGACTACTCCAACCCACCGTTCACACGCTGGTTTGTCGGCGGCCAGACCAACCTGTGCCACAACGCCGTGGACAGGCACCTGCTCACGCGGCCCGACCAGCCCGCCCTGATCTTCGTTTCGACCGAAACGGGCGTTGAGCGCACCTACACATTCCATGAACTGCACCGTGAAGTGCAGCGTGCTGCGGCAGCACTGCTGGCGCTGGGCGTCAAGCGCGGTGACCGCGTGCTGATCTACATGCCGATGATTGCCGAAGCTGCATTCGCCATGCTGGCGTGTGCGCGGATCGGCGCGATTCATTCGGTCGTGTTTGGCGGCTTTGCCTCCGTGTCGCTCGCCTCGCGCATTGAAGACGCAACGCCGAAAGCGATCGTCAGCGCCGATGCCGGCTCACGCGGCGGCAAGGTGATGCCGTACAAGCCGTTGCTTGACGAGGCGATCCGCCTGTCGAAGCACAAGCCGGAATCGGTGCTGCTGGTCGACCGGGGGCTCGCGCCCATGGAGCGGGTGGCAGGTCGCGACCACGACTGGGCCGAATCGGTTGCCCGCCAGGATGGGGTGCAGGTGCCCTGCGTGTGGCTGGAGTCCACGGACATCAGCTACACCATCTACACGAGCGGCACGACGGGCCTGCCCAAAGGTGTGCAGCGCGACGTGGGCGGCTATACGGTGGCGCTGGCGGCCAGCATGAAGCACATCTTCCTGGGCGAGCCGGGCGAGACGTTCTTCTCGACCAGCGATATTGGCTGGGTTGTGGGCCACAGCTACATCGTCTACGGGCCACTCATCGCAGGCATGGCCACCATCATGTATGAGGGCGTGCCGATCCGCCCCGATGCGGGCATCTGGTGGAGCCTGGTCGAGAAGTACAAGGTCAGCGGCATGTTCAGCGCGCCGACGGCCGTGCGGGTGCTCAAGAAGCACGACCCCGCGTTCCTGGCCAAGTACGACCTGTCGAGCCTGAAGGCGCTGTTCCTGGCGGGCGAACCGCTGGATGAGCCCACGGCGCGCTGGATCAGCGACGGGCTGGGCGTGCCGATCATCGACAACTACTGGCAGACCGAGAGCGGCTGGCCGATCCTCACGATTGCCAACGGCGTCGAGAAAAAGCCAAGCAAGTTCGGCAGCCCTGGCGTGCCGATGTACGGCTATGACGTGAAGATCGTCCACGAGAACACGGGCGAGGAGCTCACGGGTGCCAACGAGAAGGGCGTGGTGGTGATCGAAGGGCCGACGCCGCCGGGCTTCATGCAGACCGTGTGGGGCGACGACGCGCGCTTCGTGCGCACCTATTGGCAGACGGTTCCCGGCAAGCTGGTCTACAGCACCTTCGACTGGGGCATTCGCGATGCCGATGGCTACTACTACATCCTGGGCCGCACCGACGACGTGATCAATGTGGCCGGTCACCGCCTGGGCACGCGCGAGATTGAAGAGAGCATCTCCAGTCATTCGGGCGTGGCCGAAGTGGCGGTGGTCGGCGTTGCCGACCAGCTCAAGGGGCAGGTCGCGATGGCCTTCGTTGTGCCGCGTGACAGTGCGGCCATGGTCAACACCGCGTCCCGGCTCAAGCTGGAAGGCGAGATCATGAAAGTCGTCGATGAGCAGCTCGGCGCGGTTGCGCGGCCTTCGCGCGTGCACCTCGTCCATGCGCTGCCCAAGACGCGCAGCGGCAAGCTGCTGCGCCGGGCGATCCAGGCGGTGGCAGAAGGCCGCGACGCAGGTGACCTGACAACGATCGAAGACCCGTCAGCCCTGCAGCAGATCAAGGATTTGATGGCACCCTGAACGCGGCCTGGGCAGCGCGAGCTAACCGAAAGGTGGCACAATTGCGTTCGCTACCCAGGTCCTTCCGACCCACAGTCGCATCCGCCAACCGGTTCAGCCGTGCCGCGGAAGGTTCTCACAACCAGCCAATGCCTCCTGCAGGGAGGCGGAAAGTCAGCGAAGCATGAGCGATCCAGGCTCCGTCTATACGGCCTATCAAGGCAACTCCTACCTTTTTGGCGGCAACGCCCCGTACGTCGAAGAGATGTACGAAAACTATCTCGCCAACCCGACCAGCGTGCCCGAGACGTGGCGCGACTACTTCGATGCGCTGCAGCATGTGCCTGCCGTTGACGGCTCGGAGTCCAAGGACGTTCCCCACCTGCCTGTGATCAACGCTTTCGCCGAACGGGCGAAGCAGGGCGCAGGCCGCGTGCTGGTTGCCAGCGGCGCTGAGTCTGACCTCGGGCGCAAGCGCACTGCAGTGCAACAGCTCATTGCCGCGTACCGCAACGTGGGCTGCCGCTGGGCCGACCTCGATCCGCTCAAGCGCACCGAGCGCGAAAAGATTCCCGAACTTGAAGCCGGCTTCTATGGCTTCAACGACGCCGACCAGGAAGCGGTGTTCAACATCAGCAACACGTTCTTCGGCAAAGAGTCGATGTCGCTGCGCGAGCTGACGAACGCGCTGCGCGAGACGTACTGCGGCTCCATCGGCGCCGAATACATGTACATCAGCGACCAGCACCGCAAGCGCTGGTGGCAGCAAAAGCTCGAGTCGATCCGCAGCAAGCCGAACTTCTCTGCCGACCAGAAAAAGCACATCCTCGACCGCGTCACGGCCGCTGAAGGCCTTGAGCGCTTCCTGCACACCAAGTACGTCGGCCAAAAGCGGTTTTCGCTCGAAGGCGGCGAGAGCTTCATCGCCTCGATCGACGCCTTGATCCAGGGCGCGGGCAGCAAGGGCGTGCAGGAAATCGTGATTGGCATGGCCCACCGTGGCCGCCTGAATGTGCTCGTGAATGCACTGGGCAAGATGCCGGCCGACCTGTTCGCAGAGTTCGACCACACCGCCAAGGAAGACCTGCCCGCCGGCGATGTGAAGTACCACCAGGGCTTCAGCTCCGACGTGACCACCGCCGGTGGCCCGGTTCACCTGACGCTGGCGTTCAACCCCTCGCACCTTGAAATCGTGAACCCGGTGGTCGAAGGCTCGGTGCGCGCCCGCATGGACCGCCGCTCGGACCCGCATGGCAAGCAAGTGCTTCCGGTGCTGGTGCACGGCGACGCGGCCATTGCCGGCCAGGGCGTCGTGATGGAAACGCTGGCGCTGTCGGAAACGCGCGGCTACTTCACGGGCGGCACGGTCCACATCGTGATCAATAACCAGATCGGCTTCACGACCTCCGACCCGCGCGATGCACGCTCCACGCTGTATTGCACCGACATCGTCAAGATGATCGAAGCACCAGTGCTGCACGTGAACGGCGACGACCCTGAGGCCGTGGTGCTGGCCACGCAGCTCGCGCTCGAATACCGCATGGAATTCCAGCGCGATGTGGTTGTGGACATCGTCTGCTTCCGCAAGCTCGGCCACAACGAGCAGGACACGCCTGCGCTGACCCAGCCGCTGATGTACAAGAAGATTGCGCAGCACCCCGGCACGCGCAAGCTGTACGCCGACAAACTCGCTGCACAAGGCCTGGGCGATACGCTGGGCGACGACATGGTCAAGGCCTACCGCGCCGCAATGGATGCGGGCAAGCACACGCACGACCCGGTGCTGACCAACTTCAAGAGCAAGTACGCGGTGGACTGGCAGCCGTTCCTCGGGCGCAAATGGACTGACCACGCAGACACCGCCATTCCCACTGCAGAGTGGAAGCGCCTGGCCGAAAAAATCACAACGCTGCCTGCCGACTTCACGCCGCATCCGCTCGTCAAGAAGGTGCTCGACGATCGCGCGGCCATGGGCCGGGGCGAAGTGAATGTGGATTGGGGCATGGGCGAGCACATGGCATTTGCATCGCTCGTCGCGAGCGGCTACCCGGTCCGCCTGTCGGGCGAAGACTGCGGCCGCGGCACGTTCACACACCGCCATGCTGTGTTGCATGACCAGAACCGTGAGAAGTGGGACACGGGCACGTTCACGCCGCTGAGCCACGTCGCCGAGAACCAGGCGCCGTTCGTGGTGATCGACTCCATCCTCTCTGAAGAGGCCGTGCTCGGTTTTGAATACGGCTATGCGTCGAACGACCCGAACACGCTCGTCATCTGGGAGGCGCAATTCGGCGACTTCGTCAACGGCGCTCAGGTTGTGATCGACCAGTTCATCGCGTCCGGTGAAGTGAAGTGGGGCCGCGTCAACGGCATCACGCTCATGCTGCCGCACGGCTACGAGGGCCAGGGCCCGGAGCACAGCTCGGCACGCCTGGAGCGCTTCATGCAGCTGGCCGCCGACACCAACATGCAGATCGTCCAGCCGACGACAGCCAGCCAGATCTTCCATGTGCTGCGCCGCCAGATGGTGCGTAACCTGCGCAAGCCGCTGGTCATCATGACGCCCAAGTCGCTGCTGCGTAACAAAGACGCCGGCTCGCCGCTCGTCGAGTTCACCAAGGGTGCGTTCCAGACGATCATTCCCGAGCACAAGGACTTGAAGGCCGACAAGGTCAAGCGCGTGATCATGTGTTCCGGCAAGGTGTATTACGACCTTGCCAAGAAGCGTGAGGAGCGCGGCACCGATGAATCAGCCATCCTGCGCGTGGAGCAGCTTTATCCGTTCCCGCACAAGGCGTTTGCCGCCGAGCTGAAGAAGTACCCCAACGTCACCGAAATCGTGTGGTGCCAGGACGAGCCGCAGAACCAGGGCGCCTGGTTCTTCGTGCAGCACTACATCCACGAGAACATGGTCGAAGGCCAAAAGCTCGCTTATGCGGGCCGGCCGTCGTCGGCTTCACCAGCTGTGGGCTACGCGCACTTGCACCAGGAGCAGCAGAAGGCGCTCGTGGACGCGGCGTTCGGCAAGCTCAAGGGATTCATCCTCACTAAATAAGGTTCAGCGTTGGGCGTTCAGCGTTGGGCGTGAACTCGCTCCAACCCTCGCTCAACGCTCAACGCTCAACCCTCAACCTGGAAATCAAATGGCTATCGTTGAAGTGAAGGTTCCGCAGCTGTCGGAATCAGTGGCAGAAGCAACCCTTTTGCAGTGGAAGAAGAAGGCAGGCGACATGGTCGCGATCGATGAAATCCTGATCGAGATCGAGACGGACAAGGTCGTGCTGGAAGTGCCGGCCCCGTCCGCAGGTGTTCTTGCCGAGATCCTGCAGGCCGACGGCGCGACTGTCGCAGCCGACCAGGTGATCGCAAAGATCGATAGCGAAGGCAAGGGCGCAGCGGCTGCCCCGGCTGCTGCTGCGACGGCTGCTGCGCCTGCGCCGGCGGCACCTGCACCAGCTGCTGCAGCGACCGGCGGCTCGAAGTCCGACATCGCTATGCCGGCTGCCGCCAAGCTCATGGCCGACAACAACCTGGCAGCTGGCTCTGTCGCCGGTACGGGCAAAGATGGCCGCGTGACCAAGGGCGATGTGCTAGGTGCCGTGGCTGGCGGCGCATCCAAACCGTCTGTGGCGCCTGTGGCAGCACCTGCGGCACCCGCGCGCGCTGCACTGCCGCAAGTGAACTCGTCGGTGGCAACGCCTGACCTGGGCGAGCGCCCCGAGCAGCGCGTGCCGATGTCGCGCCTGCGTGCGCGCGTGGCCGAGCGCCTGCTGCAATCGCAATCGACCAACGCCATCCTCACGACGTTCAATGAAGTGAACATGGCGCCTGTGATGGAAATGCGCAAGCGCTTCCAGGAAAAGTTCGAGAAGGAACACGGCGTGAAGATCGGCTTCATGTCGTTCTTCGTGAAGGCTGCTGTCCACGCGCTGAAGAAGTACCCGGTGCTCAATGCGTCGGTTGACGGCACCGACATCGTCTATCACGGCTACTTCGACATCGGCATTGCCGTGGGCTCGCCGCGCGGCCTGGTCGTGCCTATCCTGCGCAATGCCGACCAGATGTCGTTTGCCGACATCGAAAAGAAGATTGCTGAATACGGCGCGAAGGCGCGCGACGGCAAGCTCGGCATCGAAGAGATGACTGGCGGCACGTTCTCGATTTCCAATGGCGGTGTGTTCGGCTCGATGCTGTCGACGCCGATCATCAACCCGCCGCAGTCGGCCATCCTGGGCGTGCACGCCACGAAGGATCGCGCTGTGGTTGAGAACGGCCAGATCGTCATCCGCCCGATGAACTACCTCGCCATGAGCTACGACCACCGCATCATCGACGGCCGCGAAGCCGTGCTGGGCCTGGTCGCCATGAAGGAAGCGCTGGAAGATCCGGCTCGCCTGCTGTTCGATATTTGACCCACCCCCGAAGCGGCCTTTGGCCGCCTCCCCCTCAAGGGGGCGACACCAGCGGCCCGGCAATGCCGGTTCCGCGGTGCCTCCCGAAAATGCACCAATTGATGGGCGCTGGACTTTGATATGACTAAACAATTTGACGTGATCGTCATCGGCGGCGGTCCCGGTGGCTACATTGCCGCCATTCGCGCGGCGCAACTGGGCTTCAACGTCGCCTGTATCGACGAGTGGAAGAACAAGGACGGCAAGCCCGCACCGGGTGGCACCTGCACAAACGTGGGTTGCATTCCATCGAAGGCGCTGCTGCAGTCGTCTGAGCACTTCGAGCACGCGGGCAAGCACTTTGTCGATCACGGCATCAACGTGAAGGGCCTGGAGCTGGACCTCGCAAAGATGCTGTCTCGCAAAGACACCGTCGTGAAGCAGAACAACGACGGCATCTTGTTCCTGTTCAAGAAGAACAAGGTCGCGTTCTTCCATGGCCGCGGCTCCTTCGTGAAGGCCGATGCTGCGGGCTACGAGATCAAGGTCTCCGGCGCGGCGGAAGAAACGCTCACGGGCAAGCACATCATCGTGGCGACGGGTTCCAATCCGCGCGCCTTGCCTGGCGCTCCTTTCGATGAAGAGAACATCCTGTCGAACGACGGTGCGCTGCGCATTCCTGCAGTGCCGAAGAAGCTGGGCCTGATCGGCTCCGGCGTGATCGGGCTTGAGATGGGATCTGTCTGGCGCAGGCTGGGCGCGGAAGTCACGGTGCTGGAAGCGCTGCCGACGTTCCTGGGCGCGGTGGACGAGCAGATCGCCAAGGAAGCGAAGAAGGCCTTCGACAAGCAGGGCCTGAAGATCGAGCTGGGCGTGAAGGTCGGCGAGATCAAGAACTCGAAGAAGGGCGTGTCCGTTGCCTGGACAAACGCCAAGGGCGAGGCGCAACTGCTCGAGGTCGACAAGCTCATCGTGTCGATTGGCCGTGTGCCCAACACGATTGGCCTCGGCCACGAAGCGGTTGGCCTGAAACTCGACGAGCGCGGCGCCATTGCGGTGGACGACCAATGCAAGACCAACCTGCCGAACGTGTGGGCAATTGGTGACGCCGTGCGCGGCCCGATGCTCGCGCACAAGGCGGAAGAAGAGGGCGTTGCAGTGGCCGAGCGCATCGCGGGCCAGCATGGCCACGTCAACTTCAACACGATTCCGTGGGTGATCTACACCAGCCCCGAGATCGCGTGGGTGGGCCAGACCGAGCAGCAGCTCAAGGCGGCTGGCGTGCAATACAAGGCAGGCACATTCCCGTTCATGGCCAATGGCCGTGCGCGCGCATTGGGCGACACGACGGGCATGGTCAAGTTTCTTGCCGATGCCAAGACGGACGAGATCCTTGGCGTGCATATCGTCGGGCCGATGGCCAGCGAGCTGATCGCTGAGGCCGTGGTCGCCATGGAATTCCGCGCATCCTCGGAAGACATCGCACGCATCTGCCACGCGCATCCGTCCTTGTCCGAGGCGACGAAGGAAGCGGCGCTGGCCGTTGACAAGCGCACGCTGAACTTCTGACCGCACGCCGTTGTCCGTTCGGCAAGCCTACGACCTCGAGCTGGCAGCGCGCGGCTACCAGAGCGACCCTGCACAGCTGCGCGCCGTGCAGGCCCTGGACCGCTGCGCGCGCGAGTGGGCCGACTTCAAGGAGCAGCGCACGGGCTTTGTGCGCAGGCTGATCAACCACCCTGACATTCCCCGCGGGGTGTACATGTACGGCGGCGTGGGGCGCGGCAAGAGCTTCCTGATGGACTGCTTTTTCAACGCTGTGCCGCTCGTGCGCAAGACGCGCCTGCACTTCCACGAGTTCATGCGTGAAGTGCATCGCGAGTTGTCGGAGCTGCAGGGCACCGTGAACCCGCTCGATGTGCTGGGCGAGCGCATCGCCAAGCGCTATCGGCTGATCTGTTTTGACGAGTTTCATGTGGCGGACATCACCGACGCAATGATCCTGCATCGCTTGCTCAATGCGCTGTTCGAAAACGGCGTGGGCTTTGTGACGACATCGAATTTCAAGCCCGACGATCTGTACCCCGACGGCTTGCATCGCGATCGCATCCTGCCGGCGATCGAGCTGCTCAAGGAAAACCTGGAAGTGGTCAACGTGGACAACGGCGTGGACTACAGAAGCCGCGTGATGGAGCAGGTCAAGCTCTACCACACGCCGCTCGGCCCCGAGGCGGACGAAGAGATGAACGAGGCGTTCAACAGCCTCGCCGTCGGCCGCGACGAAGACCCGGTGCTGCACATCGAGGCGCGGCAGATTCGCGCGGTGCGGCGCGCAGGCGGCATCGTGTGGTTCGACTTCCGCACCTTGTGCGGCGGTCCCCGATCGCAGAACGACTATCTGGAGATTGCCAGCCAGTTCAACACCGTGCTGTTGAGCAACGTGCCGCACATGCCGGTGCGCATGGCGTCGGAAGCGAGGCGCTTCACCTGGCTCATCGATGTGCTGTACGACAGGCACGTCAAGTTGATCATGTCGGCAGCGGTGGAGCCGGAGGCGTTGTATACCGAGGGGCCGTTGGCCCACGAATTTCCGCGCACCGTGTCGCGCCTGAACGAGATGCGGTCAGCGGAATATCTTGCAATGCCGCATCGAACTGTGGATACACGCTTGACATGAACCGCCTCATCGTTGCCGCCTGCCTGATCGTCCTGCCGCTCGCCGGCATTGCTGCCGATGAGGTGAATGTGGCAGGCGAGCGCGCGCGAATCGCCACGGAGCGCGCCGCCATCGAAGGCGAGTTCAAGACGTCCGAGAAAGCCTGCTACAAGACGTTTGCCGTCAACGACTGCCTCAACGATGCACGTTCCAGGCGCAGGGACGCACTGGGTCATTTGCGCCGCCAGGAACTGGCGATCAACGACGCCGAACGCAAACGCCGTGCTGCCGAGCGGGTGCGGGAGATCGAGGCGAAGTCATCGCCCGAGAAGGCCGCGGAGCAGGCGCGCAATCGTGACCAGGCCCTGGTGAATGATGCGGCGCGGCAGGAGCGGGGCAAGAAGAAGACGGGTGACCATGCGGCGCTTGCAGCCTCAGCACCCGCGAACGCTGCAGCCCGCACGGCCCGCGACGAAGAACGGCGCAGGTCAGCCGCCGCTGCCCAGGCGAGCCGCATCAAGGAGGCTGCGGACAACGTTCGCAGGCGAGAAGAAAAACTGGCCGAGGCCGCCCGGCAGAAGAAAGATCGCGACCGGCGCGTGGCCGAGCACATGAAAAAGCCCGCCTCGGGGCTGCCGACGCCGCCGTAGCCCAGGCGATCAGGAGTCGAGCGGTTCGAGCTTGACGATGGCCAGCGAGAGGTTGTCGCCACCGCCGTGACCGCGTGAACGGGCCTTCTCGATCAGGAATTCAGTGGCTTCGCGCGGCGACAGCGACGACAGCACCGAGCCGAGCTCGTTCGGGCTGAAGTAGTGCCATACGCCATCGCTGCAACACATCAACACATCGCCGGGCCGCAGCTGCTGGATGAAGTGGTGGTCAGCCGGTGGGTCTTCCTCGGCGCCGAGGCAGCCCATCAGGATGTTCGACTGGGGATGCACGTTCGCTTCTTCTTCCGTGATCTCCCCGCGATCGACCAGAGTCTGCACGTAGGAATGATCCATCGTGCGTTTGACGAGCTTGCTGCCGTGGAAGTGATAGATGCGGGAATCGCCGGCGTGGATCCAGTGGCAGTCGCCGCCCGGATTGATCAGGAAGGCGGCAAGGGTGCTGTGTGGCTCCTGCTCGGCCGAGATGGCGGTGAGCTTGATGACGATATGCGCCTCGGTCACCATTTGCTGCAACAGCGTGGAGGCGTCGTCGTGTTCGGGTGAGTAACGCTCGAACAGTTGTTTGGCCGTGAGCATCACCTGATCGGATGCTTTGCGCCCGCCGCTGCGGCCGCCCATTCCATCGGCCACGATGCCGAGCACGCAGCCGGGCAGACGCGGATGCGTGATCAGCGCGACCTGGTCCTGCTGGTATTCGCGGTCACCCTTGTGGATGCCGGTTGAAGCTGTGAGCCGATAGCCCTTGCTGGTTGCCATGAATCGAATGTCGCTGCGCGCGAATCTTGACCGAGAGAGCGATTATTGCCTGCGAAAGACGTATTATCGAATGAACGCGACTGTGGCTTTATTCTCACTGGGCCCAGGTAAGTATTGGAAACGAATCTCCACTCCCCCGAACGCCACCTGATCGAGCTGCGAATCGAGCACGCCGATCTTGACGCCATGATCGACCGCGCCAGCCTGGAACACCCCGTCGATGAGCTCATGATGCGGCGCCTCAAGAAGCGGCGGCTGGCGCTGCGCGACCAGATCGCGCGCCTTGAACTCGCGATCGATCCCAAAGAACCTGCCTGATGGTCAACGCTGGCGGCAGTGAGCCGGGTGAGCCCGGATATTCCCTTGAAGCTCCGGTGCGCGATGCGTTCGCGCCGGGCGGCGCCTTGTCGCGTGCAGCCGATCAGTTCATGCCCCGCGCCGGCCAGACCGAAATGGCACTGGCGGTGGCGCGCACGATCGCCCATGGTGGCGCGCTGGTGGTGGAAGCCGGCACGGGCGTTGGCAAGACCTACTCTTACCTCGTGCCTGCCTTGCTCAGCGGCGAGCGCGTGTTGCTCTCGACGGCCACCAAGACCCTGCAGGACCAGCTCTTCGGGCGCGATTTGCCGCGGCTGGTCGAAGCGCTCGGGCTGCCCGTGCGCACCGCGTTGCTCAAGGGCCGGGGCAGTTACCTCTGCCTGCACCGGATGGAGCTTGCGCGGCATGACGCCAACTTCCCGGACCGCGCAGCGTTGCGTTCGCTCGCCAAGATCGAGGAGTGGTCGCAGGTCACCCGCACGGGCGATCTCGCCGAGCTGCCGGGGCTGGACGAGCGCTCGCCGCTCATCCCGCTCGTGACGTCGACACGCGAGAACTGCCTGGGCTCCGACTGCCCGAAGTTTCGCTCGTGCCACGTCAACATTGCACGACGCGAAGCGCTGGCTGCCGATGTGGTGGTGATCAATCACCACCTGTTCTTCGCCGACATGGCTGTTCGCGAGTCGGGCATGGCGGAGCTCCTGCCCACCGTGCGCATTGCCATCTTCGATGAGGCGCACCAGCTCAACGAAACAGGCGTGCAGTTTCTGGGTGCCAACCTGACCACCGGCCAGCTGCTCGACTTCGCCCGCGACATGCTCGGCGCCGGACTGCAATTCGCGCGCGGTCTGGTCGACTGGCAAACCATCGTGTCGCAGGTCGAGCGCGCCGCCCGCGACTTGCGCCTGTCGGTCGGCAAGACGACCAGCAATGCACGCCTGCGCTGGGTCGATGAAGCGCCCGAAGGCGTGGAGCCGCGGGCATGGCGCGAAGCGCTCGATGAACTGCATCTCGCGTGCACCCATGCGATCGAGGGGCTCGCGACGGTCAGTGAGATGGCGCCCGATTTCCCGAGACTGCAAGAGCGCGCAACAGAACTTGCACAGCGTGTCGAGCGCTTCGGTGCGAAGTGCGAGCCTGCGGCTGTGCGCTGGATCGATGTCGGCATGCAGTTGCGCCTGGTCGAGTCGCCGCTTGACATTGCGAAGGCCGTGCAGGACAAGCTGCTCAAGACGGGCAGCGCCGAAGGCTCCAGCCGCTCATGGGTATTCACATCCGCCACTTTGGGCGATGACGCCCGCCTGTCGTGGTTCACTGAGCCGTGCGGGCTGGGCGAGGCAGAGATCCTTCGTGTGGACAGCCCCTTCGACTATCGCAACCAGGCCTGCGTTTACGTGCCGCGGGACATCGTCAAACCCAACGACGCCGCCCATAGCGGGCAGGTGGCGGCCATTGCTGCTGAAGGCGCACGCCGGCTGGGTGGCCGCACGATGGTCCTGACCACCACGCTGCGAGCGCTGCGTGCAATTGGTGAAGAACTGCAACGCCGCTTTGAGGGCGCCGGTGAGATTGAGGTGCTGGTGCAGGGCCAGCTACCCAAGCGCCGGCTGATGGAGCGTTTTCGCGAGGGCGGCACCCAGGGCCGTGCAGGCTGTGTGCTCGTTGCCTCCGCGTCGTTCTGGGAAGGCGTTGACCTGCCGGGCGACACGCTCCAGCTGGTCGTGATCGACAAGCTGCCATTCCCGCCGCCGGGCGATCCGCTCGTAGAGGCGCGGTCGCAGCGCCTGGAACTGCAGGGCCGCAGCTCTTTCAATGATTATTCGATTCCGGAGGCGGCCGTTGCACTCAAGCAGGGCGCTGGCCGATTGATACGGCGCGAGTCAGACCAGGGCGTGCTGGTGGTGTGCGACTCGCGCCTGGCAACGATGGGCTACGGCAGGCGCTTGATGGCGGCCTTGCCGCCCATGCTGAGACTGGAGTCGCGAGACGACTACCTGGCGGCGCTCACCAGAATTTCCACCACGAGTCCTGCGTGGACTTAGAGCCCTTCGTGAGGTATTCGCTGCTGGGGTAGGTCTTCTGCATCACGCGGCGGGCGTCGTCGCGCAGTTGCGCCATGCCGAGTTTGTCGTACGAATTCATGAGGATGAACAGCGCTTCTTCCAGGGCCGGCACGTCCTTGTAGTCGGTCAGGGCGTTCTGTGCGCGATTGGCTGCCGCTACGTAGGCACCGCGCGTGTAGTAGTAGCGGGCCACGTGCACTTCATACTGCGCGAGCGAGTTGACGATGTACGTCATGCGAGCGCGGGCATCGGGCGTGTAGCGCGATTCGGGAAAGCGCGTCACGAGTTCCTTGAAAGCTTCGAATGATTCCTTGGCAGCCTTCTGGTCACGCTCGGCAAGGTCCTGCTGGACGATGAAGCTCAGGAAGCCGAGGTTGTCGTTGAAGTTGACGATGCCCTTGAGGTACAGCGCGTAGTCGACGGCGGGGCTCGCCGGGTGGAGTTTGAGGAACCGGTCGATCGTGGCGAGCGCGGCGGCCTGTTCGTTCCCCTTGTATTGTGCGTAGGCTTTTTCGAGCTGGGCCTGCTGCGCCATCGGTGTGCCGGCGGCACGGCCTTCGAGCTTCTCGAACAGGGGAATGGCTTTGTCGTAAGAGCCATTGGCCGACTCGTCGCGCGCTTCTGAATACAGCTTGTTGACGCTCCAGTTTTCCGACCTGTCGTCGCGGCCTGCGGCGCAGCCGGCCAGCAGGGCGGAAGCGAGGGTGGCGATCACCAGCGCAGGGACCACGGATAATTTGGCTCGCAACATCACGCACACTTTCTTGAAACAGGGCACAACGATTATATCGACCGACCCCTCACAGCCGGCGACAGAAGACGTTCTTGAAGACGTTGCCGTCGCCGAAACACGCGCGTTCACCATCGGCGCCGAACACCATGGCGACCGGCTCGACCGTGCGCTGGCCGCGCTCGTGCCGGAGTTCTCGCGCAACTACCTGCAGCAGCTTGTCGGTGCGGGGGCCGTCATGCTCAACGGCGCGACGATCGGCAAGCCATCGCAGAAGGTGAAGGCGGGCGACACCGGCGCGATCGAGCTCAAGCCGACCGCGCAAAGCCAGGCGTTCAAGCCCGAGGCGATGGCGCTTGACGTCGTGTTTGAAGATGAGCATTTACTGGTCATCAACAAGCCTGCAGGGTTGGTGGTGCATCCGGCACCGGGCAACTGGAGCGGCACACTGCTCAATGGGCTTCTTGCGCGGGACGCGCATGCTGCGCATCTGCCGCGCGCAGGGATCGTGCACCGGCTCGACAAGGACACGAGCGGCCTCATGGTCGTGGCGCGCACTCGCAGCGCCATGGATGCACTGGTAGACATGATTGCGCAGCGCAGTGTCTCGCGTCAGTACGTGGCACTGGCGCATCGCCCATGGGGCAGCGTCCTGACGCGGCGTGTTGACGCACCTGTCGGGCGTGATCCGCGCAACCGCCTGCGCATGGCGGTGGTCGAGGGCGGCAAGCCGGCCATGACCGACTTCGAGCTGCTCGAAGATGCGGATGCAGGTTGCTGGGTTCGCGCCACGCTGCATACGGGGCGCACCCACCAGATCCGCGTGCACATGGCGCATATCGGGCACCCGCTGGTGGCTGACGAGGTGTATGGCGGCGCAGCCATCGCAGCGATCTCGCGCCAGGCGCTCCATGCTTTCCGCCTTGCCTTCGTGCATCCCGCGACCGGGCGGGCGCATGAATTTCGCGCGCCTTTGCCGCATGACATCCGGCAGGCACTTGCGCAGTGGGGGCTGCGCTACAATGAATCAGACTGGCACACCAGCGACGCCTCTCGATGAAGCAGGCGCACCGTGCGACAGCGCCGCGCGGCGTTCGATGCCCGCGGCCTTGAGTGCCCTGATACTGCCCCGACACTGGCCCGATACTGTTTCGATGAGCCCTTTGCTTTGATTTGCGCGCCGCAAGGCGCCTTTTCCGAAAACGGCAACACCATGAATACGACGGATGCAAAGCGCGTCCTCGAAACCGCCTTGATTTGCTCGCAGCAGCCGATGCCGGTGCGCGAGATGCGCGTGCTCTTCAATGACGAGCTCGGCGCCGACACCATCAAGTCTGTTCTCGCGGACCTGCAAAACGACTGGGCGCAGCGCGGCGTCGAACTCGTCCATGTGGCGAGCGGCTGGCGCTTCCAGAGCCGCCCGGCCATGCGCGAATACCTCGATCGCCTGCATCCCGAAAAGCCTCCGAAGTACACGCGCGCCGTGCTAGAAACACTGGCGATCATTGCGTATCGCCAGCCCGTCACGCGCGGCGACATGGAAGACATCCGCGGCGTGACGATCAACGCGCTCATCCTCAAGCAGCTCGAAGACCGCGGCTGGGTCGAAGTCATCGGCCATCGTGAGGCGCCCGGCCGGCCGGCGCTCTTTGCGACCACGCGGCAGTTCCTGGACGACCTGGGCATCGAGTCGCTGGACCAGCTGCCCATGCTTTCCAGCCCCGGCGAGCAGGCGAACATGCTGGCGTCGCTTGCCATGCCAACTGATTCCATGCAGCCTGAACTGGGCATTGAGCCCGACCTGACTATGCAGCCCGGGCTCGCCACGGAGCCCGAACTCGCTGCGCAGCCAGCACTCCCCCTGCAGCCCGAGGAGCCCGCAACGCCCGGAGAGCCCCACGAAGCGGTTGCAGCCGAGGCTCCCCCCAATTCCCTTCCACAAGAAAAAGCTGCCGACGACGAGGCAGAAGCTGTCGAGACCTGAACGCATGAACCAACCGCTGCCCGGCGCCGAGCAGGCCCCGCTAACCGACGACTCCCAAGAGATAGCAGCGGCTCCCGTGCCGCCGCAGCCTCCGGCGCAGCAGCGCAACAGCAACCGCAGCGATGACCGCAGCGAAGGTGACGATGCGGATCGTGACGAGGACGACGACGAATTCGACGAAGACGCCGAAGACGATGCCGACGGCAACTCCACCACCCGCCGGCACAAGCCCAGGGTCGCCGCCGAACCGGCGCCGCCGCCCGTCAGCTTTGCGGATGTGGTCTCCGGTGAATTCGATGTGCAGGCCGACGCGCCCGACGCAGTGCCCAAGCGCGTGCTGCTGCCCCAGGCGGACACACCAAAGCTGCACAAGGTGCTGGCGCAGGCGGGCCTTGGCTCGCGGCTCGAGATGGAGCAGCTCATCATGGAAGGGCGCATCTCGGTCAACAATGAGCCCGCGCACATCGGGCAGCGCATCCAGTTCGGCGATTCGATCAAGGTCAATGGCAAGCCGATCCGCGTGCGCATTGCACCGCCGCCTGCGCGGGTGATCGCGTATCACAAACCCACGGGCGAAGTCGTGACGAACGACGATCCGCAAAACCGCCCCACCGTGTTTCGAAAACTGCCCCGGCTTGCACAGGGCAAGTGGCAGTCGGTCGGGCGTCTTGACCTCAATACCGAGGGCCTGCTGCTTTTCACCAGTTCGGGCGAGTTGGCCAACAAACTGATGCATCCGCGATTCGGCCTGGAGCGCGAGTACGCCGTGCGTGTGCTCGGCGCGCTGAGCACTGACGAGAAGCAGCGGCTGCTCGACGGCATCGAGCTTGAAGATGGCCGCGCCCAGTTCGGCACGATCGAAGAAGGTGGTGGCGAGGGTGCCAACACGTGGTATCGCGTCACGATTTCCGAAGGGCGCAACCGTGAGGTGCGCCGGCTGTTCGAAGCACTGGGCCATGCCGTCAGCCGCCTCATCCGGATTCGATATGGCGCAATGATGTTGCCGCGCGGCTTGAAGCGCGGGGCGTTCATGGAGCTTGACGAGCGTGACATCCGCCAGCTCATGCAGGCTGTCGGCGCCACTGCGGAGCGAGGCGGTCGCGGCGAACGCGCGCCGGGCCAGGACGGCGAAGGGCCCGGGCAGGGCGGCGGCGGCGGGCGCAACCGGCGCAGGCGCGGTGGCGGCGGTGCCGGTGCCGGTGCAGGCGGTGGCAATCGCGGCCCGAACCAGGGCGGCCAGCAACGCAATGGGGGGCAGCGCGGCCAAGGCGGCCAGGGCGCAGGCCAGGGCCAGCAACGGCGCAATAAGGATCGCAGCAACAGTGACGAGCGCCCGAATGGCGTCCAGCCGGATCCGATGAAGACATCGCTGGGCTACATCGGCGCTGACAGCTTCACGCGCCAGCGGCAGGGCGGCGGAGGTGGCCAGGGCGGCCAGCGTCGTCGTGGAGGCGGGGGCGGTGGGGGCGGCGGCTTTGGCGGCGGTGGAGGTGGTGGTGGATTCGGCGGCGGTGGGCCAGGAGGCGGCGGAGGTGGCTCGCGCCGCGGTGGCCGCGGTCGTTGACAGACCTTTGCCGGTGAACAGTCACTGGCGCAAGCTAAAATTGCAGGCTTTGCCGAACTCTCTCGCATTGCGAGACCTTTTAAAAAACTTCAAGCTCAGGAACGAAACCAAATGGCCATCGAACGCACCCTCTCCATCATCAAGCCCGACGCCGTGGCAAAGAACGTCATCGGCCAGATCTACGCCCGCTTCGAGGCCGCTGGCCTGAAGGTCATTGCCGCTCGCATGGCGCACCTGTCGCGCGGCGAAGCCGAGCAGTTCTACGGCGTTCACAAGGAGCGCCCGTTCTTCAAGGACCTCGTTGAGTTCATGATTTCCGGCCCCGTCATGATCCAGGTGCTGGAAGGCGAAGGCGCCATCCTCAAGAACCGCGACCTGATGGGCGCGACCGACCCCAAGAAGGCAGCTGCCGGCACCATCCGTGCCGACTTTGCCGACAGCATCGACGCCAATGCCGTGCACGGCTCTGATGCGCCTGAAACTGCCAAGGGCGAGATCTCGTTCTTCTTCCCTGGCATGAACATCTACTCCCGCTAACGTATGTGGCCCCCACGCTCCACTGCGCTCCGCTGCCCCGCGAGGGGGCCACGGCGCGCTTGGGGCGGCCCGGCGCCGCGCCGGGCTGTGCAATGACGGTCAACCTGCTCGACTTCGACCTCGACGGTCTGGCCGCCTATTGCGAAAGCCTCGGCGAAAAGCGCTTCCGCGCCACGCAGCTGTTCCGCTGGATCCACCAGCGCGGCGCGCGCAACTTCGACGAGATGAGCGACCTGGCGAAGTCGCTGCGCGAAAACCTCAAAGGCACAGCCCGCATCGAAGGGCTTGCCATCCTCACCCAGCAAGAGTCTTCTGACGGCACGATCAAGTGGCTGTTCGACGTGGGCCATGGAGACGCCGTCGAGGCTGTTTTCATCCCTGAAGAAGACAGGGGCACGCTCTGCGTGTCATCGCAAGCAGGCTGCGCTGTTGGCTGCCGCTTCTGCTCGACCGGCCACCAGGGCTTTTCGCGCAACCTCACAGCTGGCGAGATCGTCGCGCAGCTCTGGTTCGCCGAGCATTTCCTGCGCAAGCACCTGCATCGCGATGACCGCGTGATCTCCAACGTGGTGATGATGGGCATGGGCGAGCCGCTGCAGAACTATTCGGCGCTCGTGCCCGCGCTGCGCGTGATGCTCGACGACCATGGCTATGGCTTGTCGCGCCGGCGCGTGACTGTGTCCACGTCCGGCGTGGTGCCGATGATGGACCGGCTGGGGCAAGACTGCCCGGTGGCGCTGGCCGTATCGCTGCACGCACCGAACGACGCGCTGCGCGACAACCTGGTGCCGCTGAATCGCAAATATCCTCTGGCTGAGTTGCTCGATGCGTGCAACCGGTATCTCGAACATGCGCCGCGCGACTTCATCACCTTCGAGTACTGCATGCTCGATGGTGTGAACGATCAGCCCGAGCATGCGCACCAGCTGGTGGAGCTGGTTCGCAAGCATGGCGGGCACGGTGTTTCATGCAAGATCAACCTGATCCCGTTCAACCCCTTTGAGCAATCGGGTCTGACGCGTTCGCCCCACAAACAGGTGATCGCGTTCGCGAAAATCCTGAGCGATGCTGGTATCGTCACCACTGTGCGAAAAACCAGAGGGGACGACATTGACGCAGCCTGCGGACAACTCGCAGGCGACGTCAAGGACCGCACCAAAGTCGGGGAGCGAATCGCCAGGCAACGAACGGTGATGCTCAAGCAGGTGCCGGTCGATGTACCCGCAGCCAAGGAGTAAATGACAACATGACGAGCATGGACAACATGGCGCGCATGGCCGCTGCGGCTTTGGGGACGAGGGCCTTGTCGGCCAGGGCCGGCCTGGCCTGGGTCGCAATCGCATGGGTCGTGCTGTCCGCGCTCTCCGGCTGTGCCAACCAGCGCACGCCCGGAACGGTTGGGAGCACGCAAGACATCCTCACCGAATCCGATGAGCCCGAAGTGCGCAAGCGCGCGCGCATCCGCATGGAGCTGGCTGTCGGGTATTTCGAGCAGGGCAAGACCAATATTGCGCTCGACGAACTCAAACAGGTCATCTCCTCCGACCCTACGTTCCCCGATGCCTACAGCCTGCGCGGCCTGATCTACATGCGGCTCAACGACCTGCAGCAGGCCGAGGACAGCTTCCGCCGCGCCGTTGCCCTCAATCCCCGCGACCCGGACGTCAACCACAACTTCGGCTGGCTGCTGTGCCAGCGCGGCCGCTACGCAGAGGCGCAGCAGGCGTTTGACGTGGTCATGGCCAACGGTGCGTACGCGGGCCGCTCCAAGACGCTCATGGCGCAAGGCCTTTGCGAGGCACGCGCGGGCAACATGGCGGCGGCCGAGAGAAGCCTGGCACGCTCGCTCGAGCTCGACGCAGCCAATCCCGTCACTGGTTACAACCTCTCCAACATTCTTTATCGGCGGGGCGACTACAAGCGCGCGCAGTTCTACATCCGCCGGTTGAACAACTCCGAAAGCGCCAACGCCGAGACGCTGTGGCTCGGCATCAAGGTCGAGCGCCGCCTTGAAGACCAGGTGGCCATGCGCCAGCTTGGCGAACAGCTCAAGAAGCGCTACGCCCAGTCGCGTGAAGCAAGCCTGTATGAACGGGGCGCGTTCGATGAGTGACGAGTGGGGCCAGCAGGGCGATGCTATCGTTGCGGCGCCGTCGGCAGGCCCGACGGCCGGTGCGCTCTTGCGGCAGGCACGCGAGTCGGCGGGTCTGCACATTGCGGCGCTCGCCGTGGCGCTCAAGGTACCGGTGCGCAAGCTGGAAGCCCTTGAAGACGACCGCTACGACCTGATGACCGATTCGGTCTTTGTGCGCGGCCTGGCCGCCAGCGTCTGTCGCACGCTGAAGATCGATCCGCAGCCCGTGCTCGAGCGCTTGCCGCAGCGAACCGCGCCGCGCCTGGTGCGTGACGACGACGGCATCAACACGCCGTTCCGCGCGCCCGGCGATGGCCCGCCTGCAAAGTGGACAGCACACCTGACGCGGCCTGTCTATATCGCTGTAGTGGCGCTGCTTCTGGGCGCGCTCGCCCTCGTGCTCTTTCCGGCGTCGATTCATGACGATTGGCTCAAAGACGCCGTGAAAGTCGAGGCGCCCGCTCCTGTATTCATCCCCGCACCTGCTGATCCTGCCCCCGTTTCAGGGCCTGTGGCTGTACCTGCACCTGCGCCTGCCGCAGTGGCGCCAGCGGTTGCAATCGCGCCAGCAGCTGCGCCGGAAGCTGCGCCAGCAGCTGCACCTGCACCTGCACCTGCACCTGCACCTGCACCTGCACCTGCACCCGCGCCTGCGTCTTCATCGGTGGCAGCATCGTCCCCTCCCGTCGCCACAGGCTTGCTGGTCATTCGCGCCACCGGACCTTCGTGGGTGGAGATCACCGACGCCAAGGGCGAGTCACCGGTTCGCAGGATGCTGGCGGCTGGCGAGAGCGCCGTCGCCAATGGCCCATTGCCCATTCACGTGATCGTCGGCCGCTCTGACCTCACCGAAGTGTCGGTGCGCGGCAAGCCCTTCGACATCAAGCCCTACGCGCGCGCCGACAACCTCGCGCGATTCGACGTTAAATAGGTCTTCGCGACATGGAACCCTGCCTGCCCATCGAACCCGCGTGGCCGAAGTCACGCAACACCCGCCAGGCGCGCGCCGCGTGGGGCAGCCGCGTGGTTACCATTGGCGGTGATGCGCCCGTGCGTGTGCAGTCCATGACCAACACCGACACGGTCGATGCGATCGGCACAGCGATCCAGGTCAAGGAGTTGGCAATCGCCGGCTCCGAGCTGGTCCGCATCACGGTCAACACGCCCGAGGCGGCGGCGCAGGTGCCCTACATCCGCGAACAGCTTGACCGCATGGGCATCGACGTGCCGCTCATCGGCGACTTCCACTACAACGGCCACCGCCTGCTCACGGACTTTCCCGATTGCGCGCAGGCACTGTCGAAGTACCGCATCAATCCCGGCAACGTGGGCAAGGGCGACAAACGCGACCGCCAGTTCGGCCAGATGATCGAAGCGGCGATGAAGTGGAACAAGGTCGTGCGCATCGGCGTGAACTGGGGCAGCCTCGACCAGGAACTGCTCGCCGGCATGATGGACGAGAACAGCAAGCGTGCGCAGCCCTGGGAAGCCAAGTCGGTGATGTATGAAGCTCTGGTCACCTCGGCGATCGAGTCTGCGAACCGCGCTGTCGAAATGGGCATGGATGCCAACCAGATCATCCTGTCGTGCAAGGTCAGCGGCGTGCAGGACCTCGTGTCTGTGTATCGCGAACTCGGCAGGCGCTGCAACTACGCATTGCACCTGGGCCTGACGGAAGCGGGCATGGGTACCAAAGGCACGGTCGCCTCGAGCGTGGCGCTGGGCATTCTTTTGCAAGAGGGCCTGGGCGACACGATTCGTGTATCGCTCACGCCTGCACCGGGCGAGGCCCGCACACAGGAAGTGGTGATCGCCTCTGAAATCCTGCAGTCGCTGGGTGTGCGCAGCTTTGTGCCGAGCGTGACGGCGTGCCCTGGCTGCGGGCGCACCACAAGCACCACATTCCAGGAACTGGCCAAGGACATCGACGATTACCTTCGTGCGCAGATGCCTGTGTGGAAAGCCAAGTACCCCGGCGTCGAGAAAATGAAAGTGGCCGTGATGGGCTGCATCGTCAACGGCCCCGGCGAGAGCAAGCATGCCGATATCGGCATCAGCCTGCCGGGCACCGGCGAGGCGCCTGCCGCGCCCGTCTTCATCGACGGCGAAAAGGCCCTTACCCTGCGCGGCGAGAACATCGCGCGCGAATTCCACCAGCTCGTCGAAGATTACGTCGAGAAGCGTTACGGCCACGCGCAAGCGACCGAACACGCCTGAACCTGCAATCCAATGGCTGAAAAACTCAGTGCCGTCAAAGGCATGAATGACATCTTGCCCGCGAGCGTGCCGCGCAAGGAAGTGCTGCCGCAGTCCGCAACGTGGCAATGGTTTGACGACGTCCTGCGGCGCGTGATGGCGCGCTATGGCTACCAGTACATCGTGACGCCAGTCGTCGAGCCCACTGCGCTGTTCGTGCGTGGCCTGGGCGAAGTGACCGACATCGTCGAGAAGGAGATGTATTCCTTCACCGACGCGATGAACGGCGACAAGCTCACGCTGCGCCCGGAAGCAACTGCCGGCATCGTGCGCGCCGTCGTCGAGCACAACGCGCTCTACAACGGGCCGCTGCGGGTGTGGACGGCCGGGCCGATGTTCCGCCACGAGCGGCCGCAAAAGGGCCGCTATCGCCAGTTCCACCAGCTCGATGTCGAGGCACTGGGCTTTGCCGGGCCTGATGTGGATGCCGAGCTCATCCTCATGGGCAGGGCGCTGTGGCGCGAGCTCGGCCTGGTTGAAGGCGAGCACTATCGCCTGGAGATCGGCACGCTGGGCCAGCCTGATGAACGCGTTGCACACCGCGCCGCACTCGTCGCTCACCTCGAAAAGCATATCGACGCGCTGGACGCTGAAGCGAAGAGCCGGCTGCACACGAATCCGCTGCGCATTCTCGACACCAAGAACCCGGCCATGCAGGAAGTGGTTGAGTCAGCGCCCAAGCTGATCGACTTTCTTGGCGACGAATCGCGCAAGCATTTCGACTCGCTGCGCCGCCTGCTCGATGCAGCAGGCCAGCCGTACACCATCAACACGCGCCTTGTGCGCGGCATGGATTACTACAACCTCACGGTGTTCGAGTGGACGACGGACCACCTTGGCTCGCAGGGCACGATCTGCGGCGGCGGGCGCTACGACGGGCTCATCGCGCAGATGGGCGGCAAGGCAGCACCGGCGATCGGCTTTGGCCTGGGTATCGAGCGGCTGCTGTTGCTCGTACAGGAACTGGGGCTGCAACGCGCGGACGACGCGCCACTTGCCTATGTCGTGGTGCCCTCGGATGCGGCACTGGTCGTGGCGATGCCTGCCGTCGAACTGCTGCGCAGCCAGGGCAGGGCGGTCACGATGCATTCGGGCGGCGGCTCGTTCAAGAGCCAGATGAAGAAGGCTGATGCCAGCGGCGCGAAGTTCGCGCTGATCTTCGGCGACGACGAAATCGCCAATGGAAACGTCACGATCAAGGCCCTGCGCGACGGCGCCGGCGAGCAGCAGCAATGCCCGCTCGCTGACCTTGCGAATCACCCGTGGCTGGCAACCGCTGGCCGCTAACTACAATCGCAGGCTGCACGCAGCATCAATAACTACACCATGGCCAAACACCTCGACCTCGAAGAACAGGAGCAGCTCGACCAGATCAAGCATTTCTGGAAAGAGTACGGCAACCTGATTTCCTGGCTCCTGATCGTCGTCTTCGGCGCCATCGCGGCGTGGAATGGCTGGCAATATTGGCAGCGCACCTCGGCCGCCCAGGCCGCGACGCTCTACGACGAAGTCGAGCGGGCCGCCACAGCGGGCGACATCACCCGTGTGGAGCGCGCCTTCGCCGACTTGAAGGACAAGTTCGGTCGCACCACCTATGCACAGCAGGCCGGCATGCTGGCTGCGAAAGCACTTGCCGACAAAGGCAACGTCGACGGCGCCAAGGCAGCGCTGGCCTGGGTGGCGGAGAAGTCCAGTGATGAAGGCTACGCGGCGCTCGCGCGGCTTCGCATGGCCAGCCTGCTGGTCGAGTCGAAGTCCTATGACGAAGCGCTCAAGCAACTCAGTGGCGACTTCCCCGACGCGTTCAAGGGCCTGGCTGCCGACCGGCGCGGCGATGTGCTGCAGGCGCAGGGCAAGCGCGAAGAGGCGCGGGCCGAATACATCAAGGCCTACAAGGCCCTGGACGATCGTTCAGAGTACAGGCGCCTGCTCGAAGTCAAGCTCAGTGCGCTGGGTACCGACCCCAAGCAACTCGTGCCTGCTCCCGCCAACGCCGCGTCAGCGTCTGCATCCGGAACCGCCAAATCATGACCTCAACTCTCGTCTCGGCCGGCGCACGCGCCGCCAGTGTGATCGCCCTGGCCGTCGGCCTCGCAGGTTGCTCTTACCTGCCTTCCATGCCGTCGATCCCATTCTTCGGCATGGGCACCGACAAGCCGAAGATGGCCGAACTCGCGCCCAATCCGTCGCTCATCGCCGTGAGCCAGGCCTGGACGTCGCGGGTGAGCAGCGTGGGTTTTCCGCTGTCGGTGCAGGTCAGCGGTACCAGCATTGCCGTTGCCGGCAGTGACGGCACCGTCGCCTTGATCGACGCCGTGTCCGGCCGCGACCTGTGGCGCGCCAGCGTTGGTGCTGCCATCTCCGCGGGTGTGGGCAGTGATGGCCGCACGGCAGCCGTGGTCACGCGAACCAATGAACTGGTTGTTTTGCAGGCGGGCAGGGAGCTGTGGCGGCAAAAGCTCACGGCAGGCAGCTACACCGCGCCGCTCGTGGCAGGCGCGCGCGTTTTCGTGATGACTGCCGACAGGGCTGTTTCTGCCTACGACGGGCAAACGGGCCGCAAGCTGTGGACGCAAACGCGCCCCGGCGAGCCGCTGGTTCTGAGCAATTCAGGCGTCTTGCTCGCGGTTGGCGACACGCTGGTCGCAGGCTTGTCGGGCCGGCTGGTGGGCATGAATCCGTTGTCGGGCGGCTCGCGCTGGGAAGCGCCGCTGGCATCGCCGCGCGGCGTCAATGACGTTGAGCGGCTGGTGGATCTTGTGGGTACCGTGAGCCGCGTCGGCGATTCAATCTGCGCCCGTGCCTTCCAGTCGAGCGTTGGCTGCGTCGATGCACAGCGCGGCGGCCTGGTCTGGACCAAGCCGGCCAATGGCGCCCAAGGCGTGGGCGGCGACGACCGCCTTGTTTTCGGCACGGAGTCGGATGGCAAAGTGGTGGCCTGGCGCCGCGACAACGGCGAGCGCGCGTGGTTCACCGAGCGGCTGCTCCATCGCGGCCTCACCGCGCCTCTCGCGCTGGGCCGCTCGGTCATCATTGGTGACAGCACGGGCTTGGTGCACCTGCTCTCGCGCGATGACGGCTCGCTGCTCACCCGTTTGGCAACAGATGGTTCCGAGATCGCTACAGCGCCCGTGGTGGCAGCCAACACGCTTGTCGTCGTCACAAAAAACGGCGGCATCTTTGGCTTCGTCCCCCAATAACACGAACCTCCGACGATGAAGCCCGTCCTGGCCCTCGTCGGCCGTCCCAACGTCGGTAAATCGACGCTTTTCAACCGCCTGACCAAGACGCGCGACGCCATCGTTGCCGACTTTGCGGGGCTGACGCGCGACCGGCATTACGGCAACGCGAAGCACGGCAAGCTCGAATTCATCGTGATCGATACCGGCGGCTTCGAGCCGACGGCCGAGAGCGGCATCTACATGGAGATGGCCAAGCAGACGCGGCAAGCGGTGGCAGAGGCGGATGTCGTTGTCTTTGTGGTCGACGCGCGCGGCGGGCTGACGGCGCAGGACCACGACATTGCGAAGTACCTTCGCAAGCTCGGCAAGCCCACGGTGCTCACGGCCAACAAGGCTGAAGGCATGACCGACGGCGTGCAGCTCACCGAGTTCTACGAGCTGGGGCTGGGCGAAGTGCATCCGGTCTCGGCGGCACACGGGCAGGGCATCCGCAGCCTGCTCGAAGTGGCGTTCGAATCGATCGGCATGTCCGAAGACGACGACACGGAAGAAGACCACGACCCCACCGTCATCAAGCTGGCCGTCGCCGGCCGGCCCAATGTCGGCAAGTCGACACTGATCAACACCTGGCTGGGTGAAGAGCGCCTTGTGGCTTTCGACCTGCCGGGCACGACCCGCGACGCGATCACCGTGCCGTTCGAGCGCGGGGGCCAGAAGTTCGAGCTGATCGACACCGCCGGTCTGCGCCGCAAGGGCAAGGTCTTTGAGGCGATCGAGAAGTTCTCGGTGGTCAAGACGCTTCAGGCCATCGAATCCGCGAATGTCGTTTTGCTGCTGCTCGACGCCACGCAGGGCGTGACCGACCAGGATGCCCATATTGCCGGCTACATCCTCGAGAGCGGCCGCGCAGTCGTGCTGGCGCTCAACAAGTGGGACGCCGTCGATGCCTACCAGCGCGAACAGCTGCAGCGCCAGATCGAGACGCGCCTGGCTTTCCTGAAATTTGCCAAGCTGCACTTCATCTCTGCCATCAAGCGTCAGGGCCTCGGGCCCGTGTGGGGGGCCATCGCCGAAGCGCACCGGTCGGCCACGGTGAAGATGTCCACCCCCGTGCTCACGCGCCTGTTGCTCGAAGCTGTGCAGTTCCAGCAGCCCAAGCGTGCGGGCATGTTCCGCCCGAAGCTGCGCTATGCGCACCAGGGCGGAATGAACCCGCCCGTGATCGTGGTGCACGGCAATTCGCTCGAGCACGTGACGGAGTCGTACAAGCGCTTTCTTGAAGGGCGCTTTCGCAAGGAGTTCAATCTGGTGGGCACGCCGCTGCGCATCGAGATGAAGACTTCCAAGAATCCGTACACCGACAAAGAGTGACGAGCCGGCACCTTGAATAGGCGGGCATCGCCCGCAATTGCAGCGGGTGAACAAAACGCCTGTTGCCTACTTGCGCGGCCTAAATGCTGTGGTAAGGTGCAGATTCCAACAACAATTTCCGCCTGCGGAACACGGAGAATATCGTGAGCAACAAAGGGCAGCTTCTGCAAGACCCCTTCCTGAACACTTTGCGTCGGGAACATGTGCCGGTCTCAATTTACCTGGTCAACGGCATCAAGCTGCAAGGCCAGATCGAATCTTTCGATCAATACGTCGTGCTGCTGCGCAATACCGTCACACAGATGGTTTACAAGCATGCCATTTCGACCATCGTGCCCGGTCGCGCTGTGAACTTCAGCACGGCGGAAAGCGCCGAGGGCCCCGCAGCCTGACGCACTGCCAACGAGGGCGCACGGCGCCTGTCTTTTGAGTTCCGCCGAAACGCCCGCTGCCAGCTCTGCCCTCACGATCCTCGTGGGTGTGGATCTGGGAGCACCCCACTTTGACGCCGGGCTTGAAGAGCTTGGCTTGCTCGCATTGACTGCCGGTTTGCAACCCGTTGCGCGCGTTACTTGCAAGCGCAAGGCGCCCGACGCAGCGCTTTTCATTGGCAGCGGCAAAGCCGACGAGATCAAGGCCCTGGCCGACGAGCTTGGCGCTACCGAGATCCTGTTCGACCAGGCTCTCAGCCCCGCGCAGCAACGCAACCTCGAACGTCACCTGGAGCGGCCGGTCAATGACCGCACGCTCCTCATCCTCGAAATCTTCGGCCAGCGCGCGCGCAGCCATGAGGGCAAGTTGCAAGTAGAGCTGGCGCGGCTTCAGTACGTGAGCACGCGGCTCGTGCGCCGCTGGTCGCACCTTGAGCGGCAAACAGGTGGTGCAGGCGTGCGCGGCGGCCCGGGTGAAAAGCAGATCGAGCTGGACAGGCGCATGGTGGGCGACGCCATCAAGCGCACGCGCGAGCGGCTCGAAAAGCTCAAGCGCCAGCGCAGCACGCAGCGCAGGCAGCGCGAGCGCCGTGGCGCGTTCAATATCTCGCTGGTCGGCTACACCAACGCGGGCAAGTCAACGCTTTTCAATGCACTGGTCAAGGCGCGCGCTTATGCGGCGGACCAGCTGTTCGCCACGCTCGACACCACAACGCGCCAGCTCTGGCTGGCTGACGCTGACGATGAAGCGCAGCACGGCGGCTCGGGTGCGAGTGGCCGTTCGGTGTCGCTGTCGGACACAGTCGGCTTCATCCGCGACCTGCCGCACGGCCTGATCGACGCGTTCCAGGCGACCCTGCAGGAAGCGGCAGACGCGGACCTGCTGCTGCACGTTGTGGATGCGGCCAATCCCGATCATCCGGAGCAGATTGCCCAGGTGCAGCAAGTCCTGCATGAGATCGGCGCAGGCGACGTGCCGCAGGTTCTCGTGTTCAACAAGACGGACATGTTGTCGCCTGAGCAGGTACCTGTTCGAACCAGCGACATGTTCGAGCTGGAAGGCCAGCTGGTGCCCCGGCTATTTGTCAGTGGCCGCACGTTGCAGGGCCTGCCGGAGCTTCGAAAGCGGCTTGCTGTTGAAGTGGCGCGACGCAGCGTGGCTGCCGCGCCGTCCCCGTTGTACCCCGATAACCCTGCTGTGCGCGAGACGTCGCCCTGATTGGGCACAATGCACGGCAAGAGCAAAACAGAGACTGAACCGAATGAACCTTCGCTTCCCTTGGGGCGTGCTACCAGGCCGGATCCGTGGCATGTTCAACCTGAACGACCCGCGGTGGGGCCGGGGCGACGACAACAAGCCTGCCGACAACCGGCCTGATGCGAACAAGCCGGAAGGCAATCGCAACCAGGGGCCCAACCAGGGCCCGCCTGATCTCGATGAGCTCTGGCGCGATTTCAATCGCAAGCTCGGCGGCCTGTTTGGCGGCAAGGGCCGGCGCGAAGGCGGCGGCTTTGGTGGCAATGGCGGTGGCTCAAACGGCGGCTTCCAGCCCGACATGCGCAGCGCCGGAATTGGCGTGGGCCTCGTCGCCGCCGTGGCAGCGTTGATCTGGCTGGGCACCGGATTCTTCATCGTGCAGGAAGGCCAGCAGGCCGTCATCACGCAGTTCGGGCGCTACAAGGCAACCGTCGGTGCCGGCTTCAACTGGCGCCTGCCGTACCCCGTGCAGCGTCATGAAATCATTGCCGTGACGCAGATCCGCTCGGTGGACGTCGGCCGCGACACGGTCATCAAGGCAACGGGCCTGCGTGAATCGTCGATGCTGACCGAAGACGAAAACATTCTCGACATCAAGTTCGCCGTGCAGTACCGCCTGAAGGACGCGCGTGCCTACCTGTTCGAGAGCAAGAACCCGTCTGAAGCCGTCGTGCAGGCCGCCGAGACGGCCGTGCGTGAGGTTGTGGGCAAGATGAAGATGGACGCCGCGCTTGGCGAAGAGCGCGACCAGATCGCGCCGCGCATCCGCACGGTCATGCAGACCATCCTTGATCGCTACAAGGTGGGCATTGAAGTCGTGACCATCAACTTGCAGCAAGGCGGTGTGCGTGCACCCGACCAGGTCCAGGCTGCATTCGACGACGTGAACAAGGCCGGTCAGGAGCGCGAGCGCTCCAAGAACGAAGGCCAGGCCTACGCCAACGACGTGATTCCCCGTGCTGCCGGCGCTGCCGCGCGCCTGAAGGCCGAGGCCGATGGCTACAAGTCGCGCGTTGTGGCGCAGGCCCAGGGTGATGCGCAGCGCTTCAAGTCGGTGTTGGCCGAATACCAGCGCGCGCCGCAAGTCACGCGAGACCGCATGTACATCGACTCGATGCAGCAGATCTACACCAACGTCACCAAAGTACTGGTTGATTCGCGCCAGGGCTCGCAGCTGCTGTACCTGCCGCTCGACAAGATCATGCAGCAGGTCGCCAGCGGCAACGTTGCACCTGCTTCGGTGGATGCCCCGGCGGTGTCGACCATTCCCACATCACCGCCCGTGCCAGCTGGCACGGCAACTGATGCGCGTAACCGCGACAACTCGCGCACGCGCGATCGTGAAGGCCGCTGATCATGAACCGCATGGGATTCATTGCCGCTCTTGGCTTTGTGGTGCTCGCATTGCTCAGCTCGATGCTGTTCGTTGTTGACCAGCGCCAGTTCGGCATCATCTACGGCCTCGGCCAGATCAAGGAAGTGATCACCGAGCCGGGCCTGAACTTCAAGATGCCGCCGCCCTTCCAGAGCGTCGCCTACATCGACAAGCGCCTGCTCACGCTCGACAGCACGGACCAGTCGGCCGTGCTGACGGCTGAGAAGCAGCCGGTGGTGATCGACTGGTACGTGCGCTGGCGCATCACCGACCCGACCCAATACATCCGTAACGTGGGCCTGGACGAAAGCACGGGCGCGAACCGCCTGGCTGGCGTGGTGCGCAGCGCGTTCAACCAGGAAATCAACAAGCGCACCGTGCGCGAACTGCTCTCCACCAAGCGCGACGCGCTCATGCAGGACGTGAAGGCCGAAGTGCTGGAGCAGGTGAAGGGTTCCAACCCGTGGGGCATTGATGTGGTCGACGTGCGCATCACCCGCGTGGACTACACCGAGGCCATCACCGAATCCGTCTACCGGCGCATGGAGGCAGAGCGCAAGCGCGTTGCCAACGAGCTGCGCTCGACCGGCGGTGCTGAGGGCGAGAAGATTCGCGCCGATGCCGACCGCCAGCGTGAAGTGATCGTTGCCAACGCGTATCGCGACGCCCAGAAGATCAAGGGCGAGGGCGATGCCGAGGCCGCATCCATCTACGCGGAAGCGTTCGGCCGGGACGCGCAGTTCGCCCAGTTCTACCGCAGCCTCGAAGCCTACAAGGCGAGCTTCAACAAGAAGAGCGATGTGATGGTGGTCGATCCATCGTCGTCGGACTTCTTCCGCGCCTTCCGTGGCGGCGGCGCCCCGGCGACCAACCCGAAAAAGTAAGGCTCGCTTGAGCAGCGAGGTCTTCTGGTCAGCATTGGCCCTGATGCTTGTCTTCGAGGGGCTGATGCCGTTTCTGGCGCCGCGCAGCTGGCGCAGCACCTTCCAGAAATTGCTGGTGCTTCAAGATGGGCAACTGCGCTTCTTCGGCTTGTGCAGCATCCTGATCGGCGCTGCGCTGTTGTGGGTGTTGTAGCCGGGCTCTGTCGGCCCGGTTCAAGCCCGGCGCAGCTGCTGCAGTTGCGCTGCCGTGTTGGCGTTAGTGAACGCGCTGCGGTCGCCGGGTCCGTCGAACGGCACTTGCACCGTATGGTGTGAGGCGGCCCAGTCCTGCACCTTGCGACCGCCCCCGTGCAAATACGCAGCCAGGCTCGCTCGCAGCCTCGCTCGCAGGAGGCAGAACACGGGTTGAACGCGCCAGTCGCTGTCGTGACTGCCTGCAGGAGCTTCTTCTTCGCGGGCCAGCACGACCGCCATGTCGGCATCCTGGGCTAGCGCAGCACGGCCCAGCCGCGCGACGTAGTCGGGCGGAAAGTCAGGCGAGTCGCAAGGCGCCGTGACTAGCCACGGCGTTTCGCAGTGGTCGAGTGCCGCCAGCATGCCCGCGAGCGGCCCGGGGTAGCCGTCGATGCCGTCGCGCCAGACGGGCACCCCGAACGATTCATAGACGTCCAGGTTGCGGTTGGCACTGATGCCCACAGGGCCGACTTGTGGCCGCAGGCGCAACAGCGCGTGCTGGGCGAGGGGAACGCCGTTGAAGTCCTGCAGCCCCTTGTCGACACCGCCCATGCGCTCACCCCGGCCGCCTGCCAGGACAACGCCAGTGATCGCCGATGCGTCGATCACGCGAGTCAGCCCCCGATGTAGCTCATCTCGACGCGGCGCTTGCCGTCCCCGGTGTCTGGCGCGAGTGTCGAGCGCAGTTCGGAGTAGCGATCGGTGCGGCCCTGCCAGATGTGGCCGATGGCCGAGGCGATGTCGGCGTCGCTCGCGTTACCGCGCAGCAGCGAGCGCAGATCGTGGCCCTGCGAGGCGAACAGGCACAGGTAGAGCTGGCCTTCGGTTGACAGGCGCGCGCGGTTGCATGAGCCGCAGAAGGCCTGCGTCACGCTGCTGATCACGCCGATCTCGCCGCTGCCGTCTGCATATGCCCAGCGCTGCGCTGTCTCGCCCGGTGCAGTGTGTGCGAGGGGCACCAGAGGCAGCTGCGCGCTGATGCGCTGCACCACGTCCGCCGACGGCAGCACTTCATCCATCCGCCAGCCGTTGGTCGCGCCGACGTCCATGTATTCGATAAACCGCAGCACGATGCCGGTGCCCTTGAAGTGGCGCGCCATCGGCAGGATTTCGTGGTCGTTCGTGCCCCGCTTGACGACCATGTTGACCTTGATTGGCCCCAACCCCGCATCGCGCGCGGCATCGATTCCGCGCAGCACATCGGCAACCGGGAAGTCAACGTCGTTCATGCCGCGGAACACGGCGTCGTCGAGCCCGTCGAGGCTGACGGTGACGCGTTGCAGTCCAGCGTCCTTCAAGGCCCGCGCCTTGCGCGCGAGCAGCGAGCCGTTGGTCGTGAGCGTGATGTCGAGTGGCTGGCCCTGTGCGGTGCGCAGCTGTGCGAGTTGCCCGATGAGGATTTCGATGTTCTTGCGCAGCAGGGGCTCACCGCCCGTGAGACGGACTTTCTGCACGCCATGCGCGACAAACTGACGCGCCAGCCGCGTGATCTCCTCGAAGCTCAGCAGCGATGCGTGCGGCAGGTACGGATAGTTCTTGTCGAACACTTCCTTGGGCATGCAGTAGCTGCAGCGGAAGTTGCAGCGGTCCGTCACGCTGATGCGCAAGTCGCGCAGGGGGCGACGAAGCGTATCGCGCAGCGTGCCACTGGCCGCGACCGGCTGCACAGGCACGTGCGCCGCGAGCACCGAGCTTCGCTCGTCGACCAGAGGGATCACACGTTCAGCCATGTGCCTATTGTCCGCCTTGCGCCAATCACCCTACACGCATCGCGCCCCGTCGACTTCGATGCAGACGCCTGAGATGAAGGCTGCTTCGTCGCTCGACAGGTAGAGCGCCGCATTCGCCACATCCAGCGACGTCGAGAAGCGCCCCAGCGGGATGGTCGCGAGAAATTTTGCGCGGCGTGCCTCATCGACGGGCCCGCCGGCGAACTCGGCGGACAGGCCCGTGTCGGGATTGAACACCGGGTTGATGCAGTTCACGCGAATGTTGTCGGGGCCGAACTCGGCAGCCAGAGACTTGCTCGTCGTGATCACCGCGCCCTTCGAGCCGTTGTACCAGGTCAGGCCCGGCCGTGGGCGCACGCCAGCTGTGGACGCGATGTTGATGAAGCTGCCGCCCTTGTTCGCGCGGAATGCGGGCACGGCGTGGATCGTGGAGAGATAGATGCTCTTCATGTTCACCGCGAAGCACTTGTCGAACTCTTCCTCGCTGACTTCGAGTGCCGGGCGATTGCGGTGCGTCCATCCGGCGTTGTTCACCATCACGTCGAGCTTGCCGTAGCGAGTGACGGCTGCATCCACCAGTGCCTTCACGTCCGCAGACTTGGTGACGTCGGCCGCGAAGAACGATGCATCGCCGCCTGCCGCGCGGATTTCAGACACGACCTTCTCGCCCATGGCCGAGTTGATGTCGTTGACGATGACGTGAGCGCCTTCGCCAGCCAGCCGCCTGGCAATGCCTTCGCCGATGCCGCCGCCCGAGCCGGTCACGATGATGGATTTGTTCTTCACGCGCATGTGTCTGGTCTCCTGTTGTCGATGCGGACATTGTTGCCGATGGGGCTGCAGGGTCAATGCCGCCTGGCCGATGAGCGTGGGTTTCCCATGCATGTGCAGGCCGTTGTGGATGAGCCTTGCTCCTAGAATCGAACGAGGAGGAAACCCATGTTGACAATGAAAGCGCACCTGGCGCGCTCGATGGTTCTCGCAGTCGCAACCGTCGTATTTTTTGCAGTACCCGCCGCGCACGCGCAGTCGCGCAACCTTGCTCCCGGCTTCGTCAATCGCCCCGTCGCGTCGAAGATCGTGGTCGTGCCGCCCGATATGGAGCTGTTCTCGATCAGCGCGGGCGGCGTGCAGGAGCCCAAGGCCGACTGGACGCAGGCGGCGCAGACCCATTTCAAGAGCGGCCTCGCTGCGCAGAGCAAGATGCTCGGGCAGACAGCCGCCGACCTGACCGAGCGCGACATGGATGAATTCGCGCAGATCAACGCCTTGCACGGCGCCGTTGCTGAATCGGTGTTCCTGCATCACATGCTGGGCAATGCGCTGAAGTTGCCCACCAAGAATGACCAGCTCGACTGGTCCATGGGCGATGCAGTCAAGCCGCTGCGCGACAAGACGGGCGCCGACTACGCCGTGTTCTTCTGGGTGCGCGACAGCTATGCGAGCTCGGAGCGAAAGGCCGCGATGGTCGCGCTTGCGCTTCTGGGCGTCGGCATTACCGGCGGAACGCAGATTGCCTATGCCTCGCTGGTGGACCTGCGCAATGGCCGCGTGGTCTGGTTCAACGTGCTGCGCCGCGCCTCGGGTGACCTGCGTGAGGCAGCGCCCGCGCTTGAAACCGTTGATGCGCTGCTCAAGGGCTTTCCGGCGCTGCAATGAGCCTGGTTCCAGCAATAGGGCGGCGCGGCTTTCTGCGCACAGCCTGCAAACACTGCGTGGGCTTGGGCGCAATGGGCACCTTGCTGCCGGCGTTCTCGCAGACAGAGCCAGAAGCGCTGCAGGTACCGGCACGGTTTTCGCGGCCCGCGATCGAAAGTGACGAGGGCGGCCTGTGGGCGTTGATGGACCGCGAAGAGACCAAGCTGCGCCGCGGCTCGTTCGTGATTCGCGATGACGCGCTGAACGCCTATGTTCGCGACGTGGTCTGCAATCTGGCGGGCGAACACTGCCCCGACGTGCGGGTGCACGTGGTTCGCACGCCGCTCTTCAACGCATCGATGGCGCCCAACGGAATGATGCAGGTGTGGTCCGGCCTGCTGTTGCGCGCAGAGAACGAAGCGCAGCTGGCAGCCGTGCTCGGCCACGAGCTGGGGCACTATCTGGAGCGGCACACGCTGCAGATGATGCAGGACATCAAGGGCAAGGCTGCGCTGGGCATGTTCTTCGCGGCATTCGGCCTGGTGGGCGCCATTGCGTCGATTGGTGTTTATGCATCTGCCTTTGCGTTTTCGCGCGAACAGGAAGAGCGTGCAGACCGCTTCGGCATGCACCTGCTCAAGCGCGCTGGCTACGACGGGACGCAAGCCGCGCAAGTCTGGGACAACCTGCTGGGCGAGTTGAAGGTGCGCGGCGGCGAGGATGTGGGCAAGCGCAGCATTCTCTTTGGCACGCACCCGCCGGTGGCCAACCGGCGCGACGCGTTGCTCAAGCTCGCGGGCGAGCCCGGCGGCAGGCTGGGCGCGCAGGAATACCAGAAGATGATCGCGCCGCACCGTCTTGAGTGGCTGCGCGACGAAGTGCGCCGCGGCCAGTATGAAGAGAGCCTGGCGCTTTTTGGCCGCATGCTGAAAGCGCGCCCTGACGACACCGAAGTGCTCTTCGCTCGCGGCGAGGCCTATCGCCTTCGTGACGCCGATGGCGACGTGCAGGCAGCATTGGATGACCTGATGCGCGCGACTGCGCTCGAAGCCGCGCCGGCAGATTCGTATCGCGCACTGGGCTACCTGCACCGCAAGCGCGCCGATGCTGCTTCGGCCAATACGGCCTTTGAAAAATACCTCACGCTCGCGCCGGACTCACCCGACGCCGGCATCATCAAAACCTATTTGACGCAAGCTAAGCCATGAAAAAATTTCTCGTTGTAGCCGCCCTCGCGGTTGTGCTGTCGGCCTGTACGACCATCAGCAAAGTCGAGGGCGACCAGGTCGTCAACGGGCGCATGGCCATCAAGGTCACCGAGGCCTGGAACAAGGTATCCATCCCGGGCGCGCAGCAGCCTTATGACATGTGGACGCAAGAGGGCATCACGCTCGACCACCTGCGCATCTGGGCTGGCATCAAGCCTGGCGAGGCCATGATGGTCGTGCCACCGGCACAGATGCAATCCGGCCAGAAGGCACCACGCGTGCCGACGTTCGTTGCCAACATGGCCACCGAACAGATCGTGACGATGTTCGAGACGATGTACGCCGTGGATGGCTCCATCGTGAAGATCAGCCGGGTGGAGCCGGCGGTGTTTGCGGGCGAGAGGGGCGTGCACTTCGAGTTCACGATTGCCCGCAAGCGCGACGACCTTCAGCTGCTCGGAACGGGCTGGGCGAGTGTGCGCAAGAACGAGCTGTTTGCAGCCACGTTTGTTGCCCCCAAGCTGACGTTCTTCCCGCGCCTGGCACCCAAGGCTGAGGCGATCGTGAAGACGGCGCAGATCAAGGGCTGACGCCTCCAGGGTGATGCTTCACCCGTGCTTGATGGCCACGGTTTTCAAGGTCGTGAAGCCGTACAGCGCTTCAAAGCCTTTCTCGCGGCCGTAGCCCGATGACTTGACGCCGCCGAACGGCAGCTCGACGCCGCCGCCGGCGCCGTAGTTGTTGATGAAAACCTGGCCGCTCTTCACGCGCCGGGCCATGCGCAGCTGGCGCGCGCCGTCGCGTGTCCACACGCCCGCAACGAGGCCAAACTTCGTGGCATTCGCCAGTTCCACGGCCTCGTCTTCATTGCGAAAACTCATCGACGCGAGCACGGGGCCGAAGACTTCCTCCTGCGCGAGCCGGTGGTGCACGGGCACGTCGCGCAGCAGCGTGGGAGCTTGATAGAAGCCCGTCTCGGGCGCTTCGTCGACGATCTGTCCCTGCGCCACCATGGCGATGTTGGCAACCTGTGCGTCAGAGAGAAAGTCCCACACGCGCTGCTGCTGCGACGCGCGGATCAGCGGGCCGACGTCAAGGTCCATCGCTGCGGGGCCGACACGCAGGTTCGAGAAGCTTTCGCCGAGCCTCGCGAGCAGTGCGTCGTAGATCGAGTGCTCGACCAGCAGGCGCGAGCCCGCTGAGCAGGTCTGCCCCGCGTTCTGCACGATCGCGTTGATCACCATCGGCAGTGCAGCGTCAAGGTCGGCGTCGGCAAAGATGATCTGCGGGCTCTTGCCGCCGAGCTCCAGCGTCACAGGGCAGTGCCGCTGCGCCGCGACCTGCTGGATGATCGTGCCCACCGTGGGGCTGCCGGTGAAGCTGATGTGGTCGATGCCCGGGTGCCGGGCGAGTGCGTCGCCGACTTCATGGCCGAACCCGGTGACGATGTTGATCGCGCCCGCAGGAAAGCCCACGCTGCGCGCGAGCTCCGCCACGCGCAGCAGCGACAGGCACGCGTCCTCCGATGGCTTGACGACGCACACGTTGCCGGCCGCCAGTGCGCCGCCCACGCTGCGCCCGAAGATCTGCATCGGGTAGTTCCACGGAATGATGTGCCCCGTAACGCCGTGCGCCTCACGCCACGTCAACACGCTGTAGCCATCGAGGTAGGGCAGGGTTTCGCCGTGCAGCTTGTCGCAGGCGCCGGCGTAGTACTCGAAGTAGCGCACGAGCGCCAGTGCATCGGCGCGCGCCTGCTTGGTGGGCTTGCCGCAATCGCGCTGTTCGATGAGCGCAAGCTCTTCCGTGTGTTCGGCAATCTTGTTCGACAGGCGCATCAGCAGGCGGCCGCGTTCGGCTGCGCTGAGCTTGCTCCACACGGTCTCATAGCAGTGCCGCGATGAATCGACAGCGGCGGCGATGTCGTCAGCCGTGCCGCGCTGGATCTGATCGAATACCTGACCGTCTGACGGATCGATCACTGGAATGTGCTGCCCCGATGTCGAGCGGTGCGCCTCGTTGCCGATGAAGTGATATTGCATGGTGTCATTCTGCACAACAATGCTTGCACGCTACGATGCGCCTCATGCTGAAGAAAGTTCTCCTCGCGCTGATGGTGATGGTGCTTGCCACTGCTGCTGCGCTCGCAGTGATCCTGAACAGTCATCCGGACATGGATGCCTACCAGGCCCTCAACTCACCGACAGCGCCGCCCGCGACGCCGCTGAAGGTCAGGTTCCTCGGCGTTGCAACGGTGGTGCTTGACGATGGCGAGACGGCGATCATGACGGACGGGTTTTTTTCGCGTCCCGGTAAATTGAAGTCGCTAGCAGGCCGTGTCGGACCCGACATGGATGGCATCACCCGGGGCCTCGCGCGCGCGGGCGTGACGAAGCTGGCTGCGGTGATCCCTGTGCATTCGCACTACGACCATGCGATGGATTCACCTGAGGTGGCCAAGCGCACGGGCGCGATGCTGGTTGGCTCAGCCTCGACGGCCAATATCGGTCGCGGCTGGAAGTTGCCCGAGTCGCAAATCCGAATCGCACGGCTGAATGAGCCGATGCAGTTTGGCCGCTTCACTGTCACGCTGTTAGCTTCACGCCATTCACCCACTGGCTTTACCGGCGGCACGATCGACAAGCCGCTGGTGCCGCCCGTGCGCGCGTTCGACTACAAGGAGGGGCAAAGCTTTGCCGTGCTGGTGCAGCATGAAGGGCGCTCGCTGTTGATCTACGGCAGCGCAGGCTTCGAGCCGGGTGCGCTCGCAGCGGTGTCGGCAGATGTGGTGATGCTGGGCGTCGGCGGCCTGGGGTCGCGCGACGCGGCCTTTCGCGACAGCTACTGGCGTGAGGTCGTGACTGCAGTCAAAGCCAAGCGAGTGATCCCGATTCACTGGGACGACTTCTGGGTGCCATCAACAGGGCCGATGAAGCCGATGCCGGCTCCGCTCGATCACTTCGATGTGACGATGACATTCTTGCGAGAGCGCGGCGCGAAGGAAGGCATCGACATCCGATTGCCCGCGCAATGGGATGCGATGGACCCCTGGCAGGGGCTTGGCGCGAAGTAGGGCGCCCGGCGAGTTGCCGAGTTACGCGGCAGCACCAACCGGCGTGTAGCGGTCGCGGTTGTCCACGAGCCACTTCTGCGAGAGCGTGCTGTCCTGCTGGTCCGGGTGGAAGTCGGCACGCAGGTATTCACGCCACGGCTTGTAGGTTTGGCGAATGAGGCCGCGCTCGCCGAACAGGAACGACGCAGCGCTCTTCCACGTGCTCCACTTCCACAGCGTGCCGTCATGCTGCAGGTTGTTCACCGTCTGGCGCAAGGTGTCACCCAGGAAGATGATCGTGACGCGGCGGAACCAGGTGATGCGCCACGCTTCGTTGCCGCCCAGCGCCTTGTAGAGATCGAACGCTGTGGTCTTGTGCTCGGACTCTTCCGAGCTGTGCCACAGCCACATGGTGGTGAGCCGTTCGTCGTCGCTGGCGACGCGGTCCGGGTTGCGGAGCATCCAGTCCGCGAGGATGGCCGTGAAGTGTTCGTTGGCCGCTGTGATGGCGAGCGCATGGCGCGGGTCAATGCCGTCGAGCAGCTTCATCCGCTCTTGCGCGCGTGGCGCCCAGTCATTGACGAGGCCGAGTTTTTCCAGGTGCGCGTTGTAGAGCGAATGCAGGCGGCGGTGCGTGGCCTCCTGGCCGATGAAGCCTTGCACTTCGTCTTTGTATTGCGCCTGCTTGTCTGCGGGCAGTTGCTTGTGGCCGTTGCGTACGGAGTCGATGAAGAACTGCTCTCCCACAGGAAAGCTCATCGAGAGTGCGTTGAAGAGGGCAGTGCGAAATGCATCACCTCCGCACCAGTGGCGCGCAATGGGTGCTTCCATATCGACAAGCAGGCGGCGGACGACGAGATCGGTCAGATAAAACTCCTTGGGTACGGTACAGTACCGTTTGTATGCATCATGCAGATTGACGCTGGAATGGTCAAGTACCTCGCTTTTCCGCGATCAGAATACGGCCCCATGACTGAACCTTTAGAAACAGAAACAGAAGTTCATGATCATAGGGGGCGCTTGCTGGAGGGCATGGCGCGGGCAGTAGCCGCAAAAGGTTACGCCGACACCACGATCAGCGACATCGTGCGAGAGGCCTGCGTGTCTCGCCGCACGTTCTACGAACACTTCAGCACCAAGGCAGAGCTCTTCACCGCGCTTTATGAAGCGGCAAGCCGCAACGCGTTGCGCGTGCTGGAGCAAGCGATCGATCCGACGCACGAATGGGAAACGCAGATCGAAAGCGCGTTGACGGCCTACCTCGCGTGCATGGCGCAAAACCCGGTGTTGATGCGCACGCTCTTTGTCGAAATCCTTGGGCTCGGCGCTGAGGGTCTGCAGGCGCGCAGGCGCGTGAACCAGGAGATCGTTGACTTCATGCTTCGCGTGATCAACGGGGCGAACGCGGGGCACACGCGCAAGTCGCCGCTGTCTGAAGGCATGGTGATGGCCGCGGTCGGCGGCATCAATGAACTGGTGCTGCAATACATCGAGCAGGATCGCGAGGCGCAGTTGCATGAACTGGTGGGGCCAGCGAGTCAGCTCGTGCGAGCGGTTACGCGAACTAAACCATAAAGAAGGGCCCGCAACAGCGGGCCCTTCTTGTTGCGCGTTGCGCTCTTACTTCGACGCAGGCGCAGCTGGCATCACGACGGCTGCAGGTGTCGCCACGTGGGGTGCAGCAGGCGCATCGCCAGCATGGAACTTCACCACCAGCGGCACGATCAGCAGTGCCACGATGTTGATGATCTTGATCAGCGGGTTCACGGCCGGGCCGGCGGTGTCCTTGTAAGGGTCGCCCACCGTATCGCCAGTCACGGCGGCCTTGTGGGCCTCAGAGCCCTTGCCACCATGGTTGCCGTCTTCGATGTACTTCTTGGCGTTGTCCCATGCGCCGCCACCGGTGCACATGGAGATCGCGACGAACAGGCCCGTCACGATCGTTCCCATCAGCAAGCCGCCGAGCGCCTTCGGGCCGAGGGCCAGGCCCACGACGATGGGTACCACCACAGGCAGCAGCGACGGGATCATCATTTCCTTGATTGCGGCCTTGGTCAGCATGTCAACGGCAACGCCGTATTCAGGCTTGGCGGTGCCTTCCATGATCCCCTTGATCTCGCGGAACTGGCGGCGCACTTCAACCACCACGGAACCAGCTGCGCGGCCCACGGCTTCCATCGCCATCGCGCCGAACAGGTACGGAATCAGGCCGCCAATGAACAGGCCCACGATCACCATCGGGTCGGACAGGTCGAACGTGATCGAGCGGCCATAGCTTTCGAGCTTGTGCGTGTAGTCGGCAAACAGCACGAGTGCTGCAAGACCGGCTGAACCGATGGCGTAGCCCTTGGTCACGGCCTTGGTCGTGTTGCCGACGGCGTCGAGCGGGTCGGTGATGTCGCGGACGCTGGACGGCAGGTCGGACATTTCGGCGATGCCGCCGGCGTTGTCGGTGATCGGGCCGTAGGCATCGAGCGCCACCACGATGCCGGCCATGCTCAGCATGGAGGTGGCAGCGACGGCAATGCCGTAGAGACCTGCCAGGCTGTAGGCAGCCAGGATGGCGATACACACGCAGATCACTGGCCATGCCGTGGAACGCATCGACACGCCCAGGCCGGCAATGATGTTCGTGCCGTGGCCGGTGGTCGATGCCTGGGCAATGTGGCGCACGGGTGCGTATTGCGTGCCCGTGTAGTACTCGGTGATCCACACGAGCGCGCCCGTCAGGATGAGGCCGACGGCGCACGCGCCGAACAGTCGCATCTGCGTGCCAGTCGCCGTCACGGCGTTGTCAGGCATGAGCTGCATCGTGACGAAGTAGAACGCGATCAGCGAGAGCACGCCCGCAACAGCCAGGCCCTTGTAGAGCGCAGGCATCACGTTGACCATGCCGGTCTTGGCCTTCACGAAGAAGCAGCCGATGATCGACGCGATGATCGACACGGCGCCCAGCGCCAGCGGATACATCACGGCAGCAGCGCCGGCGTTCTTGATGAGGAGGGCGCCGAGCACCATCGTCGCGATCAGCGTCACGGCGTAGGTCTCGAACAGGTCAGCGGCCATGCCGGCGCAGTCGCCGACGTTGTCGCCCACGTTGTCGGCAATCACGGCGGGGTTGCGCGGATCGTCTTCCGGAATGCCGGCTTCAACTTTGCCCACCAGGTCGGCGCCGACGTCAGCGCCTTTGGTGAAGATGCCGCCGCCCAGTCGCGCGAAGATGGAGATGAGCGAGGAGCCGAAGGCGAAGCCGATCAGCGGATTCAGGATGGCTGCCAGGTTGCGGTCTGCCGTCATTTCGCCGCTGCCGGCGAGATACCAGTAGAAACCGGCGACGCCCAGCAGGCCAAGACCCACAACCAGCATGCCCGTGATGGCGCCACCGCGGAAGGCGACGTCGAGCGCCGGGCCAATGCCCTTGGTCGCTGCTTGTGCCGTGCGAACGTTCGCACGCACCGACACGTTCATGCCGATGAAGCCGCAGGCGCCGGAGAGCACGGCACCGATGATGAAGCCGATGGCCGTCTGCATGTCGAGAAAGAGGCCGATCAGCACTGCCAGCACCACGCCGACCATGGCGATGGTCTTGTACTGCCGGGCCAGGTATGCAGCCGCGCCAGCCTGGATGGCTGCCGCGATTTCCTGCATGCGGGGGTTGCCTGCGTCCTGCGAGAGGATCCAGCTGCGGGCCCAGAAGCCGTAAGCCACGGCCGCGAGGCCGCAGACGAGCGCCAGAATCAGCGCCGAGTTGCCTGTCATGAGTTTCTCCTGTCTTCGATTAGTACGTTGCTAAGGGGCGCCACGCTAGCGGTGCCCCCGCTGCGTTGCTTCCTCTTGGCTTTCCAAACGAAGTGGAATCCAGATTGGCCAACGGGGGGAATATATAGGCAATGTGATGACGGATTTGCTGCAGCGCAGAGAAAGCAAGGCTGGCGAAAGTAAAATCAGGGTTAATCCTAGGCATCATCACCGCGCAGTTTTTCATTTTTCCTTCAATCACAACAACCATGTCCCTCGACAAAGTCTCCCCCGGCAAGCATGTCCCCGACGCATTCAACGTGATCATCGAAATCCCGATGAATGCCGACCCCGTGAAGTACGAAGTGGACAAGGAGTCGGGCGCGATTTTTGTCGACCGGTTCATGAGCACGTCGATGCACTACCCGACGAACTACGGCTACGTGCCCAAGACGATCAGCGGCGACGGCGATCCGGTCGATGTGCTGGTGATCACGCCGGTGCCACTGATTCCGGGTGTGGTCGTCACCTGCCGCCCGATCGGCATCCTGAAAATGGAAGATGAAGCGGGGCAAGACGGCAAGGTGCTGGCCGTGCCCACCGACAAGATCCTGTCGATCTACACCCAGTGGCAAAAGCCCGAAGACCTGAACCCGATGCGCCTGAACACCATTGCGCATTTCTTCGAGCACTACAAAGACCTCGAGCCAGGCAAGTGGGTCAAGGTGCTCGGCTGGGAAGGCCCGGAGGCCGCGAAGAAGGAAATCCTGGACGGTATCGCCAGCTACAACCGCCAGCGGGTCGAACAGAATCCCTGAATGCCAGGTTCTGCGCTGAGCGTTCGGCGTTGGGCGGAAATTCAAACGCCGATCGCCAACCGCTCAACGTCTTTCGGGATCTGGGTAGATAAAGCTCTTCAGCCCGAACATGCCGGTGCGGTCGAAAGGCCGCCAGCGGCCTTCTTCCTGCGCCAGCCGGTCGGCCACGGCCCACCAGGCGCTGGGGTTCAGGCCCAGGCCAATGTGGCTGGCCACCACTTCGATGTTTTCGAGATTCGGGTTGGTGCTCGACGGCTTCTGGATGCTGCCTTGCCAGGCGACGATGCCATCGGTGCGCGAGAAGATGCTGGTAGTGGGCACCTTCGGTGGTGCGGCCAGATCGAAGTTGCCGTGTTCGTGGTGAATGTCGCGCCCGCTCGTCAGCTCGAACACGCGCCATGCATTGGTTGACTTCGGCGGGCCGGCGAAGGGTGTGCCCAGCGTGATCACGCCGCGCACCATATCCGGCATTTCCTTGGCGAGCTCGCGCGCATACACGCCGCCCAGGCTCCAGCCGATCAGTGTCACCTTGCGTTTTGATTGCTCGCAGGCTTCAAGCAAGTCGTTCCTGGCGGCTTCGAGCACGCCGGCGCGCGGGCCGAAGTTGAAGCCCTGCGCCCAGCCCTGACTCTGGTAGCCGAGCATGCTGAGATAGCTGCGAAGGGGAATGGTGGTGGCGTCGCTCGCCGACAGCCCGGGAAATACGAGCACGGTATGCCCGTCGCCACGAGGTGCGCGTGACAGCGCCGGCCAGGCTGGCAGCACCGCGCCAAATTCGAACGGTGCGCGAAATTCAAGCGCCAGCAGGCCCGCGTGGGGCGGTTTCAGGTCGTGATTGGCTGACTTCTTTGTTGCCATGTGCGTTGCGTCTCTTGATTGTTGTTCTGACCGTCGTAACGCTAGCAGCGATTGGGCTGTGCGTGCGTCACCAAGGCGCGCCAATTCTAGGGAGCCGCATCGCAATGGGCTAGGGGAAACTACGGGCGGTGCACAGGCGCGCATCTCCGCCGTTCTCCCGCAGGAAGGCTACGTACTCCTCGGCCATCTCGCGCGCGTTCGCGTCATCGGCTGCTTCGGGCGCGCGAAGCGTAGCCGTGCTTGCCAGCCAGTTTGCGGCGCAGAGCGACTTGTCAGCCGGTGACCGCGCGCAGTCGGTGTAGGCGTTGAACGCCGCTCGCCACGACAGGAATTGCGCACGATCCATGATGCCGCCATGGCCTGGAATCACGCGCGTGAAGGGCGTCGCAGTGATTTCGTCCAGCGCCGTGCGCCAGCCTTTGACGCATGCGGTGTCCAGGAAGGGCACGGGCAGCGTCACAAGATCGCCCACCGCAGCAATGCGGCTGCGTGGCTCGTACACCCACACGTCGCCGCCTGTCGCCGCGTTGCCTGCCAGTCGCACATCGAATATCACGCCGTCGATGGGGTAGGCACCCGAGGCGATGACGGGCATATCCGGGCGCAGCGCTTGCGGGTTCTTGCGCGTTTCGATGTCGCCGCGAACGTCCGCCGCGGCAACCGGCGACAGGTTGCCAGCATCGAGTGTGGCTTGCGATCGCACCAGGCTTTGCGGCCACACGTCGCGAATCATTTTCTCGACTGCGGTGCCGGTGTAGAGAAGTGCATTCGGATAGAGCCGCTTGATGTCTGCGTTGCCGCTGGTGTGGTCGAGGTGCCAGTGGCTGTTGATCAATGCTGCGATGGGGCGCTTGTTCGACTGGGCGAAGTCGACGATCGCCTGGCGATGCCAGGTGTGGCGGCCTGTGTCCATCACGACCAGGCCGCTCGTGCCCTCGAAGATGATCGTGTTGCCGTCGGGTTGCCGCTCGCCTTCAAAGCTGCCGGGGATCAGCCAGATGCCTTCCGTCACGCGCAGTGGCGTCGGTGGCAGCGGGTCGGCAGCGAAGGCCGCGCCAGGTGATGCGAGCGAGAGAGCGCAAGCGAATGCGCCAACGTGTGTGGAAGCAAGTGCAAGGAGGCGCTGCATGGTATGGCTCCTGGGCTGTGCGCGAACTGGCGTTACGAGTGCGGCCCCGGCTTGCGAAAGGGCGAGCGCTCGTCGAGGTGTTCAAGGTAATTGTCGATGCCTCGCCCTTCCTTTTCGAGGAAGCGCTCGACGGCGTCGGCAAAGGCCGGCTCGGCAAGCCAGTGTGCGCTGCTGGTCCGCGTGGGCATCAGGGCGCGTGCCATCTTGTGTTCGCCCTGCGCGCCACCTTCAAAGCGGTCGAACCCGTTCTCGACGCACCATTGCAGCGGCTGGTAGTAGCAAGCCTCGAAGTGCAGGCAATCGACGCGTTCGATCGCGCCCCAGTAGCGGCCATAAGCGACCTTCGCGCCAGCCTGCTCGTCGATGGCGATCAGGCTGGTGGCAAGCGGCTGGCCGCTGCGCTCTGCGACGAAGAGCAGCCAGTTGTCCGGCATGTCCTGCGCCATGCGCCGGAAGAAGTCGCGCGTGAGGTAAGGCGCGTTGCCGTGCTCGTAGTAGGTGCGCTCGTAGCAGCTGTAGAAGAAGTCCCAGTCGGCAGGTGTGATCGCGTTGCCGCGCGCATGTCGAAACGCGACGCCTGCATCGGCGACCTTGCGGCGCTCCTGGCGGATCTTCTTGCGCTTTTCCTGCGCGAGGCTGGCGAGGAACGCATCGAACGTCGGCCAGCCTTCGTTCGTCCAGTGAAATTGCACAGTGTGGCGCAGCATCATTCCTGCTTCGGCGGCCGTGGCGATATCGTCTGGCGCGCCGAAGAGCAGGTGCAACGATGAGATCTTTTCCTGGCGGCACCACGCGATCGCACCCTGGATCAGCAAGGAGCGCGCATCGGCATCGCGTGCAACCAGTCTCGTGCCGGGTACGGGCGTGAAGGGCACCGCGATGATGGCTTTGGGGTAGTACGCAAGGCCGTGCTGCTCGTATGCATTGGCCCACGCCCAGTCGAAAACGTATTCGCCATACGAGTGGTCCTTCAGGTAGAGCGCGCAGCCGCCAAGCAATTCGTCGCCGTCATGCAGCGTGAGGATGCGTGCCGTCCAGCCGGTAGCGGGCGTGGCGCTCTTGCTCTTGTGCATGGCCGACAGGTACTCGTGCCGCATGAAAGGCGATGGCAGCGGCTGCTGTGCGAGCAGTGCGTTCCATTGAACCGCATCAACCTCAGCCAGCGAGGGCGAAACCCGGATGACATAATCGTTCGAGTCTTTTTTCACTCGTGCCATGACCCTCAAAATCTGTATTGCCCAGCTGAATTTTCTCGTCGGCGACACAGCGGGCAATGCGCAAAAAATCATCGATGCTGCTCGCGCTGCCTATGCGCAGGGTGCGCGCCTCGTCCTCACGCCCGAGCTGTCGATCTGCGGCTATGCGGCCGAGGATCTCTTCCTGCGTCCCGCGTTTGTCGCTGCCTGCGATGATGCCGTGAAAACCGTCGCCCGCGAGCTGGCCGGGTTAAAAGGCCTGCACGTGGTCATTGGCCATCCGACCGGTGGCGATGTGCGCAGCAAGTCGGTTGCGGTGCAAAGGCGCTACAACGCAGCCAGCGTTGTGACGCAGGGCCGCATTCTGGAGACCTACGCCAAGCGCGAGTTGCCGAACTACCAGGTGTTCGACGAGCGCCGCTATTTCACGCCAGGGCAGGGCACATGTGTGTTCCAGGTCGAAGGCATCAGCGTTGGCTTGCTGATCTGCGAGGACGCATGGTTCGACGAGCCTGGCCTGCTGGCGAAAGAAGCTGGCGCCGAGGTCATCGCGGTCATCAACGCGTCTCCATTTCATGTGGGCAAGGGTGGTGAGCGGGCAGCGCGCATGGCTGAGCGCGCGCGCGCACTCGAAGTGCCAGTGATCTATGCGCATCTCGTGGGCGGGCAGGACGAGGTCGTTTTCGATGGCGCGTCGTTCGCCGTGGGTGCGTCGGGTGCGATGGTGGCGCGCGCACCTTCGTTCGCCGAAGACTTGTTCTATCTTGAAGCTGACCGACGCGGTGCAATCGTGGAACTCGACGGCAAGATCGCTGCCGACCGCACGTCTGAGGCAGACCTGTGGGATGCACTGGTGCTCGGCGTTCGCGACTACGTTGGCAAGAACGGTTTTCCGGGTGTGTTGCTCGGTTTGTCGGGCGGCGTTGACTCGGCACTGGTGCTGGCAATCGCCGTCGATGCGTTGGGCCGCGACAAAGTGCGTTCGGTGATGATGCCTTCGCCGTACACAGCCGATATTTCGTGGATCGACGCGCGCGAAATGGCATCGCGCCTGGGTGTGCGCTACGACGAGATTTCCATCATCCCCGAGTTCGAGGCGTTCAAGGCGTCGCTGGCACATGAATTCGAAGGGCGCGCTGAGGACACGACCGAGGAAAATATTCAGGCACGTATTCGCGGTGTACTGCTCATGGCCTTGTCGAACAAGTTCGGCAGCATCGTGTTGACCACGGGCAACAAGAGCGAGATGGCCACCGGCTATTGCACACTGTATGGAGACATGGCGGGCGGCTTTGCCGTGATCAAGGATGTGCTCAAGACGAGCGTCTTTCGGCTTGCGCAGTGGCGCAACCTGCATGATCCGTACGGCACGGGCGCGAACCCGATCCCCGAGCGAATCATCACCCGTCCGCCCAGTGCAGAACTGCGCCCGGACCAGCGCGACCAGGACAGCCTGCCGCCCTACGAAATACTCGATGCGATCCTGGAGCGCTACATGGAAGACGACCAGGGCGTGGAGCAGATCATCGCGGAAGGCTTCGAGCGTGCCGTTGTGGAGCGTGTCGCGCGCCTGATCCGGCTGAATGAATACAAGCGCAGGCAATCGCCGGTGGGCATACGCGTTACCCATCGAAGCTTCGGCAAGGATTGGCGCTATCCTATTACCGGAAAGTTCAGGGCGTGACCCTGGCGACGACCCACTATTCGAGACACCAAGAGGCCTTCGATGAAACAAATCACCGCGATCGTGAAACCCTTCAAGCTGGAAGAAGTGCGCGAGGCACTGGCGGATTGTGGCGTCACCGGACTGACCGTGACCGAGGTCAAGGGCTTTGGCCGCCAGAAGGGTCACACGGAGTTGTATCGCGGCGCTGAATACGTCGTCGACTTCCTGCCGAAAGTGAAGGTGGAAGTGGTGGTCAAGGACGTCGACGCCGACCGCTGTGTTGACGCGATCGTCAAGGCCGCGCGAACGGGCAAGATCGGTGACGGAAAGATCTTCATCACCAGCGTCGAGCGGGTCGTGCGCATCCGCACGGGCGAAGTGGACGAATCGGCGGTCTGAGCTGCGAACTTCAGATCTGCGTCAGCACGCTGGGCAATACCGAGGCGCGAGCGGCAGCGGCCAGTTCAGCAAGCAGCTCGCCGGCATCGGTGTGTACGCGGACCAGGTCCATCAATGACGCACTCATGAAACCTCGCGACACGCTGGTGCGCAGGAAAGCCAGCAGGTCAGCGTAGTAGCCATCGGCATCGAGCAAGCCAATGGGTTTGTCGTGATAGCCGAGCTGGCGCCACGTCCAGACTTCAAAAAATTCTTCGAGCGTGCCAATACCGCCAGGCAGGGCGAGGAATGCATCGGCGCGCTCGCCCATCAACCGCTTGCGGTCGTGCATCGTGTCGACGACATGCAGTTCGGTGCAGTCGAGCTTGGCCCACTCTTTCTCCACAAGCGCATGCGGGATCACGCCGACGACACGACCGCCAGCTGTGAGCGTTGCTTCTGCCATCACGCCCATCAAGCCGTTGTTGCCGCCGCCGTAGACGAGCTGGCCGCCGTGCTCGCCGATCCAGCGGCCAACGGTGCGGGCAGTTTCAATAAAAACCGGCTCACCAAACCGTGAGCCACAAAAGACGCAAAGCGAGAACGACGGGGTCATGCGAGGAACCTTTGCGAGAGCGCTGCTGCCCAGACGCCGGCGCAAAGCAAAAGGCTGAGCAGCACTGCGGCACTGCCCATGTCTTTGGCGCGTTTGGACAGGGCGTGCCATTCGGGGCCGATGCGATCGATACACGTCTCGATGGCGGTATTCAGCAACTCGACCGCCATCACGATAAGGACGGTGCCTGCAAGAAGTGCGACCTCCACCCAACTGCGACCGAGCCAGAAAGCGGCTGGCAGCAAAACGATGGCGGCAATGGCTTCCTGGCGAAAGGCCGTCTCGCCCCAACCGGCCTTCAGGCCCGCGAGCGAGAAGCCCGCTGCGTGCCAGACGCGGGCAAAGCCGGATCGAAGTTTTTGCGGATTGACGGGAGCAAGGGAGTCTGGCGATGGCATGCACGGATTGTCGCGCAGGCGCGTGACGTCTTCAGGTGCGCTTTGGCGCCGGCTCGGTCTCGATGAGGCGTGTGCCCGCAAGGGCGTCGTGCCAGAACTGCTTTCGCGGATGCAAGTGGGCCAGATAGGCCCAGATGATGATCCATGCCGCGGTGGCGACAGCGCTTACCGTGATAGCGGAAGTGAATGCATTGACGTAGGGGTGAAATGCCGCAACCACAGCGAGCGGCGGGACGACCCACACCCATCCAAGGACAAATCGCAGGCATGCCTGCCCGAGCTTCGGCGGATTGCCGAACTGGTCGGCCAGGCGGATTCGCCAGGCGCGCATGGCCAGCGTCTGCCCGTGGCGCCAGGAGTAAACGAAATACCCGGCGAGTGCCATGAAGCAAAGGGCGATGAGCGCAGGTCGCTGAAGGCCCATGGCGGGGAAGGCGACGGTGAAGAAGGAGTACAGGGCAACGACGACCAGGATGACGGCCACGACCACCAGCGCTTCATACAGCAGGCTCGCTAGCCTGCGCAACACTGTCGGCGTCAATTCAGTTGGATGGGTTGGCTGCGGCCGGCGGCTGCGAGCCGTGTTCGCCCGGATTGGGCGCCACTACGATGCGTGGCGCTTTGGTCTCCTGCTTCGGCGGGGACTTGGGCACCACAACGAGTTTTTCGGGGGCAATGGGCTTGACGGCGGCTGCAGTCGCCGGCGGCTTGGTGGCCCCAGCGCGCAGTTTGCTCTTTTCCTCGGGCGGGAGTGCCTGGTAGGCCTCCCATTTGGCCTTCTTGTCGTCGGGCGCCATCTGTTTGGTCTCGCCGAAGTTCAGGCGCGCCTGGGTGCGTTGAGATGGGCTGAGCGCAACCCATTCGGTCATCCGGCTGTGCATCTTGGCTTGCTCAGCCGGCGGCAGCTTCGGGAAATTCTCGGAAAGGGCGAGCCATTTGCGCTTTTGCGCTTCGCTCACTGTGGCCCAGGTGGCCGAGAGTGGTGCCAGCGCCAGACGCTGGTCAGGTGTGAGCTCCGCCCAGGACGGTTTGGTTTCCCTCCTGGCTGCGACAACTTTGCTGGCCGCAGCGGCAGGCTTGGCCGATGCGGGCTTGCTTGCCGTTGAGGCTGGAGCAAGGCTGGCAGGAGGCCGTGCCTGCACAGCATGCGCGGCGATTGCGAAGACCGCCACGCAAAAGAAGAGAGAGAGCTTCGCGCGGAGAAGGCCAGTCTGTGCCATCAGGTCCGGCTTCAGTTTCCGCCTGCCTTGAGGAACTGGATGAAGCCAGGGTCCGCGTAGGCGGCCGGGGGCAGATCGTCAGTCAGCAGCGCTGCGTCCACTTCAGCGACCTCGCTTGCCCGGCGATCGTTTTCGATGGTGTGAATCAGGACCAGGCCACAGGCCAGCGCAATGATGGGCAACGCGGAAGCAATACGGTTCCAGAAGCTTTGGCCGTCGTCGCCGAATGTCAGCGCGGCAGTGCTGCCCTGCACCGACACGGCACTCGCGACCTGGACCTTGACGCCCTTGCGGCGAGCAACAGCCTGCATACGGGCCGCTCGCAGCCGCTCGCTCACGGGATACGACAATTCGGAAGTGCCTGCTGCCAGCCGTGCAGCGACCTGAGCGCCAAAGCGGTCTTGTGGGGACAGGGCAGTTTGATGGATCGTCATAGTGTTATTCCCTTTGCCTTCAGTGCTTTACTGAGGGCCTGAACCGCGCGTGAACAGTGCGTTTTGACACTGCCTTCCGAGCAGCCCATGGCCGCTGCCGTTTCGGCGACGTCCATGTCCTCCCAGTAACGCATCAGGAAGGCTTCGCGTTGACGTCCCGGTAACTCCTGTATCTCCGTCTCGATCTCTCGCAAGATTTGCGCCCGGCGCGTCGTGTCTTCAGCGCTCTCCGCCTGCTGAGAGCCCTCCTGGAAGGTAAAAGTTTCAAGCAGATCGAAATCGCCATCATCGCTGGCGGATTCGAAGTCGCTCATGTTCGAGAACAGGGCCTTGCGGGTCTTCTGTCGACGAAACCAGTCGAGGGTGCAGTTCGAGAGGATGCGCTGGAAGAGCATCGGCAGCTCGTTGGCAGGCTTGTCACCGTAATGCTCGGCCAGCTTCATCATGCTGTCCTGGACGATGTCGAGTGCTGCCTCCTCGTCGCGGACGTGGTACACCGAACGTTTGAAGGCGCGCTTTTCCACGCCTTTGAGAAAGTCGGAGAGTTCTTGTTCGGTTGCCAAGGAATCGGGGCCTGAATGTCTCTTTTTTTCGGGGGCAGAGTGCCGTGCCGGTGACTGCAGCAGCAAATTATCGCATCGCGAATCACGTAACCCTCTCGTCTGGCTGTGTTGCAGTGCGATAATGTCGCCTGCAATTCAAAAGGCAAACGAGCCCTGATCCGGCGATGCGATACGCGCGCCCATGGTCCGTGGTTCTAAGTCCCGTACCGGCCCCACAAGGGTACGCGAGGGGCACCCAAGGTTTTTCGTCAGAGAAAATCGCAAAGGTTGATCATGGAAATCTCCAAGGCCGAAATCACTTCGGCAGCGGCTGCAGCATCTGCATCGGCAGCCCACAATTCAAATTCACCCGAGCTTCGTGGCGCGGAAATACTCGTCAAGGCCCTGCAGGCCGAGAACGTCAAGTACGTTTGGGGGTATCCCGGCGGCGCTGTGTTGCACATCTACGACGCGTTCTACAAGCAGGACACCATCCAGCATGTGCTGGTGCGCCATGAGCAGGCCGCCGTTCACGCCGCCGACGGCTACGCGCGAGCAACTGGAGATGTCGGTGTTGCTCTCGTCACGTCGGGGCCCGGTGTCACAAACGCAGTCACCGGCATTGCGACGGCGTACATGGATTCGATTCCCATGGTGATCATCACTGGCCAGGTGCCGGTGCCCGCCATTGGCCTCGATGCGTTCCAGGAATGCGACACGGTCGGCATCACCCGCCCCATCGTCAAGCACAACTTCCTCGTCAAGGATGTCCGCCATATGGCCGACGTCCTGAAAAAGGCCTTTCACATTGCGCGCAGCGGCAGGCCCGGGCCCGTCGTGGTCGATATCCCGAAGGACGTCTCTTTCAACAAGACGCCGTATCACGGCTATCCCGACAAGGTCGAGATGCGCTCGTACAACCCGGTGCGCAAGGGCCACGGTGGCCAGATCCGCAAGGCGTTGCAGCTTTTGCTCGCAGCCAAGCGTCCCTATATTTACACCGGCGGTGGCGTGATCCTGGGCAATGCGACCAGCGAGCTGCGGCACCTGGTCGACATGCTCGGCTTCCCCTGCACGAACACGTTGATGGGCCTGGGCGCTTATCCGGCGACAGACCCCAAGTTCCTCGGCATGCTGGGCATGCACGGCACGATCGAGGCAAACAACGCGATGCAGAACTGCGACGTTTTGTTGGCTGTTGGCGCGCGCTTCGATGACCGTGTGATCGGCAACCCGAAGCACTTTGCGCAGAACGAGCGCAAGATCATCCATATCGATATCGACCCTTCGTCGATTTCCAAGCGCGTGAAGGTCGATATCCCGATCGTCGGTGACGTGAAAGACGTGCTGACCGAGTTGATCGCCATGGTCAATGAATCGAGTGCACGCCCTGACCCTGCGTCGCTCGCCGAATGGTGGAAGACGATCGAAGCGTGGCGCGGCAAGGAATGCCTCAAATACGACCGTGGCAACAAGGACGTGATCAAGCCGCAGCATGTCGTCGAAACGCTCTACGAGATGACCAAGGACGCTGACGCGTACATCACGTCCGACGTGGGTCAGCACCAGATGTGGGCTGCCCAGTACTACAAGTTCAACGAGCCGCGTCGCTGGATCAATTCCGGCGGGCTCGGCACGATGGGCGTCGGCATTCCCTATGCCATGGGCATCAAGCTCGCCAAGCCCGACAGTGAAGTGTTCTGCGTGACAGGCGAGGGCTCGGTGCAGATGTGCATCCAGGAGCTGTCGACCTGCCTGCAATACAACACACCGATCAAGATCGTGTCGCTGAACAACCGCTATCTGGGCATGGTGCGCCAGTGGCAGGAAATCGACTATGAAGGCCGCTACAGCAGCAGTTACATGGACGCGCTGCCCAACTTCGTGAAGCTTGCTGAAGCCTACGGCCATGTCGGCATGCTGATCGAGCATCCGAAGGACGTTGAGCCGGCACTGCGCGAGGCGCGCAAGCTCAAGGACCGGACGGTCTTCATGGACTTCCGGACCGACCCGACTGAAAACGTCTTCCCGATGGTGAAGGCGGGCAAGGGCATCACCGAGATGCTGCTGGGGTCCGAAGACCTTTAAGAGGTTGAGCGTTACGCGTTGAGGGTTTTGCGTGAAGTCCACGCTGAACGCCCAACGCTTGTCGCCCGACCATACCCTTGACGAATCTATTGGCTTGCCAAGCCGCCCGGTTACCGCCGGGCGGGGAGGGCACCGAAAAGAGGAATCGAAACTATGAAACACATCATTGCTGTCCTGCTGGAGAACGAGCCCGGTGCTCTCTCCCGCGTCGTGGGCCTTTTCTCGGCGCGCGGCTACAACATCGAATCGCTCACCGTTGCGCCAACGGAGGATGCATCGCTCTCGCGCATGACGATCCAGACGACTGGCTCCGACGACGTTATCGAGCAAATCACCAAACACCTGAATCGCCTGATTGAAGTGGTGAAGGTCGTTGACCTTACCGAAGGCGCGTACACCGAGCGCGAGCTCATGATGGTGAAGGTGCGTGCGGTGGGCAAGGAGCGCGAAGAGATGAAGCGGATGGCAGACATCTTCCGCGGCCGCATCATCGACGTGACTGAGAAGAGCTACACCATCGAGCTGACTGGCGACCAAAGCAAAAACGACGCTTTTCTGGAGGCAATCGACCGCGGCGCTATCCTCGAGACGGTGCGCACCGGCTCGAGCGGTATCGGTCGTGGCGAGCGGATCCTGAGAGTATGACCCACCCCCGAAGCGCCTTCGGCGCCTCCCACTCAAGGGGGCGCCACCTGCGGTCCGGCAACGCCGCTTCCGCGGTGGCCCCACTTATTTGATTGACTGTTTTTTTTGGAGAGTGACATGAAGGTTTTTTACGACAAGGACTGCGACCTGAGCCTGATCAAGGGCAAGACCGTGGCGATCATTGGTTACGGCTCGCAGGGCCATGCGCACGCGCAGAACCTGAACGACAGCGGCGTCAAAGTCGTAGTCGGCTTGCGCAAGGGCGGTGCATCCTGGCCCAAGGTCGAGAAGGCCGGCCTGAAGGTCGCCGAAGTGGCGGACGCAGTGAAGTCGGCCGACGTCGTCATGATCCTGTTGCCGGACGAGCAGATCGCGCAGGTCTACAAGAGCGATGTGGAGCCGAACATCAAGTCCGGCGCTTCACTGGTCTTTGCGCACGGCTTCAATGTGCACTATGGCTTCGTGACGCCACGTGCCGATCTCGACGTGTGGATGGTCGCTCCTAAGGCACCGGGCCACACCGTTCGCGGCACGTACACCCAAGGTGGCGGCGTACCTCACCTGGTCGCCATCCATCAGGACAAGAGTGGCAAAGCGCGCGACCTGGCGCTCTCGTATGCGATGGCCAATGGCGGCGGCAAGGCCGGCATCATTGAAACGAATTTCCGTGAGGAAACCGAGACGGACCTCTTTGGCGAGCAGGCCGTGCTGTGCGGCGGCACCGTGGAACTGATCAAGGCTGGCTTCGAGACGCTGGTGGAAGCTGGCTATGCGCCGGAGATGGCGTACTTCGAATGCCTGCACGAGCTCAAGCTCATCGTCGACATGATTTATGAAGGCGGCATTGCCAACATGAACTACTCGATCTCGAACAACGCGGAATACGGTGAATACGTCACCGGCCCCAGGATCGTGACCGAAGAGACCAAACGCGCCATGAAGCAATGCCTGAAGGACATCCAGACAGGCGAGTATGCGAAGAGCTTCATCCTTGAAAATCGCGCAGGCGCGCCGACGCTGCTGTCGCGCCGCCGCCTGATGGCAGAGCACCAGATCGAGACTGTTGGAGAGACTCTGCGCGCCATGATGCCCTGGATCAAGAAGAACAAGCTCGTCGACCAGACGCGCAACTGATCCGCCTGGACTACAAGCCCATGCTGCCGCCTTCGGGCGGCTTTTTTTCGCCTTACACTTTCAGGCATGCATGACGGTAACGATTCCCCGGACAACAACTCCCATGAGGGCGTTGTGGTGCGCAAGCGGCGCAAGGGCATCTACATCCTGCCAAACCTCTTCACGCTTGCCGCGCTCTTCGGTGGTTTCTACGGCATCGTCATGGCCATGGACGGCCGCTTCGACCAGGCTGCGGTCGGTGTGTTCTGCGCCATGGTGCTCGACAGCCTCGATGGCCGCGTTGCCCGAATGACCAACACGCAAAGTGCGTTCGGCGAGCAGATGGACTCGTTGTCGGACATGGTGTCCTTCGGTGCCGCGCCCGCGCTGATCGCCTACACCTGGTCGTTGAAGGACCTTGGCCGTTGGGGATGGATTGCGGCGTTCGTTTATTGCGCATGCGCGGCTTTGCGACTGGCACGTTTCAACGTCAATACGGGTGTCGTCGACAAAAGGTATTTTCAAGGTCTGCCTTCCCCGGCAGCCGCCGCACTCGTCGCAGGCTTCATCTGGGTCCTGAACGACCAGGGCATCGATGGCCGGCGAGTCGCCTGGATCATGTTTGCCGTCGCGCTGTACGCCGGGCTCACGATGGTGACGAATGTGCCGTTCTACAGCTTCAAGGACGTGCAGATGAAAAAGAGCGTGCCGTTTGCCGTGATCGTGCTGATCGCGCTCGGTATCGCCGTGATCAACATCCACCCGCCTATCGTGCTGTTCGGCCTCTTCATCGTCTATGGCTTGTCCGGCTACGTTGTCTACCTGTATCGCCGGGCAAAGGGGCAGCGCGCGAGCGTTATCAGCACGTCGAAGGACGAGCCCGAAGAGGCTGGACTGCATCGCTGATCCTGTGCTACATTGAATCCATGAACCGCATTTCGCTGGCACTACTGCTAATCCCCTACGGGCGGAGACGGTAGCGCACGCGCTGACACCCCATCTCGACGGCCCGTTTGCACCAGCAGCGGGCCGTTTGCAATTGGGCTGCTGGTTTTCACGAAACAGGAAAGACTCTGATCATGTTGAAGCAACCCGCCAGCAAATACCGCGCTTTCGCACCGGTGCACCTCTCGGACCGTACCTGGCCCGACGCGCAGCTGACACGTCCGCCCATCTGGTGCAGTGTTGACCTGCGGGACGGCAATCAGGCACTGATCGAGCCGATGGATATTGCGCGCAAGTTGCGCATGTTCCAGAAACTGGTGGAAATCGGGTTCAAGCAGATCGAAGTGGGTTTTCCTTCGGCTTCCCAGGTCGAGTTCGACTTTGTCCGCAAGCTGATCGACGAAAACCTCGTGCCTGACGACGTGACGATCCAGGTGCTGACCCAGGCGCGCGAGCCCCTCATCCGCCGCACATTCGAGTCGTTGCAGGGCGCGAAGAACGTCATCGTGCACCTCTACAACGCAACCGCACCCGTGATGCGGCGCGTCGTGCTCGGTCTTGACGAAGACGGCATCGTCGAACTCGCTACCGGCCAGGCCCAGCTCTTTGTCGACATCGCGGCGCAGTACCCGCAAACGAACTGGACCTTCCAGTATTCGCCGGAGATGTTCTCGGGAACCGAGCTTGCATTTTCCAAGCGCGTCGTTGATGCGGTAACAGCCGTCTGGCAGCCGACACCGCAACACAAGTGCATCATCAATCTGCCTTCGACGGTGGAGCACTCCACACCTAACATCTTCGCCGACATGATCGAGTGGATGCACCGTAACCTGGCGCGTCGTGATTCGATCGTTCTGTCCGTGCATCCCCACAACGACCGCGGCACTGGCACTGCTGCAGGTGAATTCGCTGTGATGGCAGGCGCTGACAGGCTCGAGGGCTGCCTCTTTGGCAATGGCGAGCGCACCGGCAATCTCGACCTCGTCAACGTCGCTTTGAACCTCTATTCACAAGGTGTCGATCCGGGGCTGGATTTCTCGGATATCGATGAAGTTCGCCGCACGGTCGAGCACTGCAATCAGTTGCCCGTCCACCCGCGTCATCCCTACGCAGGCGACCTCGTCTACACATCGTTCTCCGGCTCCCACCAGGATGCCATCAAGAAGGCGTTCGCGGCGCGCAAGGAGGGCGATATCTGGGACATGCCCTATTTGCCCCTCGACCCGAAGGACCTGGGCCGCAGCTACGAAGCCGTGATTCGTGTGAACAGCCAGTCGGGCAAGGGCGGCATTTCCTATCTGCTGGAGGCGGAGTACGGACTGGAACTGCCGCGGCGCCTGCAGATTGAATTCAGCCAGGTGGTGCAGACAGTCATGGACGCGACGGGCAAAGAGCTCACCGCACACGACATCTTCGACTTGTTCGAGCGCGAATATGGCGTGAACGGCATTCCTGCGCCCAGCCACATGGTTCTGGAAGAAACACCGACTGCCACGGGCAAGCTCGTCAACCTGTCTGCCAACATCCAGATTGCGGGTCAGCAAGCCGCAGTCAAAGGCAAGGGCAATGGTCCGATCGATGCGTTTGTCGATGCCATTTCGTCAGTGTCGGGTGAGTCGATTCGGGTGCTGGACTATCACGAGCACGCGATCGGCTCTGGAGCCAACGCGCAGGCCGTGGCTTACCTCGAATTGCGAATCGGCGAGCGAACTCTCTTTGGCGTCGGCAAAGATTCCGATATCGTGGCGGCTTCTTTGAAAGCCATTGTGTCGGGACTGCAACGCGCTACCGCAGGCCGAAAGGCCGTCGAGCAGCAAGGCGGTTAACAACGGATGGCGCTGGCCGGGCGTTTTCGCCAGCGCCATCAATGGTTTACCGAGTAAAGCTGATCATCGGGCTGCGCAGCAGGGGGAGCAGTCCCTATAATTGACAACCTGAATTAATAAAGTTACATAAGTCATTGTTGGCGTGTAACTTTTCTTCCCGTTTGTTCAAAAAAAACGGGGCTGGTTGTAGCGCAATGGGAGACCACTTGATGTATTCAGAGGCCACGCACGCGATGATGAGACGACTGACAACGGGGCGATTGATTCAAATCCTCGCTGTCGCAACCGTTGTGGCTGGACTCCTTCCGGCCGCTGCCGAGGCCGCTCCTCGCAAAGGCACGGTCGCTGCAAAGCAAGGCGTTGCCAGCAAGCGCGTCTCTCGAACATTTGTCGCTGGCAAACGCCACGCACGGCCAGTGGTCGCCGTGGTTCCCTCGAAGCCTTCGTTTGGCATGCTCGCTGGCCTGCACGCCTCGAACGACCCACTCGACCTCAAGTCCAGCGTTGCCCTGGTAATTGACCAGGACACGCGCGAGGTATTGCTGAGCAAGAACGATTCCGCCGTCCTGCCGATTGCATCGCTGACCAAGCTGATGACAGGCACGCTCATCAGCGAAGCCAGGCTTCCGATGGACGAGCAAATCACCATCACCCAGGACGACGTCGATACCGAAAAAGGCAGCCGTTCGCGTTTGAAAGTCGGCACGACGCTCTCGCGCGGTGAATTGCTGCATCTCGCGCTGATGTCCAGTGAAAACCGTGCTGCACATGCCTTGGGTCGCACCTATCCCGGCGGCCTGGCTACCTTCGTTTCCTTGATGAATGCAAAAGCCAAGGCGCTTGGCATGAAGGACACGCGCTACGTCGAGCCAACTGGCCTGTCGAGCCAGAACCAGTCCAGCGCGCACGACCTTGCGACGCTTGTGGCAGCTGCGTACCACGACCCTGTGGTTCGTGAGTACTCCACGTCACCTGGCCATCAGGTCGCGGTGGGCAACCGTACCCTGACGTACAACAACACGAACCGCCTGGTGAAGAACCCCGATTGGGATATCGGTCTGCAAAAGACCGGCTACATCTCGGAAGCAGGGCAGTGCCTGGTGATGCAAGCCAAGGTCGCGGGGCGCAAGCTCATCATGGTGTTCCTGGATTCCGCGGGCAAACTCAGCCGCATTGGTGATGCTGAACGCGTTCGCAAGTGGGTGGAAGCGCACCCCGCTTTGCCGAGCACGGTCATCCGCCAGGTCAACGGCTAGGGTCTATGCCACAGCGTTAAAACGGCCCTTCGCGGGCCGTTTCTATTTTTTGGCTGCCTGCGCAGCATGTCCCAGCGCAGAAGAAATTTCGTTCGCCGTGCTTTGCAGTTTGCCGAGCCACTCTTCGTCCAGCCTGTCTGCCGGCGAAGAGATCGACAAGCCTGCCACCAGGCGGCCCTGGTCGTCGTAAATGCCGGCCGCCATGCACCGCACGCCCAGTTCGAGCTCTTCATTGTCGCGGGCAATGCCATATTGGCGCGCCTTGGCCAGTTCGCGCTCAAGCACGGCAAGCTGGGTAATGCTGTTCTTGGTGTGGCCCGCCAGGCCGGTGCGCGTTGCATAGGCGCGCACACGCTGCGGATCATCCGCAGCAAGAAACAGCTTGCCGGTGGATGTGAGATGCAGAGGCGCACGTCCGCCGATCGCTCGCACCACCTGCATGCCAGAGCGCTCGCTATAGGCGCGTTCGACATAGACGATTTCGTCGCCCTGGCGCATGCTGAGGTTCACAGGCTGCTGGATCAGCCTGTGCAGCTCACGCATCGGCGCGAGCGCGGCGTCCCTCACGCTCAGGCGCCCCTTCACCAGATTGCCCAGCTCCAGCAGGCGCATGCCCAGACGGTAGCTGCCAGCTTCGGGACGATCGACAAACCGACCTGTCGCCAGGTCGTTCAGGATGCGGTGGGTCGTCGACGGATGCAGCCCCGTCTTTTCGCTGATCTCTTTGAGCGAGATTGCCTCTTCACGCGAAGCGAGCACGTCGATCAAGGCAAACATGCGCTCGATGACCTGGATCGTCGGTGCGGCAGGTGTGCCGGGTTCCCGTTTTCTCATGAATGGCCCAAGGTAGACACCAAGAGCATCATTTTATCTTGTGAAATCTACTTTCACCGCTGGGCAGGTGCGATCCATTGGCCGTCGACGAGCGTTTCGAACGGGATGAAGCGCGACTTGTAGTTCATCTTCGGGCTCTGGTCGATCCAGTAACCCAGATACACGTGGGGCAAGCCCAGTTGCCTGGCCTGCTCGATCTGCCAAAGGACGCTGTAGGTGCCATAGCTCGACTTTTCATCGGGCTCATAGAAGGTATACACCGCCGAAATTCCATCGTTCAGGACATCAAGAATCGAGACCATCCGCAGCGCGCCGTCCGAGCCGTCGGCGGTCGTTTCGCGGAATTCGACCAGGCGTGAGTTGACGCGGCTTTGCAGCAGGAACTGCGTGTACTGATCGATGCTGTCGTGGTCCATGCCGCCGCCCGCGTGCCGGCCCGTCTGGTAGCGCAGGTAAAGCTGGTAGTGCTCCGGCACGAAACACAGCTTGAGCACGCGCGCCTGCAGCTGGCGGTGCTGCGCCCACGCGCGGCGCTGGCTGCGGTCAGGCTTGAACTGGCCAGCCAGCACGCGCAGCGGCACACACGCGCGGCATCCGTCGCAATAGGGGCGATATGTGAACATGCCACTGCGCCGAAAGCCCGTCGTGACGAGATCGGAATAGGCGTCGTTGTGGATCAGGTGACTCGGCGTCGCGACCTGCGAGCGGGCCAGCTTGCCCGGCAGGTAGCTGCACGGGTAGGGCGCCGTTGCATAGAACTGCAGGGTCTGGAGCGGGAGATCCTTGAGGTGCGTCACGCTGTTGGCTTGCGCGGCAGAAGTTCGTCCCAGTATACGGGCAGGAATTCGAACGCAGGCGCGGTGAGCACCGCGTTCTGTGCGACCTGCGCAACAAAGTGCTCGCGCCCAATTTCGCGACCGCCGAGCGAAGCCAGGTGCCGCGTGTTCTGCTGGCAGTCGATGAAGTCGATGTTGTGGTGCCTGCACCAGGCGCACAGCGCCGCCAGCGCAATCTTGGATGCGTCGGGCACGCGCATGAACATCGACTCGCCGAACACAGCGCGGCCGATGACGATGCAATACAGGCCACCGGCGAGTTCGCCGTCGATCCATGTCTCGACGCTGTGAGCAAAACCCGCGCGATGGAACGCTTCGTAGGCGCGCACCATCTGCGGCACGATCCATGTGCCGGACTGCCCCGTGCGAGGGCTGGCGGAGCAGGCGCGGATCACTTTCGAAAAGCTTGCGTCGAAGCGAATCTCACACCGCGGCTCGGATGCGAAACGGGCAATCGTCTTTCGCAGCGACCGATGCAGCTTCAACTCGCGTGCGTACAGCACCATTCGGGGATGCGTGCTCCACCACAAAATGGGCTGGCCTTCGCTGAACCACGGGAAGATGCCGCTCGAGTACGCGCAATGCAGCGTCTGCACGTCCAACGAGCCGCCTGCCGCCAACAAGCCGGGCGCAGGTTCGGACTCGTCCCATGCCTGCGATGCAGGTGGGAACGGATCGCCAGGTTCGAGCCAGGGCAGTTTCATACTGACAAAAATGGGGTCGCAAGTTGGTGAGGACGCTGCTATTGTGGAGCGTGAGCCGCCACCGACGGAGGTCCGCATGTTTCGTTCGATGCTCATTGCTGCAGCGTGCACCGTGATCCTTGCGGGTTGCGCCAGCGCACCCGTTGAACCCGAGCGCCTGCCGTGGCGCGACGCTGCGTTCAACTACCGCGCAGGCCTGGTGGAAGTGTCACGCGACGAGCTGTTCCGGCTCGACCCTGAACTCCAGGCGCACGTGTTGAACCCGCCGCCAGAACAGCTGGGCCCATCGCAAAAGCTCAAGCACCTGATGGCCGTCGTGTTCGGGCCGAACGCCAAGCGCTTCAACTACATGGCCGGCCACTCGACAACGGCGTCGCAAACCTGGCGCCTCGGGCGCGGAGACTGCCTCTCGCTGACCGTGCTGACCTACGCCGTGGCGCGAGCGATGGGCATGACAGCGCAGATGCAGGAAGTCGCGACGCCTGTGCTTTTCGATCGCCGAGGCGAGTTCGACTTCGTCAACCAGCACGTAAACGTGCGGTTCCCGCGCGCCCACAAAGTCCTGACCGAAGACGCTGAGGCACGAGACGTCGTCGTGGACTTCGAGCCCGACTTCATCTCGCCGCGGCCGGGCCGCCCCCTGACGGAGAGCGGCATTTACGCGCGCTACCTGAACAACATCGCCACCGAGCATCTCGCGCTGGGCGACACCCAGCTGGCCTATGCGCATTACAAAGCGGCCATCGAGGCCGATCCTGCCTATGCGGCCAGCTACGGCAATCTCGCGCTGCTGTATCGCAAGTCGGCGTTGCATGCCGAGGCGGAACAGCTGCTGCGCCGCGCAATGGCACTGGAAGCCGAGGCCGATGTGCCGCTTCTGGCCTTGCAGCAGATGCTCAATGAACAAGGCAGGCAATCCGAGTCGCGCCGCTATGAAAGCGTGTTGCAGGGGCGGCAGGCGCGCGACCCCTACTACTGGATCAATGCAGGCGTGCAGGCCCTGCAGGAGGGCGATCACAAGAAGGCCATTCGCGCGCTCGAGCAGGCGCGCGAGATGACCGGCAATTTCCGGGAAGTGCACGCGTTTCTTGCACTGGCGTATTGGCGAGCAGGGGAAGCCAGGCGCGCCACCGAAGAGCTTTCTACGCTGGCGCTACTCGGGACTTCCGAGGCGGGCATCAGCAAGCTGCGCAAGAAATTCAAGGGCCAGGAATCGCAGCTGCAGTGGCAGCCGCAGGTGCAGTAAGCGCGGCCCGCGTCGCCCGAGTCCGTGGCCGAGGCCGAGGCCGTGGCCCACAGCGGGCCACGGAAGGTGGCACCACGGTCAGTAGCCGTTCGCCGTGGCCGTCGCGAACCAGCTCTCTGTCGTGCCCAGGTCGTACACGTCGGTCATCCACGCGGGCGCGTAATACCAGATGTGGCCATCTTTTTCGCCCAGGTACGAGTTGGCGCCAGCGTAGTAGCGATAGGTGAAGTAATAAGCCTCGCCCGACCACGTCGGCAATGCGCCGACATACGCGGGGTATGCAGATTCGAGGTAATTGAAGATGCGGTCGACCGGGCTCGATGACGGGATCTCGGTGGCTGCCAGGATGCGAATGACATAGGGCCTTCCCCAGGTGGCCTGAGTCAACGGCACTGACGTGAACGGGGTGCCATTGACGTTGTAGCGGGGCAGCCCCGCCATCTGGTCGGCGTTGAGCATGGTCGTTGCCGTCACGCGCGCGAAAACGGTGAAGCCGCTGTTCTGGTTATCAAGGTTCGCGGCGTTGTTCACCATGTTGATGAACCACTGGTTGGTGGCGCTGTTCGGCTGGCCATCGACTTTCGCCATTGCCACGGTGCCGCGCAGGTTCGAGCGAGTCGGGCTGAATTCGTTGACGACAGGCGGCTGGGTGGGTACGAGCCCGTAGTTCGATCCATCGGGCCAACGGTAGCCGCCCGCCTGGATGATGAACGACGCGATGCTGCGGTGAAAGAACGAATCCACGTAGTCGCCGCGGCTGACGTAGCCCCGGAAATTGGCCACCGTTGCAGGTGCCTCTGCGTCGAGCAGTTTGAAATCAAGCAGGCCGACATTCGTCTGGATGCGGACCATCGTGTTTTCGGGCACCACGCCTGCAAGCACGGGTGCGGCCGCACAGAGCGCCAGGAGGGGAGCAACAAGAAGGCGGGCTAGAAACTTCATGGTCGGTGAAGGCGAAGACATATGCCGATATTGTGCGTTGAGTTTTGACAGCGATGCGCGGTCAGGGCGCCTGTTTTGCCAGGCGCTTGCGCGCAGGCTTGCCAGCGGCCTGATCCTTGATCCACGCCTCGGCCACGATCTTCCACTGCGTTCCGCTCCTGCGCAGTTGCACGTGCTTCAGGCCGTCATCGACGTGCTGGTTCGATCGGTAGTGCTGAATGAAGCGCAGGTCGGCCTCATCGGCGGTGGCGCGTATCACGCGCACGTCGTCCAGTGTCAGTTCGATGCTGCGATTGGCCAGGCGCTCGCGGCGCTGCGCCTCCCATTGGGCGCGCGTGGCGAACGTACCCTTGAATTGCGGGTCATAGGCGCTCAGGTAGGCGTCGATGTCGCCACGCGCCCAGGCGCTTCGCCAGTCTTCGAGCGTACGGCGCCAGGCGACTTCAGGATTCGGTGGCGCGATGGGCGAGGCCGCGGCGATCCGCGGCGAGCCGATGGGGGCTGAGACCGCCGCGGGCTGCGCCACCGGCTGGGCCGGTTGCTGTGCCACAGGCTGTGCGGCCGTTCGCGCCGGTGCAGTGGTCGGGCCGGGAATTGTGGCGATCACATTGGGCGGCGGCGGCACAGCCCGGCCCCAGCCATCGGTGACGACTGAGAGCCGGCCGTCGCGTGTCGGTTCGACGCGCGCTGTCGCGCGATTGGCCTCGGCCCTGGAACTCGCCGCGGCCGCCTGAACCTCCAGGTCACGCGTGGAACTCGCGCCGCCGTTGGACGAGCAGGCCACGAGCGCCGAACATCCTGCAAGCAGGCTCACTTTGAACACACGACCAGTGATGGGCCGGATCCAGCGAGTAAGGCAGCGCGACATGAGTGCATTCCGAAATGTGACGAAACGCAATTTTGCTGCACTGCGTGCGCGTGCGAAACCCGCATTTACTCGCACATGACAGGACGCGCCCAATGACGCGGCGGGGCTGGTCAACAGGCAGCGGTCTTCAAGCGCCAGGGCCTGCGCTTGCGAGTGACAAGAATCGGTCGTAGGCCGCAATGAAGCTATCGGGCACCTCGAAGTAGGGCAGGGCACCGGTCGGAAAAACAGAGAACTGCCAGTTCGGGCGCTTTTCGACAATCGCCTTGCCACGGTAGTCCGTGAAGTCGCCGCGCACGCCATGCGACATCCACACAGGCATGGTCAGTTGTTCGTAGATGGTGTGGATGTCGGCGCTGAAAAGCTGCGCCGACAGGAAGTGCAGCGGTGCGTGGTGCGCACCCGGCGCCTTGGTGGTGAGCACGTCATAGGCCCACAGCGTCTCGTCGATCTCTTGCGCGCCCCACGTTCGGCGAAGAAAGTAGCGGATCACGCCCGGCCTGGTGAGCCCGCGGAACACTGCTTCACCCCAGCCCTCGCCCGGGCCATGCAGCGCCTTGTAGAGCCACGGCTTGCCTCGTGTCGTGCCAGGCGCAGCACGCCACGGCTTGTGGCCCCGAAAGCCCGTCGGGCTCACGAGCGCCACGGTGCGGAAGTGTTCGGGCGCCTGCGCCGCCGCGCGCGCCAGATACTCGCAAGACAGCGACAGGGCGAGCGCATCTACAGGCCTCACTTTGCAACGCGTGCGTATCTGTTCGGTGATGGCGTGAATGGCATCCGTCATCAACTGGGGGGTGTAGTTGCGGTCGCTGCGGTCTGAAAAACCGTAGCCTGGCAAGTCAACGCAAAAGACGGTGCGGCTTGCGCTGTAGTGCTCGTGCAGCGGCCGCATTTCCGCTGCCGATGCAGAAGCGTTGATGCTGTGGATGAGCAACAGCGGCGGGCCTTCGCCTGTGACATACGCACTCAGCCTGCCCGCCTGGCTGTCGAATTCGAAACGGTCGCCGCGCAGGGCTGGTGGCAGGGCCAATGTCATTGCGTGAATGATGCACCGGAAAAGCAGGCGGCAACGCCGGTTGGCTTTACTCAGCGCGGCGACGCGGCGCCGACCTTGCCCTGGCGAATAGCGGCTGCGCGCTCAAGCACTTCCTGCTTTTGCACATCGCTCAGCCGTGCGACGTTCTTGACCTGCAGCGCCATGCGGGGATTCTTCGCGAGCGAGGCTTCATGCCGCATCAGGAAGTCCCAGTAGAGCGTGGTGAACGGGCAGGCTGAGTCGCCCGAGCGCTGCGCCGGGTCGTAGCGGCAGCCCTTGCAATGCGGACTCATGCGCTGGATGTATTTGCCCGTGGCGATGTACGGCTTGCTTCCCATCACGCCACCATCAGCGTACTGGCTCATGCCGATCGTGTTGGGCAACTCGACCCACTCCACCGCATCGACGTAGACCGCCAGATACCACTCATGAACCTGCCTGGGCTCAACGCCCAGCATGAGCGCGTACAGCCCGGTGACCATCAGGCGCTGGATGTGGTTGGCATAGCCGTGCGTGAGCGTCTGGGTCAGCGCGTCCCGCAGGCAGGCCATGTCCGTGCCGGCCGTCCAGTACCAGGGGGGAAGGTCTTCGTGGGCGTCGAGCGCATTGCGCCGGGCATAGGCGGGCATCTGCGTCCAGTAGATGCCGCGCACATATTCGCGCCAGCCGAGGATCTGGCGAATGAAGCCCTCCACGCTGGGCAGCGGCGCCCGCCCGGCACGATACGCCGCCTGCGCGGCAGCCACCACTTCACGGGCGTTGAGCAGCTTGAGGTTCAGCGCTGCCGACAGGTGAGAGTGATACAGCCACGGATCGCCCGGCCACATCGCGTCCTGATAGCGGCCAAACAATGGCAGTCGCTTTTCGATGAAGGCGTGCAACGACTGCAAGGCCTGATCACGCGTGACAGGCCACGCAAAACCGTCCAGCAGGCCCGGGTGATCAGCAAATCGCGAGTTGACGAGGGCGATGACGTCGCGGGTGATTGCGTCGGGCTCGAACGCCGCGCGCGGCGGCACGTCGCCTGGCCCGGCGGCATCGAACGCCTCGCGATTGTCGGCATCAAAATTCCACTGGCCACCGACCGGCTCATCGGCCTGTGCGCTTTCCATCAGGATCTGATGGCGCTTGCGTTGCTCGCGATAGAAGTACTCCATCCGCAGCGACTTCCGGGCTTTGGCATGCGCCAGAAATTCGCGGACCGTGCAGAAGAAGTGACGGTCTTCGCGGATGTCCAGTGGCAGCGCGTTGGCCTGCGCCACGTCCTTGACGTCTTGCAGCACGCGCCAGTCTCCGGGAGCCGTCATCACCAGGCGTTGCGGCTTCAGGCGGGCGATGTCTCCACTCAGCTGCGCGGCCAGGCTGCCGCGGTTGCCGGGTGCATCCAGCCGCGTGTAGTGCAACGGCCGGCCCGACGCCTCCAGTGCCACCGCAAAGTGGCGCATGGCAGCAAGGAACAGCGCCGTACGCGGTTTGCTCGACCAGACATGCACTGATTCTTCAGCCACCTCCGCCATCCAGGCGGCGTCTTGCGTGGCGTCAAATCCATCGAAGCCCGAGGCATCCAGATCGAGCTGGTCGCCCAGCACGATCACCAGCGACCGCAACTCAGCCACCGCTGGCCTTCCTGTTGCGGCACGCGTTGGAACAGTACTTCACTTCATCCCAGTTCCTGGCCCAGCTGCGCCGCCATGTCATGGGCAGGCCGCACGCCGCACAGGGCTTGCTGGGCAACGCAGACTTGTTGCCGCGAAAGCCGGTGCGTGGCTTCACGCCTTCTTGGCGTAAGCGCTGCACCAGCCTGCGCCGGCCACTTGCTTGCCTGCGAACAGCGGGCAGGCGCCCGCCTTGTCAGCTGCCTTGCCCTGGTACAGCGCGCAGCCTGTGCAGTTCTGGCCAGCAGCGTACTTCGCGTACTTCTTGACGTCGGCACGCTTGGCTTCGGAGACGTAGCCGAGAGCGACCGCCTGCGGGTCTTTTTCGTCAACCATGGCTTGGGCCTGTGCGCTCGTGGCAATCGCTGCGCCAGTAGCGGCGAGGCTCAACAGGAAAACACGACGGGGCAAAGATGGGTTCACGCGAGGCTCCTTGAATGCAAAGTGGAAAGACTTGAGTTGAACCGAAGATCAACTGACGCCGAATAATACAGCGAACCTGCATTGAATCCATCAAGTGACGTTTAATTGGCTCTGAAATCCATTAATATAAAGAGTCAAATACGAGTCAAATGCATTTCCGTCCATGCCATCCATGAACTCCGCCAAAGCCAAGCCAGTGACAAAGGCTTCGATGTACCGAAGCGGTGCGGTAGCGCGCATGTTGCGCATGCCAGTGGCGACCTTGCGTGTGTGGGAGCGGCGCTACCAGCTCACACAGGCGGCCCTGTCGCCGAGTGGTCAGCGCCAATACTCGTCGGAGGATGTCCGCCGGCTTGCCCTTATCAAGCAGCTCACCGATCTGGGCCATGCGATTGGCAGCATTGCGACGCTGGGCATGGAGGAGCTGCAACGCGTGGCGTCCACTCACGCGACCGTGCTGTCGGGCAGCGCAACGGGCGAGCGGCCAGCCGTGGCGCCTGTGCCGCCCCTGGCGTGGCGTGTTGTCGTGATCGGTGCTGCTCTGGGCTCGCGCATGCAACGGCCGGCACTGCTGCGGCGCCTCGCGCGGCCTGTTGAATTGCTCGGGCCGTTCGACAGCCTGGGTGAGGCCGCTACCGCGCTTGAGGGCAAGCACGTTGATGCACTGCTGGTCCACGAGCCGCAGTTGCTCGACGGGTGGATCACCTCGCTCGAATCCCGCGCCCCTGCATTTGCGCAGACGCCCAAAGCGATCATCTATGGCTTTGCCGCCGATGCCGCGTGCGATGCATTGGCCACGGCCGGCGTTGCACTGCTGCGGGAGCCGCAACCCGATGCCGTGCTGGCGCAATGGTTGAACGGCCTCGCACGAGCGGACGGCCCTCACCAGAAGGCTGCGAGCCAGTCCACGCGTATGCCTGGTGACGTGCGGCCGCGGCGCTGGAGCGATGCGGCGCTGGCGGACTTTGCGACCCTCTCGTCCACGATTGCGTGCGAGTGTCCGCGCCACGTGGCTGAACTGCTCGTGCAGCTGTCGCACTTCGAGAAATACAGCGCCGAATGCGCGAATCGCAACGCGCAGGACGCGCAGTTGCATGCCTACCTGCAGCAAGTCGCCGCAGCATCGCGTGCCAGCTTTGAAGACGCGCTCGAGTACGTCGCCATGCATGAGGGGCTCGTGCTGCCGGCGTCGCACGCTCAGCTGCCCCACCCGCCGGCAGATTCGCAGTAGCGCTGCTATCAGCGCGCTGCCGCGGCGATGGCGTCTGCCAGGGCCCGAGGCTGCGTGAGCATCGGGGCATGAGAAGTGTCGAGTGTTACCACCTGGGTTGCACCACCCGCATCACAGAGGGGTGGGCGAGTACGATGGCCGCGCAATTTCGCGCCTTCGCGTTGACGACATTGGGGTCCAACAGACTCGTGAAAATTCCAGTAGGTGCGTGCGGCCAAGCTGCTTTCCACACCGAAGAGCTATGTGAGCCGCGCAATTGCGCAACTGGAGGCAGAGCTCGGCGCGAAACTGCTCGTGCGCACCACCCGTTCGCTGTCCGTCACCGAGATGGGCCGCGAAGTGTTCGAGCGTGTCGTGGCCATCCTTCGCGCCCTTCAGCCTCTGGTTGCGCCAGCGGCCTCGTCAAATGCCTTGATGGCGCTGGCGGCGTACATCGCGGACGGCCCGCCACCCATGTACACGGTCACGCCAAGCGTCTCATCGATTTCCTGGCGTGTAGCACCGAGCTTGGCGAGCGCCTGGGTGTGGAAGGCGATGCACGGGTCGCAGTGCGCGGCCACGCCCAGTGCGAGTGCGATCAGCTCCTTGGTCTTCTTGTCGAGCGCGCCGTCTGCCATGGCGGCGCGGCCCAGGTCGCCAAAGGCCTTCATCACGTCGGGCGTGCTGGCCCTGAGGCTGGCCAACTCTGCGGAGACTGATTGCGTGAGGGCGCGATAAGTGTCGGTTGGCAGTGGCATCGGGGGCTTCTTCCTCTTTTCCTTGCGATGTCTTGATTGGGCACGCGCTCACGGCGCAGGCCATTGACATGCATCAAGCGAGTGGGCCGTTAAGAGCGGGCCCGACAAAGACGAAGGGGGTAGCGACTTGCATCGCTACCCCCTTGATTTTTTTGGCTCGCCGATGCGCGCGATTCTGAGAACTGGGAAATTTGCGTGGACATCTTTCTAGGAAGGGTCGGTCGCTGATTTTGGACCTTTCGCTATATCCGGCGCGGACGTCTTGCCCGTTGCGAGTTTGACCAGTTCTTTCAGGCCGTCCGAGATTTCACTGGTAGGCGAAATAGTTAACTGGTGCTTATCGTAGATGCGACCCGGCGGGCTACCAATCGTCGCCAAGGTATCCGAGCAAAGCTTAGCAATCGGGCTGTCTGTAGGAGCGTTTCCGGTCAGATCTGACATTTGCTTGTTGAACCCTTGAAAGGAGGCCGCAACCGCCGCCTTGTAGCCATAGTCTTCCTCTAAACGCTTTGCCAAGGCAGACTCCCGACTTGCATACAAGGCCAACCAAATCAAAGCGCCAGCAATTGGAAGACGCGCAAGCCAAAGTCGAAACAGCTGGTCATACGTGAGGGGGGTTGCCGCTTGATAAACCTGCCAGAGCCCCGACAAGGCTAAACCGACTAGGATGACAACTGACCACAAAAACACGGTTTGCCATCGTTGCGTAGGCACGATAAATTGTTTTCCTCGGGCATCAAAGGCAAAAGCCAACCCTGCGCTTGTAGCACCAGGAAGAAGGCCGACGATCGTTGCAAGTTGAGACTCTGATTCCTTTCTTAACAGCAAAAGTTTTGCCTCATATTCGGCGAGTTTCTGCTCCACTGCACTTGCCTTCTCTGCCATACCCGCAAGTAAGGATTCGGACTCTTTGGCTGCAGCACGCGCAGCAGTCATTCCAGCCGTTTCCTCGCTGCTCTCTTTCGAAAACTCCTTGATTTCGTCAAGTAGGTCGCTGGCAGCACCCGCCGAAGTCTGAGTTTTAACTTTCAGAGCCTCGATTTCACCGACGAGGGTAGTCATCTTCAAGTTAATGGCACTGACTTCGGCGCTGGCAGCGGCAGCTTGCTCCTTCGCTGCTTTGACGGCGGCCATGTCTTCAGTCACTCCCACCCTGTTTGCAGTCAGCGCGGCTGATAGGGCGGTCGCTTCTTCTGCGAGCGTCTTCGCGGCTGCTAGCACGGAGGTCGCCTCAGCTGCGCACGCTCCAGCCTGCCTTTGGCTTTCGGCGGCGGCAACTGAAGCCGCCTTTGCCAGCTCAAGTTGGGCGCGTACTTCTGCCACCGTTGCTTGGGCTTGACTTAACGCAGTTGCAAGTGCTTCGTCGTTGGTACTAGCGTGTGCAGGCGCACCGCCGGCGTCGCCCGCTGGCGTAGATTCCATATGCCTCCTCCTTTTGTCGCCCCGTTGAAGTAACACGGGGGGCTATAGATACTAAACGTCGATAGTAATGAGATAGGTTGCTGGCGTCATCCTCATTGTTGGGGAGGGAACGGCGGGAGGGCGGGGTCCCCCTCTGGGGGGGGGGCACCGACCTCCCGCCATTGCTTGCGTGAAAGTCGCGCAACATTCAAGCAGGGCGTGCTACTCCGCGGTCGCAAGTGGGCGCGCAATCGGGTTCATCAGCTGTTGTGTGACGCGACCTACAAAGGCGACTACTGCTTTAACAAGACAGCAGGATGGGCCGCTGAGAAAAAAACCGCAGTCGGAATGGGTAGCGGTGGCTGTCGATCCCATCCTTGATAAGCAGGTTTTTGAGGCCGTTGAGCAGAAGCGGCATTCGAGATCGCCCCAAGTCACCCCGGGGCGGCTCGTCAGCTCGCCGACTCTGCGCACAGGGCTGCTGAGGTGCGCCAATTGCGGCGCTGCAATGACCGCAGCGACGGGAAAGGGCGGGCGGTATCGGTACTACAAATGCAACACGCGCATTTCTCAGCATTCAACCGCCTGCACTACACCGGCGGTGTCAATGCCGAAACTGGACGGTCTTGTCCTGGCCGCGTTTGCAGACAAGGTGCTGACTCCAGAGCGGCTGCGTGAAATGCTTCGTGAGATGAAGACGCACCTCAAGAACACGCATGGGCGACAAGACGAGGTGATTCGCGGACTTCAATGGGAGCTCGGCGAGCTTGAGTTGGCGACGAACCGGCTTTATGAGGCGGTCGAGAAGGATTTGCTTCCGATGGACAACATGCTGCGCAAGAGGGCGCAGAAGCTCAAGGCGCGTCGGGACGCTGTGCTGGTGGAGATCGCCGGTGCGCGTCGTCAGGGGGAGATGCCTGTGGCGATGCTGTCCGCAAAGCAGATGGACGTGTTTGGTGCCGCACTGCGCGTTCGCCTTACCGATAGCCCAAGTGGAGCGACCAAGCGCTATTTGAGACAGTTCGTGGGCGAGATTCGCTTCGATGGAAAGCGCGTCGTCATGTGAGGCAAGAAGGCGGCTCTGCTGACCGCTGCGGTACAAAATGAAATGGGCACTACGGGAGTGCCCATTTCCGTACCTAGTTGGCTCCTCGACCTGGGCTCGAACCAGGGACCTACGGATTAACAGTCCGGCGCTCTACCGACTGAGCTATCGAGGAACAAGCCTTAAATTATAGCGTCATTTTTGGGCGATGCTCAGAGGCTCGCATTCATCGTGAGCCGAAGCGTGCGCGGCGCACCGGGGTAGAGGTACACATGGCCAAACTGGAAGGGCGACTCTTTCCAGAAGCGGCGGTTCGTCACGTTGTCCACGCCCAGTGTCCAGCCCACATTTGCACTCGCGACTTTGTGCTCGTAGTGCACTGCTGCATCGAGGCGCGTCCACGCGGGCAACTCGATCGACTCATCCGCAAACACCGAGCGTTTGCCTTCGTGCGACAGGTTGGCACGCAACTCCAGGCCGGGCAGGACATCAACCTTGTAAGCCGCGTTGGCACGGAGCACCGCGTCGGGCACGTTGGTCGGGCGCTTGCCGTTGTTAGCGGGCTCCAGCACGCTGCCTTCGCGCCGGGCACGCAGCAGCGTCACGCCGCTCCCCACTTGCCATGCACCGGCCGTCCACTGAAAACTCGCCTCAACGCCACGATGCACGGCATGGCCATCGAACTGGCCCACGCACGGTGAGCCGGTGCGGCTGCAGAAGTCCACATTGCTCAACGGGCGCTTGATGTCGAAGATGGCGACCTGCCAGTCGAGTGCGCCCTGCGCACCCTTCGCGCCGATCTCGACCTGCTTCGACTTCAACGCAGGCAGCACGTCGCCCGCGTTAGCGAACAACGGGCTCGCAGGCACGCGTTGCGACTCGACACCCTGGCCGTAGCTCGCATACAGCGTCACCGCAGGATTGGCCTTGTACGACACAGCGGCCCACGGTGTGGTGAGGGACTGCTTGTAGCCCCTGTCGAGCTTCGTGTGGCGCAGGCCAATCCACGTCGTGAGCGATTCGTTCCAGTGCACCGCGTCGTTCAGTGAGAGCTCCACCGACCGCTCGTCGCGGTCATTCACCACGTACGTGAGTGATGGATCAGCGGGCACCACAGTCTTCCCGTCGATGGTTCCAGTGCCCACGTAGTTGTAGGCCTGTGTGTTGAAGCGGTCGCGCGCACGAGCCGTCGTGAGGCCTGCCGACACATCATGTGTCACGCCGGCGGTGCTGAACCTGCCCTTCAGGCTGAGCGCCGCGGCCGTCTGTTGACGCCGCTCATCCTGGCTGCGAAAGTCGTAGTAGTCGAACGTTCCATCAGAGCAGAAGCGGTCGTAGTTGCCTTCGGCGCTGCAGCCATACGGGAATGCGGTGAAGTCGTTCGTCTTCAGTCGCTGGCTGCCAATTTGCGCGGACCACTTCCAGTCGGGCGAGAGCGATTGGCTGAACCGCAATGTGCCGGTCGTGCCTTCGAACATCGTGGGCTGCACCCAAGGCTGGTTGTTCAGGTTCAGCCGCGGATCGGGCACTGCGGGCAGCACCGTGCCCAGCACGCTGAAGCCGGTCTGGCTCGGCTGCGACTTGCGGCTCCATTCGATCTCTGCTTCGAGCACCGAGTCGCGATTGATGCGCCAGTCGCCCGCCAGCGACAGGAAGCTGCGATGCCCGTCGAGGTTGTGCATTTCGGGGCGCAGTTGCTCTTGTGCGGCGTTGATCCGGTAGCCGAAGCTTCTGTCGGCGCCCCATCGCCCACCCAGGTCCAAAGCACCCATCACGCTCGCGCGGCTCGACCATTCGAGCGTTACCTCGCGCACGTCGCGCTCAGTCGGGCGCTTGACGACGTAATTCACAAGGCCACCGGGCGCGCTCACACCGGCCTGCAGGCCGCTCGTGCCTTTGAGGATCTCAATGCGCTCCTTGTTGTCCAGCGGCACGGACGTCTGCGCATTGAATGGCAAGCCTTCGCGGCGGTAGTTGTAGAGGTTGTCGAGCGTGAAGCCGCGCACCGCCAGAAAGTCCCAGTAGCCCGGCGCGTTGTACGAGTCCGTCACAGACGAGTCGAACTGCGTCAGGTCCGCCAGGCGCCGGGCGCCAGCAGCCTCGATCTGCTTGCGCGTGATTACGGTGGCAGAAGCGGGCACCTCTTTGAGCGGCACTTCGCCGAAGCCGGTTACGTCTGCCGTCGGCGGGGCGCTCTGGCTCGTGACCGTGACGGGTGCCAGCGTGGCTTGCTGCGCGTGCACGGTGAGGGGGGAGACGAAAAGCGAGGAAATGGCCAGCGGGATCGCGGCCTTGTGCATGAACTTCAATGAATGTTTTGCCATGACGTTCTTTCGACGTGATGACAGGTCGGCTTGCTTTTGGCGGATGTGCGCCGGGGAGAAAATCCGGCGCCGCCTGACTGCTTGCTTCCCTGCGCGAGGATTACCTCAATCAGGTTCAAAGGGACTTTCTCAGTCGCCGCTTGCGCGGCAACACCCCTAGCGAATGCGCCCGGTCAGGGGCGCGTGGCGATTGTAGCGGCGTTCGTCAGTCGAACACCGGCGACTCCACACCCAGCACCTTGTGCAGCTTCGGGCTGGTCGTTGTGTATTGCAGGTGGATCTTCTTGTCCGGGAAGATGAAGGGTGCAGCGCCGAATGCGGCCAGCGCGCACTCGTGAAAGCCCGAGAGGATCAGCTTCTTCTTGCCCGGATAGGTGTTGATATCGCCCACCGCGAAGATGCCCGGCACGTTGGTCGAGAACTTCTCGGTATCGACCACCAGCTGCTTGCGCTCGATGTCCAGGCCCCAGTCGGCGATGGGCCCGAGTTTTGGTGAGAGGCCGAAAAACACAAGCAGCATGTCCAGCGGCACCACGCGCGTCACGGCATCAGCGCCTGTGACCTTCACGCCCGTGAGCACGCCATTCTTTTCGTCGTAGCCCGTCACCTGGCCGACGACGAACTGCATCTCATACGCATCGCACAGCGTGCGCATCCTGGCAACAGAAGCGGGCGCGGCCTTGAAGCCGTCGCGCCGGTGCACCAGGATCACGCTCTCGGCCTTGTTCGGGCCTTCCTGCACGAAGTTCAGTGCCCAGTCGAGTGCCGAGTCGCCCCCGCCCACGATCACGAGGTTCTTGCCTGCGAAATCAGCCGGGTTCTTCACGCGGTAATGCAACTGAGTGCCCAGGAACGCATCCAGGCCATCGACCTTCAAGGTGCGCGGCTGGAAGGCGCCCACGCCTGCGGCAATGAAAATCGTCTTCGTGATGAAGCGCGTGCCCTTGGAGGTTTCGACGAAGAACCGGCCGTCGTCCTGGCGCTGAACCGTCGTGACTTCCTGCCCGTAGTGGAAGGTGGCGCCGAAAGGCTCGATCTGCTTGAGCAGGTTGTCGGTGAGTTCCTGACCGGTACACACGGGCACGGCGGGAATGTCGTAGATCGGTTTGTCGGGATAGAGTTCGACGCACTGGCCTCCCGGGTAGGCGAGAGAGTCGATCACGTGCGCCTTGATTTCCAGCAGCCCCAGCTCGAACACCTGGAACAGGCCCACGGGGCCAGCGCCCACAATCACTGCATCGGTTTCGATGGGGCCGTCGTGGGCGGCGGCGGCCTTGATCACTTCCTGGTTCAGTTGCGGTTCCATCTCAGCGCACAAGCTCCTTGAGCTTGCCGGGCACGTCTTTCCATTCATCTGCGTCCGCCAGCGCGGGCTTGCGCTTGGTAATGCTCTTCCAGCCTGCAGCGTGCGAGAGCTCGACGTTGAGCTTGATGAAAGCGATCTGGTCGGGCGGCGTGTCTTCCTCGGCGTAGATCGCGTTGACGGGGCACTCGGGAATGCACACCGCGCAGTCAATGCATTCGTCCGGGTCGATCACCAGCATGTTCGGGCCTTCGCGGAAACAATCCACGGGGCAAACATCCACGCAGTCGGTGTATTTGCAGCGGATGCAGGATTCGGTGACGACGTGAGTCATGTTGTAGTTCGATTTCGGCGGGGTGGAGAATCCCCTATTTTATTGCCTTGCCTTGCGGCAGGCTGTCACCGTACCAGTACAGCCCCTGAGGTCTTGTGGCTGGCGGTGTCTACCAGCACCAGCGAGCCGAGCACGCGCGAGCGGGTGAATGGCAGCGTGGCCAGTGGCTCCTGCAGCGCAAGTTCGATGTGGCCGATCGAATTCGGCTCCAGCTGGCTTGCGTCCGCCTCAGAGAGCGTGTTCACGTCCAGCTTGTGCACGATGCGCTTGACCTTGGCCTTCACCCAGCGGTGGCCGTGCAGAGCCCAGTAAACGCGGCCCGCCACCAGCGGCTCGTCGTCCATCCAGGCCACCGTCGCGGAAATCTCACGCGACGCCTCGGGCGCACCTTCTGACAGCAGCCAGTCGCCGCGCGACACATCCACTTCGCGGTCCAGCACGATGCCCGCGCTATGACCGGCAGGCACGTTCTTTGGCTGGCGAACGTGGTTCAGCACCTGGGCAACCTTGGCTACCTGGCCGCTGGGCATGACCTTCACTGCCTGCCCAATCTCGATATGACCCGTGGCCACGCGGCCCCAGAACACCCGGCGGCCCTGGCTCGTATCGGCTGAAGATGAGAACTTCTCTACCCATTGCACGGGGAAGGAGAACGCTTCAGCCGTCTCGGCCGCCGTGACGTCGAGGGTTTCCAGCAGCTGCAGCAGCGAAGGCCCCATGTAGTTGCACCAGCCGGGCTCGGCTGCGACCACGTTGCGGCCCTTGAGAGCGCTGATCGGGATCACACCGCGCACGCCAATGCCCGCTTCCTCGGCAAAGCGGCGCAGTGCGCCATTGATGTTGTTGAAGGCGACGGCGGGGTCGTCCACCGCGTCGAGCTTGTTCACGGCGAACACGATCGATGGCACACGCAGCAGGTTCACCAGCAGCGAATGGCGGCGCGTTTGCGGCAGCAAATCAAGTGCGGGGTTTTGCCATTGCAGCTTGGTCGCATCGACCAGCACCACGGCAGCATCGGCACTCGACGCGGCTGTGACCATGTTGCGCGTGTACTGCTCGTGTCCCGGCGTGTCGCCGATGATGAATTTGCGGCTTGCCGTTGCGAAGTAGCGATACGCCACATCAATCGTGATGCCTTGCTCGCGCTCGGCAGACAGGCCGTCGGTCAGCAGTGCCAGATCGGTCTCGCCCGAACGCTGCACACCGGCAAGCTGGTCTTGCAGCACCGATTTGCTATCGACCAGCAGGCGGCCGATGAGCGTGCTCTTGCCGTCGTCGACGCTGCCGCAGGTGATGAAGCGAAGCGCAGCCGCATGGTCGTGCAAGACCTCGTCGTGTGTGGTGGTCGTCATCAGAAGTAACCGTCTTTCTTGCGCTTTTCCATCGACGCATCAGATGTCTTGTCGTCCATGCGAGTGGCGCCGCGCTCGCTCACATCGGCAATCAGCGTCTCGGCCACAACCTCAGTTGCGTTGGCCGCAGGGCTTTCAACCGGGCACGTGCAGGTGATGTCGCCCACGGTGCGAAAGCGAACCGTGCGTGTCTCGACCTGCTCGCCGTTGCGCGGCGGCGTGAGCTCAGTCACCGGCACCAGCAAACCCTTGCGCTCGACGACTTCGCGGCGGTGCGCGTAGTAGATCGAAGGCAGGGCGATGGCTTCCCGCTCGATGTATTGCCACACGTCAAGCTCGGTCCAGTTCGAAATCGGGAACACGCGGAAGTGTTCGCCGGGCGCAAGGCGCGTGTTGAACAGCGTCCACAGCTCGGGGCGCTGCGCCTTGGGCTGCCATTGGCCGAAGCTGTCGCGGTGCGAAAAGATGCGCTCCTTGGCGCGGGCCTTTTCCTCATCGCGGCGGGCGCCGCCAATGAGCGCATCGAAGCGGAATTCGTCAATCGCTTCGAGCAGCGTGACCGACTGGTGCACGTTGCGCGATTCGCCGGCGTGGGCCAGGCGCACGGTGCCGCGCTTCATGGAGTCTTCAACACTGCGCACGATCAGTTCGGCGCCCAGCTCTTTCGCGCGCAGGTCGCGGAAGTGCGTCACTTCAGGAAAGTTGTGGCCCGTGTCGATCATCAGAAGCGGGTAGGGCAGCCGGCCTGCGCCAAATGCTTTCTCAGCACACTTGAGCAGCACCAGCGAATCCTTGCCGCCAGAGAACAGCAGGGCGGGGCGTTCGAAAGTGGCTGCGACCTCGCGCAGGATGAAGATCGTTTCTTCTTCCAGTGCATCCAGGTGCTGGTTGCTCAGTTGGCCAAGCAGTTGTGGTTCGGCGCGTGCGTTCATGCTGTTTCCCTGTTGTCCTGTTTCACATGCAGCCCGCATTCCTTGGCAGACTCGTTTTCCCACCACCAGCGGCCGGAGCGGAAATCCTCGCCCAGTGCAATGGAACGTGTGCATGGCACGCAGCCGATGCTGGGATAGAAGTGATCGTGCAGCGAGTTGTAGTCCACGTTGTGCAGCTTGATGTAGTGCCACACGTCACCCCACGTCCAGTTGGCCAGTGGGTTGAACTTGGTGCGGTTGTGGGCGGCGACGTCGCTCGAATCTTCGAGCGGCACTTCAGCGCGAGCCGTGGATTGATCGCGGCGCAGCCCCGTCACCCACGCCCTCTTGCCCGCGAGCGCGCGCTCAAGCGGCTCCACCTTGCGCAGGTGGCAGCAGGCCTTGCGCAGTTCAACGCTGCGATACATCGCCGTCGTGCCTTCGCGGCCAACGAACTGCACCACAGCCTCAGCCACAGGCTCATAAACCGTCACACCGGCGCGCGTGGCTTGCTTCGTGCGGGCCAGCAGCTGCAGGGTCTCCTTGTGCAGCATGCCTGTGTTGAGCACGAACATCGCAATGTCGAGCTTGAGACTGTTGATCAGGTGCGTGATCACGACGTCTTCGGCGCCAAGGCTCGACGCCTGGGTGATCGGGCTGAACTCGGCGGCAGCACGCTTTAACAGCGCCTGCGTCTCGGCCAGCTTTGCTGCGAATGTCGGCGACGCCTTGGCGTGCAAGTTGATGGCGGTGGTCATGCGGCTTTCCTGAACAACGGCTGGGTATTCACGGCGTCACCCTGGTAGTACGCGCTGTACTGGGCAAACAGCTTGCGCGCGTGGCCTGCGTCTTCGCCAGCACGCAGTACAGCGCTGGAAAAACCCGTGCGCTGCATCTGCACGAGCTGGTCGACAAGCACTTCGCCCGTGGCGCGGATGTCGCCCTTGAAGCCCAGGCGGCGGCGCAGCAGGAATGCCTGGCTGAACGCGCGGCCATCGGCGAATTTCGGGAAGACCAGGTCGATGCGCGAAACGCCATCCAGCGACACGGCGCGCGGATCGGCATCGTTGGTCAATGCCAGAACACCGGCTTCGTCAGCGGCGTGCTCGGCGGCCTCGATCAATTGGAGTGTGTGGGTTGTCATCAAGCCACCTGCTTTTCAGTGAAACGGGCCGCGTTGGCTGCAGCCTTGAACGGTTCGATGCCGACGCGGCGCAGCGTGGCAATGAACGTTTCCGCCTTGCCGTCGACCAGCTGGCGCTGCTGGCGATAGGTATCCAGCACAGCTTCGATCACTTCCGGCACTTCAGCTGCAGAGAACGACGGGCCGACGACCTTGCCGGGCGTCGATGCGCCCGACAGCAGCGAGCCGTCCGAGCCGCCAAGCGTGACCTGGTACCACTCCTTGCCGTCCTTGTCGACGCCCAGGATGCCGATGTGGCCGCTGTGGTGGTGGCCGCACGAGTTGATGCAGCCGGAGATGTGCAGGTCGATCTCGCCGATGTCGTGCAACTCGTCGAGGTCCTGGTAGCGCAGCGTGATCGCCTCTGCGATGGGCAGCGAGCGGGCATTGGCCAGCGAGCAGAAATCACCGCCCGGGCACGCGATCATGTCGGTGAGCAAATGAATGTTCGCCTTGGCAAGACCCGCTTTGCGCGCGGCGTTCCACAGCTCGGGCAAGTCGTCCTGGTGCACCCAGGGCAGCAACAGGTTCTGGTCGTGCGTCACGCGGGCTTCGCCTGCAGAAAAGCGCTCTGCCAGATCAGCGGCGACGTCGAGCTGTTCGCCCGTCGCGTCGCCCGGCGCCTGCCCCAGCCGTTTGAACGACAGCGTCACCGCGCGCAGCTTCGGGTTGCGATGGGCCGCGACGTTCTGCTGCAGCCAGCGGTCGTACTGCGGATCGGCTTCAGCGTCGGCGCGCACGATCTCATGCACCTTCGCCTCGGCGCCGGTGCGCGGCGCGTGCAGCTCGGGCGGCACGAAGGACGCCGCCACGCGATCGAGCTCAGCCTGCGGGATCGTGTGGGGCGCGCCGTCGATCTCGACGATCTGCCGGTATTCAGCCTCGACCTCATCGATATAGCGCTGGCCCTCGGCCTTCACCAGGATCTTGATGCGCGCTTTGTACATGTTGTCGCGGCGGCCCCAGCGGTTGTACACGCGCACGACAGCCTCGAGGTAATTCAGGATCTGGTCCCACGCCAGGAACTCGCGCACCACGGTGCCGATGATGGGCGTGCGGCCCATGCCACCGCCCACGATCACGCGAAAGCCCAGCGCGCCCGCGTCATTGCGCACCACATGCAGCCCAACGTCGTGCCAGTACGTGGCGGCGCGGTCTTCGCTCGCGCCTGTCACAGCGATCTTGAACTTGCGCGGCAGGAACGCGAATTCCGGATGCAGCGCGCTCCATTGGCGAATGATTTCGCAGTAGGGCCGCGGGTCGGCGATCTCGTCCACGGCAATGCCGGCGCGCTCGTCGCTCGTGATATTGCGGATCGTGTTGCCGCTGGTCTGGATGCCGTGCATGTCGACGCTGGCCAGCAGGTCCATGACGTCGGCGCTCTTTGCCAGCGGAATCCAGTTGAACTGCACGTTCTGGCGCGTGGTGAAGTGGCCATAGCCGACCGTGAGCACCGAGCGCACCGAGCCGCCGTTTGGCAACGGCACGGGGCCCAGCTCATCCTGCTTCGCCTGTGCGCTGCGCAGCAGCTGCGTCGTCGGCTGGTCATAGTCACGCGCGATCTTCGCCAGCACGCGCAGCTGGCGGCTGGAGATCTCGCCATAGGGCACGGCGATGCGCAACATCGGTGCGTAGCGCTGCACATACCAGCCGTTTTGCAGCCGCAGCGGGCGGAATTCGTCGTCGCCAAGCTTGCCGGCGAGGTTGCGCTCGAGCTGGTCGCGGTATTGCGCGGCGCGATTGCGCACGAACTGCTTGTCGAACTCGGTGTATTGGTACATCGTCAGGGGGTCTCTTCGGAGGGCAGGCGCCAAGCCATGCGTGGCCGCGACTGTAGACAAACCCCTTATGGATCCAAACTAATTTTTAGTTCGCGCGTTATGCGGATAAGCTTATGCGCGAGCACTGGTGCGGCCTGCGCGCCACGCAAAAGCTAATTCCGGATAAGGCCCTTTGGTGCTTTGGCCGGTGCGACCCGATAATTTCAGGCGAGGACCGGACTCTCACGTTCGACACAATGGCTCAGAGGATTTTCGTCAAAGTGATGGGCTTCAACGATGTGGAACGCCACGCGTTGAACACGCTCTTTCGCCTGTCTGAGCAGCGCGAGACGGTGTATGCGTTGTGGAGGCCCGACGCGCCTGAGCCGCCCAAGCTCGCCCTGATCGACGGCCAGAGCTACGAAGCCACCGTCGAATTCGAATCCCCCAGCAACGAAGGCCTGCAGATCATCTGGATCGGCTCGGTCGTGCCGGTGCGCGCCTACCGCAGCTTCGACCGGCCCTTGTCGTGGCCGGAAGTGATCAAGGCGATGGACGAATTATTCGCTTCGCCGGAAGCACTCGACATTGACCTCGGCTTCGGCGACGACACCTCCCCGGGCGAAGTTGCTGCCGCAGGCCCACCGGCGCGTCGGGCGCTGATTGCCGCCGCCAGCCGCGACGAACGCCTGTACCTGCGCGCCAAACTAGCCCTGGCCGACCTGACCCAGGCCGACGAGGCAGAGACGGGCCCGCAAGCGCTTGAACTGGCGCGCGCCAATCACTACGACCTCGCGCTGGTCGACTTCGGCCTGACTGGCATCAGCGGCTGGGACTTCCTGAAAGAGCTGACGCAGTCACGCGGCAGCCTGCGGCTGATCGTCACCAAGGAGCGGGCGTCGATCGGCGAGCACATCCGTGCGCGTTTCAGCGGCATTGAAGGCTTCTTCAACAAGCCACCGCATCCAGGGCGGCTGGCCGACCTGCTTCAAAAAGTCCATTAGCGGGCCTTAGGCCGGCGCGTTCGCGTCGCCACCAACGGGCGGGGCCAGACTTTCAGCCAGGCGCAGCTCGACCGGCAGTGGCTCGGCATGCAAGTGCGCCGCCAGCACTTCGGCGCACAGCCTCGCAAACGTCAAGCCGCGTGACCCCATCGCCGTACTCATCCACAGCCCCGGCCGCACCTGCGACACGATCGGCCGCCGGTTGGATGACGCGCATCGCACACCCGCCCAGCCTCTGACCGAACCGCCTGCGAATGCGCTCTCCAGCTGGGCCGCAACACCGGGCGCGAGTGCACGAAGCCGCTCGAGATTGGCGAGGTGGTCGCTGGCGCGTTCGTCGCGCTGCATATCGTCGCGATCGAATGTGGAGCCGGTGAACCAGGCCATTTCACTTGCAATTGCCGATGTATGGGGAACAGCCGGTATGAAGTGCCCGCCGCCGTTGACCGCAAACGGGGCGAACGCATGGGACGCGTCTTGCTGCCCCCATGACACCTGCCCCCGCACTGCCTGCAGGGGCGCGCATGCACCAGTGAGGGCGCTGCTTTCCAGCGCTGCGGCCACCACGATGAGCGGAGCGCGCGCGACTTCGCCCGCCGCATTGCGCAGAACCCAGTCGCTGCCTTCCATTTGAATCGAGCAGACGCGCGTGTTGCCGCGCCACTCAATGCCAGGCTGTGTCAGCCATGCTTGCACGAGCGCCTTCGGCCTGATCCACGCGGCCTGCTCGTGCCACACGGCGCTGATGTCCTTGGTGCCTGCGAGCCCAGCCGCAGCGATCTGCGCTGCCGTCGGTACGCGGCTCCAGGCATGTCCGCTCGCGGCAAGCGTGCGTGGATCCACCGGCTCGGCACGCCGCTCCAGCGAGCCGGCGAGGCGCCAGTCCAACCCTTCACGCAGCAGCTGCCGCGCCTGCAAGACGGTGGCGCGCACACCGCTGCGAGCAAGGCGCGAGAGCAGGGCGGCGTCCGGCGAGAAGTGCGGCGTGAGCAGCGCGACTGGCACACCCGAGCCGCCCGTGGCCGGCTCATCAGCGGCGTCCAGAACGGTGACTTGCCATCCGCGCAACGCGAGGCTGGCCGCCACCGCAGCACCTGCCAGGCCCGCACCCACGACAACACAGCGCGATGGCGTTGCGCCGTATGGCGGCAGGGGGTTCTTGGGTTGCCAGACGGGGTCGAACACGCCTTGGACGACTCCGCCGCGAGCTTCGACCACAAAGCCGCACTGCGTGAAGTCGCGCTGCATCGTTGCGCTCAATGGCGCGCCAGTTACCGCTACGCGCATCTCCATGCGCGAGCCCCGCCGGCAGTGCCGCCCGATGGCCTTGAGCGTCGCGAGGTCGCAGTCGCGCTCGTCCAGCAACACGGCGTCAACCACAAACGGTTCATGCCGCAGCACGTCGCGCAATTCATTGACGTGCAAGGTGAGCGTGACGCGCCCTGCTTCGAAGGTGAGCCGGTGTGTGCCCGGCGTGAGGCCAAACCACTGGTTTGCAAGTTCGGCTGCCAGGGGCGCAAGTGCTGCGTCATGCGCAGCCGCTGCGACAAGATATGCAGGTGAAACGGGGTTGGCTTGAACCGCCACGTAGTGCAGCAACTGCGGCCGGTCCGGGTCGCCTTTCCAGTCTCGCCAGGCCGCCAGAAACCCCAGACCGTTCTGGAGCCGCGACTCCAGAACACGCCACTGCCGCAACGCGGCCAATGCAGTCTTCCCGCTCAGGGATTGGTCGGCGGCACGTAGCCTTGCACCACGTCTGCGCCGCTGCCAAAGAAGTGCTGATCCATCTGCCGCGCCAGGTATTGGCGTGCCCGCGCATCTGCCAGGTTCAGCCGGTTTTCATTGACGAGCATGGTCTGCTGCTTGAGCCATTGCGCCCAGGCTTCCTTGCTGACGCTCTCATACAAGCGCTTGCCGAGATCACCGGGGTAGGGCGGGCGGTCGAGGCCTTCTGCCTCTTTGCCGAGCTTGATGCACTGAACCATGCGAGCCATATGGAGCCTCTTCATTGCCGAATGCGCATAAGCATTCGCGAATAAACATGTGAAAACACAGTCGTTCCCGTTTCGCGGGGGTCCTTTCAGAATCCGCCTCATCGACAACTCACGTGCGAACGAGAAACATGAACGACCAACGACGCGACTTTATCAAGATTCCCCTGGCAGCCCTCTTTGCGAGCGTGATGGCCTTGGGCGCGCTGCCGGCTACCGCCCAACAGCCAGTGACGCTGCTCAACGTCTCTTATGACCCGACGCGCGAGCTGTACGTCGATTTCAACCAGGCCTTCGCCAAGTACTGGAAGGCCAAGACCGGCCAGGACGTGACGATCAAGCAGTCACATGGCGGCTCGGGCAAGCAAGCGCGTTCCATCATCGATGGCCTCGACGCCGATGTGGCAACCCTCGCGCTGGCCGGCGACACCGACGCCCTCGTCAAGAACGGCGGCTGGCTTGCGGCTGACTGGCAAAAGAAGCTGCCGCACAACGCATCGCCCTATGCATCGACGATCGTGTTCGCGGTGCGCCAGGGCAACCCCAAAGGCATCAAGGACTGGGACGACCTGGTCAGGCCGGGCGTGAGCGTGATCACGCCGAACCCGAAAACATCCGGCGGCGCACGCTGGAACTACCTGGCCGCCTGGGAATTCGCCAAGCGCAAGTACGGCGGCGATGCAAAGGCGAAAGAGTTCGTGGCCAAGCTGTATGGCAACGTGCCGATTCTCGACACGGGTGCGCGCGGCTCCACCATCACGTTTGCACAGCGTGCACAGGGCGACGTGCTTATCGCCTGGGAGAACGAGGCTTACCTGCTGGAAAAGGAATTCGGCTCCAAGTTCGATATCGTCGTGCCGCCGCTGAGCATCCTGGCTGAGCCTGCTGTCGCGGTGGTGGACAAGAACGTGGACAAGAAGGGCACGCGTGCCGTCGCCGAGGAATATCTGAAGTACCTGTACTCCGAAGAAGGCCAGGACATCGTCGGCCGCAATTTCTACAGGCCCGCCGTGTCGGCGAAGGCACAAGCCAAGTACGCGAAGCAGTTCGGCAAGCTGACCCTCTTCACCATCGACCAGGCGTTCGGTGGCTGGGCTGCAGCCGACAAGGCGCACTTTGCCGACGGCGCGAGCTTCGACCAGATCTACACGAGGAAATAATCGAAGGCCCGCGCGGCCTTCTGCGTAATTACGCTGCCAGCGTGGCCGACGCTTCGTTCGCCGGCACCGCTGTCAGTGCCTTGATCGTCACGTCGGCGGCGCTAAGCGCCGTTGCCTTCGCAGCCTCACCCATCGCAATGCCTTCGGCGCGAACGAAGCGAATGTCGGTGATGCCGAAGAAGCCGAACACCGTCTTCAGGTAGCTCTCCTGGTGGTCCAGGTGCGCCAGCGCCGGGTTCGTCGAATACATGCCGCCACGGGTGGAAGCAACGATCACCGTCTTGCCACCGGCCAGGCCTTGCGGACCCTTTTCGGTGTACGTGAACGTGCGGCCGGCTTGCGCAATGCGGTCGATCCATGCCTTCAGCTGCGTCGGCACTGAGAAGTTGTACATCGGTGCGCCAACGACGATCACGTCTGCCGCGAGGAACTGGCTCACGAGGCGCTCGGAGATTTCGTTTTCCTTGCGCTGGATGTCGGTCGTCGCAGCGGTGCCGAGCTTGAAGCCAAGCGAGTCGAGCGACAGGTGGTTCGGCGCATCCACGGCCAAGTCGAGGTGCTCAACGGTCGTGCCGGGGTGCGTGGCGACCCATTGGGCGACGGTGCGCTCAGTCAGCTGGCGCGAGACCGAGTTGGCCTGAAGGGGGCTGGAATCGATGTGAAGCAGTTTCATGATTTCTCCTGTAAATCGCCGTTTTGGGCTTGGGAGAAGTGTGCGGGCGCATCGATCAATTGATAAGTCGGCAAAATCGCGTTAGATTGTCCTGCTAATAGAACGATGAGGCGCCGCCATGCAAGACCTGAACGACATGCTTTACTTCGCCGAGGTCGTGGACCGGGGCGGTTTTGCAGCGGCGGGGCGCTCGCTCAACCTGCCGAAATCGAAGCTGTCACGCCGCGTCGCTGAACTGGAAACGCGGCTGGGCGTGCGCCTGTTGCAACGCACGACGCGCAAGCTCTCGCTGACCGAAGCAGGCGAGGTGTATCACCGCCATGCCGTTGCCATGCGCGAGGAAGCTGAGGCAGCGGAAGAGGCTGTGGCTGTCGTGCAGACCGAGCCGCGCGGCACGATCCGCGTGACGTGCCCGGTCACGGTCGCGCAGTTCACCCTTGGGCCGTTGCTGCCCGCGTTTCTTGAAAAACACCCGAAGGTGCGCATCGACATGCAGGTGAACAACCGCGTTGTCGATCTGGTCGAGGAGGGCATCGATGTAGCGCTGCGTGTGCGCACGTCACTGGCCGACAGTGGCAGCCTGATCGTCAAGAAGCTGGGCGAAACACAGGCGCTGCTGGTCGCCAGCCCGCAGTTGCTCGAACGTGTTGGCCGGCCCACGTCGGTGGAGGACCTGCAGCGCATACCCACTGTCGCGATGTCGGCAGCAGATGGCCGCGCTTCATGGCGCTTTGCGGGGCCTGGCGGCAAGGAGCACGATCTTCACCACCGCCCGGTGTACACGGCAGACGACTTGCTCACACTGCAGTACGCGGTGAGCGCGGGCATCGGCATGTCGGTGATACCGGACTACATGTGCCGCCGCGACCTTCGCGAGGGCCGGCTTGAACTCGTGCTGCCAGGCTGGGCGCCCAGGCAGGCCATGCTGCTGGCGGTTTTTCCGTCGCGGCGCGGGCTGGTGCCGGCGGTGCGGCGCTTTCTCGATTTCCTGGGCGAGCATGTGACGGGCGAGGGCGTGGAGTGCCCGCCGTGATACAAGACGGCGCTGCCACAGCTGAATGGGTGGGGACGAAGGTCTGGCTAGCGTGACAAAGGGCGCAGACGAGCTTTGCGCTTATGCGCAAATCTCGCACCCTTTCAGAAAGACCGCCGTGAAGAGCCATTCGCTACCCCGTCCACCCAACGCACGCGCAAGTGCGTCGGGTCACAGTCAAACCAGCGCCGCCGCAAGCACCGCCGCTGCGCAAAGCGCAACGACGGCATCGACGCAGCAGCAACCCGTCCGCCATCTCACGATCCCTGCTGATCGTAAGGACGCGCAACCTGGCTCAGCGTTGCCACTGGCGCCTGCGCCAGCGTTGCCCCCATCAATCTTGGACGACATGCTGGTCTTGCTCAGACGCAAGGGCATCAAGGCGACCGAATGCTATGTCCGGCTCACGGAACAAGGTTGCGCCGTAATGCCCACAGCTGAGCAGCGCCTGGATCGTGAGGCCACCGTCCACTTGCGCAATGTGCTGTTGTCTGAATTGGCGGTTTGTGTCCCGCCAGCGCAGCGACAGGGCTTCGCCATGCAGGTCGCCAGTTCGGTCGACAGCCTGATTGCGCTGCTGGCGCTCGACAGAGCCCGAGATGCCAGGACGCAGGGGCTCGTCCCCGAGCGCGCAATGACGGTTGATGAGTTCGCGCGACTGTTCTGCAGGATCAACCTGCTAAGAGGCAAACCCGTTGACCAGATTTGCGCCACGCTCAAGGCCCACTACGACAAGCGCATGCTTGAGTTTCCGCCGGAGGTGCCACTGCTGCCGTCCGCGCGCGACACGCTGGGTGAGTATCTGAGATCGAAGGTGCCGAACGGCAAAGCCCGCCAGAGAGTTGTCGAATCCTGGATAGCGAGTTGGGAGAACGATCCCCATGGGCGTCATGTGGGGCAGATCGCCGCCGTGCACGAAGAACGGGTGCGCGCGATGCAGACCGTGAATCTGACCGACAACACGATCTACGGCCTGATGTTTGCAAGCGGCTATCCCGTGGCGACTGGCACCAAGACGCCGTTGAATGTGGCTGCCTTTGATGACGCCTCTGCGTTGCGGGCCCTGCAGTCCCTCCAAAGCGGCGACTGGCTCGACGAGCACGCGCTGGCGTGCCTGTTCGCGAGCATCCGCACGCGGCCCGCAATATCTGCGGCAGCAGCCGACTGCGCTTACGCGTTGTTGCGCAAGTACACGACGAACAGCGAGATCGACCACACCGTTGGCGTGTGGCAGGCGGCCACTGCCATCGTGCTGAACCTGCCGCCGCAGGTGCTCAAGCGGATGGTGTTTGCGCCGCGTGTCGTGGAGCTTTTGCGACATGAGGCTCGCATGCTGCTTGGCAATGCGCATTTCCGCGCCATGCCCAAGAAAGATCGCCCCAAGGTTAACTTTCGCCAATACGCGCGCGGGCAAGGGTTGCTCGACGAGCTGGCGCAAGCGGCGTTGACGACACCGGACGGTCATCGGCTTGCGCAAAGTCTTGCGGCGTCGCTGCAAATCCTCGAACACAACGCGCAGCGCCTGATGACGCTGCTCGAGCAGGAGCATGAGTTGCCGTCGCAAGACGAGGGGCGCTTGCTGATCGATGTGCTCGACGCACATGTGAAGGTTCCGTTTCCTGGGCAGGTCACGCTCCGCTTTGTCGAGGAGCCGTTGCTGGCATTGACGGTGGAGGGCGAATTTCCGGAACTGGACGATGCGCCGCACGCTGGCAACGATTCCCCGGCGTTGCCCGCGGCTGGGGCGGACACTCAACCGCGTTTGCAGCCGGCTGCCCAGTCGGCCGCCGGGCGCGCAGCTCACGTCACCGTGCACCTTCCGCCAGGTGACGATACTGCAGGCAGTGAGTCCAAGCGCCCTGCGGCTGCACCCGTGCGGCCAAACAAACAGGCAGGCTCGCGCGCGGACCAGCCTGGCATGCATTGGCACCGACGCGAGCACAGGCAGCTCGACAAGCACCAGGTGAAAGACCGCAAGCTGCGGCACAAGCTGGTGAATGCCGGGCTGCTCAATCCTTACGCAACGTGGACGCCTGAAGTGCGGGCCGCGCTGCTGGACGAAATGCGCAACGAGCGCGTGCGCCGCAACCACCTCACCGAAACAGTTGTGGGCAACAGGCTGGTGGCCAGGGATTTGCTGCGCGCGCGCTGATCAAACGCCGAGGTATTGATCGAGCAGTTGCGGCTGCTCGCGCAGCGCATCGGACGAGCCGTTGAACACGACTTCGCCTTTGACCAGAATCACGTTGCGATCAGTGACTTGGGTGACGTGCTTCCAGTTCTTGTCCACGATCACACTGGAGATGCCGCTTTCGCGGATCAGCGCGCAGATGCGCCAGATCTCGCGCGCAATGAGCGGCGCCAAACCCTCCGTTGCTTCATCGAGGATCAGCACATCGGGGTTCGTCATGAGCGCGCGGCCAATCGTGAGCATCTGCTGCTCACCGCCCGACAGTTGCTGGCCGCCGTGGCCCAGCCGCTCCTTCAGGCGAGGAAAGGTGTCAAGCACGCGCTCGTACGTCCAGTCGCGCTGGCCGCGTGTGCCGGCGCGCGACGCCATGACGAGGTTTTCGACCACGCTCAGGTTGCCGAAAATTCCGCGGCCTTCGGGCACGTAAGCAATGCCAAGTTGCGCGACTTCGTAGGGCGGCCGGCCCACCATGTCGCGGCCCATCACCTTGACGCTGCCTGAGCGCGGCGGCACGAGGCCCATCAATGTCTTGAGCAGTGTGCTCTTGCCCATGCCGTTACGACCCATGAGGCCAATCGTTTCGCCGCGCCGCACGCTGAAATCAACGCCGCGCAGGATGTGGCTCGCGCCGTAGTAGGTGTTCAGGCCCGTGCCTTCGATCAGGAGGTCAGTGGCTTGCATCACCCGTGCCCCTCGGCGAATTCTTCGCCCAGATACGCTGACTGAACATTCGCATCGGCGCGCACATCGGCAGGCGTGCCGCTGGCGATCACCTGGCCATTGACCATCACGGTGAGCGTGTCGGCGAGTGTGAACACGGCGTCCATGTCGTGCTCGACCAGCATGATCGCGTGCGCGGGCTTGAGTTTGAGCAGCAGCTGCACCATGCGCTCGGCTTCAGCCACACCCATGCCAGCGAGTGGCTCGTCGAGCAGCAACGCGCGCGGGCCTGTGGCGAGCGTCATCGCGATTTCGAGCTGGCGTTGCTCGCCATGGCTGATCGTCGCGGCGATCACATCGCGTCGTGCGGACAAGCCCGCCATCTCGATCGCCTGGGTGGCGCGGTCGTTGATCGATGCGAAGCTGCCCGCGAGCTTGAGCCAGCTTGCGCCATGCGGCTCGCGTGACTGCGCGGCCAGACGCACGTTCTCCCACACGGTGAACGGCTGGAAGATGTTGGTCTTCTGGTAGCTGCGGCCGAGCCCGGCGCGGGAGATTTTTTCGGGCGACCATCCTGTCACGTCTTGCCCGGCGAGTGTGATGCGGCCAGAGGTGGGCGGCAGGTCACCTGAGAGCAGATTCGTCAGCGTCGATTTGCCCGCGCCATTGGGGCCGATCACCGCATGGATCTGGCCTTGTGCGACTTCCAGCGACACATCGTTCACAGCCGCCAGGCCGCCGAAACGCTTGGTGAGTTGGCTCGCGATGAGCAGTGCGTCAGACATCGCTGTCCTTCCTGCTGCGCGAGAACCGCTCGACCAGGCCGAGCAAACCGCGAGGCGCGAATGAGATCACCAGCACGATGAAAATGCCCATCCACAGTTGCCAGTGTTTGCCAAGGTTCACGCCTGCGATCTCGGGCAGATCCTTGAAGACGTGCAAGAGGTATTCGAATGCGAATGCGCCGATGATCGCGCCCGCAAAGTTACCCATGCCGCCCAGGATCACCATCATGATGGCGTGCGCACTCATGTGAAAACCCATCAACTCCGGATTTACGTAGCCGGACTGCGCAGCCATCAAATAGCCAGCAAGCCCTGCGAGTGCGCCAGCGAGTGTGAAGGCTGCGAGCTTGTAGCCGAAAGTGCCGTAGCCAATCGCGCGCATGCGGTGTTCGTTCACGCGGATGCCAGCGAGCACGCGGCCGAACGGGCTGAACAGCAACCGGCGCAGGAACGCATACACCAGCACCAGCATCACCAGCACGAAGTAATAGAAGACGACTTTGTTGTCGAGGTTGAAGAGCTTCGCGTCGGGCTTGAAGTTGACGTAGATGCCGTCGGAGCCGCCCAGCGCCTTGTTGTCGAAGAACAGGTAGAACACCATCTGCGCGAAGGCCATCGTCACCATGATGAAGTAGATGCCATGCGTGCGAACAACGAAGAAGCCGATCACCAGCGCACCCAGCGCTGACGCTGCCACGGCGGCGGGAAGCGACCACCACAGGCTGACCGATTCACTCGCGGGCATCACGAAAGCAAGCGTGTAGCCCGCGAGGCCGAAGAACGCTGCGTGCCCCAAGGACACGAGCCCCGTCACGCCAAGCAACAAGTCCAGGCTCATCGCAAAGATGCCGAGGATCATCATTCGCGCGACCATCTGCGCGTAGAAGTCGCTGCCGACAAACGGGAAGGCGGCGAGCGCGATGAAACCGATCGCCAGCACGACCTGCAGGCTGCGCGGCAGCGCCTCGAGGTTGTTGGATTTAGTCGAGCTCATTGCTTGAAGAGCCCTTCAGGTTTCCACAGCAGGACGGCGGCCATGAGCATGTAAACGAGCATGCCCGCGACTTGCGGCAGCAGCACTTTGCCGAATGTGTCCACCAGGCCCACCAGCAACGCCGCAATCAACGCGCCGCGCACGGAGCCGATGCCACCGATCACCACGACCACGAAGCACATGATCAGCACTTGCGAGCCCATGTTCGGGTACACGCTGGAGATGGGCGAGGCGATCATTCCGGCGACTGTCGCAAGCGCCACACCAATCGCGAACACCACCGAGTGAATGAGCTTGATGTTCACACCTAGCGCTTCGGTCATGTCGCGGTTGAAAGCGCCCGCGCGAATCTTCATGCCGAGTTTTGTCTTCGAAATCAGCAGGTACAGGCCAATGGCCAGCAGCACGCACACAGCAGACATGAAGAGGCGATAGACCGGATACGACAGTGTGTCTGTCAGCGGAATGGAGGCCGACAGCACATCAGGAATCTTCACGCCGTGCACGTCGTCGCCCCACAGGATGGAGCGCAGTTCTTCGAAGATATAGATCAGCCCGAACGTGAGCAGCACCTGGTCGAGGTGGTCGCGCTGGTAGAAGTGGCGAAACAGCAGGCGTTCGAGCAGCAGGCCGAAGATGACGGAGAGCACGGCACCACCAATCACGGCCAGTGTGAAGCTGCCCGTCAGGCTCGACAGGGACCACGCCACGTAAGCGCCGAGCATGTAGAACGCGCCGTGCGCCAGGTTCACGACGCCCATGATCCCGAAGATCAGCGTGAGGCCTGCGGCAAGCATGAACAGCAGCAGCCCGTACTGCACGCTGTTGAGAAGCTGGATGAGGAAGTTGGCGAGATCCATGCGGGTACAACTCAGGCGTTACGCCGCACGAAAAGCAGCATGCCGCCCAGCAATGCAAAAAACGTTCCGCATGTGCGGTTGATCCAGCGGATGGCGCTGTGTTGGCGCAGCAGTGGCGCGATGCGTCCGACGCCAAGCGTGCACAGCAGCATCATCAGGCCGTCGCCCGCCATGAACGTGAATGCGAGCACGGCGAACTGCCATGCGGCAGGCTGTGAAGCGTCAATGAACTGCGGAAAGAACGCAGCGAAGAAGATCAGCGCCTTCGGGTTGCTCGCGCCCACCAGCAAGCCTTGCACGAAGAACGAGCGGCTTTGGCGTGGCGCCATGCTGCTCACTGGCGCGGCCTGGCTGTGAAAAGTCATGATGCCCAGCCAGATCAGGTAGATCGCGCCGAATACCTTGAGCCCCGTGAACGCTGCTTCTGAGGCAGCCAGCAATGCGCCCAGCCCCAGCGCCGATGCAGCCATGATCACAAAGCTTGCGGCGATCGCGCCGGCGCCGGAGGCGAGCGCGCGGCGCGGCCCGTGGTTGATCGCATTGCTGACGCACATCAGCATCGTCGGCCCGGGCGTGGCGACGAGGACCGCCACTGCGCCGAGGTACAGCAGGTAGGTGGCGAGGCTCAAGCCATCTTGCAGCCGGCGCCCGAATCGGCGAGCGCCTTGGCTGCCACGCCAATCACCTTGTTTTCCTTGTTCTCGACCACGCGCAGGTACATGTCCTGCACCGGGTTGTGCGACGGGCTCATCGTCCACTTGCCGCGCGGGCTGTCGATCACGGCTGTCTCCATCGACTTGTACAGCGCCTGCTTCGCGCCGATATCGCCCTTGACGGCGGCCATGCCATGTGCGAGCAGCAGGCCCGTGTCGTAGCCCTGAACGGCGTACACGTCCGGCTGCATGCGGAATGTCTTGGCGTATTCAAGGCGGAACTTGTTGTCGCGCGGCGTGTTGAGCGAGTCGCCGTAGTGCATCGTGGTGATGATGCCGTCGGCAGCAGGGCCTGCGGCATCCAGCACGCCTTCGGTGAGAAAGCCCGAGCCGTACAGCGGGATCTTGCCTTTGAGGCCCGCAGCTGCGTAGTCCTTGATGAACTTGGCTGCGCCGCCGCCTGCGAAGAAGCACGCAACTGCATCGGGTTTGAGCGAAGCGATTTCGGTGAGCAGCGCCTGGAATTCAACATTGGGGAAGGGCAGGCCCAGTTCCTTGATGATCGTGCCGCCGGCCTTGGTGTAGCTGTCGCGAAAACCTTCGAAAGCTTCGTCGCCCGCAGCGTACTTCCAGGTGATCCACACGGCTTTCTTGTGGCCCTTGTCCACCATGGCCTTGCCAAGCGCGAGCGTGGGCTGCGAATTGGTGAAGGACGTGCGGAAGACGTTGGGTGCGCACAGCGCGCGGGTGGCGGCATGCACGCCAGCATTCGGGATCAGGCACAGCGTGCCGCTTTCGCGCACGACTTTCTGGATGCCCATCTGCACGCCTGAATGCACGGTGCCGATCAGCACATCGACCTTGTCGCGCTGCACGAGCTTGGTCGCGTTTTCAACACCCTTGGATGGTTCGGCTTCGTCATCGACCTTGAACCATTCGATGTCGCGGCCACCCAGCTTGCCGCCTTTTTCATTGATCGCCATGCGCACGCCGTTTTCGATGGCGACGCCCAGCTGCGCAAAGGTGCCGGTGTACGGCAGCATCAAACCAACGCGGATCTTGCCCGACTGCGCGCGGGCGATTTGCGGCAGCAGCAGGCCGGTCGAGGCGGCGCCAATCAGGGCGGCGCTGCGGGAGAGGACGAGGCGGCGGGTGGTCATGTCTGTCTTCCTTGTGAATAGGTGCACGGCGAATTAGTTGAGGCCTAAAGCATTTTTAACCTGCCGCCCCTGCGGCGCGTACTCTGGCTTACCCGGAGTGTGCCGCCTTCGCAGCGTTGCGCAACTTGAAGCGCTGGATTTTTCCGGTCGCTGTCTTGGGCAGCTCGGCAACGAATTCGATCCAGCGCGGGTATTTGTACGGCGCGAGGCGCGACTTCACGTGGGCCTGCAGTTCTTCAATGCTCGCTGACTGCGACGCCTTGAAGACGACGTACGCCTTGGGCTTGACCAGCTCGTCGGTATCAGCGGCGCCAACCACGGCGGCTTCCAGCACCGCCGGATGCGTCATGAGGCAGGCCTCGACTTCGAAGGGCGAGACGTAGATGCCGCCGACTTTGAGCATGTCGTCGCTGCGGCCACCGTAGGTGTAGAAGCCATCGGCGTCGCGCGTGTACTTGTCGCCGCTGCGCGTCCATTCGCCTGCGAACGTGGCCTTGGTCTTGGCGCGGTTGTTCCAGTACATGATCGCCGAGCTCGGGCCCATGATCTGCAGCTCGCCGATCTCGCCGTCGCCGCATTCCTTGCCGTCATCGCCCACCACACGCAATTCGTAGCCCGGCACTGCCTGGCCCGTGGTGCCGTAACGCACCTGGCCGGGCCGGTTCGACAGGAAGATGTGCAGCATCTCGGTCGAGCCGATGCCATCGAGGATTTCGCAGCCGTACTGCCCGGTCCAGCGGTTGCCGATATCGGCGGGCAGGGCTTCACCAGCGCTGGTGCACACGCGCAGCTTCAGCTCGCTGCGCGCCGGCTTGTTCGGGTCCGCGAGCAGTGCGGCAAACAGCGTTGGCACGCCGTAGAAGATCGTCGGCTGGTAAGTCTTCAACGTGTTGAAGACATCGCCCGGTGTCGGGCGGCCGGGCCACAACACGGCCGTTGCGCCCACGCTCATCGGAAACGTCAGGCTGTTGCCAAGGCCGTAGGCAAAGAACAGCTTGGCGGCAGAGAACACCACGTCGTCCGCGCGAATTCCGAGCACGCCGCGGCCATACAACTCCGCGGTCTGGATCAGGTGGCTGTGCAGATGCACCGTGCCTTTCGGCGTGCCGGTCGAGCCGCTGGAGTAAAGCCAGAACGCAGGGTCATCGGCGGTGGTGTCGGCAACGCGCCGCTCACCATCGCCCGACTTCACCAGGGCAGCCACTGAATCCGGCGTGTCCGTGCCCGCAATGAACACATGGCGCAATGTAGGGATGCTGCCGATCAGCGATTCGAAGGCGGGCAGCAACGGCTTCGACACGAACAAGGCCTGCGCGCGCGAGTCGCGCAGCATGAAGTCGAAGTCTTTCGTGGTGAGCAAGGTGTTCGTTGCGACGGGCACGACGCCCGCGAGCATTGCGCCCAGAAACACGACAGGCCATTCCAGCGTGTCGAGCATCGCGACCATCACGCGTGCTTCAGCCGGCAAGCCGAGTGCGCGCAATGCGTTGGCGAAGCGATAGGCCTGGTGGGCCAACTCGCCATAAGTGAGCTTGGCGCCGCTGGCCGCATCGACGAAAGCGATGCTGTCTGGCCGGCTGGCATTGCGCTCAAGCAGGTCGAAGGCCGCGTTGTAGTCGTGCGGAATCTCGACGCGCGGCGGGGAGTGGGAATGGTCGGCGCGGCTGATGTTCATGGGCGCGCGTTCAGGCAGTGGTCTGGGCGGGCGCGGTTGCTGCAGCCAGCGCGAGCCATTCGCGGCACCATGCGGTGGCGAGCTCTTCGGGCATCGTTCCGGCGCTGGCATCGTGGCACCACACATCGCCGATGCGTTGCGCGCCCAGGCCTTGCAGCCGTTCATCGAACTTCTTGCCGCCAAATGCGAAGGTGCTCAGGTACGTGCGGTCGCCCAGCGCAATCACGCCGTAGCGCACATGGCCGAGGAACTTGGGCGTGGCGTCGAGCGAGTCGTAGAGCGCACGCGCGTTGTCGGGCACGTCGCCCGAGCCATAGGTGGAAGTGCAGATGAGGTAGAGCGCCTGCGGGTCGTCAAACACCGAGATGTCCCTGCCGTCCATGAGCAGGACTTCGATGTCGTCGGCGATATCGGCGCAGTCCATCTGGATGGCCTGCGCGACGTAGTCGGCGGTGCTTGTCATGGTGCCGACAAGTATCTTGAGCTTCATGTTTTGTCTGTCCTCTTGTCGCGCACGGCTGCGGCGCGACTCTTGTTTGACCTGCAATAAACTGCTTGACTTGGCTGCAACAGGAAGTATAGTGCAATCTTGATCTAGCGCAAGTCCTGGTCGAAAAAGCACAACTTCCATGTCGATCGTCAACGAAAACGAAGCCAGCGTCACCCTCGTGGAATTGGGTGCGCGGGTGCGGGCATGGCGGGCGCGGCGCGGCATGACGCGCAAACAACTGGCGAGTGATTCAGGCTTGTCCGAGCGCTTTCTGGCCGATGTGGAAAGTGGCAGGGGCAATGTGTCGATCAACTCGCTGGAGGCCACGGCCCGCGCGCTGCACATCACCCTGATCGAACTCCTGCAAGACGCACCGCTGCCTGCCATGGCGCGCGTGCATGGCCTGCTGGCGCGGCTGGATGAATCGCAACTGGACAAGGCCTATGCGCTGATTGCTTCTGCCTTTGGGCTGGCCGCCGATGCGGGGCGCGAGAAGCGCATTGCGTTGATCGGGCTGCGTGGGGCGGGCAAGTCAACACTGGGCGAACAGCTCGCAAGCGACCGCGGCTTGCCGTTTGTGGAGCTCGACCGCGAGATCGAGCGTGAAGCCGGCACCAGCATGAATGAAATATTGCTGTTGCACGGGCAGGGCGGCTACCGGCGCTATGAGCGCCGCGCACTGGCCCGCATCGCGCAGGACCACGCAGACGGCGTGGTGATGACCACCGGCGGCAGCATCGTGAGCGAGCGCGAAACGTTTGACCTGCTGCAAAGCCACTTCTATTGCGTGTGGCTCAAGGCCAGCCCGCAGGAGCACATGAGCCGCGTGATGGCTCAGGGCGACATGCGGCCGTTCGAAGCCACCAGCGGCGAGCGCGGTGCCGCCCGCAGCGCGGCGGGCGAGGCCATGGAAGACATCCGCCGCATCCTGGCCAGCCGCGAAGTTCTGTATGCACGTGCCGATGCCGTGGTGGACACGACGGCACGCAGCATCAAGCAATCCCTCAAAGACCTCGAAAGAGCCGTACCCGCCAAGTCCCCGGCGCCAGCGCGCCGCAAAAAGGAAACTGTCCAATGAACGCCATTACCGAGCCCCTGCTGATCAAGCAGGGCGACCGCGAGCTCGTGAGCTTCGCGACGCATCCAGCCAAATACCAGCACTGGACGCTGGCCGTCGATGGTGAAGTTGCGAGCCTGAAGCTGGACATCAATGAAGACGGCGGCATCAAGCCGGGCTACAAGCTCAAGCTCAACAGCTACGACCTGGGTGTCGATATCGAGCTGCACGACGCGATCAATCGCATCCGCTTCGAGCACCCGTCGGTGAAGGTCGTGGTGTTCGAAAGCGGCAGGGAAAAGATCTGGTGCTCGGGCGCCAACATCTACATGCTCGGCTTGTCTACCCACGCCTGGAAGGTGAACTTCTGCAAATTCACCAACGAGACGCGCAATGGCCTGGAAGACTCTTCGCGTAACGACGGCCTGAAGTCGCTTGCCTCGGTGACGGGCGCTTGCGCGGGCGGCGGCTATGAACTGGCGTTGGCGTGCGACCGCATCGTGATGGTGGATGACCGCTCGTCCACCGTGAGCCTGCCGGAAGTGCCGTTGCTGGGTGTGCTGCCGGGAACGGGCGGCCTCACGCGCGTGACGGACAAACGCAAGGTGCGCCGCGACCTCGCCGACATCTTCTGCACAACGAGCGAGGGCGTCCGAGCCGACCGCGCACGCGACTGGAAGCTGATTGATGCGCACGCCAAGCCGCAGCAGTTTCCGCAGCTCGTGGCCGCGGAAGTTGAAGCGCTGAAGAAGCAGTCGACACGCGCTGGCGGCAAGGGCATTGTTCTCACGCCGGTGCCGCTGCGCCTGGAAGACAACGGCTATCACTACACGACGGTCGAAGCGACCCTCGACCGCGCGGCACGCATCGCGACGATCACCGTGCACGCGCCCAATGCCAATATCGAATCGACGCCCGAGGCGATCGAAGCTGCAGGCGCCAACTGGTGGCCGCTGCAACTGGCGCGCGAGCTGGACGACCTCATCCTGAACCTGCGCACGAACGAGCTTGAAATCGGCACCTGGGTGCTCAAGACACGCGGCGATCACAACAAGGTGATGGCTGCTGATGACGTGCTGGAAAAGCACAAGTCCCACTGGCTCGTGCGCGAGACGATTGGCGCGCTGCGCCGCACGCTGGCGCGGCTGGACGTGACGTCGCGCTCGCTCATCGCGCTGGTCGATCAAGGCTCGTGCTTCTCGGGCACGTTGTTCGAACTCGCGCTGGCCGCAGACCGCATCTACATGCTCGACTTGCCCGACGCGCCGGATGCAGCGCCGTCGCTGCAATTGAGCGAAGCCAACTTCGGCCGTTACCCGGAAGTCAATGGCCTCACGCGCCTGCAAACGCGGTTTTGCGAAGACGAAGCGACCATTGCGCAACTGCATTCGCTGCAAGACAGCCAGCTGCGCGCCGACCAGGCGCTGGCGCTGGGGCTTGTGACGCTCACGCCCGACGACATCGACTGGGACGACGAGATTCGCATCACGCTGGAAGAGCGCGCATCACTCTCGCCGGATGCGCTCACCGGCATGGAAGCATCGCTGCGCTTTCCGGGCAAGGAGACGATGGAGACGCGCGTCTTCGGCCGCCTGTCTGCGTGGCAGAACTGGATCTTCATTCGCCCGAATGCGGTGGGCGAAGAGGGCGCCTTGAAATTGTTCGGCACTGGCAAGAAGGCCAAGTTCGACTGGAAACGAATCTGAAGGAAACGTCATGAGCAACATCGACCTGCAAGCACTCATTCCCAACAACGTTCACCTCGCCGAGAACCGCCAGCTGCAGCGCGCGCTGGAACACTGGCAGCCCGCGTTCCTTTCGTGGTGGGACGAAATGGGGCCGAGCGATTTCAAGGCCAAAGAGGTTTACCTGCGCACCGCCGTGGGCGTTGATGCGCAAGGCTGGGCGAGCTACGGCTACACGCCCATGCCCGACTACCGCTGGGGCATCTTCCTGGCCGACAAGGAAGAAAACCGCAAGATCGGCTTTGGCGACTTCATGGGCCAGGACGTGTGGCAAGACGTGCCCGGAGAATATCGCTCGACCTTCCGCCGCCTGATCGTGACGCAGGGCGACACGGAGCCGGCATCGGTTGAACAACAGCGCTTGCTCGGGCACACCGCACCGTCGCTCTACGACTTGCGCAACCTGTTCCAGGTGAACGTCGAAGAAGGCCGCCACCTGTGGGCCATGGTGTACCTGTTGCACGCGCACTTCGGCCGCGATGGCCGCGAAGAGGCGGAAGAGCTTCTTGAGCGCCACAGTGGCGATGTGAACAAGCCGCGCATTCTGGGCACGTTCAACGAGCCGATGGACAACTGGCTGTCGTTCTACATGTTCACGTACTTCACGGACCGTGACGGTAAGTTCCAGCTCAAGTCGTTTGCAGAAAGCGCGTTCGATCCGCTCGCACGCACCACCCGCTTCATGCTGACGGAAGAAGCGCACCACATGTTCGTGGGCGAGACGGGCATTGGCCGCGTGATCAAGCGCACGCTGGAAGTGATGAAGGAGCTCGACACGGACGACGTGGCGACCCTGCGCAAGGCTGGCGTGATCGACTTGCCCACGGTGCAGAAGTTCATGAACTTCTGGTTCACGAGCTCGCTCGACCTGTTCGGCTCGGAAGCCTCGTCGAACGCCGCCAACTACTTCAGCAACGGCATCAAGGGCCGCCCGGACGAAGCGAAGTTTGCGGATCACGTGGAGCTGGATACCGAGATGACGATCCAGGTGCCCGATGGCAAGGGTGGCGTCAAGGGAGAGGTGATCTCCACGCGCAACGGCATGAACGAGATCACGCGGCTTGAATACGTGAAGGACTGCAACGTTGGCCTCACGCGCTGGAACATGGGCATCAAGCGCGCGGGCGTGGCATTCGAATTCAAGCTGCCTTCGACGCGGTTCCGCAGGCAGGTCGGCATGTGGGCGAATGTGCCCACCACGCCCGAAGGCCAGCCGATTTCGCAGGCCGAGTACGACGCGATGAAGAGCCAGTGGCTGCCGACGCAAGACGACATCACCTTCGTCAAGAGCCTGATGCAACGCGTGATCGAGCCCGGCAAGATGGCCGGCTGGATCGCGCCGCCCGATCGCGGCATCAATGCGCAGCAGGTCGAGTACGAATACGTGAAGCTCTGACGCGTGGCGCCCGGGGTGGCGCTACCTGTCAGGCGTCACTTCCTGGGCGCGTCTTCGGATGGCTCGGGCTGCTGGGCCATCTCTTCCATCTGCTTCACGATATCTGCGTCGCTTGGCGCTTGCGTGCCGGCGGGCCTGTCGGCGGCCAGGCGTGCATTGGGCCTGTCGAGCATGTGCACGACTTGTGGCGCAGCGAACACCGTGACGATGGCGATCAATTGCACGGCAACAAACGGTGCCAGTGAACGCAGCAGATCGCGGTTGCCCACGCTCGGCAGGTGCGACGTCGCTCGGGCCATCAAGATCGCGTAACCCATAGGCGGCAGCAGAAAGCTCATCTGCAGCACAAGCAGCAAAAGCACTGCGGCCTGCCGCGCATCGCCGAGCTGCATGATCAACAGCGGCGCGACGATGGGAATGACGACGAAGATCATCTCGAAGGCGTCGAGCACCCACGCGCAGAGTGCGACGCTGAGCAAGACCAGCCCCGCTGTGGCCATCGGCGGCAGGGGCGACGCGAGGATCATGTCGGCCAGCCAGCGGTCCGTGCCGAATATCCGCAAGACCAGGCTGAAGGTCGTCGCACCCACCAGCAGCGCAAACAAGGCACCGCTCAAGGCGAGCGTGTCGAACAGGACGGACTGCCATTGCGCTGCATCGAGCTTGCGCGTGACCAGTGTGGCAATCACCAGCAAGCACGCACCGGTGGCGGCAGCCTCCACCGCGAACATGCGGCCACTGAAGACGCTGCCCAGCAGCGCCACGATGATCGCGGTTGTCGCTGCGGCAAGCCACACGTGCGAGCGGGGCAAAGGCAGGTCGGCGGATGCATTGGCAACGAGCCTGTCCTTGCGCCAGACGACCACGGCCCACGCCAGCAGGATCGCCAGCGCAGGCAGCAGGGCACACAGCAATACGTCTTGCGTGTTCAGGATGCGCTCACCCGCCACATAGCCGGGCAGGTTGCTCGCCTCGGTGTGGGCGCGAAGCATCGCGTCTCCCAGAAGCAGCAACACGAGTGAAGGCGGCACGACAACGCCTATCGTCGCGGCCACGCTCACCAGGCTCAATGCGTTCGGCGCGGCCAGCCTGTGCAGGCGCGGCGCGACCAGGCGGGCCAGCAGTGCGGAGCTGGACGCGACCGAGCCATTCATCGGCGCGATTAGGGCGCCCACCGCCAGCGCCGCGAGCGGCTCGCCTGCGCCCGTGCGGCGGAACAGCCGCGCTGCCGATTCAAACAGCGCGTCAGCCACGGCCACGCGCTGCAGCAGCACACCGATGAAGACGTAAAGCGGCATCGCCTGCAACAGGTCGTGCTCCAGCAGGTTCACGATGCGACCGCCCAGCGCGGCGAGGATGGCGACGTCGAACGTCCCCATGACGAGCCCGATCGCCGAGAACAGCGATGCGACGCCGATCAGCAGCGCCCACACGGGCAGCCCCGTCGTGACGATGGCCACCGCGAGCACCAGCAGCATCCACAGGCCGGCGCTGTTCATGAATGCACGGTCGCAGGCTTTGTGGGCGCAATGGCGTGCGCGACAACCAGCCCCAGCATCACAGCCAGCGACAGCTTGATGATGAAGAAGCCGGGGTTGAGCGTCTCGCCGAAGTGTTCGAGCTGGGCGACGGAGCGCCAGACCTGCGGCCCCGACGTCCACAACACAAACAGGGCCCACGGCACCACGCATGCAGCGATGGCCCAGCGCCGCCACGGCGCCCGGGCCGAGGCCGGCGAGTGCGCGGCAGCCAGGTGGGCGTCGCTCTGGCTGGCAGCGGTGACCGCCACCGCCATGTAAACCGCAAAGAGGATTTGGGCGAGGTCATTCGCCTCGCGCGAGAAGGCCTGGATGGCGTCGCGCAGCGGCCATTGGGCACATAACAGCACGGCCAGCGGCAAGACCAGGCAGGCGGCGGCACGAAAGAGAAGCTGCAGCATGAACACAAGTGTAGGTGGGCGGCTCGCTTCGCCCGTTAGAATGGCGCAGTCGGAGCGTAGCGCAGTCTGGTAGCGCATCTGGTTTGGGACCAGAGGGTCGTAGGTTCGAATCCTATCGCTCCGACCATTCATCTTTGAGGCAAATCGCCCTCTCTCTGCCCGTAGCTCAGCTGGATAGAGCACCGGCCTTCTAAGCCGGTTGTCGGGGGTTCGATTCCCTCCGGGCAGGCCATCAAATTCAAACCATTGTTGCGCGGGGCACGGGCCCGCCCCGACAACATTCCCAAATTGATCACATGTAGCAGTTGTGGCTGACTTGTGTCCGGTGGTGTCTCGCGCGATGATGAGCGCTTCATTTAGCGGAGTGAGAGATGGCGTTCACAACTTTTGACCCGGCAAACGACTCGCTCACGAGCCTCGTCCATGCGATCTTCAATGGCTCTCCTGGAGCGAGCCTGGTGGGCGGCTCCATCACCACGCGCACCGGTGTGCCGATCGACCCTGACACTGGTTTTCTCAGCGGTGACCCAAGCACGATCGCCTTCTACAGCGGGAGCATCAGCCAGCTGGGCATCGGCGCGGGCTTGCTTCTGACCACGGGTGACCCGACGCCCCCCGGATCGAACTCGTCCACCTTCTATGGCAACGACACCGGCGCTGACCAGGCAGATGCTGACTTGCAGGCCACGATCAATGCCGCATTCTCGGGCGCGGGGTCGCTGCAGGATCTGACCTACCTGCAGTTCCACATCAACGTGACCGACCCCAACGCCACCGGCCTGCGCTTTGACGTGGTGTTTGCGTCCGACGAGTTTCCCGAGTTCTCCAACACCTCGTTCGTTGATGTCGCCGGCGTGTACGTCAACGGCGTCAACTACGCCCTGTTCAACAACAACCCGCTCACGCCGCTGAGCGTGGTGCAGGCGAACCTGAATGCCGGCAACTTCATCACCAACAGCGGGCAGGTGCCGATCGAATACGACGGCGTGTCGATCCCGCTGCAAGTGACGGCGCCGCTGCACATGGGCGACAACCTGATCAAGATCGCCATTGCCGACACCGGCGACTCGTTCTACGACTCCGCGATCTTCGTCTCCGGACTCCAGGCCGTGAACTACCAGGGGTTTGGCCTGTCGCAGCAAGTCGAAGTCGAAGACTCGCAGGAGGTGCTCGATACCGGTGGCAACCAGACCTATCTGGGCAGCGCGCTCAGGAACCTCATCAAGCTCATCAGCGGGCAGGACGTGGTCGATGGCGGCGCCGGTCTCGACGAAGTTGAAATTGCCTATGCGCTGAACTCCTACAGCTGGAACGGCGCGACGCTCAATCTCAATGGCGTCGGTGGCAATTCGAGCCAGCTGATCAATGTCGAACGCGTCGACCTGTCGGCTTATGGCTATCTCGTGGCAACGGATACGAGCCCTGGCGGCGATGCCTACGGCGCGGTCGCGTTGCTGGACGCACTGCTGAACACGACGTTCACGGTGCCGCTCTCGCTGCCGAACCTGACGTACGCGCTCGACCCGCTCAGCCACTGGATCAAGGTGACGGACGACGTGGCAGCTGGCGGTGGAACGCTGGGCAATGTCGCCACGCAGATGCTGGCCGCGTTCGTGCCCGGTGCCTCGCAAGAGACCATCATCGGCTCGCTGTACCAGAACATCTTCGGTGCGCCGGCCGACGCAGGAATCATTTCCTATGTCGAGAGTTTCATCGGCAGCACCTTCCCCACGATAGGTGACTTGTTCGCCTTCGCGGCTTTGCTGCCGCAAAACACGGCCGACCTCACTGCGGCCGGCTTCACGGGCTCGATCCTGGTACTGAACCCTGCCGAGTTCTGAGCGCGCAGGCGGTGCCGCCTAGCGCTGCTGGTATTGCGTGGCGCCGAAAAGCATTTCGCGCGCCTTCTCATCCGTGATGGGCTTGCGCTGGCTGGCCAGTACCGCAACGCCTCGTTTCACCGCGGGGCGTTCTTCCATTTTGTGGAACCAGGCCTCGAGCCTGGGGTAGTCCGACAGGACGATGCCTTGCCTTTCATAGCTGCGCAGCCACGGAAACGTGGCGATGTCGGCAATGGAATAGGCTTTGCCGCCCAGCCACTTGCTTTGGGCAAGGCGCCTGTCGATCACGCCATAGATGCGCTTGGCTTCGTTGGTGTAGCGGTTGATCGCGTAGTCGATCTTTTCGGGCGCGTACGCACGGAAGTGGTGGTTCTGGCCGAGCATGGGGCCTACGCCGCCCATCTGGAACATCAGCCATTCAAGCACGGCATATTTTTCGCGATCGGTCTTCGGCAGGAAGCGTCCTGTCTTGGCGGCGAGGTAGATCAGGATCGCGCCGGATTCGAAGATCGAGATGGGCTTGCCGTCCGGGCCCTGCGGGTCAACGATGGCCGGTATCTTGTTGTTGGGGCTGATCTTCAGGAAGTCAGGTTTGAACTGGTCGCCAGCACCAATATCGACCGCGATCGCACGGTAGGGCAGACCGCACTCTTCCAGCATGATGTGCACTTTGTGGCCGTTGGGCGTGGCCCAGGAATAGACGTCGATCATTGCGCTTTCCAGAGAAGTTTCCATTGATAATCCGACTTTAGGGGAATAGTCAAAAGCATGTTTGACCGCATCAAGAAGGCCTTCGGCAAGGGCGCAAAAGACGCGCAGGGCGCCGATGGACAGTCACCGTCCCAGCTCGCACACGGTCCCGTATCGGAATGGGCCGCGACGCAGGGCTTTGCCTTTTCGGTCAGCCGCACCGGCGAGGAAATCGGCCTTGAGGGCCGCGTCGGCGGCAAGGCCTGGCGCATGCAGCTGGGCCGCCCCACTCGCAACTACATCCTGGGCGAAGAGTTGCGCGCACGCGCGGAGTTGAACGTGCGCGACGAGGTCGCCGTGCTCGTGATGAACCGGCCGCTGAAAGAGGCGCTGGAGAAAAAGGCCTATTCGATCTACACCGACCAGATGCAAACCTCTGTCGATGCCAGCTTGCCGGAAGAGATGCGCTGGCTCGCCATGTTCGAAGAAGTCGGCTGGGAAGGCCCGAGTGAAGCCTTCTGGGACCGGTTTGCCGTGTTGACCGACAGGCGCGAAAACGCGGTGGCGTGGGTGGACGACAAACTCGCCGAGCTGATGGTGGCATGGCCCGCGCCAGCGCCGTCTGCCGAGGTGCCGTTCATGGTCTTGCTGCTGCGCGGCAAGGGCTACCTGCGCATGGAATATTCACCGGCAGACTTGTCAACGCTGCGCCATGCGTCGCGGATTTTCACGGCCTGCTGTGAGTCGGCCCTGAAGAACATCGGGCAGTAGTCCTGTGCAGCAGGGCGGCCCTGGCAAGCAGGGCGCGCCGTATTCGCCGGCAGGGCGCGCCGTGTTCAATACCGCGGCTCGTGCGAGCGAATGGCGTCCTTGACTTTCTGCGTCAGCACAAAGCCCGGTCCATACGTGTCGGCAAGCTGCGCAGCACGCGCGAAGAAGGCGTCAATGCCCGTGCCGTAAATGAACTGCATCGCGCCGCCGGCCCACGCCGGAAAACCGATGCCGAAAATCGAGCCGATGTTGGCGTCGTGCACGCTGGTCAGCACGTTTTCCGAAAGACAGCGCGCCGTCTCCACCGATTGCCTGTACAGCAGGCGATCAATCAGGTCGGGCATGGACCATGGCACGCCGGGCTTTTCAAACAGGCTCTTCAACTCGGGCCACAGGAATTTCTTCGCGCCCTTTTCCTGCGGGTACTCGTAGAAGCCGCCGCCTGCTGCGCGGCCGTTGCGGTCGTACTCTTTGACGAGGCGCTCCACCAGCAGCTCGCCCGGCGATGCGATGTACGTGCCACCCTCGGCACGAAAATCGGCACGCGTCTGGTCGAGCACGTGAACTGAGAGCGACAGCGCCGTTTCATCCATCACCGCCAGCGGCCCCACCGGCATGCCTGCCTGCATGCCCGCCTGTTCGATGACTGCTGCCGGAATGCCTTCGCCCACCATCGCAGCGCCTTCCATGACGAAAGTGCCAAACACGCGTGAAGTGAAGAAGCCGCGCGAGTCATTCACGACGATCGGGATCTTTCCGATGGCCTGCACATAGTCGAATGCACGCGCCACCGTCTGGTCGTCGGTCTGCTTGCCGCGGATGATTTCGACCAGCTTCATCTTGTCGACGGGGCTGAAGAAATGGATGCCGACAAATTTCGCCGGGTTCGCGCTGGCCTTTGCCAGGCCCGTGATTGGCAGCGTCGAGGTGTTGCTCGCGAAGAAGCCGCCGGGCGCGAGCAGGGCTTCGGTTTCCTGCGTGACCTTGGCCTTGAGCTCGCGATTCTCGAACACGGCTTCGATGATCAGGTCGCAGCCTTGCAGCGGCTCCAGTGCGGCGGTCGCAGTGATCTTGTCCAGCAGAGCAGCCTGGTCGTGCGGGCTCATGCGCCCCTTGTCCACGCGCGGCTGTGTGATCTTCACGCTGTAGGCCTTGCCCGCGTCGGCCTTGTCTTGCGTCACGTCGCGCAGCACCGTCTCGATGCCGCGGCTGGCTTGCTGGTACGCAATGCCGGCGCCCATCATCCCTGCGCCAAGAATGCCGACCTTTTTCGGCTTGTAGCGCTCTGCCACGGCAGGGCGAGACTGCCCCGATTTGATCGCGTTCATGTCGAAGAAGAACGTGTTGATCATGTTCTTCGCGACGGGTGAGGTGATCAGCCGGGCGAGGTACCGCGACTCGATGCGCAGCGCCGTGTCGTAGTCCACCTGCGCGCCTTCGACCATCGTGGCGAGCGCGTATTCAGGCGCCGGATAACGGCCACGCGTCTTTTGCCGCAACACGGCGGGCGCGACGCTCAGCATGCCAGCGATCTTGGGGTTGCTTGGCGTGCCGCCGGGCATCTTGTAGTTCTTGTCGTCCCACGGCTGGGCGATCGGCGAGACGCCGTCGTGGCGCGCGATGAAGGCCAGGGCGGCAGGGCGCAGTGATGCGGCATCAGGCACGAGCTCGTGCACGAGGCCAAGCTCCAGCGCCTCACGCGGCGAGAACAGTTTGCTTTCCATGATGTAGGGCTGTGCGCCCATCAGGCCGAGCAGGCGCGTCATCTTGGTCACGCCCGTCGCACCGGGAATGAGGCCCAGCGTGACTTCGGGCAGGCCGAACTGGATCTTCGGGTTGTCGATGGCAATGCGGTAGTGCGCAATCAGCGCCACTTCCCAGCCGCCGCCCAGGGCCGCGCCGTTCAGGCAACTCACCACCGGCCTGCCCAGTGTTTCGAGCGTGCGAAAGCACTTCTTCATGCGCTCGATTTCCTCGAACACGCGCGGCGCGTCGGACGGCTGCAGGCGCATCGTGCCTTTGAGGTCAGCGCCGGCAAAGAACGTTGACTTTGCCGAAGCGAGGACGATGCCGCGAATCGATTCTTTATCTTTCACGACCTGGGCCGTGACGTCTGCCAGGTCTTGCTGCCATTGCAGGCACATTGTGTTGACGGGCGAGCCTTCCTCGTCGAAGGTGAGGGTGGCGATGCCGTCGGCGAGTTCGTACTGGATGGTTTTCATGGGCGCGCGGCTCAGATGCGTTCGACGATCGTCGCGATGCCCATGCCGCCGCCGACGCACAGCGTCGCCAGGCCAAAGCGCAGCTTGCGGCGGTGCAGCTCGTCGATCAGTGTGTTGAGAATCATCGCGCCGGTTGCGCCGAGCGGATGGCCCATGGCGATCGCACCGCCGTTGACGTTCACGATCTCGTGCGAGACGCCCATCTCCTTCATGAAGCGCATGGGCACGGCTGCGAAGGCTTCGTTGACTTCGAACAGGTCGATCTGGTCAATGGTCATGCCCGCCTTCGCGAGCGCCTTGCGCGCGGCCGGCATCGGGCCGGTGAGCATGATTGTCGGGTCAGCGCCCGACAGCGCAGCGGCAACGATGCGCGCACGTGGCTTGAGGTTGTGCGCTTTGCCGACGGCCTCGCTGCCGATCAGCATGGCCGCGGCGCCGTCAACAATGCCTGACGAATTGCCAGCGTGATGCACGTGGTGGATGCGCTCGACCTGCGGATAGCGGCTGATGGCGACGTCGTCAAAGCCCATCGCGCCGAGCTGGTCGAAGGCGGGCTTGAGCGATGCGAGTGCCGCCATGGTCGTGTGCGGCTTGATGAATTCGTCGAAGTCGAGAATGGTCTGGTCCAGGAAGTCTTTCACCGGCACGACCGAGCCTGCAAAGAAGCCGCCTTCGCGTGCTTTCGCCGCGCGCTTCTGGCTCTCCATCGCGAAGGCATCGACGTCTTCGCGCGTGAAGCCGTCGAGCGTGGCAATCAGGTCGGCGCCAATGCCTTGCGGCACGAATGAAGTCGCTGAATTTGTTTCGGGGTCTTGTGCCCATGCGCCGCCGTCGGAGCCGATCGGCACGCGGCTCATGCTCTCGACGCCGCCTGCGACCACAAGATCTTCCCAGCCGGAGCGCACCTTCTGGGCGGCCATGTTCACCGCCTCCAGTCCCGATGCGCAAAAGCGGTTGAGCTGCACGCCTGCGCACTTCACGTCCCAACCCGCCTTCAGTGCAGCAACCTTGGCGATCACCGAGCCCTGCTCGCCGATGGGCGAGACCACGCCCATCACCACATCATCGACTTGCGCGGTGTCGAAGTCGTTGCGCCGCTGCAGCTCGGTGAGCACGCCGGCGAGCAGGTTGACGGGCTTGACTTCATGCAGGCTGCCGTCTTTTTTGCCTTTGCCGCGAGGCGTGCGGATGGCGTCGTAAACGAATGCTTCGGTCATCGCTGGCTCCTGTGGGGAAGGAGCCAGTATAGTCACCGTTATCCCCAAGCAAACGCTTGGTGAAAATCAAGCGCCGCTACAGAATGGGCATGCCGGCGACGCTCAAGTTCTTCACGAATTCGTGCAGGTCGAAGGTGTAGTAAACGCCGTCAGGGTGGTCTTCGGTCTGGTGGGGTGCGGCGCCGCAAAGCAGGGCGTGGCGCTGGCTGACATGAACAGTGAGGTAGCGGTCATCAACAAGGTTCAGCATGCGGGCGTTGCAGCCGTTGATGCTCAGCATCAGCGGCTCGCCGGGCTGGCGTCCTGATTGCGCCCAGAGTTTGCGCAAGATGGCGGCGTTGGCTTTGCGAATGGCCTTCATGCCGGCGACGCAGAGAGATTCCATGGTGGTGCGTATGAATACGTTCGTTTGACGCGTGCGATGGTCCTTGGAATCTGCGGCTCCCCCATCCATACCAACGTATCCTGCCGTCTCATCCACTCGCTGATGCCATGACAAAAATCACGTTGACCCGCAGACGATTCGGCCTCGCAGGCGCAGCGTTTGCAGCCGCAGCTGCGTTGCCCGCTCGCGCACAACACAAGGGCCTGTTCCTGGCCGACATGCATTCGCACTACGGCATGTTCATGCCGCGTCTTTTCAAGCTGGATCTGGCCAGGCACATGTCAGACACGGGCACGACGTTGCTGGCCTGGTCAGCCACCGACGACAACCGCTGGATCGGCCAAAGCGATGGGCGCCTGAAGCAGCTCAAGGACCCGCAGCCCGGTGAGCTCTGGGAGCACTTCCAGAAGCGGCTCGCCGGCTATGAAGCCCAGCGCCGCGACTGGAAGATCGAGCTGGCCTTGACGCCTGCCGATGTGGACAACGCGGTTGCCGGCCATCCGCGCATCCTGCTGGCCACGGAGGGCGCCAACTTTCTCGAAGGCCGCCCCGAGCGTGTGGCGCAAGCGCACGCCTGGGGCATACGGCACATGCAGATGGTCCACTTCATCCAGAGCCCGCTGGGCGATCACCAGACGGCGCAGCCGCAGCACGGCGGGATCACGAGCGTCGGCGCGCAGGTCGTCGCGGCGTGCAAACGAAGCGGCATCGTGGTCGATCTCGCGCACAGCACGGCGAACTTTGTCGATGGCGCGCTGGATGCGTCGGATGCAGCGATGGTCTGGTCGCACTCATGGATTTCCATGCAGGGCGGCAGCTGGCAGGCGCCGGGCTACATCGCACGGTCGCTGTCCCTGGCGTCAGCGAAGAAGATCGCTGCGCGTGGCGGCGCCGTGGGCCTGTGGACGGTGCGCGTTAACGGCGATCCGCTCTACACCGTGACGAATGTTCGCTCGTTCGCAGACGAGATGATGCGCATGTGCGACCTGATCGGGCCAGACCATGTCGCATTCGGCACTGACATGGAAGGCGCCGGCCCCGGCCCCATCCTCTCGAACTACGTCGACATGCGCGAAGTGGCAGACAACCTGGCCAGGCGCGGCCTCGCCGAAGCAACACTGGGCAATATCTTCATTGGCAACTACGCGCGCATCGTGAGGCAGGCGATGCAAGGAGCAAGCACATGATTGAACGCACTCTTTTCAGCCCCGAGCACGAGGCCTTCCGTGACAGCTTCCGGCGGTTTGTCGACAAGGAAATCATGCCGCACAACGAAGCGTGGGAAGAGCAGGGCTATGTTGATCGCGCCGTGTGGAGCAAAGCGGGCGAGAACGGGTTTCTGTGTGCCACGCTGCCTGAGCAATATGGCGGCGCGGGTGTGGACAAACTCTATTCCGTGATCGAGATGGAGGAGTTGGCTCGAGTCGGCCACACGGGTGTCGGGTTCAACCTGCACAGCGAAATCGTCGCGCCCTACATCCTTCACTACGGCACACAGGCGCAAAAGGAGCGCTTGCTGCCCAAGCTTGTGAGCGGCGAGATGGTGGGTGCCATCGCCATGAGCGAGCCCGCCGCGGGCAGCGACTTGCAAGGGGTGAAGACCACCGCAATCAAGCAGGCCGATGGCACCTACCTGCTCAACGGCAGCAAAACGTTCATTACCAACGGCTGGCATGCCGACCTCGTGATCGTCGTCGCGAAGACCAACCCCCAGGCTGGCGGCAAGGGTACAAGCCTGATGCTGGTCGAGCGCGGGATGAAGGGCTTCGAGAAGGGCAAGCGGCTCAAGAAGCTGGGCTTGAAGGCGCAAGACACCTCCGAGCTGTTCTTTGACAACGTGGTCGTGCCGGCCGACAACCTGCTGGGTGGCGAGGCGTTCGAGAACCGTGGCTTCATCTGCCTGATGGAGCAATTGCCATGGGAGCGGATGCAGATCGCCGTGACGGCAGTGTCCGCGGCGCAGGCCGCGATTGACTGGACGCTGCAGTACGTGAAGGACCGCAAGGTGTTCGGCCAGCCTGTGGCCTCGTACCAGAACACGCGCTACAAGCTCGCCGAACTGCAGACCGAAGTGCAGATCGCGCAGGTGTTTCTCGACAAGTGCCTGGAGCTCGTGTGCCAGGACAAGCTCGACACCGCCACGGCCAGCATGGCGAAGTACTGGACGAGCGACCTGCAATGCAAAGTGATGGACGAGTGCGTGCAATTGCACGGCGGCTATGGCTACATGTGGGAGTACCCCATCACCCGCGCCTATGCCGATGCGCGTGTGCAGCGCATCTATGGCGGCACGAATGAAATCATGAAGGAAGTCATCTCGCGCTCGCTGGGGCTGGGCGCCCGGTAGCCTGGTGGCGGAGAAAATCCGGGTTCCACCATTGATCAAAGGAGCAAACCATGGACCCCGTCGTTCACTTTGAAATGCCTTATCGCGATCGCGACCGGATGGCCGCGTTCTATTCAAAAGCCTTTGGCTGGACCATGCAGATGCTGGGCGCAGAAATGGGCAACTACGCCGTGGCAACCACGGCAGTCTCCGACGCCATCCCGGACGGCTACCGGGGCGTCATCAACGGCGGCTTTTTCGAGCGCAAGGACGACTGGCCCGACCAGTACCCTTCGGTGGTGATCGCCGTCAAGGACGTTCGAGCCAAGATGAAGGAAATCACGGCAGCCGGCGGCGAAGTGCTGGGCGAGCCGATGATGATTCCCGGCGTTGGCGACTACGTGAGCTTTCGCGATACGGAGGGCAATCGCGTCAGCATCCTGCAGGCGCTGCCGCAAGGAAGGTAACGCCATGTACGGGCAGGAAACTGCCCGCTGTGTGACTTCGTTGGCAATCCGCAGTGCGTGCAGTTGCGCCTCGAAATCAATGATGCGCTTTGCGGGCGACTTGCAACATGTCGCTGTGGCACTCTGGTCGGCGATGAATCTCGTCGTTGCTTCCCGCCAGACAGGTCCTTTGATCCGCTTCGATGTGGAAGGACGCTGGCGTGACGGCGATGCGCTCAAGCTGGCCTATCTCATCAAGGCGGCAGTCACGCGCGTGCGGCAAGACCATGTGCTGATCGACTTGCGGCGGGTTGCCGCGCCGCCCGGTGCCCAGGGCAAGTTCCAGATCTGCGACAGGCTGCGCCGCGCGCTGAACGCCAACATGCGCATCGGCGTCATCGCCAGGCGTGATCTCGTCGATGCAGACGAGCCCGGTGCTTTCCAGCAGTGTCCAGAGATCGGCCGCTTCGACGGCGAGGGCGCGGCCATCAAATGGCTGAGCGCGCAACCAGGCGGTTGACGCCGCGCACGCGGCAGAAAAAATCCCCCGGCTTTTTCAGGACCGAGGGATTGAAGAGCCGGGAGAAGAAACTTGAAGAAAACCCGACCAGCCTGTTGGAGTGCGCGGGTGCGGGCTGGTTCCCTTCACGGACACAAATGACCGGCGTCAGAGCTGTCCTACAAGTAAAAAATCACGAGCCCCCTGTGTGTTGCTGGCTTTACCCGGGCGACACTGGCTTGGCTGCACTGCTTTCTGTAGGATGCCTCTGACACCCGGGCGCATTCTGTTGCCACCGTCCCCACGAGGAAACGCAGCCATGTCCGATCTTTCGGCAAACTCATCCAGCGATTCGCAGGCCAGCGCGGCTTCGCGTGGCACCAACCGCGCGCTGCTCAGCGTCAAGAAGGGCTGGAGCCGGCTGCTGGACTGGTTCGCCATTCAGTCGATGATGGTCAAGAGCCTGCTCGTTCTTGCCGCGTTCATGATTCCGGCGTTGGGGTTGTACTCAGCGTCACTGTTGCAGCGGCAAGCCGCCGTGGTCGAGCAGGTCAGGCAGATGACCGCCGCCGATGAGGCGGCCGGCGCCACCCCATACGCCATCAATCCCAAATTGCCGATCGCCTTCGGCACGGGTTCCATCCTGAGCTTTCTCGACGGCAACCCTGTCGAGCGCATCACGGTGATCTACAAGCCTTTGATGTGGAATGTCTCCGAGCGGGTCGTGCTCATTGAGTCGAAGGGCAAGCAGTACGCGTACTACCCGAGCGACATGGAAACAAAGATTTTCTCGGACAAGGCCGTGCAGGCGCCCTGGGGCGGCAAGATTGCTTTCGTGCCGCGCGCCGACCTCGACAGCGGATCGATCGAAGTGCTCGAGCGCATCGACCAGCGCTTCTCGGGGGCGAGGCCGCAGTCCGAAAAAGACGCGTGGAAGGCCGGCGTGAGCGGCTTGCTGTCGGCAACGCTGACCGTCGGCCTCATCGGTTTCCTGGCGTTCCAGCTCAAGGGCCAGTTCAAGGCGCTGAAATTCCTGGAGCCTTCGCAAGTGCAGGGCTCGATCGATGACCTCGTTGGCATGGACGACATCAAGGCCGAGGTCGCGCAGATCAAGGACCAATACCTGCGGCGCGCGGAATATGCCGAGTACGGCATCAGCAAGCCGTTCAACGTGATGTTCAGCGGCCCTGCAGGCACGGGCAAGACAAAACTCGCGAGCTATCTCGCCAAAGAGCTGAACCTGCCGATTCTTTTCCACTCGGCAGCCAACCTCGAGACGGGCTTCGTCGCCGGCGGCTCGAACACACTGTCGCGCATCGTGGCGATGGCCAAGCGCCGCAGGCGCTGCATCGTGTTCCTCGACGAAGCGCAGGACCTGTTCATGAAGCGCGGCGGTCACCGCAAATTCGATGACGACACGCAGAACATGCTGCTGGCCATTCTGGACGGCGTGCGCACCCGGCATGAGGCCGAGATCATCTGGATCGTCGCGTCCAACTTCAACAGCGAGCAGATGCAGATGGACGACGCCATGCTGCGCCGCTTCCAGATGAAGGTGGATTTCCGCATGCCCAACCGGCAGGAGCGCGCCGCCATCATTGACCACTACCTCGCGCAGCGCGCCGACAAGGTGGAGCAGGGCATGGACCGGCGCCACCTGGTGGAAATCACGGAAGGCCGCAGCCCCGCCGATCTTGAAACCATCGTGAACCAGGCCGGTATTTCGGCGGTGCAGGTGGGCGCAATGATCGGCGAGGACACCTTGATGAAGGCCGCCGAGCGCGTGCTGGTGGGCAATGTCAACGCCAACACGACCAAGGAGCGCGACCGTGACCGCCGCATCATCGCGATCCACGAGTGGGGTCACTTCCTGGTCGATTTCGAGCTGGAGCGCAAACGCGCCGGCGGCGACTGGGTCGCGCTGCAGTCAGAGATGAAGACGATCAAGATTTCGCTCAGGGCCAACCCGCGCAACAACGCGCTGGGCTTTGTGTTCCACAAGCAGGGCGCGAATTTGCTCAAGACCAAGTCCGACATCGAGCACGATGTCCGCGTGCTCCTGGGCGGCATGGCGAACGAGGAATTGTTCTTCGGTGAAGACGGCACCACGAACGGCGCCCACAACGACATCACGCGCGTGACGAAGCTGCTGCATCACGCGGTGGGCGAGATGGGCATGTACCGGCGCACGCGGCTGAATTTCGGCGCGCTGTCCAATGAAGGCGGCAGCGCCTCGCGCAACCTCGACGAGGAAACGCGCGGCATCATGGAGGCGCAAAGTGAGCGTCTCTACAGCGAGACCAAGCAGCTCCTGCTGCGTTTGAAACCGCTGACGGAACACCTCACCGGCAAGTTGCTCGACAAGGGTGAGATGAGCCTTCAGGAGACGCTGTTCGAGATCCGCAGCTTCGAGGCGGCGTGCCACGAATTCAGCAACCGCGTCGGGATGGCGCAGCGCACCTGAACCGCTGCGGGCGAGCAGGCCCGCGGCGCTTTACTGCTTGGCGGGCGCCTTGGCAGGAGCCCTGGCAGGCGCATTGCCGGCGGGCGGCGGTGTGATACCCAGACGCTTGCCGACACTCAATTCGAGCGCTCGCATCTTCGGCTCGATCGTGGGGCGGGTGTCGAGCACGACCTTCTCGGCGAGCGCGCGCTGCAACTCGTCGCCCATGCGCTGGTACTTCGCGTAGACCGGCGAATCCATGATGGCGAGCACCTGCCGCAGTTCGTCTTCGGTGAATTTTTCTTCGAGCATGGTGCCGACGGTGCCGGGTGCAAGTGCCACGGCGCGCGCCTGGACGATAGGCGTGGCCTCGGCGATGTATTTCTGGACGTCGGCCTGGATCTCTTTGCCCAGGGCCTGCTGCTTGTCAGCGGGAACGCGCGTCTGGATCACGCTGCCGGCATTGAGCAGCAGCTCGCCCATGGGCTGTTCGACCAGCTGGCGCGCCATGCCTTCGATGCCAGGCTGCTGTTGCTTGAGGATTTTGGTGACAAGGTCCTTCTTGGCGGGCGTGGATTGGGCGTGAACGCCGGCCGCGGCCAGAAGGAAAGGAAGGAGGATGAGGGTTCGCTTGAGCATCCGGGCAGTTTAGCCGCCCGGCATGACTCAGCAGGCAGGCGGTGTGCAACCGCCCGTTTCTGGCAGGCGCTCGTGAGAGCCGCCGCTGCTTCAGCCGCCCTTGTGCGGACGCTTGCCCGGGTTCTTCTTCGAGCGTGTGGACACGCCGCGTTCGAGGCTGACCTTCTGGCCCTGGCCCTTGCGCGGGGCGGTGTACGCCGCGGTGTTCTTGGCAGCGGGCGTGGCTTTGCGGTCCGCTTCGGTAACGATCTTGTTGCCCATGGAAAAACTCCTGTGACTTGGGTTGATAGTGAACTTGGATTCGCCGCCCCGTTCAGGAGCAGACGTTCGATGCCTGCCTGCAGGCTGCAGGCGCCTCGCGGGCCCATTGACAGAGGCCCCATCCGGTTCCGGCGGCGCCCCTGCGTATCCCAGCAGCCAGCGGGGTCGCAGGCGGTGATTGTCGCAGGTCGCGCGACCTTGAGAATTTCACCTAACCCGTCTCCTCGTTTTGCCTAAATGCCGCCGTGGTGCGCGTGGTGTGATCGTTCATCGCAAACCAAAGGACTTCACCGTGACCGCACGCCACTACAACGCAAAGAGGATTCCGCGCGTTCTCGTCGTGGACGACATGCCGGACAACCTGTTCCTGATGAACGGCCTTTTCGAAGACCGCTTCGAGGTGATCCAGGCATCGAGCGGGCGCGAAGCGCTGACGATCGTCATGTCGCGCAATCCGCCCGACATGGTGCTGCTCGACATCATGATGCCGGACATGGATGGCTACGAGGTGCTGCGCCGCATTCGCCAGCACACGCCCACGGCGACGATTCCGGTCATCTTCCTCACCGCGCTTGCCAGCCAGCAGGACGCCACGCTGGGCCTGAACCTCGGCGCGGCCGACTACCTGACCAAACCGATCGATCCCGAACTCGTGGTGCGCCGCGTCGAGGGCCACATGAAGCAGGCTGCGCATGCGCGCAAGATCGAAGCGCTGGCGGAAAAGCTCGCTCGCCGGCTTCCGCCCGATGTGTGGCAACGCCTGTTCCACGGCGCCGAGATCGAGGAGATCCGCTTCGAGGAGAAGCGACAGACCACGCTGTACGCCGAGCCCGTGTCGCCCAGCCTGCTGACACCCATGGACCACGACGCCTTCGTGGCGGAAGTCGAGTGGCTGGCCACGCGTCACTCAGGGGTGGTCGACCGTTTCTTCGATGGTGCCGCCGTCGTGTTTTTCGACGACCCGGCCGACTGCTGCCGCATGGCGCTGGAACTGCACCGCGCTGCCGGCGAATTGCGCCTGCGCATGGGCATGGGAACCGGCATCTGCGATATCGGCATTTACCGCAATGACCACATGGAAGCCTGCACGCTGATCGGGACCGAGACGCGCTACGCGGCCAGGATGGCTGCCAAAGCTGCCAGCGGCAGCGTTGCCATTTCGCCGGAGACCTACGAGGCGGTGGCCGACGAGGTGCATGCCGAGCTTCGCAGTTGCATGGTGATGGAGGAATTCGACGAGGACGACGAGCTCGCGCTGATCTGCGTGACCCCGCCGCCCGTGCGCAGCGAGCAGATGATGAGCCGTTTTGCCGGCCTCGGGATGATGGCCGGCTGAGTGCTCACGCGCTGCGCGCAAGCGGCGCTGGCACGCCCAGCTTGGCAGCCCATGGCTCCAGGGCCGGCATGATGGACGGGTGGAGCGCCACGCCTGACTGGCGTTGTTTCGCAGCCAGCGCCGAGCCGCGCTCGCCAGGGGTGCGTACGGGCCGGCCCGGCTTGCCCGGCCTGGACGCGCGGCATTGATCGACCACGGTCCCGATCTGCTTGTGGAACGCGTCGATGCCAGCGAACGCACGCGGGTCGATGATCTGCAGGAACACCGTCGCGCCCCAACCCTCGGGCGGGTCAGCGCGGCCATGGCCGGCGAGTCCACCCGTCAGGGCTTCCACCATCAGCGCCAGGCCATAGCCCTTGTGACCCGAATCCATGCCACCCAGCGGCAGGATCGTGCCCTTGGGCTCGCGGAACAGCACGCCCGGGTCAGTGCTCGGTGCGCCCAGGCCGTCGAGCAACCAGTGCGCATCGAACTGCCGGCCTTCCTTGTGCATCCGATTCGTCATGCCATTCGTGGTGGCGGATGTCGAGATGTCCACCAGCACGGGCGTGCCGGGCGCCGGAATGCCGAAGGCCATCGGGTTGGGCGTGAACACAGGGTCGAGCCCGCCGAATGGCGCGACGCTGGCCGTGTTGGGGTCAGAGCATGTGAGGATCATCAGCAAGCCGCGGTCAGTAGCGCGCCTGAGAAACGATTCAAGGCTTGCGATGTGGTGGCTGCGCCGGATCACGACGGTGCCGGTGCCAAGCCGAGCCGCGCGCTGCGCAGCCTCTTCCATCGCTTTCAACACGAGCCAGGGCCCGGGCAGACGCTGGCCATCCCATGTGACGGCGGCTGGTGAGTCGGCGATGACGAGGGGCTCGCCCTCGCGCCGCATGGTGCCAGTTTCGATGGCCTCCAGGTAGCCCGCCAGCAGTGCCAGGCCATGCGTGTCGTGGCCCATGAGGTCCCCTTCGACGAGTATGGCGGCGACGGCGTCGGCCTTGTCCGCAGGCAAGCCGCTGGCAGCGAGCAGCCCGCGCGCGAAGTCGACCAGATCGGTGCTGGCAAAGGTGAGGGGGGTCGTTATGGTCACGGGTTCTCCGTCGAAAGCATGCAACCCGTAGCGTAAGCTCATCGGCCGTGACGCGAGCCAGTCGCAGTGTTGCCGTTGCCGGGTGGGAGCGCGCAGCCGTTGGGCTGGCAACAGTAGCGCTGGACTTCTGGTGCACCGGACCCCCACAATCGCGACTCGTCCAGAACGAGGAAACATCATGCTGAATCGGTCCACTTTCCTGCGCACCTGTATGGCGGCCGCCGTCGTCGCTGTTGCGGCAACTGGTTGCGGCCAGATGCGCCCCTCCGAAAAAATCGATATCTATGAGGCGACCCTCTCGGGCGCGCAAGAGGTGCCGGCCAATGCCTCCAAGGGCCGCGGCGCAGCTGAAGTCATGTTCAACCACAACACCAGCAAGCTGACGTGGAAGATTACCTACAGCGACGTCACCTCGCCAACGATGGGCCACATTCATGGCCCGGCGCCCATGGGCAAGAACGCCGGTGTGGTGATCCCGTTTGCAAATGTGATCACGCAGCCGATCCAGGGCGAGGCGGTGCTCACGAGCGCACAAGCCGCCGACCTGATGGCGGGCCTGTGGTACGTCAACATCCACTCGACGCAGTTCCCGGGCGGCGAAGTGCGCGGCCAGCTGCAGCGCCGCCAGTAATCACGCCCGTTGCCTGCGGTCAATAGAGAGCCAGGGCCCCTTTAGCGGGCCTTGTCTCCTAGAATCAGCGGCTTGCCTGCTGGCGCGCTCGCGCCGCATGCCCCGCACCTTATGAACACCCCCATTGACGTGTCATTCTTCGCGCGCGCCGCGAAGCCGATCACCAGTTACCGCAAGTACTGGGCGAGCCGCTTTGGCACGTCGAAATTCCTGCCGATGAGCAGGAAGGAAATGGACGAGCTGGGCTGGGACAGCTGCGACATCATCATCGTCACTGGCGATGCATACGTGGACCATCCGAGTTTCGGCATGGCCGTGATCGGCCGCACGCTCGAGGCACAGGGCTTTCGCGTCGGCATCATCGCGCAGCCCGACTGGCAAAGCGCCGAGCCGTTCAAGGTGCTGGGCAAACCGAACCTGTTCTTCGGCGTGACGGCCGGCAACATGGATTCGATGATCAACCGGTACACCGCTGACCGCAAGATCCGCAGTGACGACGCGTACACCCCCGGCGATGTGGGCGGCAAGCGGCCTGACCGCGCTGCCATCGTTTACAGCCAGCGCTGCCGTGAGGCCTACAAAGACGTGCCGATCATCCTCGGCGGCATCGAAGGCAGCCTGCGCCGCATCGCGCATTACGACTATTGGTCAGACAAAGTGCGCCGCTCGATCGTCACTGATTCGAAGTGCGACCTGCTTCTGTACGGCAACGCCGAGCGGGCCATCGTCGAGATCGCGCATCGCCTTGGCGCCAAGGAGCCGGTGCACAACATCGTCGATGTGCGGGGCACGGCGTTCTTCCAGCGCGGCGGCCGCGAAGGCTGGTTCGAAATCGACTCGACCGAGGTCGACCAGCCCGGCCGCGTCGAAGACCACATCAACCCTTACCAGACCACACAGGAGCAGGCGGCAGCACAGGGCGCGACGTGTACCAAGGAGGAGGGCAGTGGCGCGGTAGAGCCGAACCCCGCCATCCAGCCCCTGACCTTTGTCGCCAACCCCGCCCTCAAGCAAAAGCTCAAGGTGCCCGCGCGCGACCGCACCGTGATCCGCCTGCCGTCTTACGAGCAGGTCAAGAGCGACCCGGTTCTCTACGCCCACGCCAACCGCGTGCTGCACCTGGAAACCAACCCCGGCAATGCGCGAGCGCTCGTGCAGGCGCATGGGGACCGTGATGTGTGGCTCACGCCGCCGCCCATTCCGCTCACCACGGCCGAGATGGACTACGTGTTCGGCCTGCCATATGCGCGCAGCCCGCACCCGGCGTATGCCGATGAGAAGGGCAGCCACGACGGCGCCACCAAGATCCCTGCGTGGGAAATGATCCGCTTCTCGGTGAACATCATGCGCGGCTGCTTTGGCGGCTGCACGTTCTGCTCGATCACCGAGCATGAAGGCCGCATCATCCAGAGCCGCTCGGAAGACTCTGTCATTCGCGAAATCGAGGAGATGCGCGACAAGGTCGCGGGCTTCACGGGCATCGTGTCGGACCTGGGCGGCCCCACGGCCAACATGTACCGCATCGGCTGCAAGTCGCCCGAGATCGAAGCGGCATGCCGCAAGCCGAGTTGCGTGTACCCCGGCATCTGCCAGAACCTCAATACCGATCACGCGCCGCTCGTGAAGATGTACCGGCGCGCGCGCAGCTTGAAGGGCGTGAAGAAGATCTTGATCGGCTCGGGCCTGCGCTACGACCTGGCCGTGCAGTCGCCCGAATACGTGAAAGAGCTCGTGCAGCACCACGTGGGCGGCTACCTCAAGATCGCGCCTGAGCACACCGAGCAGGGCCCGCTCACCAAGATGATGAAGCCGGGCATCGGCAGCTACGACAAGTTCAAGGCGATGTTCGACAAGTACTCGGCAGAGGCGGGCAAGAAGCAGTACCTCATTCCGTACTTCATTGCGGCCCACCCCGGCACGAGCGACGAAGACATGATGAATCTTGCGCTGTGGCTCAAGAAGAACGGCTTCCGCGCGGACCAGGTGCAGACGTTCTACCCCAGCCCCATGGCCACCGCCACGGCGATGTATCACAGCGGGCGCAATACCCTGCGCAAGGTGCATCGCAAGGCCGAAGACGAAGACACGGTAGATATCGTGCGCGGCGAACGCCGCCGCCGCCTGCACAAGGCCTTCCTGCGCTACCACGACGCCAACAACTGGCCGCTGCTGCGCGAGGCGCTCAAGGCGATGGGTCGCGCGGACCTGATCGGCAATGGCAAGCACCACCTGATCCCGTCGTTCCAGCCCGTGACGGACGGCAGCTACGCAAGCGCCCGCCGCAAGAACTCAACGCCGCGCAAGGGTGCCGTGCTCACCCAGCACACCGGGCTGCCGCCGCGCAAGCGTTGAGGCCGGCTGGCTGCGCAGCGCCGCAAATCCGTGGCGGCAAGCTATTGATTTATAAGGGTTTTCAAGGTATTTTCTGATTTTCCTATTTTTTAGTGAAAATGCAGCCGTTCCTTGAACTCACCGATGGCCAGAAGCGTCAGTACATCGACGCCGAAGCTGTCTTCACTGCGCTTGAGCAGGCGCAGGCGGAGGCGTTGGCCGTGCGCGGGTCGATGTTCTGGCGCGAACAGGGCGGGCGGCGCTACCTGATTCGACTGGCGGCGGGTGGCGGCCAGAAGTCACTCGGGCCGGACACCGAGGAAAACCGTCTCATCCACGAACGCTTTGTACAACGCAAATCAGCAGCGGAAAGCCGGGTTCAATCACTGCGCGAGTCGCTTGCCGAGCAAGTCCGACTCAATCGGGCGCTTCGCGTTGGCAGGACACCTGCAATCGTCGTGGACGTCTTGCAGGCACTGTCTCAAGCGGGCCTCGCCGAGCACTTCATTACCGTTGGCACGCATGCGTTGTATGCGTACGAAACTGCTTGCGGTGTGCGCGTCGAATCGGCGGCCACCGCGACACGGGACATCGACTTGCTGTTCGACACGCAAAAGCGCTTGAGCGTCTTCACCCGTTTGCAGCGGGTTGATTCATCACTGGTGGCGGTGCTGCGCAAGGCCGACAAATCCTTCAGTGTTCGCAGCGACCAGTTGCAGACCGTGGTGAATGACAAAGGCTTTGAAGTCGACATCATTCAGCGCACGGCGCGCGACGGCGATCCACACCCCTTGCGAATGAGCGACGATGAAGACGACATGTGGGCCGTGCAGGTGCCCACAGGCGATCAACTCCTGTCGTCGAGCCGCTTCAGCCAGGTGGTCGTCGCAACCTCCGGCGCCATGGCGCGAATGGACACGATCAGTCCGGTGGCATTTGCCCGGATCAAGCGCGAACTTGGCGCGCGTGCTGACCGCGATCCATTGAAGCGTTCCAAAGACCTCCTTCAGGCGCAGATCGTCTCGCAATTGGTTTCGCAGTACCTGCCGCATTGACCGGCACACGCACTCAAGGCGCAAAGCCCCCGTTGCGCTGAGCCAGCCGACGCATTCCTGAGGCGTTGTCCTACAAGGCCAAGGTTGAGCTTGCGAGACGATCAGCTTTCCGAACAGCTCCACAAGGAAGGCACCATGCAGGAACCCACCACGACCACCGTCGCCGCGACGACTTCCGAAAAGCGCCTGCGCGGCTTTGCCGCCATGTCGCCCGAGAAGAAGAAGGAAATCGCCAGCATGGGCGGTCGCGCTGCACACGCTTGCGGTCGCGCCCACCAGTTCACCAGCGAAGAAGGCCGAGCTGCCGGCAAGAAGCGCCACCAGAGCCCCGACAGCCCGGTCTGAGCCCCCTCGCACTGAGCATCTTGCGTTGAGCCCGCGCTGCTGACCCAGCGGCGGCTCAGCAGCGGGCCAGCGCCGCGGTGTGCGGCTTCTAACTCAAACGTGGCGGTGCGCCTTCGCCCGCGCCTTGCCCGAAGGCGGCGCATCCGCTTTTGCGTGAAGTGCCTCGATCACGCGGCACTTCGGGCCGCCATCGCAGCGATCGCGCAGCGCAGTCAGCTCGGTGAGCAGGCCCTTGAGCTCAGCGAGCCGTTGCCGCACGTGGCCAATGTGCTCGCTCAGCGCCTCGGTGGCTGTCTCGCAATCGGATCTTTTTCGCAGGTCCAGCCCCAGCAGGGTGCGCACTTCATCAAGCGACATGTCCATCGCGCGGCACAGGCGGATGAAGCGCAGCTGGTGAACGTCTTCATCCGTGTAGAAGCGGTAGCTGTTCTCGCTGCGCCCGCGCGGGGTGAGCAGCCCTTCCTTTTCGTAGTAACGGATATTTGCCGCGCTCACGCCAGCCTGCGCGGCCGCTTCCCCGATACGATAGTGCGGGATTGGAGTGCCCATGCTTGACCTTGAAGTGACTTGAAGCTTTCCAATCTTGGCATGAAGCAAGAAATCACTCCGCACTGCTGCGAGCCCGACGCACACAAGATCGAGCGGGTCGCCGCGGGTGCCGTCGTGACGGGTGGCCACGACCACGACCACGACGATGCCCACGACCACGACCACGATCACGACCATGGCGTCGCGGATAGTCCGTGGCGCCTGGGTTTCGCGCTGGTATTGGCCATCGCGGCGGAATGCATCGAGTTCGCGGGGCTCGAAGGCACTGTGTGGAAGGTCGCTGTCTTCCTGCTCGCTGTAGCGGCGATCTGGCTGTCGGGCCTGGAGGTGTACAAGAAGGGCCTACAGGCCGTCCTGCACCTGAAGCTGAACATCAACGCATTGATGTCGGTGGCCGTGACGGGCGCACTCGCCATCGGCCAGTGGCCCGAAGCAGCGATGGTGATGGCGCTTTATTCGATCGCCGAGTTGATCGAAGCGTATGCGGTCGATCGCGCGCGCAATGCAATCAAAGGCCTGGTCGATCTCGCGCCCGCTGAGGCAGATCTGCAGCAACCCGATGGCAGCTGGAAGACCGTCAAAGCCACGGACGTCGCGCTGGACGGCGTGCTGCGCATCAAGCCGGGCGCACGCGTGCCGCTCGACGGTGTCGTCACGCATGGCACCAGCACGATCAACCAGGCGCCTGTGACTGGCGAGAGCATTCCCGTCGACAAGGCGCCCGGCGACACGGTGTACGCAGGCACGATCAACGAGACGGGCGAGTTGCAGTTTCGTGTGACGCATATCGCCACCGACACGACGCTCGCGCGAATCATTCACGCCGTGGAAGAAGCGCAGGGCACCCGCGCGCCGACGCAGCGGTTCGTGGACAAATTCGCTGCGATCTACACGCCAGTTGTGTTCGCAATTGCCGTGGCTGTCGCCGTGCTCACGCCGTTCCTGCTGGACCTCACGTGGCTGCAGGCGCTCTACAAGGCGCTGGTGCTGCTCGTGATCGCGTGTCCGTGCGCGCTGGTGATCTCCACGCCCGTCACGGTGGTGAGCGGCCTGGCCGCGGCAGCGCGGCGCGGCATCCTGATCAAGGGCGGCACGTACCTGGAGCAAGCGCGCAACCTGAAGGCCGTCGCGCTCGACAAGACGGGCACCGTGACCGAAGGCAAGCCGACACTGGTCGCATGGCGTGTGTGGGGCGAGGGCGATGAGGCAGCCGTCATGCAGCTTGCGCAGAGCCTGGCCACCCGCTCAGACCATCCGGTGTCGCAAGCCATCGCAGCGGGCATTGCGGCTGGGCCTGCGCAGGTGAGCGACTTCGCAGCGCTGCCGGGCCGCGGCGTGAGTGGCACTGTCGGCGGCCGCAAGCTCACGCTGGCCAACCACCGCGCGATTCATGAGCGGGGCTTGTGCGGCGCCGACCTGGAGGCTGAGCTGGCCACGCATGAGGCGCAAGGCCGCTCGGTCACGCTGCTGGCCGACGAGTCCAGCGTTCTGGCGCTGTTTGCCGTGGGCGACACGATTCGCGAGAGTTCGAAGCAGGCCATTGCCGACTTGAAGTTGCTCGGCGTCACGCCCGTCATGCTCACGGGCGACAACACGGCGACGGCCACGCACATCGCGCGGCAGGCAGGCATTGACGACGCTCGCGGCGAGCTGCTGCCCGAGGCCAAGCTCGAAGCGATCAAGCAGATGCAAAAGCGCTACGGCCCGACGGCCATGGCAGGCGACGGCATCAACGACGCGCCGGCACTGGCGCAGGCCGACATCGGCTTCGCGATGGGCGGCGCCGGCACGGACACCGCCATGGAAGCCGCTGACGTCGTGATCATGAACGACAACCTGCAGCGCGTGGCTGAAACGGTGCGCCTGTCGCGCAAGACGCACGCGGTGCTCTGGCAGAACATTTCCCTGGCGCTCGGCATCAAGGCCGTGTTCTTCGTGCTGGCGGTGTTCGGCAGCGCAACGATGTGGATGGCGGTGTTCGCGGACCTGGGCGCGACGCTGCTGGTGGTGGCCAACGGCTTGCGGCTGATGCGCGGCGTGAAGCCCTAGCGTCAGCCCCGCTCGAAGTCGATGAAGCCCTTGGCCTCGTCAACCGACACGAGCTTCACGCGCAGCGTATCGCCCACATCGAGCCCTTCGAAACCGCGCACGACGCGGCCTTCGAGCAAAGGGCTCGCGATGCGAACGAACGTGCCCTTGGGCGCCGCGCCGGTGACGATCGCGTCAAACGATTCGCCGATCCGGTCCTGCAGCAGGTAGGCGGCGGCAGCCTTCAGCACTTGCCGCTCGACCTTGCTCGCGTTGTCTTCCTGCAGCGTGCAGTGCTGGGCGATTTCAGCCAGTTCGTCGGCGCTGTAGGGTGACTCAGTGCCCGCCAGCGCAGCCTTGACCAGCCGCTGCGTCACGAGGTCAGGGTAACGGCGGTTGGGTGCGGTGGAATGCGCGTAGTCGTTCACGGCAAGGCCGAAATGGCCGATGCTCAGCGCGCCTGCGGGCGCCGCCGCATATTCACCCGAGCCGAGCATCTTCACCACGGCCAGCGAAAGGTCGGCGAAGCCGTCGGGGTCTGCCATGCGCTGCTGCGCGAGGAAGCGGTCCAGGGCCTGGGGGTCGGCTTGCGCCGGCAGGCTGAAGTTGTGGGCGGCGGCCAGGGCCACGATGCGATCCCAGCGGCGCGGTGCCTGCAGCAGCCGGCGCAGCGATGGAAAGCCCTTGTCTGCCAGGAAGCGCGCCGTTGCGGCATTGGCCGCGATCATCAGGTCGGCGATCAGGTCCTTGGCGCGGTTCTTCTCGTCGGGGCTCAGGTTCACCAGTTTCCCGTCCCTGAAGACGGGCCGCGCCGCGATGGTCTTGAGGTTCAGCGCACCTCGTGCCTGCCGGCGTTGCCGCAGGCGAGTTGCCACGTCGTCGTGGATTCGCAGTTGGGCCTCAAGTACAGGCATTGACGCGAACTGGGGCAGGGCGGGCCCTGTGCCACCCAGCCATGCCGACACGTTGTCGTACGTGAGCTTGGCGTGATTGAGCACCACCGCGCGATACAGTGCCGCGGACGTCAGGTTGCCCTGCGCGTCCACAGTCATGTCCACCACGATGACGAGCCGCTCCTGGCCTTCATGCAGTGAGGTGATGTCGGTGGAGAGCACTTCGGGCAGCATCGGAAAAATGCACGCCGCCGTATAGACCGAGGTGGTGTTGTGCCGCGCGTGCAGGTCCACGGCGCTGCCGGCTCGCACCTTGGTGTCGACGTCCGCCACGGCGACCATCAGCCGCGTTGGCCCATCGGGCAACGCGTGCGCCACGCTGAGCTGGTCAAGGTCGCGCGTGTCGTCGTTGTCGATGGAAAACCAGGGCAGGTCGCGCAAGTCGCGGATGTCACCGCCGCGCTCGGCCGGCGACTGGCGCGATGCATCGGCCTCACGAAGCGCTTCGGGCGCGAACGCGGGTTCAAGGCCGCGCGTGCGCATCGCTTCGATGGCGAGTGACTGCAGCTCAGTGTGGTTCATGGCGTCTCATGGCGTGGCATCTCATCGCGTCATCGGGCGGCAGCCCACAGCATCGTGGCACCGGCCACCAGCAGCAAGCCGTCCATCAGCAGCCGGAATTTGTCGGGGTCGATTGTCAGCACGAACCGCTTGGCGATGAACGCGCCGGAGAACAGCGTCACGCCAATGATCAGCCCTTTGACGATGGCCTCCAGCGGCAGGGCGCCCAGCGAGCGAAATGTGATGACCTTGGCGGAATACACCGCGATCGATGCCATGGCTTCCGTCGCGAGATACGAGCCCTTCACCAGGCCGTACGCCAGGAAGAAGGGCGCATTGACCGGGCCGGTGCTGGCAACCAGCCCCGTCAGGAAGCCGATGAACAGGCCCGCTGCCGACAGGTGCCACAGCTTGAGCTTCATGTCGCGCTCGGCCATCCACCGGCGCAGCGGGATCATCGCGATGAAGAACAGGCCCAGGCAGCCTTCGATGAGGCGCGACGGGATGACCAACAGCGTGGCAGCGCCTGCGGCGCCCGCCGGAAAGGCGGTGATGCTGTATGCGCCCACGGCCTTCCAGTCCACCTCGCGCCACCACGCGGCCACTCGGGACACGTTCGACATCACGCTCGCCACGGCCATGATCGGCACGGCTTCGCGCGGGCCGAAGACGAGCACCAGCGCGGGCATGAGCATGATGGAAGTGCCAAAGCCGACGATGCCGCCGAGCGTGCCGGCAACCAGGCCGAGTATGAGGACTAAGGCGAATTCCACTCGCGATTATTGCGGGTGGCTACGGCGCTTCAGAGCGAGCCGTTCTTGCGCAGCAGGCGCTTGCGCTTCTTGTCAAGGAACCACGCCAGGAACGGCAGCAGCACGACCGAGCCGGGCAGCGCCCAGATGAACAGGTAAGGGCTGACCGAGGAGGCCGAGCGCACCATCGTCTTGAGCTCCTGCTTTTCTTCGGGCGTCCATTTGCCGCCGTTGCGCTGCTTCATCAGCAGGGGCCAGGCGCCGCGAATGAGCAGAAGCTCGTCGCGCAGGCGCCGCTTTTCGCGGCTGTTGCTCGCCAGGAACGAGCAGAACCACACGGGTGCGCGTTGCATCTTGGCCTGGAACACGGTGGTGGAATTGCCGTCGAAGCCGCCGGGCTGGGCAGGGAAGCTGCCGTTAGCCGGGCCGGGGAAGCTGCCTGCGGACGCGGGGCCAGTGGGCACAGGTTTGACCTGGGCCACCGAGACATCTCGCTGGGCTGGTGGGAGTACTTCGGGCATGCGCCAATTCTATTGGCAGCAGGGAAAATTTTCCCGGGTTTGTGGCTGTGGGGGAATTCATCACAACACATAGTCCCCCACGAACAGGGGATCTCGCCGCGGGCCTCGCTGCAGGTCAGTCGATCAGCTTGTTCTTCAGCGCGTAGTAGGTCAGGTCGCTGTTGGACGCCAGACCCATTTTTTCCATCAGGCGCGTGCGATACGTGCTGACGGTCTTCACGCTCAGCGACAGCGCGTTCGCGATGTCGCCTGCGGTCTCGCCCTTGGCCAGCTTGAGGAACACCTGGAACTCACGCTCGGAGAGCAGGTCGTGTGCGGCGCTGCCTTCCTTGCGGTTGAGCTGCTGCGCAATGAGCTCTGCGACGGAGGGCGAAATGTACCGACGACCCAGTGCGATGGTGCGGATCGCGTTGACGATCTCCATCGGCTCGCATTCCTTGTTCAGGTAGCCGCTCGCGCCCTGGCGGATCAGGTTCACGGCGTACTGCTCTTCCGGGTAGCCCGAGAGAATCAGGATGCCGACATCCGGTGCCTTGGCGCGGATCATGGCCAGCGCGTCGATACCGCTTTGGCCGGGCATCGACAGGTCCATGATCATCACGTCCATGTCGCACGTGCGGACCAGGTCGATGGCCTCGCGGCCGGAGGCGGCTTCGCCCACAACGCGCAGGTCGACCATCTCGGAGAGGAACTGTTTGAGACCTGCCCGCACGATGGCGTGGTCATCGACGATGCCTACTTTGACGATGGAATCATTCATGGTTCGGATATGTTTCGGTTGGAGCTGAGCTCAGCAGCCCGGAGTGTGCCCCGCAAAAATACGGTGCGGGGCATTTGTACCGGCGCAGTCACCAAATTCCGATACTGTCCTACAGGCAACGTAGGACGTATCCCACGCAAAACGGTCAGAGCGGCAAGCCGACGTAGTTTTCCGCAAGCGCCGTCGAGGCTGCACGCGAATGGACCAGGTAGTCGAGCTCGGCTTCCTGCAGGCGTTGGCCGAACCCTTCCGTGTCGGGAAAGCGATGCATCAGCGTCGTGAGCGACCATGAAAACCGTTCGGCCTTCCAGATCCGCTTGAGGCAACGGGCGGAATAGGTGTCGATCCCGTGGGCATCGCGTTCGTTGAAGTACTCGATGAACGCGCCCGACAGGTACTTCACGTCCGTAGCGGCGAGGTTCAGCCCCTTGGCGCCTGTGGGCGGCACGATGTGCGCCGCGTCGCCAGCCAGGAACAGGCGGCCGAAGCGCATCGGTTCGGCCACGAAGCTGCGCAGCGGCGCGATGCTCTTTTCGATGCTCGGCCCGGTGATGATGCGCTCTGCCAGCTCCGGGTCGAGGCGGCGGCGCAGCTCGTCCCAGAAGCGCTGGTCGCTCCAGTCTTCAACCTTGTCATCGAGCGGGCATTGCACGTAGTAGCGGCTGCGCGCCAGGCTGCGCATCGAGCACAGCGAAAACCCGCGGTCACTGTTGCCGTACACGATGGCATGCGGCGACACAGGCGGCACATCAGCCAGCACACCCAGCCAGCCGAAGGGGTACACGCGCTCGTATTCCGCGATGCGGTCCTTGACCGAAGCGCGACTGACGCCATGGAAGCCGTCGCAGCCCGCAATGAAGTCGCAGTGCAGCTCGTGCGTCTTGCCATCTTTGTCGTAGGTGACGACGGGATGCTCGCCGTCGAAGCCGGCAGGCTGCACGTTGGCGGCCTCGTAGATGGTCGGCAGGCCGGCAGCGGCGCGCGCTTGCATCAGGTCGCGCGTCAGTTCGGTCTGGCCATAGGCGGTGACCACCTTGCCGCCCGTCAGGCCGTGCACGTCAATCGGGTGACGCGTGCCCGCAAACACCAGTTCGATGCTGTGGTGCACGATGCCTTCGCTCGCCAGCCGCCCGCCAACGCCGGCCTCGTTCAGCAGATCGACCGTCACCTGCTCCAGGATGCCCGCACGGATGCGGCCCAGCACGTAGTCGCCGGTCTGGCGTTCGAGAATCACGTTGTCGATGCCGGCCTTGTGCAACAGCTGGCCGAGCAGCAGGCCCGAAGGGCCCGCGCCAATGATGACGACTTGGGTTCGCATGGTTTTGTCTCCAGGGGGCAAGGTTAGGCGCCGGCGGCGCATCACGCCACGCCGCACGGAGGGCCTTGCGCGATCACTGAGCAGCCTGCGCGATAATCGCGCAACATGATTGCTCCGGCCGACTACATTGCAGGCATTGCCAAGGGGCTGGCGGTGCTGGAGAGCTTTGATACCGAGCGCCAGCGGCTCAACGCGACACTGGCCGCACAGCGCGCGGGCCTGACGCGCGCCGCGGCGCGTCGCCACCTGCTGACGCTGGCCGACCTGGGCTACCTGGAGACGGACGGCAGCTATTTCTGGCTCTCGCCGAAGGTGCTGCGTTTTTCCGGCAGCTACCTCGCCTCGGCGCGCTTGCCCCGAGTGCTGCAACCCACGCTGAACCGGCTGGCTGCGCAAACGCCCGAGTCGTTCTCGGCCGTCGTGCTCGATGGCGATGAGGTCGTGATCGTTGCTCGCAGCGGCTCGCACCGCATGCTGGCGTACGGCCTGCACCTGGGCGCGAGGCTGCCTGCACATGCCACGTCCACCGGCCGCGTCTTGCTGGCCGCCAAGAGCAGGGCCGATTTCAACGCGTGGATGAAGGGCAGGGAACTGCCGCGGCTGACGTCGCGCACCGTGATCGACACGCGCAAGTTCAAGGCGTTGATTGACCAGGTCCGCGTGGCCGACTATTGCGTTGCCAGTGAAGAGCACGAACTCGGCGTGCACGCGCTGGCTGTGCCCTTGCGCAACATGCAGGGGCATACCGTGGCGGCCATCAATGTGGTCGCCACGCCGCAGACGTTTGACCCCTCCCAGTGGCAGCGGGACATGCTGCCTTCGCTGCTGGATGCCGCGCGTGAGGTGAGGCCGCTGCTGTAGGCATATGCATATGTGCCATTAGCTAACAACGAGACTGTTGTTGGAAGGCGTGAAAGTCGTCCCAAAATCGGACGGATGAAAAAGAAGTTACAACTCCTCGTGGCCAGTGCATTGCTGGCGGCCTCCAGCCTGTCGAGCGCGCAGACGCTGCTCAACGCCTCGTATGACGTCGCTCGTGAGTTCTACAAGGACGTCAATGCGGCGTTCGTGCCGTACTACAAGAAGCAGACCGGCAAGGACGTGAAGATCGACCAGGCCCACGGCGGCTCGAGCGCGCAGGCCAGGGCAGTGGCTGACGGCCTGGACGCCGACGTCGTCACGATGAACACCACGACGGACATCGAGTTCCTGGCCGAGAAAGGCGTCGTCGCGAAAGACTGGAACAAGCGCTTGCCGGACAACGCCGCGCCGACTACATCGACGATGCTGCTGCTCACCCGTGAAGGCAATCCCAAGGGCATCAAGGACTGGGACGACCTCATCAAGCCGGGCGTGCAGGTGGTTGTGGTCAACCCCAAGACGGGCGGCAATGGCCGCTACGCCTACCTCGCCGCGCTGGGCTACATCAAGAAGCACGGAGCCACCGATGCGCTGGCGCAGGAATTCATGACGAAGCTGTACAAGAACGTCATCGTGCTGGCGCGCGGCGGGCGTGATGCAACGTCGGCCTTCCTGCAGCGCAATACGGGCGATGTGCTCGTCACGTTCGAGTCGGAAGTCGAGTCGGTGAACAAGGAATTTGGCAACGGCAAGGTCGATGTCGTGTACCCGTCCACGAGCATCGTTGCCGAGAACCCCGTGGCAATCGTCGAGAGAACAGTTGCCAAGAAAGGCACGGCCGATCTCGCCAAGGCGTACCTGCAGTTCCTCTACACCGACGAGGCGCAGGAAATCGCCGCGAAGCACTCGCTGCGCCCACGCTCTGCCGCGGTACTCAAGAAGTACGCGTCGTCGTTCAAGCCGATCAAGCTGTTCACGGTTGAGGAAATGTTCGGCTCGCTGTCGCAAGCGCAGAAGGTGCACTTCAACGACGGCGGGCAGTTCGACAAGATCTATACCGTCAAGTGAGCCGCACCGCCCACCGCAAGGTGTTGCCGGGCTTCAACCTGACGCTCGGCTACACGCTGTTTTATCTTGGCCTGATCGTCCTCATTCCGCTGTCGGCGCTGCTGCTCAAGACGTTCACGCTGAGCTGGGACCAGTTCTGGGCGGCCGTCTCGTCCCCCCGCGTGCTGGCTGCGTATCGGTTGACGTTCGGCGCATCGCTCCTCGCGGCGCTCGTGAATGTGTTCGCCGGGCTGCTCGTGGCGTGGGTGCTGGTGCGCTACGAGTTTCCGGGCCGCAAGATCGTCGACGCGCTCGTCGATCTGCCATTTGCACTGCCCACTGCCGTTGCAGGCATCTCGCTCACGGCACTGCTGGCCAGCAATGGCTGGCTGGGCCAATACCTGGAGCCGCTGGGCATCAAGCTGGCATTCAATCCGGCGGGCGTGGTGATCGCGCTGATCTTCATCGGGCTGCCGTTCGTCGTTCGCACAGTGCAGCCTGTGCTCGAAGAGCACGAAGCTGAACTGGAAGAAGCCGCGATGTGCCTGGGTGCCACCCGCTGGCAAACTTTTACACGCGTGATCTTCCCGACCATTGCACCGGCGCTCGTCACTGGCTTTGCGATGGCATTTGCGCGGGCCATCGGCGAATACGGCTCGGTGATCTTCATCGCGGGCAACGTGCCGATGGTCTCTGAAATCACACCGCTCATCATCATCGGCAAGCTCGAGCAATACGACTACGCGGGCGCCACGGCAGTCGCTGTCGTGATGCTGTTGATGTCGTTCATCCTCCTGCTGGTCATCAATGCCTTGCAAGGCTGGCAGCGCCGCCGATCGGGGGGCGCATGAGCACACCAGCCATCAGGCGCATCTCCACGACGGAGAGCCGCGCCGTTCGTTACACGCTCACGGCGCTCGCGCTGCTGTTCATCCTGCTGTTCCTCGTGCTGCCGCTCGCCGCGGTGTTCGTCGAGGCGTTCCGCAAAGGCGTCGATGCGTACATCGCTGCCCTGCAGGAGCCCGATGCATGGTCGGCTATCCGGCTCACGGCCTTCACCGCTGCCATTGCGGTGCCGCTGAACCTCGTCTTCGGCGTCGCGGCGGCATGGTGCATCGCGAAGTTCGAGTTTCGCGGCAAGGCGTTTCTCACAACGCTGGTCGACTTGCCGTTCTCGGTGTCGCCGGTGGTTGCAGGCCTGATCTACGTGCTGGTGTTCGGCGCACAAGGCTGGTTCGGGCCCTGGCTGGCGGAGCACAACATCAAGATCATCTTTGCGGTGCCTGGCATCGTGTTGGCCACGGTGTTCGTCACGTTCCCGTTCATTGCGCGCGAGCTGATTCCGCTGATGCAGGCGCAGGGCACCGACGAAGAGCAAGCTGCCATCGTGCTGGGCGCAAGTGGCTGGCAGACGTTCTGGCACGTGACGCTGCCCAACATCAAGTGGGGCCTGATCTACGGCGTGATCCTGTGCAATGCGCGGGCGATGGGTGAATTCGGCGCGGTGTCGGTGGTGTCAGGCCACATCCGCGGCCAGACCAACACGATGCCGCTGCACGTTGAAATTTTGTACAACGAATACCAGTCGGTCGCGGCTTTCGCAGTTGCTTCGCTGCTCGCGTTGCTGGCGCTGGTGACACTGGTGATCAAGTCGGTCGTCGAATGGCGCCACGAGCGCGAGATGGCGCTGGCCAATGACGCGCCGCCCGAGCGGCCGCTGCAAACGGAGAAAACAACATGAGCATCGAGATCCGCAACGTCAGCAAGCGCTTCGGCGATTTCCACGCGCTGCGCGATGTGTCGCTCGACATCGAATCGGGCGAACTGATTGCATTGCTCGGGCCCTCGGGCTGCGGCAAGACCACGCTGCTGCGCATCATCGCGGGGCTGGAGTCGGCGGATGCGGGCAGCATCCTGTTCTCAGGCGAGGACACGACCGACGTTCACGTGCGCGAGCGGCAAGTCGGCTTTGTCTTCCAGCACTACGCACTGTTTCGCCACATGACAGTCTTCGAGAACGTGGCGTTCGGCCTGCGTGTGAAGCCGCGCGGTGTGCGCCCGAGCGAGGCTCAGATCAAGAAGAAGGTGATGGACCTGCTGGGGCTCGTGCAGCTCGACTGGCTGGCCGACCGCTTTCCTTCGCAACTCTCCGGCGGGCAGCGCCAGCGCATCGCACTGGCACGCGCGCTGGCTGTCGAGCCCAAGGTGCTGCTGCTCGACGAGCCCTTCGGCGCGCTCGACGCCAAGGTGCGCAAGGAACTGCGCCGCTGGCTGCGCAGGCTGCACGACGAACTGCATGTGACCAGCATTTTCGTGACGCACGACCAGGAAGAGGCGCTCGAAGTGGCTGACCGCGTGGTGCTCATGAACGCGGGCAAGGTCGAACAGATCGGCTCGCCGCAGCAGGTCTGGGACCATCCGGCCAGCCCGTTCGTCTACGGCTTCCTCGGCGACGTGAACATGTTCCATGGCCGCGCCCACCAGGGCGAGGTGCTGCTCGACGGCCTGCAGATCGAGTCGCCCGAGCATGCGGGTGCCGACAATGCCAAGGCCTTTGCCTACGTCAGGCCTCATGATCTGGACGTGGAACGCTATTCGGCGGGCCAGCATCTGGACGCGCAGGGCCGCCCCCGCGGAATCGTGGTGCAATTGAGCCGTGCCATCGTCGTCGGCCCTATTGCCCGGCTGGAACTAATTCCGGCAGGCGCAACCCAACCGGCAGGTGGCAGCGAGGACCACATCATCGAAGCGCAGATTCCGGCGCAGCAGTTTCGCGAGATGGGGTTCCGTGAGGGCGAGACGCTGGTCGTCACGCCGCGCCGTGCCCGTGTTTTCGTGGAGGAATGAACTTGGTTTTCGACTGGTTTGACAACGCGCCGCGCCGCGTTCTGGCGCTGGTAGCGGCAGCATGTGTCGCCATGCTGGGGTTTGGCCTGTATCTGCAGCACGTCGTGGGGCTGGAGCCGTGCCCCATGTGCATCGTGCAGCGCTACGCACTGATTTTTGTGGCCGTGATTGCCGTGGTGACGGCGTTGTTCAAGGGCCGGCGCAGCGTTGTCACTGGCAGCGGCTTGATGCTCGTCGTTGCCGGGTTCGGCGCCTTTGTTGCCGCTCGCCAGAGCTGGCTGCAGTGGAACCCGCCCGAAATCGCCTCGTGCGGGCGTGACTTCTACGGAATGATTGAGCACTTCCCGCTGCAGCGGGTGGTGCCGATGATCTTTCGCGGCAGCGGCGATTGCACCAAGATTGACTGGACCTTCCTGGGCGGCTCGATCGCCAACTGGTCGTTCCTGGCGTTTTGCTTCTTCGCGCTTGTGGCCGCCTTCATCATCGCGCGGCAGGCACGGCGGTCTTCGCCAACTCTTGCCGCATGACCTTGCCCATGGCATTGCGCGGGATCTCTTCGAGCTGAATCAGCCGCAGCGGCGCGCGTGAGTTGAGTTTGAGCCGCGCGTGCTCCAGCGCCGCCCGCTCGTCGAATTCTTCGCTCACCACCACAGCGGCCCACACTTCATCGGCCTTGCCGGGCCGCCGGTGCGCAAAGGCAGCAGCGTCGCGCACGCCCGCGATCGTCAGCAGGAATTCATCCACGACGGACGGGCTGAGCTTGACGCCACCGGCGTTGATCATTTCGTCGGCGCGCCCGGTGATGCGCAACAGGCCGTCGGCGCGCAGGACGCCCAGGTCACCCGGCACGAACCAGCCATCCTTGAAAGCGCGCGCCGTGCCTTGTGGGTCACCGATGTATTCGCAGGCCATATAAGGCGAGCGGGTCTGCACGTGGCCTTCCACATCGAATCCAAGCGGCTGGCCCTCGTCGTCCACGATACGTGCCTGCGCGCCCGGCACCACAAAGCCCGCTGCGTCGGGCACCGAATGCAGCACGGCGCCCGGCGCTTGCGCGACCAGTGCCGTCTCGGTCGATCCATAGACGCCCACCACGTTCGGGCACAGCGTGGCGCGCGCGCTGATCATCACCGCTGTCGGAATCGAAGAGCCACCCACTTCGATGCGCTCCAGGTTAGGGAAGCGCACGATACGCCCCGCCACCAGCGAAACGAGCCCCTGCAACTGCTGTGGTGACGCGCGCAAGTTGGCCACCCTGTAGAGGCCGGTGTAGCGCAGCGTCTGTTGCACCCCTGTCGCCATGACCAGCGCCGTGCCGTGCCAGAGCGTGGTCTGCACCGTGCCAAAACCACCGATGGTCGACATCCACATCATCGAGAGGTTCGGGCCGCGGCTCGCCGGTTCCATGGACAGCTGGCGCAGCACTGATGTTTCGAGTGTCCTGGTGCTGTGGCCGATGACTTTCGGCACGCCCGTCGTGCCCGAAGAGGTGAACAGGCGGCAGATGACGTCGGCATCGGCAAAGCCGGTGCCCTCGAGCGGGGCTCGCGCGTCATTGCCCGCCTCGGCGGTCCAGTTCGGGCCGATCTGTGTCACCACCCCGCCTTGCGGCGTAAAGGGAAGAGGGCGGTCCACCAGCCAGTGGTCGACCTGCAAGGTGTCGGGCAAAGGGTCAAAGTTGGGGTGCGACGAGATCGAGCGCGTCCCATTGAGCATTGCGGCGAGGATGAGGGTGAGGTGCGTGAACGGATCGCTCACGTAGATCGCCATGGTGGTATCCGGCGCCACGCCCTTTTGGCGCAGCCGGGCCGCGACCTTTGCCACGACCGACGCGAGCTGCTGGTAGTTCACTGCGCCGTTCGGGTGAATCACGGCCATGTCGAAGGGGCGGACCTTGGTGTGGTGGCGAATGGCGTCGATCAGGTTCATGCGCGTGATGGGCTCGTAACTTGGTAGTGACCCAAAAGAAAGGCAAAAAAAAGCGCCGGGCGAGCCGGCGCTTCGGACTCAGTTTTGATTGTCAACCAAAAGCGAACGACGCCTTGACGAGTTCGTCGAGATCGACACCCACAATCAGCACCGTGTTGTGGTCCGATGCCTTGTCGGCCAGGTCCAGGTGAAGCACCACGCCGTCGCTGACCTGTTCGAGCCGGCCGGACGCCTTCAGTGATGCAAAGTTCTTGAAGTCCGGACTCAGGCCGCTGAATGCCGAGAGGTCGATCTTGTCCTTGTCGCCCACGCGGAAGTCATGGATCGTGTCGTCGCCATTCTTGACGCCGAAGTAGAAGCGGTCGGCCCCGCCATCGGCACTCTCCCCCATCTTCTGGGCATCGCCCCACATGTCGTCGTTGCCCTTGCCGCTGTAGAGCTTGTCATTGCCGCCTTTGCCAGCCAGGCCCAGCGAGTCGCCGTACATGGTGGACGAGTAGCCGTCGCCGGCAAAGAGCGTGTCGTCACCGCCCGTCGAGTCGCTGCTGATGAATTCAGCGTCGCCCACGAGGTAGTTCATCGCATTGCCGTTGCCGCCTGTCAGCTTGTCTGCGGCGAAATGGAAGTCAGGGTTGTAAGAGCCCCGTGAGGTCGAGCCGTCAAGCCCGGCAAGGCTTATAGCCCCGTTTTGCCCAAAGAACGGGAACGGGAATGGCAGGCCACCCGCGTCCGACGCGCCGATGTCGCCAAACATCACGTTGATTGCGTAGCCGTCTCCGGTTCCGCTGCCGCCCACCATGGTGTCCCGGCCAAAGTCAACGTCGCTGCCTCGCACCGAGAACGTGTCGCCGGCCATCAAGTTGATCGCCGCGGCAATTTCCTTGCCATCGGTCACGACGCTTCGCGCGCTGCCACCTACCATGAAGTCGGCACCGCCACGCGCGCCGTCGTCCATCGTGATGTTGTCGCCGCTCATCAGGTTGATGGCGTAGCCGTCGCCGCTGTCGCTGGTGACCACGACATTGCCGCCATACAGCGCATCGCGCCCGCCCCTCGAGCCGTCTGTCATGAAGAACGCGTCGCCCACGATGATGTTGTAGGCGCTAGCCGTTGCGTCCGACGCCGTGGCAGTGCCACCGCGCACCGTGTCGTCGCCAGCCTTGGCCAGTGCGCCAAGTGCGTAGGCGTCGCCGATCAGGACATTCGAGACGCCGGCGTCACTGTTGTATGCCCACGCGTCACCGCCGACGATGCTGTCCTGTCCGCCCTTGGGTGACGGCAGTTCAAAAATGACTTCACGGGTGGTGGGGCCGCGACCGCCTGCCTCGGCGAAGTCTCCGATGAGGACATTGAAAGCGGTTGAGTCGCTCTGGCGTGTGGCTGCCGTCAGGCCTCTGCCGCGGGGTTCAGACCAGCCTGCGTCCCCGCCCATCAGTGTGTCGTTGCCGCCACGCGCCAGGCCATCTGCATCGCTGGCGTCACCAATGAACAAATTGTTGCTGTTGACACCGCCTTGCGCGTAGTCGCGACCGCCGGTCGAGCCGTCGGTCATGAAAATGGCATCGCCAATGAATGTCACTGCACCGCGCACGTTGAAGATCGGGACGAGCGCTGTGACGTTTGGAGCCGGCCCATCGCTGAAGCTGCCGGCAAAGTCGCCGCCATAGAACGTGTCGTTGCCGCCGCGGTCCGTCCTGTCGAGGGCGTATGCATCGCCCACTGCGCCATATTGATAAGGGCCGTCTTCGCCGTAGAAGACATCGTCGCCGCCGGAAAAAACGAATTCGGGTGTGCCGTCCGAGTCGCCGAAGACGAAATCGCCGTCGCTGACGTTGAATTCGTCACTTGAGAAAATTACGCGCATTTACTTTTTCTCCTGGGTGTCGATTTGTAACGCCAGCAATTTAGCACCGAAAGTTTTCAGTGCATATCAGTTGTTACAGCGATCTGCACATTTTTTAAGGAGACGCTGTCAGCGATCAACTATTTCAACCCCATTCCGCGCGCCTATTTCAGGCGCTTGACGAACACCATGCTGCGCCGGTCCCAGTTGTACTTGCGCTTGCGCGCTTCAGGCAGCCACTCGGGGTCCACCTGCACGAACCCGCGCTTGAGGAACCAGTGCATCGTGCGGGTCGTGAGCACGAAGATGCTTTCCAGCCCCATGGCGCGAGCGCGCTGCTCAATGCGCTTGAGCACCTTCTCGCCGTCGCCCTGGCCCTGGCTCAGGGGCGACACCGTCAGCGCTGCCATCTCGCCGGTCTTGGCTTCGGGGTAAGGGTAGAGCGCCGCGCAAGCGAAGATCACGCCGTCGTGTTCGATGATGGTGTAGTTGGCAACGTCGCGCTCGATCTCCGTGCGGTCGCGCTTGACGAGCGTGCCATCGCGCTCGAACGGCTCGATCAGCTGAAGGATGCCGCCGACGTCATCGGGCATGGCTTCGCGCAGTTCTTCGAGCTTCTCGTCGATCACCATGGTGCCGATGCCGTCGTGCACGTACACCTCGAGCAGCAGCGAGCCGTCGGTGGCAAACGGGATGATGTGGCTGCGCTCGACACCCGCCTTGCAAGCCTTTACGCAATGCTGGAGGTAGAACGCCGTATCCGTCGGGGACTGCGCAGGCGGCAGGTTGGCGAGCAACTGTTCGGCGGCTGCGAGCGGCAGTTCGGTGTCGATAGGGTTGTCTTCCGCCTCGGGCTCGAGCGGCTTGATACGAACGCCCGGAATTTCCGTGAGGAAGACCAGCTTGTCGGCCTGCATGGCGATCGCGACGCTGGTCGCGACTTCTTCCATCGTGAGATTGAACGCCTCACCCGTCGGCGAAAACCCGAAGGGCGACAGCAGCACCATCGCGCCGAAATCCAGCGTGTGCTTGATGCCTGCGACGTCCACCTTGCGCACAAGGCCCGAATGCTTGAAGTCCACGCCGTCCATCACACCCACGGGCCGGGCGGTAATGAAGTTGCCAGAGATCACGCGCACAGTGGAGCCGGCCATGGGCGTGTTGGGCAGGCCCTGGCTGAACGCAGCCTCGATCTCGTAGCGCAGCTGGCCCGCAGCCTCCTGCGCGGAATCGAGCGCCACTTCGTCAGTGATACGGATGCCGTGCGAGTACTTCGCGGCGTGGCCCTTGGCCAGGAGCTGCTCGTTGACTTGCGGGCGAAACCCGTGCACCAGAACCACCTTCACGCCCATGCTCTGGATCAGCGCCAGGTCTTGCGCAATATGCGCGAGCTTGCCCGCGGCAATGGCCTCGCCCGCCATGCCCACCACGAACGTCTTGCCGCGGTGCATGTGGATGTAGGGCGCCACCGAGCGGAACCAGGGCACGAACGTGAAGTTGAAGACGGTAGACATCGCAGCGGGCAAGCAAAAGTTGCGCAAAGTGTACGGGACAAGTGTGTGATGATCCGGGCGATATGGACGCGATGGCGGTCGGTTTCTGGGGCGCCTATTTCGGCACGGTCGGCCTGTTGCTGGCAGGCTCGATTGCCGCGTTCGCGCGCTCGCTGCAGCGCGTGGCTGTTTCGGCGGCGCTCTTCGCGCTGATCTCGGCGATCTATTTCGCCGCTTACCTTGATTGGATTCCGTTGGGCGAGCAGCCCACGCGCTTGCGCTGGCTCTCACAGATTTCAGTGGCGAGCGCTGCCGTGCTGGCTTCGATGGTGCTTGCCATGCTGGGCGTGCTGCGCAACCCGCGGCGCGGACGGCTCGTTCGCATGTCCATCGGCGCGGCGACGCTGACCGTCATTGGCATTGAATGGCTCCTCACAACCGACCAGGCGCTCGCACTGGGTTCTGCCATCACGATCTCGATGGCTTTCGCGATGCTGTATGTCTGCATTCGCAGCGCCGAGCGTGGTGACCGGCTTGCCTGGTGGGCCGTCACCGGCGTCTCTTTCATGATCCTGGCCATCGCCGGGCTCAGCGTGATTGCGCGCAACCCGCCTGCCGCGCCCCTGTGGGTCCATGCGGTCAGTGCCGTGTCGGGCATGTTCTACGTGTCGGTCATGGCGACGGCGCTCTGGATCCGCTATTCGTACCTGATCGAGTTGCGCCAGGTCGTCACGCACGGCCCCAGCTACGACCCCATCACCCGCATGCGTTCGCATTCCGAGACGGGCCAGATGGTCGGGCTTGCGTTCTTCGGGCATGCAAAAGGGGACACGCGGCCCGTCGGCGTGATTGCGGTGGCCATCGGCAACTTCTACATGCTCGAGCAGCTGCACGGCCGCGCGGCAGTCAACCACGCGCTGTTCGTCTGCGGCAACCGGCTGCGCCGCTGTGTTCCGGGCCAAGTCGAAACGGGCCGGCTGGGCGACGACGGCTTTCTGCTGCTGGTGCGCGGCTTTCGCAACGAGGATGTGCTGGCCGAGCTGGCGGCAACTGTGGCCGAGCGGCTGGGCCGCCCCGTCACCTTGAGCACGAGCGCTGCGCCAGCGGACCTTGAGGCGGGCCGTGCTTATTGGGAGGCACAAGTGGGTGTCGGCGTGGTCGCGGCCCAGCCCGGCCAGCGGCCGTCGCAGGCCATCACCACGGCTCGCGACATGGCGCGCACCGCGTGGACGTACCCGAGCCGCGTCGCAAAGCAGGAACCGGGAACGGGCGCAGTGGTCGAGGTGCCGGGTTTCACTGCGCCCTGAGCATCGCGCCGATAATCGAGCGCTTTGACTGCGCCGCCCGTCGCCTCTTCCTTGTCTACTGCCAGCATCACCTTTCCCGAGTCATTGCCAGTTTCTGGCAAGCGCGAAGAGATCACTGCCGCGATCGAGGCCAACCAGGTCGTCATCGTCTGCGGCGAAACAGGCTCCGGCAAAACCACGCAGCTGCCCAAGATCGCGCTCGCGATGGGCCGCGGCAAGCTTGGCAAGGCGCCCGGGCAAGGGCGCCTGATTGGCCACACACAGCCCAGGCGAATCGCCGCGTCCAGCGTTGCCAAGCGCATTGCCGAAGAGCTGAAGACGCCGCTGGGTGAAGTGGTGGGCTTCAAGGTGCGCTTCCAGGATCGGCTCTCGCGCGATGCGTCCGTCAAGCTCATGACGGACGGCATCCTGCTGGCTGAAACGCAGACCGATCCGCTGCTCAAGGCCTACGACACGATCATCATCGACGAGGCGCACGAGCGCAGCCTGAACATCGACTTCCTGCTGGGTTACCTGCGCGAGATCCTGCCGCGCCGGCCTGACTTGAAGGTGGTGGTGACATCCGCCACGATCGATGCCGATCGTTTTGCGCAGCACTTTGCATCGGCAAAAGGCCCGGCGCCGGTGATCTACGTGTCGGGCCGCATGTTCCCGGTCGAGCAGCGCTGGCGCCCGTTCGAGGAGACGCGCGATTTCGGCATGAACGAGGCGATCGCCGATGCCGTGGATGAACTGTGGACGGGTACGGCGGCGGGCGACATCCTGGTGTTCCTGCCGGGCGAGCGCGAGATCCGCGAGGCGGCTGACCACCTGCGCGGCCATCTCTCGCACAAGCCGCTTACGCGCAACGCTGAAGTGCTGCCGCTCTTTGCGCGCCTGTCGCAAGCCGAGCAAGACCGCATCTTCGACGCGCACTCGGGCCGGCGCATTGTGCTGGCGACCAACGTGGCCGAAACATCGCTCACCGTGCCGGGCATCCGCTACGTGATCGACACCGGCACGGCCCGCGTCAAGCGCTACAGCTTTCGCAGCAAGGTCGAGCAACTGATGGTGGAGCCGGTCAGCCAGGCCGCGGCCAACCAGCGGGCAGGGCGGTGCGGGCGGGTTGCGGACGGCATCTGCATACGCCTGTACGACGAGAAAGACTTTGCGGGCCGGCCGCGCTTCACCGATCCGGAAATCCTCCGCTCGTCGCTCGCAGGCGTGATCTTGCGAATGAAGTCCCTGCGGCTGGGCGCTGTCGATGACTTTCCGTTTATCGAAAAGCCATCGTCACGTGCAATTGCCGATGGCTACCAGCTGCTCAATGAACTCGGCGCCGTGGACGACGCGAACGAGCTCACGCGCATGGGCGCCGAGCTCGCGCGGCTGCCGCTTGATCCGCGTGTCGGCCGGATGATCCTGGAAGCGCGTGAGCGCGGCGCGCTCGATGAAGTGCTGGTCATAGCCTCTGCGCTGTCGGTGCAGGACGTGCGCGACAGGCCCATGGACATGCAGACGCAGGCCGACCAGCAGCACGCGAAATTCGATGATGAGAAGAGCGAGTTCTCGGGCTACCTCAAGCTGTGGCAGTGGATTCATGATGCGCGTGGTGGCCACAATAAGGAACATAAGCTTTCGAACCGGCAGTACGAGCAGCTGCTGCGCCAGAACTTCATCAACATCCGCCGCGTGCGCGAATGGCGCGACATCCACACGCAGCTGCACACGGTGGTGGCCGAACACAAGTGGAAGCTGAACACCACGCCTGCAAGCTACGAAGAGCTGCACAAGGCGATGCTGGCCGGCCTGCTGGGCAACATCGGCTACAAGCCCGACGAAGAAGACGTGTACCTCGGCGCGCGCGGCATCAAGTTTTACAGGCATCCCGGCGCGCACTTGAAGAAGCGGCCCGGCCGATGGATCGTCGCAGCGGAGCTGGTCGAAACCACGCGCTTGTTCGGGCGCGGCATTGCCAACATCGAGCCCGCCTGGATCGAACAGGTCGCGGGGCACTTGCTCAAGAAGCAACTGCTCGATCCGCACTGGGAAAAGAAGGCCGCCGAGGTGATGGCGCTGGAGCGCGCCACGCTCTACGGCCTGGTGATCTACAGCGGCAGGCGTACGTCGTTCGCGCGTGTCGATGCGCAAGGCGCGCGCGACATTTTCATTCGCGAAGGGCTGGTTGCCGGCCAATGGGAAACACGCCTGCCGTTTCTGGCCGCCAACCAGAAGCTCGTTCGGCAGGTCGAGGAGATGGAGCACAAGGCGCGCCGGCAGGACGTGCTCGTCGATGAGGAACTGATTTACGCGTACTACGACAAGCTGATCCCGCGCGACGTGACGGGCGGCGCCACGTTCGAGGGCTGGTATCGCGACGCAGCCCGCGCCAACCCGCAGCTGCTGCGCCTGACGCGCGACGAGCTGATGCGCCATGAAGCCGCAGGCATCACCACCGATGCGTTCCCCAGGACGATCCGGCTGGGCGGCGTTGATTGCGCAGCCACCTACTTGCACGAGCCGGGCGACGCGCGCGACGGCATCACGGTGACGGTGCCGCTTTTCGTGCTGAACCAGGTGAGCGATGACCGCTGCGAGTGGCTCGTGCCGGGCATGCTGAAAGACAAGGTGCAGGCGCTGCTCAAGAGCCTGCCGCAGCGGCCCCGCTCGCGATTTGTGCCGTTGCCGGAGTCGGCCACGCGCATCGCGGCGCAGCTTGCGCAACCCGGCGAATGGGCAAACGGCTCGTTGACCGACGCGCTGCTCAAGCTCGTGCGTGCGCAAACCAGCCTCGACGTGAAGCGCGCCGACTTCAAGCTCGACATGTTGCCCGCGCACCTGTTCATGAATCTGCGCGTGGTGGATGAACATGGCCGGCAGCTGGGCATGGGGCGCAATCTTGGCGCGTTGAAGGCAGACTGGGGCGCGCAAGCGCGTGGTGCATTCCAGGCACTGGCCGGCATGCGCATTGCGCCCTCCCCCTCTGAAGGAGGGCGGGGTGGGGGCACGGCGGCGGATGAGGATGACGCGCGTCTGAAGGGTGCCAGCCCCCATCCCCACTTCCACCCCACGAAGCAAAGCTTCGCGGGGACCCCGGACCTTCCCCCAAAGGGGGAAGGAGCAAGACAGGTTCCCATCGATCAGACCTACACCGCCTGGACATTCGGCGAACTGCCGGAGCTGATGGAAGTGCGCAAGGGCGGCACCAGCCTGATCGGCTTTCCCGCATTGATCGACAAGGGTGACGCCGTCGTGATCGAGGTCTTCGACGAACCGGAAGTTGCCGCGTCGAAGCACAGGGCAGGGCTGCGGCGCCTGTTCGCGCTGCAACTGCGCGATGCGCTGAAGTACCTGGAAAAGAACATCCCTGACCTGCAGCGCATGGCCGTCGCCTACATGCCTTTGGGCACGCACGACGAGTTGCGCGCGCAGATCATCGAAGTCGCGCTCGACCGCGCTTTCCTGCTCGACCCGTTGCCGTCGAACGAGCAGGACTTCAAGAAGCGGATTGAAGAAGGCCGCGGCAGGCTGACGCTCATCGCCAATGAGGTGGCGCGGCTGGCTGCGACGATCCTCGTCGAGTTCGCCAATGCGACTCGCAAGATCAAGGACACGAAGGGGCAGCCCGACGCCACGGCAGATGCCACGCAGCAATTGCAGCGGCTGGTGCCCAAGCGGTTCCTGGCGGTCACGCCGTGGCCGCAGCTGCAGCACTTCTCGCGCTACCTGCGCGCCATCACTTTGCGTCTGGACAAACTGCGTGCCGACCCGGCGCGCGATGCGGCACGACTGGCTGAATTGAAACCGCAGGAGCAGCGCTACTGGCGGCTGGTGGCCGAGCGCAAAGGCGCGGTGGATGACCGCATGCAGGAGTTCCGCTGGCTGCTGGAAGAGCTGCGGGTGAGCTTTTTTGCGCAGGAGCTTCGCACGCCCCAGCCCGTGAGCGTGAAGCGGCTGGACCGCCTGTGGAGTCAGCTCACGAGCTGACTGCGCAGGCGGCATCCAACTCAGATCTTGCCCATCAGCAGCAGGATGAGCAGGATCAGCACGACCAGGCCCAGGCCGCCCGACGGGCCATAACCCCAGTTTTTGCTGTGGCCCCACGACGGCAGTGCGCCGACGAGCAGAAGAATCAGGACGATCAGGAGGATGAGGGATATGGACATGGGTTTCTTTCGTTGTTGACGAACCCATCGTTGCACCCGCTGAGCCAAGCACAAGCCGGACTCCGCCTACGGGTGCGGTAGTCCGCTGCCTGCGCGGCGTGTGAGCCGCTGTCCTGCTTGAAGCGTCCTGCGCTTAAAGCCTGGCCAGGCGATCGAGCGCCGTGTTCAGCGTCTCGTCCTTCTTGGCGAAACAAAAGCGCACCACGCGCTGGTCGAACCCGCTCTCGTAAAACGCCGACAGCGGTATCGCCGCGACGCCCACTTCACTGGTGAGCCATTTGCAGAAGTCAGCCTCGGGCAGGTCGCTCACGGCGGAGATATCGACGCACTGGAAGTAAGAGCCTTCGCTGGGCAGCAGCTTGAACTTCGTGCGCTTGAGGCCTTCGCGGAACAGGTCGCGCTTGCGCTGGTAGAACGCCGGCAACTGCAGGTAGGGCTGCGGGTCGGCCATGTAGGCCGCCAGGCCGTGCTGCACCGGCGTGTTGACGGTGAAGACATTGAACTGGTGGACCTTGCGGAACTCCGTTGTCAACGACTCGGGCGCCGCGACGTAGCCCACCTTCCAGCCCGTGACGTGGTATGTCTTGCCGAAGCTCGACACGATGAACGAGCGCGCCGCCAGGCCGGGAAAGCGCGCCACGCTCTGGTGGTCCTTCGCGTCGAACACCATGTGTTCGTACACCTCGTCGCTGATCACGAGCGTCTCGGTCGGCGCGAGCAGCTCCTGAAGCTTGAGCATGTCTTCACGCGTCCACACCGTGGCGCTCGGGTTGTGCGGGCTGTTCACGAGAATGGCGCGCGTCCTGGGCGTGAGTGCGCCAGCGATCTTGTCGAAATCGGGGCGGAACGTGCCTGGTGTGAGCGGCACGCGAACGACTGTGCCGCCGGCCAGTTCGATGTTGGGCACATAGCTGTCGTAGCAGGGCTCGAGCACGATCACTTCGTCGCCCGGGCGAACCACGGCGAGGATGATGGTGATGATGGCCTGTGTCGCGCCAGCAGTGATCGTGATTTCGGTGGCGGGGTCGTACGTGCGGCCGTACATCGCTTCGATCTTCGCAGCCACTGCTGCGCGCAGCGTGGGCACGCCAGTCATCGGCGGGTATTGGTTCAAGCCGTGCTGCATTGCGTCCGTCACGGCGTTGACCAGGCGCGGATCGCAATCGAAATCCGGAAAGCCCTGGCCGAGATTCACCGCGCCTTTTTCAGCGGCAAGCGCCGACATGACGGTGAAGATCGTGGTACCGACTGCGGGCAGCTTCGTTTGAAGCTTCGGCGTTCTTTCAATAACGGAATCAGAGCTCATAGTCGTTCGCGTGGCCGCTCATGTGTTTGGCGATGAGGTTGCGGTCGAGCCGGTCTGACAGCAGCTCGGCAAATTTATAGACGAAGTTGCGCAGGTAGGCGCTGCGCTTGAATGCAACGCGCGCGATGTTCTGGCCGAACAGCGCGCCCAGGGGCCGCACTGCGAGATCGCTGTTGCTGCCGTCGTCGCGCACGGCCATCTCGGCAACGATGCCGATGCCCAGGCCGAGCCGCACGTACGTCTTGATCACGTCCGAGTCGATGGCTTCGAGGGCCATGCGCGGCTGGAGCTTGCGCTGCGCAAACGCTGCGTCAATGCGGGTGCGACCCGTGAACGAAGGGTGATACGTGATGATCGGCTCAGCGGCCAGGTCTTCCAGCGTGATGCGGTCTTTCCTGGCGAGCGCGTGGTCCTTGGGCAGCACCAGCACGTGCTGCCATTCGTAGCAGGGCAGGGTGACGAGGTCCGGGTAGTCAGACAGCGACTCGGTGGCGATGCCGATCTCCGCAATTTCATCGAGCACCATGCGCGCCACCTGGTCGGGCGAGCCCTGGTGCAAGCTGACGTTGACTTTGGGGTACGCCTCGCGCAGCTTGGCTACGGGCACCGGCAGCACATAGCGCGCTTGCGTGTGCGTGGTTGCAATCGACAGCGTGCCGCTGTCTTCCGCGCTGAACTGCTCGCCGATGCGCTTGAGGTTGCCCACCTCACGCATGATCAGCTCGATGCTCTTGAGCACATGTTGGCCCGGCTCGGTGACGCGCTTGAGGCGCTTGCCGTGCCGCGCAAAGATTTCGACGCCCAGCTCTTCTTCCAGCTCAATGATGGCTTTGGACACGCCCGGCTGCGAGGTGTGCAGCGCTTTGGCTGCTTCGGTGAGGTTGAGGTTTCGCCGGACGGCTTCCTGCACAAACCGGAATTGATGAAGGTTCATACCGAATTTCTCATAAGAACTCGGTTCATTATGGCCGAGCTTTTTTTCGTCGTCTCTAGGTACCTTAGAATCAATTAGTGATGCTTTATGGTTATTAGTTGGCAGTTCTTAGGGAAAGAGGAAGAGTTCCATGCGACTTGATTCGCCGCGATTGCACAACCAAACCGAGCGCCTGGGCAGGGCTGGCAATGTGGCAAAGCCCATCCCCATGCCTGGCAACGACCTGTTGCGTGAACTTGCAGAGCATGGCGATCTTTCGTACATGGACCGTGAGGTGCAGGCCGTCCTCATGGAAGACCCGGTTGTCATGCGCGCGCACATTGACCGGGCATCGAACCCATTTCTCAAGCGGGCACTGCAAGCACGAGCACATCTCAACCAGCTCATGGCAGCGCGTTCGGCGCTGGCTGCAGAAGATCGGCAGGCCGACGCGCAGATCAAGGACGCCCGAGACTTCTATGTAGAAGTGAAAGCCGACTGGCTGCGCTTCAAGCGCGCACGCCAGCATGTGACCACGCTCTGGGACAAGATCAGGCACAACATCGAGCAAGCGTGCAACAGGACGATTGCCCTGCGTGCGGCCGGGCATGCCTGTGCGCCACTGCCTCGGGGGATGTTCGACACGGCAATTGAATTGCTGGAGCAGGCCGGGCGCTTCCGCGATGCAGTGCGCGTCAGCGAATGGCGCATTGCTTACGGCAACGGGCCTGTGGCTGAAGACTACGTGGCCGTCGCGCAGATATGGATGCGCGATGGCTCTGCCGACCGGGCGATTGCGTTGATGTCGCGCCTGATCGCCGAGCCTGGCCGCTGGGTTGGCACGTCTGACGACGAGGCCCGGGCGCAGTTTCATGCTGCACTTGCTCACGCGCAAATCCAGGCGGGCCTGCTGGACGAGGCCCTCTTGTCTGCCGAACATGCACCGCCACTCGAGCGCGCCTACTGTCGCTCGGTCGTCTTTGGCAAGCAGCGCAATCGCGCGGCAATGGCCGAGGCGTTGCAGCTCATGGAAGGCATGTGCGTCACTGACGCAGACGTGAATCTGCGGCGCGCGCAAGTCCTGCTTGATGTGGGCGTCTGGACTGATGCACTAGACGACCTGGGCCAATTTGCCGATAGATTTGCGCGGGACGACCCGCCTTTCGCGAAAGCCGTGCTTGCGCTTGCCCGCCGCCCGAGCGTCGTCGTGTCGCCAGCCCGCAGCGACATTGACGAGCATCTGATCTGGGGTGACGTGGCGAGCGCGTTGGGCTGGACGGACCCGACCGATCGAGTCACTCGCCATGCTGCGCGAACGGCCGCGCTGGAGTTGCCCGCTGTGGAGCCACACGGGCCCTATCCGGTCTGCCCGGAACTTGTCAGTCGGCTGATGGAATGAACTTGTTCTGACGGGATGTTACGAAGCTCTTGCCACCCACCAAGGAGTTTTCGTATGGACGTCAAGCGCACTTCTGTCTCTGGCCCCGCTTCTGGCGGCGAGCCTGCTGCTGACAACGGCAGGCGTGTGTCACAACCGCAGCCACTCGAGCCAAGAGCAGGTGGCGCGACGATCGCAGCGCAGCAGGCCGCCAGCACGTCTGCGGCCGGTGCGGGTGGCCTTCCCGCGATGCGCGTGCAACCGCCGCTTGCGCGCCGTTGCGGGCCGGGCCCGGAAAGCAGGGGCACAAGCTACCTGCCCAAAGCGGGGATGACGATGTTGCAGACGTCCCTGCTGGTGGGTACCGCGCAGTATCTGGACTCTGAGGAAATGTTGGCCCTTCAGGTGGCCACAAATGACCTGCAAAGTTTGGTTGAGCCTTCGCAGATCAACCCCGTGGTGCGAGCCGTGTTTGCTGCCAAGAATGAGCTCGCTGCTGCGGGCGATACAGAGCGCGCGGCTGCGCAGAAGAAGCTCCGCAAGACCCAGAAGGCGCTTGAGCGCCGGCGTGAAGAGCATGGGATTTTCATGCGCCCATATGGGGCACGCGCTTCGGCGGTTGCGCAGGCGTTCCGCCTGAACGGGCACGCCTGCGGTCCGCTGTCGGCAGAGACAGAAGCCACAGTTCGGCTGAACGTCGAGCAGATTGTGGAGAGCCTGGTGGCGATTGGCCGATTTGATGAGGCCATGGCGTGGAGCGAGCTCGCCATGTCCCATCTGAACGCCATCCCGCAGGCTGCGCAGTACCTTCGGAACGCGGAGTATTTGCTGGCAGCCAACAAGCCGCAACAGGCTCTCGAACTGGTCAAAATCGTTTCGGCAGAGCAACTCGCGCGGGGCGTTGACATTGCGCCCGATGCGGCGGCGCTGGTTGCGAAGGCCCATTTCATGCTGGGCAACGAAGAAGAAGCGTTGCGAGCTGCAGAGTCAGCTCCCGCGTCCGCTCGGCACCAGATTCGCGCCATGGTGGATTCACGGCGCAGCGATGAGGCCGCGCGCGACGGCGAGTTCTTGCTGATGAAGGGCGGTGACTCCGACGCCTTGTGGGCGGTGCGCAAGGCAGAGGCGTTGTTCGCAGCTGGAGACGCAGAGGGCGGGATCAATTGCGTGCAAGACTGCCTGGCAGCCAACCCCACGCCGCAGGAAGTTCAACAGTGCCTGCGACTGGTGCAGCAACCCGGCATTCGCCACTCGCCAAATCGCGCAAACATACTCAGCGATAGCTGCTGGGGCGAAGTCGCCGCAATCCAGCGCGGCGTTGTCAATCCGGCCACGATCATGGACGACCTGGATGCGATCGAAGTCCATTTGACGCCGCCCGTCTTGGCGCACGAGCCACAACGCGAAATCGTCAGCGTCGCATTGCTGCACGCTCCCGCGCCCGATCAATCAGACTGAGCTGCCAATCGCCACACGCGCCAACAAGTCCAGCACTGCTGCGTGCTCGCCCGCCGACGGCAGCAGCCTGATTTCGATGTGTGGATGAGAAACGCGTGCTTCATCGACGAGCACAGGCAGGTCGTGCCGCGCATGTCGCCCCGTGCCCAGGAAGAGCGGCAACACGCTGACATGCGTCGCGCCAGCCTGATCGAGATCGCGCAGGCATGCCGGCAAGTCAGGCTGCATCATTTCCAGGAATGCGCACCGTACGAGCAACGCCGCATCGAGGGCGGCGACGCGAGCGGCCACCGCATCCATCGCTTCGCGCCACTGCGGGTCGCGCGAACCGTGGCCAAAGAGCACGACAGCGCGCGTCATCGCCTGAGCACCAGGAAGCCGAAGGCAAAGAGTGACATCGCCGTGTAGATCATCCCCGGCGCTGCGGACGTGAGCCACGGCCACCAGTTGCGCAGGTTGCCGATATAGCCGAACACGTTGTTCAGCAGGAAGAAGCTGATGCCGATCAGCACGCCGCCAAACACATACGCCGCAATGCCGCCCGAGCGAAAGTGCAGGTACGCAAAGGGCAGGGCCAGCACCACCATCACCATGCAGCTGAGCGGATAGAACACCTTGCGCCAGAACTCGATCTCGTAGCGCTGCGACGTCTGCGAGTTCTGCTCCAGGTGGCGGATGTACTGGAAGAGATCGATCGTGCTCATCTTGTCGGGCTGCAGCAGCGCCACCGACACCATCTCGGGCGAGATTTCGGTCGGCCAGCGCAGGCGTTCCAGCTTGGACCGGTCAACTTTGGCGTGATCGGTGCCCGGCATGCTGAATTCACTGCGCTCGACATCTTCAAGAATCCACGCGCCTTCCGAGAAGTGCGCCTTGGTCGCCCGCGTGACCGACACCAGAAAGCCCCGGGCGTTGGCCTCGAAGATCCGCACGTTCTGCATGTCGCCCTCGGGCGTGAGCGAATTGACGTTGACGTTGTAGGTGTTGAAGGGCTGCCGCTCCTTCAGCCACGCGCCCGTCTGGCCGATGCTGATACGCCCTTCGAGCCGCGCCTTGAGCAGCTGCGCCGTTCGATCGGCAATCGGCGCGAGGTAGTCGCCCGCTGCAAACGTGAGCATGGTGAACAGCAGGCCAAGCAGCAGCAGCGTGCGCATTGCGCGCCACGGCCCCAGGCCGCTCGTGCGCAAGATGGTGTATTCAGAGCTTTGCGCGAGCCGCGCCATGACGAAGATCGTGCCGATCAGCACCGCGATCGGCAAAAGCTCGTACAGGTGGCTCGGGATCATGAGCGACACATACACCAGCGCCTGCGTGAGCTGGTAGCTCGACGAGCCGCGGCTCACGCTGCCAAGCTCATCGACAAAATCGAAGAAGAAGAACAGGGCCAGGAAGCCCGCCGTGACGAACAGCACGGACAGCAGCACTTCGCGGTAAATCAGCCTGCGGATCGTCCTCATGCGGCGCTCGCACGGCGGCGCCCGATCAGGTCACGCATCGACCAGCCGTTGTGTTGCTTGGCCAGCCAGAACAGGCCCACGACAGCCACTGTGCCGTGCAGGCCGAACATGAACGCGCTGAACGATGCGCGCCCGGAGGTGATCCAGCTTTGTCCCATGTTCAGCAGGTTGTAGTAAATGACGAAGGCGAAGAGCGCGAACACCAGGTGGCCGCTGCGGCCCGCGCGCGGGTTGACACTCGACACCGTGATGGCAATCACGATGAAATTGAAGGCGGCCAGCGCCAGACCCAGCCGCCAGGCCAGCTCGCCCAGGTGCAGGTTCGTGGGGTCCATCACCAGCGCGAAGGTCGAGCGGGTCTTGGCGGGCAGCGTGCCGACTGCGGCAACGTCGTTCTGGCTGATGCGGTTGAGGTATTCCTCGAACTCGCTGACCTTCAGCTGCGCGTTGCTGGAGCTTTCAAGCCGTTGCCCGTTGGCCAGCAACAGGAACTGGTCGTCGCCGATCGTGACGATCCGGCCGCTGCGCGCTGACGTCACCGTTTCCTTGCCGCGCTCATTGGTGGAGATGAAGATGTTCTTGCCTGACTTGTTGTCGGGGCTGTCCTTGTCCAGGAAGAACACGCGCTTGCCGCTGGCGGACTCCTGGAACTGCCCGGGCGCGACGCGCTCGAGGTCGCCGCGCTTGCCATAGCGGTCCTTGAGTTCCTGCGTCTGCGAGTTGGCCCACGGCCAGACGACCAGCGCCAGCAACCCCACGACCAGCAGCACGGGCCACGCGAAGCGCAGCAGCGGGCTCAGGAAGGAGGAAAGGCCGCGGCCCGCCGAAAACCAGATGACCATTTCGCTGTCGCGGTACATGCGCGAGAGCGTGCCGACAATGGCAATGAACAGCGACAGCGTGAGGATGGGCGGCAGGTAACCCAGCACGGTGTAGCCCATCACCATCAACACCTCCTGCGGGTTGACGCTGCCACGCGTGGCCTGGCTGAGCGTGCGAATGAGCGTCATCGTCATCACGATGGTCACCAGCACGATCAGCGTCGCGCCGAAAGTGCGGGCCAGTTCCTTGCGCAGGGTGGAATGGAATAACATCAGCGCGATTCTTCTAATGACTACTGGATCAAACCAGCGAATTATGGACTTCGAACTCAATACTCTGAACCTGGCCGACGCCGCCCGTGAGAAGTGCGATGCCATCGTGATGCTGGTCACCAGCACTTTCAAGGCCGGCAAAGACCCCTTGTCGCTGCTCGCCGGCGAAGCGCTGAAGGCAAAACACCTGGAGGCGAAAGCGGGCAAGTTGTTGCAAGCCTATCGCAGCGCGGGCATTGCTGCTCCCCGCGTCGTTCTGGCCGGTGCGGGCGACGGCTCAGGCAAGAAGGTCCATGCTGCGGTGGCGGCTGCCGTGGCGTCGTTGCGCAGCTCGGGTGCCAAGCGCCTGCTGATCTGCCTGCCGGCGGGCAGCGCCGAAGACGCGGTGAGGGCTGCCGTGGTCGGCACGGCCGAAGCCAGCTACGTCTACGTGACGACCAAGTCCAAGCCGGAAGGCCGTGAGCTGCAGCGCGTGCACGTCGCCGTGGAAGATTCTCAGCGTTTCAAGGCGGCATTTGCTGCGGCCAAGGGTGTGGCCAGCGGCATTGAGTTCGCACGTGAAATCGCCAACCTGCCGCCGAACATCGCAACACCGACGCGCCTGGGTGAAGAGGCCAAGGGCCTGGCGAAGGCGCATGGCTTCCAGTGCGAAGTGATGGGCCCGAAGGAAATTGCCAGGATCGGCATGGGCTCATTCCTGTCGGTGGCGCAAGGCTCGGAGCAGCCGGCTCGCTTCATCGTCTTGCAGCACCAGGGCGGCGCTGCGGGCGACGCGCCGATTGTGCTGGTCGGCAAGGGCATCACTTTCGACAGCGGCGGTATCTCGATCAAGCCGTCTGCCGAAATGGACGAAATGAAATTCGACATGGGCGGTGCGGCGAGCGTGCTCGGCACCTTCCGCGCGCTGGGCGATATCCAGCCTGCGATCAATGTCGTGGGCCTGATCCCCACTTGCGAGAACATGCCTGATGGCAAGGCGGTGAAGCCGGGCGACATCGTCACCAGCCTGTCGGGCCAGACCATCGAAATCCTGAACACCGACGCAGAGGGCCGGCTGATCCTGTGCGACGCGCTGACCTATGCCGAGCGGTTCAAGCCTTCCGCCGTTGTCGATATCGCGACATTGACGGGCGCCTGTGTGGTTGCACTGGGCGGCGTGCGCAGCGGCCTTTTCTCCAGTGATGACGCACTGGCCAGCGCGCTGAGCGCAGCCGGCGAAGCAGCGCTCGACCTGTGCTGGCGCATGCCGCTTGACGACGAATATGCAGACGGGCTGAAGTCCAACTTCGCCGATGTGGCCAACGTGGGGGGCCGCGCAGGCGGCGCGATCACCGCAGCCAAGTTCCTGCAACGCTTTGCGGCGAAGTTTCCGTGGGCGCACCTGGATGTGGCAGGCACGGCCTGGAAGAGCGGCGCGGCCAAGGGCGCTACCGGCCGGCCCGTGGGCCTGCTCGTGCAATACCTGCTGACCGAAGCCGCCAACAGGCCGGTGGCCAAGCCGGCGAAGAAGGCAGCCACGAAGCCGGCACCCAAGTCCCGGTCGAAGGCGAAGGCAAAGTAAGCGGGTGTCGCTGCAGGAAGCGCGCGAATGACCAGCGTCGAGTTTCATTTCAACGCGGCCGACAAGCTGAACTACACGTGCCGCCTGCTGCGCAAGGCCAACGCGAAGGGCTCGAACGTCGTGGTGATTGCGCAGCAGCCGTTGCTCAGTGAGCTGGACGCGGCGTTGTGGAGTTTCGATACCTTGTCGTTCCTGCCGCACTGCGTGGCCGGCGGCGCGGCTGACAACGTGCTGACTGCTTCACCCATCGTCATCGCGGATTCAACGCGCCTCGCGCCGCACGCCGACGTGCTCGTCAACCTGTCGAACACGGTGCCCGCCGGCTTCGAACGCTTCGAGCGATTGATCGAAGTTGTGTCGCAAGATCAGCAGGATCGTCTCGTAGCGCGGCAGCGGTGGAAGCACTATGCGGATCGCGGCTATTCAATTGATCGAAAGGAAGTCGAATCGAAAAGTGCGTGATGTGCATTGCGCGGCGAAAGCAGCGGCAACGTTTATAAGCAGGTCAGCGTTACGGGTAATTCCCCTGATCGGCCTTTCCCCTATGGTTCAGGTGCGGAAATTGCGATATGTTCGCGCCCGTTGAGCCAATAAGAATTTCTCAACCCATTCCCAACATCTGGAGGTTAGTTATGCAAGCGAAGTTGAAAGTGACAGTCCTGGCCGCTCTCGTGGCCACATGGGGCATTGCAGCGGCTCAAGAACAAGTCGTGAAGATCGGCCACGTTGGCCCTATTTCCGGTGCGATCGCGCACTTGGGCAAGGACAACGAAAACGGTGCCCGCATGGCCATCGACGAGCTCAATAAAAAAGGCGTCGTCATCGCCGGCAAGAAGATCAAGCTGGAGCTGATCGCTGAAGACGACGCGGGCGATCCGAAGCAAGGCACCGCGGCAGCCCAGAAGCTGGTCGACCAGAAGGTCAACGGCGTGGTCGGCCACCTGAATTCCGGCACGACGATCCCCGCATCCAAGATTTACTCGGAGGCTGGTATTCCGCAGATTTCACCGTCGGCGACCAATCCCAAGTACACGCGTCAAGGGTTTAAGACGACGTTCCGCGTAGTTGCTGATGATGTGCAGCTCGGCGGCACGCTCGGCCGGTATGCAGTCAAGGACCTCAAGGGCAAGCAGGTATCCGTGATTGACGACCGTACCGCTTATGGTCAAGGCGTCGCCGAAGAATTCGAAAAAGCAGTCAAGGCTGCTGGCGGCACGGTGCTAGGGCATGACTTCACGACCGACAAGTCCACCGACTTCATGTCGATCCTCACGTCGATCAAGGGCAAGAAGCCTGACGTGGTGTTCTTTGGCGGCATGGACGCCGTCGCTGGCCCGATGCTCAAGCAGATGAAGTCGCTGGGCGTAACTAGCAAGTTCGTCGGCGGCGACGGCATTTGCTCTTCCGAGCTTCCCAAGCTTGCCGGTGATGGCATGGCTGACGGCCAAGTGGTCTGCGCCGAGGCAGGCGGTGTCGAGGGTGCGCAGAAGAAGGAAATGGAAGCCTTCAAGGCCCGCTTCAAGCAGCGCTTTGGCGCAGACGTCCAAGTCTACGCACCGTACGTGTACGACGCCGTTAACCTGATGGTGGCTTCGATGGTCAAAGCTGGCTCGGCTGAGCCAGCTAAGTACCTGCCGGTGCTCGCCAAGACGGTAGGGTACAAGGGCGTGACGGGCACGATCACCTTTGACGAAAAGGGTGACGTGAAAAACGGCGCGCTAACTTTGTACACCTACAAGGGCGGCAAGCGTGACGAGATTGCAGTCGTTCGATAAGCGACTTTGCAGTTAAGCTGAGCCACCTATGGGTGGCTCTTTTTTTGTCCAAATGAAATTGCATTTGATACGGTGGATAGGCGCATCCCTCGCGCTGCTGGCGGCGTCTAGTGGGGTTGCACTGGCGCAAACCGCATCGGGCAGCGGCTTCTTTGTTTCACCATCCGGACATATCGTCACCAATGTGCATGTCATCGATGACCGAGGTGAAATCTTCGCGATTGACAACGAAGGTAAAAAGATGCCCGCGACTGTCGTGCGCATTGATAGGTCGAACGATCTCGCTGTCTTGAAGGTCGCTCGTTCAAATTCCAGATATCTACCAATTCAGGCGTCGACCAAGATCCGCAGGGGTGAAAAAGTTTACGCCCTTGGCTTTCCACAGACTCAAATCCAGGGCGAGGAACTCAAGCTTACCGATGGAATCATCAGCAGCTTGTCCGGTGTTCGTGACAACGCGTCCAATTTCCAGATCACCAATCCTATCCAGCCCGGCAATTCCGGCGGACCCCTTCTTACGGAAGATGGAAGGGTTGTAGGCGTAGTTGTCGCCACCCTCGACGCTGCGCGCATATTTGCGGCGACAGGCTCACTACCGCAAAACGTCAATTTCGCAGTTAAATCAAACTATTTGCTGGCGATGTTAGGCGCCATTTCCGACTTTCCTGGACCGGTTGAACCGTCCGACGCACCACCGAAGAAATTGGTCGACGTCATTGAGACTGCGGAACTGGCAATGGTTCGCATAGTGGCTTACCCCAAAACAACTCAAGCCGTAGTTCCTCTTCCAGCCTATTCCCCACCGCCTTTCGATACTGCGGGGAAGCGCGAGGTACTCATCGGCCATGCTGGCCCGTTGTCGGGTCCGCAAGGCCACTTTGGTCGGGACAATGAGAACGGAGTGCGCCTGGCGCTCGAGGAACTCAACGCACAGGACTTGCGAATTGGTGGCGAAAGAATCTATTTCACGATTGCTTCCCTAGACGATGTGGCTGATCCGATGACAGCCGTTGCAGTGGCTCGCCGTTTCTGCGCAATGGGTGTAGCAGGCATAGTCGGACACCTCAACTCAGGCACAACGATACAGGCCTCACCCGTGTATGCATCGTGCGGAATCCCTCACATTACTGGAAGCGCAACCAATCCGAGGTTAACAAGGCCGAAATTTCCAACAACTTTTCGGATCATCGCTGACGATGATTGGCTGGGCGTCGCTTTGGGCCGGTATGGTGCTCAGATATTGGGAATACGGACAGCGGCCGTTGTGCACGACCGCACCCCTTATGGCCAGAATGTCGCCGAACAATTCCGCCTGTCGGCACGGGCAAATGGGATTCAAATTGTCGATGAACAAGTTACGAGCGATAAGGCCACCGACTTTGAGGTCATCTTGACGGCAATCAAGGCCAAAGCGCCCGACGCCATTTTCTACGGCGGTATGGACCCTCAAGCCGGCCCGATGCTGCGTCAGATGCAGCAACTCGGACTAGACAAAATTAAGTACTTTGGCGGCGATGGCATCTGCACCTCTCAAATAGCCAAGCTGTCCGGCAACGTCAAGACGCTGGACAATGTAATTTGTGCAGAGGGTGGCGCGCTGCTGAACGCGATGCCCGGGGGCGCGGCCTGGAAGGAGAAGTACGATGCGAGATTCCCCGGCCAGTTCCAAGTGTACAGCCCGTACACCTACGACGCGACGTTCGTGCTCGTGGAAGCCATGAAGAAGGCCAACTCGGTCGACCCCAAGGTTTACACCGCCAAGCTGGCTGAGACAAACTACAAGGGCGTGACCGCAACGATCGCCTTTGAAGCCAACGGCGAGCTGAAGAACCCGGCCACGACGCTGTACACCTACAAGGACGGCAAGAAGACCCCGATGTAATTCGGACCCGTCTTTCCATGACGCCAAAAGGCCGCCGCAAGGCGGCCTTTTTCGTTGCTGCCGCACCGTAGGCACCGCTCCAATATTCGCGTAAGCGCCTTCCTACAACCCGCGCCAGCATTGGGTTTGCGGGCTTTTGGGCCAAGCCGCGCGTTGTTGGCGCGCTGTGGACGCGGTACTCTGCCTCCCCATCGGGTCGTCACACGGCTGACTCAAGTTTGGGGACAACAGATGGAAGTGGTAGCAAAACTGCCTGCGGTCGATCAGCGTGACAAGGAACTCGGGCAAATCCTGAAGGCGATGAGCGCGTTCAGGCGCGGTGAGACCGGCGTGACGCTGCCGACGGAGTGGGATGGCGTCCTGGGCAAGATCGCCGGCGAGTTCAATGAACTCACGGCGCAGGCCGCTCGCACGTCACAGCGGTTGCGCACCATCGAACACGGCGTGCGCTCAGGCGCGCGGCCCAAACGCGTGGCCGAAGACAAGCTCACCGGCTTCTGGCAGGCCGATGTGGCCTGCGTCAATTCCGTGCTCGACGACATGGACGACATGGGCGAGCACACGCGCCTGTGCCTCACGGCGCTGACTGACCTCAAGAAGGGCAACGCCCAGGCGCAGCTGCCGCAGGACTGGTCGGGCGTATGGGGCAAAGTCTCTGACGCATTCAATGACGTGGTGGGCGAAAACCTTCGCATGTCTCATGAGCTGGAGCGCCTGTCGCGCGTGGTCGGCAAGGAAGGCAAGCTCAAGGAGCGTGCGTTCGTGCCGAATGCCAGCGGCTTCTGGCGCGACTGCGCGGAGTCGATCAATTCACTGATTGCCGATCTGGTGCACCCGACGTCCGAGGTGGCGCGCGTGATTGGTGCGGTGGCGCAGGGCGACCTGTCGAAGTCGATGGCGCTCGAGGCAGACGGCAGGCCGCTCGAAGGCGAGTTCCTTCGCACGGCCATGATCATCAACAAGATGGTGCAGCAGCTGGGCACCTTCTCGGCGGAAGTCACGCGCGTGGCGCGCGAGGTGGGGACGGAGGGCAAGTTGGGCGGCCAGGCCGATGTGCAGGGCGTGGCCGGCACGTGGAAGGACTTGACTGACTCGGTGAACTTCATGGCCGGCAACCTGACGGCCCAGGTGCGAAACATCGCCGACGTGACCAAGGCCGTGGCGGCGGGCGACCTGTCCAAGAAGATCACGGTGGACGTGAAGGGCGAGATCCAGGAACTGAAGAACACCATCAACACGATGGTGGACCAGCTGCGATCCTTTGCTTCCGAAGTGACACGGGTGGCGCGTGAAGTGGGTACCGAAGGCAAGCTGGGCGGCCAGGCCGATGTGCAGGGCGTGGCCGGCACGTGGAAGGACCTGACCGACAACGTGAACTTCATGGCCGGCAACCTCACGTCGCAGGTGCGGAACATTGCCGACGTGACGACGGCTGTCGCGGCCGGGGACTTGTCCAAGAAGATCACGGTGGACGTGAAGGGCGAAATCCTGGAGCTGAAGAACACGATCAACACGATGGTGGACCAGCTTCGATCCTTCGCATCGGAGGTGACGCGAGTGGCGCGCGAAGTGGGCACCGAAGGCAAGCTCGGTGGCCAGGCCGATGTGCAGGGCGTGGCGGGCACGTGGAAAGACCTGACGGACTCGGTCAACTCGATGGGCTCGAACCTCACGGCCCAGGTGCGAAACATCGCCGACGTGACCAAGGCCGTGGCGGCGGGCGACCTCTCCAAGAAGATCACGGTGGACGTGAAGGGCGAAATTCTCGAGCTGAAGAACACGATCAACACAATGGTGGACCAGCTCTCGTCGTTCGCGTCGGAAGTCACGCGGGTGGCGCGTGAAGTGGGCACGGAAGGCAAGCTGGGCGGCCAAGCCGATGTGCAGGGCGTGGCCGGCACTTGGAAGGACCTGACCGACTCCGTGAACTTCATGGCCGGCAACCTGACATCGCAAGTGCGAAACATCGCCGACGTGACCACGGCTGTGGCCGCGGGTGACCTCTCCAAGAAGATCACCGTGGAAGTGAAGGGCGAAATCCTGGAGCTGAAAGACACGATCAACACGATGGTGGACCAGCTCTCGTCGTTCGCGTCGGAAGTGACGCGGGTGGCGCGCGAGGTGGGCACGGAAGGCAAACTCGGTGGCCAGGCCGATGTGCAAGGTGTAGCCGGCACGTGGAAAGACTTGACTGACTCCGTGAACTTCATGGCCGGCAACCTCACCTCGCAAGTGCGGAACATCGCCGATGTGACGACAGCCGTGGCGGCCGGTGACTTGTCCAAGAAGATCACCGTGGACGTGAAAGGCGAAATCCTGGAGCTGAAGAACACCATCAACACGATGGTGGACCAGCTGCGATCCTTCGCGTCGGAAGTCACGCGCGTGGCGCGCGAGGTGGGCACCGAAGGCAAGCTCGGCGGTCAGGCCGATGTGCAAGGCGTGGCCGGCACCTGGAAGGACTTGACCGACTCGGTGAACTCGATGGCCGGCAACCTGACGTCGCAAGTGCGGAACATCGCCGACGTGACCAAGGCCGTGGCAGCCGGTGACCTTTCCAAGAAGATCACGGTGGACGTGAAAGGCGAAATTCTCGAACTCAAAGCCACGATCAACACGATGGTGGACCAGCTCTCGTCGTTCGCCTCTGAAGTCACGCGCGTGGCCCGCGAAGTGGGCACCGAAGGCAAGCTCGGCGGCCAGGCCGATGTGCAAGGCGTGGCCGGTACGTGGAAGGACTTGACCGACAACGTGAACTTCATGGCCGGCAACCTCACGTCGCAAGTGCGGAACATCGCCGATGTGACGACGGCTGTAGCCGCTGGTGACCTCTCCAAGAAGATCACCGTGAACGTGAAGGGCGAAATCCTGGAACTGAAGAACACCATCAACACGATGGTGGACCAGCTGCGATCCTTTGCGTCGGAAGTGACGCGGGTGGCGCGCGAAGTGGGCACGGAAGGCAAGCTGGGCGGACAAGCCGATGTGCAAGGCGTGGCCGGTACGTGGAAGGACTTGACGGACTCGGTGAATTCGATGGCCGGCAACCTGACGTCGCAGGTGCGAAACATCGCCGATGTGACGAAGGCCGTGGCGGCGGGCGACCTGTCCAAGAAGATCACGGTGGACGTGAAGGGCGAGATTCTCGAACTCAAAGCCACCATCAACACGATGGTGGACCAGCTCTCGTCGTTCGCCTCCGAAGTCACGCGGGTGGCTCGCGAAGTGGGCACCGAAGGCAAGCTGGGCGGCCAGGCTGATGTGCAAGGCGTCGCGGGCACGTGGAAAGACCTGACCGACAACGTGAACTTCATGGCCGGCAACCTCACGTCGCAGGTGCGGAACATCGCCGACGTGACGAAGGCCGTGGCAGCGGGCGACCTCTCCAAGAAGATCACGGTGGACGTGAAGGGCGAAATCCTGGAACTGAAGGCGACGATCAACACGATGGTGGACCAGCTGCGCTCCTTCGCGTCTGAAGTCACGCGGGTGGCTCGCGAAGTGGGCACCGAAGGCAAGCTGGGCGGCCAGGCCGATGTGCAGGGCGTGGCCGGCACGTGGAAGGACCTGACCGACAACGTGAATTTCATGGCCGGCAACCTCACCTCGCAAGTGCGCGGCATCGCCAAGGTGGTGACGGCCGTTGCCAACGGTGACCTGGGCCAGAAGCTCACGGTGGAAGCCAAAGGCGAGATCGCGGCGCTGGCCGACACCATCAACGGCATGACCGACACGCTCGCCACGTTCTCCGACCAGGTGACCACGGTGGCGCGCGAAGTGGGCGTGGAAGGCAAGCTGGGCGGACAGGCCAAGGTGCCGGGCGCTGCGGGCACATGGAAGGGCCTCACGGAGAACGTGAACCAGCTCGCGGCCAATCTCACGACACAGGTGCGCGCCATTGCCGAAGTGGCCACCGCCGTGACGCAGGGCGACTTGACGCGATCGATCACGGTGGAGGCGCTGGGCGAAGTGGCCGCGCTGAAGGACACCATCAACGAGATGATCCGCAACCTGAAGGACACGACGCAGGTCAACACCGAGCAGGACTGGCTCAAGACCAACCTGGCGAAGTTCTCGCGGATGCTGCAGGGCCAGAAAGACCTGGTGGCCGTCGGTCACCTGATCCTGTCGGAGCTCGCGCCAGTGGTGGGTGCCCAGCAGGCCGAGTTCTATGTGCTGCGTTACCACCACGAGCTGCCCAAGCTGCGGCTGATGGCGAGCTATGCGTCAGAGGGCCACGGCGCCTACGGCAAGGAGGTGGACATGGGCCAGGGCCTGGTCGGGCAGTGCGCTTATGACAAGCAGAAGATCCTGCTCACGTCGTCGATCCCCGAGCAGTTCAGGATTTCCTCGGGCCTGCACGATGTGCAGCCGCTCAACGTGCTGGTGCTGCCGATCATCTTCGAAGGCCAGGTGCGCGGCGTGGTCGAGCTGGCATCGGTCGAGCGCTTCAACCCGACGCACCAGGCTTTCCTCGACCAGCTCACGGAGTCCATCGGTATCGTGATCAACACGATCGAGGCGAACATGCGCACCGAAGACCTGCTCACGCAGTCACAGTCGCTCGCGCAGGAGCTGCAAAGCCGCCAGCAGGAGCTGCAGCAGACCAACGAAGAATTGCAGGAAAAAGCGCGCCTGCTGGTGCACCAGAACCACGAGGTCGAGCGCAAGAACCAGGAAGTGGAGCAGGCCCGGCAAGCGCTGGAAGACAAGGCCAAGCAGCTGGCTCTCACGTCCAAGTACAAGTCGGAGTTCCTGGCGAACATGTCGCACGAGCTGCGCACGCCGCTGAATTCGCTGCTGATCCTGTCGGACCAGCTGTCCAAGAATGCGGACGGCAACCTCTCGCCCAAGCAGGTGGAATTTGCCAAGACGATTCACTCGTCGGGCAACGACTTGCTGATGCTGATCAACGACATTCTCGACCTGTCGAAGATCGAGTCGGGCACCGTGGTGGTTGATGTGAACGAGCTGCGCCTGTCCGACCTGCAGCTGTACGTTGAGCGCACCTTCCGCCACGTTGCTGAAGCGAAGACGGTGGACTTCCTCATTCACACCGGCGTGAACCTGCCGAACTCGATGGTCACGGATGTGAAGCGGCTGCAGCAGATTTTGAAGAACCTGCTGTCGAATGCTTTCAAGTTCACGCACCAGGGCAACGTGACGCTGTCGATCGAAGAAGTGGTGCAGGGCTGGACGCCCGACAACGAGGACCTCAATCGCGCGCAGCAAGTCATTGCGTTCTCGGTGTCCGACACAGGCATCGGTATCTCGGTCGACAAGCAGCAGATCATCTTTGAGGCGTTCCAGCAGGCCGACGGCTCGACCAGCCGCAAGTACGGCGGCACGGGCCTGGGCCTGGCCATCAGCCGCGAGCTGTCGAAGCTGCTCGGCGGTGAAATCCGGCTGGCATCGGCGCCGGGGCAAGGCTCCACGTTCACGCTGTACCTGCCACTCGTCTATTCGGCGTCGCGCCTGGGCCGGCGCCCCGCGCAGATTTCCGAGCAGCGCAACGAGATGGCGACGCTCGCGCACCTTAAGCGCCAGCCGGTGCGCAATCCACAGGTGGTCGATGCCGCCATCATGGGCGAGGAGGGCGGCATCACAGCGAACGAAGCCGGCGACGACCGCGACCACATCCAGCAGGGCGACCTGGTGCTGCTGATTGTCGAGAACGACATGGCATTCGCCAGCTTCCTGCTCGACGCCGCGCGTGCCAAGGGGTTCAAGGGCCTCGTCACGCCCATGGGCGCAGGCGCGTTGACGCTCGCAGCCGAGTTCAAGCCAGCGGCTGTCACGCTCGACATGTACCTGCCCGACATGGACGGCTGGCGCGTGCTCGATCGCATCAAGCAGGACATGGGCGCGCGGCACCTGCCCGTGTGCGTCATCTCCACCGACGACTCGAAGGACCGCGCCTTTGCCTCCGGTGCGATGGCGTTCATCGAAAAACCCATCCAGAGCAAGGAAGTGCTCGATGCGATGCTGGACAACCTGCATGTCTACCTTGCGCGGCCGCACAAGCGCTTGCTGGTGGCGATTCACGACGAGGCCGCGCGGCGCGAGCTGGTGGCGAACGTGGAAGACGAACAGATCGACGTCGTGCTGGCCAAGACCGCAGCAAAGCTCAAGGAGGCCCTGCAAAAGCAGCGCTTCGACTGCGTCGTCATTGAAGACGCATTCCCCGGCGCTGAAGCGGGCGAGTTGCGCGAGCTGCTTGCGGGCCAGCGGGCCATGGGGCCGTTGCAGGTGGTTCTGTACCGGGGCGCGGGCGACCACCCGGGCCGCTTCAACTGGACCAGCGACGACACGCTGACGTTGAGCGAGGCCCACACCGGCGCGAAGCTCTTCGACAACACGCTGCTGGGGCTGCACCACAACCTGGCGCGGCTGCCGCAGGCCAAGCGCAACATCATCAACACGATCCATGAGTCGAGCAAGCCGCTGGCCGGCAAGCGCGTGCTGATCGTCGATGACGACATGCGCAACATCTTCGCGCTGGCGACGGTGCTGGAAGACGAAGGCATGGACATCGTCTGGGCCGACAACGGCCGCGATGCGATCCACCGCGTCGGGACTGACCCTCAGATCAGGGTCGTGCTGATGGACATCATGATGCCGGAGATGGACGGCATGGCCACGATGAAAGAGATTCGCAGGCTGCCCGCCGGCAAGAACCTGCCGATGATCGCCGTGACCGCCAAGGCCATGAAGGGCGACCGCGAGAAGTGCATCGAGGCGGGCGCATGGGACTACCTTTCCAAACCAGTGAACACGCAGGACCTGCTCACCGTCCTGCGCGCCTGGCTGCACCAGTGACAACGCCGACACCTCTCGATTCGAGCCTCTCAGAGCTGGAAAAGGTCAACATCCTCATCGTTGACGACCTGCCGGAAAAGCACGTCGTGTTCCGCTCGATCCTGGACGAGCTGGGCCAGAACATCGTCAGCGCGCGGTCGGGCAAGGAGGCGCTGAAGTTCGTGCTCGACCAGGAGTTCGCGGTGATCCTGCTGGACGTCAACATGCCCGACATCGACGGGCTGGAGACGGCGAGCCTGATTCGCCAGTACAAGAAGACTTCGCAGACGCCCATCGTTTTCATCACCGCGTACGTGGACGACGTGCAGGCGCGGCGCGGCTATGCGCTGGGTGCAGTGGACTACATTCCTTCGCCCGTCGTGCCTGAAGTGCTGAGGTCCAAGGTGCGCGTGTTCGTCGAGCTGTTCCGCATGAACCGCCAGCTGCAGCTGCAGGCCGTGGCGCGTGAGGATCTGGCCCGTTCGGAGGCAGCGCGCACCGCCGCTGAAGAAGCGATTGCGCGCGCGGACTTCCTGGCCGAGGCGAGCGAGCAGCTGTCTCGCTCGCTCCACCTTGACGAGACCATCTCGGCCATCCTGTCCATCTGCGTGCCCATGCTCGGTGACCGGGCGATCCTGGGCCTGGCGTCGCCCGATGGCGGCGTGCGCAGGCTCGAAATGTTTCCCGCGCCCGCGGCAGACGACCCGGAGGCGTTTTCGCAGGAACTGCGCGCGGTGGCGGATGAAGCCGTCCGCGACGGGCAGCTGCGCACATGGCGGCAGGGCGATCGCTCGGCGGTGGTGTGCCCGCTGATGGCCGGCGACGAAGTTCGCGGCGCCCTGGCGCTGCTGGGCGGCGCTGACCGGTTCGATCCGAAGCAGCTCGCACTGGTGCGCGAAGTCGCGGGTCGCGCCTCGATTGCGATGGAGAACGCCCGCTTGTACACGGCCGTGCAGGACGCCGACCGGCGCAAGAACGAGTTCCTCGCGATGCTGGCGCATGAGCTGCGCAACCCGCTCGCGCCCATCCGCAATGCGGTGCACATCATGCGCGGCGACGAGGTGACACAGCCCACCATGAACTGGGCGCGCGACGTGATCGGCAGGCAGGCTGATCACATGGCACGGCTGGTGGATGACCTGCTCGACGTCTCGCGCATCGTGCAGGGCAAGGTAGCCGTCAAGCCCGAGCCGTTGTCGCTGGCCTCGCTCGTCGAGCACGCGGTGGAGGCGAGCCTGCCGCGCGTCGGCTCGCTTGACCAGGTGCTGCACGTGGAGCTTCCGGCCGAGCAGATCGTGCTGCAAGGCGACGCCGTGCGCCTGTCGCAAGTGCTGTCGAACCTGATCAACAACGCCTCGAAATTCTCGGGCCCGCACACGACCATCACGCTCGCGGCGGTGTACGAGGCGGGCGAGGTGAAGATCATGGTGCGCGACCAGGGCGCGGGTATCGACCCGGCATTCCTGCCACACATCTTTGACCTCTTCGCACAGGCCGACCAGTCGCTTGACCGTTCACAGGGCGGCCTGGGCATCGGCCTCACGCTGGTGAGGCACCTGGTCGAACTGCACGGTGGCCGCGTGGTGGCTTACAGCGAAGGGGCTGGAACAGGCACGGAGATGTCGATCTACCTGCCGGCGCATATCGAGAGTGCCGAGCCCACGCAACCTGCGTCGCAGGCTGATCCGCAGGCCGCCACGCCAGCTGCCTCGTCCAGGCGCATCCTGGTGGTGGACGACCTGGCCGCGTCCGCCGAAACGCTGATGATGTTGCTGGAGATGGAAGGCTACGAAGTGCGTACGGCCAGCGAAGGCATGTCGGCCTTGAAGATCGCGGCGGAATTCCGGCCCGACGCGGTGCTGCTCGACATCGGGCTGCCGGGCATGAACGGCTTTGAGGTTGCCAACCGCATGCGAAACCTGGACGAGACACGCGATGCATTGCTCATTGCGCTCACGGGCTATGGTGAGGCCGAGGCACGCCTGCGTTCCGAACAGGCTGGTTTTGACTTCCACATGGTCAAGCCTGCCGATGTGAATTTGCTGCTGGCGATGCTCGCTGACCCGGAAGGCACGCGATTGCAAACAGGCAGCGCGACAGCAAAAGCTGCTTGAGCACGGTCCAGGTGCGTCGTGCACGGCTGGTACAATCGCGCACTCGCAGGAGAGGTGGATGAGCGGTTTAAGTCGCACGCCTGGAAAGCGTGTGAGGGTTAATAGCCCTCCGCGGGTTCGAATCCCGCCCTCTCCGCCAGTAATGTGTTTTCGGCAGTCCATTCCAGACCGCCCAACCCCCCTAAAAGCCCCTATCCATGGGGCTTTTTTGTTTTCTGCCGTCCAAAGTGGGGTATTGCAAGCCAGCCATTGCTGGGGGTATGTTCGGGGGTATCGGCGCTGTGACCTGGGGGTATCCACCCCGAAACGCCGGTTATGGAGGCCCCATGCCGCTGACAGACACCGCCATCAAGAAGGCCAAGCCCGGCCCCAAGCCAGTAAAGCTGAGCGACGGCCAAGGGCTATACCTGTTGGTTACGGAAACCGGTTCAAAGCTGTGGCGTTGGAAATACCGTGTGGACGGAAAAGAAAAGGTCATGGCCCTTGGCGCATATCCGGATGTGGGGCTGGCGCAGGCACGGGACGCCATGGGCGACGCGCGCAAGCTGCAGGCCAGCGGCGCTGACCCGATGGTGCGGCGAAAGGCCGACAAGGTAGCCCGCAAGCTCTCTGCCGAAAACTCATTCGCTGCCGTTGCCCGTCTGTGGTGGGCCCACTGGAAGGCCACACGGAGCGACAGCCACACGGCCTACGTGATCCGGCGGCTCGAAGCCGATGTCTTTCCGGCAATCGGCACGCGGCCCGTTGACGCCATCGAAGCCCCGGAACTTGTGGCAATGGTGAAAGCGATTGCCGAACGCGGGGCACTGGACATCGCCAAGCGTGCACTACAGACCACGGGGCAAGTCTTTCGCTACGCCATCGCACATGGCAAGGCCAAGCGCAACCCGGCGGCAGACATCAAGCCGGGCGACATCCTGCCCGCGCGCAAAAAGGTGAACTACGCGCGGCTCGACACAAAGGAGCTGCCGGAACTACTTCGCCACATCGAGAGCTATCAGGGGGCCGCTGTGACCCGCTTGGCTATCAAGCTGATGGCGCTGACGTTCGTTCGTACCTCGGAGCTAATCGGCGCGCGCTGGGAGGAGTTTGACCTCGACGCGAAGCGATGGGACATCCCGGCGGAGCGCATGAAGATGAAAACTCCGCACATCGTTCCTCTGTCTGCGCAAGCCGTGAACATCCTCAAAGCCTTGCACCTGATTTCGGGGCATAGCCCAATGGTGTTCCCTGGCGAGCGGGACCACTCAAAGCCCATGAGCAACAACACGATCTTGGGCGCACTGGCGCGCATGGGCTACAAAGGCCGCATGACCGGCCACGGTTTCCGGGGCATCGCTTCGACGCTGTTGCATGAGATGGGTTTCAACCATGCCCACATCGAACTACAACTCGCGCATCAGGAACGGGACGCAGTGAGCGCGGCGTACAACCATGCGACATACCTGCGCGAGCGGGCGAAGATGATGCAGCAATGGGCTGACTACTTGGATAACTGCACGACTGGAAAGGTGCTGACGTTTAAGCGAAAGGCGGCCTAGATCACAGTTTCGCCAGCCCTAGGCTGATCCCCGAAAACCCGTTTCCCTGACGGGTCGGGCTGGCACCTATTCAGGGGCGCTAAAGGGGCGCGATGAGCAAGTTGCTAAAACTTCGAGACTGGCTGACTGTCGATGAAACTACGGAGCATCTGAGTATGCTGTTAGGCGAGGCTGTAAAGAGGTCTGACCTACTTCGATTGGCGTTGGACGGCCACCTCACCCTATCCGTCAACTTTGTTAACCATGCACGCGCTCGACGCGGACGAATTGTGCTGGTAGACGATGTCCCAACAGAGAAATTTCCAGCGGACATAAAGAAGGCAATGGACGCAAGCTATTCGGGGGGGTGGATAGATGTCCCGATGGGGATTCGACTGAACGACGATAAATACATTGTTCTTGAAAAACCCGTTCTTGTTCTTGATGGTGTGTTTGACATTCCAATGATTGGAGGCGAGGCACTTGATGTGCAGCATGAGTTTCAGCAGCTCGTCGGTGGACCTCAGGTGGAGTTGACCTCGATTGACGGAGCCTTTGTCACGAGTGGTGATGGAATCTATTGGCAGCTCCAGGAAAGCTATGAGGAAAATGAATTCACGCGAGGCTCTAGAGCTGCGGGTGAGCGGTTGGAAGCGTTACTGGGGGCCGGCACGTTCGCTGATGCAGAAGTGAGTGCAAAGCGGGCCGCCTACGCTGCGGACCGCAAGGCGTTCAAGGACGCCAACAAAAGAAAGGAACCTGCCGAACTTTATTACCCGGCGGGCGGCCTCCCAAAGGACTCAATGCTCGTCGTCCGGACGGAGTCAATGTTTGAATTCCTGCGAACAACAAGAGAACCTAAACGAATCGCGCCGCTGAAAGGGGGAGATGGATACGGTGAAGCGGGCTCTAGCAGTTCCGCTGACTTTGCTCATTGGATGTTCACGGACTGGCTCCGCTACGACACATGGGAGCCAATGGACGCGCTTCAACTTCTGCTTGGTGTGAACCCGCATTTCACCGAATTCGTCGAACGTGCCCCACTCTCGCCATGGCCCGATTGCTTTCGAAGCGTTGTCTGTCTCGATAGCCGAAAACTGATGCAGCCGGACGAACGAAAAGGTGCGGAGTGGAGCGCTTCCAACGCACGTGACGATGACGAGATGATGGGATTGAACATTGGCTGGCAGAACATTCGTGACGTTTGGCTGTCCGGGAGTCATCCGCTTCGCCCCACCCCCGAATACTACGTTCGATGGGCAGAGGGAAAGGGATTCCATGTTCCTTGGCTGGAATTCGTAAGGGCAAAAGGTCACTTTCAACCCTTACCTAAACCAAACCAAGACGAGCAGAAGGCGGTTGATCGACCAATGGGCGCCAAGGAGCGAAGCACGTACCTGAACATCATCGGCGGATTGCTTGAGCTGATGTTAGGAAAATCTCCGTCAGGGCAGGAGCTATCGGTATTTGATGATCAAGCTTCCGTAATCTCCGCGTTGGAAGCCCACTTTCCCAATACGCCAGGATTGAGCAAGCGAAACCTGGAAGGTAAGTTCAGCGAAGCAAGGCGAAGCCTGAAGGCGCGCTGACCGCAGATACGGTTGCTTCGACCGCATCTGCGGTGTTTTTGCGAGATCGGACCAACATGATTCGTTCCATGCCAGCCGCAACGGTGCTGGATAACAAAGGACGAATCTATGAAATCCCTAAAGACGGATCGGGGCACTGACCAAAAGCCCTTCTACGCCCGCGCCAAGGTTGCTTGTGCGCATTTCCAAATTGCCCGCTCGACACTTTGGCAGTGGACAAAATCCCGCCACGGTTTTCCTCAGCCATTGAAGGCGGGTCAAAAAGTTACGTTGTTCGACATCAACGCCATCGACGCTTTCCTCAAAGCGCAGGCATCGAAGTAGGGGGATGGCATGGAAAAAGAAAAGGCCGCTCCCTCCGAAAAGAAAGCAGCCCTGGAAGCGATCCGGGCGCAGTTTAAGGGCACCGACACCAAGACGCAATGCGACAGGCTCCTAGCGGCTTTTGCGCTCTTTTCAGTGACCACATTTGAGGCCATGCGGTTTCTTGACGTGTACCACTGCCCGGCGCGAGTCCTGCAACTACGCAAAGCTGGCTACCGCATCGTGACGCACTGGCAAACCGTGATAACGGAAGGTGGAACGAAACACCGCGTCGGGCTCTACACATTGGAAAGCGGGGCACGCAATGAAGCTACCGCGTGACTGGCTCAAAGAACTTGAATTGCTGGTGTGGCGCTTCGCTCATTTGGGCATTGGCCCCGATCTGGCAGGGATGACAGTGACCGAGCTGGCCGCACTCTACGCACACCTTTCGCGGCTAGCGGCTGTTGCACGATGAAGCGGGCGATGCCCAAAGACCCGCGCGGCGGGCACGTGCGGCTCTATTGGTCGATTCTTGATTGCCCCGCATGGCGCGTGTTGACCCATGCCGATGTTCGCGTGTACCTGGCCCTTCGGCGCAAGCTGGGGCGCACGAACAACGGCGACATCAACGCGACGCTCGCGGAGATGAAGCACGCGGGCATTTCCAGCAGCTCAACGCTTGCGGCTGCCCTGCATCGGCTAGAGGCGCTGGGGTTTATCGAAAAGACTCGGCAGGGTGGAATCGCAAACGGGGGCAAGCTGTGCAGCTTGTACCGCTTCACCGACGAGCCGACGCTCGACATAGCCAAAGCTGGAGTCAGGGCAAGCCCTGCCACAAACGACTGGGAGCGGTTCAAGAACATGGGAGAGGCGCGAGCGGCTGCGCGGCCATTCCATCGCAAAACAACCCCAAAGATTCGACTATCGAAGCGGAGTGAACCGCCCCGGTATTTGAGGAGGCTCTTTCATTTGAGAAGATTGAGCCATTATGAGGAAGTCAAAGTTTTCACCCGAGGTGCAGGATCGTGCAGTACGCATGGTCTTCGACGCCAAG